>JAFRTG010000004.1 GCA_017427265.1 Oscillospiraceae bacterium | reverse complement strand
GCAGCGCCGATCCCGAACAGGCTCACCGTGACTATGAAGAAATCAGGGTGAACGGCACAGGCAGAAGCTCCGTTCTCGCCCAGCATTTTATCGTGAGTTTCAAGCCTGGGGAGATCACGCCGGAGCGAGCATTGCAGCTCGGTCAGGAGATATGTGAGCAGTTTCTCAAAGGCGAGTATCAGTATTTCATGACCTGCCACATCGACAAGGAGCATACCCACTTGCATTGCGTTTTCAACAATACGAATTGCATCGACGGCAGGACTTTTGAAACGCACGAAAACCGCAGGACTACCAAGCAGGACAGGTCATTTCAGAAACTCATGAACATCACGGACGAGGTTTGCCATCAGCATCATTTATCCGTGATCGAACATCCCGAAATGAGTAAGGGTAAGAACCATTGGGAATGGGATATGAGCCGGCAGGGATTATCGTGGAAAGCAAAACTGAAATTCACGATAGATCAGGTAATCAAGGTCAGCGAAAACTTTGAGGATTTCCTTACAAAATGCTCCGATTTCGGCATACTCTACGAATACAATCCCGACCATAAGATAGACCTGAAATTTATGCTTGCAGAGCAAAAGGAACGCAATCCGAGAGCGAAGTTCACCCGTAGCCGGACGCTGGGGTGGTATTATGAAACCGAGCAGATCAAAGGGCGTATCGCACAGTATATGGGCGGTATGATATATGTTCCGAGAATCAAAGTCAGACAAATCACTCCGAAAGCTGAGGAGAACAAGTTTGTCCGTGATGCTATCGACCGTGGCAATATGAAGGTGGCAAGCATCGCAAAAAATATTATCACCGCATACGGCGTTGAGCCGAATCAGGTTCGTGGTGCTGCGATGGCGGCATTTATTGAAAGGGCGCATCTTGTCGGTGAGCTGAATGACCTGAACGCACAGATCAAAGATTTGCAAGAAAAACTGAAAGTGCTGAAAAAATATCGCAAGGTCAAGCATATCGGAGAGGAACTGAAAGCCCTCAGCGGTCGAGAGGAAAAAAAGTACCGCAAGGAACACGGCGGCGATATTGCCGAATATCACGAAACCTGCAAACAGGTTTTGGAGCTTTACCCGTCAGGCAATATTCCGAAAGTCGAAAATCTTGAAAAGCATATCGCATCTTTGCAGAAAAAGCTGTCGAAGAAAAATACGGAATACAATCAGGCAGATAAGAAGTCCCGTGAGCTGTCCGAAGCGACGAGGACGATCGAGGAATATCTCCGCCATGAACAGAGCCGAGTACAACAGCAGAAGCGTAAACGGAATGACCTTGAATAATAGGCGCATTGCACCGAGGATTTTTATAATATTGCTGCGCCCTGCACAATTATTATTACAATAACTTCGCAGGGCTGGACTCCCGCCTTTTAATGGGATATAATGTATCTACACTAAATCACAGGAGGTACATAACTATGCTGAAAACACCTGAATTAGCAATGCCGAGATCACGCAAGGTCACTACTATCTGCAACGGCAGGCGTGAAGTCTGGACGGACTACGAAGAAGCAAAAGCCTATTTCCTTGAACTCATGATGTCAACCGACGGAGAGGAGCATGACCAGGCAGAGTGCGTATACATTCAGCTACTTCATGGGCTTGACGAGTGCAGCGACGAGAACGAATAACAAAAGCAGAGGGCATTGCTGCGGCAAGGTCCTCTTGCTATATACACAATAATGCTCCCTATGATTTCTGATACCAGAGATCGTAAGGAGCTTTTTCACATATTCAGCGCGCATACGGCGCAATATCTGCGCAGTAACCCTTTATAATGACCATAGCCGATTTCTCGAAATCTGCAATTTAACGAAAAGAGTACTGTGATATAGAAAGTTGAAAGATTGTCACAATTTCTATAAAACAATTATACTCTATTTCGTCAAATAATTCAAGGCAATTTTGAAAAATCGGCAGTTTGCATACAGTGCGTATATTTGAAATGTGCAATATACCGAAATATGAAAGCGTGGAGGGTTACTCAATGGATAACAAGGCTGTGAATATTACAATTCGTAAAGATGGAAGGTTTATGGGAAAGTTTTGTATAGGCTATGACGGAAGCGGAAAGTCGCAGTATCAGTATGTCTATGGCAGGACATACGAAGAAGCAGAGAGCAAGGTGATGATCGGACGCGAGGTGACATCACGCTTTCTTTCGGGCAGATATATCACTGTCGGGAAAGCATATGAAGAATGGCTGAATGCTGCTGTAAATCGTGTCAAGGAGTCCTCATTTGTCAATTACAAGGTGAAGTTTGAGAAGCATATTCTCCCCGTATTCTCTGAGATTCCGTGTGCTGACCTATCGGCAGGACGTATCAATGCTTTTATCAACAGAAAACTCGCAGACGGCTTATCTGCGAGTTATGTAAGAGATATTATTACGGTTTTCAAATCAATGCTCCGTTATGCACAGGAAGAATACGGATTTAGACTGTCATTGAAGAATGTTGTACTGCCAAAAGTAGAGAGGAAGCAAATTAACCGAATCAGCGATACAGAACAGAAACGGCTTATAGACTACCTGAAAGCAAATATGTCGCTGACAGCTTTCGGTATCCTGCTTTCTCTTTGTATGGGCTTGCGTATCGGTGAGCTTTGTGGCTTGAAATGGGAAGATGTGGACTTCCAGCATAAAATACTGCATATACGCAGAACAGTTCAGCGAATCAGTTCTCCTAACGGCAACAAGAAAACCCAAATAGTCATTACAACTCCGAAGTCTGCAACTTCATTTCGAGATATAGCAATTCCAGATGCGCTGTGGGAATACTTTGAAACATTCCGAAATGAAGCTGATTGTTTTATCCTGTCAGGTAAAGGCAAGCCTGTTGAACCTAGAACAATACAGTACCGCTATAAGAAGATATTGCAGTTGGCTGATACGGAATACTGTAATTATCATTGTCTCCGGCACACATTCGCCACAAATTGTGCTGAACATGGCTTTGATGCTAAAACTCTGTCCGCTATCCTCGGTCACAGTACTGTAAATCTTACATTGAACAGATATGTTCACCCTGACCGTACCCACGAACGGAAGCTGATGAACAGTATGTGTCTGCGGTTGTAATACGTTGTCAACAAGAGCATCTTGATAACTGAATAACTTTGATTCTTCTGAGATTTCTGATAATTTTCGTTAATTTGCAGATTTCGAGAAGTATATCACATAGTATATCTCTTTTTTCTGCTTTTTGTGCAAAAAAGAATATAACAGGAAGAGTCAATATCAGCTAAAACCGATTTATGGAGGGTGAAAAATGAGAAATATTAGTGAAAAAGAATTTGATGAACTGTCAAAACTCTACAAGCCGGAGAATAGATGCAAAGACAATGAACATGACTGGTATCGAGAAGTAGTTTTTGGTGGGACAGGCGACTATATTTGTAAGAAGTGCTTCTTAACGGCAAATGAATCGGAAAAAGAAAAGTTTGGTTTCTAATCAAAATTTCGTATGAATGGAGTTCGTATTATTATGGATAAAAAGCAACAGCTTAAAAGCCAAGTCATGGCTGAATATCTATCAACTCTCCAAGACGCACATAAAAAATGGGGATATGATACGGATATTCTTCTAAATGAAAGAATTATTGTTCTAATGTGCTGCGAGCAGTGCAATAATGCTGATGCATTTATCAAACTACTTGAGACATGGATCACAGAGCGACATTCACTTATCGTATACTTTTGTTCTCAAAACCTAATTGAAAAGAGCTTAGAAGCAATAATAGTATCCTATGAAAATTATAGCAAGGAAATCGGTATTGATGAAAATACAATCGCAATCGCCAAAGAGCGATTAAAACAAATAAAGAACGGAATGGAAGATCCGAATGTTAAATAGGAGATGGTTTTATGAAAAAAGTAATCTATATTTGCTTGTTGTGTGTAGCAACTCTTTCATTATGCAGTTGTGAGGGTGGAAGTTCGTCCGAAGCGCAGTCTGAAAGTACTACTCAAAGTGAATCAACAAACCTTGTTGAATCTACCGAGAAAACCGGTGCTGTTATTACTGATTCGACAACTGTTCCAATGACATCAGACATAGTTGCAGAAACGGAAGCTAATGTAATTCCTGAACCAGAAAAAGAATACGTCGAAACATATTACATATATGCTGAAAAAGGTGCGGTTATCACAAAAATGGATTCAAAAACGGGAGAATTCAGTTGGAAAGGAAAATGTGAGTCTTGTGGAACTGTTTCTAACACTGAGCATGTCGGAGAACGGCTTACTTTGAGTGTGTCAAAAAAGACCACTTCATTTGTATGCTCAAATTCCAAATGTGATTTATGGGGAAAAGGGCAACCTGTTGTCATAGGTTGTGATGTAACAGGAGAATGGGTTGAGGTCAATTAAGCCCTAATCGCATTTTAGGCATTCTGTTTAACAATAAAAGAGCTGAAGTGATAGTATGAAGATAGCCGATATTATAAAATATGAAGGCGATAACAGCACCTTTGTATGGAAACACCCTTGCGAGGATTTTAGCACAACATCACAGCTTATCGTTCATGAATCGCAGGAAGCTTTGTTCTATATGAACGGACAAGCGCTTGACCTGTTCGGACCGGGCAGACATACGCTTGAAACAGAGAATATTCCTTTACTTAGGAGATTTATCAATATTCCGACAGACGGAAAGACACCGTTTCACTGTGAGTTCTATTTCATCAACAAGACTGAGCAAATGGCGATTCGCTGGGGTACTGACAGCAAGGTACAGTATGTTGAGCCTACATACGGTTTTCCGCTTGCGATAGGTGCGAACGGCGAAATGACCTTAGCGGTGGAGGATTCCCGCAATCTGCTGATCAATCTTGTTGGCACAGAGGCTATGCTTGACCGACAGCATCTTGTTGGATATTTCAGGTCATTCCTAATGACGAGGGTCAAGACTTATCTTGCGCAAGCAATGCGGAATAATGCCATCAGCATTTTCGAGATAGATGAACGGCTTGAAGAATTCTCCAAAGGTATCCACGAAAAGCTAAAGCCTGATTTTGCTGAATATGGCATTGATCTGCGTAAGTTCTTTGTAACGGGCATCGTCAAGCCTGACGGCAGTGAACAGTATGAAAAGTTCAAAGAGCTGCATTTCCGCCAGTATGCCGACATTGCCGAAGCAAAGCTGAAACAGCAGGTTGGCATTATTGAACAGCAGACCGCAGCACAGCGTATGGTGATACAATCGCAGGCAATGGCGACCAAACGCCAGCAGGAGGGCTACACCTATCAGCAGGAGCGTGGCTTTGATGTTGCGGAGCAAGTCGCACAGAATGAAGCTGTCGGGCAGTTCACCAATATGGGCGTTGGCTTAGGAACAATGGCAGGCGTTGGCGGAGCAGTCGGCGGAGTTGTCGGTACTGCGATATGCGGAGCAATTTCAGGAATGGATAATCAGCCTACTCCACCGCCAATTGCTGCGGCTAAGTGCTTTTGTGATAACTGCGGAGCTGAACTGGAAGCCGGCACACTTTTCTGCGATAAATGCGGAACAAAGCAGGAAGCTCCGCCGCTGAACAAATGTCCTCAGTGCGGATTTGAATTTACCCGACCGGGCAAGTTCTGCCCCAAGTGCGGGTTTAACAGGGAGGGATAGCGATGAAGAATAAAACTCCCTATATCGTGATAGCAATACTGTTTGTCCTATTCAATGTGATCGCATTTGTGATACCCACCGAAAAGACCTCTGTTTTCTGGATAGGCTATGTTTTTACCGTGATTGCATTTGCTGTTGTGGGTTTTGTGTGGTATCTGACGATCGGTAAAAAGCAAGACCTGAAAAGCAAGCTGCTCGGTTCGTCAGTCGCTTATATCAGTGCTGTTTATCTTGCGGTACAGTTTGTGGCGTTCTTAGTGTTTATGTTCGTATCGTCTGCACCGACTTGGTGCGCAGTGCTTGTATGCGTGCTGATACTCGGAATATCGACGGTTTGCATGATAACTACCAATGTAGGCACGGAAATGATAACAGCCACCGAAAATAAAGTTGCTGTGAAACGTCAGTTTATCAAGGACTTGCAGATTGAAGTCGAAATGCTTGCTGAGGGCGAAGCAGACGGCGAGATCAAGCAGAAGCTGACAGAGCTTGCAAAGAAGATCAGACTGAGTGACCCGATGAGTGATTCTTCGCTGTTGGAGCTTGAACAGGAGCTTTCGGAAAAGGTTACAGCTATTGAGAACAGTAATGATAGAGTTTCCGCTATCAAAGAAGCGGAAAACATGCTCTTGAAAAGGAATAAGAAGGTCAAAGCGTTGAAAGGCTGATCGCAATATATTTTCAATTAATAAGGAGAATAAAAACATGAAACAGTTGACTTGTGAGATGTGTGGAAGCACCGATTTGTTGAAACAAGACGGTGTGTTTGTATGTCAGACTTGTGGTACGAAGTATTCTGTTGAAGAAGCCAAAAAAATGATGATTGAAGGGACAGTAAGTGTATCCGGTACGGTTAGAGTAGATAATACCGATAAGATTAAGAACTATTATGAAATGGCACAAAGTGCTTATGATGCTGGAAATAAAGAAGAGGCTGAGTCGTATTGTAATCGAATTATAGAGATTGAGCCGCAAAACCCTGAAGCTTGGTTTATGAAAGGCATAGCTGCGGGTTGGCAATCTTCTCTTTCCAAACTTCGGATTGAAGAAAGTGTTCAGTGCTTTTCAAAGGCAATAGAATATTCACCTGATGAGACAAAACCAGATGTACAACATCAAGCTGCTGATGCAATATCTGAGATGTCACTAGCTGTAATAAGTTTAACTTGTTCAAACTTTGCACAATCTCCTTCGGAATCCAATTACAACGATATTCAAAACAGTGTGATTAACACATTTGACTACACAATTCAACTATTAGGAAAATGTGGAATCACACCATCTGAATATAAGCACCAAGCGGCTATGAAAATGAATGCAGCAGCTGTTAAAGCTTATTCTGAATGCGTATTATCCATTTTTTTGAAGGAAGACTACCCTCGTGACTGGCAATTTGAGAATTATTTGACTCAGGCTGGTTTCTGTCAAAAAGTGATAAAATTGGCAATCAACCTTGCAGATGATGATTATGCTGAAAACATAACAAGGTATGAAAATTTAATCTTGTTAAATGAGCACGCTATGGAATATGGTGCTTGGAAAACATATACCGAACATGAGTTCGGAGGCTTTATGGAAAGTATGATGCGTGCTGGAAAACATGAAATTGTCAGACGAGGAGGTCTTGTATACTGCAAAAACATCGTCCTTAGCTTGGATGCGAAGGTCGCACGTAGAAAAGAAAATGATGAATTCCATAATAAAATTGAGGAATGCAAACAAAATATAGAATTAAGAAAAGCGGAGGAAGAGAAACAACAACAAGCTGAACAGAATGCAAGAAATAATGCATATTGGGCAGAACATTCTGAAGAAAAGCAAAAGCTTGACGCTGAGTTGAATTGTTTACAGGAACAGCTGAAAGAATTTGAATCGCAATTACTACCATTAGAAAAAGAAATCAATTTGAATAAGGAAAAGCTAGAATCAGATGTTCCTTCCGAACAGGAAAAAAATAAGATAATGTCAGAAGTTTCCAAATTACGTGCTGAGCAAGGGAAACTTGGTATATTTAAGGGCAAAGAGAAGAAAGCATTGCAAGAACAAATCAATAATCTAACAGCAAGACTTTCAAGTATTAACGAATCAATCGAGAATGAAAGAAATGAACAGCAAAAAGAATGCAAAGCCAAAATAAGGGAGCTTGAAGAAAAAGCCGAACCTATCAAGGATAAGATTACTGCAGCTAAAAAGCGTATTGATGCGATCAAAGCAGAGCTTACGAAGAATAGGTAATAAAGAAAGACACCAACATTTTTCCTAGTCGACATTATTATTTTCTTAGGTTTGCAAAGTACAAAACCAGAATAAACAATAAAAGCAACGATTATCGTTATTCTAGATTCTGGAAAATAAGATAAGGAAATGGGCAGATGCTTAATCTTCTTGAAGCATCTGCCCACATTTTATGGCGGATATTTTACGATATATTCACATGTCTTATTCTGATTTGGACAACGAATGGTCAACTGGGTTACAAATAATTGCACGATATTACGCCAGACTCAAACGCCGTTAAGTGCTGTAATCTGCGATTCTGTGCGGTTTTCTCTCGGATATGCAGCGCAGCGGTACAGTGGCTTTTTAATAACATATAAACGCGCAAAAGGCAAGATGAGGGAAAGCATTTATATGACTTCCATGACACTTTCGATCAATGCAAATGCTCTTGCGCATTCCGCAATTATCATGTATAATGAAGAAAATATCTCAAAATTCTCTTGCCGCTCAAAAAAACCGGAAAATTTTCGATGCAGCTGTTACCTTTTTCCGGAACTGTCGTTATATCTGGTGAGGGCAAACACGAAAGGCGGGGATTGCCATAAAAGATCAAAGAATTCTGAAGATGTTTTATAACAGAGATGAGCAGGCGCTGAAAGAATCCGTCAATCTGTACGGTGCGCTCTGCCGGAGTGTTGCGCGCAGTATTCTGGAAAGCAATGAAGATGCAGAAGAATGCATGAACGATGCCCTGCTCAGCGTATGGAATGCGATCCCGCCCGCCAAACCGCCGAATTACTGTGCTTACCTTTTGAAGGCCGTCCGCAACACTGCACTTGACATGTATAAAAAACGCAGGCGCGTCAAACGCGGCGGCGGACAGGTCTCGCAGGCATTGGATGAACTCTCTGAGATTTTCCCGGCGTCAGACAATGTCGAACAGGAACTGGAGCAGCGTGAGCTGATGACGGCTGTGACTGCATTTCTGAAAGCGCTGCCGGAGCCGCAGCGGAATCTGTTTATTTGCAGATACTGGCAGGCGGCATCTATTGCAGGTCTTGCGGAACAGTTCGGCATGACAGAAGGACATGTTAAAGTCACGCTTTCACGGCTGCGAAAGAAACTGCAAAAATATCTCGGAGAGGAGGGATTGCTGTGAATGCGAAACAATTCATGTACCTGATGAATACGCTTCCGGATGATATGATCGAATCCGCTGTCCGGTACAAACGCCGCCGCACCAACAAGCTGTTTGTTCTGCTTCCGCCGGTTGCTGCATGTTTTGCTGTCGCAATGACAGCAGTCATTTATCCGAAGCTAAAGGTCAGTCCGCCGGAGATGCGGGAAAATGATTTGACAACCAGCGCGACAACACAGACAGCATCAGCCGAAACCGTGACTGTCCTCTCAAGCGATACCTCTGTAACGAATCTTTTTTTCTCAGATGCCGCAACAACCCATTCCACTGCGAAAACAACCGAGACCGGGACAGCCGTTTCAACGGATTCCTATGTAACGAGTCTGATTTCTTCTGCCGCTGCGACGACCGGTTATACGGCTGAAATGACCGGAAATGTCACAGTCCTGTCAACCGTGATAACCGCCGGAACAACTGCTGCGGCTACAAAAAACCAAATAACAGAGTCTACGCCCAGACCGCAGACAACCGCTGCACCGACTTCTGCCACAACCCGGAAGCCCCCTGCAACCATTACAACAGCTCCCCTCCCTGTATCAACAGGGAACACCGTGAAACCGCTGACAACTGCTGCAACAGGAATTGTTACGTCTACAACACGACAGAATGAATTTACCGCTCAGGTTACGACAAAAGTAATGATTGTTACGACCGCAACTACAGAAAAAACCGAACCGCAAACAACTGCAAAGGCAACAGCAGATTTATCTGCTCACTATGTTTTGGTTCCGCGCGGCCTAAACTGGCAGCGAGCCTCAGATATAAGAGAGAACATCCGCGTGACGGTCAGCCCGGGTCAAACCTTCACGGTTGACTGGCTGGTTGAATTTGACCCCGGAACAGCCGGCATGCAGATCTACCTGGATTTCAGTCAAGTCTGTCTGAGGGGCATTCAGATAGGCAATGCGTATGATGTTGAACCGGAGACCGGATTTACATCTGACGACCGTTTTCATTACGCATGGTCAAAAAGCAGAATACAGAAATGTAATGCCCGCGAACCGATTTGCTCCTTTTCCGTTCAGGCGCCTTCTGTTCCCGGTACTTATCGAATCGGAACAGACAGCAATGCAGAGAACATTGTGATCGGGGAAAAAGATAAGGCTTCGCATTTGTTATACTTTCAAGGTCTTGACATTATTGTGAAAGAAGATCGTTCTGTGAAGGGGCTCAGTCGGCTGATTTCCATGATCCGTGGTTTTCTTTACTGATTTCCGAACTGAGGGAATCAGCAATTCCGCATCATAAACTCATAAAAAGGAGAGATTACAATGAAAAAAACAATGAAAAAACTGAGCGCAATGCTGAGTGCTGCAATGCTTGCAGCTTCTGCGGCACCTGTTTCCGCGAACGCACTGAAGTATTTTGGCACTGCCACGGAGGATATTCCGCAAGGATATCAGCTGCTTGGTGAAGACGACGGCGGGATGTTTGAGGGAGGCCCGGTCTATTATAACGGCGATTTGTACGACCAGTATAATATGCGCTTTTTGACACCCGGTCTGAATGATGCTCTGTTCTTCGTGGTGCGGAAAGGCCTGAATACGACAGAAGCTGCCGACAAGGCTGCAGAGATCATTCGGCGGTATTATCCTGATGTCAAACTGAACGACCGCTACGCAGCAGACGTCGCTCTTGAGCAAGCTCCTGAATTTTACACATCAGATTATGATTTTCTTCTGCGTGTGAGGGATGAAACTGCACGTACTTCCGAAGCTGCTTCCGGAATCATGCATGATCTTGCTGCTGCCGGACTGATCTCAGAGTTCTATTCCTGGGGACAGACTGCATATTCTTACGATGGATCCATCTCTTTCGGTTTCAAAGACGGTCAGTATTCAATCTCATATTCCGGAGACTACGTCAAAAAATTCACGAACAAAGGTTATCTTTCGCATAACATTTCAGTCATTCCCGCTGACGGTTCAACCCCTGCTGCTGAACCGGATTCTTTCATGGTCGAATATAAAAACGGCAAGCTGACATGCCTGTATCCGGAAAACTATATCGCTGTCGATAACGATCAGCCTAAAGTGCCGTATGATACGAGCTTTACAATCGAATACAAGGACGGAGAATATACCTGTGTCTATCCGGCGTCCTTTACTGCGGAAGCGATGCAGAGTTTTCTGATTGAACAAAATCTGAACTGCAGCGTGCAGTCCTTTGAAAGCACCTATGAATACGACTATGTGGACGGGGATCCCATGAATGCTGTAAGCACATCAATCAACGTCACTCTTGACGGAGAAAGAACCGTTCAGGATATGTTTCAGGTTGCAGTTGCCCTTTATAAAGAATTCGGCTGCCATATGTGGTCACAATTCATTCCTGAATGGTCATATGTCGCAATCGGCAAGAATGAGCTCGCCATGCCCGGCGACGTCAATCTTGACTGTGTCGTAGACGTTTCTGACGCCGTGCTCCTTGCAAAATTTGTCACCGGGGACAGTGATGCCGCGATCTGCGATCAGGGCAAGGCCAATGCCGCTTTCGGCGAGAGCAGCGAAATCACCCTTGACGATGTCACAGAAATCCTGAAAATCATAGTTCATAAAGCGTAACCCTCAGCATACAAAACCCGCCGGTGTGAAGCCTTTCACATCGGCGGGTTTATTTTTTATAAATGCTGCCTGCGTCAGCCGGACAGCTGATTTCATTTCTTTTTCGTCAGAATTTCATCCCATGTAATCTCTTCTTTAGCTAGAACAAGGTATGTATAGTATTTCAGAATCGCATGAGAATCAAACAAAGCGATCTTTTCGTCTTTATTGATATCAGCTGCAGCCTTCTCTGTCGAATCCAGAACGCCGTCAAGACCGATGAAGCCGTAGGTATATTCGACCAGCGCCAATCTGCTGTCCACAGCATTGACTTTGCCGTCGCCGTTCACATCGCCTAACGCATACGCAGCAGGAACTTTTTCGTAACGGCACATCAGCGCCATATCATCTTCCGGAACCTGGGTAAAAACGGAATCCGGCGTTGTATCAAGCGTATGATAAATACCGACAGAAGAATTGGCTGCGGCACCGATTGTCTTCATCACAGTCGCAGCGATCAGCGCATGACCGAGCGCACTGGGGTGCACATCCGAATCCAGCACTCTGGTATAGAGCCAGCCGGTTCCGGCAAATGCAGCACCGACATCCGCGACCAGAACATTCTCATACGCCTCTTCCTGCGCTTTCATTGCTTCGTTCAGGATCCCTTCATTGCCGTTGATATAGTTCGTGAGCAAATTAAAGTCTTTCATGCTGAATCCGCGCTCAGTCACCATGGATTCCGGAACCTCAAAGGGATTATAGAGCGTCTGGAATACGATCTTCGCATTCGGGTTCAGCTCTGTCAGTGTGGCAGCAATCGCCGCTATATTTGCCTTCGCCTGATTCTTCGGTGCTCTCAGAGCTTTTGTCACCTCACCGAGCACCACATCGGCGCCCTTTGAGGAGGCCAGACGCTTGAGCGTCTGCAGCAACGATTCGCCTTCCTGCCTGTTGCCTTCAACATAAGCCAAAACCGGCTGCAGCAGATCGTTACCGCCGATGCTGATGATAATATTGGATGAACGCTTGATATCAACTTTGACTGAATCGTCGTTCAGTGTTTCAAGCAGCTGTGCCGTTGTCGTTCCATCGGATGCCCATGATTTCATTACGGGACTGTTCAGCTGTTTGGCATAGCTGAGAGAGTGATACTCAAGGCCGTAGCCTGTTGAGATGCTGTCACCCAGAATCAGGTAATAATTTGGAACTTGTTCCATTGGAATCAGGGTATCCGTTGGAATCTGTTCTTCTGCACTGACTGTCACGGTTGGTACAGATGCTGCTGCCGCACAGAGCATCATGCCGGACAAGACTGCCGAAACGAGCTTTTTCATTATTTTCATTCCTGTTTTTCCTCTCCCGATCATAAAAAAACTGTACTCGTGCAGCGACATACTGCACGAGTACAGTTTATCAGATTTCGGATGATTTGTCAATACCTTTTTTCTCTTTTTCGACCGGTTCGGAACCGGAAAATTACGGTTTTACTCGATTACGGAAATGCCGTAAAGCACGAACGTACCGTTGTCGGCGCTGGAAATCGAGATATCCAGCGTACCGGATGTGTTCTGATAATAACCGACGTCGCCGTCCTTGCCGCCCCAGGTCCACTGCAGATTGCTGCTGACCTTGTTGGTCTTGCCGTTGGCACTGACATTGACTGCGCCCATGCCGCTGGAATTGGACTTGAGCAGCAGCAGAATACCCTTGCCTTCCACGGTGAACGTCATCGGCGTATTTCCGTTCTTGCTGTAGTTATAGCTGCCGTCATTGCCTCTTGTCCATGAGCCTGCATTGAAGTTCGTGAGCTTGCTGAAATCGACAAGGTGGTTGTTCGCGTATTCAGCACCGTAGACTTCCTTGCTCGGAATCGTGTATTCGTCGCTTGCGTTCTCGCTGCGGAGTGCCTGACGGTAATAGTAGCCGATCCAGTCGGCGATCATCTGGTGGCCGCCGTTGCCAGGGTGGATATTGTCGCCGCTGCCGTACTGGGAATCCCAGTTGACACTGCCGCTTTTGAGTGCATTTCTGCCGCTGATCACCGGAAGGTCATAGTTTTCGCCGACCTTCGCCATCCAGTCCTCGTTTGTATCATAGCCCTTCTGGCAGAGCGTAATCAGAACGACGGCCGGTTCATTCTCCTGCATGAGGCATTTCTTCACAAGTGCTTCATAGGATTTCTGGAAGCGCTCGCTGCCCTGATCGTTGACGGCAAACTCAATGAAGATGATCTCGCAGCCCTTGGAGAAGATATCGCCGTCCACACGCATATTTCCGACAACCGAGGAAGTACCGGCCAGACCTGCGTTGACAAACGAAACATTGTTGCCGGTGCCGAACGTGTTCTTAAAGTAGTTGCCGGAGATGTTAACATAGCTCTTATCCGGGGAACTGGACGAACCGCCCTCTGTAATGGAGCCGCCGATATAGCCGACCGTTACCTTTTCACCGCGCTGTGCCTTTGCAATCTTCTCACGGATGCGGGCAGTGTTGCCGAGACGCAGCAGGCTGCCCTGCAGTGCCTTCAGATCGTTTCCGGTAGCCTTCTCCTGATAATTGTCCCAGTCACCGACGATTTCGGTATGCGGCTTGGCGGGCGGGAACAGGATATAGTTTTTCAGCAGCGAGAGATCAACTGCATTGATAATCTCATTACCGTCCATATCCGCACCGGTTTCAATCTCTGCATCTTCGCACGCGAGATACTTGACCAGTGAAACGATATCGGACGAATCAACATTCAGATCACCGTTTGCATCGCCCTTCTTCACAACAGACGGAGCGCCGCTGATGGTCACGCTGTCAAGATAGAAGTCCGTCTTGGATTCGGTCGTTTCCATGTAAATGACCATATCCGATGCGTCCGCCGGAACCTCGAACGCCGTATTGGAAAGCACGGTCCACGTCTCATTGCTGACCGTTTCCAGCGCGATCTGACTGTATTTTGTCGTGGTGCCGTCAGAATACTGCATCGAAAACTTCATTTCGACAGCTTCGCCGCTCGCCTGATAAACCGCAGCAGACAGCGAGTAGGTGCCGCCGGCAGTCAGCAGCGTGGAAGCATCTCTGCTTGCGCCCTTCCAGACTTCGTTTCGGTCGGAAACAAACAGACTGCAGTTGCCCTGATATGCCTGATCGGATGTCCACTGCACGGATGCACCGCCGCGTCCGGTAAAGCTGTCATTTGTTGTTTCAAACTCCGCAGAAAGCAGCTTTGCAGCCGAGGCCGGAAGCGCCGGCAGTCCGGCTGCCGCGGAATAAGCCGTCATAAGCCCGACCGAAACGGCAAGGCATCTTTTGAAAACTGATCCTGAATGTTTCATCCTGAGAATCCTCCTTTATTGTCTGTTTGAGAAACGGATGTATTTGTATTCCCCCGGTATCCCGCATGTACTGTACAATTTTGCACAATTCACCCGGTAACACATTAGCTTATTATACAGTATAAACGATTTGCACCGGAATGTCAATTATATAAAATGCACATTTACTGTACAATTCTCACACATATGTACGGTTCGTTCTCTTGTTTTTGACGGAATCAGGCGTACAACACTGCAAATTGTTATGTCAATCTTGCGTACAGCATATCTATCTTGACATTCCGGACAGAATCCGTTATAATCAAAAATATGTTAAATAGTATATGTCAATTTAGTTAGAATAAAAATATTTTTGGTATGTGAACGAATTCGCACTGCCCGATTGTGTATATTACAGAACGGTCAAAAACACACCGGTCATTCCGGTTCAGGGAGGAACACTATGAATACGCAACAATACCGCGATGCTGTGAGCCGAATCCGATGGTCGGACGAAAAACGCACACGGATCGAGAGCATGCTGCAGAGCAGCGAAACGATTCCCCTTAAAAATGAAACAGACTGGGAGGAATCGAGCCAAAATAAAACCGTGGCGATTACGCGAAGCAACATCGGAATATCGGAGGAAAAGCATATGAAACTGACGCGGACAAAGCGATATATGGTACTTGGTCTTGCCGCTGCGGTTCTCGCAACCGGCGGCGCAGTCGCAAGCATCGCAGCCCATTCAAACAGAAAGTCGGATACGCTCGATATTACATATAAAAACGGCGTAACACTGCATCTGACAAACGAACAGCAGGAACCGTTCTATTCATCGCAGCATTTCTATCAGTCATTGAACCGCGGAGCGGATGACAGCCTGCGGACAATAACGCCGGTTGAAACAGGATGGGTTTACTGGCGCCCGGCCGAACATCCGAGAAACGGTCACCAGAACTATATCCTGTACTATTCCGATACAGAAACCGGAGAATCCGTCCCGATTTGCGCCCGTCCTGACTGCGAGCATGACGGCAGCGAGAAATGTGTTGCATCCACTTCGATATATGAACCGTCTGCACTTACGTATCACGACGGCTATCTTTATTCGATGACGACCAAATATCTGCACCCGGAAAAGGTAACAGATCCGATGCCTTCGGAAATCTCTTCCGCGGACTGCAAGCAGGTGCTGCTTCGCTATTCTGCGGACGGAACCGGAATCAAGGAGCTCTGCGACTTTGGATACGGCAAAGGCAATTCCAGATGCTACGTCAGCCGCGGATATGTCTGGTGCCTTGTTCAGATTCAGAATGTCCGTGAAGGCAAGGAGAATGCGTTCACCAATGAATCCGAAACATTCCGAAACGGCGGTTGGGAGATTTGGGGCTACGAACTGGCAACGGGAAAAGCCGTTCCGGTTTATAAAGCAATGCCGGATGAAAAATATAACCAGGTCAATGATACGCCTGCCGGTTTTTCCGTTTACGGAGACTATATCTACTTCTCGCGTCAGGGCGCTGACTGGTCAGGCTCCCAGAGCACACTGGCCCGCATTTCCCTGCTGACCGGCAAGGAAGAAGCGGTTCTGAATTCCCAGCAGAATATCGGCTGTTTTTCCGGAACGCAAACGCTGTTTTTCACCGGTTCCGAGGACCGATATGCTGTCAAAAATCTGAAAACGCTTGCGGAGAGCAGAACGGTCAATCTGCGGGAGCTGATCAAGAAAACCGTTCAAAAGAAGATCTGCACATCGCCTTCGCTCATTGATGACAGGTATGTGTATATTCGATCAAATTATTACAATTCCGAAGATCTGAACGGCCCGGATGCCGAAAAAGAAGGCAGAAGGCTGACGGTACTTACGCCGGATCTGGATATCGTATCCACGTTTTATCTCCCGCAGTTCCTTGCGCCGATGGAAAGCGATGAGGAAGATGAAATATACGACTATGATGTACCTGTTTTCTATGTCAATGACTGCATCTGCGTCTACCGTGACCGGCTCTACTACATTGAAGCGGGATGGGGCAGTTCGACGGTTGAGAACGATACAATCAATGCACTGCACTGTGTTGTGTCCTCCTGCGCGCTGGACGACATTACAGCCGCCGATAACCCGGAATTCAGAATTGAATTCAGCTATTGAGACGGAGGATTAAAACATGCAATGTGAAAATATCGCACTGTATGCCTTCCGGAAATTCGGAGATACGGCGCTGCAGGCAGCGTTCTGCTGTCTGGGAAACAGAGCGGATGCAGAAGATGTCGCACAGGAAATCTTCTTTGCGCTCCACCGGAATCCAAGAGAATTTCAGGATGACGAACATCTGAAGGCATATATTCTTCGTTCAGTCATCAACCGCTGCAAAAATCTCCGCGGAAGCATCTGGCACCGGATGCGTGTCAGCTTTGAAGAAGCGGTTCTGCCGCAGCAGGCAGGACCGGATGAAAGCGGTCTGCAGGAAATCATCCGTATGATCCGGGCGCTTCCCCCGCCCTATAACGCTGTCCTCTATCTCCATGATTACGAGGGCTATACCATCCGCGAAATCGCAGAAATGCTCGGCCGCAGTGAAAATACGGTCAGTACGCAGCTTCGCCGTGGTCACAGAAAGCTGCAGGCCGAGCTGACCGATTCAGGTGTGATTCATGAATTGCTATGATTACCGGAATGCAGTCAGCAGCATTGTCTGGCTGGAGCCGGAACGGCAAAGAATTGAACGGAAGCTCAGCGGTCAGGAGCAGATGCAGCCGCCCGGTATTGCCGCGGAAGCTGCCGGGAATGCATTCCCGTACAGCGGGCTGAACTGCGCTGTGATTCTCATGCTGGGAATCCTGTTAAACCGGCTGCTGAAATGGATCTGCCGCCTGCTGATATGAAAGGAGTCATCTGATGCAGAACAAATTGGAAATCAAAAATCTCACAATGAAATACGGCGATTTTTATGCACTGCAGGACGTCAGCTTCACACTGGAGCCCGGCGTCACAGGATTGCTGGGTGCGAACGGTGCAGGAAAGTCAACGCTGATGAAGCTGATGACAGATCACATGAAGCGTACCTCAGGCGAAATCCTTTGGAACGGTCAGGATATTCTGACAATGGGCAGCAAATGGCGTGAGCTTGTCGGCTATACGCCGCAGCTGCAGGGAATCTACGACGATTTCTCGCCGAAGCGTTTTCTTTATTATATGGGTGCGCTCAAGGGCATGAAGCGCAAAGACATCAAAGAGCAGACCGAGCAGGTGCTGGAGGCTGTCAATCTGTCCCATGTCTCGCACAAAAAGATCGGTCAGTTTTCCGGCGGTATGCGGCAGCGTGTTCTGCTGGCGTCCAGTCTGCTCGGCAAACCGCAGGTGCTTATCCTGGACGAACCGACAGCCGGCCTTGATCCGGAAGAACGCATCCGCATCCGGAATGACATTGCAGAGCTTGCAAGAGACTGCATCGTGCTGCTGGCAACGCATGTCGTAAGTGATATTGCCTGCGTCGCAAAGAATGTCCTGCTGATCCGGGGCGGAAAGCGTATTGCATTTGATACGCCGCAAGGAATGCTTGCAAACGCAGAGGGTAAAATCGGTGAATTCACAGGCACATACGAAGAAATCGCAGAACTGCAGAAGCAGTATCCGAACGGAGAAATCGCACAGCGGCGCGACAGCTTTGTGCTGCGTATTGCAGAGTATCCGCTGCCTGAAGGCTGCATTCCGGTGCGTGACAGCGTGACGCTTGAGGACGTCTGTCATTTGTATCTGAAAGGAGACCGGGCGTATGACTGAAATCAGCCGATTGCTCTGCAGCAAAAAGCGCATTATCATTCTGCTGATGCTGGCTGTCATCAATCTTGCGTTGTTTTCGGGATATTGCCGTGCTGAACGCCGTGACAGGGAATCCTATTATGAGATCATGCGGATGTCCGGAATCAATCTGCAGCAGCAGGAAGCAGACGAATACGAGCAATATCTGACGCATGATTATGCTGAATATCTGAACAAAATGCAGGAACAGGCGAATAAACAGGCACTGCTTGCAAAGCTCAGCAAAAAATCCGGTTATCTCCGCCGCAATCTCATCAAGACCGCAAAAGATTTTGAAAACCTGAAGGACATTCAGCTGGAAAAAGGCGTCAATCACGGAATACTCGCTCTGATGGATTATGACACAACGGATTACCTGCTGTTCATTTCGCCGCTGCTGCTGGTTCTGGAGCTGCTGGCAGAATCGGGCAGCGCAGTCAGCGAGTTGGTGCGTGCGACCAAACGCGGCCGGGTTCCGCTCTGTGCATCACGGATCATTTCCCTGCTGGTGCTTTCTGTCCTGTCTGTGCTGTTTCTGTATGGCGGAAATCTGGCTTTTACGCATCATTTCTACGGCAGCCCCGGTTACGGCAGAGCACTGCAGTCCATTAAGTTATTCCAGCCCTGTTCCGCGAAAATCTGCATCGGCGGCTACTTTCTTCTGTCAGCCATCATGAAAATTGCCGCAGTATTCCTGACTGCCATGCTGATCTGGATTATCCTCAGCAAATTCTATGCAATACTCGGCTGGCTCATTTCCGCAGGATTGATCGGCGCAATGTATCTGTTCAGCAAATTCATCCCGGCAACATCGACATTCAACCATCTGCGCATTCTCAATCTGTTCACCCTGCTGAAAGCAAACAGCTTCTTTACATCATACACCAATCTCAGATGGTTCGGGTTCACCTCAGGCGCACGGACGGACATGCTGATTACAGTGATCGTACTTGCGTGTCTGCTGACGTTGCTTGCGCTCCGTCTGATTGGAAAAAACTATCCGGTCAAAATCGGGCATCAGCTGGAAAACATCCGGGAATATATTGTCAAGCGCCTGTCAGGCTTTCTGCCTGTCCGATCGCTGTTCCGCGCAGAGGGCTGGAAGCTCCTGATCGGACAAAAGGCAATCCTGACGATGATTGTGTGTGCGCTGTTCGGCGTTTCAATCTGGCAGGATATGCATCTTTACGCGCCGGATCTTGACACGCAGAATTTCTATGAACGGTACTCCGGTGAAATCACAGAGGAATCGCTCGAAAAAGTCCAAAAGCGAATCAGCGGCGAATCCAGAATGATCCAAAACATCAACAAGTCTATTGATTATTATACGAACACACTCGCTAAAAAAACAGAGCAATATAAACAGTCTCATTCAGGCGATGACCCGTTTGAGGTCGAATACGATCCATATGACCCGCCCGCATTCGATCCTGAACTGAACGATGTCTGGATGGCAGAGGTCAATCTCGAACAGCAGCAGTATCAGCTGGAAGCTGCAGAGATGTATCTTGAACGCTATCAGAAGGTTCTGGCAGCCATGATCGAAACAGCAAAATATGCAAAAGAAACCGGACGCGGCGCATGGCTGGTTGATGACAATGCGTATCAGAAGCTCTTTCAGGAAAACGAAGCGCAGCGGCGCTGTTCCCTGCTGCTGCTGCTGTTCCTGATCTTCGCGTTCTCAGGTGTCGGTGCATATGATAACCGGTACGATACCAGAATGCTCCTGCGCAGCACCAAAAACGGCCGCGGAAAAATGTATGCCTGCAAGATCACATGGTGCGCGCTGCTGACAGCGGTCGCCGTTACCTGTATATTCGGCATTTATCTCGTACGCCTGCAGCAGGACATCGGTTTGCCGCTGACCAATGCTCCCGCGCAGAGTCTGGCATACCTCCGCTGGATCCCGTTCGACATCACGCTCGGAGGATGTGTCGCCGGACTGTTCGTTTTCCGGTTCCTTGCGGCAATGCTGTTTACCGGAATCATCCTCTTAATCAGCCGGTTCAGCAGAACGCCGCAAAAATCTCTGCTGCTGGTTATGATCGTTTTGCTGCTGCCCTCCGCGCTTGCCGAAAGCGGGATCAGCCAGTTCCGGTATCTCGATGTCATCCGTTATCTCAGCTGCTGTAAACAATAAAAAATTCAACTTTTCAAAGCCGGATTCGATCATTCTGTCTAATCCGGCTTTGTTAGGTGAAAAACTGTCAGGAATGCCAAAAAGTGATAGCATTTCCTCTGTAATGCACAAAAAACTAGACAAAAATTCAGCTTTCTTCGCAAAAGTGTTGATTTTTCTCCTGAATTGTAGTATAATGAGATACGTAGAAAAATAAGTGCCTTCCGGAGGTATTATTAACATGCATGTAGACCTGATTACAACAACAAAGGGAAGTCCAAAGGTGATCCACGGCACCGAGAACGGGAAGCGTACCGCCTGTGGAATCAATCTCTCAAAGCCTGAAAATATCGGTAAATATACCGGTGCAGGCGTCATGACGGATGTCATTCAAATGACATGCGAAAAATGCAAAATGGTCATCGCAAAGCATCTCATCAAAGAATCGAACAAAGAAATGGCAGCACAGCTCAAAGAAGAACAGCGTATGCTGAAGCGTGAGCGCTCTGCCTCGAAACATAATCACGGAGCAGTACCGGCTCCGATACCGAACCCGCAGCAGAGCGGAGAATACATCCCGCCTTCCATGCGCAAATCCATGCAGCAGCCGCAGGAGCCGATTGCAGCTCCGCCGCCGCCTGCTCCCGCACCGATTTCCATTCCGGCCCCGGCTTCTGTGCCGAGCGCCGCGGCCGCCACTGCAGAGGATGCGCTTTCGCGCTTCAATATTCCTGTACCGCAGCAGCAGGCCGCTCCGGCACCGCAGATTCCTGCATCTCCGCAGATTCCGGCAAATGATGTCCTTGCACAGTTTGCAATTCCGGGCTCAGCACCTGCAATGCAGCCGCCCGTCCCGCCGATGCCGCAGCCTGCTCCGGTTCCGGCAAATGATGTACTCGCACAGTTTGCGATTCCGGGTTCTGCACCTGCGATGCAGCCGCCTGTTCAGCCGATGCCGCAGCCTGCTCCGGTACCGGCAGATGATGTGCTCGCACAGTTTGCGATTCCGGGTTCTGCACCTTCGATGCAGCCGCCCGTCCCGCCTAAGCCGCAGCCTGCTCCGGTTCCGACTGATGACGTCCTTGCACAGTTTGCAATTCCGGGTTCTGCACCTGCAATGCAGCCGCCCGTCCCGCCTAAGCCGCAGTCTGCTCCGGTTCCGGCAGATGACGTCCTTGCACAGTTTGCAATTCCGGGTTCTGCACCTTCGATGCAGCCGCCCGTCCCGCCTAAGCCGCAGCCTGCTCCGGTTCCGGCAGATGACGTCCTCGCACAGTTTGCGGTTCCGAACCCGATGCAGAGCGGTGCACCTGCTGAAAATGCAGAGGATATCCTCGCACAGTTCTCTGTTCCGAGTGTTGCGCCGGTTCAGAGCGCACCTGTACCCGGTACGCCTGTCATCACATCCCCGGAGGATATTCTTGCACAGTTCTCCGGCAATCAGCCTTCCGCAGCACCGGTGCTGGATGATATCCCGTCTATTGACGCTGAGATCGACGAGCTGAAAACGCATGCTGCGAATGCATTTGCAAGACCCGAGCATCCGGTCGATGTTACACCGATTCCGACAGTTGAACCGGTCATTCCGCCGCAGCCTGCCGCGGATCCTGTCAGCCAGGCACTGGACGATCTGCTGCTGATGCCGTCCGGCTCCAATGCGCCGCAGGGCAATCAGCCCGCAGCGCCTGTCCTTGATGATCTCTCTGTCATTCCGCCGATCACGAATGTTCCGACTGCTCCGCAGCCCGGTATCCCGGCAATGCAGAGTCCGTTTGCAGCGCTGACAGAGATTCCGTCTCTCGACGTTCCGCCTGCACCGCCTGCACCGCCGATCCCGGACATGCCTGTTCCGCCGTCTCAGCAGCCTCAGCAGCAGGCTCCGGCAATGAACGTCCCGATCGCACCGCAGCCCGCACAGCCGGTTCACAATGCACTGTTCTCTGTTCCGACCAAGCCGAAGAAGCAGGAACCGAATACACCGACTCCGCTGTTTGTCGGTTACAGTGCGGACGGCCGTCAGGTATTCCAGAAGTTCGACACGCTCGGCAATCCGATTCCGATTACGGAGCCTGTTTACAGTGCGCCGCCTGAGCAGCCGAAATATTCGGGTGTCCAGTCCTCTCAGAGCATGAATCAGTCCGGCGCAAATGTTCCGGTTCTTGATATGGATGAGCTGATTGCAAAAATGGGTATCTCCACCGCCTCGAAGAAAAAGGTTCAGGATACCGGCAAGGCAATCAATTATACGGAATACAAGATGCCGGCGAAAAAGCAGCAAAAGAAGCGTCCGTCCGCTGCGACGCCGCCTCCGTCTGCAATGCCTGACATCAGCAGCGCTCCGATTTCTGCTGCTGAAGCTAAGCGCCGGAAGAAAGTTGACAAAATCAACAAAGAGTTTGAAAAGCAGCTTCGTTCCCGCGGCATTGATCCGAAAACGGGCGGCATGATTGTTGACAAGAAATAATACGAAAAGCAGCGACATTCTTTGCCGCTGCTTTTTTATTGGAGGTACAGAATGAATTCAACTGAAACCGATGTTCAAACACCGGTCGAAAACATTGTTCCGGAAGCGCGCCGTGCATATTCCCGCTCACTCCTGAACATTGCAATTTACTGGGCACTGGCCGTCGTTGCAAAAATGCTGATTGGTATGTTCCTGCCAAAGGATGCATCTCAGACAATCAAATATCTTTCATCGTTTATTCCGATGTATCTGTTCGCTTTTCCGCTCTATCTGCTGATATCAAAGCCTTTACCGACAGCCAAGCCGGAGACGCACAGCATGACGCTGCCGCAGATCATTCTCGCATTTTTTGCATGTGAGTGTCTTGCAATCGGCGGAAACTTTATCGGCATTATCGTCAACGTGATTCTTTCGATGCTGCTGAAATTCAGCACGCAATCCACGTTCCTTTTTGAGGGCGTATTCGGTGACAGCTCACTCGTCTTTCTATTTGCCGCAGTCCTTGTTGCGCCGGTTGTGGAAGAAATGATCTTCCGGAAAACTTTGATCGACCGTGTGCGAAAGTACGGTGATAAAACAGCAATTTTACTCTCCGGTCTGATGTTCGGCATGTTTCACGGCAATTTCTCGCAGTTTTTCTACGCTGCCGGAGTCGGCCTGCTGTTTGCTTGGATTTATGTGCGGACAGGCAAAATTCAACACACGATCATACTCCATGTGCTGCTGAATTTCTGGGGAAGCGCAATGCCGCTTCTGATGCTGCGAAATGTGGATATGAACTTAATCCGCGAAGTGGCTGAAAGCAATAATTACAGCAGCCTTTTCGCTAATATCAATCAGTTTATCCCCTTCTTTATCTATGTCGGACTCACGTATCTGCTTGCATTTGTCGGACTGGTCCTGCTGGTTCTGAACTTCAGGAAGCTGACGGTTGACCCGCCGATTGCACCCGTTCCGAAAGGCAAGCGCTTCTCCGCAGCCTGCATCAACATCGGATTTTTTGCACTGTTTGCAGCATGTGTTTACTCGTTTGTTTCGCAATTATTCGGATAACAACAAACCCGAAAGCGGATTCTTCGCTTTCGGGTTTTGCGTTATGAACAAGAGATAAAATTATTTGCCGTAAGCCTCTGCGAGCTTCTTGAAGGCCGGCAGACTGCGCTCGATCATTTCGGTCGTCACGCAATACGCGATGCGGATATAGCCCGTGCATCCGAAGGAATCCGACGGGACGAGCAGCAGTTCAAAATCGCGTGCCTTCTTGCAGAACGCATTTGCATCCGGTTCAAGTGCCTGCACCCAGAGATAGAACGCGCCGTCCGGATAAATGCAGTGATAACCGTAATCAGTCAAGGCCTGATAAAGCAGGTCGCGGTTTCTGCGGTAAATCGAAAGATCCGATGTTGCATTGATATTTTCGGCAACAACACGCTGCGCCAGGCTCGGCGCACAGACAAAGCCGAGTGCTCTGCCGGAGCCGCAAACCGCAGCATAGACAAGCCGGTTGTCCTTCATCTTCGGGGAAACAACGATATAGCCGATACGCTCACCGGGCAGCGACAGCGATTTACTGTACGAGTAGCAGACAAATGTATCATCGTAGAGGTTCGGCAGATACGGCACCTTGGTTGCATCATCGTAAACCAGTTCACGGTACGGCTCATCGGCAATCAGATAGATCGTGTGACCGTATTCTGCTTCCTTTGCGCGGAGAATATCACAGAATTTGCGGAGGTTTTCTTCCGTATACACAACACCGGTCGGGTTGTTCGGCGTGTTGATGATGACAGCTTTTGTTTCCGGCGTGATGAGCTCGGCAAAGGCCTCCAGGTTCATCTGGAAGTTCTGCAGATCTGCAGGGACAACTGTCAGCTTGGCGCCTGCTGCCTCAACAAACACACGGTACTCCGGGAAGAACGGCGCAAAGGTCATACAGGTATCGCCCGGACAAAGAATTGCGTGCAGTGTGACGGTCAGCGATGCAGCTGCGCCGCAGGTCATGTAAATGTCGTTTGCGGATACGCCGGTGCCGAACAGTTCGTTGATATGGTCTGCAACTGCATTCCGGGTGCCCTCTGCACCGATTGCGGATGTATAGCCATGCAGCAGCACAGAATCCGTTTCGTCCATCAGGCGGCGAATACTGCCGTGGACAGATTCCGGCGCCGGAACGCTCGGATTGCCGAGACTGAAATCAAACACGTTTTCCTTTCCGATTTCCTTGGCACGGCGCAGACCGTATTCAAAGGTTTCACGGATGACAGACGGTGCCTGTCCGAGTGCGAGCATACTCGCCTGATAAGGCTGATATTCCATATAAATCTCCTCTTTTCTTGCATATCATACAGCATACATAAGTACATGTATACGTGTATTTTACCAGATATTTGCGTTTTTGTCAACTGCTGCAGAATCAGTCGCGCTTTTCAATCGTAGTGACGCGCAGAATCAGAATCTCGCGGTGCCGCCCCTGATCCTGAACAGTTGTCTGATCGAGCGTTCCTTCAACCATGATCTTATCATAATCCTCAAATTCGCTAAAGTCGGACCAGTCAAGCTCCAGACCGATGCCGTCACCGCCGGACTGCGGCTCAGCATAAATCGAATAAAAAATCTCGTCATTATCATCCTTGGAAGGATACAGTGTGCCGACCATATGCAGCGTTTCACCGAGATAATCATCCTTGTTTTGATAGATATCAAGCAGCGTGTCGTACATCACACTTGTCTTGATATAATGAATTTTTTTCTCAGCACTCTCCGTACTGCTTTTTTCCGCACATCCGGCAAGCAGCAGGCCTGCGGACAGGAGCACGGCGAATGCTCCGGCTGTTTTTTTCATGACAAACGGCTCCTTCTTTTCTGATGTCCCGCAGCATGCAAATGTGCTGCATGCGATTGCTATCAGTATACCATATTTGACGAAAAAAAGCAAGCAATCCGAAATTCTGCGTGTTATCTGTTCTTATCTTACTCAGCAGAAGACAGCGCGTTCAGAATCTGCGCAGTCATTTCAGTACAGGAAACCGGCTCGATACAGGAAACACCGACCAGATCGGCGGTTCGGAAGCCCTGTTCAAGCACCGTATTCACAGCCGATTCGATTGCATCCGCTTCTCTGTTCAAGCCGAACGAGTAACGCAGCATCATCGCACCGGAAAGAATCGCAGCAACCGGATTGGCTAGATTTTTCCCTGCAATATCCGGCGCAGAGCCGTGAATCGGTTCATACAGACCTCGCTTGGAATCACCGAGCGAAGCCGATGCCAGCATCCCGATCGAACCGGTGAGCTGCGATGCTTCATCCGAAAGAATGTCTCCGAACATATTCGATGTAACGATCACATCAAACTGCCGCGGGTCGCGTACAAGCTGCATAGCAGCATTGTCCACAAACAAATCACGATATTGCACCTCCGGATAGGATTCCGCAAGCATATGCATTGTTTTTCGCCATAGGCGGGATGTTTCCAGCACATTTGCCTTATCGACACTGACAAGCCGGCGGTTCCGCTGCATGGCTGCTTCAAATGCTGCCCGGCCGATGCGCTCGATTTCAGTAACGCTGTAGCTTTCGGTATCAAAGGCTTCCTCGCCGTACCGGCCGTTCCGGTATCCGCGGTCACCGAAGTAAATACCGCCGGTCAGCTCCCGCACGATCAGGATATCAAATCCGTTCGCAATCAAATCCGCCCGAAGCGGAGATGCGCCGCGCAGAGCCGGAAACAGCTTCGCCGGGCGCAGATTCGTATACAGGCCGAGTGCCGCACGGATTCCGAGCAATGCTTTTTCGGGACGCCGATCGCCCGGAAGATCATCCCATTTCGGTCCGCCGACCGCGCCGAGCAGGACACTGTCGCTCGCAAGGCAGCCGCTGACCGTTTCCTGCGGAAGCGGTTCCCCGCAGGCATCAATCGCATTGCCGCCGATCAGATACGGTTTGAAGTGAAACGAATGGCCAAACAGCGCACCGGTCTTTTCAAGTACAGAAACTGACGCTTCTGTGATTTCCGGTCCGATGCCGTCGCCGCTAAGCAAAGCAATTTGATAGTCCATAGTACCCTCATTTCAAGCTGCCGGATGCTGCAGCAGGGATCAGACCGCCCGCCGCAATAATCTGCCGGATGAACGCCGGAAAAGGCTCAGTCCGGTATTCCGAACCGGTCGTAAGATTCCGGATGATACCGGCGTTGAGATCCGCTTCAACGGTATCCCCTTCTGAAATTTCATCCGCCGCCTCCGGACATTCCACAATCGCAAGCCCGATATTGATTGCGTTTCTGTAGAAAATACGTGCAAAGCTCTTTGCAATGACAAGTGATACGCCGCTGGCCTGCAGTGCAATCGGAGCATGTTCCCGCGAGGAACCGCACCCGAAATTATTTCCTGCTGTCAGAATTGTTCCCGGTTTGACCTTCGATGCAAATGCAGGGTCAATATCCTCCATACAGTGCGCTGCAAGCGTACTGCGATCACTCGAATTCAGATACCGCGCCGGGATGATGACATCTGTATCAACATTATCACCGTACTTCAAAACATTTCCGGTCAGCTTCATACAGACATCACCTCCCACGGACTTGTGATAAAGCCGGTCAGCGCACTTGCTGCAGCAACTGCCGGGCTGGCCAGATAGATCTCAGATTCGGGATGTCCCATCCGGCCGACAAAATTGCGGTTCGTCGTTGCAACAGCGCGCTCCCCTTTTGCAAGAATTCCCATATATCCGCCGAGACACGGACCGCAGGTCGGCGTCGATACCGCTGCCCCGCTTTCAACGAAAATTTTCAGAAGCCCCTGCTCCAGCGCGTTCAGATAAATCTGCTGAGTGGCCGGAATCACAATGACACGCACACCCGGCGCGCATTGCTTTCCCTGCAGGATTTCCGCGGCAATCTGCAAATCCTCCAGTCTGCCGTTTGTGCAGGAACCAATCACGACCTGCTGAATCGGAATCTCCCCGATTTGGCCAAAGGTTTTGGTATTTTCAGGCAGATGCGGAAACGCAACCGTCGGTTCGATGTCAGACAGATTCAGTGAAATGGTCTGCTCATATTCCGCATCATCATCCGCACAAAATACGCGCGGTTCTGCCGCACCGTGATCCCTGAGATAAGCAAGCACAGCATCATCCACGGGGAATATGCCGTTTTTCGCGCCAGCTTCAATCGCCATATTGCAGATGCAGAAGCGGTCACTCATGCTGAGTGAAGCCACGCCGTCCCCTGTAAATTCCAGCGAACGGTACAGCGCACCGTCTACGCCGATCTGCCCGATCAGATGCAGAATAACGTCCTTTCCGGTGACATATTTCCGAAGCGTTCCGTTCAGCTGCACGCGAATCGCAGAAGGAACACGGAACCACGCCTTGCCGATGGCCATTGCACATGCCATATCTGTCGAACCGACACCGGTTGAGAACGCACCGAGGGCTCCGTAAGTGCAGGTGTGTGAATCTGCACCGATGACAAGATCGCCGGCCGTTACAAGTCCCTGTTCAGGCAGCAGTGCATGTTCAATGCCCATTTTGCCGACATCATAGAACCCTGAAATCTGATGCGCTCGGCAGAATTCTCTGCACTGGCAGCATTGCTCCGCAGCCTTGATATCCTTATTCGGTACGAAATGATCCATAACCATTGTGATCTTATCCGCATCAAAGACCGTTTCTTTTCCAAGCTGTTCAAAAGCGCGGATCGCAACCGGAGATGTAATGTCATTGCCGAGCACTCTATCGAGCGATGCAAGGACCAGCTCGCCCGCCTGCACAGCGTCTTTTCCGGCATGGGAAGCCAGAATTTTCTGCGTCATCGTCATTCCCATCAGAACACCTTCCTTCTGTGCGGCAAAATGCCGCCGCACGGGTCATCCGATATCGTTCAGCATATTATTGATTGCACTGATAAACGCCTTAATCGAAGATGTTATGATATCATTGTCAATGCCGGTGCCCCAATAGGAAGAGTCGCTGCCGGTCGTAATTTCAACATACGAAACCGCCTGCGACGAGGAACCGACTTCCAGTGCATGCTCCGTATACGAATGCAAAGTAAATTCAAGCCCTGTATAAGAACGGACAGCATTGCTGACAGCATCCAGACGGCCGTTTCCGCTGTTGGTTGCAGATGCGATTTCGCCCTTGTATTCAATATCAACCGTAGCCTCTATGCCGTTATGCTGAACAAAATGCACATCCGTCACGTTCAGCGGCGCGGTAAGATTGATATAATGCCGCCGGAAGATTTCAAAGACTTCTGCAGGCTGCAGCTCCTTATGCTCGCGGTCGGAAATGCCCTTGACGAGATAACCGACGTCCTCGCGCATCCGCTTCGGAAGATTGTAGCCGAATTTGGTTTCGAGAATATATCCGATGCCGCCCTTGCCGGACTGGCTGTTGATGCGGATCACATCACCGTCATAAACGCGGCCGATATCATCCGGGTCAATCGGCAGATACGGCACTGCCCAGTGCTGCGAACCGTTCTCGCTGCGCCATTTCAGTGCCTTGGCAATCGCATCCTGATGCGATCCGCTGAACGCCGCATAAACGAGCTTTCCGGTATAGGGCTGACGGTCGCTGACTTCCATTCTCGTGACACGGGTATACATTTCGGTGATTGCGGGAACATCGCTGAAATCAAGCTGCGGATCCACACCCTGCGAATACATATTCAGTGCAAGCGTAATCAGATCGACGTTTCCGGTACGCTCGCCGTTGCCGAACAGCGTACCTTCAACACGGTCAGCCCCTGCAAGCAGACCCATTTCCGCATCCGCAACCGCACATCCGCGGTCATTATGCGGATGCAGCGAAACGATCACGCTGTCGCGGTATCTGAGATTTGCGCACATATACGCAACCTGATTTGCAAACACATGCGGCATGGAAACCTGAACCGTGTCCGGCAGATTGATGATAACCGGATGCTCCGGCGTTGGCTGCCAGACATCCAGCACGGCATTGCAGACTTCAAGTGCATACTCCGGCTCCGTGCCGGAGAAGAATTCCGGCGAATACTCAAACCGGTAATCGCAGCCGGTTTTCTCGCAGTATTCTTTGCAAAGTCGCGCACCGGTTACGGCAATTTCGCGGATTTCATCCTTGCTCATGCGGAAAACCTGCTCGCGGTGTGCTGGCGAGATCGGATTATAAAGATGGACAATCGCCTTTTTGCAGCCTTTCAGCGCCTCAAAGGTTTTTTCGATGATGTGCTCACGGGACTGTGTCAGTACCTGAATGGTAACATCATCCGGAATCAGATCCTCCTCGATCAGCGCACGGCAGAATTCGTATTCTGTCTCGGAAGCAGCAGGAAATCCGATTTCGATTTCTTTCAGGCCGATGCTGACAAGCGTCGAAAAGAATTCCAGCTTTTCGTGAAGATTCATCGGGATTTCAAGCGCCTGATTGCCGTCCCGCAGATCGACGCTGCACCAGATCGGTGCTTTCTCAATATAAGATTTTTTCATCCAGCTGCCGGATGAATCAGGTGCTTCAAAAAACTGCCGCGTATACTTTTCGGGATGCATCATATTTTTATCCTCCGTTTTCGTCATCGTATCGCTGATAAAACAAAAGTCTCTTTCCGTTAAGCCGGAAAAGAGACAGAATTCTGTATGCGCTGGCTGCGGTCAAACGCAGATCAAAACCGCGAACTCAGGTGCATCGGCAAACAGGAAATCTCTGCCGCCGGGCGGTCAGGTATTCTGTTCCATCATCGCATTTATGTGAAAATTATATCATATTTCGCAAAAAAAGTCAAGGCGTTCGCGGAAATATAAAACAGCAAAACCGGGCATCCGATTTTGCTGTTTGAAAATTATTGATCGAGATAACGGCAGGCCGCAAGAGCCGCGGCAGCACCGTCTGCAACAGCGGTTACAACCTGACGGATTTGTTTTGTCCGGCAGTCGCCCGCAACAAAAACACCCGCCGTATCAGTTGTACAGCGCTCGTCGGCAATCAGATAGCCGTAGCCGTCCAATGCGGAAAACGACGCAAACGGTTCATTTTCAGGCTGCTGCCCGATCGCAACAAACATACCGCTGACTGCCAGCACCTCCGGCGTTTTTTCTGCACCGCGCAGAATCCGGATGCCGGTCAGCTGCTTCTCGCCGAGCAGCGTATCAACAGTTGCCTCGCAGATTACGCTGACATTTTCCAGCTCTTTGATTTTCTGCTGCAAAACAGGATCACCGGTCAGCTCCGGCAGATTCTGCACGATCGTTACAGATGTGCATAGCTCTGAAAGAAAAACCGCGTCCTGCAACGCCGTATTGCCGCCGCCGATCACAGCGACGTCCTGATCCTTGAAAAATGCGCCGTCGCACACAGCGCAATAGCAGACGCCGCGGCCGGTCAGTTCGGCTTCATGCGCGAGTCCGAGTGTTCTGTGACGCGAGCCGGTTGCGAGAATGACAGCTTTCGCGCGATACTGCCCGTATTCGCCTTTCAGCACGAATTCTGCTCCCTGCCGCTCCATCGCAGCAATATTGTCCATCTCCAGCACGGTACCGTGTGCCTCAGCCTGCGCAAGCAGCTTTTCTGCAAATTCTGCACCGCTGATTGCCATTGCAGTCGGATAGTTTTCGATCTTCGGGGAGAATGTGATCTGTCCGCCGAAATTTTCTTTCTCGATCACAAGCACGGATTTTCCGGCACGGCGTGCATAGAGTGCGGCTGTCAGACCGGCAGGACCCGATCCGACAACCGCAATATCATACAACTGATTCATGCTCATTTCCGATTCTGCTTGACAGTCTCTTCCGTGAATCTGCGGATATTGGAGACATTTACGATGTTTTCATAGGCATCACCGGAAACGACAACCAATGTCGGTGCCTGATGAATATCAAACTTCTCGACCAGCTCCGGTTCCTCATCGGCAATGACCTTCTTATAAGCAAGACCCGCTTCGCCGAGGAAACGCTCTGCCATCTTGCAGTTCGGGCAGGTTCTGGTCGCAAAGAGCAGAATTTCCTGTGCAGTCTCGCCGGACTTCACCGCGCCGACGGATTCCGGCACATTGACTGCGCCCTTGCGCTTCAGAATGCTGTTTTCAACGACATATTCCTTGCGATCCTTGAATTCCTGTGCCTTGCCGTCGTTGAAGTTCTTGACCGGACGGTAATAGCCAGTAATACGGCTGTAAACCTCCGTCTCAGCACCGCATTCCGGACATTTATACTGCTCACCGACCAGATAGCCGTGGTTGCGGCAGACAGAATAGGTCGGGGACATCGTATAGTACGGCAGCTTGTAATTTTCTGCGATCTTGCGGACGAGCGTTGCAGCAGCCTTCCAGTCCGGCAGCTTTTCGCCGAGGAATGCATGGAAAACAGTACCGGATGTGTAGCGGGTCTGCAGATCATCCTGAATGTCAAGTGCAGAGAAAATATCCTCAGAGAAGCCGACCGGCAGATGCGAGCTGTTGGTATAGTAGGGTGTTTTTCCGGCGTCTGCCGCGGTGACGATATCCGGATACTGAGCCGTATCGTGCTTTGCAAAACGGAAGGTTGTGGATTCAGCCGGTGTCGCCTCAAGATTATAGAGATCGCCGTATTTTTCCTGATATTCCATCAGACGCTCCCGCATGTGATCAAGCACCTGCTTGGTGAATTCCTGCGTCTCAGCGTGCGTCATGTCCTTGCGGATCCACTTGGCATTCAGACCTGCTTCGTTCATACCAATCAGGCCGATCGTCGAGAAGTGGTTGTCAAGTGTGCCGAGGTAGCGCTTGGTATACGGATAAAGTCCTTCATTGAGGAGCTTGGTAATGATCGTGCGCTTGATTTTGAGGCTGCGTGCAGCAATGTCCATCAGCTTGTCAAGACGGTGATAGAAATCCTGCTCGTTCTCAGAAAGATATGCAAGACGCGGCATGTTCAGCGTAACAACGCCGACAGAACCGGTGCTTTCGCCGCTTCCGAAGAAGCCGCCGCTCTTTTTGCGCAGCTCACGGAGATCCAGGCGGAGACGGCAGCACATGCTGCGGATATCGCTCGGCTCCATGTCACTGTTGATATAGTTGGAGAAGTACGGTGTGCCGTATTTTGCAGTCATCTCAAACAGGAGACGGTTATTCTCGGTCTCAGACCAGTCAAAATCTCTGGTGATCGAATAGGTCGGAATCGGATACTGGAAGCCTCTGCCCTGCGCATCGCCCTCAATCATGGTCTCAATAAAGGCCTTGTTGACCATATCCATTTCTTTTTTGCAGTCTTTATATTTATAGGGCATCTCCTTGCCGCCGACGATGCAGTTCAGCTCTGCAAGGTCATTCGGAACCGTCCAGTCCAGCGTGATGTTGGAGAACGGCGCCTGTGTACCCCAGCGGGACGGTGTATTAACGCCGAATACAAAGGATTCGATGCACTTCTTTACCTGATCGTAAGGCAGGTTATCCTCCTTGACGAACGGAGCCAGATAGGTATCAAACGAAGAAAATGCCTGTGCACCTGCCCATTCATTCTGCATGATGCCGAGGAAATTGACCATCTGGTTACAGAGCGTTGCAAGATGCTTGGCCGGTGCAGAGGTGATCTTGCCCTCCACGCCGCCGAGGCCTTCCTGAATCAGCTGCTTGAGCGACCAGCCCGCGCAATATCCGGTCAGCATGGAAAGGTCGTGGATATGCATATCACCCGAACGGTGTGCATTGGCAATCTCCTCATCGTAAATTTCAGAAAGCCAGTAATTTGCGGTAATCGCACCGGAGTTGTTCAGAATCAGGCCGCCGACGGAATAGGTAACGGTCGAGTTCTCCTTGACACGCCAGTCCGTGACCTTGACATAGCTGTCAACGGTATCTTTATAGTCCAGAATCGTGGACTTCATGTTACGGAGCTTTTCACGCTGCTTGCGGTAGAGAATATAAGCCTTGGCAACATCGCTGTATCCCGCTTCACCGAGCACATGCTCAACGCTGTCCTGAATATCTTCCACGGCGATCATGTCGTCTTTGATCTTGGCTTCAAAGTCAGCAGTCACGCGCAGTGCAAGAAAGTCAATCACGGAAGGATGATACTGCTTGTTCTGCGCATCAAATGCCTTACGGATCGCTTCAGCGATTTTGGTAATCTCGAACTCTACCACTTTTCCGTCACGTTTGGTAACCTGATACATGAAAAATACCTCCTGAAATATATATCTATCCGAGAATCAAATTCCGCGCAGTGCGGCATTTGGCACGTCTTGACGGACGACTTCAAGAAAGCCCCGCATCTCGGACGGCGTGCATCCGGTCAGACTGCTGTCAATCAGATGACCGGTATTCTGAAAACATTGCAGGAAATACGCTTCTGCCCCGCGGATCCATTTTCCGATTGCTTCAAAGTCCTCATCCGTATGGTACTGTCTGACGACTGTTGTGCGGAACTCATAGGGGATCCTCCCCTGCTGCATCAGGTAGCGGACACTCCGGTTCACCGCGTCAATGCTGATCCGCTCCGTACCGGCGGTGACAGCATATTTTTCGGGGCTGTTCTTAATGTCCATTGCAACCATATCAACGAGTCCGCTCTCGCAAAATTCCCGCAGCTTTTCGGGATTGGTGCCGTTCGTGTCGAGCTTCACGGCATAGCCCATCTCCCGGATCGGCAGAATAAAATCAGAAAGATCAGGCTGGAGCAGCGGTTCGCCGCCGGTAATGCAGACGCCGTCGAGCAGCCCGGCCCGCTTTTTCAAATACGCATACAACTCGTCCGTTGTCAATGCTTCTTCAAACGGTTCCGTGACAAGTCCTGCGTTGTGACAGAACGGACAGCGCAGATTACAGCCCCATGTGAAAACCGTACAAGCCGTTTTTCCGGGGAAGTCAAGCAATGTCAGTTTTTGAAATCCGGCGATTTTCACGTAAATACCTCATTTTCTGATTTTTAGTTAAAACTATGCAGATAATAAATTGCCGTATGTTCCTGCAAAAGGAAGAAAATTGTGTCTAAACACAAGATATAGTGTTTAGACCATCCGTCCGGCACTATACCTCGTGTCTGTACCTATTCTAACAGATATTGTAATATTTGTCAAGACGTTTCTGATTATTTTTATGTTTTACTTATATGTGGAAAAGAAAAGCAAAATACAGTTTTTTCCGTTACAAAAAGTTGAATCAGGAGAAAATATTACAGGAATTTGCAGCCGCTTTTTCCGTCGTATCTTGGATGCTTTTATACGGTCTGAACGGAGAGGAAACGGAAATTTCAGGGGTTGACAATATGAGAATAATATGGTATAATGAGCATGTTAGAAAAACAACTGTCCGTCACAGGCGGATGAATCCGAGGGGGCTGTTCAGCGCCATGTCCGATCATTCCAAAAACTGGGTCGTCGTGGATGCTTCCGTTTTGCCGGAAGTCATCATGAAAACACTGACCGTCAAACGTATGCTTGCAAACCGTGAAGAGAAAAGTTCATCCGCTGCCTGCCGCGCCGTGGGAATCTCCCGCAGCGCGTTCTATAAGTACAGGGATTCCGTGTTTGTCTATGAGGAGCAGATGAAGGATCATATCTTCACCGTCTATCTGCTGCTGCATGATGAAGCGGGCGTTCTCTCCGGTGTCCTTCAGGTTCTGACCGATGCAAACGCGAACGTCATGACACTGAATCAGAGCATTCCGGTTGACGGTGCCGCCACTGTGACAGTTTCGTTCCGGCTGCAGGATTCTGCGCAGGTCAGCGCACTGGTCAGTACGCTGGCGGAACGCAAGGGCGTTGTCGAGGTCCGGCTGCTTTCGGGTTCCTGAAGCAGAACGGCCGATACAATTTATAATATACAGAAATGAGGTTGAAAAGCTCCGGCAGGCGGAGCGAAAAGGTATGAAGAAATTTGCAGTTTTGGGTTACGGAACGGTCGGTTCCGGCGTTGTCGAACTATTTTATAAGAACCGAAGCAAGATTGAGGAAAAGGCCGGTACGCAGATGGAACTGGGCTATATTCTTGATCTGCGCGATTTTCCGGATTCTCCCTATGCGGAAAAATTTACGAAGTCCATGGATACAATTCTTGCAGACGCGGAAATCAGCGTTGTGGCAGAGTGCATGGGCGGTGTCGAGCCCGCATTTTCCTATCTGATGCAGTGCCTCCAGCGCGGAATCAGCGTTGCAACATCCAACAAGGAGCTGATTGCGCAGAAGGGTGCAGAACTGCTCGCAGTAGCAAACGCGCACAACTGCAACTGTTTCTTTGAAGCGAGCGTCGGCGGTGCAATCCCGATTATCCGTCCGCTGCACCGTTGCCTTGCAGCCAACTCGATCACAGAGATTTACGGTATCCTGAACGGCACCACAAACTACATCCTCAACAAGATGCTGACTGACGGCATGACCTTTGAGGATGCGCTTGCCAAGGCGCAGAAGCACGGCTATGCAGAACGCGAGCCGAGTGCTGACGTTGACGGCCATGATGCTTGCAGAAAAATCTGCATTCTGGCATCGCTGGCATTCGGAAAGCATGTTTATCCTGCAAGCGTATACACCAAGGGCATCCGTGAGATTACGCTGGATGATGCTGCAGCCGCAGACGCACTCAAAGGCGCTGTCAAGCTGATTGCAATGGTCAGACAGCTCGATGACGGCCGCATTCTGCCGGCTGTCATGCCGATGTTTGTCCCGTATACGAATATGATCTCCCGTGTTGACGGCGTTTTCAACTGCGTTGAGGTCTGCGGCGATGCAATCGACCGCGCATATTTCTGCGGACGCGGTGCCGGCAAGCTGCCGACGGCCAGTGCCGTCATGGGCGACATCATCGAAGCTATCAAGCACAATCAGACAGTGTTCTCGCAGAATTGGGTCGATACCGGTACGCAGGACTTTATCGCCGGTGTTGACGAGCTTAACTGCGGCATGTTTATCCGCTTCGCACAGGATGCAGATACCGTAAAATCCAGTCAGCTGATCTCTGAACTGCTTGCAGAGCAGAGTCACAATGATATCCCGGTCACTGCTGTCAAAAACGCTGCATTGATTCCGGCTGCGTTGACCAAGCAGGAGCGCAATGCGGTGCTTGACAAGCTGAACGCACAGGGCTTTGAGGTATCCCACTGGATGCCGGTCATGGAAGCATAATCCTGATACAGAATCAAAATCCCCGGTCTGTCTGGCCGGGGATTTGTTATGGCATAGAAAGAACGGCATACGTTTTTACGTATGCCGTTCTGCTGTTTTCAGATAATCAGCCGATCACACGAATGCGGATGACACCTTCGATGCTCTTCATCGACTCAGCAATCGCATCTGCGTCTGCGCCGGTCACATCAATCATCGTATATGCATAGTCCTTGCGGCTTGCATTCACCATGTTCTCAATGTTGCCGCCGGCATTGCTGATTGCAGCGGTCAGCGGAGCAATCACAGCCGGGACATTCTTGTGCAGAATGCAGATCTTCTTGCCGACTGCGTTCATCTCAGCATTCGGGAAGTTGACGCTGTTCTTGATGTTGCCGTTTTCGAGGTAGTCAACGAGCTCCTTTGCAGCCATTGCAGCGCAGTTGTCCTCAGCCTCTTCGGTCGATGCACCGAGGTGCGGAATCGCAATGACGCCTTCCATGCCGGCAGTCTTTGCATTCGGGAAATCGGTCACATACTTGCGAACCTTGCCGGATTTCAGAGCAGCTTCCATTGCCTCGTCATCGACCAGAAGGTCACGCGCAAAGTTCAGAATGATAACGCCGTCCTTCATCATAGCGATGGTATCTGCGTTGATCATCTTTTCCGTTGCAATGTTGGGATCCTCGTTCTTGACGAGCGGCGTATGAACGCTGATGATATCGCAGTTCTTGAAGATCTCCTCACGGGTCTTTACGTGATGGATCGCACGGGACAGATTCCATGCAGCCTCAACAGAGATATACGGGTCGCAGCCGTAGACCTCCATGCCGAGGTGAATTGCAGCATTACCGAGCGGGCCGCCGATTGCGCCGAGGCCGATGATACCGAGCTTCTTGCCCTTGATCTCAGTGCCGGCAAACTTGGACTTGCCTTTTTCAACCATCTTTGCGACGGTCTCTTCGCCCTTGATGGTCTGAACCCAGTTGATACCGCCGACGATATCACGGGAAGCAAGCAGCATACCAACAAGTGCGAGCTCCTTAACGCCGTTTGCATTTGCGCCCGGCGTATTGAAGACAACAATGCCTTCCTCTGCGCAGCGGTCAAGCGGAATGTTGTTGACACCGGCGCCTGCTCTTGCGATTGCGAGCAGATTGCTGCCGAATTCCATCTCGTGCATAACAGCAGAGCGAACCAGAATTGCATCCGGATTATCAACTGTATCTGCGATCTGATAGTTCTCACCCAGCTGAGCAAGACCAACCGGAGAAATCTTATTTAAAGTCTGTACCTGAAACATGGGAAATCCATCCTTTCTTATTCGGTTAAGAAGAAACAGAGCAGGCTAAGTTCCGGATCAGCCCGCAGCTGCGCTACCGCGCGCCGTGTCTGACCGTTATTTGCCCGCAAATATGATATTTTTCTGCCTTCAGATGCCATATAATAAATACACGGCATCTGTCAGCAGAAAAATAGTCATCAAAATATCAATCAAGCGTTCTCTTCCTCAAACTTCTTCATGAAAGCAACGAGCTTCTCAACGCCCTCGATCGGCATTGCATTGTAGATCGAAGCACGCATACCGCCGACGGTTCTGTGACCCTTGAGGTTCTCGAAGCCGGCAGCCTTTGCCTCAGCAACAAACTTCTTGTCGAGCTCATCGTCGCCGGTGATAAACGGAACATTCATGATAGAACGATCCTTCTTCTCGACAGTGCCCTTGAACAGCTTGCTCTGATCGAGGAAATCATAAAGAATCTTTGCCTTCTTCTCGTTGTGAGCCTTCATGCCCTCAAGGCCGCCCATCTTCTTGATCCACTTGAAGACCTTGCCGCAGACATAGATGCCGTAGCAGGGAGGCGTGTTGTAAAGGGACTCGTTCTCTGCCTGAATCTTCCAGTCGCACATGGTCGGGCACTGCTTGAATGCAGGGCCGTCAGCGATCAGATCCTCGCGGACGATCACGATCTGCACACCGGACGGGCCGACGTTCTTCTGGACACCGCCGTAAACAACGCCGTACTTGGAGACGTCGATCGGCTCAGACAGGAAGCAGGAGGAAACGTCCGAAACAAGGATGTGCCCCTTGGTGTTCGGCAGCTGCCAGAACTTCGTGCCGTAAATCGTATTGTTCTCGCAGATGTAGACATAGTCTGCATCCTCCGGAATGTCGAGATCAGAGCAATCCGGAATATAGGAGAAGGTCTTGTCAGCAGACGAAGCAACCTTGACGACCTCGCCGTACTTCTCAGCTTCAGCAGCAGCCTTCTTTGCCCACTGACCGGTGATGATATAAGCAGCCTTGCCGTTCTTCATCAGGTTCATCGGAACCTCAGCAAAGACGAGGGATGCACCGCCCTGCAGGAAGATCACCTTGTAGTTATCCGGAATGTTCATCAGGTCGCGCAGATCCTGCTCTGCTTCCTTAATGATCTGATCGTAAACCTTGGAACGGTGGGACATCTCCATAACGGACATGCCGCATCCCTTGTAATCCATCATCTCTGCTGCACATTCCTGCAGCACCTCCTCCGGCAGAACAGCCGGGCCTGCGCTGAAATTGTAAACTCTGCTCATTGTAAACGCCTCCATTTAGTATTCATTCGTGGATGTGATACCGCGCAGAAAAACGGTAAGATACACTTCTGACGGAATCTAATATATAGTATACTATGTTTTTACGACTTTGTCAAGTAAAATCCGGAGACATTGTGAAAAAAATAACGATTTTATCGATGGGTTACAATTTCTCAGTCTTTTGTTAAGACTTTCTTGTGATAAACCCGTTTGCCGCAGTGCGGGCAGGTCATTTTTCTGCTTCTGCCGAAGTGCGGAGCAAATAATACCTGCGAATACTGCGGAATCCAGCTTTCGCCGCAGCTGCTGCACTTGTAATATCCGGCACTCTGCTCAATTCGCAGCGCGTAATATACGCACGGAATCAGCTGCACAAGCCCGACGGCGATCAGTACGGCCTGAATCCACGGCTGAATCGGCAGATATTTTGCCAGAACGCACATGATAAGCAGAAAAGCAACTGACACAGAGCCAAGCAGCGTTTCCGTCTGCAGCAGCATCCGGTCATTCTGTTCCTTCATGGCTCGCATTTCGAGCATTGTTTTTTCAGCGGTTTCCTTGTAGTTGTCCATTGTAATTCTCCTTCCGTTCAGCAGGTCGTTGACGGTAATGCCCAGTTCGTCACAGAGCTCCAGCATAATAGAGGAATCCGGCATGTTCTTTCCGGTCTCCCATTTTGACACGGCACGGTCGGAGACGCCCATTTTTTCGGCGAGCTGTGCCTGTGTCATACCTTGCTCCTTGCGGCAGGCAGCGATGAATCTGCCGATCTGAATCTGATCCATTCCGGTCAACTCCTTTGACATGTTTTGGAGCAGCGCCCTTCGCTGTTCCTGAGAATATCCTATCACAAACCGCTGAAAAAGTACAGGAACCGCTGGTTGAGTGACGTATTTACGTCATTTTCTGTTTCTTCTCCCGTTCTGCTCGACGTTCCTCCGCTTCCCGCAGAGACATCGGGCAGCCGCAGTAATCCTGCCGATACAACCCGTATTCGGCAGATAGCGCAACTGACCTTGCATATCCCCCGCCCTTCTTGAAATCCGAAGTCAGAAAACGTGCCTGATACCGTGCCGCAATCGCTTCGCCGCATTCGTTGATATACGGCGCATTTTTATGCGGACTGACGGTCAGCGTCGTTGCAAACCATTCGCAGCCGTAGCGGTCAGCAGCTTTGGCTGCTTCTTCCAGACGCTGCGCGATGCATTTTTCACAGCGCTCCCCCATTTCCGGGGTATGCTCGGCGCCTTTGACCGCATCCCAGAACGGCGCGTCGTCATAGGGCGGCGCAATCAGCGTAATCGGATGCGGATGCTGCAGCTGATCCAAAAGCTGCTTCTGTGTTTCAAGTCTGCGGTCAAATTCCTCCTGCGGTGCAATATTCGGATTGTAGAAGAACAGGACGATTTCAAAAAAAGGGATCAGCTGTTCCAGAACCGCTGTACTGCACGGACCGCAGCAGCTGTGCAGCAGCAGCCTCGGCACTGTGCCGGAAGGAATCCGCTCGATTTCCGCTGCCATTTCTTTATGATACTGTCGCTTCAGCATTGTGCTCCTCCGATTCATAACAGAAAAGGACGGAAGACCCGTCCTTTTCCAAGTATTATTCAACAGAGATCAGATAGTAGTAAACAGGCTGTCCGCCGTGCAGGAGCGTAATCTCCACACGATCCTTCAGCTTTGCGGAAAGCTGATCGTAAAGCTGCTGTGCCTTCTCCTCGGTGACATCCGCACCGTAGATCAGCGTCACATAGCTGGAATCGCCCTTGACCATTTTCTTGGTCAGCTTATATGCAGCCTTGTTGACGTCTTTTTCCGTGAACAACAGCTTGCCGTTATCGAGTGCAAGCACTTCGTTTTTCTTAATCTTCTGGCCGTCAAGCTCAGAATCGCGGGCTGCAAATGTAACCGAACCGGACGAAACGCGCTCAAACGCCTTTGTCATCTGCGTGCGGTTTTCATTCAGATCGACGCTTTCGTCAAAAGCAAGCATCGCGGAAATGCCCTGCGGAATCGTGCGGGTCTGCAAAACAACAACGTTCCGGTTTGCAAGGTTGATCGCCTGCTCAGCTGCCATGATAATGTTTTTGTTATTTGGCAGCACGAAAACGGTTCTGGCGGGTGTCGCATGAATTGCACGGAGAATATCGTCCGTGGAAGGATTCATGGTCTGACCGCCCTTGACAACCTGATCGACACCGAGATCAAGGAAGGTACGCTCGATGCCGCCGCCTGCTGCAACAGCAACAAAGCCGAAATCCTTGGTCGGCTCAACCGGCACAACATCCTGCTGTTTGACAATCTTCGCTTCCTTGACCTTGCCCTCATGCTGAATCCGCATGTTCTCGACCTTCGGCTTCGGATCGTTGATAAAATGACCGAATTCCAGTGCCTTGGTCAGTGCAAGACCCGGCGCATCGGTATGCACATGCACCTTGATGATTTCGTCGTCCTCCACGACAACGACACAGTCGCCGATCGTTTCGAGGTAAGCGCGCAGCTTAGCACCGTCTACGGACGAATCGTTCTTCTCAATGATGAATTCGGTGCAGTATGTGAAATTGATTTCCTCGTCATACTGCGCAACGGCGGAATTGAAGTCCACAGTCGGATCCGGTGCGGCAGCTTTTGTCTCAGCTGCCTCCTCCGGCGCTGCTTCACCGCGGAAGGAATCCAGCATACCGCCGATGATAATGCAAAAGCCCTGACCGCCGGCATCGACAACATTTGCCTTTTTCAGTGCCGGGAGCATCTCTGTCGTCTGCTTGAGGACGGCATTTGCCTCATCCAGAACGCCCTGCCAGAATTCGATATCGTCAATATCGGTCTTGGCCAGTTCCTGTGCCTTATTCGCCGCCATACGCGAAACCGTCAGAATCGTACCTTCCGTCGGTTTCATGACAGCCTTGTATGCACCGGCGACACCCAGTTCCAAAGCGTTTGCAAAATCTGCATTGCCGGCAGTTGTCATACCTGCAAGTCCCTTGGAAAAGCCGCGGAACAGCAGCGATGTAATGACACCGGAATTGCCGCGCGCACCGCGCAGCATCGAAGAAGCCGTCACATCGGCAACCTCGGAGACGGTGACGTCATCCGAAAGCAGCTCAAGCTCACGCTTTGCAGCGCTGATCGTCATGGACATATTGGTTCCGGTATCGCCGTCCGGAACCGGATAGACATTCAGTTCATCGACCGAACGCCGCTGATTGGTAATCAAAATCGCAGCATGGATAATCGCCGCTTTTAACTGTTTTCCCGTAATCAAGATCTGATCCTCCACTTCTTACGCGCGAATGCCGTCAATATAAACATTGATCGCAGCCGGTTCAAAACCGGTTGCCTGCTCAATCGCATACCGAACCTTATTGCGGATGCTGTCCGTGATAGCAGACATATTCGCACCGATACCGGTTACAATATGCAAATCTACCACAAGCTGGTTTTTGCGGGCACGCAGCCGGATCCCGCGGCGGATATCGCTCGGGAACAGCATTGTTTTTACGGTCTCAATCGGAGAAGAGTCGTTCAGGTCAGCAACACCGAAGCAGTTCGTTACGGTATGCTCGATCAAAGCATACAAATACGCTTTGGTGACTCGAATACTGCCAATATGGTTTTCGATCACGATCATATTGGGCACCCCTTTCTGAAAATTCTCATTATATTATAGCACAACTGAAGAGAAAAAACAAGAGGATTCAGCCAGATTTTCAAAGATTTTCCGGAATTCCGGCCGACATCAAAGCAAATCGCCGCGAAAGATGAGCTTTCGCGGCGATTTTTGTTAAATTATCAGTCGAGAATTGCAAGATCTGCCTCCGGGAAGCAGGCTCTCGCCTGTTTCTCAAGATGCGACGGAATTGCGACCATCCGCAATGCAGTACAATCCTCAAAAGCATCCTCTTCCAGTTCGGTCACATTGGCCGGAATATCCAGCACACGGAGCGAAACACATTCAGAGAACGCGCCGGAGCAAATCTTGGTCAGCGTGCTGGGGAGCACAACCTCCGTGATCGTTTCAAGTCCTGCGCAGGCACCCGGACGAATCTCCGTGAAGCCTTCGGGGATAATCAGCGTCGGTTCCCCGTGATAGAGCTCCTTCCGAACCTGTCTGGTATATCTGCCGTCGCCGACCTGCTGTTCTTCCTGCTCGGCGTTTTCCTCAAGCCATGTAATGACGGTATCCTGATTAAACAGAACAGGAGCAATCCATTCCAGTGCAAGCGGCATTGTGACATTCCGGATCGCATCGCAGCCTTCAAAAGCATCCTCTGCGATTTCCTTGACGGAAAGCGGAATTGTGACATTTGTCAGTGCTGTCGAATCAGAGAACGCGCCGCTGCCGATCTTAACAATCGTATCAGGCAGGATCAGCGTTTCCAGATTCTCCAAACCGGCGCACGCACCGGCACGGACTTCGAGATATCCGCGCGGAATCTCAAGAACAGGCTCGCTGTCATAATACTTGCGGCGCTCTCTTGCGGTGAACTTGCCGTCCGCCGGGATATCATAGGTTTTCTCATCGGCCTTCGTTGTTTCGGCCGTATCAGAAACAGGTTTGCTCTGTTCCGGCTGTACGGCCGGAGCAGTCTCATCATTCCCGATCGCACTCAGGAGGCTCTCAAGACCTGCGGTTCTGTCATGCAGACCGGGCTCTGTATGCGTCTCCGGCGCGAGCGGCTTGCCGCCAAACGAATCCGGACCGATTTCTTCGAGCATCGACAGCGTGACAGGCGCAGGTGCATCTGCCGCTTCTTCGGATTCCTGAACAGCTTCTGCAGCAGGTTTCTCGTCATCCTTAAAGAGTGCGTCTCCGATGGATTCAAACGAATCAAGTGCTGTCTCGGTCTCTTCGGTAACTTCCTCTGTGATCTCCTCAGCAGTTTCTTCGATTGTTTCTTCGGTTTCATCCGTAAGCGATTCGAGTGCGTCGAGCGAAGGCGCTGCTTCCTCAGCAATATCCTCTGCGATTTCCTCAACTGTTTCAGCAGTTTCATCCGCAAACGATTCGAGTGCGTCGAGCGAAGGCTCGGCTTCCTCAGCGGTATCTTCCGCGATTTCCTCAACCGTTTCTGCGGTTTCATCCACGAAGGATTCGAGTTCGTCGAGCGAAGGCGCTGCTTCCTCAGCAATATCCTCTGCGATTTCCTCAACCGTATCTGCGGTTTCGTCCGCAAACGATTCGAGTTCGTCGAGCGAAGGCTCGGCTTCCTCAGCGGTATCTTCCGCGATTTCCTCAACCGTTTCTGCGGTTTCATCCACGAAGGATTCGAGTGCGTCGAGCAAAGGCTCTGCTTCCTCAGCGGAATCTTCCGCGGTTTCATCAGCGAGCGATTCGAGTTCGTCGAGCGAAGGCGCTGCTTCCTCAGCAATATCCTCTGCGATTTCCTCAACCGTATCTGCGGTTTCGTCCGCGAAGGATTCGAGATCGTCGAGCGAAGGCGCTGCTTCCTCAGCGATATCTTCGGTGATTTCCTCAGCCGTTTCAGTGGTTTCATCTACGAAGGATTCGAGTTCGTCGAACGAAGGCGCTGCTTCCTCAGCGGTATCTTCCGCGATTTCCTCAACCGTTTCAGCAGTTTCATCAGCGAGCGATTCGAGTTCGTCGAGAGACGGCGCTGCTTCCTCAGCAATATCCTCAGCGATTTCCTCAACCTTATCTGCAGTTTCATCTGCGAAGGATTCGAGCTCGTCGAGCGAAGGCGCTGCTTCCTCAGTAATCTCGTCAGCTGCTTCTTCAACCGCTTCACTGAGTTCCTCGCCGGCATTGGCAAGCTCCTCGGTAATCTCATCGAGCGAAACAAACGGCGTGTCGTTTTCAGCAGCGACTTCCTTCACGGAAGCATCCGTTTCGCTCAGCGTATGCGCCTCATCGCTCAGACCCATAACCTCAAGCGGCGGCTTTTCAAAGATATCCGAGATAATATCCGCAAGCTCTTCTGTAAACTTTTCAGAAATCTCATCGTCCGGAATATCATCCAGATCTTCCGGCTCATCAAATTCCTCAGGCAGACGATCAGACAAAGCTGCTTCATCAGCATCCGGAGCAATCTCCTCAGGCTGTCCGCCGGTCATATCTGCAATGACCTCTTCAAAGTCTGCATTCACGGCCGGTACAGGTTCTGTCACCTCAGGAAGAGCAGTCGCCTCCGGCTGAACTGCCTCAGGAACAGGCGCTTCGGCCTGTGCGGGCTCAGCAGCCGCGAAAGGCTGTACTGCGGACGGCGAAACATATGCATTTTCAGCGTGAACAGTCACTTCACCGTATGCCGGGTTGTTGACAGGAACCGGAGTATCAGGCACAGCAGTCTGTTCGGGAACGGCTTCGGCAGGCGCTTCCGCAACAGGTGCCGGTGCCGGTGCAGAATACGCTTCAACCGGAGCATCGTCGCACCAGACAAATCTGACTCTCGGGCATTCGCGGAGAATCTCAGACGTGCAGCTCTCAAAGCGCTTCGGCAGCACAATCTCTTCCAGATTAACGCACCCGACGAGCGCGCGCTTTCCGAGGAAGCGGAGCGTACCGGGGAATATAATGCGTCTGAGTCCGCTGCATTCAACAAAGGCTTCCGGCTCAACCGCAAGCAGTCCTTCCGGACAAATGATCTCTTCCAGATTGTCAAGATGTGAGAATGCGCTCGTTCCGATCAATCTGACAGACGAAGCAAGCACAAGCCGCTTCAGATTCGGCTTGCCGAGAATGCCGTGATACATAAAGGAACCGATCACAAGATAGCCTTCCGGAACCTGAATGGAGCCAACGGACGAATCAAGATCCGCAACATCGTTGGACGTCATAATCCACGGGCATTCAGCTGTCAGCTGACGAACACGGATCGGTCTTGCATTGCCGAAGTAAACCAGCGCAGACGGATAGCGCATGAAGAGTGCTGCCGTTGTATCGCGGTCAAATTCCTCCGGAACAAACACATCGCGCAGCTTTTCACAGTTATAGAACGGTGCATATTCAAATTCATTCAGTGCCTTCGGAACGGTCAGCGTCAAAAGCCGCTGATTCGTGCCGAACGAATAACTGCAAAGGCGAAGCACGCCAAGCGGAATTTCAAATTTCGTCTGATTTGCCATTTCGGCAAGACCGTTTTCCGCGACGATCGGATGCGCATGAAGCTCCTTGATCCGTTCGTTGAAATTCTCGCAGGCCTTGCTGATTTCCGGCGTAAACAGCCGCTGCTCGGAAACAGGTGCATAACGCTGATTGAGATATGTAAGGAGCGCATTGCTCGGCTGCACCGTGCTCTCGCTGCGGAGCTCATCCGTCCAGTTGACATTGATTTTGACCGGACCGTCAAGGATTGCAGGCAGTCTCGACTCGAACGCACGCGGAATTGTCAGCGAGCTGAGATTGCTGCAGCCGGACAGTGCTGCATCACCAATCTCCCGGACGCTTTCCGGAATCCGGAGACTGACAAGCGTATTGCAGTTGGAGAATGTATTCTCCGCGATCGACTGCAGCGTGATCGGCAGACGAATCTGCTCATACTGACAGGGAGCCGCAAACGCAAACGGTCCGATATAGCTGACGGAATCCGGCAGAAGCAGACGCGCAGGTCCCATGCATCCGGAAAATGCATTCATGTCAATGAGCTGCAAGCCTTCCGGGATAATAATATGCTTGACGGATTCCAAGCCGGCAAATGCGCGGGCTGCAATCCGCCGGATGCTTTTCGGCAGATAAATGGTAGAGAGTGTATGCTCCGGTTCATCCTGACGAATGTCGATATCCTGTGCGAAATTCGGCGCGAGCGTTGTATAGCCCTCCGGAATCTGGAGTATGTGATTCCGGACAACGAGCTTTTTCGCCTTCTGTGCAGTCAGGATATCATCAAACTGCTCCATCAGATCGCCGACGGTCTCAATCCGGGCTCTGGAAAGAATCTTCTTGCGCGGCCAGTGCAGCTTGATTTCAGGACGGAACATGAAATATTCAACTGCCTTGCGCTCCGGGAAATCATTCGGAACATAGACATCTGCAAGTCTGGAACAGCCTGCGAATGCATCCGGCTCGACCTCAGTCAGTGTGGACGGAATCTCGATCGCAAGCAGACGGGGCGAATCCCAGAATGCCTGTGTCTCGATCCGGCGGATGCCTTCGGGGATTTCAAACCGTTCACCGCCCTGCGAATTCCGGAAGGCGCGATATGCAATCACGGTATAGGCCTTCAGAGCAGCGCTGCGCTCCACAGGGCCGGGCATCGGCTTGGAAACATCCTGCGTGAAGATCTTTTCACCCAGCGGATATTCACCGGTATGAACAGGCACAAAACAGATGCAGTCATCAAATGCAGCAGATACAGCAGACGCTGCCGGAGCAGACTGCGGAACCGGTATGGCCGGCTGAACAGGGATTGTCTGCGGTGCAGGAACCTCCTCAAAGTTCTCCTGAACAGAAGCTGTTGCAGGCGTCTCAGGCTCAGCAGCAGGCTCTGCCGGAACCTCCGGCGCAGGTGCGGATGCTGCCGGTGTATTGAACACATCAGCAGCCGCAGCATTGGCAGGGGCAGGAGAAACCACAGGCGCAGCAGGCAGTTCAAACGGGAACTGCGGCGCCTCAGCTGCAGGTTCCGGCGCAGACTGTACGTTCTGAATGCCGGAGATTGCATCCTGCAGGAATGCCGGTTCATCCGGGGTGATGAAGCCGTCCTCGTTCGGCACTCCGGTTCGTACAACCGGTGCCGGTTCTGAAACGGGTACAGCAGCCTCCTGTGCGGCTGTCGGCACAATCTCAGCGAGCTGTTCCGCGGTCTGCTGCTGCATTTCGCTCAGATTTTCGAGCTGCTGCTGCATCTGCGGAATCATGCTGATTTGTTCGGTCACATCGCCGATTGCCTCAACCTTTTCCTGCATTTCGGAAATTGCATCAACCTTCTCCTGAATGCCGGAAATCGCATCAACTTTTTCCTGAATGCCGGAAATCGCATCGACCTTTTCCTGAATATCCGGAATTGCCTCCACTTTCTTTTCCAGCTCAGAGATTGATTCAATCTTGCTCTGCATTTCCGAAAACGCGCCGAGCTTAGCCTGCAGCTCGGAAATCGTTCCGGCCATGTTCCGGACGTCGCCGATTGCATCGAGCTTGGCCTGCAGCTCGGAAAGCGCATCGGCCTTTTCCTTGAATGCAGACAGTGCATCGAGCTTGGCATCCAGATCGGTAATCATGCCGCTGACGTTTTCTGCACCGCTCAGCGAATCAATCTTCGACTGCATCTCGGTGATGGCGTTGATCTGTTCCTTCATTTCATTGATCGCGCCGATCTTCTCCTGGAGTGCGGAGAGCTTCTGCGCCTGATCGCGGACAGACTGCTGCATGGCGTTGATCTGTTCGATCTTTTCCTGCATCATTGCCATATCCTGCATCTGCTTCTGCAGAGATGCCATTGCGTCAGCAGAATCCTTGAACTTTTCCAGTGCCTGATAGTTCTGCTGCATGATCGCAAGATTCTGATACAGTTTATCAATAGTACCCTGATCGACACCGGAAAGACCGTAAGCAGCATTTTCATGTGCAGTCTCAGCGAGTGAGGAGATCTGCTGCTGCATGGAAGCAATGGAGCGCTCCATTTTCTGTACGGAATCAGCATCAACGGATACCGGTTTTGCTTTTACACCGGAAGGATCCTCCGCGGCCGCAGCCTGCTGTGACATTGCTGCCTGAATCGGAACATTGGAGGGAATCAGCTCGGAGAAATCAACCGGCTTCTTCGGTTTTTCCTTTTCCTCAACAAGCTCCTGAATCTCACGCTGCGGAAGAACATCGTCGTCGTTCCATGCGGGCGGAACCGCACCCGGATCGAGCCATGTGATTGTCGGATTGGTAATATCACCGAATACGCGCTTCATTTCATTCTGATCGTGAATGATGCGCGGCATATGGAGTTCCGTCAGATACGGGCAGTTTCCGAACGAGGACTGCGTGACGGATTTACAGCTGGCCGGCACATAAAGCCGCTGCAGCTGCTTGCATTCCCAGAAGGCGCTGTTGCCGATGGACTGCAGTCCCTCCGGCAGAATCATGCTGGTGAGAGAGGCACAGCCGGCAAAGGTTCCCGCACCGATCCGTTCCACACGGTTTCCGAAGATTACTTTTTTCAGGGAACGGCACCCGCTCAGCAGCTCGTCAGAGAGATACCGCAGCCCGGCAGGAAGCCGGATTGATTCCAGCATCGGCAGATTCATAAAGGCACCGACGCCGATTTCCTTCACGGTATCCGGAATCACGATGCTGCGGAGCTGACGGCAATTTGCCAGCGCACAGCTGTCAATGTATTCAGTACCCTCCTCAAAGAAAACCTGTTCCAGCGAATCGAGGAACGTAAATGCATTCACAGCAATGCAGCGAACCGTTCTCGGAATCAGCAGACGCTTGATATTTTTGCTGACAAGGCTCTTCATTGCATGAGAAGAGATGACAGAATACTCCGGCGGAATCAGCAGAGAGTTATCCGGTGCGACCTGCAGATATGCAGCAGTTGCAAAGGTCAGTATACCGGCTGTTTCAGCTAAGTATTCCTTCACTGTTTTAACCTTCGCCTTGGAACCGAACAGAGACTTCTTTCCGATGCACAGAGCAGCATTATAGCACTGCCAGAACAGCTCCAGTGCAAGCGGAATGGAGAAGCCGTCCGGCAGATTGACGATCTCCAGGTTATCACAGCCAAAGAAACACCAGCGCTCAAAATTCGTCAGAGACGAAGGGATCGACAGCCGACGCACCTTACAGGTGTTTTTAAAGCTCCTGGTATAGAATGCGTTTGAAGCAATCCGGGTAACACCTTCCGGAATCACCAGTTCTTCAACCTGCGAAAAGCCGGCCAGAGCGCCGCTTCCGATTGCTGTGAAATCAGAAGGGATCTTGACAATTTTCGAGTTGGAACGGATCAGACCTTTGGCATCCTCCCGGGTAAACACTCGTTCCGCCATTTCTCGTTACCTCCTTTATGCGCCTTGAATATTGCGATAGAAAGCAATGGTAAATTCAGGTTTCTTACCAATTAGAATTATTATACCATTTTTCGGAAGAAATTGCAAGAGGATTTTGGTATTTTCTACATCTTTTTATAAAATGACGAAAAGAGCACGCAGGAAGCCCGCGTGCTCTTGATTTTCAGTCTGAAAAATTATGCAAGATGCGCAATTCTCTTCAGGATCACCGTGACATCATCCATCTCAACCGTACCGTTTTTGTCACAGTCCATGCGCGCAACCATTTTATCTGTGATATAGGTCACGGAGCTGTCACCGGATACAAAGCGGCAGGTCAGAACGGCATCGGAAACATCCACGGATCCGTCGTAGTTGATATCAAGCGCATCGCCTTCATCGGCAACTCTCGGCGCCTTATTGACAACATTTTCAACATTGACGACCGCAGCATTCAGTTCGATCTTGCCATTCTCGCAGTCAGCATCGTTGACGGAAAGCGTATAGGTCTTTCCGACGGCAAGCTCCGGCGAAGAAAGCAGGATATAATCAAATTTCTTGTTGGGATTCTTGGAAATCACATTCTTGGAATCCACGTCCTTCAGAACAACGCGCTGTTCCTTGAGCTGCTGCTCGGACATCTGAACCAGAATCACCGGCTGTGTGCTCGCTTCCGCAATCTTGAAGGTATTATCCTTTGCAGCCTCGCCTTCCTTCGGCGTATCGACGGTTGCAGTTGCAAAAACCAGTCCGCCGTTGATCAGAGCGCCTTTCGGTGCAGTCAGACCGCGGTCGCCGTTTGCCTTGATATCACCGCCGGTAATCATCAGATCGGTTTCCGCCTGAATCGCATCATTGCCGGCCTTGATCTCCATCTTGCCGCCGGAGATATCGACCTTGCCCTTTGTGGACTTCAGACCGTCGCCGTCTGCATTGATATCAATATCGCCGCCTTTGATTGTGACAGCTTCCTTGCCGCGGAGGCCGTCGCCCTTATCGGTACGGATTTTCAGGTTTCCGCCGGTCACCTTGACTTCTTCCGTGCAGTGGAGACCGTGCTGCGTCGCAGCCTCGATGCGGAGCTTTCCGGTTCCGGCCTCGCCTGCGCTCTTAATGGTCAGCTCATCCTTTGCATAAACCGCAGCAGTGATATCCTCCGGATAGGTCGTGCCGTCATAAATGAAGTTCTCAGTGCCGTCCACAATATTGATCGAAGTATTTTTTGCGCTTTCAATCAGAACGGCGGCGCTGCTCTTTCCGGTAATCTTTACGCCGTTGAAGAACAGCTTGACGGTTCCGGTATCTGTCTTTTTATCGGGAATGTTGACGTCAATCTGTCCGTCCGCCGTCTCACCGGAAAACTCATAGTTGCCGGATGCGGTGATGATAACTTTGGTGCCTTCAATCTGAACCTTATCAGAAGAAGATTCTGCCGCTTCACCGTTGAACTTGACAACAGCATCCATGACGACCGGCTCGGAAGCTGCCGGCGTGTCGGCGGTTTCCTCAGCATGGACAGCAGACAGCGGAAGCGCCGTCATCAGAATGGTGCCGCACATCAGCGCGGCTGCGAATTTCTTTGTATGTTTCATTTTTCAAACCCTTCCTTTCATGTATGAATGTAAAATAACCCCCATGGTCACAGTTTATCACAAAAATTGCCCCTTGTCAATTCCATATGCAAATTTTTTCTGATATGTGCAAAATTTCCGTCACGGATTAAAAAAAGTTTCAGGATGCACCGCAAAAAATGGGCAGCCTCCCGTAATGCGGCGCAATTCCTGATTGTAAAAAAGATTGCAATCGTTTCAGAAATCGTGTATAATAGAATTGCTCAAAAACTGACATGCGGAAAGGAGTTCTGAATTTGATTGCTCAATATCTGAAACGGTACTGGAAGGCAGCGCTGCTCGCCTCTGTTTTCATGGTGCTGGAAGTATATGTCGATCTGCTGCAGCCGCGCATGATGGCTGAAATTGTCAACAACGGCATACTCGGCCTGAACAACAACGGTGTTTCCGATATGCACATCGTAACCGGAACCGGTGTGAAAATGCTGCTGATTGTTCTGGCCGGCGGCCTTTGCGGAATGCTCAGCGGGGTATGCACAAATCTCTGCAGCCAGAATTTCGGCAATGATGTCCGGAAGGCTGCCTTCAAAAAAATTATGCATTTTTCCTTTTCACAGACGGACAAATTCTCCGTCGGTTCGCTGATTACGCGCACCACCAGCGATGTCACGCAGGTACAGAACATGGTCTCGCAGATCATCCGCGGATGCGTCCGCTGCGCAATGTTTTTCGTAGCAGGCAGCATCGCGCTTGTGACCCTTGCCGCCGATTTCGGCACCGTGATCGTAATTGCACTTCCGCTCATTCTGCTGGAGATCGGCTTTGTCCTCTGGAAAACCACACCGCTGTTCAATCTGCTGCAGACAAAGCTCGACCGGATGAATACCGTCATTCAGGAAAATGTCTCCGGCGCGCGTGTGGTCAAGGCATTTATTCAGGAGAACCGCGAAAACCGGCGCTTTGCGCAGAGCAATGACGATCTGGTCGGCACACAGTTCCGCGTGCTGATTCTGATGTCCTATATGCGGCCGGTCATGAATATCGTTCTGAATCTTGCGACCGTTGCGATTATTTACATCGGCGCACTCCGCGTACAGGACGGCAGCATCGCACCCGGAACAATCATGGCTGCGGTCACCTACCTCTCTCAGATTCTGAACGGCATGATGATGCTTGCGATGATCTTCCAGACTGTCACGCGCGGCATGACCTCCTCGCGCAGATTAAAGGAAATCCTTGCAACGGACTCCCCGATTCAGGACGGCAGCGGCAGCCCTGCTGCAAAGGGCGGCGCTGTCACCTTCCGGAACGTCTGCTTTTCCTACGCAGATCACGGCGCTGATGTGCTGCATCATATCAATCTTTCGATTGCTCCCGGCGAAACACTTGCCGTCATCGGTGAAACCGGCTGCGGCAAAAGCTCGCTGGTACATCTCATTCCCCGCTTCTATGACGCTGATTCCGGCACAGTTGAGGTTGACGGCGTTGATGTAAAAGAGTATCCGCTCTCCGAGCTGCGCAGCCGGATTGCAATCGTGCTGCAGAAAAGCGAGCTCTTTTCCACAACCATCGCCGAAAACATCCGCATCGGCAACCCGGATGCGACAGACGAAGAAATCCGGAAAGCGGCAATCACGGCACAGGCTGACGAATTCATCATGCAGCAGCCGGAGCAGTATAACACGCCTGTCGCGGAATCCGGCATGAGTCTTTCCGGCGGTCAGCGTCAGCGTATCGCAATCAGCCGCGCACTGGTAAAAAAAGCAGAAATCCTGATTCTGGACGATTCGACCAGTGCGCTGGATTTTCGCACGGAAGCAGCACTGCAGAAGGCGCTGCGCGAGGACTTCCGTGACATGACAAAAATCATTATCGCACAGCGGATTTCATCCGTCCGGAATGCCGACCGCATCGCGGTCATCGACAACGGCACTGTTGCCGCCTGTGATACGCATGACAGGCTCATGCAGACCTGCCGGATTTATCAGGATATCTATGCATCTCAGCTGAAAAAGGAGGATGCGTAATGGCAGGACAGAACAATTCTCAGCAGGGCTTCGGCAGACGCGGCCCCGGCTTTGCAGCACCGGTCGAAAAGCCGAAAAACGGCAAAGAGACGCTGCGCCGCCTCCTGCAGTATTTCAAATCCGAGCGCACAGCTGTTCTCATCATGGCAGGTGTTGTCCTCATCAGCGTCATTGCATCCGTTCTGGCGCCGAGCTTTCAGAGCTCAGCCATCGACAAGGTCGTAAACGGCGAATACGGCATGCTCCCGCGGATACTTGCGCTCATGCTCGCCATGCACCTGATACACGGCGTATCATCGCTTGTGCAGGGCTATATCAGCGCATCGCTCAGCCAGAATGTCGTCAGCAGACTCCGCAAGGAGCTTTTTGACAGGATCGTGCATCTTCCTATCTCGTATATTGACAGCCATTCGCACGGCGACCTTATCAGCCGTATGACGAATGACGCAGACAACATTTCCAATATCATCTCGCAGTCGCTCAGTTCGCTGTTTTCGGGTGTTCTGACACTGATCGGCACACTCATCATGATGCTGTATTACAGCATTCCGCTCGGACTGCTCTCCTGCTCAACCGTCGGTCTGACGGTTTTTGTCACGAGCTTTTTTTCCAAGTATATCCGGAAATACTTTGTCAAGCGTCAGATGCTGCTCGGAAAGCTGAACGGCACCGTCGAGGAAATGGTGACAAACTATAAGACGATTACTGCCTATAATCAGCAGGAGGATGTGATTGAACAGTTTACCGGAACCGCTGATCAGCTGACCCGCACGGGAATCGTTGCGGAGATCATCTCCAACTGCATGGGGCCTGTCATGAATATGCTGAGCAATGTTTCCTTTGTGATTGTTTCCGTATTCGGCGCATATTTTGCACTAAAGGGTTACATCACGGTCGGCGTGATTTCGGCGTTCATTATCTACTCCAAGCAGTTCTCCCGCCCGATCAACGAGCTTGCACAGCTTTACGGCCAGATTCAGACGGCTGTAGCCGGCGCAGAGCGCGTATTCGATATCCTCGATACAGAAACTGAGCACGCTGAGGGTCTCCCGCTGAAAGAGGTCAGCGGCATCATTGAGTTCCGGCATGTGGATTTTTCATATGTTCCCGAAAAGAAAATCATTTCCGATTTCTCGCTGAAAATCGAATCGGGCAAAAAAATCGCGCTGGTCGGTTCGACCGGCAGCGGCAAGACAACGATCATCAATCTGCTTATGCGGTTTTATGAAATCGACAGCGGCGAAATTCTGCTGGACGGCAGAAACATCCGCGATATCGCGCTTTCCGATCTGCGTGACAGCATCGGCATTGTGCTGCAGGATACCAAGCTCTTTTCTGATACCGTGCGGGCAAACCTGACCTATGCGATGGAGGATGCCACGGACGAAGAGCTTGAACAGGCAGCACATTCCAGCTACTGTGACCGTGTGATCGACAAGCTGCCCGACCGCTATGACACCATGCTTTCGCAGACGAGTGTCAGCCTCTCGCAGGGCGAACAGCAGCTGATCGCAATCGGCCGTGCGTTTCTGTCGTATCCGCGCATTCTGATTCTCGACGAAGCGACTTCAAGCGTCGATACGCGCACAGAGCAGAACATTCAGGACGCCATGAACGACCTGATGAAGGATCGCACGAGCCTGATTATCGCGCACCGGCTCTCCACGATTCAGGACGCAGATCAGATTATCGTTATGGATCAGGGTCGCATCGTCGAAAGCGGCACGCATCAGGAGCTGCTGCAGGAAAACGGCAAATACTACGATCTTTATATGACACAGTTCGCCGGACAGGAAATCTGAACAGCAAAACGCACGGACAGTCCATGCAGACTGCTCCGTGCGTTTTTTTAATAATTCAGATTGTGTATGTGCTCGGTTTCCTGCAGCATGATCTGGTTGCGGATCCGCTGCATCCGCATGTCCCATTCTGCACTGGCATCGGCACATTCCTTCAGATCATCCGCAAGTGTGGTGAGTGATTCCTCAGAAAGATCCTTCTTATAGCGCAGCTTATGCTCAAGACTTGCCCAGAAATCCATTGCAATCGTGCGCAGCTGCACCTCAACCTTGACCGGCTTTTTTTCGTTTTCCAGAAAAATCGGTACAGAGACGATCAGGTGCAGGCTTCTGTAGCCGTTGGGCTTCGGATTCCGGATATAGTCCTTCTTTTCAATCAGTGTGATATCGTCCTGCTGCAGAAAGCAGTCCGCCAGCCGGTAGATATCCTGTACAAATGAGCAGACAACGCGGATTCCGGCGATATCGTGTATTTCACGTTCAATATCCGCAAGGTTATACGGAATCTTCTTCGAGGCACATTTGCGGAAAATGCTGCCGTAGCTCTTGATGCGCGACTGGATGAACTCAATCGGGTTTGTTTCGCTGTTCAGGGAGAACTCCTCGTTCAGCACCTTGAATTTTGTCTCGATCTCCATAATCGCACATTTATAATACGAAAAAAACTGCTGAATCGGCATCATGCTGTATTCCAGCAAATCTATAAATTCGGTTTCCGTCATATCAAGGTCAGTAATATTCTGAATTTTCTGCATGACCTCTGCATTCTGATGCGGAATCGGTTTCGGGGCTAGATAATCCATTTTAATCTCCTCTATTCTGCACTGCCGGCGCACAGAGCGGTATCGGCAGATTTCAGCGGCAGCCTGATCGGCCGCAGACTGCCGCTGCTATCATCATACCACGTTACGGCAAAAAAGTCAACCGCAGAGAAGAAGTCTCACTTGGTTTTCACAGGTTATACAAAAAGCTGTCAGCAGTAATAAATCCTGTCCGCCTCATCCGGCCAGACCGCTGGTGCCACGAAGCCGAACTGCAGGCAGCCCTTTCCGAGATTCTCCGACGCAGCCATTCTGCGCAGCGCCGGCCGGCTGATGAGATTCAGCCGCAGCATCCATGCATCAGCCATCTGACAGGCTACAATTCTGCCCTGATGCAGCGCATAAAGCCGCAGCTCCTTCGGATGGCTCAGATCCAGCGACGCACGAATAAATCTGCTGTACTGCAAATAGCTGCCGTAATCAGACTCCGCATAAAACTGCGAACGTCTGGCGCTGCCGTAACAGCCGCGTCCGTCAATCCCGGAGCCAATCCGGTTCCGGAACAGCGTTTTGTCACTGTCCTCCAGCGTAAACAGATCATTCATTTCCGTTTCCGTATAGTACAGATAGCTGTACATAACAGAGCGGATATGATTGACCCGCAGATACCGCAGAAACGCATCCAGATTCCCTGCGACAAAATCTGCATATTTCTGCGGCGCAACTTCAACCGGCGTAAATTTCCGTTCCCGCAGCGCAGCAGTCAGCTTTTCCGGTTCCGGAAGCAGGTATTCCAGTGCCGAAATCTCTGCCAGTACATCCAAATACGTGTATTTCATACAAACCTCCTGTCTCCTGCCGCCCGATGAATCGTCATATGCTTTTGTGCACTCTGTACGAGTCCCGGACATATTCCCTGTGCTTCTTGTAAAAATTATATCACAGAATTCATTGTTTGTCAATCTTTCGTTCATATTTTGTTCACATATACAAATCAGGTATACTTGTTTTATACAAAAGCACGGAAATGCGAACGATTTTTAATCTCCATACGCTGCGCTGTTATATTGACAAGTGCTGCTGATTGTGTTATGATGAAATCACAGCATAGGAAAGGAGACGAATCCCATGAAATTCTATATGCCGACAAAACTCCGCAGCGGGCCGGACTGCGTCGCCCGTCATGCGGAAGAACTTGCATCGCTCGGTTCAGACGCACTGATTGTCACAGGCCGGCATTCCGCACGGCTGAATCATGCGCTGAACGATGTCACGGATGCACTCAAAAAGCACGGAAAACGCTATACTGTTTTTGACCGGATCGAGGAAAACCCGTCTGTTGAAACTGTCATGACTGCCCGTGCCGCTGGACTGGAAGCCGGAGCAGATTTTGTCATCGGCATCGGCGGCGGCTCCCCGATGGATGCTGCCAAAGCAATCGCCGTCATGCTGAAAAATCCGGAGCAGGACTGGCAGTATTTGTACCAATCTGTTTCCGCAGAAAGCTGCCCGGTTGCGGCAGTTCCGACCACCTGCGGTACCGGCTCCGAGGTGACAGGCGTTGCCGTCCTCACCCGCCATGATCTGCAAACAAAGGTCTCCATGACGCACAAGGTTTTTCCGGTGCTTGCGCTGTCAGACGGCAAATATCTGCAATATGCGCCGCAGTCCGTCATCCGCAGTACGGCCGTTGATGCGCTTGCTCACCTGACTGAAAGCTATATCAACACGAATGCAGACGAACTCAGCAGAATGACTGCTTCAAACGGTCTGTCTATATGGGCCGCCTGCAGGCAAGCACTGCTGCATCCCGAAACACTCACGGCGGAAGCGGCACAGGCGCTGATGGATACTGCAACGCTCGCGGGTATTTCGATTGCGCAGACCGGAACTTCAATTCCGCATGCGCTGAGCTATATCCTTACATATCGCGGCGGGATTCCGCACGGTGCGGCGGCGGGTGTTTTTTTAGCGAATTATATCCGTTATGCAGATCATGATATGCAAAAAGCTGTCCTTTCTTCGGCAGGTTTCCGGGATGCAGATGAACTGCAGCTTTTCCTGCAGAATCTTGCACCTGTTCAATCTGACCCTGCACTGCTCAATGCCGCAGCAGAATCGGTTCTGCGAAATCCGGCAAAGCTCCGGTTATGTCCGTACCCGGTCGATGCTGCACTGATGCAGGAGATCATCCGCATCTGACTGCACGGTGAATAATCAAAATCACTTGACAAATTCCGATAAAAAAGTATAATAATAATTACTATATACAATAATATAGTGCCGGCTGAGGCAGCCGGTGTATCTTCAATGAAAAGGGAAATGCTTATGTATGATATCGTCATCATCGGCGCCGGTATCACCGGAGCCATGCTCAGCTGGAAACTGTCGCAGTATGCACTGCGGGTTGCAGTGCTCGAAAAGGAAAACGATATTGCAGAGGGCGCAACAATGGCAAATTCCGCGGTCGTGCATACGGGCTACGACCCGGAGGACGGCACGCTGAAAGCAGAGCTCAATGTCAAGGGCGCACAGCAGTATGAAACAATCTGCCAAAAGCTGCACTGCAGCTATCACACAGTCGGTGCCTATATCGCAGCCTGCGGTCCGGAGGAGGAAAAGTCGCTGGATGTACTCGCTGCAAGAGCAGTCGCCCGCGGCGTCCCATACGACGATCTCTCCGGAGATGAGGCGCGAAAACGCGAACCGAATCTCTCCGATCAGGTCACGCGCGTACTTGATTTTTATACAACTGCGGTCATTTATCCGTGGGAGGTTGCAGAGGCATGTCTGGAATCTGCCTGCGGCAACGGCACGGAGCTGCATCTGAATGCCCCTTGCCGGAGCATCACCCCGATTGACGGCGGCTATCTTGTTAAAACACCGAAGGGCGATTTCCGCACCAGATACGTCATCAATGCGGCCGGTGTCCATGCAGAGGAAATTCACAATATGGTCGCAAAGGCTGCATGGCATGTCACGCCGCGCAAAGGAGAATACTATGTGCTCGATCAGGATGCACAGCCGATCCGGCACATCATCTTCCCTGTTCCTTCAAAGGAAAAGGGAAAAGGCGTTCTGGCCATCCCGACCGTTTACGGCAATACGCTGATCGGCCCGAACAGCGATTTTCTCGACGACCCGGATGACAACGGCACTACGGATGCAGGTCTTGCATATGTCCGCTCAAATATCAGCAAAACGCTGAACAACATTCCGCTGAACCGTTCCATCCGTACCTTTGCGGGAATCCGGCCGACAACCACATGTCCGGATTTCATCATCGAAGAGGTCGAGGGCGCGCCGCATTTTATTGACGCAGTCTCGATTGAATCGCCGGGTCTGGCATCGTCCCCTGCCATTGCAGATAAGGTGATTGAGATTCTTTTGCAGTCTATGCAGCCGGAACGCAACCCGGATGCAAATATGACCCGGAAAGCGCCGGTCGTACTCAAAAACCTTTCCGCAGAAGAACGCAATGCGCTCATCCGGGAAAATCCTGCATACGGAAGAATCATCTGCCGCTGTGAACAAATCTCCGAGGGTGAAATCATCGACTGCATCCGCAAGCCCTGCGGTGCACATACTGTCAAGGGCGTCAAAAAACGGGTTCGTCCCGGCATGGGACGCTGTCAGGGCGGATTCTGTGAACCGAAGGTCGTGCATATCCTCGCAAGAGAGCTCGGCATTTCTCCGCTTGAAGTGGTATACGACTCTGAAAAATCCTATATTCTGGAGAGAGAAAATCGCGTATGAAAAAGGTACAGGCTATTATTATCGGCGGCGGCAGTGCCGGACTTGCAGCAGCCGTTTCACTCAAGAAAAACGGTATTGAAGATATCATTGTGATCGAGAAGGATTCTGAGCCGGGCGGAATCCTTGAACAGTGCATTCACAACGGCTTCGGTCTGCAGACCTTCAAAGAACAGCTTTCCGGCCCTGCCTATGCGGAACGGTTTATCCGCATGGCAGAGGAAGCAAATGTCCGGATTCTGCTGAACACGATGGTCACAAAGCTCAGTGCAGACCGAATTGTTGAATATGTCAATCCGGAAGAGGGCTGCGTACAGGTTCAGGCAGAGGCCGTCATTCTCGCGGTCGGCTGCTATGAACGCCCGCGCGGCGGTATTACGATCACCGGCACCCGTCCGTCCGGAATCTATACGGCCGGACAGGCACAGCGCTACCTGAATATCGACGGATATATGGTCGGAAAAAAAGTGTTTATCCTCGGTTCGGGCGATATTGGCCTGATTATGGCAAGACGCATGACGCTCGAAGGTGCAAAGGTCTGCGGTGTCGCGGAAATCATGCCCTATTCCAACGGCCTTCCGCGGAATATGAAGCAATGTCTTGAGGATTTTGATATTCCGCTGTATCTCTCGCACACGGTTACAGAAGTGTTCGGCAAGGATCGCCTTGAAAAGATTGAGGTCATGGAAGTGGACGAAAACCGCAATCCGATTCCCGGCACAGAGCAGTATTTCGACGTCGATACCCTGCTGCTCTCCGTCGGTCTGATACCGGAGAACCATCTTGCCGATCAGGCCGGTATCCGCATGGATCCGGCAACCAAGGGGCCTGTGGTCGATGACCGCTATATGACAAGTGTCGAGGGCATTTTCGCCTGCGGTAACGGTCTGCATGTACACGATCTGGTTGATTATGTCTCGCTCCAGGCTGCAAAAACCGCAGAAGGCGCTGCAGCATATCTGAAAAATGGAAAACCGCAGGGTGAACTGCGCAGCATCCGGAACGGCAATCAGGTCAGCTATTGTGTGCCTGCCGCCTTTTATCCGAATGACCCGCCGGAAAAGCTGACAGTCTATTTCCGTGTACGCACGCCGATGGACAATGCAGAGCTCGTCATCCGGTCGGGCGACACTGTCATCCGGAAGCTGAAAAAGCAGAAGCTGCTTCCGTCCGTCATGGAAGAAGCTCTGCTGCTGCAGAAGGATCTTTCCGGACTGACAGATGACATTACAATCGAGATCACGGAGGGCGGAAAATAATGGAAAAAGAACTGATTTGCGTAAACTGTCCGGTCGGATGCCGCCTTTCCGTGACAGTCGAAGAAAACCGCGTCACCAATGTCAGCGGCAACAGATGTCCCCGCGGCAAGGCCTATGCTGAAACGGAATGCATCCGTCCGGAGCGTATCCTGACAACAACCGTGCGTATCAACGGTGCAATTCACCGGGTTCTGCCTGTTATCACAGAACGTGCAATCCCGCTGGATCTCATTGCAGATGCGATGAAGGAGATCAGCAAAATCCGTGTTGAAGCACCGGTCAGCTCCGGTGATGTGATCGTGAAGGATCTGCTCGGCACCGGGGTAAATCTGGTCGCATCCAGATCCATGGCGAAAACAGAATAACGCGCCCAAATGCCCCGCTCAGCCGGCAGGCAACGGCAGTCGATGTGATCTTACCCATGCCAATCACCCCCTATGGCTTCTGTGAAGCCATAGGGGGTGATTTTTGCACTTGTTATTTTATTTCCCAACATGTTTTTGAGCAATCCACAATCCTGTTGTCATTTGAAGAAAACCGTTTTCAGCTTGCCGCAAGGAGTTAATGTCAACGCCGGTATTTTTTGCAGGGATTGAGAATGCAACAGGGTAATTGGTGCCGGGACCTGTTCTTACATTTACATATGTGCCTGTTGTATGATACTTTACAGTCTTGTATATAGTCGGAGAGATACGTTCAACGTATTTTGCAGAGATGTAGCTGCCGTCGGACAGCTTCAGCCATCCGTTTTTGGGCTTTTCATAAGACTGGACAGCAGTGTATTTGTCTTTAATCGTCCGAATAATGCTCGATTGGGTTGTCGGACCCTTTCTGAGATTCACATAAGTTCCGGTTGTGCGATAGTAAATCAGATCAGCAGCTTCAGCCGTAATTGCAGTCTCGGAAAAGAGATTCGCGCCGATTCCGGAGACAGGTGCCTGCACCACGGCTGCACACATCGCAACTGCCGTCAGTGCTGTGATTGCTTTTTTCAACAGTTTCATAATTGCGTTTTCCTTTCTAAGTGAAATATCGCGTTAAAGTAGTTGGATGGATAAATGAAATGCATTTCAACAGCAGTATAACATACAGTACCAATTTTGTAAATAGTTGCAAAAATATTTTGTTATTTCAGACAATATTATTATACATTTTACCACGAAACTCTGTTAAATATCATTGTAGTTGTACAGCATATCGCACAAAAAGAGCCTGTCATTTCATACAGGCTCTTTCATATATTACAGCATAGATTTCAGCTTTTCATTGATTTTATCATAGGAAGCAAGGAACTCATCCGAAAGCACAATATCGGTATAGTTGCGGACATAGTTCCGCAGCATGGCGAGCAGCTCCTCTGCCGTCAGAGCACAGGCGCGGCGGAAATCCTCAGCGGAAGCATACTGCAGCGTATAATTCGCCCAGTTGCGCAGCTTGTCCTCTGCACTCTGCCGCAGCTTGAGCGTATCCAGAATCAGATGAGAATGCGACTTTGCAACAGACATGTTCTCCATGAAATTCGAGAGATGCGCTGTCGTGACAAAACCGCCGGCCTTGCCGGGCTTCGGCTTTGTGTGGAAGGTATATGTCTCATTGAACTTGCCGGTCATCTGCGTGAGAACCAGCTTGTTCTCGTCCCATTTTCTGGAGCCGTAGATCATATACTGCGTCACATCATGCTGGAATTGCTTGCGGATCGCAGCAATGAACACTTCAATCATAAACGGCGTCAGGGCACGCATGAAATCTGTATAGCGCTGCTGTTTCAGATAAAGATCAAGCATCAGATAGTATTCCGGAATCATGCCGGCACCGGGCATCAGTGCCTGTTGTCCCTGCGTGCGGAAGCTCTGCAGCGCATCCGGGATTCTGCCGCTGCTGCGCAGAATCGCAGCTTCCAGAAGGCCGGTAAAGCTCTGCGGAATCTGCTCCCCTGCCGCCTTTCCGACAGCAAGTGCGCCGCGGTAATCGTATGCATCAATCAGCACATGCAGCATTTTAACAGTATTTTCACGCACTGCGGCCGTATGATCGGGCTCTGCGGGAACCTCAGGTTCAGCCGGTACAGCGTCCTCAGCAGTTTCCGCGGATGCGGCCTCACCGGCAGGCGTATCGGATTCAGAAGTGTTTTCCTCTGTATCGGCTGTTTCCGTCGTCTCAGCAGCTTCCTCCGGTGATTCGGCAGCCTCCTCAGCCTCCTCAGATGCTTGTTCCGGTTCTCCGGCAAGCTCTGCGGGCACAGGGATTTCAACCGGTTCTGCAGTCACACATTTCAGATCAAGCCCGGATGATACCTCAAGAACCTGAATGGCCGTAGACATCACCGGCGATGCAGAAGAAGCATTCAGCAAAATCTCAGCATCCTGATGATCCTCGCGGATACCGCTGAGAATCTGCTGAAAATCAGACAGAATATTCGTGCCGGCCGATTCCGTGCGGTCAATCGCCTGCACCTCAAAATCGGCGCCGAGATCCCCGCCGAGCGCGTTCAGCGCGTCCACACAGGCTTGCTTTTTCGCAGCAAAACCGTTTTCCGCATCGTTAATATAAAGCCAGACCATCTGCGGCTGTTCCGCTCTGCAGATCTGCAGCATAGAACCTTCAAAGATAGAAGTAATGCGTCCGGTCTGCGGATCGCGCTCTTCGGAAACCGGATCGGACGAACCGACCGGTGAAAACAAAATCTTCATAGGGCAGCTACCTCGATTCTACAAAATTGTAATTATATTATAGTACATTTTGTTGCATTTGTCAAGACTGTATAGCTGATACAAATGCTTGACAAGCAGCCGTTTTCGCCGTATAATAATAACCAGCGGAAAGGAGATATATAATATGGAAAAAATACGCAGACATATTATTTTTTTCGGTTACGTGCAGGGTGTCGGCTTCCGGTACCGCGCATCATTTGCTGCACGGCATTACGGCCTGAGCGGCTGGGTCAGAAACTGCAGCGACGGTTCCGTTGAAATGGAAGCCGAAGGAACCGAAGCTGATATTACGGCGGTCATCGGTGCGCTGCAGCAGAATCCGTGGGCACAGATTGACCGTATCGCATCTGAACGAATTCCGGTTCAGAACGACCGCTCATTCGAGATCAGATAGAAGCACCGAGTTTCAGCACAACCTGAATGCCGGAATCAACATGCTTTGCAAAGACAGTGCCGTCCTCCGGACCGCCGACGACTGTGCCGTAATGGATCGGAATTGCTGTTTTCGGACGAATCTGATTGACAAGGGAAGCTGCTTCGCGTGCATCGGTCGTATAGGTTCCGCCGACCGGAATCAGCGCGATATCGCAGCGGACTGCCTTTGCATCCTTGGTTGCATCGGTATCGCCAGCAACATAAATCCGCTGTCCGCCGACGGTAATCACATAGCCGAGCCAGCCGTTTTTCTTCGGATGAAACGGTTTCAGCTGATTATAAGCCGGCACTGTCTCAACCGGAATTTCACCGACCTGAACGGATACGCCGGGCTTCAGCAGTACCGCATCTGTGATGCCTGATTTCCGCAGCTCGTCCGCCATCGTTTCCGGTGCAATATAAGTCGTGCCGGACTTGCAGACCTTCCGGATATCCTCCGGCGAAAAATGGTCAAAATGCGCGTGCGTGATAAAGATAAAATCTGCATCGTGCGCGCTGTTCCGGATCCGGAACGGATCAAAATATATAACGGACGCTCCGGCAATGCGGACGCTGCTCTGTTCGTTGACTGTGATTTGCGAAATCATACATAACCTCCGATCTGAATAAGCGGGCAGATTTCCTCTGTTCTTATGATACCAGATTTTCCGAAAGCTGTCAAGCAAGATCGTTATATACCCTGAAAGGAGTCCCCAAATGAACCGTCAAACCGTGACCGATCCCGCGACCGGTGAAAAAATCTGCAAATGCTTCAAACGCTGCGGCGGCTGTCAGCTGCAGGAACCCTATGCAGATCAGATTGTCCGCAAACAGCAAAAAGCAGAGCGGATGCTCGGCGGATTTGCAAAGGTACGTCCGATTCTCGCAATGGAATCGCCCTATCATTACCGCAGCAAAATCCAGAATGTCTACGGCACCGACAGCCGCAGGCGCATCATCTCCGGTATCTATCAGTCCACGCCGCAGAAAATGACGGCGGTCGATGACTGTATGCTGGAGGATGTTCACGCAGCACCGATCATTCAGACACTGAAAAAATGTATGCACGATTTCAAAATCGCGCCGTATCAGATCAAAACCGGAACCGGCCTGCTCCGTCACACGCTGATCCGCACATCCTTCACAACCGGACAGATCATGCTGGTGCTGGTGACTGCATCGCCGATTCTGCCGAATAAAAACAGTCTTGTGAAGGCTCTGCGAAAGGCGCATCCGGAGCTGACCACAATCGTACAGAACATCTGCCCGGACGGCATACCGCTGACACTCGGAACACGAAGCATCACGCTGTTCGGCAGCGGGCATATCGAGGACGAGCTCTGCGGCTGCAGATTCCGCATCTCCCCTGCTTCATTTTATCAGGTCAATCCGCAGCAGACAGAAAAGCTCTACCGCTGTGCCGTGGAAGCTGCGGACATCAAAGCGGGCGTCAAGGTCATCGACGCATACTGCGGTACCGGAACCATCGGCATCATCTGTGCCAAGCAGGGCGCTGAGGTCATAGGCGTTGAGCAAAACCGCTCTGCGTGCAGAGATGCAGCTGAAAATGCAAAGCGCAATCAGCTACAGAACATCCGCTTCTGCTGTGCGGACGCCGGTGCATTCATGCTGGACTGCGCGCGCAGTCATGAAAGCTGCGATGTCCTGATGATGGATCCGCCGCGCGCAGGCGCGTCCGACCGTTTCCTCAAAAGTGCTGTACAGATGCAGCCCCGCAAGATTGTCTATGTCTCGTGCTGCATCGAAACACTGGAACGCGATCTCCGGAAGCTGGTGCGCGCCGGATACCGCGCTTCCTATATTCAGCCTGTCGATATGTTCCCGCACACAACCGGCATCGAAACCGTATGCCTGCTGGAACGAACCGGCAAATCTGCCGCAAATCCGATATAACCGCAACAGCCGACCTTCTGCGTCAGAAAGCCGGCTGTCTGATTCAGTTATCCTTTAACAGGGAAAGCGGATCGAGCTTAAAATGAAAATTCTGTGCACGCACAACCTCGTCGATAATCTCCCTCGCATCATTCAGCTGCAGGAGATAAAGCTCACCTGAATGGACAAAACCGTATACAAGCTCACCGAGATCAGCTGCATGAAACTTCTCGAAAACAATATCCATCTGACTGACCGAAAGCGACGTCAGCACCTCATAGATCTCCGTCGCACGGTTATGCAGATACCGTCTGCGCAGCTTGGAAGCAAGTTCGATTTCCTGCTGGGTGCCGGTTTTGATAACCGGAACAGACAGTGCACAGCGTCCGTCTGAATAACGCGGAATCTCCGATTCACGCGCAAATTTTCCGATTGTAATCTGCCGTGTTGTCATACACTTCGCCTCCGTCTCAGGTTAGAATCATTGTACATTTATTATACAGGATTCGACAAAGAATGTCAAGATAAAACAAGAAAACAATCAAACAGTCAGGATCACGCGCCTGAGCATCGAAAGATCAACACCGCTGATGACGGAATCACCGTTCATGTCTGCATTTTCCCATTTTATCAGCGTGCCGCTGCATCCGAGCCATTTCGCCAGCATGACGCAGTCGGCAGAATCGACAGCGCCGTCATTGTTGCAGTCTCCGGCAAGTGACTGCTGTACGTTGGGCGTAAAATGATAGCCCAGCCGGAACGCAAGCTGCTGTGCATAGGTGCCCGGCTCGCCGCAGATTTCTGTCAGACGCGAAAGCACTGTCAGAACCGAATCGTCCACATGCGTAACCGTCGGATCTACAATCAGCATCTGAACCGCATTGCTGTAGCAGAAATCCGAACCGAGCGTCGAAATATCCGTTCCGCTCAGATGAAGCGCAAGGCCGGTATCCGGATTCCAGATCAGCTGCCAGATTCCGGCGGAAGATTCATCAGCCGCAAGCAAAAGCGTTTCCGAATCCTTGTATTCCGCATAGCGATAACGCTCGCTTTCTTCTTTTTCGGTCTTGCCGTCTCTGATGACGGTAAAGACGCGGGTGCCGTAATCGGCAGCATACTGCTCTGCGGCCGAACCATTCGGTGCAATCAGAAAAATCGGCTGTGTACCAAATGTTGTACTCTCAAGCGTTTCGCCGGATTCCTTTTCATTCAGCTTGTTTTCGGTCGTATCGTTGATGACATAATCAGAACCCTTGAACACATAGGCGGGCGCGCCGCTGTCTGAGAATGCACCGTAGCCGATTCCCTTGAGGGAAGCCGGAAAAACAACGGCTTTCCGGAGTGAACAGCTTCCGAATGCACGATATCCGATATGCAGCAGTGTATCCGGGAATGTGATCTCAGAAAGCGACGTGCATTTATAAAAAGCCTGATCCTCGATATATTTCACACCGTCCGGAACCGTGACGGCTCTTTTGATATAGGTCATGCCGCCGTTTCCGTTGTCAGTCATTTTGTTGAATCCAACCGCGCAAACCAATGTCGTCATATCCTTCGTGTACAGAATATCATCCTGCATCACATAAAACGGATTCGCGGGGTCAATCACAAGATGAAGTGAGTCGCACCCTGAAAATGCCGCCTTCTCAATCGAGCCGACAGAAGCGGGAATCCGCAGTTCTGTCAGTCCCTTCATATCCCAGAACGCACTGTCACCGATATGCTCCAGTGTATCCGGCAGCGTCACGGACGTAATCGGTGTTCCGAGATAGCGGTTCGCATTGCCGATCGCCGCTGCGCCGATCGAGGTCACTCTCTGACCGTCAATTTCTGCAGGGATTACAAGCTCGGTATCAAATCCGAAATATTCCGTGATTTCCAGCGTCTCGTTTGCGCGAATCGTAAAGCGGAACGGAACTGTATAAGGCGTAACAGAATACGTCCGGGGCGCCGAGCCTGTGTAGCCGCAGTCAACCATATAGGTCATGCCGTCGGTTGTTTCCACAACATTGTTCCGGTGTCCGGAGCCCGCACCGGGATCCTTTGAGGCATCTCTTGTCCGCGAACGGAATCCGAGCTGAGTGCAGATATAGTTGATGGCAGAAGTGCTGGCCCAGCAATCACCGCCGACGCCGGTCGCAACCATTGATATCATACTGGAAAAATTCGGGGAATAGTCATAGCCTGCGACAAACTGACAGGCAAGCTCCAGCTTTTCCCTGTCGGTCAGATCTTCCGTCATATTGGTTTGGATATATTCATTGACCGTTCGCTCGGCGCAGTATCTGCCGTATTCACAAACACGGAACTGATATTTTGTTCCGGAGGTTCTGCCGGTCACGACGGCAGTCCCCTCCTCATAATCAATCCGCATACCGGAACCGATGTAGTATACCTCTCTGCCCATCACGGTCACAAGCCCGTTTTCATCGACACCGACCACACTTCCGCTGACTGTATAGGTCTCATCAGCAGGCAGCTGATATGCAGTATTCAGGGAATCCGGAATGGTCAGATATTCGGTATAGCTTTCAGACAAAAAGAAAAGCAGAATTTCTTCCGGCTCCGCTGCCGCCGAAATTCCGGTGCAGAAAACCGTCATCATAAGCATCAGCGCAGAAACAGCGCAGCACTCGAATTTTTTGATTCGTTTCATAAGTAACCTCCTTCACACTGCGGCAGCAAACTATATATACATTGTACCATATATTTCAATATTTGTCAATGATTATATAGATATCGTCCACATTATTTTAGAAGTGAAGGACTATAAACAAAACATGCCCGGAACAGATGCAGCATCCGCTCTGGGCATGTTTTATGTTCAGTTTGAATCAGAATCAGAGGGTGTCAGATCGTCTTTCCGCTTGCATCGCGCAATCATTTCCTCAACCATGCCCTTTTTCAGCTCACAGATGCGGTGCAGATCGCTGGTAATATCAGAATGCATTCCCGTGCGAAGCCATTCGGATGTCAGACCGAAACAGACGCATTTATAGAACCGGATAATCAACTCGGTATCCTCTTCTGAAAGCGCCGCTTCACTCATGAGCGTTTTCAGGTATACTTTCACAATTTCCTCGCAGACCTGCCAGAGATACTGCTCATAGATCGTGCGGTTCACAGAATGATAAATATGAAAGATCGCACGCTTATTCTGCCGCGCAAATTCCACGACGGCAAGCAGACAGGTTTCAATCGAATCAATATTCGGGTACTCCGAAATGATGCGCCTTGCTTCCTCCATGATGATTTCTTCCAGCAGCGTCGGAATATCCGAAAAGTGATAGTAAAACGAATTCCGGTTGATGCCGCAGTCATCAACGATATCACGAACGGTTATCTGCTTGAGCGGCCGTTCGTTCAGCAGCTTGATAAAGGATTGCTTAATCGCGGCTTTTGTAAAATTCGGCATAACGTAATCTCCCTTCCGCAACTGTACCTATTATAGCACAGCACGGAACAAAATGCAAGTATGCGGAAACAGCAGCGAATCAGTTGTCCAAATGCACCTTTGCAGGCACAGTACGAACCGTATCTGCGGGACGTTTCGTGCAGCCGGCAAATCCTGCAACGACCGGTACAGCGGCACTGAAGAGCAAGGCTGTCATGAGTTCCCAAACAGGAAGGCTGACCGTCGAAAACACCTGCCGCAGCAGCGGAACGGACAAGGCAGCCAGCGTGATTCCCGCAGATGCCAGAACGGCCAGAATCAGCTTTCCGTTTGAGAAATACGGCACGGAAAACAGCGTACCGTTCTCACGTTTGCATTCAAATACGTGCAGAAGCTGCGAACAGATCAGCGTGACGAGAGCCGCTGTTCTCGCGCCGTCAACTGCGCCGGTCATCCGTAAAACAGTCGTAAAGGAGCCAAGCGTCGAAAGCGCAATCAGAATCCCGCGGAACACGATCCGTGAGAGCAGTCCGCCTGCAAAAAAGCTCTCCCCTGCCTCACGCGGCGGCCTGTACATCACATCCGGCTCCGGCGGCTCCAGACCAAGCGCAACAGCAGGCAGACCGTCTGTCATCAGATTGACAAGCAGAATCTGCGTCGGGAGCAGAACCATCGGCATCCCCATCAGAATTCCCAGAAACATCGTCAGCACTTCACCGATGTTGCAGGCAAGCAGATAACGGACAAATTTACGGATATTCGCATAAACCGTCCGTCCCTGCCGGACGGCATCGGCCAGCGTATCGAAACGGTCATCCAGCAAAATGATATCTGCTGCCTGCCGCGTAACATCGGTGCCGTTTTTGCCCATTGCCACACCGATATCGGCTTCCTTGACGGCCGGTGCATCATTCACGCCGTCGCCTGTCATGGCTGCGATCATGCCTTTCTTCCGCAGAGCGCGTACAATCCGCAGTTTATGTGCCGGTGTTACACGCGCAAACACAGAATACTGCTCAAGTACCGCTGAAAGCTCATCATCGGAGAGATGGTCGAGGTCTGCGCCGAGCATTGCATGATCGGCATTCGGAATCTTCGCGGCAGCCGCAACCGCTGCGGCTGTCCTGATATGATCTCCGGTCAGCATCAGCACGCGAATCCCAGCACGGGTACATTCTGCAATCGCACGCTTAGCCTGCTCGCGCGGCGGATCCATCATACCCATAAGCCCAAGGAACACCATTTTATCAGGCTGCTGCGTGCTGCTGCAGTCAGCCTGCTCTGCAAAAGCCAGAACGCGCAGTGCATCATCCGCCATTGCATCTGCAGCACAAGCGTACTCCGCACGCTTCTGCGGTGTCATCGGCAAGTCCGTCCCGTTTGCGCGGTAATACGCACATCCGCGCAAAATAACATCGACTGCGCCCTTTCGCAGGGCAAGCATACCGCCTTCGCTTTCACAAAACACTGTCATTGCACGTGTTTCGCTTTCAAACGGAATTTCAGAGCGGATTCTGCAGCGCGAAAAGCTGTCGGCAGTTATCCGGCATTTGGCTGCTGCAACAAGCAGCGCCGCTTCCGTCGGATCGCCCTCTGTCAGCCATTCTTCATGCTTCGGATCCGGTTTCAGCACTGCATGATTGCAAATAACCGCACATCGGAATAACGGCAACAAAGCTGTCCGCTGCTGCTGACCGCACGCAATCCCGTTCCGATACAGTCCGCCTTTCTGCTGCCAGCCGGTTCCTGTAACGGTATATTTTGCATCCGGCGTATATATCTGCTGCACGGTCATTTTGTTTTCTGTGATGGTTCCGGTCTTATCGGAGCAGATGACCGACGCACATCCGAGGGTTTCCACAGCATGAAGGCGGTTGACAAGTGCATTCCGGGCAAGCATTCTGCGGACAGCCAGTGCAAGCGCAATCGTGACTGTTGCAGGCAGTCCCTCCGGAATTGCAGCAATCGCAATCGTGATGCCTGTCATCAGCATGGAAAAAACCGGTTCTCCGCGCAGAACGCCGGCTGCAAATACCAGCCCGCAGATCAGCAGACAAAGAATCGCTACGGTTCTTCCAAGCTCCGCAAGCCGTTTCTGCAGCGGTGTCTGTGTATCGGAAATATCGGACAGCATCTGAGAAATCTGACCCATCTGTGTTTGTTTGCCGGATGCAATCACCCTAGCTTCCGCAGAACCCTTTGTCACGGATGTACCGGCATAGAGCATATCACCGCGATTGATTTCATTGACCGGGCTTCCGTCCGCATCCGTATGCACATGCTTTTCTGCTGCCGTCGATTCTCCTGTTAAAACGGATTCCTCTGCAGCAAGACGGGTACAGGAAAGTATGACAGCATCTGCCGGAACATGATCGCCGGCCTCAACCGCAATGACATCATCCGGTACGATTTCGGCTGCCGGGCGCTTTTGCAGACTGCCATCCCGGTACACATGCGCGGTCGGTGCCGTCATACTGCGCAGTGCAAGCAAAGTTTGTTCTGTACGGTATTCCTGTACAAATCCGAGCACTGCGTTCAGCACAACAATGACTGCGATCGTACACGCATCCGCATATTCCCCAAGGTGCCATGATATCACCGCTGCGGCAAGCAGAATCAGCACCATGACATCCTGAAACTGCGAAATCAGAATTCTGACAGGATGTGCCTTCGGCTGCTCCGCAAGCGTATTTGCACCGTATTGCCGCAGACGCTGCTCCGCCTCTGCACTTGTAAGTCCCTGCATAATCTGCAAGCCCCCTTTCTGAACAACGATATGCAGCAAAGACTTGCATCATGCATGAAAGCACCCGCCAATCAGATTGACGGGTGCTTTCAGTCAGGTTTCAATCTCAATGTTTGCAAGATAAAGCTGCTTTGTCAGAATCTGCCGATAGCAGGCATCATAGCGTTCACGCAATGCATCCGTGTCGGGTTCTGCCGCAAGCGGATATTGCAGAATGTCATACGGGACGCCGAAGATGCGTGCTTTCAGTCCGGTTTCTCTGCATCCGCCACGCAGATAAAACGACTTGCGGCGGCACCGGTATGCCCGTTCCGAGTCTGTTTCCGCGGCATCCGGCCGCTCGACCTCGATCAGCACAGTATCTGCATCGGGAAAAAGCTCCGGCAGCTTTTGCAGAAAGGCCGTTCCGATTCCATGTCCGCGCAGAGCGGCATCAACCGCAAAATAATCCAATAAAAGGGTGATGCGGTTATCGTATCGCAAAATGATGAAATACGCATAACCGAGCAGCTTTTCGCCGTCGGAAAGGCCGATGCAGCGGTATTGTCCGCAGCGCAGCGCACGGAAGATTGTGTCAAGCGGTTTCAGCTCATCCGGCGGAAAATCCTGCTTCATGCGGGATAAATATACATTTTCGATCTCAGATTCATTCAATGTCAGCAGTTCCATATTTACTCCGTTCCGGGCAGCAGACTGATTTTAGCTATGTGCCTGAGAATCAGCGTCAGATCATCTGTCGTGACATTGCTGTCCATGTTGCAGTCTGCATTGCGGATCCCCTGATCTGTGATATGCGCAGTCGAATCGCCGGACGCGAATTTTGCGACCAGCACGCCGTCTGATACATCAATGACGCCGTCACAGTTTGCATCTCCGGGCATCCGCTTCTGCAATACTGTGGTGGTTGTTGTTGTTTCCGTTGTCGCAGTTGTGAGCGTCGTTGTAACAGCAGGCGGATCGGGTTCCGGCATTTTCGCGGGTATCAGTACAAACCGCTGCGATACGGCTTCCGTATACGGTTTCAGCACAATCGGATCACCGGTCGCAAGATCGGTTCCTGCTTCATCAAAGGCAGCTTTTCCGTCAGCAGTCACCGGCAGAACCGAATAGCTTCCGTCCGCATTGCACCAGACAGAAAAGCTTTGCGCATCACCGACGGGTTCGCGTTTCAGGACAACAGCCGCACCTTCTGTTTGTCCGGCAGCTGTCATGCAAAAACCGTTTCTGTCTGAGAGCATCTTCAAGCCGCTGTCCGGAACAGCACTCAGCTGCCAGATTTCCGGCTTGCGGCGCAGTACAACACTCCCGTCATACGATCCTGCAAACTGTCCGCCGTTCACACTGCGCAGCGCATAAAAACCGGCGGGAATCATTGCATAGGTCGGCGTAATCCTCCAGAGCTGGCATTCGCCGCCCCAGAATTCCCATTGCTTGACTGCGCCGCCGTTTTCCGTGGACCACTCATAGACATCGAGTCCCGCAGAATCTCCGGAGCATTTTGAGACAATCCCGTAATAATCGCCCGAACGAACCAGCTTCCACAGCTGATTGTCCGCGCCGGTATAGGTCTGGATCTCAATATCGAGGGCATTCTCTGCGCTCATTCCCGCGACCGCAACGCACTTGGTCTCATCAATCATCGTTGTCAGCCGGCAATAGCCGTTTCCTGCATCGGTAATGCGGAAATTCTGGTGCGGATCACCGGATTTGGAACCGGCAGGTGCCCACTGCACGAGCTTTGTTCCTTCCTCTGCGGAAGCATCGGCAGTGCTCAAAAGCAGACCGCTGTTGACATTCGTCAGCAGATACGGTACATTGCTGAGCAAACCGGTATCTCCGACATAAACTGCGCCGGTCAGATCGGGAGACGCATTTTTGTCATAAAACAGCATTCCGCTTCCGATATGATTGTACAGCGGATTGCGTTCGCTTCCGTTCCACGGAGCTGACTGCACAGCCCATACTGTCTGATTGTCATTGCCGCAGCCGGTAAAGGTCATGACCCGCTTGCCGGTTCCGCTCTCATCATACTGCGCATGGAAAACACCGCGGTACTTCACCTTGCCGATTGTCAGCGTGCCGCCGCATCCGCTGCCGGCTTCCTGCCATGTGCCGCTGACAGCGCCCGAAACCGTTCCGTCTGCATTGAGCGTGATATCCGCAGTTTTGGTGATTGTGCCATCGGTTCCGGTTCCGTGATTCAGAAATGCATATGTTCCGGCCAGTGCGCTGACTTCATAGCCGTTCTCCGACCAGTCATCCCCGCTGTACTCGTAGGGTGCGGCGACCGGCCAGCCGGCCTCGTTGAAATTCAGTGCATGAACGCGCACCTCATGGTATTCTGCACCGTCGTCGAAGCGCGTATGATAGACAAGATACCATTTCCCGTCATCGTCGCGCAGCACGGAATTATGTCCGCAGGCCATATAAGCGCGCTGCAGGCTCGGCAGCATATAGTTCGTCATCAGCTTCAGACCGGTCGCATTCAGATTCGGGTTCTCCGGCAGCACCATGTTCCGTCCGGCAGGATCCGTAAACGGACCGAGCGGGTTTCTGGAACGCCCGACACGCATATTGTAGCCGCCGGCCGAGGTCAGTCCGCCGTAGGTCACAAACAGATAGTAAAAGCCGGTTTCCGCGTTATACTCGATAAACGGCCCTTCGCCGGATTTTCCGTATCCGCCGGAAATCTTTGTGCCGAAATAGCTGTCAACCATCCGGCCGTCCGAGGTAGTACCGCTCTTCGGGTGAATGCATTTTCCGGTCTGTTTGTCGATTTCCAGAGTGAAAATACCACCTGACCACGAACCGTAGCACATATACATTCTGCCGGCAGTGTCATAGTAGATTGTCGGGTCAATCGCATTCGGGAACAGCTGATTGTTAAAATTATGGTTCCGGAACCAGCTGTTGTTATATGTCACCTGTCCCTGTGCAATCAGCTCATCAATGTTCGTGCTCGTGTATTTGCGGTTGACATTTTTCGTAGAGCTGGTCGCAAAGCTGTCATTGTCCGTAAAGCCCGAATAGATCAGCGTATCTGCAAAGGTATACGGCCCCTCGATATTCTGCGCCGTCGCAAAGGCAATCACAGAGCGCATATACGTGGACGACGTACAGAAATACATCAGATAGGCTCCGCGGCTGCCATCACTGTTCAGATAGTCGGCATCCCAGACAACGTCCGGCGCCCATACCGCAAATCCGCCTTCGCAGTCCTCCAGATTCTCGCCAGCCCATGCAAATGCAGGTTTCAGATTCTCGGAAAGATTGCCGAACAGCCTGTTGTTCGTTTTCGCATAGCCGTTTGCAAAGGATTTCCAGTTCTGCAGATCCGCGGATTTTGCCGCTTCAATATGCGAACCGAACACATAATACGTGCCGGATTTCGGATCGCGGATCACAGAAGGATCATGCACGGATACGCGGGTTTTCTGCGCAGAATATTCGGCTGCGTGTACATCCGGAAGCCGTACAGCAAATGCTGTCAGCGAAAGCACAGCGGCCGTCAGCGCGGAGACCCATTTTTTCAGTTTCATTCAGATTCCCCCTTATATATGGTCTGTATTTTTATTATAAGCCATACCCTCGCATGTGTCAATGCCTGATTGTCAGATGGGAATGACTGTTTGTTGCGGAAAACGTACAGAAAATATCTTGACATCTGTGCAAATTTATGGCATAATATAAACATGCGGCATATACGGGCCGCGTTCAAAATTCAGGAGGGGAATTTTTATGAGAAAAAAACGAATGACGGCAATCGCAGCTGCGGCTGCCGTCCTTGGCGGAACACTGTCCTCTATGCCGGCAGGCTCCGTCAGCGCGGCACCGGCCTTTGACTACGCGAAGGCACTGCAGATGTCGCTCTATTTCTATGAGTGTCAGCAGGCCGGCGTCCTGCCGGAATGGAACCGTGTGGAATGGCGTGCCGATTCAACGGTCGGTGACGATCTGAACGGCGGCTGGTACGACGCCGGTGACCATGTCAAATTCAATCTGCCTATGTCCTATTCCGCAGCCATGCTTGCATGGGGACTCTATGAGTACCCGGACGGCGTGGAACAGGCTGGCGAAATGACAAACTATGTCAACAACCTGAAATGGGTACTGGATTACCTTGCAGAATGCGACCTTGGTGACAAAGTAATTTTCCAGGTCGGCGTCGGTCAGGACGACCACAGCTGGTGGGGACCCGTTGAACTGCTCGAATACGGCATGAAGGAACAGAATGTCGGCAACGGCCGCGGTCATCTCCAGGGCAGAAAGTGCAGCGCCGTCACTGCGGAAATGGGCGCAGCTCTGGCAGCCGGAAGCGTTGCGCTCAAGGGCAGAGTCGATCAGACGGTGCTTGACGGCTATCTGAAGCACGCTGTCAATTTCTTCAAGATGGCTGATGCAGACCGCAGCGACGACACTTATATGCTGAGTGATGCGAAAAACTTCTACCGTTCCAGTCATTTCTATGATGAACTGTTCTGGTGTGCAAACTGGCTGTACATCGCAACACAGGACAAGAGCTATCTGGATAAGGCTGCGACCTATATCCCGAATCTCGGCAACGAAAACGGCCAGACCTGCCTGAAATATTCGTGGGCACAGTGCTGGGACGATGTGCAGCAGGGCGGCACGCTGCTCTATGCCATCAATACCGGCGATGAAGAATGGAAGGCACAGGCCAAGAAGCATATCATGCACTGGGTCAAGGACGGAAAAAAGACCAAGGACGGTCTCTGCTTTGTTGATACATGGGGCTGTCTGCGCTATGCAAACTCCATCGGCTTCACTGCAGCAGTTGCGTATGACCATTTCCTGAAGGACGACGGCGACGCTGCAGCGATCAAGAGCCTGTACGAAAAGCAGATCAATTACACACTCGGCGACAACAGTAACAAGATTCCGTATATTGTCGGATTCGCTGACAATGCACCGAGCCACCCGCACCACCGTACTGCACACTGCTCGTGGAAGAACAGCGACGAATCTCCCGAGGAAAGCCGCCATATTCTCTACGGTGCACTCGTCGGCGGCCCGAACGAGGACGGCTCCTATGTTGACAAGCGTAACAACTTCGTCAACAACGAGGTTGCTACGGACTATAACGCCGGTTATACCGCACTGCTCTGCAAAATGCTGAATGACTACGGCGGAAAGAGCGATCCCAAGTTCCCGTATCCGGAAACCCGCGACGATGAGCTCTATGTTGAGGCAAAGGCAACACACGATTCCGGCGGTTCGACACTCAGCCTGAAAATGACGAATCACACCGGCTGGCCGGCAAGATGCATCGACAATGTCTCCATGCGCTATTACATGGATCTGAGCGAACTGATCGCCGGCGGCGTTGATCCGACCGCAATCGAAATGCGCGTAGACCGCGATCAGACCGGTATGTACGCATCCGAGGGCGTCAAGAGCGCTGTTATTTCCAAGCCGCAGAAGTATGACGGCAACATCTACTATGTTGAAATCACCTTCCCGGACGGCCGTGCATTCCTGCCGATCTCCGAAGGACGTCATCAGTGTGAAATCATGCTTGCGCTCGTTTATCCGAACTACGGTAAAGGCTGGGACGGCACGAATGATTATTCTGCGCAGGGACTTTCCGGAACCAAGAACGAAAAAACGCCTTACATCACTGTTTATGAGAGCGGTACGCTGGTCTACGGCATTGAGCCGGATGGCACAACCGGAAAGGGCTCCATCAGCGCAAGCCCGTCGCCGAACGGCTCGCAGCATGTTGATCCTCCTGTTGTGACAACCACGACAAAGGAAGTCATCAAAGAGACCACAACGCTTTCCGAAACCACAACAGAACCGGTCAAAACGACCACCACAACGACTGTTACGACGACCTCTGACGGTAAGGGCACACCGGCTAACGGCCTCTGGGGCGATGCAAACGAGAGCGACAATGTTGATGTCTCCGATGCGGTTCTGACCGCAAAGTTTGCAAGCGGTGATTCCACGGCCAAAATCACAGATAACGGCAAAAAGCTGGCCGATGTGGACGGCGACGGCAATGTCACACCGGACGATACCACAAAGATTCTCAAGTACATTGCGAAGCTGATTACGGCTGAAGAACTGGCACCTTCCAAATAATACGGAACCTCCCGCAAAGCATGAAAGCGGACAATCATGATTTGAAGATAAGGCTGCGTAACCGATTCTGTTGCGCAGCCTTTCTCTTTGTATCGTACTTCAATTTGCCGGCAGATGCATCATCAGAAAAGACCTGTCATCACACGCAAAGCCTTTTTTCTCAGAGCGCTATCATGACAAAACTGTAAGATTCAGATAATGCTGTTGTCATGTAACCTTGGTATAATAGAATCAAAAGAACAGGAGGAACGCTTATGGAACTGTTAAAAGTCGAGAATCTTTGCAAGGTATACGGCAAAGGAGAAAACGAGGTCAAGGCTGTGGACGGTGTATCGTTCAGCGTGCCGAAAGGACAAATGGTAGCGATTGTCGGGGCAAGCGGTTCGGGAAAATCCACGCTGCTGCATATGATCGGTGCAGTTGACCGTCCGACATCCGGAAAAATCTATCTGGACGGGCAGGATGTTTTTCAGCAGAATAACCGCGAGCTTGCGATTTTCCGCAGACGGCAGGTCGGGTTGATCTATCAGTTTTACAACCTGATTCCTGTTCTGACTGCGGAGGAGAACATCACGCTTCCGCTGCTCATGGACGGCCGAAAGCCCGACAGAGAGCATCTCGAAAAAATACTGGACATGCTCGGACTGAAAGAGCGGAAAGATCATCTTCCCTCGCAGATGTCAGGCGGTCAGCAGCAGAGGGTCTCCATCGGCAGAGCGATTTTTTCTTCTCCGCAGGTGATTCTTGCCGATGAACCGACCGGAAACCTTGACAGCAAAAACAGTGCTGAAATCATGGAATTATTCCGCCGCTCAAATAAAGAATTGAAGCAGACTATTATCATCATCACACATGACGAGAACATCGCAGAGCAGTGCGACCGCATTCTTGTACTCAGCGACGGCAAAATCATTTCCGATGAAGCAAACGCTGCCGCAGAGGAGGCTGATCGCAATGAAATATGAGAATCTGCTCGCTTCCCGCTACATCAAAGCGCAGAAAAGGCAGTCCGTTTTCACCTGCGTCAGCATCATTGCCGCCGTGGCAGTCATGACCATGATTTTTGTGCTGTACAGCGTTAGCATGGACTGTCTGGAAAATACCTGTTACAGCAGGGCGCCCTATCATCTCACCGTCACCGGGCTGACGGAACAGCAGGGCGAAGCGATTTGCAGCACAGATCATATCAAGCGGGGCAAGCTGGAGCGCACGCCGGACAACACCGTGACGGCATACATTCTGTTCGGGAGCGATATGGGCGACCGGGAAATCTGGATACAGAAGGCGCTGCAGAATGTCGGCGCAGAGCATCTGTTTTATGATCTGCCCAAGAAATATGAGTGGAACAATACGCTGATGAATCTGGACGGCATCGGTGACGGCGCACAACTTTTCAGGCTGCGGATTTTCTGTATCTTCTTCATTTTCGCAATCCTGATTGCATTTGCGCTGCGTATGATTATTGACACGGCGTTTGAGGTATCCTCAAAAGAGCGCGAACGGCATTACGGCGTTTTGCAGTCGATCGGCGCAACGCCGGAGCAGATCGTGCGCATCATCACTTACGAGGGATTCCGGCTCTGCGTCATTGCAATTCCGTTCGGATTGTTTGCAGGCATCTGCTTTGCCTATCTGATGTATCATGTTATGGTTGCTTCCGGTATTTCCGAGCTGTTTCAAGGCATGTCAAATGCAAAGCTCGCCCTGCCGTTTTCGGTTGACCCGAAAATGCTGCTTGTTGCAGCGGTTGTCGGCATCGTGTGGGTATTTCTCTCGGCATACGGCGTCGGCATGCGCATCATCAAAAAAACGCCGATGGAAGCGATCAACGCCCGCGCCAACAATGTCGAAAAGATCAAAAAGCGCACGCTCTCAGGACTGCTGTTCGGCGTTTCGGGCAGCATTGCTTCCCGGAACGCACGCCGTGAGAAGAAACGCTTTGCAATCACAGTTCTGACGCTGACCGTTTCCATCACGATGTTCGCGCTGTTTTCCTCCCTGACGGAGACAGCCGAGCGCAGCATCAACGGCTATATCAAGGCTGAGGTATACGAGTTCAACGAAGAAGCAGCCGATATTGATTTTGAGTTGGAGATCGGCAACCCTCAAAAGGGCATCAGCTATGCCGAAGCGGTAAAGGCGATCCAAGACAGCGGGCTGTTTGAAAACATCGCCGTTGATACGTTTGAGTCTTTTCATTCAACAGAGAATAAAGGCAATATATATGCTCGTTATGTCAACAGAGAAGCCTACACACAGCTTTTCGGACGCAATGCAGCTGTCAGCTATGACGAGCTGGTCAGCACCGGCGGATATGTGTACAATATAAACTGCAAGGATTACGAACAGAATGCGGAGCAGCTGCAGCGAGGTTCGCTGCCGGTTTTCAGCATCTGCATGCATCTGCGGGAGGATGCAGACACTGAAAACATGGATTACATTGATCTTCTCAAGTATGCGGAATACGAGGAAAAGGAACAGACACTCAATATCCTTGGTTCGGTCTCAATGAAAAATGAATATGATTTGCTGATCGGAGCGATTGAAACGCATGAAAAGATCGGTGCAGAATGGTTCGGTATGTCTTTCGGGACAGCGAATGCGAAGTTTTGTTTTGCCGGAAGCAGCGCAGAGGATTATCAGTACAATGCCGCGGATTATAAAAAGGCAAAGGACTGGTTCGAGGCGCATTCGGAGTTCGATTTTGTGAGGATGCTCAATCCGGATGAACCGGAAAACAATTATGGCGACTTTTACGGCATCAAGTGGAAAACGCACAGTATTCTGGCGACGGTTCGCGCCGGCGTGCTGATGCTGAATCTGCTGCTTGCACTGGCGGCGCTCATCAATCTGCTGAACATCATCTCGACCGGCATTGCAAATCGCCGCAGCGAGCTGGCATCCTTACAGTGCGTCGGCATGACCGACCGGCAGCTTGACCGCATGGCGATCATTGAATGCCTGCAATTTGCGGGTGCAGCGGCGATCATTTCCGCGGTGATCTGTGCTGTCATCATCTTCGGCGCCGAGAGCGTTCTGAATACAATCATCCGTGATTCGTTTGTGGACGAGAGCGAAGGAACCAAAAAAATGCTGATGAATCTTGTCCGGATCGACCACATCACGCCGTTTATGCGTGTCGGCTTCTCAGCACTGGCGGCATTTGCGGCGGGCTGCATCACCTCACTGGTGATGCTCCGCACTCAGAACAGAGACAGTCTGACCGATCAGATTCGCGGTTCGGAAATGAAGCTCGATACAGAGAAATCGCACATTCTCCGGAACAGTATCCTTGCTGCCGCGGGTGCATTTATCCTTGCGATTGCCGGGCTGCGCATTTACAGCGTCGCCGCCTATCACCGTGACCGGAACGAATATGCAAAGGCAGGATATCTTAATCTCGTGGATGCAAACGGCTTCAAAATGAATGTCTACTCCACCGGTGCAGAGCACGGCAAGCATACCATTGTCGGGCTTGCAGGGCAGGCAAGTTATGCTTTTCCCGTTGAAACGACAAAGCTGAATGAACTGCTCGGTAAGGAGAATACACTTGTTTATCCCGACTGTGCAGGCTACGGATTCAGCGGCGATTCTCTGAAACCGCAGACTGTAGAACAGATCGTTGAGGATTATCGTGCAGGACTGAAAAATGCGGGCTTTGAAGCACCGTATGTGCTGATGCCGCATTCCATTGCCGATCTTTATGCTCTGTACTGGTCGATGCAGTATCCAGACGAAGTCGAGGCGATCATCATTCTCGACGGCACAATACCGCCCAAAAGCGAGCTCTGGCAAACATATACCGCCGAGGAGGCGTTTCCTTCAGACGAAGCTGCTCAGGCAGCAATGCATAAGCTGGTTCTGCGGACATGGCTTGGACTGAACAGACTTTTCCCCGACAAATCCGAAGGCGGAGCAACGCAGGGCGCAGCGCTCTTTACAGACGAGCAGCTCAGACTTTCAAAGCTCTGTAATAACCGATTCTGGACTGCCGCCTTCTCGTCTCAGATATTGCTTGAGAAGCAGGAGGTCACGCATATGGGGGAGATTCTGTGCCCGACTGATACGCCAAAGCTGTATTTTTCTACACTTTATACCTGTGAAGAAGATGTACGCGCAGCCATTGAGCGTATGAAAGCAGATTTTGAAGCGGAAGGCAAAGAATTCAATTCCGACCCTGAAACCGCAGCAAGAGCAGAATGGAAACAGGTGGAATGGGAAATAGAACAAGCGAAAAGCGAGGAGAACGATTTTGCAGAGAAGATCGGTAATTACAGACTGGAATATGTTGCGGGCGACCACGGCATATTTTATGCGCAGAAGCCGGAACAAATCGCAAGCTCGATTCTTGATTTCCTTGCAGAAACAACAGAATAACACGAAGCGGACGGATTTGACGCCGTCCGCTTGCATTCGCAGGGAGAGTATGCTATAATAGGAACATGGCAGGAGGTGAACGGAATGCCGAAGATTTTGCTGGTTGAGGATGACGAACAGCTCGCAACTTTTCTGATGCGGTTTCTCAATTCTGAGGGGTATCCCACAGATTATGCAAACGGACAGAAGAACGCGCTGCGCCTGTTTGAAGCAAACGCCTATGACTGCGTGCTGCTCGATATTTCGCTGAAGGACGGCAACGGCTATTCGGTCTGTGCTGCGATCAAGGCGCAGGACGATACCCCCGTCATTTTCATCACGGCATCGGCAGATGAAGCCTGCACGGTCGCCGGCTTTGAGATCGGCGCGGATGACTATATCGGAAAACCGTTCGGCACAAGGGAGCTGCTTGCCCGCATGAAAAATGTCATGCGCCGGCACCAGAAATCCTCTCCGCTGCTGCACTGCGGCAATGTCACAATAGACCCGATCAAAGGCATTGTCCGGAAAAACGGCACCGAGCTTGCGATGTCTGCGCTGGAATACCGCCTGCTGCTGGTGTTCTTCTCCAATAAGAACCAAATGCTGTCCCGCGACAGGCTTGCAGAGGAGCTTTGGTCTCTGACAAAGGAGTTTGTTTCTGACAATACGCTGAGCGTCTATATCCGCCGGCTGCGTGAGAAAATCGAGGACGATGCGCAGAATCCGCAGATCATCGTTACCGTCAGAGGGCTTGGCTATAAGGCGGTGGACGGATGAGGGATAAAAAGCGCAGGCTCATCCACATTCTCCTGACAGCAGTATTGTTGCTCCCCTGCCTGTTTTTCAGTATTCCCTGCGCGATTATGGCGGCAGCAGCGTCGGCGGTATTTCTTGTATTTTATGAAATGCAGTTTTCTCAGCGACGCAGCAAGGTCATGAAGCTGTGTGATGATATAGACCGTATCCTGCGTGGTGATAATCTGATATTGTTTGATGAATACAAAGAAGGCGAGCTGAGCGTCCTTTCTGCGGAAATCCATAAAATGACAATACGCCTGCGCGAACAGAATACGGAGCTGCAGAACGAAAAACAATTTGCGAAGGAAGCACTGGAGGATATTTCCCATCAGCTCCGGACACCGCTGACATCGGTCATGATGATACTCGGACTGATGCGTTCCTCCGATCTGTCGGAATCCGAACGTGTAGAGTATCTGCGTGATTTGTATGAGCTGCTCGCACGCATGAAATGGCTGATTGAAACGATGCTGAGCCTTTCACGTATCGAAGCAAATGCGGTCAGATTTGCAAAGGATACTGTCTCCTGCCGAAAGCTGATCGAACAGTCTATAGATACCGTATCTGTCACGGCGGAACTGAAAGGCGTGGAGATCCGGACGGAGATTGACGGGGATCCCGAATTCATCGGCGACCTGCATTATACCTCTGAGGCGGTTGTCAATCTGCTCAAGAATGCAATCGAGCATACGCCCGAAGGCGGCGCGGTCACTGTGGCTGCAAGAGACAGCAATATTTCTTCCAATATCACAATTCTTGACACGGGAGCGGGCATTCCAGAACCGGAACTGCCGCATATTTTCGAGCGCTTTTACCGTTCCTCTGAGTACACCAAGAACGGCTTCGGTATCGGACTGGCTTTTGCAAAGAAGGTCATCTCTGCACAGGACGGCAGCCTGAAAGCATCCAATCACAAACCGCATGGGGCGGCGTTTGAGATTCACTTCTACAAAACAACAATATAAAACAGGCAGATGTTCATTTGACGAAACATCTGCCTGTTTTTATAGCCCGCTGTATAGGTCTCCGGATAATAGTGGTTTGAAAGCGTCTGTCTGAATACCGACCTGATGCCTTGCGTTTTTATACTGTCCTGTGCAGGAGCAGATACACAAGCAATGCGATCTGCCATCCTGCCCCAAGCAGATTCACAAGCCAGAAACGCGGCTTTCTGGTTTTGTGATGAAACAGCTTCATCCCGGCAAACGCACCGAACGCGCCACCGGCAAATCCGAACAACAACAGCCGCCATTCCGGCGTCCGCCATGTCTGACGCTTCGCTGCGGACTTATCCAGCCCGTAGTTCAGAAGCGTCATTCCGCTCATAAAGAGCAGAAAAATCACATAGTATTTCAGCATGATATCCCTTTCACAAGCGAAAGCACCCTGCGCGTACAGGGTGCTTTCTGTTGTTTACTGCATGATCGCTTCCGACCAGTACTGCTCATTGTACATGTCTGTAAAGCAGTACATAATCTTTACAGCACCGTCACCGACGTTCATATAAGTAATAGCCTTCTTGTCACTCAGCGTAAATTTATCGCCGAGATAATAGCTGTCCTGATATTCGCCGTCATAGCTGTAGTAATCGCAGAGCAGCTCGACTTCGTCGCCGGCATTGAGTTCCGTCAGGCTCTTTGCAACAGTATCGGTCTCATTGTTGCGGTAATCCGTTTCTGCACCGACAACCCAGCCCTTCGGGTGATCGTTGTCAAAGACAACAATAATCTTCACGCGGTCACCGTTCAGCATCGCCGGGATATAACCGGAAATGACATATTTGTCGCCGTTTTCCACTGTATCAGTGTGATAGAATGCGGCAATATGACCGTCCAGTGCAAGCCAGTTACGATCCGTATCGGCAATCAGGTTCTTGTCGTCGTCAAAATCATAGGTATTGTCCATACCGAGGTCAACATAACCGGTTCCGTCATCGTAGAAAACATTGCGGTCAAGTGTCTCAATCAGCTTCCACTGCGATTCCGGCAGCGACATCTTATACTGACCGTCCTGCTCTTTCCATGTCAGGTTCGTCGGATCAAAGTAGTTCAGCGCGAGATACTGTGCTGTTTCTTCCGGACTGAGCGGGCTTTCGTCCATGAATCCGATGTTATCGGAATTCAGGCCTTCGATGCTTCTGCCGCCAGCAAGACCGGAGGTCAGGAAGCCGCTCAGCAGGGTGCTGATCATATCGGCACTGCCGCCGGAGCCGCTTGCATCGCTCATGCCGAACAGCGAGCCGAGCGGAGAACCCGAACCGCCTGCAGAAATCTGGCCGCTGGTTTCAAGGCTCGCAAACTGCCTGATGCACTTGATATAGGAATTGTCCATGTTGATCTGCGAATAGGTATTGCACGCCGGATCAACGTAGGAGCTGCGCTTATACGGGAAGAAGATCGACACGCCGTAGGCATTGGTCATATTGGATGAGGTGCGGTTATACTTGACTGCCTTTTTCAGTGCATCCGCAAGCTCAGCGCCTTCGCTCGTGCCCATGTTCAGTGCAAGATGCGCAAGATCAACCTGGTCAATGCGCGTGCTTGCTGCAAATTCTCTTGTGCCGTAGCGCGCATCGGAAACCTTCTGGTATTCCTTGTTTTCCATCAGCGTGCTGACAGACTCTGCAAACGGACCGAGCTTCGACGGAATCGTATTGGCAAACTCTGCAAGGTCGATCACGGAAAGCGTTGTCTGCTGACCCGGGCAGCGCTTTGCGCACGCGGACGTAAAGTCATCGCAGATATTCTTGCCGAGCTCAAGCGTCGGCATAGAAGTATTGCTGCCGAGCTTTGTCACCCAGTCGGTATAATACCAGCCGATACCGGGCTCTGTTTCCTCCGATGCGACCATATAATCTGCGTAGTTGTTCATCATCAGCGCAGTTTCGGCAGTCGCCATCAAGCAGGCGTCGAATCCGACGAAATCAAACATGACGCCGCCGTCTTTCAGAGCCTTGCTGATGCCGGCAAGATCCATCGAGCCGCCGTTCTTGTTCTTTTCATCATAGCCGTAACCGCTGACCGATCCCCCGCCGTGATCCCAGAAGATCAGTTCATTCCGGTTTGCGGGGAAGTTGGAAGCGCAGTACTGAATGAACTCCGTCAGCGTTGCGGGGTTCGTCATCGCTTTGTTGCCCATGTTTTGCTCAAGCAGCTCCAGACGGCCGTTTCTGACACGGTAAATCTGGTTGACCTGACTGCTGATGCCCTCTGTTTTCCAGCGCGAGCAACCGCCGGTATACACGATAATATTGACATTGTCACCGTAATTGGCAGCAGCGATTTCGCCCAGATCCGCGGAGGCCATGCCGCTCTTGGATTCCAGGTCGGTACCGCAGAGATAGATCATCATGGTAACCGTATCCTGATTGTTGCCGAGAATCTTTGTGCGCTTTTCACGCGAGCCGGTGGCGACAGTATTGTCAACCGGGACGGAACTGTCCACCGAATACTGCTGCGCCTGCGATTCCTCGGTGTGATAAGGCAGCTCTCCGCTCGGATCAGCAAAGCCGCCGAGCATATCGGTCATGCCGCCGCCTGAGCAGCTTTTCAGCAACAGAAATGCAATCGCGAGGACACCGATCGTTCCGCCGCCGCCGACCGCAGCAGCACGCTTGCCGTGGCCGCCGGAAGGTGTTTTTCCGGCATACCCGTCCTGAGAACCAACCGGTCCTGTCCCGAGTCCGTCGCCGCGGCGATGGACACCGGAACCGCCGGATACTACTTCTTTTTCATGGCTTCTTGGTCGTTTCTGCTCCATACAGCATTCCTCCCGATTTATAAAATCTGATTCTATTTTACATGAATTGTTTTATTTTGTCAAGTATTAACAATACATTTCCGGGTATTGGCCGCAAATATTCTATCATTTCAGCAATTTTTGCCCAATGCAGTCAACGGATTACAGCAATCTTACTGCCGGCGGAATCCTTCGTAATACGGATTTGGGAAGGGATTGCATCCTTCAGGTCAGCAACATGGGAGATCACGCCGATCAGACGCTTGCCGTCCGCGAGCTTTGCAAGCATCCGGATTGCCTGCCGCAATGCCTGATCGTCAAGTGAACCGAAGCCTTCGTCAATGAACATCGCATCCAGCGAAACGCCGCCGCTCTGCGCCTGCACAACATCGGAAAGGCCGAGTGCAAGCGCCAGCGATGCAAGGAAGGATTCTCCGCCCGAAAGCGTCGAAACATCACGCCAGAGACCCGTTGTGCTGTCATAGACCTCCAGATCAAGGCCTGCCTGCACACGGAGCGATTCTGCATCCTTTTTGCAGCGCAGTGTATAAAGCTCATTTGTCAGAAACCGCAGCCGCAGATTCGCTGCATCGACCACCCGCCGGAAATAAAACTGCTGCACATATGCTTCAAAGCTCAGCTTGACCTGACCGCTCTGCAGCCCGCCTACTGTCTGATACAAATCGCGGATATTTGCCTCATATTCCATCGTATCCGCGCGCTGTTCCGCAAGCGGCACAAGCATACCGAGCGCTTTCCGATTACAGTCTGCAGCATGTCTGAGCTTCTGTCCTGCTTCATCCGCAGCTGTTTTCTCTGCCTGAAGCTTTGCAATCGCCTGCGACAGCTGCTCAACCGGCACCGGCTCTGTAATCGTGCACTGCGCTTTCAGTCCGCTGATCCGGCCGTTCAGGCTGCTGACACGCTGCTGATAGCTGTGCAGTCTGCTGCGCAGCAAGGCTTGCTGTTCGGCCGGCCTAACAGCAGCAAGAAATGCCGGTTCATCCGCAAATACCGAAGCCGCAAGTACCGAAAAATATTTTTCTTCGAGCTGTACGCCGCGTTCCTGCGTGCGGTAAAACGTCTGCTCCGCTTCGTCTGCGGCAGCGCGTTTGGCAGCAAGTGTCCGTTCAGTCTGCTGAAGCGCTTTGTCAGCCTGCTGCCGGTTCTGTTCGAGCTCCCGTGCAAGGCGGTCTGCTTTCAGACAGTTTTCGCGGAGCTCCGCTTCATCCGGCATCTGTTTGCCGCAAAGCTGTGTCAGCTCCTCAGCGAAAACAGCAAGCGCTTCCTCTTTTTCAGCAACAGACTGCTTCTGCCGTTCATAAAGACCGATGGCCTCTGTCATGACTTTGTTTGCGCGGTCAAGCTCACTGTCTGTCGGCGTTTGCTCCGGCTTAAGCGCGGGCGCAGGATGCGTCAGTGCACCGCATACCGGACACGGTACGCCGTCCTGCAGATCCTCTGCCAGCTTTCCGGCGAGGCCTGCACGATACGCAGCAACACAATGCTCATGCAGTCTGGAAGCTCGCTGCAGCCGGTCAAGCTGTTCTTCAAGCGTCTTCTTTGCCTGTACAAGATTTTCAGCCGCAACACGGTGCTTCTGCATCATTTGGAGCGCCTGCTCGGCTTTTTGCTTCTTCTCGTTCAGATCGGGAATCTGTGCCGCCGCAGCTGCTGCCTCAGCAGATGCAGTCACAGCAGCAGAACATGCCTCTTCCAACGCAGGGATTTCCGCCTTCCGCTGCTGCATTGCGTTCTCTGCGTCTGCCGTCTGCCGGCGCGCAGTCTGCATCGCCGTGTAATCGCTTTTCAGCGCTGCTGCCAGAACAGCAGCATCCAGTTCATCCTGCAGCACGTTCATTTCATCCGCATCGGCCTCGATGGCAGAAAGCTCCTTTTCTGCCGCCAGAAGCTGTTCCAGCAGCTGATTCTGCATTGTCGCCTGCTGCATTTCCTTTGTAGCGGACAGCAGTTTTTCCTGCAGCGCTGCGGCATCCTCCTGCAAATGCGTGAGCGCAGCTGCCTCTTTTTCGCAGCGTGCCTGAAGCACAGGAATCGCACGCGCAATATAAACAGCATCACTCTGAAGCATTCCGAGCAGCGTATCATCCTCACTGTCGTCCGCTGCAACGATACCGGATGCCGCATACAGAATCTGCTGATCGGTCTGCTGCAGCTTCTGCTTTGCTTCGTTGTAGGCTTCCTTCATCAGATCCTGAAAACGTGCGAATCTGGTTGTGGAAAACAGCTTCTGAAACAGCGCTCTGCGCTCAGAGGATTTTGCATTCAGTATTTTCAGGAAGTCGCCCTGTGCGATCATGACAGTCTGCGAAAACTGCTCGCGGTCAAGACCGAGCAGCGTCTGAATTGCATTGTTGACCTCCGGAATGGACTCATACGTCTTGCCGTCCGGCATCCGCAGCAGCGCAGAGCTCTTGATCTTCGTCATGCCCTCGCCGCGCAGCTTTTTTCGCTCGTATTCCGGAATCCGGGTCACGGAATAAAGCAGACCGCGATGTTCAAATTCAAGCGTCACGGACGTTTCAACTGCCGGATCGGCATAATCAGAGCGGAAGCTCCTGGCTGTCCGGCGTTCCGTTCCGCCGCTGGCTTCGCCGTAGAGCGCAAAGGACATCGCATCGAAGATCGTCGTCTTTCCGGCTCCTGTATCGCCGGAAATCAAAAACAGCCCGTCCTGACCGAGCAGGGTAAAATCAACAACCGTTTTCCCTGCGTAAGGGCCGAACGCCTGCATCGTAATTTTTCTCGGCTTCATGATGCACCCGCCTCTCCGTCCAGCCTGGAAAGCAGCTCAGAGACAATCTGCTGCTGTTTTTCATTCAGCACAGCGCCCTGATTCTGGAACGCATAAAACTCCTGCAGCAGCGTGAGAAAATCAGTCTGCTCAGGCTGAGAACCCGCTTCCACGGAATACTCCTCCCGGAACGAACTGTTCCGCACGGACATCCGAAGCAGATTCGGATAAATGATGCGCAGCTGCCGGACAGCATCTGCCGGAACGGTCTCGTCGGTCAGAATCACATGCATGTAATCTCCGGAAGGCGCGTCAGCAAGAATCTCAGAAAGTTTGCCTGTCCGCTCATGCATATCCCGGAGCGGACGGAGCGGTAAGGTCTCAATGCTGAGATTTCCCTTCTCACGCAGTTCAACAACGGTCACAGACTTTCGCTGTGTACACTCGGAAAACGAATATTTCAGCGGCGAACCCGCATAACGCACAGCTTCGCGGGAAACAAACTGCGGCCCGTGAAGATGACCAAGCGCAACATAGTCATAAGAATCAAACAGGGAAGCGGATACATTGTCAAGCCCTCCGATGGCAAGCTCCTCCGAATCACAGGTTGCACCGCCGGTCAGGTATTGATGTGCGACCAGTACATGACGCCCCTCTGCCGGAACCGGGTAATGCGACAAAAGCACCCTGAGTGCGTCATCATAGGAGTGAATCTCCGCAGCCTCCTCCGGATAGCGCTGACGAACCTGCAGCGGGGTCGTGAACGGCAGCAGATGCACCGTCAGCGAACCGAAGTCATCGGTCAGCGGAAACGAATACACTGCTGCGGAATCCGCAGGGGCAATCTGAATGCCGGACTGCGCCGCAAGTTCCGAAAGATAGGCTACACGCTCAGCGGAATCATGGTTTCCGCTGATGAGAAAGCACGGCAGCTTCATCGCAGCGAGCGCAGAGAGAAAGTCACTGAAAACAGTCATTGCTTCCGAGGAAGGTGCATTTCTCTGATAGACATCGCCGGCAATCAGAACCGCATCCACCTGCTGTTCCTTTGCAATATTCAGAACCTGCTGCAGAATATACTTCTGATCTTCAATCAGATTCTGCTTATGCAGGATTTTGCCGATATGCAGATCGGCAAGATGCAGAAAACGCACTGACAGTCACCTCCCCCATTACAGTGCTTTCAGCAGCGCCAGCAGAAATTCCCATGTCCGCTGCGCTGACGGAAGCGAAAGCCGTTCCCGCGGCGTATGAATATCAAATAAATCCGGGCCGATCGAGATGCATTGGAGACCCGGCGCCTTGTCTGACAGAATGCCGCACTCCAGTCCGGCATGAATCGTCTGAATCACGGGCTGTCTGCCAAAGCATTTCTCAAAGACTGCAGCAGCCGTCTGCTCAAGCGTTGTGCTCTCACGATACTCCCATGCAGGATAATTGCCCGATTCTGAGGATGTTCCGCCTGCCCTGGCAGCAAGCGCCTCCAGCTTTCGAGCGAGCTTTTCCTTTTCCGCATTGATACCGCTGCGAATCAGCGCATCCACATGCATAATGCCGTCATGCAGCGAGAAAATGCCGAGATTCAGAGAGGTCTCCGGCATATGCAGCGTTTCATTCATACACTGCACACCATTCGGCAGAAGTCTGAGCTTTGCAAGCAGATCTGCGGTTTCAGTTTCAGATACCGCCATTCCGCTGCAATGATCCTGTGTATGGATCTCAAGCCGGATTCCGGTTTCAGACGGATATTCTGACCGGATCGCAGAAAGCTCTGCTCGCACCGCCGCTGCAATCTGTTCTGCAGATTCAGGCTTACAAACAAGCACAGCCGAGCATTCCGACGGAATCACATTATCCAGCACGCCGCCGGAAAAACCAGCCAGTCGGAACGGCATTTTTGCCGCGAGCAGCAGCCGGAGCATCGCTGTATTGGCATTGAGCAGCGGTTTATGAATCTCCGCACCGGAATGGCCGCCCTGCAAGCCTGAAAGCGTCAGCGTCAGCTCTGTGCCGGAGCAATCCGTACACGCTAACGGATACTGCAGATGCACACGCACACCGCCGGCACATCCGACGGTGAAAATGCCCTCCTCCTCAGAATCAATGTTGATGAGGTAAGTACCGTCGAGGGCGTCAGCGGAAAGGCCTGTTGCGCCGTCCATGCCGGTTTCCTCATCAACGGTCAGGATGACGGTCAGCGGCGGATGCGCAATACGGTCAGATTCCAGGACCGCAAATGCATACGCAACCGCAATGCCGTCATCTCCGCCGAGCGTCGTGCCCTCAGCAGAAAGATATTCATCTGTCCAGCAGAGCGTCAGCCCCTCTGTCTCCATATCCTTCCGGCAGTCAGGCAGCTTTGCGCAGACCATATCCATATGCCCCTGCAGAATCACGCGGGGATGTTCTTCATAACCCGGAGAAGCGTCCTTCCGGATGATAACATTGCCGGTCTCATCTGCATAAGCAGAAAGATGCAGCCGCGCCGCAGTATCAAGTGCCCACTGACGGATCGCACCGGTATTGCCGGAGCCGTGCGGCAGAGCGGACAGCTCTGCAAAATAGCGGTACACAGCAGCCGGTTCCGGATAAAGCTCCGCAAATTTTCCGTCCAGAAACCGGTAATTCGGGTGATACGGTAGAATCAGGGAGGCGTCCTTTGCCGTTTCGGCAAGAATCCGGGCGCGAAGTCCGTTTTCCAGCAGTGTGCAGAGGGCTTCTTCCTGCGCCTTCGGCATACCGGGACAGCCCTGATACAGCGCGATTCCCGGCGCCCCGTCCGGTCTGCGCATCACGCGAACCGGCCAGATCGAACATGCAAAGGGCTTTTCGTCCGCAGGCAGCGTACAGCCGGAATCCGGATTCAGAAACGGACAGTGCCTCGCAGTATGCGTTTCATCATACGAAAGAGCAATGCGGATCCGCGCCCCGTCAGCGGTCGCAGACACCGCGCTCAGATCCTGCAGCCGTTCCGCGGACTGCGGCAGAAAGGTCGGCAGCTCCCACGCGCTCTGCTCCTCAAAGATACAGCAGTTGCGGCAGGCAGCACAGGTTTCAGGCGATAAAACAGAACGCAGCATCAGACAGTTTCCTTTCTGCACCATTGTGCGGTATATTTCTCGTTCAGCAGATCGGGATGATAGGATTGCTTGGAGGAACGCATACCGTCCTCGCCGAGATCCTCCTCCCGGTTCAGGTATTCAACAGAATTCAGACATTTTGCGGTTTCATTGACCACAACTGGCCATGCATGTGGCTGTTCGGGAATCACTTTTTCAAAATGCACATCCCAGACGCCCTCTGAAATCTCCGAGACAATGCTCATGCCGACCGGCTTTTCGTCCGCATAGAGCAGCAGTCCGTGCAGAGCCAGTGCTTCCCAGCACGCGGCAGCTTCCTGAATACAGGAAAATTCAAACTGCAGGGAATAATCTGCCGGATTGTTTCGGGAAAGCAGCCATCTCTCTGCGATTTTTACAGCATATTCTGCATTTTCAGCAATCAGCGGCTGAATGCATGCATCCGGCCACGCACGCCAGAACTGCGAAATATGATTCCGCTTTCCGTGATAGCGGCTGCCGCGCAGCTCCGCGAGTGCATCCCTGCGATAGAGATATTCCGTATATTCCGGCATCGGTTCAAACGAAAAGCAGCCCGGAAATTCTGATTCCAGTTGTTCGCACTGCCGCTTCGTCAGCAGCGTAAACCGAAAGGGTATATTCTGCATTTCGGCTTCCCTGCGAAGTGAATCTATTATTTCGCGGAAATTTTCGCTGCCGCCAAGCGGAAAACCGAAGCATCCGGCGCGGTTGCCCTTCTGATACCGACGGAGCATCCATTCACCGCAGAACGCAAGCTCTGTGCCGTATTTATTCCGAAGCAGATAGAGATTTGCAAATGCTGCATCGTTTTCGAGCGCGCCGGAACGGTTTGCAGCAGCAAAGGCCGCAGAGCGATCCTGCAGAGCCGGTGGATGAAAGGATATCGACATGCGGAAAACCGCCTTTCTTACATTCAGATTCAATGGCTTTATTATATCACGGAATCGCGCCGTTTGTCAATCATCGCACGGTCGCACATCACAAATACCCCACAGACATGTTCCTTTTCCATCCGTAAGCCAGACTGCCCGTTCAGACAGATGAACAGCAGCCGTATCCTTACACGCACTGCCCCCGGCCCAAAATGTCTATTCGTTTCTCTGTTGCATGATAATTTTTATTATGTGCAGTTGAGATTCGGATTCATGACACATCATTTCCGTCATAATGCTTTCGGTTCTCATAAGCCGGGCGTGAAATGCGTTATTTTGTTCATTTGGGCATTGAACTTTTCCGCAAAATATGCTATAATGAAAAGCTGTAAAACAGAAAGGATGCGAACTGCTATCATGGCGCAAAGCAAAGATCTGACGGTCGGAGAGCCCGCTGCGGTACTCCGCCGGTTCTGTCTGCCGCTGTTCGGCAGCATTATTTTTCAGCAGATGTATAATCTCGCGGACAGCTTCGTTGCAGGCAACTATATCAATGAGGACGCGCTTGCAGCCGTCGGAAACAGCTACGAGATCACATTGGTTTTCATTGCCTTTGCATTCGGATGCAACATCGGCACCTCGGTCGTAACGGCAAGACTGTTCGGCGCAAAAAAACTGCGCGAGATGAAAACCGCAGTCAGCACGGCTTTGATTTCGGTCGGTATTGTATGTGCATTTCTTATGCTCGCAGGGCTTCTGCTCACCGCTCCCCTGCTCCGGCTGATCCATACGCCGGATAATATTTTCTCTGATTCAGCTGCCTATCTGAGAATTTACACATGGACAGTGCCATTTATCTTCTACTATAATACAGCAACCGGCATTTTCTCAGCAATCGGTGATTCCAAAACGCCGTTTTATTTTCTTGCCGCTTCCTCGACAGCCAATGTCATACTGGATATTTTCTTTGTCAAATCGCTGCAGATGGGCGTACCCGGAACGGCATGGGCGACTCTGATCTGCCAGGCCGTCAGCTGTATTCTTTCACTGGCTGTTCTGGCATTGCGGTTCCGGAGCTTCCGGACAGAGCGGAAAGCAGCACTCTTTTCCCGTTCCCTGCTGCGGCAGATCACAGTCATTGCGGTTCCCAGCATTCTGCAGCAGAGCTTTATCTCCGTCGGCAATATCCTGATCCAGCGCATTATCAACGATTTCGGCTCCGGCGTCGTCGCAGGATACACGGCCGCAGTCAAGCTGAACAATCTCGTAATTACATCCATGACAACGCTCGGCAACGGCGTTTCCAATTATACAGCACAGAATCTCGGCGCAAACAAAACAGACCGCATTCCGGCCGGACACAAAGCTGCGTGCAAGCTGGTCATTCTCATTGCCTTGCCGTTTATCGTACTGTATCTCTTTGCGGGCAGCCCGCTCGTCCGCTTCTTCCTCAGAGAGCCGAGTACAGAGGCAATGCAGACCGGACAGCTGTTTCTTCAGATCGTTGCGCCGTTTTATCCGATTGCAGCGCTGAAGCTGGTCTCCGACGGCGTTCTGCGCGGCTCCGGCATGATGGCGCAATTCATGACCGCAACATTCACAGACCTGATCCTGCGCGTTGTGCTCGCATTTTTCCTTTCGATTCCGCTGGGCTCGCTAGGCATCTGGATGGCCTGGCCGATCGGCTGGGCTGTCGCAACAGTAATTTCCGTCAGCTTCTACCGGTCCGGACACTGGTTCGATAAAAAAACCGGTCAAAAATCTGCTAAAAAAGCCTGAATTCTGACATAAAACGAATCAGACTATGATTTTATCTATTGACATTCCTTCGGTGCTATGTTACAATGAAGCAGATAAAATAAGAAAGGCGGAGCATAGATATGCTGATTGAAAAAGGCTTCCGTAAGGGCGTCAATCTCGGCGGGTGGATGTCCCAGTGTGACTATAGCCGTGAAAGACTTGAAACCTTTATTACCGAGCCGGATTTTGCACAAATAAAAGAATGGGGCTTTGACCATGTGCGGATTCCCGTGGACTATAATCTGTTCCAGAATCCGGACGGCAGCCTGATTGAGACCGGCTTCCGGTATCTGGACAAGGCTGTTGCGCTCTGCGAAAAATACGGTCTGCTTCTGATTCTCGATCTGCATAAAACAGCAGGCTTTTCTTTCGATGAAGGAGAAACCGAAGACGGCTTCTTTGACAGTACAGAATATCAGGAAATGTTCTATCTGCTCTGGGAAGAATTTGCCCGGAGATACGGCAATGATCCTGACCACATCGTATTTGAGCTCCTGAACGAGGTCACCGATCAGAGCTACATTGAAAAATGGAACCGGATTGCTGAAACCTGCATCCGCCGTATCCGTGCGATTGCACCGGAAACAATCATTCTGATCGGCAGCTTCAACAACAACGGCGTGCGCGAGGTTCCCTACCTTGAACAGCCGTATGACAGCAATGTCATCTACAATTTCCACTGCTATGAGCCGCTGCTGTTTACGCATCAGGGCGCAACATGGACTGTTCGCATCGACCCGGAAACAAGAGTCTCATTTGAAAACAGCGGCACATCTGCTGCATACTTTGAGGACTTGTTTGCTGATGCACTCCGGAAGGCGGCGGAAAATCACACCTGCCTTTACTGCGGTGAATACGGCATGATTGACATCGCATCCGCAGAGGATTCACTCAAATGGTTCAAGGCAATTCACAACGTTTTTGAAAAGCACGGCATTGCGCGAAGCGTTTGGACATACAAAGGAATGGACTTCGGTCTGACGGCTCCGAAATATGACGGCATCCGCGAGGAATTACTGCAATATCTTTGATATCAGCAAATGCCCGGTCTGAAAAAGGCCGGGCATTTTCATACAGAAAACCGCCGTATCCACTGCAAAAGGATACGGCGGTTCATGATACAGATTATTCGCAGACAAACGCACCGTCGCGGTAATCCACGGTCACGGTGCTGCCCTGCGGCAGCGGGCTGCTGAGCAGTTTCTTTGCGAGCAGTGTTTCCACCTTGCGCTGAATCAAACGCTTGAGCGGACGCGCACCGAAGTTCGGGTCATAGCCCTGCTCGATTACAGCATCCTTTGCAGCATCCGTCAGCATCACCTGAATCTGCTGCTCTGCCAGACGCTTTTGCAGATTTGCAATCAGCAGATCGACGATGCCGCCGATTTCCTGCTTCGTGAGCGGCTTATAGAGAATGATCTCATCCAGTCGGTTCAGGAATTCCGGACGGAACCGCTGATGCAGCAGCGCATCAGTCTTGCGCTTTGCTTCCTCTGAGATTGTGCCGTCAGACTGAATGCCTTCCAGCAGCGCATCTGCACCGAGATTCGATGTCAGAATGAGAATCGTGTTCTTGAAATCAACCGTTCTGCCCTGCGAATCGGTGATGCGGCCGTCGTCCAGCACCTGCAGCAGCAAATTGAACACATCCGGATGCGCTTTCTCGATCTCATCGAGCAGCACAACGCTGTACGGCTTTCTGCGGACAGCTTCTGTCAGCTGACCGCCCTCCTCATAGCCGACATATCCGGGAGGCGCTCCGATCAGGCGGCTGACACTGAACTTCTCCATGTATTCGGACATGTCGATGCGAATGAGGTTCCGCTCATCATCGAACAGCGCCTCCGCGAGAGTTTTGGCAAGCTCAGTCTTACCGACACCGGTCGGACCGAGGAACAGGAACGAGCCGATCGGCCGGTTCGGATCCTGAATGCCTGCACGGGAACGCAGAATTGCTTCACTGACCTTCTCAACGGCTTCATCCTGACCGATCACGCGCTTGTGCAGCGTGTCATCCAGATGCAGCAGCTTTTCGCGGTCACCCTCCATCAGCTTGGTCACAGGAATCCCCGTCCAGCGTGCGACAATCCGGGCGATTTCATCCTCTGTCACAGCATCGCGCAGCAGCTTGGACACACTGCCGTTCTGGGCGGTGTTTTCAGCCTGCTCAAGCTCCTTCTGCAGTGCGGGCAGCTTTCCGTATTTCAGCTCTGCCGCCTTATTCAGATCATACTGCCGTTCAGCGGTATCAATCTCTGCTTTCAGCTGTTCCATCTGCGCACGCAGCTCCTGCACGCGGCTGATGCCGCCCTTTTCATTCTCCCACTGCGTTTTCATCTGCGCAAAGCGGTCACGCTGCTCGGCAAGATCCTTTTGCAGATCGGCCAGATGCGCAGCGGAAACGGAATCCGTTTCTTTTTTCAGCGCAGCCTCCTCAATTTCAAGCTGCATGATTTTACGCGAGATTTCGTCCATTTCCGTCGGCATGGAATCCATCTCCGTGCGGATCATCGCGCAGGCCTCATCCACAAGATCAATGGCCTTATCCGGCAGGAAACGGTCAGAGATATAGCGGTTCGAAAGCGTTGCAGCAGCAATCAGCGCCGTATCATGAATCTTGACGCCGTGATAAACCTCATAGCGCTCTTTCAGGCCTCTCAGAATCGAGATCGTGTCCTCGACCGTCGGCTCACCGACCTGCACAGGCTGGAACCGGCGCTCCAGTGCTGCATCCTTTTCGATATATTTGCGGTATTCATCAAG
>JAFRTG010000003.1 GCA_017427265.1 Oscillospiraceae bacterium | reverse complement strand
TCCCACCCTCTCCGCCACATTTTTCATCGGATATCGCATTCACCATGATTGGAGAAATACCCAAGTGGTGAAGGGGCTCCCCTGCTAAGGGAGTAGGGCTCGAAAGGGTCGCGAGGGTTCAAATCCCTCTTTCTCCGCCATTGTGAAACGTCCTAAATGCTTGATTTTAACGCATTTAGGACGTTTTCCGTTATATTTATCCGGCATAAAATTGCTGAAATCAGCACCAAAATACAGCATTTTGTACCCATTTTCACCCCTAGTTCCCACGCGAGTTCCCACAAAACAGTTCCCACAACAGGCATATACTAGTCCTCAAAACCATGTGGAAACCGCGTAGATGCATTGTTTTCCTATAGTTCCCTCGTGGGGACTCAAAAAATAGAAAAACACATGGATTTTTGAAGTTCCCATAAACGATGCATTTTTTTCGACTTGTGCAAATTGACATATAAAATTAGCCGTTTTTGAACTGAATATTTTATTATCCGCCCGATTTTTCGACCTTGAAAAAACGGGCTTTTCTTTTGCCCAATCGACGGAGGTGATGCCGATGTAGACCAATGCTCGATCTGTCAGTCGCCTGCAATGATGCAGACAGAAACAAACAAACGGCCCCGATCGTGAGCCAGCCGATCAATCAGGAGGGATGTATAATGGAACAGATGATTATGACTCTGAAACTCTATTCAATGCCTGCTGCCGTAGCAAAGCTTGGTTACAGCGTCTCCTTTATGAACGAAATCTGCAAGAGAGCGTTTTGCAGCCGCCGTCCGTTCTTCGTACTCAAAGATGAGAACGGCAAATACTTCGTGGAAGCGGACAGCCTGCACCGCTACATCAATACCTGCCCTGACTTCAACCCGTATGAGATTCCCGGCGTCTACGAGCCGGATTCTGACGAAGATGATGCGCCGATGGACGATTCAGTCTTCATGCTGAATGAGGAAATGCTACCGCAGGTATGTGGCGTGATGGTCGATGATGAATGTGCTCCGCTGATCGCCTACCGCAGAGATGAGATTGCCTATCAGGAGCGTGTCGTTACCGAAATCGAAAAGCTGATGCAGTCCGCGATTGACGAAATCAAGCTCTGATGCGCCGCTACCGGCAATAATAACCATTTCTTCTCCGGCATAATCTTGCCGGTATACCCTCTACAACTGAATATTTACGTGAGCCAGATATTATTGATGCCTACTACTATCTATTATATCTGGCTCTTTTTTTGTCCGCAGATGGAGGTGAACCTAAATGAATATGAGCGAAGATGTGACCGCCGTATCGATGCAGGTTTCGGAAAAAGCAGCAGACGCAGCACTTGCGGCGTTCAAGTCTGTGCTGGATTCGGTCGGAAGGCTGTTCCGGGAGCTTCTCGGCATGGAGCATGACCGCGCTCGCGCAAAGGCACAGATCAAAGCATCGAAAGGCAGCGCTGCGCCCGAGAAAACAAAGCCGCCGAATGTCACCGCAACGAACCTGACCGGCATCAAGCCCGGCGAAGTCACCCTGAAAGATCTCGCCGAAAATGCCAGAGAGACCGGAGAAGCACTGTCTGTCTCACAGCATGGCTTCTCGCAGGAGGACCGGAAAGCTATTGCCCGTACCGCGAAGAAGTACGGCATCCCCGTTGCTTTCTCCAATACGAAAGGCAAGAACAACCTCTATGCGAATGTCCGCAGCGGTGACCTGCCGATTTTCAAGCAGATCTGTACTGAGTGCATCAAGGAGAAAATCGCAGAAAAACCGGAATCATTCAGCAATTTCAAGGTGCAGGCATGGGAAGTGCCGCACCTGACTGCTATGCTCAAAGCGCACGATCTGCCCGCAGTATTCGTTGAAACGAAAAGAGGAGAGCAGTATTGCCTGCATGATGTGAAGCATCAGGACGCGGTACGTATCGTCCGCGAGGAATTCGTCGCAAAATGCAAGGAGATCGAGAGAAACTTTTCCTTTGACAAGGACGAAAACGGCTTCTATACGCTGAAAGACCTGCATTCCGGCAGAGAGGTCTCCTTCGATCATATACCGGATAAGGCAACAGTTTCACAGCAGATTTAGACGCAGTTCGGCTATGATCCGGTCAAGGCTGATCTGGCTGCGGCGAAGTTTGGAGAGGAAGCACTCACTGGGAAGCAAAAAGAGCGGTATTTCAGCAGCAGCGCGCAAAACGAGTTTTCGCGCATTGAGAGCAATGTGCAGCTGGAGGGCGAAAGCCTGTATGCAAAGCTGTTTGGATGCTGGTATCTCCAGCCGAAGAAGGATGAAAAGCCGCGTGTGGTATTCCGAGATCAGGACGGAAAGTATGCTGTTCTGGAACCGCAGAAGATGTCTCGTGCAAAAATGCGCGAGGTACTGACAGCACAACTTGGAATTACCGACCGCAAGACGCTCGATGCATTGACAAGCAAGGCAGACCGCGTCACAGACTTCTATGCGCGGCAGGATACGAAGCTGCTTTCCGCTGACCGAACATTCAAGATGGAGGATTTCGAGCCGGATAAGATCATCGAGCACAAGTATACCGGCGCAAGCGGCATGGAGTATACCACAAAGCAGAAGCCGCTGGATTCTGTCGAAAACAGCATTCAACGCACCGGAAAAGACCTGTTTATGGTCAACACTACATTCCGATCGACGGAGATCACTGAAAAGGGTGAATCGCTGCCGCATGAGAAGACAGAGCATCTGGAATTCTCACTGGCGGACAAAAAGCGCACGCTGCATTTTCTTTCGGCGATGTATATGGATGCCGGTATGAGCGAAGCGGATGCAAAATCTATGGCAAAGGAGGTTTACAGCAAGGCGGAGGCGCAGAGTCCGGAGACCGTTCTCCGGATCGAGGAAGTCCGGCAGAATTCCATGACGGTCGCCTACGGCAAGGCGTCTGTGGTGCTGTCTACCGCTGACCGCCAGGAAGCGGCGGAAAAGATTGCAGGGCTCGGCGTATCCCCGCAGACGGCGGAAACGATGGTCGAAAAAGCACAGGAAATCCGCGTAGATGCCGTAAAGGAGCGTGTCGCGGCGGTGCAGGCGCAGCAGACTGACTTCAACTCAGCTATGAATCACCTGACAGACCGCGATGAGCTTGCGATCGACAGCATGATCGTATGCAGCGCGGCAGAGCCGCAGAAACATATTGTGGTGGAAGGAGGACACAATGGGTCGCGTGTGGTTCATGATTATACTGTTCTCGTTGGTGATGAGCAGCGCAAACGACTGAGCGATGCGGATACGACGGATGCAGAGGGCAAGCCAGTTCGCATGGCGACGGGCACGACTGCATGGACCGATCTGAAGGCAGAGATGCTCGAAGCTTCCGGTATGGACAAGGAAGACTCTGTCCTCACATTCAGCTCACAGGAAGAATATGAGCAGTATCTTGCAGATACGGATATGCTCAGGGAAGCTGACGAAATGCCGGAAGCCGATGATCTGGCAGATGCCGCAACAATCGGAAACGGTCACGAGCTGCATCCGGACGGCAATGTGCTGGATGATCTGCACAAGGAATCGCCGCTGCCCGATACCAAGCCGGTTATTACTATCTCGGATACACCTGATGTACCGGATATGCCGAAGCCTTCGCCGAGAGGGGCGAGAAGATGAGTCAGAAGCTGACTGTCCCGCATCCCCGAAAGAAAATAGACCGAACAACCCTGATTGTGCTCAGCATAATCGAGGTTGTGCTGTTGATTGGCTGTGTCGTGCTGGGCGCTGCGTTCGATTACGCCCTCGGCGCAGACGGTTCGATCGACAGTTCCAAGCTCAGTCCGGCGCTGCATTATGTGCTGTCGCATCCGGCTGTCATATTCTCTGCGCTCTCTAAAAAAGACGGCTATGCGCCAAAAATGCTGTTTGTCGGTGTCTGTGTAATCGGCATCTTTGCGCTCTACAAGTACAGCGAGGAGCCGAAGCGCCTGCACCGTCGCGGCACGGAGCATGGCTCTGCGAAGTGGGCGGATGAAAAGGAAGTCCGGGCGCTGGCGGAAAAGGAGAAAAATCCGTATCAGCTGGCTTTGCGTGATGAAAACGGCGGGTATCTCTACGATGACAAGGGCGAATTCATCTGCGCCCAAGTCGATTACAATATCGTGCTGGTAAAGGATGTCTACCTTGCCTTGAACACCAAGCAGCATCGGCTCAATCTGAATACCCTCGTGATCGGCGGTTCCGGTTCCGGTAAAACGCTGTTCTGGGTTATCACTAATATTTTGCAACTCAATACCTCGTTTGTCATCACCGATCCGAAGGGCGAAATCTACCAGGCAACTGCCAAACTGCTGCAAGAAGCAGGTTATGAAGTCCGCGTGTTCAACACGATCCAGATGGAGCATTCCAACAACTATAATCCTTTCCATTACATCTATGACCATAACGGCGACCTCTGTGAGGATAACGTCAAGAAGATGGCAGATGTGCTGTTTCAGGCAACCAGGGGTGACGGCGAAAAGGATGACTTCTGGAGTCAGAAAGGACAGACCGTGCTGCTTGCGCTGATGTTCCTGCTGATCGAGCAGTCCGAGTATAACGCGCTGTTCGATGAAAACGGCAAGATCATTCCCGGAACACGCGATGAGAGCAACCTCAACTTCTATGCGATCACTGAGAAGATGCGTGGGCTGCAATACCCGCCGCAGGGTTCACAGAAGCCAGACGGTCTGTTCCTGACACAGCTTCCCGGTGAATCCAATGAAGCATTTGCTGCACGGCAGGAAAAAGGATTTCTCTGTCCGCTTGACCGCGAGTTTCTGGAATTGCAGCGCCGCAAGCCGGATACGCTTGCATTTCGGCTTTATAAGGAAATCCGGAATGCACCGGAGGAAACCGGTCAGTCGTTCGTTTCGTCTGCGAATGTCAAGACGTTCTTCTTCAATCTGGAGAACCTCAAAAACCTGACCTGCTGCGATAATGTGCATCTTGAATCGCTCGGCGACAAAAAGACGGCGCTGTTCATCATCATTTCTGCGACAAACAGCACCTACAATTTTCTCGCGTCGATGATGTATACGCAGCTGTTCGATACCCTGTCAAACCGTGCAAACTTCAAGTATCATGGAACGCTACCGTGTCATGTGCGGTGCATCATGGATGAGTTCAGTAATATCGGGCAAATTCCTGACTTTGACAAGGTTATAGCCTTTGTCCGTTCCATGGAAATGAGCCTGAATGTCATCATCCAGAACCTTGCGCAGCTCAAAGCGCGGTATGAGAAAACATGGGAAGTGATTACCGGTAACTGCGATTCGACCATCTTTCTGGGCGGAAAGGAGGAAACGACGCTCAAATCTATATCTGAGCAGCTCGGAAAAGAAACGATTGATGTCAAGGGGCAGAACCGGACGAAAGGCAAGCAGAGCAGCACTTCCGAGAATAATTCTATCCTCGGTAGAGAGTTGATGCAGCAGAACGAGCTTGCGACCATGCCGATCAGCGATTGTATCGTTATGATACGATCCAAAGATCCGGCCTATGCCGTAAAGTATCCGGCGTTCGATCACCCAAATTTCCGCTTTACCGGTCTGTCTGATGACGAAAACCGTGCAGATATCCGACAGATTCATTCCGTGACGGTTGCGGAGTTTGAAGCGGAACAGAAAGCGAAAAGAGCAGAGGTAATCCGGCAGATCAGGGAGGCTGCCAAAGCAAAGAAACCGGCTGAAAAGCCGGATGAGGTGCTCTATGCCGCACAGGAACCGGTAGTGACCGCCGATAAAATTCCCGCAAGCTATGAGGAAATTCTCGAAATGGACACGGAGGCTGCGTCTGTTTCCGGAACAGAAGCCTATGCCGACAATACGCAGTATTACGGCATCCCCGATGATGAGATCGAGAGCCGGGATATGGGTGAAGCAATCGGACAGAGAGAGGAGGATGCAGATGAAGAAACAGAGATACCCGCCGCTGTGATCGATGAGGACGGAGAATCCGTATGGGAACCCGAACCGGAAGATATCGCAGACGTTCATTATTATGATACGCCGGACGATATTCCCATCAAACTTGAAGACCTGGCCGGGGAAGAACTGGAGGTACAGCTCCGGTCAGTTGAGATCTATTCCAACAATACAGAGAAATCAGGAGATCCGGATGATCTTACCGGATTCTCCTTCGACCTTATGACATGAGAATGAGAGGTATAAGCATGAAGCTGATGAATCAGAAGAATGCAATGTTTATTAAGGTTTTCACTGTGCTGTTTACGATCGCTGTTGTGACCTCGCTTACCGCGGTTACGGCATTCGCCGCGGGCGGTGCAGGCGGCGGTGGCGGCTCTGAGGCGGCATACCAGTCCACGATTGAGTTTTTCATCACATGGATTCGCCGCATCGGCATGATGGTCGCTTTCGTGGGCGCGATCATGTTTGCACTGGCAATCAAAAACAACGATGCCGAGCAGAAGCAGGCCGGTCTGATCACCATGATTGCCGGATTCATTGTCGCTGCGCTCTGTGCCGCGTCCAGTATGTTTGATCTGTTCAGCTGATCATCCGCACTGCTGCCCGTCCCATTTTGGGCGGGCAGCCTAACCCGCAACAGGAGGGCTGCATATGCATGTATTACCAATTCTGGCAGCGATTCTCCCCGACACCGGCGCACCGGCAAATCCCGCAGCCTTGGCGCAGACCGGACTGGAATTCTTCGGCACATGGATTTCGCGTATCGGCGGGCTGGTTGCTTTTATCGGCGCGATCAAGTTTGCGTTGTCGATCAAATCCGATGAAACAAGAGATCAGCTTCCGGCATTGCTTACAATGGTATCCGGCTTTATGATTCAGGCAGCGATTGCAAATCTCGGTATCTTTGAGCTTGCGACAACCAACGCAGAGACCATTTTCCAGAATATCCTGCTGTTTATCGGTCGGTGGACAAGGCGTGTCGGTGCTGCCGGTACGCTGGTCGGCGCGGTCATGTTCGGCTTTTCGATCAAGGATAACAACGCGGTCGGAAAGGTCGCTGCACTCAAAACCTTTGCTGCCGGTGCAATCGTGGTGTCTGTGTCGGGCATCCTGCATACATTTATATAACCAGCAAAAAGTTGAGACAACGAAAGCCTGACAGCTTGTAACTATCAGGCTTTCGTTATTGAGTAAACGATATTTTATTCCAACCATTCTTCAACAGCAACCGGGTGCATGTCATTGCGACAGAATTTTACGGTAAATTTGCAGGGGAAATATTCTCCTGCCGCTTTGAAAGAAAGCGTGAATCCGTTTGTAACGGGTTCGGGTTCGTGACCGTAGGTGTATGTGCCAAAGTACATTCCATACACCTCAAAGCCTTGATTCAAAGCGTGAGGATACCATTTATCATTCTTCAAGGATATATGTTCCAGCCAGCTATGTGCCTTTTGGATACAATCATCCAGATGATACAGCGCATCTATGATGTATCGGATTCTATCATCCGGGATCTGATTGTCCGGTGCTTCAATGATGATTTCATCTGCTTCATGAGAGTTGATATATGCACATCCGTTTCTGAAAACAAAATGCTCAAAGTTTCGATTTTCCAGAAAGGAAATAATCTCTATGTTGTAAAATAATTCAGCCACAGCACGCTCTCCTCTAACTTCCGATCCTCTTTACTATGATTATACAGCGCAACCGCCGATATGTCAATATCCGGAAAAGCTGTAATTTGAACAAATGAGTGAGAAATACGGTTCACAAATGAAGTTTATTTTCTTGTCTTCCTGTAAAAAACAAATCCGTCCTCTTCTTTTATGATCTGATACCCTAATTTTGCGTAAAAAGCGTTTGTCCGGACATTCCAGCTTGGAGTGTCCAGATGAAACTCAGCGGCAAATGGGTATTTCTTTTCTATGCACTCCATTAAACGAATTCCATAACCTTTTCTATGATAGATGCTGTCAATAAAAATTCTGCCAATGTACACACGATTATTTGTTTCATCCGGGAATATGACGGCCGCTCCCACAATATCTTTTCCGATCATTGCTTGATACAAACGCCCCTCTCGAGCCATACGTTTATGCCATTCTACCGAATCATATTCAGGCGGACAGTCACCTTTTGTTCCGCCAACATCTATGTCTGTTTCAAATGCTCTGACAGACATGTCTACAATTGTTTTTACCTGGTTTTCATCTGCTATCACAATATTCATTCTACTTCCTCCATCGTCTTACATATTCCGATTTTTGTTACTATGATTATACAGCACAGCCGCCGATATGTCAATATCCAGAAACTCAGATCAGCGCTAAACCTTTCCGAAATGCGAAATACAAAGGAGTGTGATTTTCATATGCGTGTAATCACAAAGGGGAAAACAGCGCTGTTATCCCCAAAAGAAAAGCTGCGGCGTTTTCACCGCAATATCTATATTTTCATCATTGTAGTGGGCATCTTCAATATCTTCTTTCCGCTGGTCGCACATGCGGATATTTTCAATAATGATGTGCAGGATGTCTACGCAACGATTACGGAAAATGTGGACGAGACAAACGAGATTCTCAAAAGCGCATTCCGCTTCACGCAGGTCTCGCCGTATTCGATCGTCAACAGCGTCGGCGGCACTGCCGGCGGTATCGGCGCGGCGATCCGTACAGCAACAAAGAACCTTGCGCTCATTGTGTCCGTACTGCTGCTCATGGTCGAGTTCTTCCGGAAAACGACAAACTTCGAGTGGTCGAGCAAATGGGAGAATATCCTGATCTTCCTGGTAAAACTCATTGTGGTGAAACAGGTCGTGCAGAACGCAGACCTGATCATCGAGTATATCTACAAGGGGTTCAATACGATCAATACGGCGGCGACCAGCAGCAATATGGACTTCCTGCCTGCCGGTCATAAGGTCACATACAGTATTTCCATTCAGGAATCGCTGCTGCATGATGTTGTGCAGGCAGATCACTGGTATCAGGGCTGGATCCGGTTCTGGGAACATGTCGGTGCCGGTGAAACACGCCACGCATTCACATATACGATTTCGCAGGATGCCGTCAAAATGTTCTATCCACACGCTGTTTTTCCTTCCTCAACCAATGTCATGTTTGAGGATCATGCCTTCGGCAATCCGACTTCTGCACTGACCTTTAACCCGACCATTGAGATCATCCTCTGGCAGCCGTATTTCCTTGCGATGAAAGCAATCGCATATATGATCTTCGTGGTGACGATCGGGCGCATCTTCGAGCTGGCTGTGTATACGATCTTTGCACCGCTGCCGATTGCAACTTTTGCATCGGATACCACACACGATGTGGCAAAATCGTTCATCAAGAACTACATTGCGACGGTCATTCAGATCGCGGTGATTGTGGTCATGTTCATCGTTTATCTCGCTGTTGCGCAGTATTTCGCAAACCACACATCCGGCTTGTCATCGCTGAAGCTCATTCAATTTATCGCCCTGATCTCTCTGGGACTTGGCGTCATGAAATCCGGCAACTGGGCAAAAAAGATCTGCGGCGCGGCATAAGGAGGTGCGTCATGTTATCCATGAAAATTCCTGCGGAGATTCAGGAATACAAATCAAAACTCATTTTCGGGCTGTCAGCACGGCAGTTCTTTTCAATCGCCGGAGCGGTTCTGGTCGGTGTTCCGATCGGCGTATGCGGTCGCGGGCGCATCTCCGGCGATGTGCTTCCGTGGTTCGTGATTGTCGCAGTCATGCCGTTCTTTGCGTTCGGCTTCTTCACATTCAAGGGAATGCGCTTTGAGGAGCTCGTCAAAGCGATGTGCAATATGTGGTTTCGTCCACAGATTCGTGTATACGAGGACGCGGACGGAATCTTTCAGCAGTTGCATGAAGAAATCATTGAGGAAGAAATCGTGCGGCAGAGAATCAGCAGCGGAGAATATTTCAGAAAGGATGATGTGGGGTGAAGAAGAAAAAATCCGGCAGAAAAATGAAGCGGACAACCATCCAGAGCTTGCCCTATGAACGGTTCGTCAGCAATCATGTGATGCTGAATGCTGCGAATGTCAAGGTCGGGCGGGAAACGGTCAACCTGTACAGCAAGTCGTATCTGATCGAGGACATCAACTATTCCGTGCTGACGGAAGACGAGCAGGAAGTGAAACTGCGGCAGTTTTCCGAGCTGCTGAACAACTTTGACAGCACAGTTTCGGTGCAGATCTCGCTTGTCAATCTGCCGATGAACCGCGCCGAATCTGAGCGTCTGATGCTTCATGCACGCGGTGACGGTCATGATCATCAGCGGCAGGAGTTCAATACAGTCATTCATGACAAGATCATGGACGGTCAAAAAGGGCTGCAATGCCGAAAGATCATCACGGTGACGGTTTGCGCGGTAGACTTTGAAACTGCCAATACGCGCCTGTATAACTTTGAACAGCGCCTGAACAAAAGTCTTGCCGCGATCGGATCAAAGGCGGTTCCGCTGACAGCCAATGACCGCGTGAAGCTGATGACAGATATTCTCTGCGACGTGGACAAGGAGATTTCTCCGGTTTCCCGCTCCGAGCTTAACCGTCAGGCAGAAAAGCAGCTTTGTTGTCCCGATTCACTTGAATTCAAAAAAGACTTCTTTATTATTGACGACAAATATGCCCGCTGCATCTACATCAAACGCATCGGCACGGAGGCAACAGACAGTCTGTACCGTGAGCTGCTGGAGCTGAATCTGCAAACGGTTATTTCCGAAAACATCGACTTTGTCGATCAGGCGGAAGCGCTGCGGCTGGTTCAGCGAAAGCTGACCGACATGAAGCAGGAAGAGCTTACCAAGAAGCGGAAAGCCGCCGATGCTTCCAAGGGTGCGTATGTCGATCCGATCGAGGGTACGGCTCTGGAAACGGACAAGCTGGAAGCAAAAGCCTATCTGGAAAAGCTGCAAGGGCAGAATGTAAAAATGACGCGGGTACAGTTTGTTATGATGATCTTGGCAGATTCCATGAAAGAACTGAAATCCGCGACTGACAGGATCCAGACCATTCTGCGCGGCAGACAGATGGAAATGTCTGTTGCCTCATGGCGGCAGGAAGTTACCTTTGATTCCTGCCTGCCGATTGGCAATTCCTGCGGTATTGACAAGGAACGCAATTTACAGGTTCGGCGCACGCTGGATACCGACAGCACTGCGATCTTCATGCCATTCAATACGCGGGAGTATCTGCATGAAGGCGGCGTGTATTTCGGGCAGAATAAGCTCTCACGGTCGGTCGTTCTGTTTGACCGGATGCAGCTGAATAACCCCAACAGCTTCATTTTCGGTATGCCGGGTTCCGGTAAATCCATGCTGGCAAAGCTGATGATCCTCTACATTTACCTCTCGCAGAACGACGAGATACTCATTGTAGATCCGGCGCGCGAGTACGCCGCACTTGTTGAATTGCTCGGCGGCGAAGTCATCTATATGAGCGAAAATTCAGGTACGCATATAAACCCGCTTGATCTGACCGAGAATCCGGACAGTGACGATAAAGAGTACAACCCTGTCAAGGCAAAGCTGGATTTCCTGCTTTCCTTTTTCAGCGCGATCATGGGTGATGCCGAAATCACGCCGATCCAGAAAACGATCATTGACAGCGTGATGCACAGTACCTATGCGCACCATGAAAAGCCAACGCTGAAAGAGTATTATGAGGAACTGCAAAAATATGAGCAGGAAGCGTCAGAGGAAACCCGACCGTCTGCGGCATATCTGCGGCAGACGCTGCACCTGTATGTTCACGGCAGCATGAATGTCTTTGCGCATGAGACGAATGTGAACATCCACAAGCGGATCGTTGCCTATGACATCAAGGAGCTTGGCAAGAATATGCAGACACTCTCCATGATGATCGTTCTGGAAAACATCTGGGACAGAGTGGCGAAAAACCGCGCTAAGGGCGTAAAAACGCAGATATTCTGTGATGAGCTGTACTTGCTCTTTAAGAGCGAACAGTCCGCCAACTTCTTCTATGAACTCTACAAGATAGCGCGTAAATGGGGCGGCGTTCCCTGCGGCATCACCCAGAATGTGGATGATCTCCTGCGCTCGGAGCTGGCGCGGACAATGATCTCCAACACTCAGTTTGTGGTGATGCTGGGACAGAACGAGACCGACCGTGAACAGCTTGCGACACTTCTTCATATCCCCAAGGAGACAATGGACACCTATCTGAACGGTGTCGCAGCAGGCAGCGGCATGATCTATGCCGGTGATTACGGCGTGATTCCCTTTGACAACAGCTTCCCGACAGATACGGAGATCTACCGGATTATAACTACGAAATTCGGCGAGGTGATGCAGCGTGCGGAAGATCAATCTGCATGATACGGCAGATACCGGCGCGGAAAGTGTCCGCCTCGGCGTCGATGCTGCAAAGACAGGAAAGCGAGTTGTCCGGACGGCACGGGATACAACAAGGACTGCCGTCCGGGCGGCAAAAACAACCGTAAATATCCTGCATCACCTGATCGTTCATACGGTCGCAATCCTGATCTCGCCTGTCACATGGGTAATTCTGGCAATCGGGCTGGTGCTGTATCTGCTCATGACGCTTCTCATTATTCTGACCGGCGTTGCCGCGCAGGACAACAACGCACAACATCAGGCGTATGCGACACCGGTCGCGCTCGGCGAGGATATTCCGGAAGAGATACAGCAGGCAAAGGCCATGTTTGAAGCTGCTGAGAATACGGAAAAGCAGGCATTTATTTCGCAGATCAACGCGCTGCGGTTCAGTACCGCAGATATGCCCCATAATGATACGGTCTATCTGGTACGGAATGAGCCGCCTGCAACATTTCAGACTTCTCTTGCGACCGACGCCCGGAAAGCAGAGCTGAAAAATGCATGGCAGCTTGCCGTTTCCGATGCGGAAGGGATTGCTATCGCTTATGTTTATCTGGAACATGAAGCCAATGAAGCGCACGGTTCGCAGGGCGTTCTGTATCCGGTCAGCTATACGCAGGATGTATTTGACATGATTTTTTCGGATATGGTCACGGTTACGGAAACGCAGTACAGGAATCAGGAATGTCCGGATGCGAACTGTTCCGTGCATTATCATGTAGCGGATAATCCCGCGTATGCAACAGCACAGCAGAACTACACCAATGCAGTCACGAGGCGGGATGACTGGAACATTATGGTGGTGCCGCGCTGCAATGACTATGTGAACGCGGTCAACGAGTTCAACAACACGCCTGCCGCTGGTCAGCCCTACGCGCAGCAGCGGGTTGACAGCACCTACGCGCTTTTCGTGCAGGCGGTCAACAATTGGTCGAGCGTATTCGGAATCTGGGGCTTGAACATTGACGGACAGCTCGGCGCGAATATGCAGGCTCGGCTGAACCGCGAAGTTGCGGCGGCAGAAACTGCGCGAAACAACACGCCGGAAACAACGCGAACTCCGTATTACACCTGTGATCATCTGCATACGCTGCATTCATTTGGGCTGAATTTTTACACCGCTGAACAGGTTATGCAGGTGCTGAATTTCACGGAGGACGAACAGCAATGGGTGGCGCTGACGGCGATGAACATTCAGCAATACCTGATCACCGAACCGGAAGGAGGATGATTATGTTTGAGGGACACAAGAAACGCGCTGAGAAAGTGCGCGGCTATTTCTCGCGGAAAGGCGCAGTTGCGCTGTTTGCAATCCTCGCGTCCGCTGCGCTGCTAATCAGTCTGGTGATGAACTATCAGGTAAAGGAAACTGATGCAGATACGCAGGAAACCGCTGCATCGGATACGGATGAATCATGGCGGTTCTATCCGGTTGATCTGGTTGTGCTGGGCGCTGGCGGCGGGCTGTGTGCGGTGATGATGCTGCGGGAGAAACGCCGTGCAAAGGAGGAATTGAAATATTTTTGTAAGGTGCGGCTGGAAGCCGGCAAAAATCAGGAGACCACACTGTTCCTGATTCTCGATGCTGCGGACGGTGAAGTGCCGGAGCTCGCCAAGTCAGCGGTGGTCGAATCGCGGGAGTACCGGCTGTTCACACAGGGCATCCGCAGCAAGATGGTGGTCGCGGAGTATTCCGTATACCGAACGGAAACCTAGATCACGGCGAATCTGGAGAACGAGCGCTTTGAACGTCTAATCGAAACCGGTGCGGCGGAGATCGTCAGCAGCGGTGAAATGCAGATCGACCGGAACGAAAAGCGCGACAGAAAGACCGGTGAGATCGTCCGGAAACGGAAGAAGTCGCCGGTACTGTTCCTGGCTGTTGCAAGCGGTGTGATGCTGTTTTCTATGGCTGCATTTGCGGTCGGCAGAAACTTCGGGGGCGGAACCGTCATTTCTGAACAGCCGGTTGATTCCGTGAATGTCGCAGAAGACGGACTGATTATACCGAAGCAGGACGCGGTTTCGGATAATGCCAAGCAGATCACGGTTACGATTGACCGCAGTTATTCGGCGATACCCATTGAAGACTTGCAGCTGAAAGGTGCAGCTATCAAGGGCAAGGCAAATATCCTGCTGCCGGAGTTTGACAAAGAGGATTTCTTCACGCACGTTCCCGGCTATTCATGGGGCTTTACATCTGACCCGGACGGGAAGAAGATCGAATATTAAGGCGGGCAGGCGTATGACTTTACCGCGGATACCAAGCTGTACCGCTTGCTGGTAAAATACGGCGGCGGTTCCGGAACGAAAGAAGATCCGTACCGTATCGACTATTTCGATCAGTTAGAACCGATGAGTGAGGAAAAGGCACGCGGCTATTTCAGGCAGACTGCCGATATTACATTTCCGGTCTGGGCATCGCATACGCCGATTCACACGGTAACTTGCCAAAGATGAAAAGGCTGCTACCGCAGAATTTCTCAAACGCAAGAGAGCGTTTATTGACGTTCAAAGCATTTCTGATACCAAGCGTATGAAAACTGTCGGCAGACGCCTTGCAGAGCTTGACAAACTTATACAGAGCGTGTATGAAGATAAGGTTGCAGGCAGGATCGAGCCTGACATGGCGTTTGATATGCTCGACAAGTATCACGCGGAAAAGAAAACGCTGAAAGCTGAGTATGATGAAATGACAGCCCGTTCCGAATCCGAAAGGCAGGACGAGGAAGATGTTGCGGAGTTCATCAGCCATCTGAAACGTTATGCAGGAGCGACGGAGCTTACCCGTGAGATGTGCCTTGACCTGATCGAGTACGCAACGGTTGATGAGAACAACAAAGGTCACAAAGACCGTCCTCGTGTGATACACGTCTATTACAAGCTGATAGACAAACCGCTTACCAACAAAAACAGACTTGCCCTGACGTAATGTCAGGGCATACATTAACAATCATTTTTATCCATTTTGGATACTTACCGACCTTGCACAGGCCCATATTCTTGCTGTGCAGTATCTCAATAACGGCGGCAAGAGCGACATTTTCAACCTCGGCAACGGCGTAGGCTACTCCGTTCGTGAGGTAATCGAAACCGCAAGAAAGGTTACGGGACACCCGATTCCTGCAACTGAAACTTCAAGGCGTGCAGGCGGCCCTGCAAGACTTGTCGCATCCAGCGAAAAAGCAAAATCCGTTCTCGGCTGGAAGCCTGTTCACGACAGCCTTGAAGAAATCATTGCAAGTGCTTGGAACTGGCACAAGAATCATCCGAATGGTTATGACGAATAATAGGGGGCGAAAGCATGATTTGCAATGATGTACAAAAGCTTATTGACTATGCAATAAAAAAGGAGCTTATAACAAACGACGATATCTATGTTGTCCGCAATCAGCTTATGGAAGCATTGAAGCTTACCGATTGGGAGGAGAATTTGTCGGAATGTTCAGATGAAACTATTGATGAAATTCTTGCTCCGCTGGTGAAGTACGCTTGCGAAAAAGAAATAATCAGCGACACGTCGAACTCCCATGACTTATTTGATACAAAGCTTATGGGTATTCTTACTCCAATGCCCAGAGAGGGCGTTGCAGAATTCAACAAGCGTTACACAGCAAATCCAAAGGAAGCTACCGACTGGTATTTCGATTTCAGCAAGAAGCTGAACTATGTACGTGCAGGACGAATTGAGAAAGACCTGAAATGGACTTATGACTGCGAGTACGGCAGGATTGACATTACAATAAATTGCTCCAAGCCCGAAAAAGACCCCCGTGACATTGCTGCGGCAAAAACACAGAAAGTGTCAGCTTATCCTGAATGTCAGCTCTGTCCTGAAAATGCAGGCTTCGCTGGTTACGCAACACACCCTGCAAGACAAAATCTTCGTCCCGTTCCTTTAACCGTGAACAATGAAAAATGGCAGTTGCAGTATTCGCCTTACAGTTATTACAACGAACATTGTATTGTGTTTAACGAAAAACATATCCCGATGATAATTGATGATGAGGTGTTTGAAAAGCTGTTTGATATTGTGGATTATCTTCCGCACTATTTTGTAGGCTCGAATGCGGATACGCCGATATAGCCGTCTGCGGTACCAAGCCCGCCGAAATCAAAGCGTTTTGTGATCAGAGATGCCGCTTCCGCATCGGTTTGCAGCGGCATCGGAAGGAGTGCCATAGCGGCAGCAAGAACTGCGGCGAAAAAGCGTTTCATGGGAAATACCTCCGTCGATCGTTGTTTCTGAAAAAAGCATCCGGTTTTGCAGCACAGATAGATTCGGAAGGCACAGCCGGGATTGCGCCGGCGCTTCCGGAAAGAAATGATATAAGGGGCGCTGTTCTGTCTGTCATTATACAATCATCCGGCACAGAAAGTCAACAGCATTTCGGCAAGCTGCATTTTCAGGAGGGTGAGTTGTGTTTTTTTGCGGGTAAGCTGCAATCAAGAGCACCGGCACATACAACTGAAAACAAACAGCGAGGGAGACCAAAGCAGTTTCCTTCGCCAGAGGGGATACAAAACGGTCAGCGCACTTGCATTTCCCGGCAAAACATGGTATACTGGAGACAGTGAAGAATGAAAGCATCATTCTGCCAATTTCATATTGAATTTGAAGAGAAAATATTTTTTCGGCGATCTGAGAATATGACAGCTTTTCAGGGAGGAAATCAAAATGAAACTGTATTACGTTGATCAAAGAAAAGTGTTTCCGTTCTTGCAGCCAGTCGAGGTGTGGGACGAACAGGGCAATGTCCGGTACCGGCTGAAAAGCAAGTGCACTGTCGGGTTACAGCTGTATCTTCTGACGCCTTATGACGAAGAAGTAGCATCCATCCGGCAGAAAATCTCACTGGGAACGAAGTTCATCGTGAACGTGAACGACAAAGAGCTGACGGTCAGCCGCACAGCCACTTGGAAAGGGAAACGATATTGCACGGTCAGTGAGCTCAACTGGAAAGCAGAGGGCATTCTGGGGTACCGCACATATCAGATCACAGCCGGAGATCAGCAGATCGCACAGGTCCGAATGGTTGAATTCAGCAAAGGGCATAAGGATGCACTGTACGAAGCGCTGAAAAAGATCGCGCATGTTCCGGCCAGTGCACTCGATCAGGGGAATTGCTGCGAAATAGATTTTTCGGACGATCAGAATGAAGCCGAGGTACTGGCCGTTGTCATGGCCATTGAGGCTGCGCTCAGCGTTGGCAGATAACACGAATTTGACAGCAACCGAAACGCAGACGATTCAAAAATAATCGCCTGCGTTTTTTATGCCTGATGTTGATAGAAGGAATACGATGCGCAATCGCAAACGGCCAAAGCGAAAGCACGGCAAAGATATCCCGAAATGGTTTTGCGCCGGTTCTTCACACATCCGGCCATGTTACGGTTATGTCTGCTTCTTCCTGATTGCATTTTCAGATGAATCACGGTAATCCGGATGAAGCTGGAAGGACAGCTGACTGCAAAGCATCCTGAATGGGAAATGAACGACCGAGACCTGTTCGGCAGAACGGATTTCCACTGCGGCACCGTCTGCATTGACGGAAAGACGCATGAACTCCTCGACAAATGCTTTCCGACCGTGGATCCTTCCGGCACAGCGAAAGTCCTGTCAGGCATTGCCTTGTTTTGTCAGAATCCGGAAAAATAAAAAAAGGGGCTTCTCAAAAACGGTCAGTCGTGTTATAATGCTATTGACCGAACGGTCAGGAAGGGGAAATCACATGGCGAACAGCTTTCTGAGTTTGCCGGATGAAAGGCGAAACTCCATCATAAATGCAGCCTTGCGTGTGTTCTCGCAGTACGGCTACAAGAAAAGCCCTATGAACGAGATTGCAGCAGAAGCAGGAATCAGCAAATCTCTTTTATTCTATTATTTCAGGAACAAAAAAGAGCTGTACTTATATCTTGCGGAATACTGCGCTGAAGTCAATAAACAGGAAGTGCTGAAAAATGACTGTTACGGAAAAGACGGCTTTTTTGAGGTGCTGACAGCCGGCTTAAAGGTCAAGGTCGGGCAGATGCGCCGCTGTCCTGAGCTTGCCATGTTTGAAATGAGAGGATTCTTTGAAAATGATCCGGAACTGAAAAGAGACGTTAGAGCACTGATAGAATCCTATTCTCAGTTTGAGATGCAAAAAAACATGATGGCATTTGATCCGTCTGAGTTTATCGAGGGGCTCGACCTTGAAATGATGTACCGAAACATATACCTTGCCGCCGAGGGCTTCTTCTGGGAATTCCTGAACAGCGGAGACATCAATCCGGACAAACTTGAACGTGGATATATGCAGCTTATAAACCACTGGAAGCAGATTTATCTGCGGAAGGAAACGTCATCATGAAAAGCATTTCGGTTATTATTCCTGCTCATAACGAGGAAAAATATGCGGCAAGGTGTATCGGTTCCGTAAAAGCTGCCGCAAAGCATTACGGCGGCGAGGTTGAGATTATCGTTGTCTGCAACCGCTGTACTGACAGAACTGCGGAGATCGCTGAGAAATGCGGTGTTAAGGTCATTTACAACGAGGACAGATGTATCGCCAAAGTACGAAATACAGGAATATTTGCTGCTTCCGGCGATATTATCGTGACCATAGACTGCGATAACCGCATGACGAAGGGAACGCTGAAAGAGATTGCTTTTCTGCTCGGTACGGGAAAGTACATCGGCGGCGGTGCGCCGATCCGGTTTGAGCGTTATTCCGTTCCGCTGTATCTGAATGACCTGCTGTGCAGAGTGTCTTTTGCAGTCACAGGACTGTACTGCGGTATCTTCTGGGCTGAAAAAATGACATTTCAGGCGATCGGCGGTTTTGTGGAAAAGAAGGCTATGGAGGACGCTGCGACTGCCAAAGCACTGAAAGTATACGGAAAACGGCAGGGAAAGAAATACACGGTTTTGCGTAAAAACGTGCTGATCAATTCCACACGGAAATACGACGATATGGGCGATTGGCTCTATCTGAAACTGATGCTCGGCAATATCGGCACGTTTATCAGAGCAGTCCTCGGCGACAGGCGCGGGCTTGACAGGATGCTGGATAAGCTGTTTTATGACTACAATGATTAGATAGGAGAAAAAGTTGATGATCAAAAAATGATAATGAGAGCTATTGCAGGAACGCTTGCACTGCCTATACTGATCGCAGCGCCGCTTCACACATCTGCTTCGGATGCGATTTTGGACAATGCAGTATGGAATGCATTTGTGGAAGAAAAAATAGAAAAAGACAATCCGCCCGGACTTGCTGTTGCTGTTGTAAAAGGCGCGGAAACCGGCTATAAAAACTGGGGCTATGCCAATATCGGGGAGCAGGCTCCCGTGACGGAGGAAATCGTTTTCGGCATCGGTTCCTGCTCAAAAGCATTCGCCGCGCTTTCGATATTCTTGCTGCAAGAGGATGATAAACTTTCCATAGAGGACAGCGTTTCAGACTATTTGCCGTGGTGGAATGTGACTTGGAACGGACAGCCGCAGGATACGAAGCTCTGGCAGCTTCTGGAACACTGTTCGGGGATTCCGAATGCAACGATGATGCAGTATCCTGTCAGTGACAGCGTGCCTTCCAATGAGGAGATCGCGCACATTGCAGAAAACATTGACCTTGTTTATGAACCGGGCACGCAATTTGAATACTGCAATCTCGGATATAACATTCTCGCATACATCACGGAAACCGTCAGCGGCGTGCCGTTTGAGGAATATGTCACGAATGAAATACTTTTGCCGATCGGTATGACACACAGCGGCTATCATATCCCGACAACACAGGGCTATCGCTGGTTCTTCCGGAAGCTGCTGCCATATGACGAGCCTGAATTTGCGCTTACTTCCGGTGACGGCGGTCTGCGTTCCACATCAAAGGATATGGCATTATGGCTGGAAGCACAGCTCGGGCATCTGGAACTGCCGGATAAGCTGACGAATGCGATCGCCGCTTCGCACGAGATTCCCGATGCGCACAAGATCGACATGGGCGGCGGTATGGTGTATTACAACGGGTGGATGGATTCTGACGACTGCCTTTTCCACACGGGTACGAATGCAAATTTCAGTTCTCTTGTTCTGATTGATAAAAAGCGTGACATCGGCATTTTCTCTGTTTCCAATGCGTGGATCAATACAGCGGATTATGCGGGCAACTCGCTGTATCAGACTTTGCGGAGCGGGAAGATCAACAGACAGCAGTTTGATGTTTTAGACCCTCTCTCGACTGTAGATAAGGTATCAACCTGCATCACTGCCATTGGTATGGCGGGTATCCTGCTGACTCTTGCACTGGTGTTCACACAGAAAAAACGTCTAGCAAAGAAGCCGAGGACTCTCGCAAAGGAGAAGCGGAAGCTCTGCATACGCTGCTGTTTGCTGATGCCGCTGCTTGTATTGACTCTGCTGCTGCCGAAGCTGACTCTATGGGCAGCAGGGTACGGCTTTGCAAGCTGCCGCATGATCGGTGTATGGTTCCCGTATTCTTTCCTGATCGCATTTGCGGTGCTGAGTTTGATGATCCTCTTGATGATTGTTTCAGCCTTCACCAGATACTTTGCCGTAAAGCGCATCCAATGACCGCAGCATTCTGGAATACCCCATAATCGGTATATCCCCCCATTGGAACTGAATAATCACAACAGGCCCTCGGAAAATGCGCTGCAGGTATTCTCCGAGGGCTGATCTTTTGGGATCGGCCAAGGCATGTTTTTGCGGATAACACTTGACTTTTTTCCGCTTCTCGTTTATAATATAAGGTGCAAATTATGGAAAGGCGGTTTTCGCATGAAAAATACGGACAAGCAAATGGATCAGCTCGTCGCACTGTGTCAGGGGCGCGGCTTTGTATATGCAGGCTCTGAAATCTACGGCGGCCTTGCAAATACATGGGATTACGGTCCGCTCGGTGTTGAGCTGAAGAACAATATCAAAAAGGCATGGTGGCATTTCTTTGTGCAGGCCAATCCGCACAATGTCGGTCTGGACAGCGCTATCCTCATGAACCCGCAGACATGGGTTGCCTCCGGTCACCTCGGCGGCTTTTCGGATCCGCTGATGGACTGCCGCGAGTGCAAGACCCGTCACCGCGCAGACAATCTGATCGAGGACTTTGACGGCACGAATGTTGCCGGCTGGACGAATCAGCAGATGACTGACTATATCAAGGAGAAGGGTATCGTCTGTCCGAACTGCGGCAAGGCGAATTTCACCGATATCCGCCAGTTCAACCTGATGTTCAAGACCTTCCAGGGCGTCACCGAGGACAGCAAATCCGAGCTGTATCTCCGTCCGGAAACCGCACAGGGCATCTTCGTGAACTTTGCGAATATTCAGCGCACGACCCGCCGCAAGATTCCGTTCGGCGTCGGCCAGATCGGAAAATCCTTCCGCAATGAGATCACGCCCGGCAACTTTATCTTCCGCGTGCGTGAGTTCGAGCAGATGGAGCTTGAGTTCTTCTGCAAGCCCGGCACGGATCTGGAGTGGTTCCAGTACTGGCGCGGCTACTGCAAGGACTTCCTGCTGAAGATCGGCCTGAAGGAGGAGAATCTCCGCCTGCGCGATCACTCTGCCGAGGAGCTCTGCTTCTATTCCAAGGCAACAACGGACTTTGAGTATCTGTTCCCGTTCGGCTGGGGCGAGCTCTGGGGCGTGGCCGACAGAACCGACTACGACCTCACACAGCACAGCAACACCTCCGGCAAGACACTCGATTACTTCGATCCGGAGACCAACGAGCGCTATATTCCGTATGTCATTGAGCCGTCGCTCGGTGTTGAGAGACTGTTCCTCTCGGTGCTGACAGAGGCTTATGATACCGAAGTGCTCGGCACCGACGACAAGGGCAAGGAGGATGTGCGTACCGTTATGCACTTCCACCCGATGCTTGCGCCGTTCAAGTGCGCCGTGCTGCCGCTTTCCAAGAAGCTCTCCGAGAAGGCACGCGAGGTTTACGATATGCTCTCGCAGCACTTCATGGTCGATTTCGACGATACCGGTTCGATCGGCAAGCGCTATCGCCGTGAGGATGAAATCGGTACGCCGTTCTGCGTGACCTATGATTTTGATACCGCAGAGAGCGACAACTGCGTGACCGTCCGCGACCGCGACACGATGGAGCAGGTTCGCATTCCGATTACGGAACTGGTTGCTTATCTGAACGATAAGATCAAGTATTAAAAATGACAGCCGCTGTGCGATTGTGTACAGCGGCTGCACTTTTGTCTCATTAGATTTTGCGACAGGATTATAGATCAGCATTTCAATATCATATATCATTGAAAAAAAAGGCGAAATCAGGTATCATAGATAACGGAAACCGGATTTCAGGATTGCAGAAAACGGCTGCTTCTCCCCCAAGATGCAGCACACGCAATCCCTTCCCTTAAACCCCAAACACAGAAACCTCTCCCCCAAGAGGAGCAGATATCGGTGCATGTCTGCTTATGGTAAATCTGGATTCTCTGTTTTTGCAGAGAGAACTTCCCCGTTCACTGTGGAACGGGGTATTTTTTTTGCTTTTCCGAATGAGCAGAGAAAAGGCGCTGACTGGTGAAATCAGCGCCTTTTTTTGTATTCATAATGGGGACAAAGTTCCTGCTGTTATTCCGTCAGAGATACCGTTTATGCTTCCTCTGCATCGTCGTCAGTCAGTGTGCTGTTGACGAACATCGCATAGATTCGGCGGACAGCTTCCTCAAAGTCGCCGTCCAGCAGGCCGATGATGATGTTCAGCTCACTGGAACCCTGGTCGATCATTTTGACATTGATGCGTGCATGTGCAAGCGCAGCAAAGATACGTGCAGCCGTACCGCGGGTTCTGCGCATACCGCGTCCCACAACAGCCAGCAGGGAGATTCCGTGCTCCAGCTCGCAGACATCCGGTTCAACGGCCTTGCGGATGCGGGAGAGCACAGTCTTTTCTCTGCCCTTGATTTCATCCTCTGCGAGAATGATCGACATGGTGTCGATGCCGGAGGGCATATGCTCAAAGTTGATGCTCATTTCCTCCAGAACGGTCAGCACCTTGCGGCAGAAGCCAAGCTCTGCATTCATCATTGCTTTCTGAATATTGATCGCGCAGAAGCCCTTCTTTCCGGCAATACCGGTGATTGTGTAGCCGGTCTGTGCATCGGAATCGGCACTGTCGCCGGCAACGATCAGCGTGCCGGGGGCGGAGGGATCATTCGTGTTGCGAATGTTGATCGGGATGCCGGCTGCACGGACGGGGAAGATCGCATCCTCATGCAGAACGGTCGCGCCCATATAAGAGAGCTCACGCAGCTCCTCATATGTAATTGTGTTGATGACAGCAGCATCCTTGACGATGCGCGGGTCGGCAACGAGTACGCCGGAAACATCCGTCCAGTTCTCGTATATTTCGGCGCGGACTGCTCTTGCAACCAGCGAACCGGTGATATCGGAGCCGCCGCGGGAGAAGGTGATGATCTCACCGTTCGGGCCGGAGCCGTAGAAGCCGGGAATGACCGCGTTTTCGACCTCTGTGAGCTTTTCACGCAGGAGCATCATGGTTTCGGTCATCTGCAGCACGCCGTTTTCATTGAAGCAGATGACATCTGCTGCATCAATGAACGGGAAGCCGAGGTAATCTGCGAGCAGCATACCGTTCAGATATTCGCCGCGGCTTGCCGCGAAATCCTTGGTTGCGCCTTCCTTCAGGCGGTATGCGATGCGGTCGAGCTCGTCGGTCGGGTCAAAGCTCAGGCCGAGCGCCTTGGCGATTTCCAGATAACGGGAGCGGATTTTGGAGAGCGGCTCGGAAAAATCCTTGCCGGTTTCCGCGAGCTTCTGGCAGGTATACAGCAGATCGGTGATCTTGATATCATCGGAATAGCGTTTGCCCGGTGCAGAGGGCACCACGTAGCGGCGCGCCGGATCGGCGGTGATGATTGCCTTGACCTTTTCAAACTGGCCGGCGTCGGCAAGACTGCTTCCGCCGAATTTGACGACCTTGCTGTTCAGCTGATTTTCAGACATAGTATATGCATCCTTTCACAGTGTCATTTTCCAGATAATAGTATATCCGATTTTGCGGAAAAAATCAACTGGCGGGGTTCACAAACTTTCACGTTCTAAATTGTACTTTTTGTGCATACGGGTGTACGCGGTGCGCGGACATGCTGCGCGGCGAAAAACGGAGCGTATCCGCACGCCGGATATGCTCCGTTCGGGTGTTATGCAGCAGGGGAGCCGTCGGTTTTCGCGTATCCGTTCTCAAATGTTCGCCCCTCGTCAAATTTCAGCAGCTCGTCCTGTGTGAGCTCGCCCTTGCCGTCATAGCGGTAGTATCTGCCGGAATCCGCAATGAATTCCATGATGCAGTAATCCGGGTCGTCGATGCCGGCGGGATAGTATTTCTCATCACCGGGATTCCAGAGCAGCTCCTTGTATTCCCGCTCGAAGTGCAGCATGATTTTTCCGTACAGGCAAAGCCCCTCAAAGGCCTTCGGATCGGAAAAATACAGACATGCGCTGCTTTGCCGCATCAGGCTCTGCACATGCGCGGAAGATGTATTTGTCGAAATCAGATGCCGGCCGAGTCCGCGGTGCCAGACGCAGAAAACATTGCGGATATTCTGCCGCCCCTGTTCATCGGTATAGCCGATCCCGGCAAACAGAGAGCGGTCAACCAGCGCCATCAGTTCATTCGTCGTCATAGTGCTGCTCCTTTACGAATGACTGCGCGGCTTTTTGAGCTCGTCGGTATCCAGCAGAACGGTGAACGGCCCGTCGTTGAGCAGTTCAACATCCATGTGTGCGCCGAATACGCCGCTGTCTGTGTGCGGTACGACGGCTCTGCACTGTGCAAGGAACAGCTCATAGAGCCGGTTGGCCTCATCGGGCTTTGCCGCATGGGAAAAGCTCGGACGGGTACCCTTGCGGCAGTCCGCGCAGAGCGTAAACTGCGAGATGACAAGCAGCGAACCGTTTACATCCTGAATGCTGCAGTTTGTCTTGCCGTCCTCGTCAGAGAACAGCCGCAGCTTTAAGAGCTTGTCGGTCAGCATTGTGACCTCTGCTTCCGTATCGGTTTCCGTAACGCCGAGCAGCACCAGAAAGCCCTGCTCAATGGAGCCTGTAACCTGTCCCTCTACGGTGACTTTTGCGTGACGGACACGCTGAATCAGTGCGCGCATATGCTTCCTCCGGTTTTGATATCATAGTCGGGTTATGTTGGGTCTGCGGAAAAGAAATCGTAGATCCGCTGATTGAAGTCTTTCGCCTCATTGTAGGCCTCATGGCTCTGATCGGGATAGATATAGCATTGGCAGCCGAGCTTTTCCGCGATTTCCGCAGAGGCTTCGCCGGAGACAACCTTGTCCTTGGCGCCGCCGAGCACCAGCACCGGACATTTGATCTGATTAAGCCGGTCGTAGGTATTGCAGCTGAGACATGCCTTTGCAAGTAGCAGGAAGCGTTCCGGCGTGAGCATCTTCTGCAGCTTCATGGCAAGCGGCAGAAAGGCCTTGTTCCGGCGCAGCGTTTTCTCAGAGCTTGCACGCTCCGCATAATCGCGGATGACGCCTTCCATATCGCCCTGCTCTGCCATGCGGATCCAGTCGGAGACTGCCTTGCTGACCGTGTCGTTCGGCCGGCTCAGCGTGACGCCGAGCGCGAGCTTCCGCACCAGCTCCGGATGCGAAATTGCAAGCTCCTGCGCGATCATGCCGCCCTGTGAAACACCGATGACATCGGCATCCCGGATGCTGAGCTTCTGCATGGCGGCTGCGATATCTTCCGCAAAATCCGCGACCGTGCAGCCGGGCAGAAGCTGATCCTTTCGGTCGAACAGATAGACCTGATAATCCTGTGCGAAGATTTTATAGTACAGCGCTGCAACCTTGGCGGTTCCGGTCATCTCGCTCAGGCGGAGTCCGGGGATAGCCACCAGCGGCCGCTTGCCGTTTCCGAACGAAATGCAGAGCATATTTCCGCCCGGCACTTCGACATTGTATTCTTTTGCGTGATAAAACATGATATTCTCCGTTATGACTCAGTTTTCAAAGACTGTTTTGGCGTAATCGACGGTTGCCTTGGCATCCTTGGCGTAGCAGTCCGCGCCGATCGTTTCTGCATAGTCGCCGGTCAGCACGGCGCCGCCGACGACGGTTTTGCATTCCGGATACTGCTGATGCAGCAGCTTGATGGTCTCAGCCATGGCACCGACCGTCGTGGTCATCAGTGCGGACAGGCCGACCATCTTGACCTGATTGGCGATTGCCGTATCAACGATTTTCTGCGGCGGAACGTCCTTGCCGAGGTCGATAACATCGTAGCCGTAATTTTCAAGCAGCAGCCGGACAATGTTCTTTCCGATGTCGTGGACGTCGCCCTGCACGGTCGCAACGATGATTTTGCCCTTATCGGCGCTGTCGCCCTCCTGTGAGACCATGTGCTGCTTGATGACGCCGAATGCGCTCTGGGCGGCCGTTGCAGCCTGAATCAGCTGCGGCAGAAAGACCTTGCCCGCTTCGTAATCCGCGCCGACGGCATCCAGTGCCGGAATCAGCATCTCATTGACAATTTCAAGCGGAGCATGCTGTTCCAGTGCGGCCTGCGTCAGACGGGCGGCATCCTGCCGGAGTCCGCGGCAGACGGCGTCAGTGAGCGTCAGATGCTCCGGCTGAGCGGCAGGCGCGGCGTTCTGCGCACCGGTATCCTGATAGGCCGCGATAAACTTTTCGCAGTTCGGGTCAAAGCCGGCGAGCATCCGGTAGGCGCGGACAGTATCCATCATGCCTTCCGCCATTGGGTTCATGATCGGCAGCGTCAGGCCGTTCGTCAGCGCCATATTGAGAAAGTTCCGGTTGATGAGCGGCCGGTTCGGCAGACCGAAGCTGATATTCGAGACGCCGAGCACTGTTTGCAGTCCAAGCTCCGTGCGGACGCGGTGTACGGCATTCAGCGTCTCCGAGGGGCCGCTTTCGCCGGTGGAGGCCGTCAGCGTCAGGCAATCCAGAAAGACATCTTCCTTCGGGATGCCGAGCTTCTGCGCGTGTTCAAGAATCTTTTTGCCGATGCGGAAGCGCTCCGCTGCGGACTGCGGGATGCCGTTTTCATCGAGCGTCAGGCCGACGATGGCAGCGCCGTAATGCTTGACAAGCGGCAGAACGGTCGCCAGCGATTCCGCCTTTCCGTTGACCGAGTTGACGATCGGCTTGCCCGGATAGATGCGGAGTGCGGCTTCCAGCGCGGCGGGGTCAGAGGAATCCAGCTGCAGCGGCAGGTCGGTGACTTCGAGGATTGCCTTGACGGCCTGCGGCAGCACCTCTGCCTCATTGATGCCCGGCGTACCGACGTTGACATCGAGAATATCCGCACCTGCGTCGGTTTGTGAGATGGCTTCTCCGCGCAGATAATCGAAATCCTGATCGAGCAGCGCCTGCTTCATGCGCTTTTTTCCGGTGGGATTGATGCGCTCACCGATGACGCGGGGCATGTCCAGCAGGACGGTGCGCGTGCCGGAGCAAAGTGCTGCCGGACGCTGCAGCGCCCGTCTGCCGCGGCGGATGTTGTTTAGTCTTTTGCGGACAGCCGCAATAAATTCCGGCGTTGAGCCGCAGCAGCCGCCGAAGAACTGTACGCCGCAATCGGCAAACTGCGGCATGTATTCCGCAAAATCCTCCGGCGTCAGATAGTATTCTCCTGTGATCGGGTCAGGCAGACCGGCATTCGGCTTTGCAATCAGCGGCAGCGAAGTCCACTTGGCCATTTCCTGCATCATCGGCAGGATTTCCTTCGGACCGAGCGAGCAGTTGATGCCGATTGCTGCGGCGCCGAGACCCTCAAGTGTCATGGCCGCCGCAGAGATCGGGCAGCCGGTGAAGGTTCTGCCGTTTTCCGTGAAGGTCATCGTGACGAGCACCGGCAGATCGGTCGATTCCCTTGCTGCGAGCAGCGCGGCCTTGGTTTCCAGCAGGTCGCTCATCGTTTCAATGACGATGAGATCGGCGCCGGCTTCTGCGCCCGCTTCGCACATGGTGCGGAAGGAGTCGTAGGCAGCCTCAAAGGTCATCTGACCGGCAGGGGGGAGCAGCTGACCCGTCGGGCCGATATCCAGTGCAGCGCAGACGCCTTCGCCGACGGCCGCCTTTGCGAGCTTGACGGCTGCACGGATGCTTTCCGCCGCATCGACGCCGGTGCCGGCGAGCTTCAGCGGGTTTGCGCCGAAGGTATTGGTATAAACGATCTGTGAGCCGGCCTCTGCATAGGCGCGGTGGACGGCCGCGACGCGCTCCGGCTCGGTGAGGTTCAGCCGTTCCGGCAGCTCGCCCGGTGCCAGATGCAGCATGCTGCCCATGCCGCCGTCCAGAAACACAAATTCATTCAAAAGCAATGTACGAAAGTCCATGCAAAACTCCTTTTTTCAGCGCAGATGCAGTCGTTTCAGAATGACGTCCCGGAACGTCCGGAGCGTCAGCGGCGGCGCGCCGGTCTGCGGGACGATCACATACTGATACGCTGCAAAGAAAGCTGCAATCAGCAGAAAAGTGAGCACAATCTCTACCATCATCTCTGCTTTTTTGCCGATTGTTTTCTGCAGATACATTTCCAGCTGTACGCCCGCCGTGATGCCGAGCAGAATCAGCGGAAAAATGAAAACGACAGTCCATGCGGGCCATGCCGTGTGATAATAATCTTCACAGGAATGCTGAAACGTAAACCAGCCCATGACAAGCACAAGCGGAAAATAGTAGATATAGACTGATTTGTGCAGCGGCCGCAGCAGCCTGCGCGGTTTGCGGTTTCGCTCCGGTTCCTGTTTCATAATGTTGTCCTTTACAGATTTGCATGTGCACAGGTTTCGTGATAGGGGCATTCGGAACAGGATTGCCCGCAGCAGAAGCGTCTTGCATCCTTGACCGGCTCGTGTGACATGCCCATGACGGCTGTGACGGATTTCATCGGCAGCAGGGTCTGGTGCGGCGTGACCGTCAGGCCGATCTTGCGGGGCGCATCCAGCAGCCGGACGAGATCACCCTGCTGCGTGATCGGAAAATCGCCGTAGCCAGCGGAAAAACGCGCCGTGTAATACGGATAGGGATGCTTTTGCCGGATCTGTGCTTCCAACTGATTGCAGACCGCCTCGACGGCGGCACCGGCCACGGCATCGTACATGACGGCCTGCGTCATATCGGCGACCTCAGCGCGCCGGATCAGCGCATCGACCGGTGCGGAAAGCGTCGCGCCGAGCAGCACGGCCTCTTTGCAGCCGGTCAGGTGCAGCGAAATATCTCTGCCCTGCAGCGGCAGTCCGCCGAGCGTGACGCCGGTTTCAGTATGCGTTACGGGCAGCACGCGGTAGATTGTCCGGGGCTGTGCGGCCTTGCAGAGCGACTCGATGCACTGCTCCAGCACCGCATCCAGATCGGGTGTCAGCGACGGCGTGCCGAGATACATCAGAATCTCCGCACGGTCAAGATCAGAGGGGTTCATATGCGCGGTTCCTCAGAAATCTGCTCCATGATGTAGCGTGCGACATCCGGATTGTTCATCGTATAGATATGGATTCCGTCAACGCCGTTGTCCAGCAGCTCAAGAATCTGCATGATTGCGTATTCGAGACCTGCGGCTTTCAGCGAGGCAGGATCGTCGGCATAGCGTGCCATCAGTTTGGCAAGCCGCTTCGGGATGGATGCGCCGCAGAGCGAGACCATCCGCTCGATGGATTTTTTCGATGTGACCGGCATAATGCCGGCTTCGACCGGGACTGTGATTCCGGCCTTTGCGATTTTCTCCTGAAAAGCATAATAATCTGCGTTGTGATAGAACAGCTGCGAGATCAGATGCGATGCACCTGCGTCAACCTTTTCTTTCAGATGCAGAATATCGGTGTCAAGATCGTGCGCTTCCGGATGCCCCTCCGGATAGCAGGCCGCTGCGATATCAAAATCGCCGTGCTCCCGGATGAAGGTGATGAGATCCGATGCATAGCGGAAATCCTCTTTCGGCGGAAGATTCGGATTCCGGTCTCCGCGGAGTGCCAGAATGTTCTCAACCCCCTTTGCACGGAAGATTTTCAGCTTTTCGAGCACGGATTCCTTTGTCTCGTTGATGCACGGCAGATGCGCAATAGACGGAATGCTGTGCTGATTCTGAATGGTCTCGCAGATCTCAGCAGTTGAGGCGCCGGGAACGGAGCCGCCCGCGCCGTAGGTGACGCTGATGAAATCCGGGCGGAGCACCTTCAGCGCATCAAGAGTCTGATAGATGCTTTCGATCGGGATATTCGGCTTCGGCGGGAACACCTCAAAGGAGAGGACGGGTTTCTTTTCAAACAATTTGATAGCTTTCATATGTATTTCCCTTTCGCTTTGCATCATGAATGATTTATCATTCCGGCATCAGATGCAGATACGGATCATCCTGTTCTTTCAGCACATCCTGAACTGCTTTTTCCCATAGGCCGCGCCGTTTGTCTGCTTCCATATCACGGAGTATCTGCCCGATTTCCTCAATATAGCCGATTGCAAGCAAGTCCTTCAGGAATTGCATTCCGATCTGATACGGGTCATTGCGGTCGGACGATTTTTCAATCGCATCATCCCAGTCCGATTCATATGCAGGGTCAGCCGTGCTTCCGTCCGGCAGCAGACTCATGCCGCCCAGCAGCGAGCCTAACCAGTCGTGCTCTTCTGCATTCCAGATATGGTCGAGATACCGGAAAAAGATACGGTAGCCTGTCGGATGATTCACCGTTGATGCCCCCTTCGCTGTGCGGCTTCTGCGTATCACCGTCACAGTTGTCCTCTGTTTTACGGCTGCACCCGCCAGTCGATCGGTGTCATGCCGTTTGCGGTCAGGAATGCGTTTGTTCTGGAAAAATGTCTGCACCCGAAGAAGCCGTGATACGCGGAAAGCGGGCTCGGATGCGGACACTGCAGAATCAGGTGCCGCGGGTTTGTAATGAATTTTGCTTTTGCCCGCGCATTGCTGCCCCAGAGCAGGAATACCATCGGCTTTTCGCGTTTGTTCAGGTGCCGGATGATCGCGTCGGTCAGCTCCTCCCAGCCCATGCCGTGATGGGAATTTGCCTGTCCTGCCCGGACGGTCAGTGCGGCATTGAGCAGCAGGACGCCCTGTTTTGCCCAGTTTGTCAGATCGCCGCTGCCGCCGCGGTTGTCGATGCCCGTATCATCGAAAATTTCCTTGAAGATGTTGATGAGCGAGGGCGGCGGCTGAATGCCCTTGCGGACAGAAAAGCTCAGCCCGTGTGCCTGCCCCTCTCCGTGATAGGGATCCTGTCCGAGGATGACGCATTTGACCTCGGAATACGGCGTATATTTCAGTGCATTGAAAATATCATACATATCCGGGTAGATGCGCTTGGTGCGGTATTCCTGAATCAGAAACTGCCGCAGCTTCTGATAGGATTCGCTTGCAAATTCCGGTGCGAGCAGCGCATCCCAGTCATTTCCGATGTGAACCATAGTTATTCCTCCGGATTCAGTACGCCTTGCTGCGCCTGCCCTCCACGATTGCGAAGTACCAGTTCTTGTCTTTGTTTTCAAATCTGGACGTCTGACCGGTGCCGGAGCCGTCCTTGCTGTAAACGAGCAATGCGTATTTCCGGTTCAGCAGACCGCCCTTTTCCGGATAGTAGAATGTGATGTTCTGGCCGTCCACGACGATTTCATCGCAGGCAGCACGAATCAGCTCCGTGACACTTGAAACATAGTCACGGTACGGATCACTGTCCTCCTGCGGGATGCCGTAGTGGTTGTCCACCGTCGGGACGCCGGTGATGCTTGTATGGAATTCCTTTGAGGTCAGATAGGTTGTGACAGATTTGAATGCATCCCAGTGCTCTTCATAGCTGTCCTGCAGGTTTTTTTCGCTGTATTTTGCCGGATGCATCAGGAAATACCAGATGCCGCACCCGATCAGCAGAATCAGCAGGGCAGTGTAGATATACTTTCTGATTTTGGAGTTGGACATAATAACAGCTTCCTTTCTGACTGGATTCCGGGCTTACCGTTTCCAGATATTATCCGATACGTCCACGGGAACGCCGTCCTGCAGGAAAAACCGCGGAACGCGCTCTCCGACGGCGCATACGACTTCATAATTGATGGTTCCGGTGCTTTCGGCAATCAGATCTGCGGTGCACAGGCCGCTGCTGTCACCGAAAACCGTGACGATATCGCCGGCTGAAATGCCGACGGCATCCGTGATGTCCAGCATCAGCTGATCCATGCACACTCTGCCGATGACGGGGCAGAGCTGCTCGCGCACGAGCATTCTGCAGTGTCCGTTGCCGTTCAGCCGCCAGAAGCCGTCCGCATAGCCGATCGGCACGGTCGCAACGGTGCGCGGTGATTCCGCGGTATAGGTGCGGCCGTAGCTGACGGTATCACCCGGCTGAATGGTCTTGATGTGCGAGATGACGCTTTTCAGCGCCATGACCGGGCGCAGCTCCGGCAGATTGCGCGTGACGCCGGACGGCGCCAGTCCGTAGAGCACAACGCCTGCACGCACCATATCGAGGTGCACATCCGGCAGGTCGTCTGCGGCGGGCTTGTCGAAGATGGCCGCGCTGTTTGCACAGTGCCGCAGCGCAAACTGTATGCCGCTGCTGTTGAGCTTTTCGATTGCGCTGATAAAGTTCCGGTACTGCTCCAGCGTGAAATCCTCGCCGGCTTCGCCGTCATCCGCGACGGCAAAATGCGTGAAGATGCCCTCCGGCTTCAGGCACGGCAACTTGCAGACCGCCAGTGCATCGGCAAGCTCGGAGTGTCCGTTCCGGTGCTGGAAGCCGATGCGCCCCATACCGGTGTCGATCTTGATATGCATTTTGACGCGCACGCCGTCGGACATGGCCGCCTGCGAAAGCGATTCGCCGTAGCTGCGCGAATATACACACTGCGAGATGTTCTGCTTGGCGAGCACGCCGGCGCATTCCGGCGGCGTATAGCCGAGAATCAGAATCGGCAGTGTGATCTGTCCCTGCCGCAGCTGGAGCGCCTCCTCCAGATTGGATACGGCGAGGAAATCCGCGCCGAGAGATTCATAGAGTGCCGCCAGACGGACGGCATTGTGTCCGTAGCCGTTGGCCTTGATGACACAGCAGACCTTGGTTTCCTTCCGGACTGCTTTTCTGATTTGCTGATAGTTCCATGCGGCGTGGTCGAGGTTAATCTCCGCCCATGTCCGCTTCCGAATGCCCTGCACGATGCATCAGGCTCCTTTCAAATGAGCATACAACTCTATTATAGCACAAAACCGCCTTTTTGTAAAGTAATCTGCGGCATTTGAGCGCAGCATTTTCCGCGCGTTGAATCGGGGCAGGCGAAAGCGGGAATATGAAAAGACGGCAAACAGCGGAATCGGTAAGGCAGGGCTCATAAAAAGCGCATGAACAGTCAGTCATATGCGGCGCTCTTTCGTCTGAAAATAAAGTTCAATATGGAGTATCCGGCACAGAATGGAGTAGAAAGATATCCGGACACATGGTATAATTCAGTTTGGTTCCGTAACGGAACAAATCTTTTTGCTTGCGGTTAGCGCTTTCTAACCGACGGGAGGTCATTATGAAAGGCAAAGATCTGATTCACATTGGTGTTTTCTCGGCAATCTATTTTGTGATTTTATTTGCAGTTGCCATGCTCGGCATGATCCCGGTGTTTCTGCCGCTGCTTTCGGTCATTGTTCCGATACTCGGCGGTATCCCGTTCATGCTGTTTTTGACAAGAGTGAAAAAGTTCGGAATGATCTGGATTATGAGCATCATCATGGGGATTCTGATGCTGCTGACCGGTATGAGCTGGCCGCCGCTTGCTGTTTCCGTGTTCAGCGGACTGCTCGCGGAGCTTGTATACAAAAGCGGCAAATATAAAAGTGCTGCAAAAGCAGTCGTGACAAACGGCGTATTCAGTCTTTGGGTGGCAGCAAATTATCTCCCGCTGTTTTTTGCGGCAGACAAGTATTGGGCAAGCCGTCAGAATTACGGTCAGGACTATATTGATACCGTGACAAAGCTGATGCCGGCATGGATGTGTCCGGTGCTGTTTCTTGCGGCATTTGTCTGCGGCGTGATCGGCGGTTTGCTCGGTAAAAAGCTGCTGCAAAAGCATTTTGAGAAGGCCGGTATCGCATGAGGCAGGATATCTTTGATATGCTCGACCGGGCCGGATTCGGTTCCAATGTCCGCGAGGTCGCTGCCGAAGGCGAATGCAGGGTGCTGCGGCTCGACGATGAAACCGGGGAAGGCTTCATGACGATGTACCGTGTACTGGACGGCGTATACCTCATGTACAACGATTTTCATTTGAAGGAATGCGTATCTGAGTATCAGAATGCGGATACGCTGCTCTGTCTCGACCATTGCCGCGAGGGGCGCATCGAGCATGAAAACGAAAACGGCGGCAGATATTATATGGAAACAGGCGATATCCGTATTGACTGCCGGGTGCATCACGAGGGCAGGATCCATATGCCGCTGTCGCATTATCACGGGATTACCATCGGCTTTGTCCGGAACGAGGCAGAGCGTGCTGTTTCTGCTGCGTTTCAGGGCTTATCGTTTGATCTGCCGGCATTGTCGGAGCGATTCTGTCCGAACGGAAAAGAAACGCTGCTTCGTTCCTATGAGCCGCTGAACCGTGTGTTTTCACAGCTGTATCAGGTTCCGGAGCGCATCCGGATTGACTACTACCGGATTAAAATTGCAGAGATTCTGCTGCTGCTCGGCGCGGCAGATGTTTCGCACTTTACGGAACAAAAGCAGTATTTCCCGGCAAAGCTGACGGAAAAGATCGAAGTGATTCACGACATGATTACAGGCAGCCTCAGCGAGACCTATACGGTTGAAGCGTTGTCTGCAAGGTTTGATTTGCCGCCCGCGACATTGCGGAAAGTGTTCAGAGGCGTGTACGGGGTTCCGATCTATCAGTATATCAAAAGCTATAAAATGAAAGCTGCGGCTTCTATGCTGATATCAGACAAGGACAGCTCAATCGCTGAAATTGCACAGAAAACAGGCTACGACAATGCTTCTAAATTTTCGGCAGCGTTCAAGGATATCATGGGTGTCACACCGCTGAATTACAGAAACGGGCAGGAGGGTACATAATGGGGAAGGATCAAAACGGTTCATTCGGCTGGCTGCTCAGTCAGTCGGGTGCGCGCAAAGGAAAATTCACCGTGAGCGTGATACTTGCAGCATGCAGCATGATATGCGGCATCATACCGTATTATTTCATTGCGAAAATTGTCAGACTGCTTTTAGACGGCAGTACGGACAAAACGGCGTACATCGTGAACTGCGGGAGCATCTTTGCGCTGTGGCTTGGGCATTCCCTGTTTCATGCACTGTCTACCGCGAATTCACATCTTGCAACATTCCACACCCTTGCCGTGATACGCAAAAAGGCGCTTGACAAGCTGGCGAAAATGCCGCTCGGCAATGTCATCAGTCAGCCGTCGGGCGCGCTGAAAAGCACGATCGTGGAGCGGATTGACAGCATTGAAACAACACTTGCGCACATTCTTCCGGAATTCACAACGGGCATCGGTGCGCCGATTATTGTGCTGATCTGTATTTTTGCAGTCAACTGGAAGCTCGGTCTTGCGGCGCTGATTACGGTTCCGCTGGGAATCGTATGCTATGCGCTGATGGTGTTCGGCTATGCGGAAAATTACGGCAGAACCGTCCGTGCGACAAAGGCGCTGAACGCTGTCACAACGGAATATATCAACGGCATCGAGGTCATCAAGGTGTTCGGAAAGGCGCAGTCCAGCTATGAGAAATTTGCCGCAGCAGCAAAAGAATCTGCCGCCAGCTTTGTGGACTGGATGCGCAAATGCAATGTGTATATGACCTTTGCCATGTGCATCATGCCGGCAACCATGCTTTCCGTTCTGCCGATCGGCGGTCTTATGACGATACACGGAACGGTTTCGGCTGCCGATTTCATCACGGTCATCATTCTCACAGTCGGACTGATTGAGCCGCTGCTCGGTGTGATGTCCTATTCGGACGATATCGCTCAAATGGATACCATTGTGAGCGAGGTGCGGAATATCTTGGACGCGCCCGAAATGGTGCGTCCAGAAACGCTGAATAAACAGTACAGCGGCGGCGATATTGTGCTTGATAATGTGCATTTCGGGTATGACGAAAAGGCGATTCTGCACGGCATTTCCATGACTGTTCATCAGGGCGAATTCATTGCGCTGGTCGGGCCTTCCGGCAGCGGAAAATCCACGATCGCAAGGCTCATTGCAAGCCTCTGGGACGTCAGCGACGGCAGTATTTCGCTTGGCGGCGTCAATATCAAAGACATTCCGCTGGATGACTACAACGACAGGATTTCCTATGTCTCGCAGGACAATTTCCTGTTTGATCTGTCCGTGCGTGAGAATATCCGTCTCGGCAATCAGAACGCATCGGATGCAGAAATCATCGAAGCAGCGAAACAATGCGGCTGTCACGATTTCATCATGCAGCTTGAAAACGGCTATGATACGGTTGTCGGCACATCGGGCGGTCATCTGTCCGGCGGCGAGCGTCAGCGCATTGCAATCGCAAGAGCCATGCTCAAAAATGCAGATCTTATCATTCTCGACGAAGCGACTGCATACACAGACCCCGAAAACGAAGCGCTGATTCAGCGCAGTGTTGCAAAGCTGGTGCAGGGCAAAACGCTGATTGTCATTGCACACAGGCTTTCTACTGTCAAGAATGCAGACTGCATCTATGTGATAAACAGCGGCAGTATTGCGGAATCCGGAACACATGAGGAATTACTGAAAAACGGTGCATTGTACAGCGCAATGTGGACAGCACATCTTTCGGCAAAGGACGGTGAGGACAATGTTTCAGATACTGCGGAATTTCTTTGATTTTTGCAGCGCTGAGGACAGAAGGCGCTTTTATGTTTCCATCGTGTTCAGTTTCCTGCAGGCAGTCTTTGAAGCACTGAAAATTCCTGCAATCGCTTGTATGGTGAAGGCGCTTCTGGAACAGAATGTGACTGCAAACACCTGTATTACCTGCCTTTGCATCATGCTTGTGAGCGTGATTGGTGCGGGTATCGTCAAAAGCAAAGCGACGATGCTGCAAACCGAGGGCGGCTATCATACCTGTGCGAAAAAGCGCATGAAGCTCGCGGAGCACCTGCGGTATCTGCCGATGGGCTACTACAATGAAAACAGCCTCGGACGCATTATGTCCGTCACGACAAATACGATGCAGAATCTTGAAAATGTGGCGACAAGAGTCGTCATGATCGTGTGCTCCGGATTGCTGACAACGGCCGTTATCACCGTGATGATCCTTGTGTATGACTGGCGGATCGGGTTGATTCTCTGCGGCGGACTGGCGGTGTTTTTCGCAGTCAACAGCGGCATGATGAAGGCTTCCGCCGCAATGGCAAAGCAGAAAATCGAAAAGGATTCCGCGCTCGTTGCAAAAGTCATTGAGTATATTCAGGGCATTGCCGAGGTCAAGGCGTTCCGTCTGACGGGACAGAGAAGCCTTGAGCTGAATACGGCAATCGACGAAAACGAACACGCAAATTCCGCAATGGAATTAAAGCTGATTCCGTTTATGACAGCGCAGAGCTTCTGGCTGAAAGCAATCGGCACGGTCATTGTGCTTGCGTCTGTTTTGCTGCATATCGGCGGCAGTATGGATCTGCTGACAACGATCATCATGATTATCAGCTCGTATCTGATTTACGCGCAGCTCGACAATGCCGGAAAATATTCAGCACTGCTCCGGACGGTCGATGTCTGCGTGCGGCAGGCACAGGACGTTCTCAGCACACCGCAGATGGATATTTCGGGCAGGGATATCTCGCCGGAGCACTGTGATATTTCGGCAGAAAATATCAGCTTTGCCTATGAGCAGAAAAAGATCATAGACGGCGTGTCGCTGCGTATTCCCGAACACACAGCAACGGCGATTGTCGGCCCTTCGGGCGGCGGCAAGACGACACTGACATCGCTGCTCTCCCGTTTCTGGGGCGTTGACGAGGGCAAAGTGACGCTTGACGGCACAGATGTCCGTGAATACAGCATGGATGCGCTGATGCGGAATTTCAGCTTTGTGTTCCAGAGTGTGTATCTGTTTGCGGATACTGTTGCAAATAACATTCGGTTCGGTCAGCCGGATGCGCCGATGGAAAAGGTCATGGATGCGGCAAAAAAGGCTTGCTGCCACGATTTTATCATGCAGCTTCCGGATGGCTATGATACGGTAATCGGAGAAGGCGGCGCAAGTCTTTCGGGCGGTGAAAAGCAGCGCATTTCCATTGCCAGAGCGATCATGAAGGACGCTCCGGTCATCGTGCTTGATGAGGCGACTGCAAATGTCGATCCCGAAAACGAAACGGAACTGATGAAAGCGATCGAAGCGCTCACAAAGGAAAAAACCATTATCATGATTGCGCACAGACTGAAAACCGTCCGTCATGCCGATCAGATTCTTGTGATTGAAAACGGCAGAATTGTACAGCAGGGCACACATGATTCCTTGATGACGCAGGACGGAATCTACCGTACATTCGTCGAAAGCCGGCGGGAAGCGGCATCATGGAGACTGTAAATGTTTACGGCTGACATTGAAAACAGAGGGCTTGTGCTTGACCCGCGCACAAAGCTCGCTGTGATGCTGACACTGGTCGTGTTCGCACTCGGCGGAACAGGCAGCGGCATCATTGCTGTCCGTATCGGTACGGTGGTAATAAGCATACTGCCGACCGTTCTGCTTTTGACTGCAAAGCAATGGAAAAAGGCGTTTCTGTCCGGTCTGATATATGCCGGAATAAAAACCGCAGAAATCCTGCTGATTCCGACGCTGACAGGTGCCGCACTCAGCGTCCTCGGACTGTGCTGCATGATCTTTGTCCGCCTGATGCCGTCACTGATTATGGGCGCATATATGCTTTCATCCACAACGGTAAGCGAATTTATCGCAGCCATGCACCGGATGCACATTCCGCAGCAGATTACGATTCCGCTTTCCGTGATGTTCCGGTTTTTCCCGACGGTGCTGGAAGAATTTGCGGCGATCAATACCGCAATGAAAATGCGCGATATCCGGATCGGCGGAAAACATGCAGGCAGGTTCATTGAATACAGACTGGTTCCGCTTATGGTCTGCTCAGTGAACATCGGCAGTGAGCTTTCGGCGGCCGCACTGACGAGAGGGCTCGGTGTCAGCGTAAAGCGGACAAATATCTGCAAGATCGGTTTCCGTTTGCAGGATACAGCGGTGCTTTTTCTTGCGGGTTCTCTTTATGTGCTGTGGATACTCGGAATGATCGGGGTGATAACATGAACGAATTTGCAGCTGAATTGCATGATGTGTCTTTCCGGTACGGCAATTCGGATGAGGGCGCACTGCATCATCTGAATCTGCAAATCCGAAAGGGCGAATGCGTGCTGCTCTGCGGTGCGTCCGGCTGCGGAAAAACAACCGTGACCCGGATGCTGAACGGTCTGATTCCGCACTACTATGAGGGTGCGCTTGAAGGAGAGATTTCCGTTCTGGGCAGAAATCTCCGGGAAACTGCGGTTGAAGACCTTGCAGGTGCAGTCGGCAGTGTATTTCAGAATCCGCGCAGCCAGTTTTTCTGTGTGGATACGACAGCGGAAATCGCGTTCGGCTGTGAGAATATGGGACTCCCCGTAAAAGAGATTCAAAAGCGTATTCGCAAAGCTGTCACGGACATGCACATTGAAAAGCTGCAAAACCGCAGTATTTTCAACCTGTCAGGCGGCGAAAAGCAGAAGATCGCCTGTGCGGGTGTTTCGGCAATGCAGCCTGATTTGATTGTGCTCGATGAGCCGGTATCAAACCTCGATCTGGATGCGATTGACGAACTCCGCGATATCATTGCGGCGTGGAAAGCAAACGGAAAAACAATCGTGACAGCGGAGCATCGGCTTGGCTGGCTGAACGGTCTCTGTGACAGAGTATTGCTGATGGAGGATGGCAGAATTGCGAAAGAATATACGGGTACAGCGTTCTTCTCGCTGCCCGATGCACAGCTGAATGCAATGGGAATTCGCTCGGTTATGCAAAAGAAAATCGCCCCCGAAAAGAAAACGGGACTGTTTCAGATTGCAGAATGCAGCAGTACGGATGTCATTGAGCTTGACAACTTCATTTACAGCTACGGAAAAGAAACAGCCCTGCACAGCGACCGTCTTGAGATACCGAAAGGTGCCGTGATTGCTGTCGTCGGGCATAACGGCGCGGGAAAATCCACTCTGACAAAATGCCTCTGCGGTCTGCAAAAAAAGTTCCGCGGCACTGTGATTATGGACGGAAAACGCTTGAAGCCGAAGGACATGCGGCGCTGCTCCTATATGGTCATGCAGGACGTCAATCACCAGCTTTTTGCCGAAACCGTATTGGAAGAAGTGATGCTCGGCGCGGATGACAGCGCAGAGAATCAGGCACTGGCACTGCTGGAGAAGATGCAGCTTCTTGCGTATAAGGATCGTCACCCGATGGCGCTGTCAGGCGGTCAGAAGCAGCGTGCGGCGATTGCTTCGGCGCTTCTTGCAGGAAAAAAGCTGCTGGTATTTGATGAACCGACAAGCGGACTGGATTTCAGAAGTATGGAATGTACGGCTGAACTGCTGCGTACGCTCGGACGGGATATGACGGTTCTGATTGTTACGCATGATCCGGAGCTGATCGAACGCTGCTGCACACATATCCTGCATATAGAAAACGGCCGCATTTGAACGGAATGCGCCGCTGATCCTGTTCCCGGATTGACAGTGTCCGCGATTTTTGCTATAATGAATACAGGGAACAGAAAGGCGGTGCATCAAAATGAGCGAAACAGCTGTGATAATCGGAAATGTCACAACAGATGCGCATTTTCATATGCTGTATGCGGATGCGGATTATTTTCACTATTTCGGTGATGATGTGCTCTATTCCATTCTGCGCACGGTGCACGATGCGGATACGGAACGTCTGCTGGAAACCGCCGCAGCACTGCGGGACGGTCAGACGGAACAGATTGCGCTGCGGATGCGCGGCGCGTCCGGAAGCTGGCGTTGGATGCTCGCTGGCATTACGGCACGCGGCAGCGGTGAGCACCGGCGTTTTCAGCTGAATCTTTCCGATGCGGCTTTAATCCGCAGGCAGCTGACCGAACGGACAGCCGAAAACACGGAATACCGTTTCTATCTGAATCTGATGCGTGATCTTGCATTCCGCTATTCCTTCCGTACCGGAAGAATCCGGCTGATGACTTTTGATGTCTGCCGGGAGAACGTCATCACGGATATGCCGCTGAAGGCATGGAAGCAGCAGGCGATCGAACAGGGGATGGTCAACGAGCGCGATCTGCCTGCCTTTGAGAAGCTCTGCGCCGATATCGAGGCCGGTGTCTGCCGGTTTCAGTACGAGATTGAAACGAGCGTCTGCGCATTGGGCAAGCGCATGGAGACCTGCGCATTCCGCGGCGTAACTTGCTCGGATGCACCCGGCCGCAGAACGGTTCTCGGCACGGTGGGATTTCTCCATGCAAAATATAAGAGCAAGGAGCCGGGCTGGCTTCTGGAGGCAACCCGTGATTCTGCGTCCGATCTGCTCAATAAAAATGCAATCACGGCACATGCCAAGACCGTACTGGCCGGGCAGCCTGCCGATGAGCTCGCACTTGTTCTGCTGAACATCGACGGCTTTCGGGAGATCAACGAACGCTTCGGGCATCTCTTCGGAGATGAAGTGCTGTTCACGTTTTCGCATATTCTGAAATCGGAGATCGGTACGCGCGGCACGGCCGGACGCATCGGCGGCGGCATGTTCATGCTCGTGCTGGAGCATATTGCAGATGAGACGGATCTGCGGGGGATTCTGCGGGCAATCCGCACCAAGCTGGAATGGGCATGGGAATCTGCCGGCGAAAAAAAAGCGCCGGTGCATGTGACATGCTCAATGGGCGCGGCCTGTTATCCGGCAGATGCGCGAACCTATGAAGAACTGTTCCGGCGGGCGGACAAGGCGCTTTATATTGCGCGTGAAAAGGGACATAACCGCTATATCATCTACGATGTCAACAAGCACGGTTCCGTTGAAATGCAGCGTGCAAGAGATATGTCGGATCTTTATGCGCCTGCGCCGACCAAGAGCAATGCCGGATTCACGGCTGAACTGATTCATCAGCTGATGCTTGAAAAACAGTCTGCTCTTTCTGTGATTCAGCAGATCGGGCCGCAGTTCGGTCTGGATGGCATCCAGATTTTTACGGGGCCTGAATGGGCATCGCGTTACAGCTGGGGGCATCCGGTCGCGGGGACGGCGGAATCGCTGACGACAGCATCGTTTCTGCAGCATTATTCCGAGGATCATGTCTGCGTCATTGACAATATCAATGCGCTGGAGGGTCTTGCGGATGACGTTTACCGCTGGCTGACGGCCGAAAATCTGCTCGGTGCGGTGCTGTATCTCGCACTGCGGGAGGGGAAGCCGTTTGCAGTGATTTCCTTCGGGCTCTTCGGCCATTACCGCAAATGGAGCACGCCCGATATCGGCAGTCTGACCGTGCTCGGCAGTGCGCTTTCCGCGCTGCTCTCCGAGGAATGCGTGCGGGATTCCGCTGACGAAAACGGTATCGCTGCGCGATGAGTCATAACGGACTCCGCCCAAACTGACAGCGAAGCGGGCGAGAGCCCCCATTCTCAATCCTTCGGAGATACCGCTTTTTCCACAAGCTGACGCCGATTGTTTCATCTGCGTTTCTTTTTGCGGGCGGCGCGCTGCAAACATAAAAAAGAATGCAGGTACTTGCATTTTTTGCGGCAATATGGTATAATAGATTTTGTATCGGTTTTTCCGGTACCGAAATCACCGGCCAGTGTGCCGGAACATGCCCTCTCACTTTTGAAAGGATGAACCCGAAATGAAACAGATTGCAAAACGTCTGACCGGCCTGCTTCCGGCAGCAGCGGCAGCTTTCCTGATGCTGTCCTGCGCGGGAATGCCCTGTGCCGCAGACGGCAGCATCGAGGATGTTTATGCCGCCATGCGTCGGATCGGTATGCCGGAATCCATGATTCAGGAAGCGAAAACGCAGTATCAGAACACGCAGCATGACGACAGCGGCATGAAGATCAACGATACCTACTACACCTATGACATCTGGGCAGACATGGTGGAAATTTATGAGGATGATATCTGGAACGAAGTCGGAAAGCAGTTCAATGTTCCCGGCTCCGACATCCGCGAGCAGATGAAACAGACCGAAACACAGGCTGATCCGCAGCAGCAGAATCAGACGCAGACAACCGCAAAGCCTGCGCCGGAACCCTCCGTCAAACCGGAGAAGCCGTTCATCAACATGACGCTGGAGGAAAAGCAGGCTTATGTCGCAAGTCTGCCGGAAAGTGAGCGCGCTGCGTTTCTGGCATCGCTCTCCACTTCGGAGCGCAACAGCATCATCAAGCAGATGGATAAGGGCAGTCAGGCCAATGTCATGAACGGCTTTATTGATCTGGGCGAGCAGCTCGGAATGCATATTTCCGTAGACCAGCTGGACGGCAGCGGCATCAGCTATTCCGTGCGCAACAGCGACGGCGAGCTGATTGATGCGAATGCGGTCAGCGCCTCTGCGGACGATACCGGCTGGAATATGACCGTGCCGGTAATCGGCTCGGCAGCCGCTGTTCTGGGCGGCATCACAGGTCTTGCGTGGATTTCGCTCCGCGGCAGAAAACGGGAGGCGCAGCATGGCTGAACAGGAAACCAAGGAACGCAGCTCCCTGCCTGCTTATCTGCTGACACCGCTGCTGCTGCTGCTGCTGACCGGCGGCATTCTGGTGCTGTGCTATTCGCTGGCGCCGGTGCACTATGTGCAGAAGTATCTGAATATCGCCTTTATGGATAACCTCAAAACCAACGGTACGACATCCGGTCTGCATATCCGGGAAAACGAGATCGACACGGAACAGAAGTCCGACCGGAAAACCTACGACGAAGGCAATATCATCTATCCGACATTCGGTGAGCAGTACGCTGTGCTGAATGCACCGGCAATCGACCTGAATGTCAGCGTCTACTACGGCGTCAATGCCGATCTGCTGGAGCGCGGCGCCTGTCAGACCACACAGTCTGCAATCATCGGAGAAAAAGGCAATGCCGTCATTGATGCGCATGTCAACACGTATTTCTCTGAGCTTTCCAAGCTGAAAATCGGCGATGAGATCACCGTCTACACCAAGTACGGCTGCTTCACCTACAAGGTCAAGGAGACGATCGAATTCAACAAGCAGGACAAGCAGTATCTCGCGGTCACCAAAGAAGAATATCTGACGCTGTATACCTGCGCGCCGCAGGTGATCGGCAGCTCGGATCGCCGCATCGGTGTGCGCTGTGAGCCTGTCAGCAAAAAATACTATGAACAGGCTGAATAACGCCGGAACGGAGGAAAGAGCTTGAAAAAAACATCGACCTATATCGCAGGCGTTATTTTCACCGTTCTGCTGATTTTTTCCTGTATCTTTGCAATGGGTGCCGGCGTGGTGCGGTTCCGGATGCTGGATACCGATGCCGTGCAGGAGCTTGTCACGAAAAAGGAATTGTCGGAGAAGGTGCATGCTGCGCTTGAGACAGAATTCCGGACGGCCGAGAATACGACCGGCATTCCGTTTTCCGTCTATGAAGGCAGCATCTCTGCCGATCAGCTGGAACCGCTGATCCGGGAGTCAATCACAAACGGATTTGCATATCTGCGCGGCGATGCAGCCATTCTCGGCATTCAGCCGGATTTTTCGGAGCTGAACGACCGGATCGGCAATTTCTTCTCCGAATATGCCGACAAGAACAATGTCATCCGCGATTCCGCTTATGATGAAGCTGTGCGCGCTGCGAAGGAGTCCGCTTCCCTGCGTATTCGCACGGCATGTGATGTATTCCGCTTTTCCATGCTTGCAGATGCCGGCGTGCTGGAACCGGCCAAGACCTATATTCCGTGGGCGGGCTACGGCGTCTTTGCAGCATTTGCGGCAGTCACGCTGTTCGCACTGCTGCTGTTCTTTGCCAATTATCAGGAGCCGGAAACCGGACTGTACTGGATCGGCAGCGGCGTGCTGATTGCCTCGCTGCTCGTCATGATCCCGTCGGTCTGGCTGCAGAAAACCGGCTGGTTCGACCGTTTCGCGGTCAAAACCGACCATACCTTTGCAGCCGTGACCGGATACCTCTACAGCGGCACCCATGCACTGATTGTGACCGCTGTCTGCGGCATCCTTTTCGCGGTGCTGTGTTATCTGCTTTTCTGGCTGCTGCACAGTCTGCGGCTGCGCAAAACCGCACTCAAAAAAGCGAAGCACTGACAGCTTTTCGCTGCATAATGAATCAAAAAGGCGCTGACAGTCAAGTCAGCGCCTTATTTTAATCTGTTCTTCGGGATTCGGAGATATCCGGTTCACTCACGCGGTCACAATGCTGTTTGCCTCGTGGAGGTTGAGGTAATCGACCGCTTCCTCGCGCATCTTATACTTCAGAACCTTTCCGGCAGCATTCATCGGGAACGAATCGACAAACCGCACGTAGCGCGGCACCTTGGTTTTGTCCATGTGCGTGCGGACATATTCCTTCAGGTCGTCCTCGGTGCAGGCCGCGCCGTCATTGCGGATGACACATGCCATAGCCTCTTCGCCGTACTGCTTATCCGGCACGCCGATGACCTGAACGTCGCGGACATCCGGGTGCGTGTAGAGGAAATCCTCGATCTCCTTCGGATAGAGGTTTTCGCCGCCGCGGATAATCATATCCTTGATCCGGCCGGTGATTTTGAAATAACCGCTGCCCGGCAGACGGCGTGCGAGGTCACCGGAGTGGAGCCAGCCGTCCTCGTCGATGACAGCCGCAGTTGCCTCCGGCATTTTGTAGTAGCCCTTCATGATATTGTAGCCGCGGGCACAGAATTCGCCGTCCACGCCGTCCGGAACCTCCTTGCCGGTTTCCGGATCGACGATCTTGCACTCGACGCCGAAGATCGGGCCGCCGACCGTATTCACGCGGTCCTCAATGGAGTCTGTCGTCTTGGACATTGTGGTAGCAGGGGAAGCCTCTGTCTGACCGTAAGTGATGCAGATTTCCGGCATATGCATCTTTTCGATGACCTCCTGCATGGTCTTGATCGGACACGGAGATCCTGCCATAATACCGGTGCGCATGTGGGAGAAATCGGTCGTGGGGAAGTTCTCATGGCTGAGCATTGCAATGAACATCGTCGGGACACCGTGGAAGCAGGTGATCTTCTCCTGATTGATGCAGTGCAGACCCTTGCGCGGCGAGAATGCCGTGATCGGAGACATCGTGACGGCGTGCGTGACAGATGCAGTCATCGCCAGCACCATGCCGAAGCAGTGGAACATCGGCACCTGAATCATCATGCGGTCCTCAGAGGACAGATCCATGCAGTCACCGATCGCCTTGCCGTTGTTGACGACATTGTAATGTGTGAGCATGACGCCCTTGGGGAAGCCGGTCGTGCCGGACGTATACTGCATGTTGGCAACGTCGTCCTTTTTGATTGCACGGCGGCGGCGCTCGACCTCAGTCAGCGGCACCTCGGTATGCTTGGCGACCGCTTCTTCCCATGTATAGCAGCCGGGCTGCTTGCTCTCGATCGTGATGATGTTCTTGAGGAACGGGAATTTTGCGGATTCCAGCTTGCCCGGCTCCGCGGTTGCGAGCTCCGGAATCAGCGTGCGGATGATCTCGTTGTAATCGGTGCCCTTGTAGGCGTCGATCATAACGAGCGTATGTGTATCGGACTGCTTGAGCAGGTATTCCGTCTCGTGGATCTTGTTGCCCGTGTTCACGGTGACGAGGATTGCGCCGATCTTGGTCGTCGCCCAGAAGGTGATATACCATGCGGGGACATTCGTGGCCCAGATTGCAACCTTGTCGCCTGCACCGACGCCCATTGCAATCAGCGCACGCGCAAAGGTATCCACATCGTCGCGGAACTGCGGATAGGTGCGGGTATAATCCAGCTCCGTGTAACGGAAAGCGTACTGGTTCGGGAACTGCTCGCAGATGCGGTCGAGCACATCCGGGAAGGTGTAGTCAATCAGGCGCTCCTTCGGCCAAGGATAATAACCGTTGCCGCGGTTGCTGACCTGCAGATCGTGCTTGTGCTTGGTGCGGTACTTGGACATGTAGTCTGCAAACTGCGGGAATACGATACCCGCGTCAGAGAGCCCCGGCATCCAGCGCTTGACCCATTCCAGCGAGATATAGCCGGTATAATGGATGCCGCCCAGTGCAGCCATCATATCGTCAAGCGGCAGGTCGCCCTTGCCCATCAGCTCATAGCAGAGCTTGCCGTCCTTGAAGGAGCTGTCCTTGGTCTGCACGAATTTGATGTAGCTGCCGAGATTTGCGACGGTCTGTTCCGGGGATTCGCCGCCGTAGCGGTAGGGGTGATGCATATCCCAGACTGCTGCGACGCGGACGCTGTCGATCCGGTCGAGCATGGCCTTCAGACGGGCAGTATCGCTGAAAACACCGTTTGTTTCCACAAGCAGCGTCACATCATGTGCCTCTGCATCCGGAATCAGCGCGGTCAGTACGGATGCCACATAGTCGTCATCCACAACGCCGGTCACTTCGCTGTAGCGGTCACCAAGCACGCGGACATACGGTGCGCCGACGGCCTGGGCAAGCTCCATGCAGGCCAGCAGCTCTTTGCGGTTCTGCGCTTCGTTCTCCTGCTCGTTGAGGCAGCAGTTCGAGCTGACGCAGGGAATCTCCAGCTTCAGAGCCTTCAGCTTTGCGACTGTTTTCGGCAGCATGACGCCGGTGAACGGCTTGCTGCGGTAGGGATCCGCAGGCAGACCGAAGCAGCGCAGCTCGATTCCGTCAAAGCCGATGTCCTTGGCCATGGAGTAAACGTCCGGCCATTCAAAATCCGGACAGCCCAGTGTGGAAAAACAGATCTTCATGGTGATACCTCCAGTATCGCAGTGAAAAAAACGGTGTGAAGCCTTTCAGACCTCACACCGTTGACTCACATGGTTTTAGTTTTCCGTATACGCTTATCAGAAAACGCCCGTGCACAACGAAGCAGGCCTTTGACAATCTGCCAAGACCGTAAGTCGAAGGACGAGCGTGTAAACATCGTACATGGGAAAACAATCCTTTCTGCCGGTATCGCAAGCTGAATCTTTCCGGCATTGATAGTATTATTATACCACATGCTTTGTGGTTTGTCAAGGATTTGTCAATCAGTTTCTTCGTTTCGGACATATTCCACAGTATTTTATACGATTTCGCGCAATATATTTGCCGCTCTCTTTGCACATTTGCAAAAAAATCGCAGTTTCATCGGCCTGTGAAATAAAAAAATACAAAAAAATATTGACTTTTTGTGCAGTTTCGGGTATAATAAAATCAGCGGCTGACAGAGGCCGGAGATTTTGAAAACAGGAGGATCACGGAAATGGGCAAATATCTGATCAAAAAAACCAAGACCGGTATCAAATTTGATCTGAAAGCGGGCAACGGCGAGGTCATCGCAACCTCTGAAGTCTATACGACCGAAAAGGCGTGCCGCGCAGGCATCGCAAGTGTTCAGCGAAATGCACCGGAAGCTGCTGTCGAAAACCAGACTGTCGAAGGATTTGCAAAGGAAAAGCACCCGAAGTTTGAGGTGTATACGGATAAGGCTGGCGAATTCCGCTTCCGTCTGAAAGCGACAAACGGTCAGATCATTGCGGTCAGCGAGGGCTACAAGGCCATCAGCGGCTGCATGAACGGTATCGAGTCCGTGAAGAAAAATGCCGATTCCGAAATTATCATGCAGGATGCATAACTGCTCTGCACAATATAGTATAGGAGGATTATAACACTATGGATATCAAGGCTGAAATCGAAAAAATTATTGCGCAGGTGACCAAGGACGGCGACCTGAAGGAAAAATTTATGAAGGATCCTGCCGGTACGGTTCGCGGCATTGTCGGCGATCAGGCAGATGACGATACGATCAAGAAAATCATCGAGACGGTGAAGGACGCAATCTCCAAGGGCGGTCTCAGCGGCATCGGTGAGAAGATTTCCGATGTGCTCGGCGGTCTGTTCGGCAAGAAGGACGATGACGCCAAGATCGAAAAGAAGGACGACAAAGAAGAAAAGTAATCTGCATATCATTGAAGGCTCCCGTTTTTCGGAACGGGAGCCTTTTGTATACGATAAAACTCGTTCAGCAGAAATGCGCCCGCAGATCACAGCAGGGCGTATCCGGCTGCCATGTGCCGTAGATCCGGCCGTCCAGCGTTTTCCATGTGAATGTATCGTTTTCCAGTGTCATATAGCTGCGCGGGGAACCTTCCTTCGGAATCGACACCGAGCCCGGATTCAGGATGCGGATGCTGCCCGCTTGCTCGCAGACGGGAACATGCGTATGCCCGTGCAGGAGAATATCTCCCGGCTGCAGCGGCGGCAGATTCGACGCATTGCAGATATGTCCGTGCGTTACGTAGATCAGGCGGCTGCCGAGCGGCATCAGCGCGTATTCCGCGAGCACCGGGAAAGCCAGCACCATCTGATCGACCTCTGCTTCGCAGTTGCCGCGGACACAGAGAATGCGGTCTGCAAGCGGGTTGAGCAGTTCGATGACTTCCTTGGGCGCATAGCCGTCCGGCAGGTCGTTCCGCGGTCCGTGATAGAGCAGATCGCCGAGTAAAAGCAAACGGTCGGATTTTTCGGCCGCAAATCGCTCCAGAAGCTGTTTGCAGTACAGCGCAGAGCCGTGAATATCTGATGCAATCAGCCATTTCATATTGCTCATCTCCTTTTTTGAGTAAGATTATTATAGCATACTCCAGGATAAAAAGCAAGCTGAGAAATGATGCTTCCGGTTGATGAAAAAGCTGTTCTGAAAAAAATTCGATTTTCCTCTTGACAAATCACGCGAAATGTGATATAATAGCTCTTGCAGTGCCGGGAAGAAACCGAACTGACCGCACTGGTTATCTGATGCGAGTGTAGTTCAATGGTAGAATTCCAGCCTTCCAAGCTGGTTACGTGGGTTCGATTCCCATCACTCGCTTCTGCCGACCTTGGGCGGCATCTGCGCCTTTAACTCAGCTGGATAGAGTAACTGCCTTCTAAGCAGTAAGTCAAAGGTTCGAATCCTTTAAGGCGCGTCTGTGGCAGTTACGGAGTTTCTTCTCCTGCTGATACAATTTCATATGGTGGGTATAGCTTAGTTGGTTAAAGCGTCGGATTGTGGTCCCGAAGACCGAGGGTTCGAATCCCTCTACCCACCCGCTAAGAAAAAGCCGCGTTTACGTGAGATTACGTAAACGCGGCTTTTTCTTGTCTTGTTTTTTCGGAATCTTTTCGTTTTTTGAAGCGCTTTCCTGCAAAATCACACGGATATTTTTGAACCTGCAGGGTACGGAATCACCGGTATCAGGCGAAAAAGGGCATGAGGCTTATTCGTTGAAATAATGCCATATCCCATCAATTAGAACCCAGCCTGTCTGCATGGCGCCTTTGGGATTATTCTCCTCGCTTTTGGGATTAAAATAGTACAGTTTACCATCTATTTCTGTCAGGCCTGTCTGCATCACACCGTCCGCGTTCAGATAGTAGCGTTTTCCGTTATCCTGAATCCAGCCTGTCTGCATGGCACCGCTGGAACCAAAATAGTACCATGTACCGTCTAGTTCTTTCCAGCCCGTCTGCATGGCACCGTTCGGGTTCAGGTAGTAGTGTTTTCCGTCATCCTGAATCCAGCCCGTCTGCATCGTGCCGCTCTGGTTCAGATAGTACCAGCTTCCTTTGTCCTGTACCCAGCCCGTTTGCATCACACCGCTCGCATTCAGATAGTACCAGATCCCGTTATCCTGAATCCAGCCCGTCTGCATGGCACCGCTCTGGCTCAGATAGTACCAGATTCCGTTGTCCTGAATCCAGCCTGTCTGCATCCAGCCTTGTGCATCGAAGCGGTACCACTGATTGTTGATTTTTTCCCAGTCGTTTTTGGTATAGGAACCATCGGTGTGCTTGTACCACCATTTGCCTGTTTTCGTGTCTTTGATCCAGTTCCCGGCAGCATTTTCGCTGTAGGCATACACAGTGATAAGCTGCTGATTTGCTGCGGCATGGGGAATGATTCCGGCAGCGCCGGAAGCTGCAGCAGTGAATGACAGGATTGCGGCAAGTGTTTTGAGCTTTTTCATGGCAAATCTCCTTTGTAAAAAATATAAAATCTGAAAATAAAAATGTGTTTTCAGATCTTGCACCGTTGCGGCGGATCGCTTTGCGCGTCCGGAGACAAACTGACCGTACTGGCTTTATGGAGCCACGATCAGACAGCGCTCACTTTTTCAAATTCACAGAAACAAAGAAGGTATTGAAGCCTTCCTCACTCTCTGCCCATATTCTTCCGCCGTGTTCATTTATAATGCTCTCCGCAATGGATAAGCCGAGCCCATAGCTGCTGCCGTCTGTTCTGGCCTGATCGACACGGTAAAACCGCTTGAAGATATTTTTGCATTCTGCTTTGGAGAGTGGTTTTCCCTTGCCTGAAACGGACAGTACGGCGTTCAGGCCTTTCCGCACCAGCCTGATATTGACAGGATCGGAAGGGTCGTCATATTTCAGGGCGTTGTCAAGCAGGATGCTCATGACCTGCCGCAGCTTGTTCTTATCGCCCTCGGCAGTGATCCCCGGTTCAATATCCGATGAAAGCTCCATATTTCTTTCAAAAAACAGCGGCTCAAAGGGTAACATACTGTCAGACACGAGCTTGCTCAGGTCAAGGCTTTTCATCTCTGCGACGGATGTTCTGTTGTCCATTCTTGCAAGCTCCAGCAGACTTTCCACCAGTCCTCTCATGCGCTTCGACATCGAGAGAATATTTTTTGTGAAAACGCTTCTGTCAGCTTCGGTATAATCGTTGTCATTCAGCATTTCTGCATTGGTCATGATAACGGTCAGCGGCGTTTTCAGTTCATGGGAAGCATCCGCAATAAACTGCTTCTGCTCGGTCCAGGTTTTCTCAACGGGCTTTGTCACCCATTTTGCAAGCAGAAGGCTGATGATGAAAAACACCGCATATCCGATCAGCCCTGCAATGATGCAGTTTCGGATCAGTCCGTTCAGCATGGTGCGTTCGCTCGAAATATCGGCAAAAACAATCGTCCTGCTGCCGGGCTGTCTGGTTACAAGATAACGCAGATCGTACTCTGCTATTATGCCTGACGGTTCTTTTTTTTCTGATACTGCTTCGGTCAGCTTTTGCAGTAACTCTTTGTCGGTCAGATCATAGTATCCTCCGCCGGAGGCAGTGATTGTGCCGTTATTTTCTATCCGCAGCGTAAAAAACGGCAGGCGCATTTTTTTATCCCTGTCATCGGGTATTTCAATCGGTGCGGTCATATTCATCGGCTGAAAAGCCATTGCCCGCATCATCTGTAAGCTCTCGCGCTCCAGATTACGCCTTGTGAAGTGGAGAATCCCGCCGAAAATCACAGCAAACAGAACTGTCAGCATCGACATGATGACAATGATGAATTTTATCCTGAGTTTTTTCAGCATTGCCCGTCACACTCCAGATGATAGCCAAGCCGCCGCACTGCTTCGATACGGATATCCGAGCCGATGCTTGTCAGCTTTTTTCTCAGAAATCCGACATAGACCTCCACATGATTTTCGACGGCATTGGAATCATAGCCCCATACCTTGGTCAGCAGCGTTTCTTTGGATAAATGATTTTTTCCCGATGTCATAAGCAAACGCATGACTTCAAACTCTCTTGCCGAAAGACTGACGCTGCTCTCACCGCATACGAGCGCCGCCGATTCCAGATCAAGATGTGTGTTTCCGAATACCAGCTCATTGACCTGCGTACCCTGACGGCGCAGGAGTGCATTGATGCAGGCGAGCAGTTCACGGGAATCAAAGGGCTTCGTGAGATAGTAGTCCGCGCCTGCATTCAGCCCCTGAACTTTGTCCTCAATATCTGCTCTTGCCGTCAGCATAAGGATCGGGGCGGAGATGTGATTTTTGCGAAGACTTTTTGCAACCTGATACCCGTTCTTTCCCGGAAGCATAATATCAAGTATGATAAGGTCGTAAACATCGAGCAGAGCATACTGCTCTCCGCTTTCGCCGTCATAGACCGTATCGGTTTCAAAGCCTTTTGAATTCAGCATGACTTTCAGCGAATCCGCCAGTGTGCGTTCGTCCTCTATGATAAGAATCTTCAAAGCAATTCCCCCCATCTCTCATCTCATATATGTATCTATTATAATACAATATCACGCTGAATGCAAGCTGAAAATCAAAGCATTTTTTGTTTTTTCACATACCTTTCACGAACATCCCATTTTTTTCACGCTCATTTTCAGCAACAATTCAGCGAGCGCGCGTATAATCAGAGCATAGATCGTACCGCGCACAGTCAGCATAATCGCGTGTCTGACTGCGGCATCCTTGTTAAATGAAAGAGGTGAGAATATGGAGCTTAGACATGAAGTCAAGCATGAGATCAATTACTCCGATATGATAACAATCCGGCACCGGCTCACAGCGGCGGCTTACCCCGATCCGCACGCCATAAACGGCAAATATCTGATACGAAGCCTGTATTTTGACGATCTATCTGATAAGGTGCTCCGTGAGAAAACAGATGGCTTGAACCGCCGTGAGAAATTCCGTATCCGTTATTATAACGGGGATACATCGGTCATTCATCTGGAAAAGAAAAGCAAGTTTGACAACCTTGGAAACAAGCAGAGTGCACCGCTGACAGCACAGCAGGCGCAGGCCATCGTTGACGGCGATCTTGCGTTTATGCTGGATTCGGAATATCCGCTGATCCGGGAGCTCTACTCCAAAATGACAGTGCAGGGCATCCGTCCCAAAACGATTGTGGATTACACCAGAGAACCGTTTGTGTTTCCCGCGGGGAATGTCCGTGTCACGCTTGACTACAATATCCGAAGCGGAATGCGGTGTACCGATTTTCTGAACGGGGACTGTGTCACCGTTCCCGTTTCGGATTCTATCATTCTGGAAGTGAAGTGGGACGCTTTTCTTCCCGACATCATCAGAGACGCTGTTTCCCTTGCAGACAGACGCGAGGGCGCTTTTTCCAAATATGCCGCATGCAGAATGTACGGCTGAAACCAATTCAGAGTTTGAACGAAATCAATAACAGGAGCAGATAATTATGAGTTTCAATGATATTTTCAAATCCAACTTTCTGGAGAACATTACGAATGTAAGCATTCTTGATATGGCAGTCGCACTTGTGCTTGCATTCGGCCTCGGCGTTTTTATTTTTCTTGTCTACAAAAAGACCTATTCGGGCGTTATGTATTCGTCGAGCTTCGGCACAACGCTTGTTGCACTCACGATGATAACGACCGTTGTTATTCTCGCCGTAACGAGCAATGTTGTCCTGTCGCTCGGTATGGTCGGCGCACTGTCCATTGTCCGTTTCAGAACAGCAATCAAAGAACCGCTTGACATTGCGTTTCTGTTCTGGTCGATCGCTGTCGGCATCGTGCTCGCGGCCGGAATGATTCCGCTTGCAGTCATCGGCAGCGTCATCATCGGCGTGATCCTGCTCGTGTTCGTCAACAGAAAATCCCACAAGAACCCTTATATCGTGGTAATCCGCTGTGACGGTCACGAGAGCGAAACGAAGGCCAAGTCCTTCCTTGACGGTAAAACAGAGCGCTGCGTTGTGAAAAGCAAGACTGCACAGAAGGGCAGCGTTGAGCTGAACCTTGAAGTCCGCCTGAAAGACGACAACACTGATTTTGTAAATGAGCTTTCCGAAATGCCGGGCGTTCACAGTGCCGTGCTGGTAAGCTATAACGGCGATTATATGGGATAAGGGTGTGAGAGAATGTCTGCACATAAAAGCATAGATCGGATATGTATCGTCATTGTTGCATTCACACTTGTCATCGCGCTGATCTTCTGTAACGGGCAGGCACTCGGCATCGGTGTGACTGCACACGCGACCGGGTATGAGAACCGCATCTTTGACCGTACAAAGGTCCACACGCTTGATATCGTCATGGACGATTGGGACAGCTTTATCGAAACCTGCGAAAATGAGGAATATGCACGCTGCAATGTTGTGATAGACGGCGAAGCGGTCAGGAATGTCGGAATTCGCGGAAAGGGCAATACCTCTCTCAGCTCCGTCAGAAACATGGACAGCAGCCGTTACAGCTTCAAGATCGAGTTCGATCAGTATGACAGCACCAAAAGCTATCACGGCCTTGACAAGCTCTGCCTGAACAATATCATACAGGATAACACCTATATGAAGGATTATCTTGCCTACACGCTCATGAGCGATTTCGGCGTGGATTCCCCGCTTTGCAGTTATGTCTATATGACCGTAAACGGCGAGGAATGGGGACTTTATCTTGCTGTTGAGAGCATTGAGGATTCCTTCCTGCAGAGAAATTACGGCAGCAAGCCCGGCGAGCTTTACAAACCTGACAGCATGAGCTTTGGCGGCGGCGGTCCCGGAAACGGGAAGGATTTCAGCATGAACGATTTCATGAAGAAAAACAGCGATGAAGGATCCGATGCTGAGAAAACCTCTGACAAAGCCGAAGGCAAGAGCAGGAGCTTTGACAAAGGAAACCGCCCGGATATGTTCGGCGGAAACATGCCGCAGGGAATGAAAATGCCGGACGGAATGGAATTGCCGGATGACTTTGATCCGTCGAAGATGTTCGGAGAGGACGGAAAAATGCCTGATTTCAAGGGCTTCGGCGGAATGGGCAGCGATGATGTCAAGCTGAAGTACATTGACGATGACATTGACAGCTATTCCAATATCTTCAACAATGCCAAGACCGATGTCACCAATGCCGACAAGAAGCGGCTGATCCGTTCGCTGAAAGCATTATCTGAGGCGAATGATATCGAATCGACAGTCGATGTCGATGAGGTTATCCGGTATTTTGCAGTTCACAATTTTCTCTGCAACGGAGACAGCTACACGGGCATGATGATTCACAACTACTATCTTTATGAGAAAAACGGGCAGCTCTCCATGATTCCGTGGGATTACAATCTTGCCTACGGCTCATTCCAGGGCGGAAGTGCTTCTTCTTCCGTGAATGCTGCGATCGACACGCCTGTTTCCGACGATATGAGCGACCGCCCGATGCTTGCGTGGATATTTGACAGCGAGAAGTACACTGAGATGTATCATGAACTGTTTGCAGAGTTCATCGACAGTACCGATTTTGCGTCTATCATCAGCGAGACAGCAGATATGATAGACGGGTATGTTAAGAAGGATCCGACAAAATTCTGCACCTATGAGGAATTTCAGAAGGGTGTGGCAGCAATCTCCAAGTTCTGTACGCTCCGTGCAGAAAGCGTAAAGGGTCAGCTTGACGGAACGATCCCTTCCACCTCGGACGGCCAGTCTGCTGACAGCACAGCACTGATTGACACCGCAGATCTGAATATATCTGACATGGGATCTATGGGCAGCGGCGGAGGCTTCGGCGGAAAAGCGTTCGGACGATCCGACGATACCCGCAGCGGAAAGAGCCTCAAAGTAACCAATACAGGCAATATGCAGCCGCCGGGCGGAAATATGCCGTCTGATTTTGACGGGAAATTCCCGGAGGGGGTTGACCCGTCCGCGTTTCCTGCCGGAGAAATGCCCGAAGGATTTGATCCGTCAAAAATGCAGGGCAATGAAATGCCGCAGGGCTTTGACGGAAATATGCCGGAAGGTTTTACACCGCCGAACGGAGATGGCGGCGATGCAGATGCCTCGGATACAAACAACAGCAGCAGACCGGAAATGAACGGCTTCCCTGGTATGAACGGAACAACGCAAAAGGATATGACCACATCGTATATCCTGCTTGGGGTATCGGCAATCGTTCTGCTTGCAGGTGTTGTATTTGCACTGAAATTCAAGAGATAAGCAAAAGCTCTGCGAATCCATCATTCGCAGAGCTTTTGTGTTGCATCACTTTTGCCGGATTCAGCTTTCTGATGCCGCAAGAAAATCACGAATGATTTTTGCGCATGCATCCGGCTTTTGTTCATAGATCAGATGGTCGCCGGGGAGATTTATCATCTCACAGCGACCGAGCTTTTCAAAATACGGACGCAGAATTCTCTCCTTATAATCGCGTCCGTATGCAAGGCAGTCCTCCAGCGCCATCTGCCGGCTTTCAGCCTGCGTGTCCGGCAGCTCCGGCAGAAGCTCGTCATAAACTTCCAGCGATATTTCGCCGTTTTTGTACTGCTTCTCAAGCTCTGCCTTCAACTCCCTGCGGTCATTCATCAGTTCTTCGATCATTTCATCTGTCAGAACGCCGTCAGCTTCAATATCCTCCGCCGTAAGGTAAGCCGTGGATATATAAATTTTCGGAATATCGTTTGTCACGATCGCTTCCCATGCGGTATTGATATTCCGGTATTCCTGTGCACTCTCGGAAAGCAGCGCACGGGAATCATAGGTCATCAAAGCCATAGCATATTCCGCTGTTTGTTCATCGTCACGCAGCCATTCCTTCGGCGGAAGAAAGTGTTTCAGCAGCAGATTTCCCGTTCCGCCGAGACCTGCCTTAACGAGCCTGTAATAGAGACGCATCTCCGCGGTATCATCATTGTCCTGTTTCTCAGGGGATACCGCTTCCAGCTCTGTGCCGTCAATGATCGCAACAGCTTCGATTTCATCGGGGTATTGACTCTCCCAACAGGTTGCATACACACCGCCGATGGAATGCGGCATGAGCACATAAGGGGCTTCGATCCCGGCATTTTTCAGCGCTGCTCTGTATGCCGCCACGATATTCTCAACGGTCATTTTCTGCGCTGTGTCATCGCTGATGCCGTATCCTGCACGGTCAAGGAAGATCACCTGATTGTCAGATTCCAGAGCGGCAGTCATTCTCCGCATCGTGATGCAGCTGTCCGGTATGCCCTGACCTGCCATTGCGATGATGCGGTGTTTTCCGTTTTCATTCCCATAGATCAGCACATTGACGGAATAATCTCCGGCAGATACGAGATTGCAGTATCCCTTTTCTTCCAGAAACGCTTTGTCACGTCTGAACCTGATTTTGCTGTTGATAAAAACGAGGAGCCACAGCACAAGAAAAGCAGCAATCAGAATCAAAAGCCCCCTGACGATTCTCCTGCTTATTTTTTTCATACGCATTTCTGTTCCTTTCTGCGATTCATCAGAAACGGAATAAACAGCAGATAGAGCAGCATCGGGGCAAGCAGAATCAGGCTTGCACGGAGCGGGATATCACGGCGATCCGCATTCATCTGAACGAACGCCATCATAATCAATGTTGCGCCGCTGTTTGTCGCAGAATGCGCGATGGATGCCGGATAGACCGAGCCGGATTTCTGCGTCAGCCAGTGCAGAAAGATTCCCAAAACCACGCAGAAACCGCACATCAGCAGAATGCCGAGCCACGGAAAGCCCCGGTATCCCGTACCGAAATTATGCCCCTTGACGGTCAGCGGTGCGTGCCACAGTCCCCAAATGATACCGCCGATTATAAGTGCAGCCGGTCTGTTTGTGACTTTTTCGAGCTTCGGATATAAATATCCGCGCCAGCCGTATTCTTCACCAAAGGTATTGAACGCCATAACAGGCGAGAGCCAGAATGCCTGCGCGATAACAGAAGCAGTCATCCATCCGGAAAGTTCCGCATCTTCGGCGATATGCATTTTCTGTGCGATGGTTCCTCGAAGCAGCCCGATGCTGAGCGGCAACAGTAAAGCAAGCACATAGTATTTCAGATTGCCTTTCAGCTTCAGCCGCAGGGAATCGTCTGCGATGCCTTCCTTTGTGATGCATCTGGTCAGGAAACTGGCGATGGCAGGGGATCCGCCTGCCAGCAGCAGGAGCCAGAGAAACGGATATTGTTTTTCGCCTGTAAACCAGTCGTAAAAGTCGTACAGACTGTTCATGATAATCCACGGAATCCACGCGATTGCAAAGGAAAGGAGCAGAAATATGACGATGCGTTTGATGTCGGCGGAACGGTTATTCATAATTTGCCACTCCTTTCAGCCAGAGCTTGCACGAGATGCGGTAGGAAATCAGATAAGCAGCGATCGACACTGGCGGAAACACCGATATGAGAAACACGGATTCTTCCGCAAGCTCACCGTTCAGCAGCCTGTTGTACCAATCCCAGATCACTGTGAGGATATTGCCGAAGGAGGGCACATACAGCATGACAAACAGCATCGCAAGCATAATCAGAATCATCAGGATGATGAGGACATATTTGCCGATTCTTGCGCTGTACCGGACATAAAACGGAATCTCAATGCTTCGCAGAAACAGCTGTGCAAACAGGATCAGCGCAAGAAGATTCAGCATCGAAGGCGTTGTTTTCCCTGTCAAGCAGAAAACAATCCAGTTCATAAAGCTGTCAGTAAAGCCGGCAGAAACAAAAAACAGCGCATATGCCATGAACAGGATGACATATTTTCCGTAGATCTGCCGCGCTGTTCCGTCCGGAACGGCAGCCATCAGAAGACTCTTGCGTTTGGATTCGTCCTGAGAAAACACCGATGCGGATAACAGTCTCATGCCGCTGTATGAGATCAGCAGAATCAGCAGCTTGCTCGGAAACATAGCGCCGTCTGCGAGAAATTCCGAGAAAAAGCCTTCCCATGAAAAGTCGGTTTCTCCGAAGTGCAGGATCAGCCCGATCAGGATGACCGCGATATAGACAAGCGGCGGCAGGAAAAGGCCGCACAGCAGGAAAAAACGGTTCTGCACCAGTTCTTTGTATACTGTTCCCTGCATTTGTTATGACCTCCTTATGCACGCTTTAAGCTGTCGAGATTCCGCTTTACGGTCACATAGATCAGGACGATCAGTCCGATGAGAACGGGGATGACAAAAGGCTGCACCGTATTCCTGAATGCAACATACTTGTGGATCACCGGTGCAAGTGCTGTCAGGGGATCAGCGTTCGTGCCGGCACTTTTCGTTGTTCTTGCACACAGCAGACCGACCACAACGCCGAGTCCGCCAAACACACAGGCCATGCGGCTTCCCTGCTTTTTATAAGAGATCACATCTTTTGCTTTGCTCCAGAAAAGCTCACTGATACAAATCGGAATCAGTGTGATACAGCAATACAACCCGAAGTCGGCAGCCATTCCGGCCGTAAACGGTTTGCCGAAGGCTTCCGTCATCAGCATGCCGGCAATCACCGCCAGTCCGAATGCAGCAAGGATTCGGATGAACAGAAACAGTGTATGTGCAAGCGCACGCGCCTTTGTATCTGCAGGGGTCGTCATGGCATAGCGCATCCAGTTTGCCTTGATATCGCTTTCATATGCTGCTGCACAGCTTCCCGCTACAGGAAACAGAAAGAACACAATCAGATATGTCTCAAAATAACCGCCTGTCTTTGCGAACATATTGCTCAGCTTTTCATTCCCGATGAAAGCGCCGTTCTGAAAGCTGTATCCGAGGAACGAAAACATCAACAGCATACCGGCTGCAACGGCCAGTCCGAGGAGCAGTATTTTTCTCATAAGTATCCATTCCCGATAAATCAGAGACATGATCTTTGCCATTATGACCACTCCTTTTTTCCGGCGTTGACATAAAACTGCATGATCTCTTCGAGCGTTGTCTTTTCGATGATTGCACCGGAATATTTCCTTGCTGTTTCTGCACGGTCGGCTGTCATGATTTCCGCACCGAAGTCATTGAGTCTTGCGCTGATATAATCCTCCGGCGCAAATTCCTTGTATTCTTCCCGTGTGCATTTGATGACGCCGTGTGTTTCCAGAATATCATCCTTATATCCGGTGAGCAGCAGCTTTCCGTTGTCGATAAACGTCAGGCAGTCTGCGATTTTTTCAAGGTCGCTTGTGATATGCGAGGACATGAGAATCGAACGGTTCCCGTCCATCAGATAGTCACGGAAAAGGTCGAGAATCTCATTGCGCACAATGGGATCCAGACCGGCGGTTGCTTCGTCCATGACCAGCAGCTCGGCATCATGCGAAAGTGCCACTGCGATTTGCAGCTTCATCTTCATGCCCTTGGACAGGTTCCCGACCTTCTTTTTCCGGGGAATCTGAAACTTGTCAACATACTGAAAAAAGGTGGATTTGCTCCAGTTCAGGTACAGACCTCTGAACACTTTTTCGATCTGCTCGGCAGTAAACACCTCACCGAACGGACAGTCGTCGAATACGGCACTCATGCGCTCCTTCGCTTCATTTTCATCTCTGATATGATCCAGTCCAAGCAGGCTGATTTCACCGGAGTCGATCGGAATGATATTCAGCATCGACTGGATTGTTGTGGTCTTGCCTGCACCGTTCTGCCCGATAAATCCCATAATACAGCCTTTGGGAACTGTAAAGCTGAGGCTGTCGAGCGTGAATCCGTCATAGCGTTTGGTTACGCCCTTGAGTTCAACGGCGTTTTCATATTCACTCATTTTCGTTTTCCTCCGAATACATAAGGTCGATCATTTCCTTCAGGTCATCGGCATTCAGACCGCACAGTTTCGCTTTTTTGCAGACCTGTGCGATCATTTCCTCTGTCTGACGAACCGTTTCCTCGCGCAGAAAATCTGTATTCTGCGTTTTGACAAAGCAGCCCTTCCCTAAAAAGTTTTCGATGTAGCCCTCGCGCTCCAGCTCTTCGTAAGCGCGTTTTGTGGTGATGACGCTGATACGGAGCTGTGCTGCCAGTGCCCGCATCGACGGCAGGGCGTCCCCGGCCGTGAGCTTGCCTTCGATAATCTGCGCTTTCACCTGATCAATGATCTGCTGATAGATCGGATCGTCGGTTTCGTTCCGTAAAATAATATCCATAGTTACCTCCGGAGAAAGTGTGTATATACACTATGCACAGTATAGCATAAACATATACACTTGTCAAGAGGATCCGGAAATTTTTTTGCGGTCATCCGGAACCAAACGAAACGCAATGCGCTTTGCATCATTGGCGGATATCGCTGAATTTGCAGCAAAACCGTCTGTTTATCACATGTTTTGATTGCTTGTAAGATGCTTGTGCGGGTTCAGCCGCTGAAAAGAATGCGGCACGATTGCCTTGCTTTTTATCGGATAGTATGCTATAATAACAGTGGATTCAAAACAGGGTGCAAAAAATTTTTTTGCAGCCTGTAACCTTTTTCTGCCAATCGGGTCTTTATGTATGAAGGCCAAAACGCGAAGGGCGGTGGCTGCCACGGAAGATGAAAGAATTCTTTTATTGTTTGAAAATCGAAATGAGCAGGCGCTTCAGGAAACTGTCAGTCAGTACGGAGCGCGCTGCCGGTCGGTTGCACGCAATATTCTGGGGAGTGAGGAGGACGCCGAGGAATGCATGAACGATGCGCTGCTCAGTGCATGGAATGCAATTCCGCCGGCACATCCGCGGCATTACGGAGCCTATTTCCTGACGCTGGTGCGCAATTTTGCGCTGAAGCGCTATGCTGCCGGCCACGCTGAAAAGCGCGGCGGCGGTCAGATGCCGCTTGCCCTCGCAGAGCTTTCAGACTGTTTGTCATCCGGTGAAAACGTCGAGCGGGAGATCGACCGGCGTGTGATGCTGGAGCATGTCAAGCAGTTTCTCGGCGAATTGCCTGAACGGCAGCGCAGTTTGTTTATCCGGCGTTATTGGCATACTTCTCCGATCTCAGAAATCGCAGCTGACTTTGAAATGACTGAAATCAACGTAAAAGTGACATTATCGCGTATCAGAAGCAAGCTGCAAAAATATCTGCGGAAGGAGGGATTGCTGTGAAAGAACTGGAGTTTATGGAACTCTTGAGCGAGCTTCCGCCAGAGTATATTGAAGAGGCTGAGGCCTACCGGCCGCGCCCGATTATCCGGAAGATTTACGGGATTCCGGTGCTCGCGGCCTGTCTGGTTGTGCTGATCGCCGCGGTGGTATACCCGAAGCTGCGCACGGCTCGACCCGGTGTCATTATGGAACCGGAAACGACAACTGCCGTCACGGCAGTCACGACCGATCTTTCCGCCGAATCGCTGCCCGACGGCGAAGAAAAACCCATTCAGACGGGCGTCACGACGCTGCCCGGAGAGGAAGGAGTCTCTTCCAAGACCGTTACGGCCGGCACTGCTGTCACGGAGCAGACGCACAAGACCGGCGGTTCGCAGGATTCCGAATCTGCACAGACGACTGCTTCCGGAAAGACGGCGTCTGACACCCATACTTCAGAAAAGAACCAACAGACAGCACAGAAAACGACTCATTCCTCTGCAAAGACAACGGCACGGACGACATCCAGAACGACATCCAGAACGACAGCAAGAACGACAGCAAGAACGACGGCACGGACGACAGCAAGAACGACAGCACGGACGACAGCAAGAACGACAGCACGGACGACTGCAAGGACAACGGCACGGGTAACAACAATGGTTCCGCGGACGACAAGATGGCGGACGACAACAGCGACAGTGAGAACGACGGCAGTAACATGGGGGACACGGGATTGGGAACCCTCTGTCACAGCAACGACAGCTGTGTACATCGAGACAGCAGCAACACAGCAGCCGGCCGGAACTGTGACGTCCCCCCCTACTGGCATACAACCCGGCGAGCCGACGGTGTCAGAGCCGGAAGTTGAAGCGGTCCGGGTATGGTCCAGGCAGGAGTCTGCCGACGAATCCCGGCATTATTACGGCGAGACAGATTTCCGCTGGCTGACAGAAGGGGATGACCTTTCCGATCTGCCCGATACCGGTTGGGATAGTCTGGATTTCAATTACAACAACTATATTGCGGTGACCTACTATTGCAGGTGCAGCGGCATCATACTTGATAAAATGCACGTATCCGGCGGCACACCGTCGTATGATCTGAAAATCTATCAGGACGGCAATTCATCCTTCCGGCGGTTCGTAATACTGATTGAGATTCCGAAAGAGGTTTCACTCTATACTTCAGAGGGGGATATCTTCAGAAGCTATACCGGTGAAACGTATGACTATGATGTGCACCCGTCGCCGATACCGTTTGAAAACAGTTGACAGCACACCTGTGCTTTTCGATACCGGTGTCCGCTGCTGTTCTGCGGAGGGGTTTTGCAGGCAGCAGCGGTGCACCCGCTTTGACAGCTCATAAGTTTACATCCTTCACATAACGGATACCGCCCGCGGACGCTTTCAGTCTGCGGGCGGTATCCGTTTGCACAGAAAATCAGAATAGACTTGCTTTTTCCGGCGGAATATGCTATACTGATAAGGCAAGTCTGTTTTTCAATCTATAAAATACCGGAGGATAACATGAATTCCATGCAGGATTCCAATACTGCAGAGCGTTTTTCCCGTCTTGATGCGATGATCGGAGAAACGCCGCTGCTGGAAATATCAATGAAATATCACGGCGCCCCGCGCACTGTTTACGCCAAGGCAGAGGCCTTCAATCTCAGCGGCAGCATCAAAGACCGCGTGGCATATCATATTCTGAAAAAGGCATATGAGAGCGGCGGCATTCAGCCCGGCGACACCATTGCGGAAGCGACCAGCGGCAATACCGGCATTGCGTTTGCAGCGGTCGGCGCGGCGCTCGGACATCCTGTTGTGATCTATATGCCGGACTGGATGAGCGTGGAACGCATCAATCTGATGCGCAGCTACGGCGCTGAGGTGCGTCTGGTTTCTGCGGAGCAGGGCGGCTTTCAGGGCTCGATCCGCATGACGGAGGCGCTTGCGGCGCAGGGGCATGTTTTTCTGCCATGTCAGTTTTCCAATGAGGACAATGCCGAGGCGCATGAGCTGATGACCGGTCAGGAGATTGTGCGGCAGCTTCGCTCGCTCGGCAAAACCGCAGACGCCGTTGTGGCAGGCGTCGGAACCGGCGGAACGGTCATGGGCATCGGCAGAGCACTGCGCAAGGTGAATCCCGCATGCGCAATGTTCCCGCTGGAGCCGCTGAATTCGCCGACGCTTTCCACCGGCTATAAAACCGGAAAGCACCGGATTCAGGGCATTTCCGATGAATTTATCCCGCCGATCTGCCACATGGACGAGGCAACAGGCGTTGTTTCCGTGGATGATATTGATTCGATCCGCATGGCGCAGATGCTTGCACGCAGGCTGGGGCTCGGAGTCGGCATCAGTTCGGGTGCGAATCTGCTCGGCTGCCTGATCGCGGGCGACCGCATCGGCGCGGACAAAACGATTGTGACCGTGTTTGCCGACGACAATAAGAAATACCTTTCGACCGATTACTGCGAGGACTTCCCCGCAGATGACAGCTGCATGACGAGTCATATCGAGCTGCTCAGTGTCCGTGCTGTTCGCTGAAGCGGCAGGGAGACATCCGTTATCATTCATCGCGCAGCGATACCATTTTTACAAACTGAAATCCGCCTGACTTGTTTCAGTCAGGCGGATTTGTCATCGTATGAACCGGAAAATCAGTCTCTCCGCAGATAACGGGAGGTGGATTTCCGCTTTTTCTGTTCGTACATAATCTGGTCGGCACGCTTAATCAGCTCAAACAGCTTCATATCCTCTGTCACAGTTGTCACATAGGTGCCGATGCTTGCGGCAAGCGGATAGGGCTTGTTGATAGCGGCATTGGTTTCAGCGAGCTTTTCAGTGAAACGCTTTTCAAACTGTTCTGCATCTTCCTCGTCGGCATTCTGGCCGATCAGAATAAACTCGTCGCCGCCGAAACGGGCGCAGGTAAAATGATCTCCGCAGCACTCGCTGATGACGCTTGCAAGCGTCCGCAGTGAAAAATCGCCTTCCTCATGCCCGAAGTGATCGTTGACATATTTCAGGCCGTCCATGTCGATGAACCCGATCATCAGCTGCTGCCTGCGCTGCTGGCATTCGCGGAAAAAGCGGTCGGCCAGCCGGATAAAGCCGTTGCGGTTGTAAATGCCGCAGAGTGCATCGGAAACATATAACCTGTCCATTTCGCGGATTGCGTTGTTCAGATGCAGCAGCTTGCGGATATTCTCAAAAGAATGGCTGATGCTCATGAGAATCGAATGGCAAAGAATGCTCTGTATCGGGAAATCGCCGTTTTTTATAATATAGTAGCCGATGCAGCATTCCCGGAAGTGCAGCGGCAGGAAAAACCTGATGTTTCCGCCGTTTTCAGGCGGCTCCGGATCAAGATCGGCGCTTGAAAACGAGGCTGATCCGATTGTGCCGTCTGCATGAAGAATCAGGACGGCACACATGTTTTCGGTGTAGCCTTTGATCGGGAGGATAAGGTCTTCCGAACAGCTTCCGGTTTCATGGAAGGCATGCTGCCAGTTTTCGCAAAGGCAGATGCAGCAGGATTCGCAGCCGATTTCCTGCAGATACATGCTGAACATGTCAACGGCATCGTTCTGCGTTTCCGAAACTGCAAGTGCTGCCGTCATGCGGTTGAGCAGCGATGCGTCTGCGCGTGTCTGCTTGATCAGCTCGTAGGTATTCTGCTTGTAGGCCTGAATGTCGATCTTATCACTGGTCAGGCAGCCGCAGCTTTCCTGATACACAGGATCTGCAGAAAGCGTCAGTGTATGCGCGACGGTTTCTCCGCGGATCATCTGCAGAACTGTTTCGACTGCAAGGCGGCCGGCGGCAGAGAGCGGCCGGTTGACCGTTGTCAGAGAGGGGCTGTGATGCTTGGCGTAATATGTGTGATCGAATCCGGTGACGATAATATCCTCTGGCACACGGATGCCGTGCTGCCGCAGGACGCTGATCGCTTCCAGTGCCATGGCGTCATTTGCAGCGATGATCGCATCGGGGAGCGGCTTGCCGGATCGCAGCAGCGCTTCGGCAGCATTTTTTCCGTCGATCGGGCGGAAGTGTCCGAAATAAATCTGATCGTTCCTGACGGCAATCCCGTTCTGCTCTGCTGTCTCCAGAAAAGCGAGATACCGCGTGTTTGCTTCCGGATTGGATAGCGGTCCGGAGACATAATAGAACGATCTTGCGTGATGTTCGGTAATAACATGCTGTACGATCTCGCGCATGGCAGCGGAATTGTCAATGCGGATGTTGCAGAATTCCGGCGTACTGTTGTCATCCAGCACCACAGTCGGAATGCCGGCTGCTTTGACCTGCTGAATGATGTTTGCGCGTGTGACGGCGTCCTCCAGTGTGTTGGTCAGGAGCACGGCACCGTCAAAGCGGGTGAAATCCGGCAAATTGTAAATGTTGTCCTCACCGATGTCGCAGCGGTGGTTGGCGAGCACGCCGCTGAAGGATGCAAAGCATGTGAGATTGGCCTGTGCGATGACTGCAGCCTCTGCCATACCGCTGAGAACGCTGCTCTGGAATTCTTCATTTGTTCCGGCCACAATGACCGCAATGTCGGGATAAGCGGATGCTTTCATTCGTGTTCACCGTCCTTCGATATGTGGTCTGATCCGATTGCTTTTATCCATATTCACTGTAATTATATCATGAAGAGGAGAAAAAAGCAAGCATTCTTCTCAAAGTGTTATGAATTCTTCATGATTACGGAATGAAGCTGTTCAGCTGCTGCGTGACGGTAAAGGAAAGGCGCCGATTTTACATCGACGCCTTAATCTGCAGATGAAGCGGGATTCATAATGGGACGGCGCGCTCAACTCTGATCCGCCGGAGACACATTTTGTCACGACAGGCCGGAGACATTGTCGAGCAGCGTCCTTGCGATCTGCGCTGTGGAGATATCCCAGCTCTGGCGTTCTTCAATCAGGATGCAGAACGCAACCGGGGCCTGATCGTCCAGGCAGAAGCCTGCCAGCAGCGAGTTTTCATATTCACGGCCGTTGTCATTGACCTGTGCCGTACCGCTCTTGACGCCGCAGTGATAGACGTCAAACGAGACGTAATAATGGTTGGTTGAATTCTGCGTCATGACGTCCTGAACGGCCTTTGCAGCTTCCGCCGTAAAGAACTGCTCGGTCATGACGGCTTTTCCGATCGGTGTGACCTCTTTCAGCGGGGAGGTCTTGGATTTCAGCAGATAGGGCATGACTGCGCTGCCGGTGCCGTTTGCGATGGCACCCTGCCAGAGCATCAGCTGGAACGGGCTGACCAGCGTCTTGCCCTGTCCGAGCGCGCCCCACTGTGTCTCGAAGTTGTTGGCATCGGAAAGCGCGGTCGAAGCGGGCTGAATCGTGATGCCGTCCATGGTGAGCGGTTCTGCTTTGTTGCCGTTGACGGAATAACCCATGCGCGTATAGCTTTCAATGATGGACGACAGCGGCACAATGCCGGACTGTACGAGCTGTGCAAAATAGGGGTTGCAGCTGTTGGCAAAAGCCTCCGGCAGAAGCTGTGTGCCGTGACCGCTTGCCTGGTGACAGTTAATCGCGGCGCCTTCCGCGTTAATCCATTTGCCGGAGCAGCTGAATTCTAATGCGTTGACCCGATCGACGCCTGCATACTGATATGCTGCAAGCAGTGTGGAGACCTTTTGTGTCGAGCCGGGCACTGTCGGGAAAAATGCCTTGCAGAGCAGGCTGCCCGGCAGCATCGTTTCGAGATTTGCGTAGCCCTGTGCAATATCCACGCAGGGCTTGCTGACGCAGACAAGCATCTCGCCGGTTTTCCAGTTATAGGCGACTGCCGCACCGTTTTTCTCACCGAATGCGTTATATACAGCGCGGTTTGCACTGTGCGAGAGTGTCGTTTCCAGAGAAGCGGTTCCGGCGCTGTTGCCGTAGGTGAAGGTATAATTTGCAAGATCGGTAAGGTTTCTGGCCACAATCGTATTGCTCATCTGTCCGCTGGTATCACCGATGAGATTGCCGACATCGGCAAACTGTCCCGCAGGATAATTTGTCAGCGGCTGACTGCCGTCAAAGAGCACATCGCCTGTACGGTCGTAGACGATGCCGTAGGTTGCGGCGCCGGATTTTGCCATGTAGTAGGGGGATTCGGTGATGAGCGTATAGGCCAGATAAATCAGCGCGGCAATGAATGCGACGAGCAGCAGCGCTGTCCATTTTCCGGCTCTGCGCATACTGCACGGTGCGGAAACATCAAGCTCCGGTGCATTCGGACGCGGCAGCTTTTCTTTGGAATTCTGAGCAGCCATTTACTTGCCCTCCTTTCCGGAACGCCGGTCGGTCAGGACGGGCGCCTGCGCGGCTTTCAGGAAGCCTGCAAGGATTCCGCTGGCGAGCATGGAGCTTCCGCCCTGCGAGATGAACGGAATCGTGACGCCGGTGAAGGGAATCAGATTGCACGAGCCGAAAATATTCAGTGTCATCTGCACCATGAAAACCGCGGCAACACCGACAGCCAGTCCGGAGTGGTAATAGCTGCGCGGCGGAACCGTCAGGACGGCTGCCGGCAGGAACAGAATCAGGATGACAGTCATCATGCCGGTGAACAATCCCCATTCCTCGCAGATCGTCGAAAAGACAATGTCCGTGCGGGAGGCGGCAACATGAATCAATGTGCCGTTTCCTGCGCCCTTGCCGAACCAGCCGCCTTCTGCGATTGCGGTCAGCGCCTTGACCTGCTGATAGCCTGTGCCGGACATATCTGCCCAGATATTTGAATGCAGACGCTCCTGTACATAGGCCGGCGCGAGCTTCCATGCAAAGACGCCCGCAGCGACGGCACAGAGTCCCAGAAAGACAATCAGACGCACGGACATCTTCTCGCGGAGATAGCAAAAACGCAGCAGAAAGCCGAATCCTGCGACGGCGACAAAGGTCGGGAGGGAGCCGAGATCCCGGCACCACCACTGGAGCGCAGCAATCACGGCTGTACAGAAAATGACCATGAGATTATCCGGGACAAAGTGAATGCCTGCAATCTCGTGCTTGTTCAGCTGCGTGTGGATGGAACTTGCACAGATCAGAACGAAGATCGGTTTGACGAATTCTGACGGCTGAATCGTGATAAAGCCGAGGTCAATCCACATGCCGCGGCTTCCCGTCAGGAACCGGATCACAAAAATCAGGATGAAGAAGATTCCGTACCAAAGCGGTTTGAGCCGCTCTGCGCGGTATGGGTTCCGCGTGACCACATAGGACAACTGGCACATGATGAATGCCGCGATGCCGAAGGCAAAATGCTTGACGGCGAATTCCAGTCCGCCGAAGCAGGATTGATAGATCGTACTCATGCCGATGACCAGCAGCAGGACGGTATCGACCGTGCAGGCCTCACGCTGGACAAACTGCAGAATAATTGAGCCGATGAAATCGAATGTCAGAATGACGCAGGCCATCTTGATGACCTCTTCGTTGAGGCCGAAGGACAGCACGACGAGTACCATCATGGCTGTGTGGGCGAGCAGCACCAGCAGCAGCAGGAACGGGTGAGAAAGCGGTTTTGCAGTCTTTGTCATGCGATCACGCCCTTTCGGTTCCGCGGATGACAACCATCCGGTGCTTGCCGATCATAATGGCATCGTGATGACGCAGCGTGCATGGCTTTGAGATGCGGTGCCCGTTGACGGCCACACCGTTCTGCGCGCCGATATCTTCAATCTGCCACTTCCCGCCGGAAAGACTGAGCAAAGCGTGAAAGCGTGATACCTCTGAATCGGAGAAACGGATATCCGCAGAGGGATGCCGTCCGATGAGAATTTCCGCTGCTCCGAGCGGATAGACCTCGCCCTCACAGGCGAGCATGAAGCCGTGACCTTCCTTTGCCCATCCGCGGTCACCGCGGTGCCGTTCTCTGGCGGCTGCAAGCAGAATCACCAGTGCGACAATATCAACGAAGATCACGACAAACGCAGTTGCAGCTTCCCGCAGAAACGGGTATTTTGCAAACAGCGGCGTAAGATCCATATTGCATGTTCCTTTCTGTATTTGGTCTTTATCCTACCAGTATACCACATTTTTGCTGATTTTGTCAAGGCAGGCGGGGGCGAGGCGTGGATCGGCCGGCAAGTCAAAAGGCGCTGATTGTTGCATCAGCGCCTTCGCTTTTAGAAAAAGGTATCGCTGCACGATGATGGCTTTGCCCTCAAACTCCCGTGGGGGACGGATCCCCGAACCCCGTTTGGGTATCAAACAATGCAGTTATATATTTCATCCTATCGGGATTCCAAAGGGTTACGACCCTTTGACGGGGTGAGTTTGCTTGCAAACTCAAAGCGAAGCGGCGAGAGACCCCATTATAATCCGTCGGAGACAGCTCTTTTTTCTTCGCGGTGCTTTTCGTACTGCGCGAGGTAATCCTTTACCAGTGCCTCTGCTTCCGCATAGCTGTTCAGTCCGGCAGAGCGTGCACGGAATGCCGCTGCCCCCGGATAGCCGCGCAGATACCAGAGCGCGTGTTTGCGTGCTTCCCGCATGGCCAGAGACTCCTTTTTTTCGCTCTGGTCAAGAATCATGCGGATATGCCGGAGCATCTCTGTGAGCCGTTCCGGGACTTCGGGCGGCTGATAGGGGAGGCCTTCCACAGCATGTGCTATTTCCTCGAAAATCCACGGATTTCCGTAGCTTGCACGGCCGACCATGACAAGATCGCAGCCGGTCTCGGCATACATCCGGAGCGCATCTGCGCCGCTTGTGATATCGCCGTTTCCGATTACCGGAATGCTGACCGCCTGCTTGACCGCGGCAATCGGCCTCCAGTCGGCCGTCCCGCTGTAAAACTGCGTGCGGGTGCGTCCGTGAACCGTCAGTGCGGCGGCGCCTTCGGATTCCATGCGTTTGGCAAATTCCACGGCATTGATATGCGCTTCGTCCCAGCCGATGCGCATTTTGACTGTAACAGCAGCCTTTCCGTCCGCAGCCTGAACGGCCTCCCGCACAAGCTGACCTGCAAGCTCCGGCGTTTTCATCAGCGCACTGCCCGCGCCCTGATTGACGACCTTCGGCACCGGGCAGCCCATATTCAGGTCGATCCAGTCCGGTTCAAACGGCAGCAGCAGCTTTACGGCCTCTCGGATGAATTCCGGCTCGCTGCCGAACAGCTGTAATCCCATCGGACGTTCCGCCGGGGTGATTCGGCAAAGCTCCGCGCTGCCCTTGCTGCCGTAGCAGAGTCCCTTTGCAGAGACCAGCTCTCCGGTCGTCATGCAGGCGCCGTGTTCGCGGCAGAGTAGACGGTATGCCGTATCTGCGACGGATGCCATCGGGGCAAGGGCGGCCGTCTGCGGAATCTGCTGTCCGGCAATGGTTACTGTTTTCATGATTTTGCAGTCTCTCCTAACAGTCGCTGAGCGTTTTGATATGTAATCTTTGCAATTTCATCCGCAGTCAGATGCAGGGACTGCAGGAAGCTGAGCGTATCTGCCGGATCCTCCCACGGGGCATCTGAGCCGAACACGATTTTTTCCGCGCCGTGTGTCCGGATGATCCGCAGGCACTGTTCCGGGTCGATAAAATCGCGGATGAATGCAGTGTCAAACAGGATCGGCGTGCCGACCAGATACCGCTCCACATCATCCCACTGACTCCAGCCGCCGAGATGGGCAGCAATCAGATTGGAGCCTTCTGTTTCGGTCAGGACATGTGCGATTTTTTCCGGTGTGGCACGGTATGACGGCGGCAGACCGATGTCGATACCGGCATGAAAAATCACAAGCAGACCGAGTGCCGCACATTTTTTCAGGATGCGCAGCGATTCGGGGCTGTCGATATCACTGAGCTGAAACTCCGGGTGCAGCTTGATGCCGCGGAATCCGCGCTCTGCAAGTGATTCCAGCAACTGCTCCCATTGCGGGTCGGCAGGGTGAACCGTACCGAAGGAATACAGCTTTGGGCCGCGGATGTTCTCTGCAAAGCGGTTGATGCTTTCGTCCTGTGAGGGCTTTGTCGCAATCGGCAGGCAGATGCTCCGGTCTACGCCGGAACGCTCCATCAGTTCGAGCAGTCCCTGCTGCGTCGGGAGACAGAATGTCAGGGGCTTGCCGCTGCCGTAGTCGTCACCCTGCTCCCGCCGGATGCCTGCGGTCAGTGCTGCGATGCTCCGTTCCGCGAGTTTCTCAGGAAAAATATGCGTGTGAAAGTCAATCAGCATAGGTAACTCCATATCAGTATCCAGATGCAAAAGCCGGTGCAGCTTTCGCTTTTGATTCGGAAAAGGCCGCACAGAATTGTTCTGCGCAGCCTTTTGTTGTCAGAATAATTGCAGAAAATCCGATGCGGTGAGCTCCGGCCAGCTGTCAATGCAGCGGTCGCTGACTGCGGCAAGGGTGTCCCAGTCTGCACGGCCGTCCGGATCGCGGAAGCCGACCGTATAAAAGCCTGCGGATTTTGCAGTTTCAGCGGCATAGAGCGCATCCTCGATCACGGCGGTTTCTGCCGGCTCAGTGCCGAGAATCTGCGCGGCCTCCAGATAGATGTCCGGCTCGTGCTTTCCGGCGCGGGATGCATCCGGCGTCAGCACAGCGCGAAAATAGCCGTCAATGCCGAGCCGCTTCATGGCAGCCTCCAGCAGCGACGGATAATTCGCACTGGCCAGCACGCAGGGGATGCCGCGTTCTCTGACCGCTTCGAGAAAACCGACCGCGCCGGGCTTCAAAGGCAGATGCAGCAGATAATCCTCTGCGGCGAGCTGCTCGACCCGTTCCCTGACCTGCTGCGGCGTCATCGGCAGCGAAAAGCGCTCGACAAAATACGCAGAGGACGCATCGACGGTCATTTTCTTGACAATCTCTGAAATGTCCGCGGGCGGCTCGATGCCGTTTTCCCGCAGAAAGATACGATCCAGCCGCTGCCACATTCCCATGGAATCCAGCAGCGTGCCGTCCATATCGAAAATAATACTTTTCAAGCGGTTCATGATTCTGCTCCGGCTCTGCGTCACATTTCGCTGCGGTTGGAGAGCGCGCGGTAGAGTGTGACCTCGTCGGTGTACTCGATGACGCCGCCGACCGGCAGTCCGAAGGCCAGCCGCGTTACCCTGACGCCAAGCGGTTTGCAGAGCCGTGAAAGATACATTGCGGTTGCTTCGCCCTCAACACTCGGATTGGTTGCCATAATCAGCTCTGCAATGCCGCCCTTCCGGATTCGTTCGAGCAGCTGGGCGACGCGCAGATGCTCCGCAGTGATGCCGTCGAGCGGAGAGATCAGCCCGTGCAGGACATGATAAAGCCCGTTGTATTCATGGGTACGCTCAATGGCAGCAACATCCTTCGGCCCTTCCACGACACAGACAATGCTGCTGTCGCGCTTCGGATTGCTGCAGATGCTGCAGATCTCTTGTTCTGTCAGATTCTGACAGACAGGGCAGTCATGGATGAGGTGCTTGGCATCGAGAATGGCGTCTGCAAAGGCGTGCGCATCCTCCTCCGGCATCTCCATGACCGCATATGCAAGGCGCTGCGCGGTTTTCATTCCGATCCCCGGCAGCGCTGCGAATTTTTCAGCTAATACAACAAGCGGCAGAGCACTGAATTGCTCCATAGAACTCAGAACAGGCCGGGCAGAGACACACCGCCGGTGATCTTGCTCATCTCGGTCTCGGTGGTTTCTTCCACATTGTTGACGGCCTCATTGACTGCGCTGATAATCAGATCCTGCAGCATTTCGATATCTTCCGGATCAACAACCTCCTTCTTCAGCTCGATGGACTGAAGGGTCTTCTTTCCGGTCACGGTTACAGTGACAGCGCCGCCGCCTGCGGTTGCGCTGAAGGTGCGCTGTTCAATGTCTTCCTGCAGTGCAGTGATCTGATCCTGCATTTTGCGGGCCTGGTGGATCATGGAGTTCATGTCCTGGCCGCCGCCCTGAAACTGCTTCGGTACTCTGGATTTCATAAGAATTCTCCTATCATTTTCAAAATTTTATATATGACAAGCCGGTATCAGTATGGTACTGGAAAGCGGCTGCATCATGCTGTATCAGATTCCGGCGTTTTCCTGCTCTGAGACTTCAATGCCTTGTTCCTGCGCACGCTTGAACAGCATCTCGGCAGGCGGAATCTGTTCCGGATCGGCTTCCACGGATTTGAAGCGGATCGCATATTTTTTGCCGAGCACCTGCTGCGCAGCGGTGCCGAGCAAAACTGCATCCTGCTTGGTGAACAGCTTTTTGAACAGCGTGTTCCTGACCATCATCAGCAGAATGCCTTTTTCATCATTGGCATATGCTGCGGAATCCTGCAGCAGGCCGGAAACAGACGGATTGACCTCGTCAAAGCGTTCCAGCACGGATGCCCAGTTCCGGACAGGCAGATACTGTGAAATATCCGGCTTGCCCTCGATCTGCAGATTCTGCGCCGGAACATTTTTCTCAGACGCAGGACTGCGGCGCGGGGCGCCCGGCAGTGCAGCAGGGACACCGTTTTTCTGCATTTCTGCGATGCGGCGTTCCAGCTCTGCAATTTTATCGTTCAGCGCCTGGACATCGCCCTTCTGCGTCTGAAGATCCGAGCAGAGGCGGATCATGGTCATTTCAAGCTCCATACGCCGGTTGCCCGCCCGTGTCATACGGTCACAGCACTGGCGCACAGCGGAAAGTGCTTCCAGGATACTGCCGAGCGAAAACAGCTTTGCGAGTTCCTGCAGCTGCGCGGCGTCATCCGGCATCACTCCGAGCAGGGAGAGATCGTTCGGCGCAGTTTTCAGCAGCATCAGGCTGCGCAGCTGCTGCGATATCTCATCTGCAAAGCGTGTCATGTCCTTGGACTGCCGGTAGAGCAGATCAATGCGTTCCAGCGCGGCTGCTGCGTCGTGGGCAGCAACTGCACGAAGAATCTCGTAAACGGATTCCGTTCCTGCAACACCGACGGCTTCTTCCACGGTTGCAAGCTCGATCTGTTCCGAAACGGCTGCGCACTGATCCAGCAGGCTCAGTGCATCACGCATTCCGCCGTCAGAGAGCATTGCGATCCGGTGTGCGGCAGCATCCGAGACTGTAAACGGCTCGTGATCTGCGATAAACTGAATCCGGCTGACAATATCTGCGGGAAGAATGCGGCGGAAATCAAACCGCTGGCAGCGGGAAAGAATGGTCGGCGGAACCTTGTGAATCTCCGTTGTTGCGAATACAAATTTAACGTAAGCAGGCGGTTCCTCGATCATTTTCAGCAGCGCGTTGAATGCGCCGACTGACATCATATGCACCTCGTCGATGACATAGACTTTATATTTGCAGCGCACAGGCAGGAGCGCGGCATTTCCGCGCAGACTGCGCACCTCGTCCACACCGTTGTTCGAGGCACCGTCGATTTCAATGATATCGGTCAGTGCGCCGGCCTCCGCGTCGCGGCAGATCTCGCATTCGAGGCAGGGATTGCCGTCCTTCGGGTGCAGACAGTTGACCGCCTTGGCAAAGATGCGCGCACAGGTGGTTTTGCCCGTTCCGCGTGAACCGGTAAACAGATATGCATGTGCGGTTTTATCGCGCATGATCTGATTTTTCAGTGTTCTGGTGATATGCGGCTGTGCGACGATGTCCTCAAAGGTCTGCGGCCGCCATTTGCGATACAGTGCTTCGTATGCAGCCATACACCGTCACGCTCCTTTTATGACTCAGATTCCGATGCTGCAGGTTCTGTCTGCGCTTCGGCAGATACGGCGCCGGTTTTCTCAGACCAGTCCGGATGCATTTCGAGCATGAGGCGTTTGGTTTCCTCAAAATATTTCCGGAAGGAATTCGGATCATCCAGATGATTGACCAGCGCTTTATAATGATAGTCCTGCGCAGCAGTAAAATCGCCCTTTTGCAGCGAGGCAATCGCCATGCCGCTCAGGGCAAAGGCATAATTCTGCTTTTTTGCGATGGATTTCTCAAACCATTCCACCGCCTGATCCGGACGCTTCTGCCGGATAAACAGAAAACCGATGTCCGTATACAGAAAATAAAAATCCTTCGGCGGATCATGCTCCAGCAGATCGGTGAACAGCTGCAGGCTGGTTTGATAGTCGCCGCCTTCTGCATGGCTGCGTGCCTCGAACAGCATTGCATACGGTGCAGAGAAGCCCTTTGTGCGTGCTTCCCGATAAAAGCTGACCGCATTGGAAGGACACTTGAGCATCTGGTAGCAGCGTCCGATATAGAAAGCAAGCACGCCCGCTTCGGCATCGGTCAGTTCGTAGTCCTTCACCTGCAGGAAGGATTCCAGTGCAGCGCGTGCCCGATCCTGCGCATACAGCCCCATACCCTCACAGAACAGCCTGTCCTGCTTCCGGAAGCCGCCGAAGCAGCTGCCGATCAGGTCGCTGTCTGCACGGGTAGCCGCATGGATCAGCGATTTGTATTCTGTCACGCAGGTGACGATGAAACTGACGGCATAGCAGAGCAGAAGCAGCCGGAAATAATACAGCGGTGCCGGATCGGTACCGCCGGGGGCACCCTTGATGACAAAACATGCCACCAGGCCGCCGAACAGGATCAGTGCCGGAAACGCAGCCGCTCCCGCCAGCTTGGAAAGCTGTTTTTGATATTTTAAGAACCTCTCGCCCATCCGTGCCTCCGATCGGGAAAAACGGCGAATAAACAAAAAATTCCGGAGCATAGGTGTGCAGGCTGACTGCGGCACGCCCAGCGATCCGCTTAATGCTGCTCGGTTCCCCGCCTGACATGGTTCACAGTGCTCAGCTGCACAGGGCCCGCACACCTATAATCCGGAATTTCCAGATGTTTTGACTGAACTTCGGGTTGTTCCCTCGTTCTGGTAACATTATACCACATTTCTTTGTGAATTTCAAGGGGTAAATTGTGTTTTCTGATAATTTTTGCAATTTGCGAAATTTCCTCTTGACATTTTCGTAACTTTGTGCTATAATAGCAAGGCAGTCAACGAAAGAAAGACTGCTGAAACTCAAATCGAGGTGTGGCTCAGTTTGGTAGAGCGCTGCGTTCGGGACGCAGAGGCCGCAGGTTCAAGTCCTGTCACCTCGACCACTATTTCACGCAGATAGGTTGTAAACCGCAAGGTTTATGACCTGTTTGCTGCATCATACCAAATGGTATATTTTGATTGCCGATTGTTTGCGATTTGCAGGGGTATATTGTTCCCCGGCTACTGTTCCTTTGCGTGCGGCTCACATGAAAGTTGCTAGTAGTAGCAACTTTTCTACCCTTCCTTTTAGCAAACGTAAGGTGTGATCCGGTAACCCGGACAGGGCTGTGTCTTTGCTCGTGCGACCGCAAGTAAAAATTCGTCAATCAAAATGTATTCTGTTTTCAATGTGCCTTATACCGAGAAGTCGGTCAAACATTGTCGGTATAAAGTGCCATGCATAAAAGCAAGCCCCATCAGTCCGAGAGCAAACACAGAACTGAAAGGGCTTGACAATACTATGAAATCGTGTTATAATGAAAACACGCTATAGCCATCTCGCTAAGTCAGTCAGGTGTTCAGATCACCGGTCTGATTATGGGGCGTAGCAGGATTGCCGTCCGGCTGCGCTCCGTGGGATGCTTTTATAGCACTGTGTTTATTATAGCACATTTTGTGTTGCCTGTCAATAGCTAAGCGAAAATTTTTGGAATCCCCTTGAATCTCACGATTCTAAGGGGCTTTTTCATACTTCTAATAACAAAAGAAGAACCATTTGCCGAAATATGCGGAGGACTTCAAAAATGCATAAAGATAATAATGATAAAAAATCAGCATTCTGGTATATTGCCTATATTATAGCCCCTTTTTTCTTTCACTTTATCATAAACTTGATAGCCTCATATTATTTGAGTAACCCCAATGCAAATGCAGACAAAAATACCGTTAACATGTATGCGAAAATGTTTAACATTGCTGTGCTATTCATCGTTTGGATTGTTGGTTACGTTGTAAAATATGACAATAAATTAAAATGCATCAAAGGGAGATGTGAGTTTAGTTCTTCTAAAGCAATATTTTGGGTGTGCGTTAGAGTTTTCTTTTATATGTTAATCGGCATATTATTATCATCATTATTATCATCTCAAAAAGAATCACAATCCGAATTAGAATTTATCGCATTCATTAACACTGTATTTTTGGCACCTCTGGGGGAGGAATTGCTGTTTAGATTGCATACATTCGGAACAACGAACGCCTTGTTAGCAGAAGGGTATACACCTTTCTCCAAACGCGCCATGTTAAGGATTGTCTGGGTCTTTAGTACCATTGGCTTTTCTTTTGCTCATATAATGGAAGACGTATTGACAGGACAATTCACTGTAATGCTATTCGTAAAGTTTTTAGTATATTTATTCGCTGGTATTCTTTATGGATTTGCTTATTTGAAAAGTAATAACCTCATTTACCCTTTACTTATGCACTTTTTAAACAACCTTATAAATTCCTTATTGAATGAAAAACTGTTTTACGAATGGTCGCCTATTATTCCAGTTGTATGCGCGATATTGGCGTTAATTATTGCTATTTCTATTTTTTTGAAAAAGAAAACCGGCGAGGACGTCACCGGCAAAGACAAATAAGTGTATAAAGAGAATGGCTCGTAAGTTGCTACTAGTAGCAACTTTTTAGAGGAACTGCCCAAGCCGAAAAAGAAAAGTCGCAAACCAAAGGATAAGCCTGAATCATAATAGTATAACAATGCGGACGGCACGGAGCTGGCCACATTCCTGTTTTTGGTACTATTAGTAGCAGCTTTTCATAGTAGTTATAGTATAAACGCGATTGGATTGGATTATAGTTGCAATCAAAGCCCTCGAATCACAACATAATCACTCTTTGATTGCTAACACAACGAATCGAATCATTATAAAGGCTTGACAAAATGATGTTATATCGCTATAATGGAATATAATTTCATTATAGCTAGAGCGAAGGGAGGAAAGTTGATGAGCAGAAAGAAACAGCTCAATAAAATAATTTCTGAAAACTATGAACCAATCCTTCGCTATTGTAAGTCTAAATTAAGTGATGACCTTTTTTCTGCCGAAGACTGCACACAAGATGTATTCTTTCTTTTTGTTCAGAAATCAGGTGAACTTAATTTGAAGCAGAACATACGCGGCTGGCTTTATGCTACTGCTGATAGAATCATCAAACAATACCTCAAACGCAAAGCAAAGCATACTGAATATGTGACAGATTCTTTAGACTCGGTATCTGATATTCCAGCCGAAGTTGAAGGAAGATCGGCTGTATTTGATGAATTGACCGACGATGAATACATCTTACTTAAACGATACTATTCTGATAAAAGTGAACGTCTATACCTTGCTGGCGAACTTGGAATCTCGTTGAACACGCTGTATAAAAGAATCCATGATATTAAACAAAAACTACATAACAATCAAAAGCACAAAACCTAGGCGCCTAAAAAAACTATAGTTTTACGATCACCTTGTAAGAAAGTATGCAAATCATGCCATGAATATACGGGAAGGGGTGAACAATATGACAGATCATGAATTGCTTGAAAAAATAAATTCCGATGATGATGAGCAACAATTATTACACAATGCAAAAGCGCAACTTGATATTGAAATAAATAAGCCATTTAACCAGCGTGATTATGATTTGATTGATAAACTAACAAAGCAAATAGCTTTGTTGGACGGCACGGATGAATGGATACAAAGAAGATCACAAACGGGCGTTAAACTAATGCAGGCAGAAATGCTAAAGCGGCACAAATCTATAACTATGAAGAAAATTTATATTGCAGCACCTTGCATTTTAACAATTATTATTCTAATATCAAACGCATTGACAATCTCTGTTTGGGGAACAAATGTATTTTCAGCGGTCTATCAAATTATAAAAGGAGGAGTGACAATAGATTTTTCAAAGGAATCTGAAATAATACAAGAAGATTTCACTACATATTCAGATGAGATGAAGCAAATATGTGAGCAATATAATATTCCGGCAAAAATACCGACATATATTCCAAATGGGTTTGTACCTTCTGAAAACTATGGTACTTTTTATGATACGCTTACAAAACAGGTATTGTTCTTTAATTTTAAGCGAAATCAAGAAATTCTCAATTTCCAAATTTCTAAAATTACCAGTAGTGACAATTCCTCATTAGGTATTCCGACAGATCATCATAATATTTCCATTCAAGCAATCAACGGAACCACAGTTCATATTATGAAAGAAGATTCGCAATACTCTGCGGCATTTATGATTGACGATGTTCAATATTTGATAGCAACTGATAGACTTGATTACGATGAATGCCAAAAAATATTGGATTCTATGCTTAACTGAAAAAGAAGGCGTCTGTATGTTATGACAGGCGCCTTCTCTTTTTTTGCAAATTGCACAATATTCTTTTTAAATAATTGTGATTTAATACAAACATCAAATATTCACGCATTTCAAGGTAAGAAAGTATGCAAATCATGCCATGAATATATAGAGAGTGGGAAGATGCTTATATAGAAAGGGGGGATATTTCATGAAGCATAAGAAACTCATGGCAATTGTTTGTGCATTAGGCATTTTTACTTTAAATATGATTTCCTTGACTGCCTATGCAACCGGACTTGAGAATTCAACTACAAATGATGAAGAAGGCAGAGCAGCTGGACTAATTATGTCGTATTCTCTTTCAATTACAAGCGGAACCAAAACGGTGTATTTGACTGCTGACACTGCTGGCTATGACACAATGGCTAAAATAGGATTTACAAACATTGTAGTTCAACATAGCACCAACGGAACATCTGGATGGACTGATGAAGTACCGTGCGATAGAGATCTTGCGACAAATACGATCTATCACTATAAAACATCCGAACCGATTTCGGTCATCGGCGGCTATTATTATCGTGTCGTTTTGGATCATTATGCCAAAGAACCCGGTTGGTTTTTCCCAAGTTCACAAAGTATCACAAATTATTCAAATGTAGTATGGATTTCATGAGTAAAAGAAATCAATTGCAACTGTAAAGGAGGATATGTATGAAAAAGAATCGGATTACGGCTTGTTTGCTTGCTTGTTCTGTCGTTACCTCTGTTTTTTCCTTCGGTTCTTTGTCTGTTTCAGCATTTCACGAGCTTTCAACTGTACAGGCGCAAAATAAGATAACAGCATCGTTAGCTGAAATAATCAGCGATTCATCAAATGAGGTTTTACCTGTCGTTCTATGGCTCGAAAATATCAATGATACAGAAATCGAGTCAAAAATCGAAGAAGAAATCGGATTCAACCATAACGATTTGGAAGTTGACTATCCTGCTCCATCCGAAGAATTACTAAACGAACTCTCAAACGCAGCTAACGGTGAACCCAGCAATTATTTGAAATTCCTTATGGAACATCATTTGGAATTGACTGCTTCTGCACGCGCTACCGAAAAAGAACGAACAGATCTATACCAGAAAACGAGATTATCTGTACTGAAGGAATTGAATACATCGGCATCGGATCAAGTAATAAACAGCATCGGTATTGCGGCAGAAAAAGTGGCTTTTGTAAGTTCTTTTGCTCCAATGATTATTTGCGGATTGACGGGAAGTGAGATTCAAGATATTTCTGAATTTGACTCAATTAAAGAAATTGACTATTACACGCCGCTAGAAATTGATGAATGCTCTATTAACCTCGGAACCACAAAAGCAACTGTTGGCATCGACAAAATTAATGCTATCCTAGGCTTAACTGGAAGTGGTGTTGGTATTGGAATCTATGATGTACATACGATGCTGATGTCACAATTATCAGATTATGATTTGACTGCCTCGCAAGTATCTATTATAGGAACGGAAAACAATCTTTCGGCAAATACCCATGCCGCATACTGTGCCGGAATTGCAGCCGGAAGTAATGGTGTCGCTCCGGGAGCTCATATTTATTCGGCCAATTGTAATGACGACTGGACGGAATATCTTACATTACTTCCATACGGATATGATTCTTTACACCTCAGCAATCTGGAATTGTTACTTGCCAGTAATGCTGATATAATAAGTATGAGTTGGACAACAACCAATGATATAAATTGCTATCCTTGTTTTTCAAAGTATATAGACTACCTTGTTGCGCTAACAAATAAAGTAATGGTGTGCGCAACGGGAAACAATTCTGCTAATTACATCGGGAATCCTGCTTCATCCTATAATTGTATTGCTGTAAATGGATTTGTGGACACATTTGATGGTCAACCACAAGAACTGCTAAATGATTATGCATATAATAACGGCTATGGTTGCCTTAAGCCTGATGTGATCGGTCCGTCCCTCAACAATGGAACAAGCGTCTCAACACCATACATCGCCGGAATGATTGCACTGATGTACCAGTACAAACCCAGTCTTGCAACATGCCCCGAATTGACTAAAGCTATCCTTATGGGGTCTTGTCATAGAAAATGCTCAAAACTTCTTACAGGGAATAGTATTACGGATCTCAACTCCGAGACAATGGCTGCTGGTTTGACGACGCGTGAAGGAGCTGGCATTCCTGATATGTATCGAATGATTAGTATTATTTCTCAACATACATACGGAAATGGAATTCTCAATTCTAGTAATAATTATGCGCGAATCCTGAATATTGTTCAGCCCAATTATAATTCCTCCTACATGAATTTCTCTATGGCCTACCTTCAAACTAATGTTCCTAGCGAATCTGTTCCCGGCACCCGAGATGATTATGATCTTTCCATAACAAATAATGGTTCGACTAACACTTCAAATAAGGGCAATAGCTCCACCGAGATGATTTATAAGACACTCTCCTCTGAACCCAATTATCAGGTCAATATATATAAGTATTCAGGTAATACATCACAAGTTCGTTATGGATATGCGTGGTCAACTGATAAAGAACGATACTTTAATAATTATGGAGAAGAAGGTATTTACTATCTCAAGAATTACAAGAGTGATTATTATCTTTCTAGGGATACTTCAACTCATCGAGCAATTCAATCAGCGTTCAACAATTCAATGAACTACCTTTGGGTATTAGACAGCCTGTCTTCAAACAGCAATTCCTATGCAATCAGAAGTGCAAACATCTTATCAAGCGGATTGGGAATTGGAACTACAATTAGTACTTCTAATTATTATGCACAAGAAGGAAGTACTGCATCTGTCAGCAACATTAGCGTTACTTTTGATGACAATACAGGAACATACACATTCAAAAGAACTGTAAACGGTTCAACATACGCTTTAGGAATTAACGGTCAGTCAACTTCATCGGGAGCATACGCAAACTGGTCACCGTACAATTCTAACAACGCATCACAAAGATGGTATCTAGAAACAGCAAACTACAGATCGGGTGATGCAAATCACGATGGTGTTATGACTCAAACGGATAACACGGTTGTCCTTCAACATATTACATCCATTTCGCCAATAACTAATAATTTGGACAAATATCTCGCAGATGCAACAAAAGACAACGTGATTGATGTTAGTGATGCTGTACTAATTGCCCAAATTATAGATGAGTGAATGAAGGAGAGGGTATTATGAAAAAGACACAAATAATTACTTCGGGACTGAGCGCAGCCCTTGTTATAATCTATCTCACCACGTTTTCCGCCGGTATAGCTTCGGCTACTAATTGGGAAACCTGCGGTTTTGCTTCCTATTCTATTTCGGATGTCGAGAAGATCACCGATCTTGAAACAATCCGCGAGATGTTTACCAAGTTCATTGAGGAAAACACTTTGAATGCACGCTGCGTCAGTTCGGACTTGTATCCTGATTACGCTAAAACTGTTGTCATCGAGTGGAATGCCGGTACGACTG
>JAFRTG010000049.1 GCA_017427265.1 Oscillospiraceae bacterium | reverse complement strand
TGCAAATAATTTTGTAATAGGAGAAAAGAGTAATATGAAAGCAACAGGAATCGTCAGGCGAATTGATGATCTTGGCCGCATTGTGATACCAAAAGAAATTCGTCGAACGCTCCGGATCAGGATGGGCGACCCCTCACTGAAAACATTGACACAGGATTTGGTGCTCTGTATGGGGATAAAGGCAACGAAGGAACGGTACATCGTGAAGTGAAAAGAATGCAGAGAGCATTCTGTCCAATTCTCTCTGTTCATTAATCAAAGAACCTCCTGCGGTTTTTGAAACCGCAGGAGGTTGATTCTGTCTGCAAATCGAAGAAACATCCTTACTGATTTCTGCCGCCGGGGCCACCATGACCGCCTGAGCTGCCGCCGGAAGAACCGATGTCGCCCTGTGTGGTCAGTGCAGCGCTTACGGTGAATTCAGCAACCTGATTCCCGTTGACCGTGATCGCATATTTTTCGCCGGCCAGAATGGCATTCGAACTGATGACCGCGCATTTGAAGGTCTGTTCGGAGGTGTAGGAAAGCAGCACATTTCCCTGTCCGTCGGTCAGTGCGACCACGCTGCCCTTGGCATAGGTCGTCTGGGAATTGCCCCAATACAGTGAATTCTGACCGGAGCTTTTCTCCGGCAGCTCACCTCTGCCGAGCCCGCCGATCGCCATGACAATGCCGCCGTTGACCAGCATTTCACCGTCAGAATCCAGCGCGGAGTCCGGCCCGCTGACAGAGCCCTCCACATAGACCTCGCCGCCGTTGATAACGATCTTGCCGTTGGAATCAATGCCGTCACCCTCGCGCTCATTGGTCACATACGCATGAATGCAGCCGCCGTCGATCTGGAAAATGCAGTTGTCGTTGGCGACATCCACCTGATTGACAACACCCTTTTCCGCCGCGTTGAACGGGTCATCCTCGGCATATACCGTCACATCGCCGGCTGTCATGCGGATCTGCATCGCTTCAAAGCCCTCGTAGCTTCTGTTGACGCGGACCGTGCCGCCGCCGATGTTCAGATATTTGTCACAGTGCAGCGCATCGTCTGCCGTGTCGATCGTGATCTCACCGCCGCTGATGTTCAGAGTGCCGCCGCAGTGGATCGCATCATCAGATGTATTGAGCGTCAGTGCTCCGCCGGAAATCGTGATGTTTCCCGCAAGAGAAGCATCGCTGTCACCGGCTTTGAGACCCTTGCAGCTGAAATCCAGTCCGTTGCCGCTGCCGGTTTCGCCGCTGCCCGGCATCGTAAAGCCGCCCCATGGATTCTGTTCGCCGCCATGGTTTCCGCCGGTACTGCTGCCCGTGCTGCCGCCTGTATAATCTGCGCCCTCATAGGTTTCGACCGCAACATCGCCGCCGAACAGAAGAACCTCCTGCTCCGCCTGTATGCCGTCGCCCTGTTTTGCCGTGATGCTGATCGTACCGCCGTTGATTCTAATATATCCTTTTCCGGAATCCGCGGTGTCGTTCGTGGATTTCAGACCGTCGCCGGATTCACTGACAACGGTCACTTTCAGCGCATCATACGCATCGTCGGTTTCAATATCGTCCGGATCACCGATCCGGATGGAATCCTTGCCGCGGATGCCGTCATCCACAGCATGAACGGTAATAGAACCGTTCCAGATTTTGATATCATCCTTGCCGACGATCGCATCGCCCGCATTGCCGTTGACGATCAGAGAACCTTTGCCCTTGAATTTCAGATCTTCCAGCGAATAGATCGTACCGACGCTTTCATCAGCGTTCGTGTAGTCCGTGCCGTCCGAGATTGTGTTGACCGTGTCTTTTTTCGCGGTGATGACACATTCATCCGCGATCTGGCTGACGTAGATCGGCGAATCCTGCGCATTGGAAAGCGTCAGCCCGCAGAGATTCAGCACGACCAGTCCGTCCGGATACGCTGTTTCATCCACATCCACTCTGATCTGTCCGTTCTGGCATTCGCCGTCCAGATTGATGTCGCCGAAATCCGTTGTCCCGTCGGAGGTCGGTGCGATGACCGTGATCGTCGTGCCGTTTTCGACTCTGACATTCTCTGCTTGCGCCGCGCTGACGATTTCACCCGCGGCATTTTTCAGCGTGACGGATGCGGCGGCGTAGCTGATCTGTGTGACGTATCTGCTTCCGGCGGTCGGTGTTTCCGTACCGGAAGAGGCATTCATCTGCGCACGTTTCAGCAGCGTGAGGTCGATCACATTCACCTTTCCGTCGCCGTTCATATCCGCAGCCGGATCAATGTCCGTCTGCCTGGCAAGAAGAAAGCTGATCATTGTGCTGAGATCGCCGCGATCCAACGCGCCGCTGCCGTTTGCATCTCCGCTGATCGACGCAAAAGCCGGCAGTGTCATTGTCCCTGCCAGCAGCGCAGCCGCAGCCGCGGAAACGCAGCTTAAAATTCTCTTTTTCATATGGTTGATCCTTTCATCATGTTTTTGCCCCCATGATTTTATCATAGCGGCTTTTGCTTGAATGGAGCTGAAATACACATGATTTGAAGAACCCATTTCCGTTTCTGTTTCTCAGGGAGTCGGTGCTGCTTTTGATTCTGTTTCTTATCTGATTGGGATACACAAACAGCTGAACAGAAGGGGATGTTCAGC
>JAFRTG010000048.1 GCA_017427265.1 Oscillospiraceae bacterium | reverse complement strand
AGCGCTTTGCGGTGCGCATCGCACAGGGCGATCTGGACGATCCGCTTCTCATGGAGCAGGACAATCTGTTCGGCAGCTTCACAGAGAGCTTTGACATCATGCGGGAAGCGCTGCGGGAATCCCGCGGCAAAGAGGCGGCACTGAAACAGCGTGAAAAGGAGCTTGCCGCATCGCTCAGTCACGATATCAAAACACCGGTAACGGGCATCCGTCTCATCTGCGAGCTGCTTGCCGTTCAAACGGACGACCCCTATCTCCGCGGAAAAATATCGGATATCGACCGGAAGGCGGAGCAGATTCATGTGCTCGCTGATGACCTGCTGACCGCATCGCTCAATGAGCTCGGCGAAATGCAGCTGCACTGTCAGGATTCGCCTTCCTCTGTGGTGCAGGCACTGCTCAAAGAGCATGATTCACGCGGTCTTGTCAGGGCGGAGGCAGTACCGGAATGCCTGATCTGCGCGGATACGGGCAGGCTTTCGCAGGTAATCGGCAACATCATCAGCAATTCGTATAAATATGCGGGTACGCCGATCGATGTGCATTACGCCTTCTCCGGCGGTTATCTTGCAATGGAGATCGCAGATCACGGCAGCGGCATTTCCGAGGAAGAGCTAAGGCATATCACGGAAAAATATTACCGCGGCAAGAGCAATTCTGCCGGAAAAGACGGCAGCGGTCTCGGCTTATATATTGCAAACGAGTTGATGCAGCGGATGGGCGGCATGCTGAAATGCGAGAGCCGCGGCGGACTTTCTGTCACGCTGCTGATTCCGCTTTCACGCTGACCGGAATCAGACAGCAGCTGTATCAGAGCAGTCAGGTCATCTGCCTTCAAAAAGGCAAGCTGCCGCCTGTCACCAAAATGACAGACGGCAGTTTCAGTCTGTTGAAAAAGACTAGTCATACAAAAGCAAACCGGATATCTGTGAAAAATGTCCGTCCGGAGCGCATTGCACGCACAGGCAGAAAAAGTCAATAAGGAACCGCTCAGCCTGATTCGCCGGTGCGCCGGTTTGGTATCTGCAAAAAAAGCATGGCCAATCAGAAAAATATGGAAAGCGAAATGCCCGGCACTGCCGGGCATTCACTATATCACCTCAGTTAAGATGCTAAGACGAGTTCCACTTGCCGCATCTTTTGCGTTTGATCAAGCAAAAACAATAAAAACAGTTGACAGATTGCACGCGGTTTGGTATAATATAAGCAACATTAGTGACAAATATGTTTCCCGCGGCTGCCTGACAGATCAGCCGCCTCTGTTCAGGAAGAATAGTGAATAGGAGGCGATTGGAATGAAAAAACAGTTTTTGGCAATCATTTCCGCTTGCATGGCAGGTGTACTTGCAGTGGAGTGTGCACAGCTTCCCGTGTATGCCGCGGACCAGCCAATCAGTGTGGTCATGTTTGAAAATGTCTGCACATCGCTGACAATCGGCGAAGTGCCGGATTTCACTGCTTACCTGACCGGTGATGCGCTGCTGCACGCAAGCATTCTCAATGAGGGCTGGGGATGTACGACAGATATGTCTGTTCACGCCTCCAAAACAGAGGGCCTGCCCGTACCTGATGAACCCGTTGGCGTACCCTATAGCTATCTGATTGCCCTGAAAGCGGACACCGGTTGGTATTTCCCTGACAGTATTGATCTTTATTATGAGAATTCTCTTGTAGACGACAGCTTTTATACTGCGACTGTGACCAACGAGGGACAGGTGTTGATGCTGCAATGCGATTTTATTCCGCAGGTCACGCCGCTGCCTGCCGGTACACAGATGATCTCCGCGGTCACGATCGAGGATGCCGTGCTGACATATTTTGCCAGAGAAACGCCGCGCTTTCATGCACATACCGCAACCGGCAGCGGCTGCTCTGTGTTCTACGAGCGCTGGGTTGATGACCTTGCCCCTTCGCATTTCATCACGAACAATGAAGAATTCAATTCTGCCATGGGACTTGCGGAGGAAGATCGTCTGACCGTATTTCAGGAAGGCGGACAGTATCATTATGACTTGTGCGTTTCTGCGGATTACGGTTATGCGTTTGCCGACCAGGTGAATGTTCTGATCAACGGCAAGGCATATCCTGTGCTGGGACATACGCAGGATTTCATTCCGATCAACGATATTCAGGTGATTGTTGTAAAGCAGCCGCCGGCAACAACGACTGCGGTGACAACGACCACAGCTGCTGCTGCGACTTCAACAAAGCCGAAGTCTGCAACTACGGTGAAAGCAACGACAGTCACCGAGCAAAGGACGACAACTTCCGTGAAGACAACAACCGTTTCGACTGTAACCACACCCACAGCAGTTCGCACCATTGCGCCGCTTGATCCCGCTCTGCTTTACGGGGATATCAATGAGGACAGAAGAGTTTCTGTATCCGATGCGGTTTTACTGGTGCGGTTTCTCGCAGAGGAACTGAACAGGGATCTCACGGAAACGGGACTTCGCGCTGCAGATATGGACCGTGATGGCATTCTGAGCATGCTGGATGAGATGCTGCTTCTAAAGCTGCTGCAGCAGCAACAGCAGACTGTGCCGCCAGTGATTGTGCCGCCGAAGGACGCCGAGGTTTCTGACGGCAGTGACCCCGACCCATCCGTGCTTCCGGATACAAGCAGCTTCGATTGGATCCGCGACCCGGGCGGAGACAGTGCCGCCTTCACCGAACAGGTGCTCGGCAGAGTGACCGTTTCCGCAGATGAAAACGCTCTCAGCTATGACGGGCAGTTGCAATTCTCCGAGCTGGAGGATGCGGAGGCGAAAAAGCTCGATCAGGTCTGCGCCGATGCAGGCGCACTCATGCTCGATGCATGGCATATCGAAGCCGGACTAAAGCCGGACGAGCATCTGCCGGGGTATTATACATGCAGCTATGACCTTTCGGAGCTTGAACTGCCTGAAGAAATGTACGATCAGCTCTGTTTGCTGCGAATTGCCGATGACGGCATGGTTTCGGAATATCCCGTCGAAATCGACGGCAGCACATTGAGCTGGATGAGCGATCAAAACAGCGTGACACTGCTGAGTCTTTGCATAGATGCCGCAATCATTGTGGTCGCACTCGGTGTGATCGTCGGCTATGCGGAGTATGATAAATGGCTGACCGCCAACGGAGGTTGCGTCGGAACCTATAAAACGAACAGCTGCACAATTCACTATCATGACAACGAGCCGCAGGAGGAGAAGGACACCAGAAAGAAGCGTTTACAGACTATCGAAGCAGATGCAACACGGCAAGCAAGAGATTACGCTGAAGAAAAGGTCGGCGATTCGTGGGGCGGCATTGCAGGATTGTTTATGAATTATGCACGGGAGGTCAACAAGGTTGCCGCAAAGAAAAAGAACGAGCTGCTTGCGGAAAATACGGAATATCAGGATCTCATGATACTGGAAAACGGACATCCCGCTGATGTGGTGCTGCTCGCAAGACAGTATGACATTGCAATGGACTACTTGTATTATCAGGAGGGATGTCCGCGGCTTAAAAAACCGGACATTGTGTTCAATGAGACGGTTGATGATCTGGGAAATGCATCCACGAATTATCTGGTATCGAACTATATGCTGGTCAGGCGTACTCCGCAGAAGGACAACTCCCATATTGACAAGGACACATCCTACTGGGATCTCTACGGCACGGCTGTTCCATCTGCAGTCTGCGATCAGCTCCTGACAACATTGACCCATGAGCTGTTTCATCTGGTGCAGGCGACAAAGCTTGCTGGCAAGACGGAAGCCTATGTGAAATTCTTTGAGATGTCCGCCCTGACGGTGGAGTGCCACGCTGCACAATACTTTCAGGATGCAGATCATAAATACATTGAAAGTCATGTACTGGATGACGGGCAGTGCTTTGAAACCTATGGTCTGCCGATTAACACATACACTGTATCATTCCTGGAGTCATTCAAGCAGCAACATCACGATCTGCTGACAGCAGCAGGCTATTCGCTCTCGTATTTCTGGCGGCATATTGAGAAGATCCAGATGAAGCAGATCAAGGGCTGGGATATGATTCTGGGCTATAAGAAATACGGTACCATTCCCGAACTCATCAATCAGCTGTTCGGCTTTGCGGATGCAACCGTATCGAAGTCAGAGCCGTATGGTGTACTGAATGTCTATTGGGAACACTATCAGAAGCTCAGTGCCACAGAGAAAGTTGCAATCGGCTGTATGCAGGATATCTACAGCGCGAAAAACAATATCACACAGGATTCAAAATTCTGTCATGCCTCACAGACGGTCAAGCATAAGCTCAGCAGCGAGAACCCGCAGAGCCGCAGCGTCGTTCCGCTCAAGAATCTGGCGTGTACCTGTGTCGGCGTATCGGGCGCGACTGACAGACCGTGGTCTGCTGTTCTGGCGCGTGATGCAGAGTTCGGCGAGCTTCAGCCGCAACACAAGTTCCTGATTCCTGCTTCCGGCGGAAAGAGCCGCGGGGAGGAATCCAAAAACGGTCTGGTGGTCAGTTCCCAGGAGCAGATGCTCTATTACCGTGAATTGCAGAACTACGGCGCGATCGGGAAATCCGGCTATACGCTGCATTACATCCCGTCGCCGGATACGCCCGATGTGACGATCGACGAGGAAAACGAAATGCTGACCGTGCAGCTCAAATCCGCCCCGAGTGCGGAGGGCACAACCGGCATGACGGATCGCTTTCTGCTCGTATGTACTGTGAACGGCAAGGAGACCTACACGCAGAAGATTGCTTTTGACAAGCGGGCGGAGCCGGTCAAGCTGGCATTTGGCACGCTGCATCTGAGCATGAACCACAAAAACAAGCTGCAGATCGCGGTCTGTGAGCTGATCGACGAGGGCACGGATGCTGCCGGTACCAAGCGCGGCGATGTCCGAACGGCACTCTCCAAGCCATTTGAAAAGGAGATTGGTGAAGCAAACTTCCCGGAGATCGAGCAGTCCTTCCGCGCAAAGCTGCAATACGGCACGATCAATCAGGATGCAGATGTAATGTTTAAGCTGACAAAGGACGGAAGCTATGAGCTGACGCTTCAGGATACGTCATGGGATATTAACTCCAGTGCCGGACCGGGAAATCCGTTTGTATCATACAAAAGCAAAGGCTCACTGACAGGTTTCAACGTTAAGGGCAATGCATCAAACAGCAAGGAGGAAGATATTGACCCGACAAACTGGGCTGCACCGATTTCCGCATGCTCCACGCAAGAGTTCTCCGCGAATGAAAACTATGTGGATTGGGATGACGGCATTTATAATATTCAGGAAGGCCCCGATCTCGATTCTAGTGATTCAATCATCATTACCGCAGTTCGGGGCAGCACATACGTTACAGAGGACACCTTTAAGCGATGGGTGCGTGAAAGAAATACGACCGTATCCGGCGGCTTTGTAAGCAATATTATCGGTACTCTGACATTCCAGTTTCATGCTGAAAGGAACATCTGTAACTTGACGCTTGAAATAAGTCCCAGTCTGTCATGTAAGGCCATGATAAAAATTACGCCGGGAACAAATTCGGCGCCGGAATCGGACGGAGAAAAGGAGCAAGTACTGAGGGAAAATTCGATCGTACTCATCGGCAGCTTCAACGTCTCCTGAAGCGCTGTCAGCATTGCTGGAAGCTTTGGAAAAAAGCAAACCCGCAGCGGCTTGAAAGAATCTGACGCCGTGCAGTTCACAATATCGTTTTTGACGGCATATGCTATATACTGCGAGATCTGTTTTGAGCGCATTTCGACCGACGTAGAAACGGAATCATAACAGCACTGAATCCCCCGCACCGCAGGATCACTCAATCTGACGGTTCGGGGGATTCTTCTTTTTCGCCATGCGCAGAAAGGCAGCCAGTGCTTGCCGTTCTGCTGAATGACAAGGCACTGCTCATGGTCAAAATCATCTGGGAGCTGTACGCCGTCCTCTATGCGGAACAGCTTGCGGTTGCCCTGCGGATAGCATCGCCTGCCTGTGATACCGCTGAACAGGAACAGCTCATCGTCAAGCTGTAAATCGCCGTCAATTAACCGCGTATTCGGCAGATCGAGGATCGCTTGATCTATTCCGATATAGCGTTCACCATTATAATGCGGCTTAGCTGCGGAATGCTGCATAATGATCTGTGCGGTGCGGTTGATCTGAGAGAACGGCAGAATCCCGCCGGAATGGTCATAGTGTCCGTGGCTGAGTATGACCGTATCGACTGCGGTAAGGTCAATGCCGAGCGCTTCCGCGTTTTTCACAACAGCGTCAGTCTGTCCGGTATCCAGCAGGAGATTGTGCTGTTCTGTTTCAATATACAGCGAAAGACCGTGTCTGCGATACATTTTTCGTGTCCGCAAGAGTTTTCCACCAGTGTGATGATCTTCATAGGCGCTTACCTCGCAGGCGGGTTTTCTTCAATATAGCGGTCAAGTATCTCCGCTGCTGTTTTGACAAACTTCGCACACGGCCGAACCTTGTAATAGGTTTCGGTTCTTTTTTCGGGTGTCGGTGTACTTGTCACAGCGAGGCCTCTCAGAAGGTCACGGCAGATGATGGAAAAGCCTGAAATACAGGCGCTGCCGCAGATTGCGGACAGAATGACCTTCATCTATCTGGAGCACTGCAAGCTGAACCGGCAGGACGGCGCCATCACGGTTGCAGACGAAAAGGGCGTCACCAATATTCCGTCCGGCATGATCTCCGTTCTGCTGCTAGGACCGGGAACAGATATCTCGCACAGAGCGATGGAGCTGATTGGCGACGCAGGGATCAGCATTTGCTGGGTTGGTGAAAAGGGCGTCCGCTATTATGCGGGCGGAAGGCCTCTGACGCACAGCTCACGGCTTTTGCTGCGGCAGGCGGAGCTGGTCGTCAATCAGCGAAAGCATTTGGATGTGGTGCGTAAAATGTACATGATGCGCTTTCCGGATGAGGACGTTTCCAAACTGACCCTTCAGCAGCTGCGCGGAAGAGAAGGCAGCCGCATCCGGCGAGTTTACCGGAATGCCTCAAAGGAATGGGGTGTTCCGTGGAACGGCAGAGAATACGATCCGGATGACTTCACCGCATCTGACCGCGTCAATCAGGCGCTTTCCGCAGCGCATTCCTGTCTTTACGGACTTGCGCACGCCGTCATCTGTACAATGGGCTGCTCCCCGGCGCTTGGGTTTGTCCATGTCGGACATGAGTGCTCCTTCGTATATGACATTGCCGATCTTTACAAAGCGGATATTACGATTCCGATTGCGTTTGAGATTGCCGCCAGGGACACGGAGGATCTGCCGAGAGCCGTCCGTCACCGGGTCCGGGACGAAATGACCGCGCAGCATCTGCTGGAAAAAATGGTGCGGGATATCAAGGCGCTGCTTGCACTGGACGAACCGGCCGGAGAAGAAAAAATCATGTATCTGTGGGACAATAAGCAAAACACTGTTGATTTCGGAAAGCAGTACCGGCAGGGTGAAGAATCATGATGATTGTCATAACAATGAGCTGCTGTCCGCCGAAGCTGCGCGGCGATCTGACGCGCTGGTTCATCGAGGTGGATACCGGCGTCTACGTCGGAAATCTCAACGCGCGCGTGCGGGATGCAGTGTGGGAGCGCATCTGCCTGAACATCGGCAGCGGTAGAGCCACAATGGTATACAGTGCCAATAATGAGCAGAAGCTGGAATTCCGTATTCACCATGCAGCATGGGAGCCGGTTGATTACGACGGCATCAAGCTGGTGCGGCGGAACTATCCGGACAGAGAAGATGATGCATACAGGAAGCAATTCACTATATCACTTCGGTTTTGTAGCGTAAGCATCAAATATAACACGATTTCAGTATACAAGAAAGCTCGCCAATGTCACTTGCGGGGAGCTTTCAGTTTGTAGAAAGAGGTGATTACGCATGGGGCGCTGCCGCATACCCCGCTTAAGGGATGATAGCCCTTAAGAAGCCTGTTACAAGCAAAATGGCAGTAAATTTTATCTGCCTGAATCGGGAGTCCGGAGGGATCGTATCCATCTGACAGGGAGTCCGGCGTCTCCGATTTTCAGTATATGATTTCTTCTTCTTCCCATATACTTGAACGGTTGTCACTGAACAACATGTGCCAGGGATTGAAATAGGTATACAGTTTCCGGCAGTGCTCTCTTCTGAATGTCTGCAATTTGCAGCTGGAGCACTCATCATATTCGTTCCGAACCTGGAGGCTTATTGTGCGGTGTGTAAAAACACCGACCCAATCCTCTTCGATGACCTTAGTGGTCTGCCACTTGGAATAAACAGTGCTATGATAGCAATGGTGACCGCATAATGCATGGGCGGTGAGGTCGGTTTTGGCGTACTGCATTGTGCCGAGTACAGTCGTCAATGCCATGGCTGCTGCGAGGATGCCCTTTGTAAGGCGTGCTTTCATCGTTGTTTTCATTGCACCAGATCCTTTCCAAATAAAAAAATATTGTTTGTAAGTTGCATATTGCTGCAACTAACTGCATTATATAATAAATGCTCCGGTTTGTCAAGCGGGGGTGTCCCATGAGTTCCGCTATTTTCTGAGTAGGGGTTAAATAAAATACGAACTCATTGAAAAGTGCAATTTTACGGTGCTATTTCATCGCGCTAGAGAGTTTCTGAATCATTCTCTTTCCGATTACGGAAATGATTATCAAATATCGAATAATAAAAGCATGGCAAATCAGGAAATACAAGAGAGCGAAATGCCCGGCACTGCCGGGCATTTGACGTTTATGACGTGAGAGTAGATAAATCTTATATCTGATTTAGTTATTTGCTGCGATTTTTATTAAATCAATAATTTCTGCGGGCTTCAGTGTTTTACCCGATGAAACGAGTTTCTCATTGATCACAAGTGCAGGCATTGACATAGCGCCGTATTCCATGATCTTCTGCAAATCAGTGATATACTCGACCTTGATGCCCGTTCCATCGGCAGCCTTGACTGTGTTGTCATACAGCTGATGACAGGCTTTGCATCCCGAACCGAGCACCTTGATACTGCGGATGCCGTCAGCCGTTTTGCTGCGGGCGGGAAATCCCGCGGCCTTCTCTTGTTTTTTCTTACCGAATAATCCCATGATTGTTCCTCCTAAAGAATGTAGTTCTGAATGAGATTGAAGAAATACCCTACAAGGATAATGCCGACCGTGCAGATTGCAATGAAAATGCCGAGCAGCTTCGGCTTGATTGCTTTTTTCAGCATGATCATCGACGGGAGCGACAGCGTGATCACACCCATTAAAAAGGCGAGAACGACGCCGAGCTTTGCGCCCTTTGCAACAAGCGCTTCTGCAATGGGGATACAACCGAAAATATCGGCATACATCGGAATGCCGCAGATCGCAGCGAGGATCACACCGAACGGATTTCCCGTGCCGAGCACTCTGACGATCCATTCTTGCGGTATCCAGTTATGAATCACAGCACCGATGCCAACGCCGACGATGACATAGGGCAAGACTTTCTTTGCCGTTACCGCAACTTGCTCCCATGCATATTTCAGACGGTCACGTTTTGTCAGCTCATTCTGCGGGGTATCCATGCTCCTGCCGTTCCGGATAAAGTCCTCGACCTGATCTTCAAGGTGCAGCTTTTCAATCAGCGTACCGCCGGAAACGGCAATCACAAGCCCGACGATCACATAGATCACAGCAACCTTCCAGCCGAATATGCTCATCAGCAGAACGAGCGAGCCGAGGTCTACCATCGGCGATGAGATCAGGAAAGAGAACGTCACGCCAAGCGGAAGTCCTGCGCTTGTAAACCCCATAAACAGCGGGATCGAGGAACAGGAGCAGAACGGCGTGACTGTGCCGAGCAATGCCGCAATACAGTTTGCACCGATACCGTGAAACCTGCCCAGTATCTTTTTCGTTCTCTCAGGTGGGAAATAGCTCTGGATATACGTGATTACAAAAATCAGAAAGCTGAGCAGCAGCATAATTTTGATCGTGTCATAGATGAAGAATTGCAGACTGCCGCCAAGCTTGCTTTCTGTATCCAGACCGCAGGCGTTCAGCATCGAACCGATCAGCCTGTTCAGCCATTTCATGCCGAGGATTTCATCTTGTATAAAGTCCCACACAATTAGTCATCTCCTCCGAGCATTTCTATCAGTATCTCTGCCGCAGTCCTTACCATTTCCGGACACAGCGTACCGAACAGACCGTTTGCCCTTGCATGGGTTCTGCCTTCCTCAGTCCGGAGATCACAGCCAAGGATTTCGCGGCAGATGTATGAGCCCTTGCGCTTTGCAAATTCATCAAGGAATTGTACTGCCTTTGCGTTTTCTGCTGCATGGCTCACTGTATCCGAAATGTCAAACTGACCGTATTTCATACCCAGAACCATCAGCGCGCCGGTGCACGCGCCGCAGACCTCGCCCTTGTTCATGCCGCCGCCGAAGCAGGCGCCGATCTGCAACGCCTGCTTTTCGGTGATGCCGAAATCTTCCGCAAATGCGGCAAAAATCGCCTGCGAACACATAAACCCTTTTTCATAATACTGTACCGCTTTTGTAACATGATCCATGTTCTTTTTTCTCCAATCGTTATATTTAGATGTATCTATCTGATGCTGCTTTGATAAGCCGTATCGGAATACGGCTTATTGATTATTACAGCATTTACTGTTGTTTTCGGTCACTGCCGTGATTTTTTTCAGGCAGTCCATTGCGATTCTTGCACCCTCTGCCGAAATGGAGTAGTGCATCCACTTGCCCTCTTTTCTGCCGAGCACCAGTCCGCTGTCGCAGAGAATCTTCATGTGGTGGGAAAGCGTCGGCTGACTGAGGTGCATCTCATCCAGAAGATGACAGGCACACCGCTCGCCGTTTTGCAGAAGCCGGAATATCTGCACGCGGTTTTCATCGCACAGGGCTTTGAAGATCACCGTGATCTGTTTGTTTGAAAGCGCCATGTCCTCACCTCACATCGAAGATTATCTATATTATAGCACATATATCGAGAAATGTCAATATGTTTTCTGAAATTTGTGAAGGAACGGTACATCTGCAAATGAATCAACCGAAAACGCCGCCTGTTTGACGCAGGCGGCGGTGTGTTTCAGGTGTCCAATCAGACAGATTTTATCATTTTATGACTTCTCCGGTGTGCAGCGCGATCAGCTGATTTCCCATGATCTCTTTCATCATCTCAAATGCAGGAAGCCCCGTGCAGTGACCGCTGTAAAAGACCGTGTTCATCTGTGCAAGCTCCTTTGCTGTCTGCACAATGACCGCCTTTTCTTCTTCGGTATGCGCGCCGTCCTTTTTCATCATATGGAATCCGGTAATGACAAAATCCGGCTCATTTCCGAAAATCTCTTTGTATCGGTCAAGGATATTGAGAATGCCGTTATGCGCACAGCCGGAGAGCAGCCAGTTTTTGCCGTCCTGCCGGATGACAAGGCACTGTTCATGCGCGAAATCATCCGGGACTTGTACACCGTTTTCGATGCGGGAGAGCCTGCGGTTGCCCTGCGGATAGCACCGTCTGCCGGTGATGCCGCTGAACAGGAACAGTTCATCGTCAAGCTGCAAATCGCCGTCAATCAGCCGCACATTCGGAAGGTCAAGGATTGCCTGATCTATTCCGATATAGCGTTCACCATTATAATGCGGCTTAGCTGCGGAATGCTGCATAATGATCTGTGCGGTGCGGTTGATCTGAGAGAACGGCAGAATCCCGCCTGAATGATCGTAGTGTCCGTGACTGAGTATTACCGTATCCACTGCGGACAGGTCAATTCCGAGAACTTCCGCATTTTTTACAACAGCATCGGTCTGTCCTGTGTCAAGCAGAAGTTTATGCTTTTCAGTCTCAATGTAAAGAGACAGCCCATGCTCTGCGATACAGCTTTCATGTCCGCAGGAGTTTTCAACAAGTGTAACAATCTTCATCAGTGTTTCCCGCATCCGTGATCTCCGCAGGCGTGACCTTCGCCGTGTTCATGACCGTGATGATCGCAGGTCGGGTTTTCGTTCTGCACCAGTGTCTGTGCAAGATAAGCCGCAACCGCTTCATCTGCGCTGCCGGAATTTCCGCCGTAAAGCGCAATTCCTGCTTCACGCATTGCCATCTGCGCACCGCCGCCGATGCCGCCGCAGATCAGAATGTCAACCTGAGCGTTTTTCAGGAACCCGGCAAGTGCACCGTGACCTGCACCGTTCGTACCGACAACCTGCTCCTTTATAATTTTACCGTCGGCAACATCGTACAGCTTGAACTGCTCGGTTCTGCCGAAATGCTGAAAAATCTGTCCATTTTCATAGGTGACTGCAATTCTCATAATCGTGCTTCCTTTCCGTGTGATCTCCTCTGAGACCGTGTTATCAAGCGTATAGTTTCCGCCCGAAATGACGATGCGTCTGCCCTCGACCAGCGCCAGTGCGAGTTTTTTTCTTGCGGTGTCATAGATCGCCGTGACAGTCGTTCTTGCCACGTTCATCTCCTGCGCGCACTGTTCCTGCGTCTTTGACTGATAATCAATCAGGCGTATCGTTTCAAACTCGTCAAGCGACAATGTGACCGTATCATTGGCTGTGTCCTGATCGGGCGCAAAGCTCCAGTAATCGGGATAACAGCAGATACGGCGTGCTTTCTGCGGTCTTGGCATAGCAGCGCCTCCTTTCTGACGTATGTCAATTATAACATATATATCGACTTATGTCAAGTATATTCTTGTCATTTTCGGATATTGACTGATTTTGCTTCATTTGGTATAATTTCTTTGTAGGAGTGATACCATGAATAAGAATCTTGATCTGTTCCTGACCTTTATGAAGATCGGGGCATTTACCTTCGGCGGCGGTTATGCGATGATTCCGCTGATTCAGAAGGAAGTATGCGAAAACAAAAAATGGCTGAACGAAAAGGAGATTTCCGATATTGTTGCAATCTCCGAATCAACGCCCGGACCGATTGCAATCAACGCGGCGACTTTTGTCGGTTATCACACAGCGGGATTTCCCGGAGCCTGTATGGCAACGCTCGGCGTTGTACTGCCGTCCTTTCTCATTATATCGCTGATTTCTCTCGTATTGACGCAGTTTCGGAGCATCAAACCGGTTCGGTACGCTTTTATGGGTATCCGTGCTGCCGTGCTTGCACTGATTCTGAAAGCCCTGTGGATGATGTTCAAATCAACAAAGAAAAAAGTCATATCTTACATCATTATGGGAATCTCTCTTGTTCTGACTGCTTTTCTGAAAATCGATGCCGTCTTTGTTATCATCGGCTGCGGATTGTTCGGTCTGCTGTGGTCGATGCTGCACAGGAAGGAGCAAAGCAATGGTACTGATTGAGCTGTTTCTTGCCTTTCTGAAAATCGGGGCGTTTACATTCGGCGGCGGATACGCGATGATTGCTATGATACAGGCGGAAGCGGAACGTCACGGCTGGATGACACCGGAAGAGCTTGTCGATTTTGTCGCGCTGAGTGAGAGCACGCCCGGACCGCTTGCCGTCAATATGGCAACATTTGTCGGAATGAGAACCGGCGGTATTCCCGGAGCAATCATCGCAACACTCGGAATCGTTCTGCCCTCATTCGTCATTATCCTTATCATAGCAAAATGCTTCGAGAAGTACAGGAAAAGCAAGGCGGTCGGCGGTGTCATGTCGGGCTTGAAACCTGCGGTGGTCGGAATGATCGGAGCCGCCTTCATTTCCGTTGCGAGGACAATATTCTTCCCTTCGGGTATCAGCGTATCGGCGTTTTCCTCAGCGAGCTTCTGGGTGTTTCTCGGATTATTTGCTGTTACCGCTGTGCTTGCATTCAAAAAGGTGCATCCGATCAAGATCATTCTGCTGTCAGCAATGATCGGCATCGGGGCAGGATACGGACTGGGGCTGTAATCAGGGTGTGATTTAATATAGGTATCGAAAGAAGCAGAGCAGCTTTGGAACGCACGACAGAAAGTAAACAGAACAAATGAAGGAACAGTGTGAATCGGAATAAACGCCGCACTCCGGGATTATGATTCCCAGGGTGCGGCGATTTTGTTTTATGATGCAAGAAACAATGTTTCCAGTTTGGTTGCATGGATTCGATTTCAGATCACACATAACCTGTCAATTACACCTGCACTGCCGGTACGGATGTCCGATTCACCGGGCGTATAATCAAAGTGCAGCCATGTCCCGTCTGTTGCCGATACGATTCCTTCTGCACGCAGCACAATCCAGTGTTCCTCAAAGGATTGCAGCGATTTCAGTGCAACACTGAGTTTCTCCTTATCAAATGCGTGGGTGGTCTCAAGATCTCAACTCGTAAACACTTCATCTAAAAAAATAAAACTTACCGATCTCTTGTCGTAGCGGGGAAAATATGTTATAATGTATATATGAAACGTCCTTCGCCGTCTGCAGCCAATGGAGAAACCGTATGAAACAAAGCCTCAAAGAAACGATCCTGCGTGTTCTGATCCTGCTTGTCGGTCTTGTGACCGCACATTTCGGCGTCACGCTCTTTTTGCTTTCCGACCTCGGTGCCGATCCCTTCAATGTTCTGATCCAGGGGCTCCTGCGGACGCTGACCGGTTTCGGTCTAACGTTCCTGACGCACGGCATCACACATATGGCGGTCTGTGTGCTCATCATCCTGATCCTACTGCTGACAGACCGCTCCTATATCAGAATCGGCACGCTGATCTGCATGGTCTTCGGCGGCCCGATCATTGACTTTTTCTCGTGGCTGCTCTCGCCGCTCAAAATCGGTGCGCTGCCGTTTGCCGCAAAGCTGGGTGTTCTGGCAGCGAGCTGTGTGATCCTCGCATTCGGTATGACGGTCGTCATCAAATCAGAAGCGGGCACAGGGCCGAATGATCTCGTTGCGGTGGTCATCAGCGATAAGAGCAAAAAGCGCTTCGGCATCATCCGCATCCTCACCGATTTTTCATTTGTCCTACTTGGCGCGCTGCAGGGCGGCATCTGGGGGATCGGCACTCTGGTCTGCGCGTTTCTGGTCGGACCCGCCGCGAACTTCTTCCTTCCAAGATCAGAGAAGCTGACGGCGGCGATCATCAGCATCTGTCTGAAAAACAGCCCCGAAAACGGGGACCACAAATAAATCGCGTGATCGGTTATTTTGCATGCTGAATAAGAACATTCTGACATGAACATTAAATGCGGTGTCAAATCGTACATAAAAGCACATTAATTGTACTTAGACAAGAAGCTACTGCTCAGCTTTAGATCGTCCTGTTGTTTTGCAGCTACCAGAAGGAAGCATTCTGATTAACAACATGACAGAATAATGAAAAGCACCGTCTGGTTGAAGCTCAGACGGTGCAAATTTTACTGCACACGAAATCGCACACGCTTCAAAATCGGCATCGTAGAAAGTACAATTTTACGATGCTTCTGCATCGCGCTAGAGAGCTTTCGAATCGTCCCTTTTTCCAATTTCGGAAATTCATTTCAAATATCGGAAGATAAAAGCATAGCAAGTCTGGGCTGGGAACAAAAAGCAGTGGATCCTGTTTCTGACCGGACTCACTGCACTTCTGATCGGAGCAGGGCTCCTGCTGTTTTACGGTAGCAGAAAAGCATACCGGATGCATCAAAAATCAGCAAAAATATGGAACGTGAAATACCCGGCAATGCCGGGTGTTTCAGTATGTGAGCGCAAAAAGCGCAAAACGTCTGCGTGCGGAAAGCAGCTGCACGGACAGGTTCCGCAAGAAAAAACGCTGCATAAGCCGTATGTCCGTATCTGCAAAGCACTGACGGCATATCTTCAGGTGCAGCAGGCGTTCTTTTCGCGGCTCGGTATCGGAACATAACAGATCTTCGGCGGGCATGGCGGAGAGAAACTTATAAACTGCCTCCGGCAGAATGATAACAGTCTCCTTGACATTTTTTGTCTTTTCGGTTATGATAATTGAAAAGAAACAAGAGGGTGTTATATTCGCATTTTAAGGAAATGCGGTTATTGGTTCCGCAGACCGATGATTTGAATCACCGGTCACTGAAAACAATGCCAAAGGAGAAAACGCCAATGAAAGTACTGATTCTTAGCGGAAGTCCGCATCCGAACGGCAACACGGCTATTGCTGTATCGGAGCTTGTCAAAACCTTTGCCGCAGAAGGGATTGACACAGAGGTCTGTCAGATCGGCAGCAAGAGCATCCGTGGCTGCATTGCCTGTGGAAAATGTGCAGAACTTGGAAGGTGCGTGTTTGACGATGCCGTCAATGAAGTTGTACAGAAGCTGGAAGCCGCAGACGGTCTGATCCTTGCGTCACCGGTATACTACGCATCCGCGAATGCGACGCTGATCGCCTGCCTTGACCGTCTGTTTTACAGCTCGCATTTTGACAAGACAATGAAAGTAGGAGCCAGTGTTGTGATTGCAAGACGCGGCGGCTGTTCTGCAACCTTTGACGAGCTGAACAAGTATTTCACAATCAGCGGAATGCCGGTTGTATCCAGCCAGTACTGGAACAGTGTCCACGGCAGGAAACCGGGAGAGGCGGCGCATGATGCAGAAGGTCTGCAAACGATGCGGACACTCGCACGGAATATGAGCTTTCTGATGCGGTCTATTGCGCTCGGCAAAGAACGGTACGGTCTGCCGGAAAAGGAGCCATGGCAGTGTACACACTTTATCCGTGAAGATCTGGAGGGTGCATCATGAAAACGATCGTGATTTATTTCAGTGCCGAAGCGGGCAAAACAAGAAAGATTGCAGAGGAACTCAGCAAGGCGCTCAGTGCAGAACTGTTTGAGATCAGACCGGAACAGCCGTACAGTGAAGCAGATTTGAAATGGATCAATCCGTTTGCGCGATGCAACAAGGAGAAACGCGGAAAAGCGGATGTTCCCATCACTGGCAGGATTGAAAACTGGGACGAATACGACACGGTGTATCTCGGTTTCCCGATCTGGTACTATGCCGCACCCAATGTGGTCAATACCTTCTGCAAGGGATATGACTGGATCGGCAAAACAATCCATATTTTTGCAACATCCGGCAGCAGCGGAATCGGAAAAACAGCGGTCAGGCTGGAACCGTATGTCAAAGGCGCAAACATTGCAGATGCCAAGCGCGTTACGTCTGCATCAGAAATCATATCAGAAGCGAAAGTGGAATCTCTGTGAAACGAATGGTAGAAGTGCATTATTATCTGAAAGATGGAAAGCGGAACGATTTTTACAATGCGATTATCAGACAGGGCATTGCAGATGCTGCCCGTGCAGAGGTCGGAAACGAAAAATACGATTACTATTTCAGCCCGGAAAACGAAAATGAACTGGTGCTGCTGGAGATCTGGAAATCGGCAGAAGCCGTGCAATTTCACATGGAAACACTGCATTATCAGGCACTGGCTGAACTGAAAAAAGAATATGTGACGGATACCGTTTTCAAGCGATTTGAGATATCAGAAATCTGAAGAATAACCAGTCTTTGTTCTAAATAAGGGATATCGGTATGAACAATAAAGAAATACGCCAAACGATACGTTTGCGAGATGGCGAACCTACCCGAACACCTTACGAACAATCAAAAATGCGATAAACAGACGATTTTGCTATAACGAAAAAGAGCATCATTCTTCATATTACAATCAAATGGAGAGTGACGCTCTTTTATGCACCACAAAACTGTTCGTGAGTTTCGTCAACAACCTTTGTAAATGACACTTATCGATACTATTCCAAATCAGCGAAATATCAGTAAAAAGCGTTGACCTCTAAGTACAGAGGACAACGCTTTTATTTGAATGTATACAGAATAACAGGCGGATTCGCTATGTATTTCATATTTCCATTCGTAAAAATATAAGAGCTATTCCCATAATTCAGAGAATAGCCCTACAAACTCTATCAAACACGTTTTATTCTATAGAATAAGTAACTCGCTAAAATAGAAGTATTACTTCAATTGCAATAAGAAAAGAGTGCCGTTCACCCGAAACGGTGAATCCGCCACTCTTTTTCATATTTTACTTTTTCCACTCAGCATCAGATTTCCATTGACACTCTGTAACGGTCATATCGGTGAATACAGCCTTGAATGAACCCGTAGTCGGACTTGCGGCATATATACCGAACTTTATACTTTCCGCACCTGCGAACATATGGAAGATACGCATCTGCTTAAAATCTTTTCCGTCCCTGCTGCATTCGATACAGAAATCGCTCTCACGGCGGCTGAAACGATACCACATTTCCTTGATATCGGAAGAAATATCAGTAGTCGCCCAGTCGGAATAGCCGTTGTTCGTGACAACACTGCCAAGCCGCTGAATATTCTCGTCCTCGTATTCAATAGAAGCCTTAAACCAGTTGTCACTGTCGAGATACATCGCCACACCGCACTGATCGAAGCGGTCTTTGCTTGCGAACTGCGTCTTTACAATGAATGAGAAGAACTTCTCGTCGGTCTGTGCCTGCAATACAGGTGCATTATCGTTTGTGAAACCGTAATATGTCCTTTGCCAAAGATCGGTGCCGCTTTCGGTAATGATCTCGATCCTGTCATCCGATAATGTAACATGATTCGGCTTGCGCACCCATTCGGGGGACATTTCGGTAAACTTTCTGCTTGTCATAATAATTCTCCTTCACATATCATTTCGGACTGCTTTTCATTCTTGTTTACGGTCAGGTCTTTCACCCATTTGTATTTTCGCAGACGCAGCATGACCCACGGTATCTTTCCTACCTCGTCAAGGCAGGTGCAGGCATAGACAGCGAGAACGGGGAAATGAAAGACGAACGCACCGAGCAGTGCCAGCGGGATAGCTATGCACCACATACATACCACTAAGCTGTACATATCGAAAACAGTATCTCCGCCGCCGTCAAGTACACCGTTTATCGTGACGGTATTAACGCACCTGCCTATCATATATACCGACATTATGATCATCATTCCGGTAAGGTAGCTTCTCGCTTCGTCGGTCAGCTTGACGGCGTTCACCACAACAGGCGTCACCGCCAGTACCAATGCTGTTGACAAAAAGCCGATCACAAAGGATATATTTTTCAGCTTTATCCCGTAAGCCTTGCCTGTGTCCAGCTTTCCTGACCCAAGCTCGTTACCGACGATGATACCCGCCGCACTGCCGATACCGTTGCAGATACAGCAGATCAGGTCACGCACCACCGACGCCACCGAGTTTGCCGCAGCGGCATCCGTTCCGATATGACCGATGATAGCCGTATATGAGGTAAATCCTACACCCCAGAAAAGTGAACCGCCCATAAGCGGCAGACATTGCTTCATAAAATCCTTTGTAAGCTGTTTGTTTGTGCTGAAAAGACTGCGCCACACGGGACGTATATGCTCCTTGCCCGATGTCAGGTACACCGCAAGAATAAGCTCTGTGACACGGGCTAAAGTCGTTGCAAGTGCCGCACCTCTTGCTTTCATGGCAGGGAAACCGAGCATACCGAATATCAGTACCAAATTGAAGATGATGTTGAGTATCACCGCACATGAACTGACAAAGGCACTTGCTTTCACTCTGTCGGTGACCTTCATCATCGTAAGATAGCACTGAGATATGCCTGTTATCAGATAAGACCAGCCTGCTGTCCGCAGATACGCCGAGCCTATGCCGATTATCACTTCATCACCCGAAAATATCCGCATCAGCAATGAGGGGATAAGCTCGCAGGCTGTGAAGAATATCAGTGAAACGATGCCGCTGACACGCAGCATCAGACAGAATATTTCCTCCATAGTGCGTCTGTCACCCTTGCCCCAGTACTGCGCTCCGAGTATCGCCCCCGCACCTGTCACGGCACAGATGAACATATTCTGCACGAACTGTATCTGCGTTGCAAGAGATACCGCAGTCATTTCATTCTGTTCTACCCGTCCGAGCATAAGAGCGTCACAGGCGGCTACAAGAGCGAGCATCAGGCTTTGAAGTGCTATCGGCAGGGAAAGCGTTATCAATTTATGATAGAACGCTTTATTTTCTGATCTTGACAATCAACCACCTCCGAAATATTGACTTTATCATTGTTCTGTGCTATACTGATTATATTATATACGAGTTTTCAGACTGATTCAATGCATAAAATCATATTTTTATTACACAATATCACAGATAATAGAGGGGACGGTGAATATATGCCTGACAGTAACTATCCGAAAATATCAGCAGACGAGACTTTCCGTGAAACAGTCGCTCATGGAAGTAATGAGTATCCGTTCAGATACTATTATGAGGATATATGGGAGTTTGAGCTTCATACCATTGACTGGCACTGGCACAGCGAGGTGGAATTTATCCTTGTGGAAAGAGGAACAGCCTATCTTTTGGCTGGCAGCAAACGGTATGTACTTCATGAAGGCGAAGGCGTTTTCATTAATCCAAGAGTGATACACCGTCTTGAATGCGAAGGCAGTACGGTCATTCCGAACATT
>JAFRTG010000047.1 GCA_017427265.1 Oscillospiraceae bacterium | reverse complement strand
TTTCGCTCTCTGCGGAGAGCGACCAGAGGCTCTGCCTCTGGACTCCGCAAGCCTTTGTAAAGGCTTGACCGAAACTTTATTTTTGAGTGACGTTTTGTCCTAGCGCAGGCTTTAGCATAGGGAGAAGTTACTCCTCAGAAGCCGCGTCAGCGGCGTGAACTTGTTATATTGGAGGGAGCTCCGCTGCCGGCACCCGAAGGGAATTGGAAGCGGGCACTGCCCGCCCGCCTGACAGTTCGGTGCGGAGATAAAGCAGGATTTTTTTCTCCCGGCGGGAAACCTGTACCTGCGTCATGCCTAGTTTTGCAGCAACAGCACACTGCGTCAGATTCTCCCGATACCGCAGCGTAATCAGTCTGCGATCCTGCTCACTGAGCTGTCCGAGTACCTGCTCTAACGCCACATGCTCCTGTAAACGGTCTTCCGGCGACGGCTCCGGTACATCCAGCACAGTCTCTCCGTCCCCGGAATCTGTCGTCAGCGAAAGCACCGGCTGCGCTGCACACAGCGCTTCCGCTGTCTCCGCTTCGGATACGCCGAGTGCCGCTGCAATCTGCCGGACGGTCGGTTCTGCGCCGTTTTCCTGCCGGAGCCGGTCTGCTTCTGCCATCGCACGCCGCGAAAGCTCCTGCAATCGCCTGCCGATGTGCAGACTTCCGCCTTCCCGGAACAGCCGCCGGATTTCTCCGAGAATCACCGGAACTGCATAAGTCGAAAAGCAGACGCCGCGCTGCGGGTCAAAGGCATTCGCCGCCTTGACCAGTCCGAGACATCCCGCCGAATACAGCTCCTCATATTCGATGCCGCGCTCCCGGAACCGGTTTGCACATAGATGCACCAGCCCGAGATGCGCCTCAGCTGCAACCGCCGGTTCCTTTGTCTGCTTCATGCGTCAGCTTCTTTCGCATAGTCACGGTCGTACCGCGCCCCGGCTTGCTCGTGACAGTCAGCCTGTCCGTAAAGCTCTGCATCACCGTGAACCCCAGTCCGGCGCGTTCTTCGGCGGGTGCGCTCGAATACAGCGGCGTCATTGCCTGTGCGATATCCGCAATGCCGCAGCCGTGATCTGCAATCCGGACATAAATCACGGCGTCCGGGAGCAGACGCACTGTCACTGTGATCGTGCCGGGCTCCGCGTTACGGTATGCATGAACGATGCTGTTCGTCACAGCCTCGGAGACTGCCGTCCGCAGATCGGCAAGCTCCTCGACCGTCGGGTCAAGCTGCGCGGCAAAGGCACAGACCATCGTCCGCGCAAAGCTCTCGTTCTCCGAGCGCGCCGGAAATGTACATTTCAGTTCATTCAGCGTATTCATGCTCCGGTTCCTTTCCGGCCGGTGCAGCCGAATCTACATGATTCCGGATGACCGCCAGCCTGTCCGCCCCAGAAATACGCAGCACCTTGCGGATCTGCTGCGAGGGGTTGTGTATTTCCAGTGTGCCGCCGTATTCCTCCATCAGCCGCGAACGCCCCATAATCAGCCCGATGCCGGAGCTGTCCATGAACGTCACATGCCGGAAATCCAGCACGACAACCGGCGGAAACTGCTCCCGCACTGCAAAATCTATCGCCTCACGAATCTCCTTTGCATGGTGATGGTCAAGCTCGCCGCTGAGAAATACCGTCAGCTTTTCGGGCTCCTGCCTGAGTTCTATCATTGTTCCGCGTCCTTTCTTTTCAGGGATGCCTTTATTTTAGCATATCGGATGCGCGGAAAAGGTCGAAGCGGGGTGGAATACAAAAATCCCCCGCAGACTGCTGCGAGGGATCTTACGGACGGCATAAAAAACGCCCATGCATTTCTGCACAGGCGTTTCCGATGCTGCCGGCTTCTGCCGACACTGGTCTGAGTGACCCGACTTGAACGGGCGGCCTCTACCACCCCAAGGTAGCGCGCTACCAACTGCGCCACACCCAGACAACGCTAATATTATACCACATTCCCGCGGCTTTGTCAAGCATTTGAAGAAAAAAACAGCAAAAGCAGGCGAAACCTAATCTGTTAATAATTTATACATATCGCACAATACATATTATATATAGAACAGCAATAAATGATGAATCGCGTCGCAATTTTTGACTTGTGTTCTCTCTCAAAGATAAATTATAATACAGGAAGTTGACACGGTATATGCGCATTAACCAAGTATCAGCTATTTTACCAATTTGTTGATTCTGCACAGCAACAAGCATGAAAGGAAAATACATAAAATGAAGTCTATCACCAGAAAGATTTGCACAGCGCTCATGGCGCTTACCTTTGTCTCTGCACCGCTCTATTCCCTCCCGATCACTTCTGCTGCCCCCGCAGCCAATGAAGCTGTCGCTTACGCTGCAGACGATATCTTCTACGTTCCCGCATCCAGCAGCACAACCGAAAACAGATTCAAATACAAGATCGTTTCTTACACCGAAAACGGCCAGACCAAGCAGGGCGTCCGCGCTGAAAGCGTTGAAATCAAGAAGGCCAGCGTTACTGTTCCCGGCACGGTTACCCGCAACGGAAAGACCTATACCGTTGTTGAAATCGGAAATGATTTTGCTGCACGTAATTCCACAATTACATCGCTTTCTCTGCCTTCTTCGCTGCTGAAGATCGGTCAAGGAATTGGCTATAATTCTGCCAATCTGAGCAGTGTCACTTTCCCGAATCCGAACTTAACCCAACTGGGCGGTTATGCAATGCACGGTACAAAATACAGACAAAATCAAGTAAATGAAGGATACGCCTTCTTCGGAAACATTCTTTTCGATCTTTACCCTGACAAATTGATCAAGAACGGAAAAATTGATTTTTCTGCAAGCAAATTTAATGGTATTACAGAAATTATTCCGGGTATCGGTTCCAGCGCCAGCTCCGTAACTGAGCTGCGGCTTCCGAAAAACATCAAAAAGTGGGATAATTTAGCAAATAGCAAGTATCCAAATCTGACTGGTTTGTATTTCTACAACAGCAATAAAAGTAAATATACTGACCTGAAAGCCATCATTAAAAAACACGCCGAAAATGGTGTCAAACTGGAAAGCCCTGAGATAACATTCATCGGAACGTGCGAAAAGTTCTTTGGCTTCGTGATTCAGCAAGATCCGCATAATCCAAACGAACAGCCCTATAAGCATGCGATTGAGCAAAGCTTAGCAAAGAAATTCCTTGCAGAAGCTGGTGTCACATATTACGGAAGCGTTCAGGAAAGCGCAACGTCTCTTACTGCGTGGAAACAGTATAATGCCGTCAGAAAAATCGACTGCCTTTGCCGGGAAAAATTCACTAAAGGTAATGAAACCAATTCTTTTGTTATGGCGCTTCTGCTGAACAAATCTATGGTTTGCAGACATTATGCACAGCTCAATCAGTTCATGCTCATTTGCGCAGGCATTGAGGCAAAATATATGTATTCCGTCGGGGGCGTACACGCATGGAACCTGGTCAGAATCCGCGACAAGGATAAGGGCGACTTCTGGTTCAATGTCGATGCAGATGCTGATTTTAACCCGAACCGTCGCTACTTCATGTTCACAGATATTCCTGAAGACGCAACATTCCTTTATGCTAATTACCATATCAGACATCCGGAATGCAATGTTACGCCGTGGTGCAACACACAGATTGGTGACATTGACAACAACGGCGCTGTGACAACTTCAGATGCATCGGCTATCCGTCAGGCTGTAAACAGAATCGCCACCGGACAGTCATCTGGCCTGTTAAGCATCCAGGAGGTTCTCTGCGATGTGGACAGCGACGGACAACTCACTCTCAATGACGCTCAGATCGTTCGGAAATATTGCGCAGAATGCGCGAACGGTACCTGGAATGACACGCTGGAAGATTATATTGTTCAGAAATATCCGGGGCAATACCCCCAGAATCCCCAGAACTAATCCATATCAAAAAGACGGCGTCTCACGGCGCCGTCTTTTTTCATATTCAAGTTTTGCGGTCACAGCAGAATCCGGTAGACATCCGCCTGCCCGCCCGAAAACGCAAAGCTGCGCTCATAGGTGCCGCCGTTTTTCACGATCGTTTTCATGGACGGTTCATTCGCCGGTTCCACCGAAAGCTGCAGCGAATCCAGCCCCGCATTCCGTGCAACCTCAAGCAGCATCCGCAGCATTTCCGTTGCATAGCCCTTGCGCCGCTCGGTCGGGCGCACGCTGTAGCCGGTGTTTCCGAAGTCCTTCAGAAAGACATTCAGCGTATGGCGCAGGTCAATGATGCCGACGATCCGGCCGGTCTGATCCAGCGCAAAAAAGGTATCCGTCACGACCCAGTCGGGGTTCACCGTCTCCGCGCTTGTGTTGTCTGTGACCGAGCTGAGCCAATCTGCATAGCTGTCGGTTTTGTCCAGCAGCTCGCTGCCGTTGATGACCGGCTCGTCATGGTCGAAAAATTCCTGTCTGAAATCCAGTGCGGCAGCCTCGTGCTCCGCAGCCGGTCTGACCAATGTGATTTTCATATGCATTTCCTTTCAGTATCTCTGCACCGGAAGCGGGTCGGCGCCGTAGAGATTCACGTCCGTTTCGCCGCGCCGTGCCATCCAGACCAGCAGAAAAATGCCGCCGATGCCGCTTGCACCGATCAGCTGCCACCAGCCGCTCTTGCCGACGTCATGCAGTCTTCTTGCGTTCAGCGAATACATCGGAACCAACAGCAGCATCTGATATAACGAAAGCAGATACGAGAAAAACTGCAATCGGCTGATGCTGTACAGAATAAACAGGATGAGCGTGGCCGAAATGTGCATCAGCACCGCAAGCCAGTATTCCGTGCGCTCCGTTCTTCCCGTGAACCGGGCATAATTGCGAAGCATGTTCACGTAGCTGCGGATCAGTACCGATTCTCCCATCTTGTCCTCCTTCCGGGCTGCGTTCAGACCTGCGAAATATGCCAGCACTCCGCTGCATACTGCCGGATGGTGCGGTCAGAGCTGAACGGCCCCGCCGCACAGGTGTTCCGCCACTGCTTTGCCAGAAATTCTGCCGGGCGTTCCCGGTAATCCGAAAGCGCCTGCAGCTTCGTTTCCACATAGGACGGCAGATCCAGCAGCAGATAATAATGATCGGGCTGATGCCAGCTTGCACCGTCCAGCAGCGCAAAATAGAGCTCCCGGAATTCTCCGGTTCCGCCGTCGGAGACCGTGCCGTCAATCAGCGTCCGGACGGCCTTTGCAGTCATCGGGTTCTTCGACATCACGGAACGGCTGCAATAGTCTTTCAGGCCGGCGAGCTCCTCGACCGTCGCTCCGAAGATATAGTTGTTCTCTGCGCCCGCCGCATCTGCAATTTCAATATTCGCGCCGTCGAGCGTGCCGAGCGTCACCGCACCGTTGAGCATCATTTTCATATTGCCGGTGCCGGATGCCTCTGTACCCGCCGTCGAGATCTGTTCCGAGATATCGCAGGCGGCCACGAGCTTTTCTGCATAGGATACATTATAATTGGTCACAAAATGCACCTTGATGAGTCCGCGGACATCCGGGGCACTGTCAATCAGCTTGGCAATCTCGCTGATATACTTGATGATCGCCTTGGCTCTGCGGTAGCCGGGTGCGGCCTTGGCGCCGAACAGGAAGGTCGTCGGCTGAAAATCGCGGATCGTGCCGTCCTTGATGCCGAAATAAATCCAGAGAATCGAAAAGGCATTGAGCAGCTGCCGCTTGTATTCATGCAGCCGCTTGATCTGGATATCAAAGCAGGATGCAGGATCAATGCGCACATGCTCCGTCTGTTCGATAAAATCGGCAAGCTGCTGCTTTTTCAGCTGCTTGACCTGCCGGAAGCGCTCCAGCACCGTTTTGTCCTCTGCAAAGCGGGAAAGCGGTTTCAGCTGCTCCAGATCGGTCAGGAAATCCGCTGAGCCGTTCAGCTCTGCAAGCAGCGCGGTCAGCTCCGGATTGCAGACGCCGAGCCAGCGCCGCTGCGTGATGCCGTTTGTCTTGTTCTGGAATTTTTCCGGCTTCCACGCATACCATTCCTTCAGGACGGTCGTTTTCAGCAGCTCCGTGTGAATCGCCGCAACACCGTTGACATAAGCGCCGGCATACATCGCCAGATTTGCCATATGCACCTGACCGTCGCGGACAATCCGCATCGCTCTGATCTCCGCCGCGGGAATGTCTTCGGCATAGAGCTCTTCGAGATGCTGCTCCGAAATTTGCAGGATGATCGCATAGATCTCCGGCAGAAGGCGCTCGACCAGATCGCAGTCCCATTTTTCCAGCGCTTCCTGCATGATCGTGTGGTTCGTATAGGAGAAAATGCGCTTTGCCATGTCAAGCGCCTGTGCAAAGGAATATCCCTCAATCTGCAAGAGACGAATCAGCTCCGGAATCGAAATGACCGGATGCGTATCGTTCAGCTGCACAGCCAGATGCTCCGGCAGCGAATCCAGCGTGCCGAACTGCGCCTTGTGCTTTTTCAGGCAGTCCGAAAGCGAGGCCGCGCAGAAGAAATACTGCTGCTTGAGCCGCAGCGCCTTTCCCTCTGCGGTGTCATCGTTCGGGTACAGGCAGCGGGAAATGTCCTCCGCCGTGACTGTTTCCTTGGACGCTTCCAGATAGTGCTGTGCATTGAACGTGTTGAAGTCAAATGCTTCGACCGGTTCTGCCTGCCACAGCCGCAGCGTGCCGATATGCGGCATACTGCCGTCCTGTGCAAAGCCGATGACCGGCATATCATACGGAACGGCAAGCACGATCTGTCCGCGGAATTTCACCGGAACCGCGTCTGCATCGCAGCGGATGCTCCACGGATCCCCGAACCGCGACCAGTCATCGCCGGTTTCGGTCTGACGGCCGTCCGCAAACCCTTGCTTAAACAGGCCGTAGCGGTAACGGATGCCGTAGCCGTCAACCGGCAGCGAGCACGCCGCCGCGCTGTCCAGAAAACAGGCTGCGAGTCTGCCGAGGCCGCCGTTTCCGAGCGCCGCATCCTCGATCTCCTCAAACACAGAAAGCGAGGTGCCCGCTTTCTGCATCGCCTGCTCCATATCCTGCAGCAGTCCGAGACAGTACAAATTGTTGAACACTGCGCGTCCCATCAGAAATTCCATCGAAAAATAACAGACCCTGCGGCTTGCAAGATGCGCCTGCCGGCAGGCATTCCAGTGCGGCAGCAGTTCGCTGAGCACCGCCTCTCCGAGCGCATTGTGCAGCGCGTGAACCTCTGCCTTTGCAGCAGGTACGCCGAGCTTCTGCTCTGCGGCCTGCAGGATTTTTTCTGCCTGATTCATTCTTCGTTCCTCCTGCTTGCTTCGCTTGTTTCTGCCGATATTATACCACACTATTATAAAAATTGCAATGGATATCCGTATAATTATCCGGCTTTCGTGACAGATACGGCCGAAAAGGCGCTGACGGTACCGCCAGCGCCTTTGAATGCAGAGAAAGTAAATCAGTATGCGCTCCGTTTCTGCACAATGACCGAATTCAGCGCAATCAGCACAAGCAGCGCGGCAATCAGAATCAGTGCGCCCGGAAGCAAGGCAATCGGCTTGCCCGGCGTAAGCGTGGTTGCCCCGGTAAACGGAAAGATCTTCTGCGCAAATCTGCCGATGATATTCGCAATGCCATAGCGCAGAACCGGCCGCGAGAAAATCACGTATGCGCCGACCAGCGCATATGAAACCGGATTCTGGCGGAACAGGCTGCCCGCTGCAAAACCGAACTCGTAGAACAGCAGCATGATAAACAGAACGAATGCGATGCATTTCAAGTGTGTAACAGCCGGAACGCTCTCCGTGCTCATCGGGAATGTCGTGACCGCATCCGGGAAGTCTGCATAGAATGCATGTCTGAAATATGCCTGAAAGCCAAAGGCCGCAAGCACCGCAATCATCAGCATGAGCAGCAGAATCAGAGAGCCGCTGAGCTGCCGTGAGATCACGGCGGACTGCTTGCCGAATCGTATGGCACGGTCGCGGAAGGTTCGGTTTTTGTAATCGGCAGAGACCCACAGCAGCCCGAAAAATGCCGCAAGCAGCGGGGCAAGCGCCAGCTCTCCTGCCATCAGCAGCGGCACAAGCCGTCTAGGCTGCATGTTATCCAGCGAGATACCGGTCTGTTCATAATAGTACGCAATCGGGTTCTCGACTCCGCCGCCGTTCTCACCAATCACCAGATTGCTGTAGCCCTGTTCAATCAAAGCCTGAATATCCTCTCCGTCGCGCTCCGCTATCTCTGCCGATCGCTGATAAGTTATAATATTCATACGGGCATGCTGATCGTTTGTATGACATATCATCAGGGCGCCCAGAAGAAACAGCGCGGTCATCAGGAGCCATAATCCGGAATAGCCGAAATAGCGAAAATCACGTCTGAGCTGTGTATGCATGATAGATCTCCTCCAGACTTCCGGCTGCACATTCTTCGGGTGGAACTTCTGTTACGGTTGTTTTTCCTTTTACAAAGACATGTTCTGCGACTTTTTCATAAAATCCAAACTGATGTCCGGTCAGGATGATTGTGCAGTGCTGCTTCATGCTGTTCAGATGCGCTGCAAGCTCGTCCATCATGTCCGCATCCAGACCGTTGGAGATTTCATCCATCAAGAGATACTTCGGCTTCAGCAGATCCGCGAGCGCAAGCATCAGCTTTTTCCGCTGGCCGTATGAATACGTTTTGACCTTCCGGTTCAGGACGGAATGCTTCAGATAGTGCTCCCCCGTCTGCCGGACCTCCTTTTTGCTGCATTTGTCCTCTGACAGCAGCATCAGATTCTGAAAGCCGCTGAGGTTCTGACAGCAGGGCGTATCGTCCCAGATAATCATGCACTGATTCCGCACCGCCGGAAGCGGCTGTTTATCAAACAGGATGCTGCCGCCGTAGTTCTCCAGCATCCCGATACATTTCATAAGCGTTGTTTTGCCGCAGCCGTTCTTTCCCATCAGAAAGCTGATGGAATTGCCCGGAAAAACTGTGTTGGTCGGTTCATAAATGGTGTTGTGTTTATATTGCTTCTGAAAATCAATTAGTTCTATCATTCTTTTCTCCATACAGAAAAGCAGAACCGTTCTGCAGCGCTCCGGCATACAGAACGGTTCTGCAGAAATCAATCAGCCCGCATTCCAGTCAACTCTGGAACCGCCGGAATTAAACAGGACGACCTTATCTTTGAACTGATAGCCGAACGGAATGGTCACGACGCCGCCAATGCCGATATTGGCAGTTGGGCCGCAGTTCGTGACCCAGTCATGCTCCAGCAGACTTGTGTAGGTTCTGCAGCAGCCGTTGGCAGAGGCAAGAAAGCCGTTCGCCGTCTGGTAGGCAGAGCTTTCCGTGATGTTATAACGGCTGTCAACAGTCCAGTCAAAGTCAGTTCTGACACTGGAAAAGCCGTCAAGGCCGCGTGATATCCACCAGTGGTATTTTGCCGCATGTGCAGTCATTGTCATGCTGCCCATGCCGGCGAGTGCTGCCGCCGCAAATGCAGGGACAGCAAGTTTGGTGAGAAAATTTTTCTTCAATGCGATATAAGTCCTTTCAGTGAAAAATAGTGTGTTGTTGTTCGGAAACGAATGCAGTGTTTGGTACAGGACGGAAAATCCATGGCTTTTCCCTGTTTTGTATCGGCTCCGCCAATGCGCTGCCGAACTGTTTTCTATTTTACAGCCTGCCGCACGCTTTGTCAAGAGGTTCAAAAAGAAGAAACAGGAAAGAAAAACGGATATCGCTCGAAAAAAGGCGAAAAGGGCGCTCCGGCTCTGCGGCGGCTGCCGTAAATCCAAAATAAAGGAGGCTTCTCTGCTGAAGCCTCCCCTTATTTGCTATTCAGTTTTTTTCAGTTTTTCGGTATAGAAAGAATCTATATCAATGCCCCTCGGCATTTGTGCGGGAGCCGCTTCACATCCACGGGAATGCGCCCCGGTGCTCCCAAGCTGACTCTTCCGCAGTCGTGCACCTGCTTCATGAGCCGCACGGGGTAAAGATCCTTTCCCATTTATCATTGACGGTCAATCATAATCTTTTTCAGCGGCCGCTGACATGAGCCGTTCTCTTTGACCCGCATCTCCGCTGTTCAGCTGCACCTGCTGCAGCCTGTTTTTCCTTTTTTCACTGTTATTTCAACCTTCTTGCTGCATTGCGGCTGCGCGCTGCTCTTCTGCACCGACCCATCGGCCGGCGGTATTCTGTGCCAGCTTCCATATCGGAATCGCACCCGCATATCCGGTTTTTATTGCTTCGGACTTTCAGTCTGCTGGATTGAAGCGCAAAACCGGAAGCAAGAGAGTGCATATTGTCACACAGAACACACCGCGCACGAGCCTCCGTCAACGAATGGGACAAATTCCATTGTATCCATTGGTCCTCACGCATCCTTTCTGAATATGTTTTGCGGCCGGATCCCGGCTGGCCGATACCGCCAGCCGTTACGCAGTTCATGCAGACGATGCATAAACCGGAAACGCCGCAGATTCGTTGTTATAAGAACTGCCGGAGCATTGCCCCTCTGCTTCATCAGAAGCGGAATCCGGTTCATCTGAATGGCCGGTTCTTCTGAGCCGTTCTTCCGATCCGCTTCGGGAATGTCTTTGCTGTTCTTATGGTTTTATTATAGCATGTATTATGTGATTTGTCAATAGTTTCACGTAACTTTTTTTGAAAATTTCGTGAAAATTCTTGTTGAAAAACCGGCTTGACATTTTCCGGAAAATCGGTTACAATATTGTCATACGGATATCCGTAAATTTCAGCCCGGATCCGATCCGGCAGAACGGAGTAAGAGAATGCAAGAGCAAAATATGCCTATGGAGCAGGATGAACTGATGGACAATGCCGATCTCTACACACTCGTAGATGAGGACGGAAACGAAAAGCTGTTTGAACTGATCGACGTGCTCGAAGAAAACGGACAGGTTTACTTCGCGCTCATCCCGCATATCGAAAATCCGGAGGAGCTGCTGGAGGGTGAGGTCGAGCTTGTCGTTCTCTGCGCAAAAACGGATGCTGAGGGCAATGAGATCCTTGAGCCGATCGAAAGCGACGAGGAGTACGAGCGCATTGCAGATCTGTTCATCGCACGGCTTGATGAGGAAGCAGACGACGAAGATGAAGATTCTGAGTAATATTATCCAAAATTCAACATAAATTTTGGTGAAAGTTACCGATTGATTTTTTTCAGCCTTCATGGTATACTAAATGTAGCATAAAGCATTCTGCCTTGTGCGACCAAGCCTGATTTGATATAATCCAACACTTATATTCAGGGAATCCTGCTCTGTGTCAAGTATTGCAGACCTCCCGCGTCAGCGGTAGCCAGGGAGCGTGAGATGCACAGGCGAATACCCACCTGCTCAAAGCGGGTTTTATTGTTCAGGCGACGGCAAGGCGGAGACTGCTGATGACAGCGGACGAATCCTGTGATTCGTCCGCTTTTTTATGCGCTGCGCGGAAATATCGAAAAAAACTTGCTTTTTTTTCCGAAATATGCTAGAATACTATTATACGCCGAAAAGGCGGATACCATTCTTTACTGAGATTAGGAGGATTCTCATGCCAGAACCTATGCAGCCGATTACAAACCCCGTTCTCGTTGACGCAATGGCCACCTTCAAGCTGGACCTTGCCAACAGAGATGAGGACAACAAAATCAAAGACGAAGCCCAGTTCAGAGAGCACGAAAAGGCCTTCCTGAAGGCAGCGGTCGAAGCAAAGTACCTTCTGCCCGCACAGGTCGAGCAGCCGGAGGAAGCGCCCAAGGAGGGCGAGCAGACTCAGGCCCGCGTTGCCTTCCAGATCATGACCAACCCGAAGGGCGAAAAGTTTATGCCGGCCTTCACCGACGAAGTCGAGCTGAAGAAGAACCGCAAGCCCGGCGAGCGCTTCCAGGTCGCTGTTATGTCCTTTGTTGATCTTTATCACTTCATGAAGGCCAACGAAGCCATCGACGGTATGGTCATCAACCCGTTCGGCAGCTCCCTCTGCCTGATCCGTCAGCAGATCATTGCGATCGGTGACAGAGGCGGCGAGCTGGTGCTCTCCTCTGCACCCGCACCGCAGCCGGCTCCTGCGGAAGTCCGTCCGCAGCCGACCAACCCGCTCGGCGCTGCCGAGAACTCCAGAGAGGCACAGCAGGATCTCATCCGTCAGGCTATGGCCGATATGGAAGCTGCAAAGGCTTCCGCCGATGAGAACACCGAGCCGGAAAGCGATCCGCTGACCGACGATCTGCTGAACGCACTCAAGGGCGTGCTCAAAAAGCAGAAGGCCGTCAAGAAGGCTTACATCCGTCCGGAAACCGAGAAGGGCGAGCGCTATCTGCTCATCGCACTCGAAGGCGACGACAATACGGATATCGACGAGATCAGCGCTGCACTCGTAAAGGACTGCGCAGATTATTCCGATCTGCCGTTCGACTGCGTTGCTTCTTCTTCGATCCGTGCAAAGGAGCTCGTCGCTGAGGAAAAACCGTTCTACGAGAAAAAGCGCTTCGGCATTTTCTGAGATTCACGGCTCGGAAATGCGCGGCAGCTGCATAGAGGGCACATCTGCCGCGAACGCGCTGATCTCCGTGCAAACCGCACGGCCGCATTTGAATGAGGGAGGAAAGACTATGAAACACAGGCAAGTCACTTCGGTTTGTCTTGCAGCAATCCTCACCGCAACCGGAACAGTCGGATTTACGGGTAATGATCCGCAGTTTTCCGTTACCGTCAATGCTGCAGACGACACCAACGACGACTGGCTGCACGCTGAGGGCAGCCGGCTCTACGACATGAACGGCAAGGAGGTCTGGCTGACCGGTGCAAACTGGTTCGGCTTCAACTGCTCCGAGCGCTGCGCACACTATCTCTGGAGCGCAGACTGCGATGACCTGCTCCGCGAGGTCGCGGACAGAGGCATCAACATCATCCGCTTCCCGTTCTCTTCCGAGCTGCTGATCGAATGGATGAACGGCGAGCTCGAACCGGTCTCCGGCGGCGGTCTGCAGGCCGCTTATACGCCGCCGAAGGACGAGGTCGCTGAGGACGGAAAGGTCACAAAGGCCGGTACCTACGGCAGCATCAACAAGGATTTCGTCGAGGCGGACGGCAAGACGCATGTCGATTCCAAAAAGGCTTTCGAGATCATTCTCAGCAAGCTGAAGAAATACGGCATCAAGTGCTTCATCGACGTTCACAGCCCGCACGCCGATAACTCCGGACATGTCTGGAATACCTGGTACGGTCAGGCTGGCGTTACAACCAAGAGCTGGATTGATTCGCTGGTCTGGGTGGCCAACGAATACAAAAATGATGATACCATCCTCGGATTTGACCTCGAAAATGAGCCGCACGGCAAAGGCCCGGAGGGCGATGCCGCCGCAAAATGGGACGGCTCCACCGATGAGAACAACTGGGCATATGCTGCCACAAAGTGCGCAAATGCGATTCTCAAGGTCAATCCCCATGCGCTGATTTTCATTGAAGGCGTTGAGCAGTCCATGAGCGGCGCAATGGAAGGCGACTACTGGGGCATGGCCGACCGCAAGGACAATTCGCCGTATATCGGCGCATGGTGGGGCGGCAATCTCCGCGGCGTCAAGGAATGGCCGATCAAGCTCGACGGCACCGGCAATTCGCAGATCGTCTATTCGCCGCATGACTACGGCCCGTCTGTTTACAATCAGACCTGGTTTGACAAGAACTTCACCGAGCAGACCCTGCTCGACGATTACTGGCGCGATACCTGGGCATTCATCAACGAGGATAACATCGCTCCGCTGCTCATCGGCGAATGGGGCGGCAAAATGGGCGGCGACAACGAAAAATGGATGACGCTGCTCCGCGACTATATGATTAAGCATCATATCAACCACACCTTCTGGTGCCTGAATACCAACTCCGGCGATACCGAAGGTCTGTGGAAGAACTTCAAGTACAATCTGAACGATGTCACCGAGACCAGCAACGGCACGACGATCTACTGGGAAGAGGACAAGTACGATCTGCTGAAGAAGGCACTCTGGCAGACCAGCTCCGGCAAGTTCATCGGCCTTGACCACAAGACGCCGCTCGGCATCAACGGCACGGGCGTCTCGCTCGGAGAGTTCTACGCCTCCGGCGCAAAGAGCAACCTCGACGCAGGCGGAGACGGACATTCTGTGATCGTGACAGACCCGCAGCCCGGTACAACCACCGCCAAGGTGACCACGACCGTCACAACGACGGCTACAACCACACCCGTCACAACACTGCCGACCGATCCGACCACCTCCTCCGTCACCACAACCACTGCCAGGCATACCAAGTGGGGCGACGCGAACTGCGATAATCAGGTGGATGTTTCCGACGCTGTTCTTGCTTGCAAGTTTATCAGCGGCGATGCGTCTGCGAAAATTACGCAAACGGGAATCATGAATGCGTCCGTTCAGAAGGGCGACGGCAAGGTCGAAATCGACGATGTGACCAAAATCCTGAAGTTCATTGCAAAGCTGATCTCGGATGAAGAACTGGCACCGTATTAAGCTGCATTGCAATAATTCCTGACTAATATACAATATGTATATTCAAAAGAACCCATCCGGCACAAGGATGGGTTCTTTTTGCGCTGTTTTCAATTTATATCCCTATTATTTGCGGCAGTTCGCAAAAAATACACAATTTGTCTATAGTTTGTTCATGTACATATGGTATAATTATGATGCCATAATGTGAAAACTGACAAAAATTTATCACCATGTTTTCAATCACGGTTCAAACGGTACGGTGTCCGCAGTTTAGAGGGCCTGCGGATACCATTTCAAGTGCCGTTCATCATCCGTGCACCCGCACGGAAATAAACGAGGGGGAATACCACCATGAAGCACAAGCACATGCTGTCACTCTGTATGGCAGCAATCATCACCGCGACAGGCACTGTCGGTTTTGCGGGTAAAGGCCTGCAGCAGCCTGTCACCGTCCACGCCGCCGCCGCGGAATCCGGAGACGACTGGCTCCACGCCGAGGGCAGCCGCCTGTTCGATAAGGACGGCAACGAAGTCTGGCTGACCGGCGCAAACTGGTTCGGCCTGAACTGCTCCGAGAATGCGCCGCACGGCCTTTACGCCACCGAGGCGGATCCGTTCCTTTCGGCTGTCGCCGACCACGGCATCAACATCATCCGCTTCCCGATCTCTTCGGAGCTCATCATCTCCTGGATGAACGGCGAACCGAATGCGGTCAGCTCCGTTCAGGCCTGGGGCGATGAGAGCAACGGCTTCAACATTGACTTCCTGGAAGAGGACGGAAAGACCATCAAGAACAGTCAGGAGATTTTTGACATCCTGCTGGAAAAGTGCAAAAAGTACGGTCTGAAATGCTTTATCGACGTACACAGCCCGCACTCCGACAACTCCGGCCACGTCTGGAATACATGGTACGGCAAGGCAGGCGTCACCACGGAATCGTGGATCGAATCGCTCGCATGGATGGCCGGCCATTATGCAAACGATGACACCATTCTCGGCTATGACCTGCAGAACGAGCCGCACGGCAAGGGTCAGGAAGGCGATGAAGCCGCTAAATGGGACGGTTCCACCGACGAGAACAACTGGGCCTATGCGGCAACACAGTGCGCAAATGCAATTCTGAAAAAGAATCCGAATGCCCTGATCTTCATTGAAGGCGTTGAGCAGTCCATGAGCGGCGCAATGGAAGGTGACTACTGGGGTATGGCCGACCGCAGAGACAATTCGCCGTATATCGGCGCATGGTGGGGCGGCAACCTCCGCGGCGTCAGAGAGTGGCCGATCAAGCTCGACGGCACCGGCAATTCGCAGATTGTCTATTCGCCGCATGACTACGGCCCGTCTGTTTTCAATCAGACATGGTTCGACAAGGATTTCACTGAGCAGACCCTGCTTGACGATTACTGGCGCGATACCTGGGCTTACATCAATGAAGAAGAAATCGCTCCGCTGCTGATTGGTGAATGGGGCGGCCATATGGACAAGGGCAAGAACGAACAGTGGATGTGCCTGCTCCGTGACTATATGGTCAAGCATCACATCAACCACACCTTCTGGTGCCTGAACCCGAACTCCGGCGATACCGGCGGTCTGCTCGGCAATGACTTCAAGACCTGGGACAACAACAAGTATTCCCTGTTTGAAAAGTCTCTGTGGAAGACCCAGACCTCCAAGAAGTACATTGGTCTTGACCACAAGGTTCCGCTCGGCAGCAACGGCCTTTCGCTCTCCGAGTTCTACGCAAGCTATGCCAACACCGAGGGCAGCAACATCGACGGCGGACGCATCGGCGGCCCGAAGGGCAATCCGGCCACAATCGTCGATCCGCCTGCTACCACAACCAAGCAGCAGGTCACCACGACTGCACAGCCGACAACGACTACCGCACAGCCGACAACGACCACAAAGGTTTCGACCACAACGACTGTGACCACATCCGTCTCAACGCAGCCGACAACCACCAGAACAACCGTCACGACAACTGCTACGACGGAGCACCGCGTCAGCCAGACAACTACCTCCGAACCGACGGTTGAGCAGCCCGGCTCCGTGACCACTGAGCGTGGCGGCAAAGAATCCCCCACCAATTCACAGGACGGCATGAAATGGGGCGATGCAAACTGCGACGGCACGGTTGACGTTTCTGATGCGGTTCTGATCTGCAAATTCATCAGCGGTGATTCCACTGCGAAGATTACCGAAACCGGTATCTCGAATGCTTCTGTCACAAACGGCACAAAGCAGGTCGAGCTGGAGGACGTCACCAAGATCCTGAAGTTCATCACCAGACTCATTTCCGCCGAGGAGCTTGCTCCGAAAAAGTGAGGATAGTGGGATTCCCGACGGATCGGAAAGGGGGATCGCATCCCCGGAGCTCATTTGAATATCGCATAAAGGCGCTGATTGTTGAAATCGGCGCCTTTAACTGTAGAAAAAGTGGTATCAATAAAGGGGATGCCCTCTATCGCAGGGCGTCCCCTCTTGCCGCTTTGCGGCAATTCACCCCTTGCGGAGCTCTTGAACGCAGGGGGGTCGCTCACTGCGGTGAGCGACTTAGGGCTCTGCCCTAAGAACCCGCGAGCTTTTTGAAAAAAGCTCGACCAAAAACTTTAGTTTTGGGCGATTTAAGTCCTTGTGCATAACTTTCGCCCTTGAAAAGGCTTGAGCGAAACTTTTATTTTGTCTGCCTTGACGTTCCGGACAGAAATCGTGATGTGTTTTCTTCATTTTATATCGCGGGATTCCAAAGGGATGCTATCCCTTTGGTGGAGTTTGGGGCGAAGCCCCATTATAAATCCATCGGAGATACTACTTTTTTGACAAGCTGTGGCAGAAAGGTTCGTTCATAGTTCGGACATATTTCGTTCATCTCTTGTCCATGCGATTATGATAAAATAAAAAGGGTATGACCCTATCAAAAACCGAAAAGGAGAATGATATGAAGGCAGTTTTGTTCGTCCTGCTGCTGGCGCTCGGATGCGGCGGGCTCTGGGCAGCATGGCATTTCACAAAGAAGGAGAAATTCCGAAGTAAATGCGGCAAATTCGCTGAACACGCCGCGTTTGCTATCCGCGCACTTGCCGTATGCCTGTTCCTCGAAATCTTCGTATTCAACCTCAATATGACGCATCTGTATTTCGGGGACTATCCGCACCGCGTGCTCGATATGACCACGGCGCAAACCCAGAATTACAACGCGGTCAGCAAGATGAACCCCGAAAACGGCCACTCCGTTATCACGTTTGAAGGGCTGAACACGCCGGTCGGCACGCTCTCGGTGCACGGCTGGTCGTCGAAGAAAAGCACCATGTACTTCAGCGTCGATATCAAGGACACGACATATTCCAACAATTACCGCTACGGCATCGCGTCCGTGCAGACCATCCGTGGAAACAAGCGGAGCGAAACGGTTCCGTGCAATTTCTCCGGTACGGTTTCCGACCTGCAGCTCAGCTTCGATTCTGAGGACGGCGAATCCGTCACGATCGACAGCATCGAGATCAACAAGCCGATCGGGCTGCATTTCTCGCTGCTGCGACTGCTGATCCTGTTCGGCGGCGCCCTGATCGTTTACGCGCTCGCCCACCCCGCCCTGCTCCGCCGCAGCTACAGCGAAATCCGGCAGCCCGCACGGAATATTGCATGGGTGTTCACCGGATGTCTGGTTGCACTCGCGCTGTTCCTGACCAATATGGCGCGCTATCAGAATTCTTCGCACAGCATCTCCGCGGATCTGAAATCGACCTACGGCAACCAGATCTCACAGGAGATTGTCGATGCGTTTGAGGCCGGCCGCGTTGATCTGGATTTGCCGTCCAACCCCGATCTGCTCGCACTGGATAACCCCTATGACGGCAGTCAGCGCGACGGCGTCGGCTACTATCCGTGGGATCATCTGCTCTTTGAAGGTAAATACTATTCCTATTACGGCATCGCGCCGGTTCTGATCCTGTTTCTGCCGTATCACGCAATCACCGGCTACTACTTCCCGTCCTGCTGGGCGGTCTGGCTGTTCGGCATATTCGGCATCATCTTCCTGAGCAAATTCTATCTGTGCTTCATCGACAAATTCTTCCGCAAAATTCCGGCATCGCTGGTACTGATCGGTCTGGCCATTATGCAGATGTCAACCGGTGTTTTCTTCAATTTCTACTACGCGAATTTCTACGAGATTGCGCAGGTTTCCGGATTCCTGTTCGTCACCGCAGGCGCATACTTTCTGATGAGCGCCAACGTCATCGGAGACGGCAAAATCATCAACTGGCGCATGGCCGTCTCGGCCGCCTGTCTGAGCATGGGCGTACTCAGCCGCCCGACGCTCGCAGTTTACTGCATCTGCGCGCTGATCTTTATTTACGCCGGCTTCCGCAAGCTGAAAGGACAGTTCATCCCGCCCGAAAAAGAAAAGGACACAAAACCGACTGTCAAGTATTATCTCCCCTATCTGCTGTGCTCGCTGGTGCCGTTCGCCGTGATCGGCTCCATTCAGATCTGGTACAACTGGGTGCGCTTCGGCAATCCGCTGGACTTCGGCATTCAGTATTCGCTGACCATCAACGATTTTATCAACGCACAGTATCACACGCACTTCGCACTGCTCGGCATTTACAGCTACATCCTCGCCTACCCGAACTTCACGGAACATTTTCCGTTTATGTTCGCAGAGGGCGCAAAAACCTTCAACCCCAACGGCTACTATTTCCTCGCAACCGGCGCTGCTATGGGTCTTCTGTGGCGCGCATTGCCCATCACTGCATACTGCAAGGCAAAACATGCTTATTGTCTCTCTGACAGCCCGTGGAAGCGGCTCTACGCGATTCTGATTGCTGCGGTCTGCGTCATCTGCCCGTTCGTCATCATCTTCTCGATCTGGGAAAGCGGCTACGGTACGCGCTATTGCGTGGACTTCGCATGGCAGATGATTCTCGGTGCACTGATTATCTCGTTCCTGATCTACAGCCGCTGCAAGGAAAACACGCAGCGCCATCTCAACAGCGTTATGATCGGCGCCGGAATACTGAGTCTGGCCATGAACTTCGTACAGCTCTGGAGCTACAACCCGCCCGATTCGCTCTTCCCGATCGACTGGCAGGCAAAGGCTATGACCTTCGCAAGACTGTTTGAATTCTGGAGATAACACAAAATCCCGTCTGTTTGCACAACAGGCGGGATTATTCTGTATACGCGAAAAGGCACCCTTTCGGATGCCCTTCATTTGAACTTGTTCACGAATTACGGACGCTCACCGGTCGAATACTCGATTGCAATGAGCGAAGTCCATATCTCACCGTGTTTAAGAACTTCCTCATAATCATCCGGACCAATTGCAATCGGATAAGAACCAGGATAAATGTTCATAAGCGTACCAACAGCAAAACACTGCTCTTGAACCAACATATATGTGAAGCTATCAACCTCCACAATAGATGAGAAATACTGATATGCTTTTGAATACAACAATTTCGTAATATTTGCCTGCGTTGTTGCATCGCGTAATGTAAGATGCTCATCAACAATCGCCTGTACTTCTTCACCGGTAAAAGTGATTTTTGACCCATTTAAATGTGCAACTGAAATATCAGCCGCTGACAGTTCCGTGATTGCGAGGTTTATGCCGTTATAAATACTTTTGGCAGATTGATTGGAAGATGTTATTTTGGCTCTCCGAGCATAACCCGTCAGTGCAGGGATCAGGATTGCAGTGAGCACGCCGATAATCGCAACAACGACAATCAGTTCAATCAGTGTAAATCCTTTCCTCTTCATCTTTCATACCTCTCTATACTGTCCTAATGCAAATTACTTTTTAACAAATTCTCTTTACACAAGAAAGCCCCCAGTTCAGGGGGCTTTCTCATTCATTCAGTTACTAATAGCACCCTATTCAAGTGAAATTAGGTCGACGGAACAGTGCCAGAACCTGCATAAGACAGAGCCTGAGCAATGGTCCAAGTCGTTTTCTGATCGAAATCATCAACGCTCATCTGGTGCGGGTTGGTGCCAGGATACTGGCCGTTCAGAACCGCAACAGCAACCGGGTTACCGTTATTCAGGTCGATAGAAACCGAAGTGAGCTTCAGAATATCAGAGAAGTAGGTGTAAACCTTGTACTGGAAACGGTTGTTGATGTTGGAAGCATCAGTCGAAGTTCTCCAAGAAGAACCTGTTGCTGCAGAAATATCACTAACGCTCAGAATGTTACGATCCTCAGAATCGAGGTCAGTGATTGCGGAAGTAGCAGCTGTCATGATCTCCTTCGCTGCAGAGTTTGCAGTGGTGATCTTGGAACGCTTGATGTAGCCAAGCATTGCCGGGATCAGGATAGCAGCCAGAACGCCGATGATCGCGATAACAACGATCAGCTCAATAAGGGTAAAGCCTTTCTTTTTCATGATAAATAACCTCCTCAGAAACTTTAGCAGTTTTCCTGCTTTTTGATCGGATTTGCAAAACCCCGTCGACGTCAAACGCGGTATTTGCTTTCCATGGTCTTAGTATAACATAACCAAAGGAAAATGTCAAGTGTTTTCCGCAATATTTCTGAATTGTGAACAAACTTTTACGAAACCGAATTTTTCGGCCGATTTTTGCGTATCGTTTTCGGCATAATGTACAAATAGAGTTACACATCTGTAAATATTCATAAGGTTCACACCCATATTTAATTCAGTAAATTATGCAGCGTTTAACAAAGAATCCCTCCGGCGAACCGAAGGGATTCTGTTAAATCATGCAATTACGCCTTCTCTGGTGATGATCGACTGGCCGCCCATCGCTGTCAGATAACGATAGAACTCGGTCTTATCCTGGCACTTCTCCAGTGCGTCGATCTCATTGACGGTATTATTCTTGACCAGACGTGCGAGCTCCTGGTCAAGGCACATCATGCCGTGTGCCTTACCGGCCTGGATCGAGCTGAGGATCAGGTGAATCTTACCCTCACGGATCATGGCGGAGATTGCGTCTGTGACGTTCAGGATCTCCATTGCTGCGATACGGCCTGTACCGTTCTTGAGCGGCAGCAGCGTCTGCGAGACGACGCCGACAAGCACGTTTGCAAGCTGTGTACGAATCTGCACCTGCTGGTGCTCCGGATACACGTCGATGATACGGTTGATGGTGTCCGGTGCGGAGGTTGTATGAAGGGTCGAGAAAACAAGGTGACCGGTTTCAGCTGCCGTAATTGCAGCCTGAATGGTCTCAAAGTCACGCATTTCGCCGACGAGGATAACGTCCGGGTCTTCACGGAGCGCAGCTCTCAGCGCCATTGCGAAGTTCGGAACGTCAGAGCCGACCTCACGCTGGTTGACCATGCAGCGCTTGTGCTCGTGCACATACTCGATCGGGTCCTCGATGGTGATGACGTGTGCGCTCTTGTTGCAGTTGACATAGTCAATCATGCCGGCGAGCGTAGTGGACTTACCGGAACCGGTCGGGCCGGTGATGAGAACAAGGCCACGCGGACGCATTGCAAATTCAGCCATGACAGGCGGCATGAACAGATCGTCCAGCGTCGGGATATCGTTGCGGAGCAGACGGATGGCAACAGCCAGATGCTCACGCTGATAGAAGATGTTGCAGCGGTGACGGAAGCCTGCACGGGTCGTATAGGAGAAGTCCGTGTCGATCCGCTTGGTTACGTTCTTACGCTGCTGCTCATTGGTCATCTGCTCAACGATCTCAGCGATCATTTCATCCGTCATTTCCGGATAGCTGCTCATTTTACGGAGCTGGCCGTGCAGACGGACAACCGGGTTGATACCGACTGTGAAATGCAAGTCAGAACAGCCGAGCGCACGGACATCGTCCAGAATCTTATTGATAACAATCGTAGGCATAATAGGTCCTCCCTTTCTTCCATTCCGCGATTAAACCGCGTATGTAACACGGATCAGCTCATCCATCGTGGTAACACCCTGCTGGACGAGGTCTGCGACGTTGTCACGCAGCAGCTTGGTACCGTTTGCACGCGCAGTGGATTCCAGCTGCTCGGTACTTGCGCCGTTTGCGATCAGCGTAGAAATATTGCCGGTGCAGTGAATGATCTCGTGAATAGCAGTACGTCCGCGATAGCCGCCGCCGCACTCATTGCAGCCGACCGCATCGTAAATCGGAACGGAATGATCAATATGCATGAGTTCATTTTCTTCCTCGGTAGACATTCTCTGCTTTCTGCACTTCGGGCAGAGCACCTTGACCAGACGCTGTGCAACAACGCCGATCAGCGAGGAAGCGACCATGTATGCCGGGATGCCCATGTCGATCAGACGGACGATCGTCGATGCAGCATCGTTGGTATGCAGCGTGGAAAGAACGAGGTGGCCGGTGATAGCAGCACGGATACCGATTTCTGCGGTTTCACCGTCACGCATCTCACCGATCATGATGATATCCGGGTCCTGACGGAGAATCGAACGAAGCGCCGCCGGGAAGGTCATACCGGACTTAACATTGATCTGGCACTGGTTGATGCCGTCCATCTGCTTTTCAACCGGGTCCTCAACCGTAACGACGTTGACTTCCGGTCTTGCGATTGCGCCGAGCGCTGCATAAAGCGTAGTGGACTTACCGGAACCGGTCGGGCCGGTAACGAGGATAACACCGTGCGGGCACTTGATCATGCTCTCGAACAGGCGGAAGTTGTAATCCGACATACCGAGCTCGTGCAGGCCTCGGGTCTTGATGGCGCCGGTGGAGAGAATTCGGATAACGATCTTTTCACCGTGAACCATCGGCAGAGAAGAAACACGGACGTCCAGCGGAATGCCGTCAACCGTCTGGGAGAAACGGCCGTCCTGCGGGATACGCTTTTCTGCGATGTTCATGCCGGAGATCAGCTTCAGACGGGTGGAGAGCTGATTCTGGACATTACTGGAAACATTCATCAGGGTTGTCAGGTCACCGTTGACACGGACACGGATCTGCGTGTACTTATCAAACGGCTCGATATGAATATCCGTTGCTTCCATACGGAATGCGTTTTCAACAATCTGCGTTGCCAGCTTAACGATCGGGGCACTCTCGACACGGTCTCTGGACTCTTCATCGTCCAGAACTTCGCCCTGCGTGGTATCGACGCCGAGATCGCCGAGGTCGGTCATCTGATAAGCCTTACCGATGGCCTTCTTGATTGCCATTCTGGTGGCCAGAACCGGAATCGTATCATAACCGGTCTTGACCTTGATATCTTCGAGGATATTGAAGTTGACAGGATCATCCGTGGCGACTGTTAAACGACGGCCGGTCTGGTTGATTGCGATGACGCAGTTGCGCTCTGCAAGATCCTGCGGAACCTTACGCGCAATTTCGCCGTCAATTTCAACATTATTCAGGTCAACGAACGGAACCTGCAGCTTAACAGACAGTGCCTGCGCGAATTTGATGTCGGACATGAAGCCCATCTCGACGATGACCTCACCGAACTTTTTCTGATCGGTGGACTCGCGCTGTCTCTGCAGAACCTGCTGCAGTTGCTCCGGGGTGATGTGACCTTCCTCAACGAGGTAGTCACCGATTCGGATGTTTCTCATACTCAACCTCCAAAAACTCTTGAAAAATATGCCAAACTGTGGTACAATAGAATTACAGTACAAACCATAAAGGAGGTACCGCTATGTACCAAATGTTAGCCGCGGCAGCGATGGCCGCTCAAACCGGGTGGAAAGAATGGCGTTTTATGGACGCCGGATTCTATCTGCTTGCCGTACCAATCGTGTTTTTGTACGGCATCTGCATCGGCAGCTTTTTGAATGTGGTCATCATCCGGCTGCCGCGCGGTGAATCCCTGATTAAGCGCTCGTCGCACTGCATGACATGCGGCGCCAAAATCCGGTTGATTGATCTGATCCCTGTGTTCAGCTGGATCTTTCTGCGTGGCAAATGTCACAGCTGCGGGGAAAAGATTTCTGTCCGGTATCCGATTGTCGAAGGTTTGAACGGCATCTTATATCTAGCATGTTTCTTCGCTTTCGGACTTAACTGGAATGCATTTCTGATGTGCATTTTCACATCACTTCTGATTTGCATTGGTTTCATTGACTGGGACACGATGGACATGTACGTTCCGATGCTGCTTATCATCGCAGTTCTTGCGATTCCCTCTCACTTTGTCGCGTTTATTCCGCTCAAAGACAGAATCATCGGTCTGTTTGCCGTCAGTGTTCCGTTTTTCCTGATCGGTGAGATCAGCGGTGCAGTCATCAAGAAAAAAACCGGTGAAAAGGTTCGCGGGATTGAACTCGGCGATACCATTCTGATGGCCTGTGCCGGTGTTTATCTCGGCTGGAAAGCCATTGTGCCTTCCGTGTTCATCGGCATTTTTCTTGCTCTGATCTTTGGCCTCATCATCAAGCGCGTCACAGGCAGTTCCAAATTTGCATTCGGCCCGTACCTCTGCGCGGGTCTTCTGATCGGTGCGATGTTCGGCGAGGAGCTCACCAATATGTATCTTGCATATTGCTTCCCGCCGGAGGAAGAACTGATGCTGTTATCAGCAATTCTTCCGTGATTGCACGAATAGGTCTGAAATTCAGGCAGCCGGCAACACCGGCTGCCTTTCATTTATCAGTGAGAGCTGGGGAATGCAGCTGACACATCAGCAAGATATGCGCTGTCAGGATTATCCCGTGTGGTTTCTGCCAGCGTAAAGATGAAATAGAAGCCGGGAGCTTCCGTACCGGTCGTGCCATTCAGCTTGTTTTCAATGTTCTCGCTGAAAAAAGCATCCGGATCAGCAGATGGATTGTTCGTAACCGGTCTGTAGCGCGGAACAGCCAGACCCTGGGAATAGGTATGAACGCTTTCGGAAACGTCATATCCGCTTGCGCCGGAGGTATGCAGGATCGGAAAATCATCCAGCGCCGTTCTGTAGTTCGTGCTCGGATCCAGAACATTACGCATCGTGAACGAAGCGGTGAAGGTCTGGAATTCGGGCTTCATAATCAGCTTATCTTCGCCCAGTGAAATTGTGCTTGCGTCTTCATATTCATAATTCTTCGCAACCTCGTAGGAACGAATCTGAATGCAGCAGTTACGCGGCTCAAACAGAACCGGCTGTACGGATGCACTTTCGTCCACCGAGATGGAGGAATTCAGCTCATCAACAAAGGCGGATCCGGAGTCCAGTGCAGCTTCGCTGAACCAGCTTGCCGAATCGGGAGCACCGAGAATAAACTGATAATTGAAATTGCCGTACATTTTCTGATTGACATACCAGTTGTCAACGTCAGGGTTCAGATCCAGCGCCGGCGTACCCGGAGCGCTCTCTGCGGCCGGATTATCAAAGTGATAAACCAGACGCACGATCCGGCCGGAATTGGCCTCTGCATCCGTGAATTCCTTCAGTGTATCAAACTTCAGCGCATTTTCATCAACGGAATTGTCAAAAACCAGCACATAGATGTCACCGGTGCAGTCAATGAACGAACGGTTCGTGAAGAATTCATCATAAAACGCCTGAACATGATCATCCAGCACGCTTGTCGGCGTAATCACTTCATCACCGGACATATTCGTTGTAATTGTATACGGAATATAGCCGGCATACGCACGCACGCGGTCGGCGTATTTCAGGTTGCCTTCAATCGCACGTTTCATGTTGTCGATACATGCCGTTGTCTGTTCAAAGTTTGAACTTCGGACAAAATACTTGGTGACCGGCGAAAGTAACTGCACAACACTGAACATGATCAATGAAAACAACGCCAGCACAATGATCAGTTCAACAAGCGTAAAGCCTTTTAGCTTGCGCACCATTTTCATAGATGCCTCTACTCCTTTCCCACGGTTCCCTGCCGGATTTGTCATCTCCGGCAGGGCCGTTTGATTTTTCATGCTTACGGTCCGGTCGGCAGCGGATGAACCGGAATCGGGTCATCAGCCTTCAGTGCCGGAAGTGCATGCATCTCACCCGTAAGGACATTGTACTCAATCACGGTTGTCTCATAGTATGTGGCATTCGTCTCAGATTCGCCGAGGCGGACATACATATGATAAGTGACCTGCGGATTGGAATACGGCTTGATGTCCGTATCACGCTCATCAGGCTGGGCTACGCCGAGATGGTTCTGAACATGGATGATATTTCTCGCTCTCGTTTGGAATCCGATGATACCGGATACATCTCTGTCAGTGGGCAGACGGACATCCGAAGAGTTGTGTACAAACAGATCAATATCTGTGTTCAGGTCGCTCTCCTGGAAATAGGTTCCGCCGGCAGCACCCTTGATCGTATACGCCGCATTGCCAGCAGGGATATCTGCATCAGTCGAAGGATCAACCAGAGTTCCGTTTGTGATACGGATCTCGCTCAGGAACTTGATTTCGTCGCGGGCGCGGGTATCCAGTGCCTGCATTTCAGCATTTGTAAGGCCGGGAGAACCGGTAACATCACTGCTGAAATAAGCAACAGGACGAATAATCAGATGATAGTTCGGGCCGGGGTACGAGCTGAGGTCAGCGCCCTGATGCGCGAACTTCATGAAGCGGTAGTTGATATCCGTTGCATAGCGTTCGCCCACGATGCTGCCGTCGAACATATTGGCCGTCCATTCAAAGGCGTCCATATGATTGGCCGCAGTCGGATCATCATTGATTTGTCTCGTGCCGCCGTCATAGTTGATGACGAAATCATGCCGGTTCAGGGAAAAAGTTGCATTTGCACCGGTCGTCAGCTGATTGTCCGCGAATTTTGCCTCGTAGGAAAGACGGTTGTTCAGCTGCCGCGTTGCACGCATACTTGCGTTCACGCAGGTCATAATCTCGGTCAGAAGGAGTGCAAGGAGGCCGTAGATTGCCATTGAGATGACAATCTCAACGAGGGTCATACCCTTTTGTTTCTTCATATCGCTTCCTCCTCTCTGTTACGACGGAGATTCGTACATGTCATCGAAGTAAGGAACATGCACTTCGCCAAGATTCGTGCCATTCCAGTTATTATTCGTTGCAGTCGAAGTTGTGGAAGGCGTCGGGCTGGGAGTCGGTGTTGCCGCTCCGCCGACATAGGCGAACATGCCCTTCTTGTTACTTGTTGCTTCCAGGCCGTCAACCAGGAAGGCACCGATGCCGCACAGATAAGATTTGCCGTCCACGCTGCCGTAGGATTGCGTTGCACTGTTACCACCGCTGTACCACTCAGTAACATTGCAGTCTTCTCTATATTTCACGGCAAAGTCGCCCATGTTCAGAGATTTAAAGTTAAGTTTCGATTTTGGCATCACGATATCAGCGTTCAGGAAACCGCAGGCGTTATCGCCGAAGTTATACTCCTGGTCACAGCCGAAGACTGTGAAGTTCGGAACAAGCTCATATGCATAGCGGTATTCCTCATCAACTGAGGTGAACGATGCATCGTCCGGGTATACCGGCTGCTGTACGATACTGAAATCCTTCGACTTCAGCTGAGAATAGCTTCCGGTCACCATCATGTAGAATTTATTTGACACACTGAAGGAACTATCGAGGAAGATATACACCTGCTTGCTGGACGGATAGAAAACCGGGCTTGAGGTCGAATACGGCGTTGCAGCTGTATCGCTCGAATAGTCTCCGCCGCCGTAGTAAGCAGTGTTGTTTACCATGATGTAGAAACCATTATCATCCAGGTTGCCAGCCGGCGCAGTGCCCTTCAGGACGATATAGAGCGGATCAGTCGATGTGGACGGATCAATGAAGAGCATAGAACCCTCACCGAACGATGAAACATCAACCGTGCAGCTTGTTGTCACTACCTTTGCAGGTTTGTTCCAGAATCGCTTGTCAACTGTTGCGCTCTGGTTATGGCTTACAATCTGAACCTTATTCACAGAAGTCGGAGAGGTTGCAGGGAGCTTGTCGGCACCGCCTGCAAATGTGTTGAACTGGTCAAGAGTGGTGATATTCAGTGTGCTGCTTCCCGTCACAGTTTCAACAACCTGATCCTTATTATAGAGCTTATGCTCCGGGATAATCTTGAAAGACTGTTTCGCTGTGGTCGCAGGAACATACACTTTGGTGGTAGAACTTGTATTAAAGTCCTTAACATACCAGTTGTGGCCAGCCGCTTCACTTTCATCAATCAGCGGATCCGGCGTAGCGCCGTCAATAAACTCCTGTGCTTCAGCCTCAGAATCTTTCGCCAGATCCCAGCGACAGTAGTTCTCAAAAATCTCATCAATTCTGAGATGATACGGCATCAGAGAATAGTCATACTTCTTTCTGCCTGATTCCGTTGTCGTTGTATTGTCAATCGCTGCAACACGTTTTACATAAGAATTGTCATCCGACGCATCCTGTGTATAATAGGCAGTATTGATCTTGTTATAGGCATCTGCGCCAAGAGACTGCCCGCCTTCGATCGAACCGCCCGTTACAGTCGGCGCCACGGCGCTGATCAGTTCGCCCTTCACTGTGACTCCGTTCAAGCTCAGCGAACCGGCCGGATTTGCGTAAACCAGATCGCCGTTGATGGTCATATTGCTCAGAGTCAGAGAACTATTGTTGCAGATCAGGTTACCGGTTACATCGTCTGCATAAGAGGTGCCCGGATTCTTGTTGATATTGCTTCCGGTGAAATTAAGCAAAGCCGTATTTTCACCGGTACCGCTCCACGAAGAGCTCAGTGCCGGATCATACAGCACGGTATCACCGTAAACCGTCAGTTCATTGGAACAGTCAACAGCACCGCAGAACAGATTCACCGGATGTGTACCTCTATTGTTACCATGCTGCGTACCGATAAATGCACCGCCACTGGACGTAACCGTCAGCTTTCCGTCAATGTAAACATAATTGCAGTCCTGATACGAGTCCGGTGCATCCGTCGCAATGCCCGACATAAAATGCAGACCCTTGTTTTCACGGTTTGCATCATTTACTTCAACATTACCGTAAATGACAGCGCCTTCTTTTTTGTGCTGGAACATAATCGAATCCATGACATCCACATAAAGATTGTTGACATAAATCAGATTGCCAACACCGTAGTTGTCGTTATCCGGTTCAAGCAGATAGCTGGCAGGTGCGCTATCATATTTGGTTCTGCCGAGAGGTGGGCTCTGCAGGTTGGAATACTGCGGACCAAGCCAGATGCCGTTGTCGCCGACACCCTGGTTGCCCAGAGACATCATACCGGGGGATGTTGCCTGTCTGACGGGCGTTCCACCGCCGCCGCCGGGGTTGCCAAGCGTTTTGTTATACGTCAGAACGCTGTTTGCAACGCTGTTGAACACCGGTGCTCCGGCATTGTCAACGTTCGCCTGGAATCTTTCGTAAACAGTTTTGCAAAGGGTAAATTCACTTTCGTTTCTGCCACGGCCGACATTGGCCGTTGCAGTGATCTTCCACGCCGGCTGGCTGTGGATCGCGTGCGTCACATCATCCCAGACATGCTGATCATCAACACGCTCAACCCAGCACGTAACAGTGCCGGTGTTGGTCGTTTCGTCAAAGTTCGTGAACTGAATGTCAGTATCACGGAAATCAACCGTCATTTCATGCTGTACATTGCGCACGGTCACTGTATCCAGCAGGTATCTGTGGAACTGCGGATCGTTATAGGCTCGTGCGGTAATGGAATTCAGCGCAGCCTGAGCAGCATACTGCGCCTGCGTCTCATAGTATGAATAATGAGCACGGCGCTTTGCAGAGGTTGTCAGCACCAGCGTTGTCATCAGGAAGGTTACCATTACCAGCATGACCGTGACGACCGTGAATAGTACCGTTCCCTTAACTGTTCCTTTCCTCACAATTTGTTTCATACGAAACCACCTTTCTCAACTGCGGACAGCCTTCTTAGAATTGCGCTCTAAGAAGGCTTCCGCCGGTACAGAATTACTCGGTCGTTTCTCCCTCAAATACAACGTCCTTCCATTCATTGCCGTCCCAGATCGTCGGATCGTACTTATCGCCGAGCTCCGGCTTGGTCGGCTCCTGAACATAAAGAACAGAGTAGTTGATTGTCACGTTCGAGTAGTCTTTTCTATTTTCGTCGTCTGCCTTCTCGTCATTGTTGTTCGCTGCAGCACCCTCAATCGGATTGCCCTCTTCGTCCAACTGCGGCTGGTTTTTAGCAGCGCCTTCCTCTTCGCCGAGATTCTCGTTGAAGGTGAAGTCATCAATGTTCACCGATGTAATCATCATTGCGTCATTGTGGGACTTAGCATACTGATCGACTCTGTCAAGCAGGTTCATCAGGTTTTCCTTCTTCATCTGGATTACGAGAGATGCGGATCCTGCACCGACTGTCTGCGGAGAACGCTGGCTCAGAATATCGGAATCATGCATTTTCTCTGCAAGTGCATCAGCAAGCGAACCGTCAAGATCTGCATACTCATAGAGCGGATAGGTCACAATGTCCGGCGTGTAGTAGTAATAGGAGACAGAGCTTGTCGTGTCAGCCGCCAGTGAAACCGCATTTCTGACCTTTGCTTCGTCCTCAATCATGTCCTCTGTGTTGATAAACTCATTCCGGAGGAATTCGTCAAGCTCAACATCCGTCATCTCGTCAGTGAACTTCTCAGCATACTCAGTGCCCTCAGCGTACTTTCTCTCAATTTTCTTCTGAATCGGCTCAATTCTGTCGAACTCTCTGAGCTGCATATCCCATTCGCCTTCTGCTGTCGAAAGCTGTTGTTCGGCCTTCTTCATTTTGTCACGCATCGGCTTAATGAATCCGAAAATACCAACGCCCAAAATGACCAGCACAATCACGACCATTAAAATGATTCTATCACGATATCCGAATTTCATTATTCTGCCTCCTCCGCGCTATTGCCATCAAGGTTATCAACGTCGATCATGCCGCCCTTGATTCTGATGTTCAGGCTCATCGTACAAATCTGCTGCTTTTCTTTGTCTCCGTCCTGATTATTCACAGCAACCGGATTTCCGTCTTCATCCACCTGCTGCGGCACATTCGCCTTCTTTTCCGACTCTTTCGTAGTGAGATTGTAGCCGGAATAACTGCACTCTGCAACATCGCTCAGGGAACGAATCGCATTCACGACACGGCTGGGCGTTACAGGCATCGGAACATCGTAATCACGCGCGAACTCCACATCAACATTATATACGCCGTCAGCATATGTGATGTTGTTGAAGGTGACAATGATGTACTTGTCTTCATCAATATTCTCTGTGCCCTGAATATCCGCAACCGTTTCGATGATGGTGTTCTGAATATCATCATACATCTTGGAGGTCGGCTTCGGCTGGCTGTAGAATGCATTATATGCATCACGCACGCCGGTCAGATAGGTGTTGGCCTTGGTTTCGGTCTTGCCAAGCATATCAAGCTGAGCCTTCAGCTTCTTGGTCAAATCCGAATTCTGCTTCGCAGTAATGACCTCAGTTTTCTTCACCGCGCTGCGCCGCTTGATTGCGAAATAAGACCATCCCGCAAAGCAGGCCGCTGCAGAAAGCAGTGCCGTGAGGCCGAGAATCAGGAAGTAGGAGCTGTCGGAACGGATCTTGTTGTTGTTGACAGTATCCGTTTCGAGGAGATTGATGCGCTCGGTATCCTTGTTGCGCTTGAACATTGCGCCGATCGCGTTGGCATAGGAGGAGAACTCAAGATTCTCATAGCCGTGAATCTGCGGCGGCACATTGATGATGCTGGTGCGGATACCCATCTTTTCAAGCTCGTTCGTCAGTCTGACGTACTCATGGGTATCGCCGTAGAAAACGACATTCTCGATCGGTTCGCTGCCGGACTTGGATTTCTGGAACTGCAGCATACGGAAGATGTTCTCATTGACTGCCTCAAACACGTAGTCTTCGGAATCGTCATAGTCTTCCGCAGAAATCGAAGCAAAACGGGAGAACGAGAGCTGGCTGTTCTCATAAAGGTTCAGCGAAATGAAGTTGTTGTCGATCTGAACTGCAAGGAGCGGCATCTTGCCTTTGACCTTGGTATCTGCAAGCAGAACCTTGGTAATGCAGTTGCAGCCGATCATAACGCTGCGGAGGTTGATGGTCAGCATGCTGAACACACGCTTGTAGCAGTCAACGACCTCATACGGGCAGGCCGTTGCGAGCACCTTGACCGCACCCTCTGTCTGCTCGGAATCGCCGCAGACGATATAGGAAACGGAATAGGACTCATCAATGCCGAGTGCGGCAGCCATCTCTGCACGAACCATCTTCATGAAATCCTGCTGCTTGTCAGACTTCTGGATATGCAGTTCCTTGAAGATCGTCATGTTGGAAGAAATGCTTACGATTGCCTCTTTATCAGGCATTTTGTTGGAACGGAGCACCTGGTTAATCAGTGTTGCCAGACGCGGAACGTCACGGACGTGACCGTTTACGATGACCTCTTCTTCAAGGTTCAGGGTTGCAGCGGAACTGATACGGATCTTGCCGTTGCTTTCAGTTCCCTTAATGATCCTTATGTTTCGGTCGGTAATATCAAAAGAAAGCATTTAGTGTATCCACCTCTCTGTTTTTAGTTAACGCGGTATCTTGTTTGCGAGGGCGTTCCCGCCCCCGCAAGGATATCTGATTGGATTCGGATCAGCCGATCTGGCCGATGGACTCGTACAGTGCCGGGAAGAACGCTGCGCAGACGAGACCGATGACAATACCCATGATAATGAGCATCAGCGGTTCAAGCAGCGAGCAGAGACGCTTCACGGCGGAGTCTGCTTCTTCATCGTAGTATTCTGCGGTTTTGGCAAGGATTTCATCCAGTGCACCGGATTCCTCACCGACGTAGATGATTGAGCAGAACATGGAGTCGAAAATATCGGCTCTCTGAATGGAAGAACTGAGCGTTTCACCGCTCTTGACCTCATCCACGATATCGCGGAACTTCATAGAGATGTATGAATTGTTCAGGGTATCTGCGGAACGCTTCAAACATTCGACCATCGGAAGGCCGGAGGAATAAAGCGAAGCCATTGTCTGTGCAAAACGTGCGGTATAGATCTTGACGACCAGTTTGCCGAAGGCCGGACCTTTTATAATAAAGCGGTCCCATTTCATACGAACGTCAGGCAGCTTCAGCATATAGACGGAAACAAAGATAATTGCAAACAGCAGCAAGACCAGAATCAGCCAGTGCTTCACCATGAACTTACCGATGTTCATCATAGCTCTGGACAGTGCCGGCATCTTCGATTCGTCATCGTAGAGCTGGGAGAATGTCGGCATGATGAACACGAAAACGCCGATGACAACCGCAACTGTCAGAACCGCCAGAATAATCGGGTAGACCATTGCACTCTTGATCGTATTGGAGATCTTGTTCTGGTTGGCGTAATAGTCGCTCAGACGCTGCATGATGATATCCATCTGACCGGAAGCCTCACCTGCGCCCACCATAGATGTCATCAAAGTGGGGAACACGCTGCCGTGTACTTCCAGTGAATCTGAGAAGGATTCACCCTTCTGCACGTTTTCGTACACATCGCGCCATACGTTTCGAGCAGCTTCGCTCTCCTGCTCCTTGCAGAGAATATCCAGCGCCTTGACCAGCGTCAGACCGGAAGTCAGCATAGCTGCCATCTGACGGGTTGCGAATGCCAGATCCTTTGTCTTAAACTTTTTGACGGTTTTGACATTTGACTGACGTTCCTTGTACTCGGTGACGTACATTCCCTTTTCTCGGATTTTTGCCAAAAATTCCTGCTCATCCTCTGCGGTCATGACACCCTTGCGGATGTTACCGACTGCATCCTTTGCAGTATAAGTGAAACTCATTGGCATAAAACCACCTCCTGCAAGCCTGAAATTGAAGTGTTTTGAAGCGGCCGATGAGCGACCCGGCGCTTCTTTTATATCCGTGTGCAACCCGTGCACCCAGAACAGATACACTCTTTCAAATGGCCTGCTGTTCGCAGGCTTCTCCGAGAAGGCTTTCTGCAAATGGGCATAGCAATAGCCACACATAGATCCATAGGAATATTATACCACAAACATTTAGATGATTGCAACTATGTTTCATCCAAAATTTTGCGGCCGTTTTTAGGCGTTTCGCCAAATATGCTACCGTTTTTTCGGTGCCGCCATCGACTGCTTCAGAATGATCTTTCCGGGGATCACATGCCGGGCCGGCGGCTTCTGCGGATTTTCCAGTCTGGCCAGCATCAGAGACACCGCTGTATGTGCCATTTCGGTCAGATCAACTTCAACCGTTGTGATCGCAGGTACACACATATCCGATACGGTGTAGTTGTCATATCCGGTCACGGAAATGTCCTCCGGCACGCGGATGCCTCTCCGCTGCAGATCGCCTATCAGGCGGAACGCAGTCTCGTCGCAGTTGCATACGAATGCGGTCGGAAGCTGCTCCGGCAGGTCGAATTCATTCAAACTTCTGCCATCAGGCAGACGGTCCTCCACGGTCCACTCTTCCCGGTACGGAAGGCCGTGTTCCATTAAACATTTTATGTAACCGAGAAAGCGGTCATGGATGCTGCTGGTCGCGGTCACGGAGCCGATAAAACCGATCTCCTTATGGCCGAGCATCACAAGCTGATCCGTAATCAGGTAGCTGTCATAGAAGTTATCGGAAATCACGGCGTCAATATCGCTGTGTTTATCGTAAAAATCGAGAAACAGCATCGGAATATGCAGTGCGGCAAGCTGCTCAAGATAATCCGTCGCAAGCTGGCCGACGATAATCAGTCCGCGCACCTGCCGCTCGGATGCAATGCGCGGCAGAATGCCGTCACGCTCATCCGCAGCGGAAACGCTCTCATAGACGGAATACAGGTTACATCGCGTCAGCTCCTTGGAGACGCCCGCCGTCAGATACCAGTAAAAGGTTCCGCGCACGCCGGCAAACCGCTCGCTGGTCAGAATGCCGATGTTGCCGCCCTGATTCTGCAGTTCGGTTGCAGCCTTGCGGGGCGTCCGCGGTGCGGAAGGCCGGTAGCCGAGCTCCGACGCCCGCGCCCGGATCTTCTTTTTCATTTCCTCACTGACACCGCCGCGGTCATTCAGTGCATTGGAAACCGTCACGACACTGACGCCGAGCTCTTTTGCGATATCCGACATCCGGATTCCGTTCTTCATCCTCGCCCCTCCTTGCACCCACTTTATCATGATGCAATGTATATAAAAATAGTATACACCGGGTACAGCTTTTTTCTTTATTATATCACATTTCTTCTGATTTGTAAATACCCGAATAAAAAAAACATCCTGTATAATATTAGATAAAATTAAAGCGGAACCGGCATATCAGTATCCGTTTTGTAATTGTTTTTTGTATCTTTCAACCAAATACGCACTTTTTCTGTATTCCGGCAGCCGGATTCCGGAAAAACAGCTTGTGCAAATCACATGAATTCAATCTCTATTTTTCCTTAACATTCGGCTTTTTCCCACTTGCGATTTTTTATAAAACGATGTATCATTAAAGTATCTGAAAAGGGATGCAGCCGCTTCGGAGGGGTCCGGCGGCCGCTCCGACAGGGATTTTATCCAGAAAGAGGTAACGCAATATGACAAAGAAGCTGCTTGCCGCTTTGGCCGCATCTGTTATGGTGCTCACTGCATGTACCGCGTGCGGCAAAAAAGACAAGAAGAACACACCTGCTGCAAATGACGGGAAATCCGCTGCCGAAACAAGCTCTGCTGAGGATACGCCTGCTGCAGAGGACGCATCTGCTGCTGAAACGCAGCCTGTCGAGCTGGAAGAGCGCGTTGCAGCTGCCGCCGGAGATGCCGTGCTCTGCATCACCGACAGCCAGTGGTATGTCAAATATTTCGGTACGGCAGACGACCTGCTCAGCTACGGCGCAGGCGCTGCACACATCAGCGGAGACGGCGATTATACCGTCAGCGTCAATGTCGGCTCCAAGGGCGCACAGCAGGAGATTACCGGCGATCCGTCGGGCAGCTATCAGTGTGAGGGCATTGATTTTGCTGCAGTCAAGGTGTTTGACGGCACGGTGCTCTATCCGAAAATGTGCATTGAAATCAAGGAAATCCGCGTGGACGGCAAGCCCGTACAGATGACAGCCAAAAACTACACCTCGTCTGATGACGGCACGGAAATGCGCGCCAATATCTACAATCACTTCGTCAGCAAGTTCCCGGATGACGCGCACACCGCAGAGGGGCCTGTCACCGGCGAGTTCGGTGAGTATTCCTCGGAGACCATCGACCCCGCGAGCTTTGCAAAATGGAGCAAGGTCGAGGTCGATTTCACGGTTACCGGCACCGGCAAGTAATCAGCATCGCCCGTACAGTATAATAGTATAAAAGGCGCCGCAGAGCAGCATGCTCTGCGGCGCTTCCTCTGCATGTGAATATACACTTTTTCTATACTTTGTCCATTGACCGGGAGCCGTGCTTCGCGTTAAAATAAATACAGTACACGGCCATGTACCAAACAAAGAAAACAGAAAAATGCGATACCGGCACACCGCCAGAAGCGCGCAGACGGTCTGCCGGACAGAAAATGCGAGGAGGAAACCATGAATCATACAGGGCGGATTTCCGCACTGACCGCAGCAGTTCTGTGCTTCGGCTGCTGCATCTTTCCCGTCTCCGCCGAACCGGAGATGCGGGATATCTCCACAGCAGAGCTGGTGCACGATATGGGCATCGGCATCAATCTGGGCAATACGCTTGAGGCCTGCGGCGACTGGATCGCGGAATACGGCTCCGGTCAGGCGAAGGACTACGAAACCGCATGGGGCAGTCCCGTCATCACCAAAGAGATCATCGAGGGCATTGCGAAGGAGGGCTTCGGTGTCCTGCGCATCCCGGTCGCGTGGTCAAACATGATGGAACAGGACGGCACCTACACGATCAATGCAGCCTATGACGCCCGCGTGCACGAGATCGTGGATATGACGCTTGACTGCGGCATGTACGCGATCATCAATATTCACTGGGACGGCGGCTGGGTCAATGATTTCCCGAAAAACAGGGACGAAAGCATGAAGCGTTTTACGCACATGTGGGAGCAGATCGCGGACAGCTTCAAGCATTACGGCGACCGCCTCATGTTTGAATCCCAGAACGAGGAACTCGGCTGGGAGACCGTCTGGAACCCGTGGGGCGGTACCGCGGGCAAGGCAGAGGCCTATCAGCTCTGCTGCGAGATCAATCAGGCCTTTGTCGATACGATCCGGAAATCGGGCGGCAATAACCCGAAGCGGCATCTGCTGATTTCCGGCTACAACACCGGCATCGACCGCACCTGCGACCCGCTGTTCCAGATGCCCTCTGACCCCGCAAACCGCATGGCGGTTTCCGTGCATTATTATTCCCCTGCCGGATTTGCGATTCTCGAAGAAGATGCGGACTGGGGCAAGGCTTCCCCGACATGGGGCAGCGACGAGGAATACGCATCCCTGCGCAAGGAAATGCAGATGATGAAAACAAACTTCACGGACAAGGGCATCCCGGTCATCATCGGAGAATACGGCTGCCCGACTAAAAACAAGGAACCGGAATCCGTGCGGCGGTTTATCTCTTCCGTCTGCGAGGAGGCTTACAAATGCGGACATTGTCCGGTACTGTGGTCAACACCCGGCGGACATTATGACCGCGAGGCCTGTCAGCTCACCGACCGCGAGCTGCAAAAAAAGCTCTTTGCGATTGGCGGCAAAGCGTATCAGCCGCAGTCCCCCGCAGAGATCCGCGGCGATCTTGACAGCGACGGTCAGGTCAATGCCGCAGACGCAGCCCTGCTGACCAAATATCTGCTCGGTGAGGAATCGCTCCCCGACGGCAAGGCCGATCTCAGCGGTGACACTGTCATCAATGCGGCCGATCTGACTTTGCTCAAACGCATCCTGCTGACTGCCCAAGCATCGTCATAGCACCCCCGCACCGCACAGAGCTGACGCTCTGTGCGGTGTTTCACGGCAGCAGCATTTCCTTTTATACAGAGATTGATATTGAAGGCTATGGACAGGCAGAGGCGCTGATATCATTATCAGCGCCTCTTGTTTTGTATGATTCATGATTCCGAAGTCTCTTACTCCTGCTTTCTGACAACAACGTCAACAGTAGGTACCGGGCTGACCCAGACAAAGCGTGTGCCTGTCGGATCCTCCGGCAGCTCGACCTCCAGTGCGAGTGTATTGTTTCCCGGATCAGCTGTCAGATAGCTCACGCCGACCTGCAGATCCTCCTCATTGATCTCTGCAAGCTGTGCTTCGGTTCCGACCAGTGTCACTCTGGTATTGCCCGTCGGCACCTTCATCTCACAGACATAGCCGGGCTTTTCCATTTTCGGCTTGATATCGCTGTTTTTGATAAGCAGCGTCTTGGTAATCAGATCCTCGCCGTCCAGTGTGACCGTGACCTTTCCGATATTGGTCAGATCCTCATAGCCCTCACCGGGATTGAAGGTGAACTGCGGCGGCTTATCCGAATTCGGTGACAGCTGCGAAAGCTGACATGCAAAGCCCTCATAGCTCTCGTGTTCATCCAGAGCAGCCTTTTTCTCCGGATCGGTCATCTTGAGCTCGACCATCAGCGGATTCGGCTCATCCGTATACCCCGGCAGCGTATAGACATCATTCGTCACAAGCCGGATCCGCTTCATGACTTCATCAATCGGGAATCCTTCCGGAACCGGTTTGATATTGAGCGTGAGCGGCAGCGTCTTGGTGTAATAGACCGGAACCGTCACGGAAAAACGCTGCGTCTGCACCGTGATGTCCGGATTATCCGGGATCTCCGTGTTGCTGCTGTTCATCAGTCTGCAGCCCATCACATCACTGAAGGTTGTCGTCTGGTCAAGGCTTGTGCTGTCCGCAATCTGAATATTGATATGGTCAATCGCATCCAGCTGCGATTTCGGGCCGCTGATCTGTACTGTGGACGGATCTACGGTAATATTCTCCTTATCGACATGCACATCTTCTCCGACCTGCAGATAATTATAGCTGACATTCTCATTGAGCACACGAATTGTCTTGGTATCGAAATAATCCAGACTCAGCGTCACGGTATCCGGCGAAACGGTTACGTTGTCGAATTCCCGTCCCTCCGTCGTGCGGATGCGGATCGGCAGATCCTGCTTGCCGGAGACATTCAGCACCGAATCATAATCCACGTAAGCCTCAAGCTGCGAACGCTTCAGGCCGCCGATATCGGCACGGTTTCCGCGGATCGTGCAGTTGACCGTCATGTTTTCCAGTGCCTGCTGCGATTCCTTCAGCAGCTGCAGCCGGTAGTCGGCCGCCTTGGTGTTGGCAAGATTGCTGGTTACACGGATATTGGAGAAAGCCGGCGAATAATCCGCTACGATATTCGAGACCAGATAAGCCCAGAGGAATACCGCAAGAAAAAACGAGATAATCAGCAGAATGAGGTTGTCCTTGCTCGGCTTATGCGGCTTCGGAATCAGCCGGAGCAGATTTTTGATGCCGGCTGTCATTCGATTCGCGTTCATCTTTCAGCCCTCCTTTTTCTGCACAGGGGGCTTGTGATCAGCCGGCTGCTTTGCGGGTTGCTTCTTTTTCTGCGTGTAACCGGATTTCTGTACCGGCACATGAACGGTCTTGGCCGGATGCGGCTTTGCCGCGGTCCGCTGCGCAGCATTGCCGCTTCTGAGCGGTTCCTGCGGTTTGCCCTCGGCTTCCTTTGCCTTCGCTGCCCGCGCTGCAGAGGGATCCTCAGCCTTTGCGCGGCGGAACAGCATCTTGTCGCGCCACTCATCCTTGTCCTGCGGAATCAGCACCGCACGCAGCAGCTTTTCCAGAGAGAGCTTGGTGTAGTTCCGTGTCAGGACACCGTCATGTGCTACGGAAATCTGGCCGGTCTCCTCAGAGACCACAATGACCAGTGCATCCGAGTTTTCGCTCATGCCGATGGCTGCCCGGTGCCGGGAGCCGAGATGCTTGTCAATCAGCTCCTCCTTCTGCGGCTTCGGCAGAAAGCAGGCTGCCGCCCAGATAATACCGTCCCGCATGATGACAGCGCCGTCATGCAGCGGGGTTTTGTTGAAGAAAATATTGCCGAACAGCTCGACGCTCGGTTCGGCCTTCATGACCGTGCCGTTGGAGATCTGCTCGCCGAGCTTGGTGTTGCGCTCAATGACAATCAGCGCGCCGGTCGCGGTCTTGGAAAGCTGGGCGACCGCTTCCGCAATGATCGGGATTGCACGGTTCCACTGCGTGACGCTCTCCTCATTGCTGCCGAAGGTCAGGCGGGAGAGCCGCGAAGTCGTGGAGCCGAATTTTTCAAGAACGCGGCGCAGCTCCGGCTGGAACAGCACGATAATCGCAATCAGTCCGACGCTCAGCGCCTTCAGCGAAATCAGCCGGATGACGCGCAGCTTCAGGAAATCACTCAGAATAAATGCACCGACGACAAACAGAACGCCCTTCATCAGCTGCCCTGCCCGCGTCTCACGCACGAATTTCAGAATTGTAAACAATAACGCGGTCAGCAGCGCAATATCCAGCAAGTCAATCGGCGTAATCGAACTGAACACGTTTGTCAGCGCAAACCAGACGTTATGAAGAAAATCCAAAAGCAAAGGTCTCACTTCCTTTTCCGTATGCCGCGCCCCCTGCGGCGGAATGGCAGATTATCCGTTTTCATTCATACAGATATAGTATAACATATTTTTCCGCTGATTTCAACCACTCAAATAAAATTTTAATAACTGTTTTTGCGGTTGACTTTTCCCGCCGGTTATTGTATAATAGATGGGCGGAGCAGACTCCGCAACTGTACGGAAAGGAAATCATCCCTATGGAAACCAGAGTCGCAGTCATTGCGATCATTGTGCAGGAAAGCAGCTCGGCCGTACACATCAACGCGCTGCTGCACGATTATGACCGGTATATCATCGGCCGGATGGGCATCCCGTACCGCGCAAAGGGCATCAGCATCATCAACATTGCCATTGACGCGCCGCAGGACGTCATCAACCGGCTCGCCGGCGGAATCGGCAGGCTCAGCGGCGTCAGCGCCAAAACGGTCTATGCACCGGCACCTGAAAACTGAATCATTCTTTCGCATTTCTTCTGATGCCAAAACGCAGCGGCGCTGCCTTGCGGCAAAAGTACGATACCGCGGATGCCGTATCCTGCTGTGCTGCGGGATACGTACAGCCCGACATCTGTCCTGTCAGAAGTCGGGTGTTTTTATTTTACCGCCGGTCTCATGAGCGGCGGAAAGGAGTATTCGTTATGATCAAACTCGCTGTTTACGGCAAAGGCGGGATCGGCAAATCCACGATCTCCGGCAATCTTTCCGCAGCGTTTGCAAAAAAAGGCCTTCGCGTCATGCAGATCGGCTGCGACCCGAAGGCGGATTCCACTGCCCTGCTGCACGGCGGCACGCGCATCCCGACAGTGCTGCAGCTCGAACGTGAAAAGGGAAAGCAGATCGTGCTTTCCGATCTTGTGACAGAATCGGAAAGCGGCGTCATCTGTGTCGAGGCAGGCGGCCCGGTGCCGGGCGTCGGCTGCGCGGGCAGAGGCATCATCAATGCGCTGGAAACGCTCAAGCGACTCGGCGCCTATGAGACCTATCAGCCGGACATTGTAATCTACGACGTGCTGGGCGATGTCGTCTGCGGCGGCTTTTCCATGCCGATGCGCAAGGGCTACGCCGACAAGGTGTTCGTCGTGACCTCCGGCGAAAAAATGGCGCGCTATGCAGCGGGCAATATCTGCATGGCCGTGCAGAATTTTCAAGGCAGAGGCTACGCCACGCTCGGCGGCCTGATCCTGAACCGCCGCAATGTCGAGAACGAGGATGCCGAAGCAGAAGCGCTCGCAAGGGATTTTGACACGCGCATCATCGGCGCGATCGACCGCAGCGCGGAGATTCAGCAGGCCGATGTCATGGGCGTTCCGTTTGTCAATGCATTCCCGGACTCCCAAGCCGCCGCACAGCTTTCGGCGCTGGCCGATACCGTGCTGCAGATCTGCGGAGGTTAAAATATGCAGAAGAATCTGAAAAAGCCGCCGTCTGTCCGCATTGCAGACGCCGACCCTGAATGTCTGTTCCTCTCCGGACTGGAATACAATCCGCCTGCACGCGGCATGTGGAACATTGTGCAGATGGGCATGCTGATTCCCGGTGCGCACCAGATCTACGGCTGTGCGCAGGGATGTCTGCGCGGTGTCATTCTGACAGCAGCGGAGATGAACGCACTCGAACGCCTCAGCTGGATCTCACTGACCGAGGAGGACATGTTCAACGGCACGCTGGAGGAAAGCCTCATTGACGGCACTGCGGAAATCGTTGACAGGCTGGAGCAGCATCCGCCGGTGGTACTGCTGTTTCTCAGCTGTATGCATCTGTTTGCCGGCTGCGACTTTGACGCTGTCATCGCAGCGCTCTCGGAACGCTTTCCGGATATCACCTTTGTCGATTGCTATATGACGCCGACCATGCGGGAGACGCTCCCGCCGGTCGTGCAGACCTGCCGGCAGATGTATCTGCCGCTGCAGCCGCTGCCGAAAAATCCGAAGGCCGTCGGCATCATCGGAAACGACCGACCGACCGACGAAAGCTCCGAGCTCGTGCAGATCATCCGCGGCGCAGGCTTTACGCTGCGTGATCTGACGCTCTGCAAAACCTATGAAGAATATCTGCAGCTCGCGGAATGTTCGCTGAACATCACATATCTGCCGACGGCCTCCGGCGCGGCAGAGCTGCTGACGGAGCGCTTTGACACGCCGTCGCTCTATCTGCCGAACAGCTTTGACTATGATGAAATCACGGCGCATTATCAGACGCTCTGTGATGCACTCGGCATCCCCTGCCCCGATTTTTCTGCGGACATTGCCGCTGCGGATGCTGCGCTTGATGCGCTCAAGCAGACCCTCGGCAACATGCCCGCTGCGATTGACTATACCTTTGTCTCGCGGCCGTTTTCGCTGGCAGTGCTGCTTCTGAAGCATGGCATCAATGTGAAATATCTCATTGCGGATACAGTCGGAGAGGAATCCGCTGCCTTTGGATGGCTGCAGCAGAACTTTCCCGCGCTGATGATCCTTGCGCCTGCGAATGTCAATATGCTGCACCATCATACCGATGCAGCAGAGCCGCTGCTCGCATTCGGGCAGAAGGCCGCCTATTACTTTGCATCCGATCACTTTGTCAACCTGATCCTCAACGGCGGATATTACGGGTTTTCCGGCATCCGCGCGATCGCAGCGCTTGCAGCGGATGCCTGCCGCACCCCGAAGGACCGCCGCGCACTGCTGCGGCACAAGGGCTTCGGCTGCGCATCCTGTCTGCTGTGAGAAGGGAGCATCTGCATGAAGCATACTGCAAAAATCATTCCCTGCTATGCAGCCGATACCGCCGGCGCCTGCTCCGCGCTCTATGAGCTGGGCGGTCTGACCGTCGTGCACGATGCATCCGGCTGCAATTCGACCTATGCCACGTTCGATGAGCCGCGCTGGTGGGACAAGCAGTCCATGACCTATATCTCCGCGCTGACGGAGCTGGACGCGATTCTCGGCAACGACGAAAAGCTCATCGCGGATACCGCCGCTGCCGCCGCCGATCAGAACCCGCGGTTCATTGCGGTCTGCGGCTCTCCCATGCCCATGATGATCGGCGTGGATTTCGATGCGGTCGCTGCCGAAATCGGACAGCGCACCGGCATACGGACCGTTGCGCTTCACACCAACGGTATGCATTCCTATCCGGAAGGCGCGTCAGAAGCCCTGCGTGCAGCGGCAGAGCTGTTCGTGCAGCCCGCTGCGCAAAAGCGCCCGAACGGCGTCAATCTGCTCGGTGCGACCCCGCTGGATTTCGGCAATCTTCAGACGGTTCCGCATATCCGCGCCTGGCTGCAGGAAGCGGGCTTTTCCGTTGTGTCCTGCTTTGCAATGGGCGATACGCCGGAAACGCTGGCGCAGGCTGCGGAAGCGTCGGTCAGTCTGGTGCTTTCCGAATGCGGATTTGCCGCCGCGGAATATCTGTATGAACGCTTCGGAATCCCGTATGTCTGCGGCGTCCCTTACGGCGCAGCTTTTTCCGCACAGCTTGCGGCATCGCTGCGGCAGAGCGCCGAGACCGGAGCCCATGCTTATCCCTGCGCCCTGCGCGGCACAGCGGGAAAAAAGATCACGGTCATCGGAGAGGCGGTCTCTGCGGGCTCGATCGCCGCGCAGCTGAGTCTGACCGGCTTTGCGGCAAATGTAATCTGCCCGCTGCCGCATCATGAGGAGATGCTCGGCGCGGCCGATTCCGATGTATTTGCGGAGGACGAAATCGAATCCGCACTTGCTGACATGCAGCCGGATGCCGTCATCGCGGACCCGTTTTACCGCTTCATTCTGCCGAATGGCACGCGGCACATCGAGCTGCCGCACTATGCCTTTTCCGGCAGGTGCTTTGACAAGATCATACCGGATCTGACCGCAGCGCGCTTTGACGCCTGGGCGGCAGACCTCTGAACGGAATACCGAAAAGGAAACTTGATATGATAAAACTGGCAATTTACGGAAAAGGCGGCATCGGCAAATCGACCTGCACGGCGAATCTCGCGGCAGCATTTGCGATGCGCGGCAAAAGGGTCATCCAGATCGGCTGTGACCCAAAGGCCGATTCGACGATCAATCTGCTCGGCGGCACACCGGTCACGCCGGTCATGGACTGGATGCGCGATCACGACGACGAGCCCGACCGGCCGGAGCAGATCTCGCAGACCGGCTTCGGCGGGGTGCTCTGCATCGAAACCGGCGGCCCGACACCGGGACTCGGCTGTGCAGGACGCGGCATCATCACGACCTTCAGCCTGCTGCAGGAGCTGCGGCTTTTTGACCGCTTTCAGCCGGATGTCGTGCTCTACGACGTGCTCGGTGACGTCGTCTGCGGCGGATTTGCCGCGCCGATCCGGGAGGGCTATGCAGAGCAGGTGCTGATCGTCACCTCCGGCGAAAAAATGGCGCTCTATGCCGCAAACAACATCAACAATGCGGTGAAAAACTTTGAGGACCGCAGCTATGCCAAGGTACGCGGCCTGATTCTCAACCGCCGGAATGTCACCGATGAGGAGCAGAAGGTCCGCGCCTTTGCGGAATCCGCAGGGCTTGCGATTACCGCGGATATCCCGCGCTCGGATGATATCACAAAGTACGAAGATATGGGGAAAACCGTCATTGAGGGCGACCCGGAATGCGAAACCGCAAAGCGGTTCTTTGCGCTCGCTGACCTGTTGATTGCCGAGGAGGAGAAAGCATGAGAAGATCAGACAGAGAGATTACCGATGCAGCACAGATCGCTGCCTTTCTGGAACAGGAACAGATCATCCGCATTGCGTTTTACGATCACGGCGAAATCTATATTGTGCCCGTCAATTACGGCGTCTGCTGCGAAAACGGCAGCTGCCGGTTCTATTTTCACGGTGCAGCGGCCGGGCGAAAATATACGCTCAGTCTGCTGAATCCGTCCGTCGGCTTTGAGATCGACGGCAATTACGCGCTGCTTTCCGCGGAGGACGCCTGCGGGCATTCGGCGGCCTATCAGAGCGTGACCGGCACAGGCCGCGTCAGCATCGTGACAGATGAAGCGGAGCGGATGGCCGGTCTGCGCTGCCTGATGCGGCAGGCAACCGGAAAAGAAGAATGGACATTCCGTGCAGAAGCAGCGAACAAAACAGCCGTGTTCCGGCTCGATGCGGAAACGCTGTCCTGCAAGGCGAAACAGGTGAAGAAATTTGAATAACGCATATTCCATCACCGCGGCGGAGCTGACTGCCCGCGGCTTTGAAAATCTGCCGCCGGAGCTCAATTCGGCAAAGCACATGATCTACAGCTCGCCGGCGACGCTTGATTACAACTCGCCGGGCGCCAAGGGCTTCGGCGTCAAGCGTGCGGGGCTTGCGATTCCGGGCTCCGTGATGCTGCTGGTCGCGCCGGGCTGCTGCGGCCGCAATACCGCGCTGCTCAACGAGCTCGGCTACAGCGAACGCTTTTTCTATCTGATGCTCGACGATACCGATATCGTCACGGGGCGTTATCTCAAAAAAATCCCGCAGGCCTGCGAGGAGCTGCTCGGAGAATGTCAAACACAGCCCTCTGCGATTGCAATCTGCATCACCTGTGTCGATGCGCTGCTCGGCACGGACATGGAGCGCGTCTGCCGCGCCTGTACCGAGAAAACCGGCATCCCGGCTGTTCCGGCATATATGTACGCACTGACGCGCGAAAAACGACTGCCGCCGATGGCGCTGGTGCGCAAATCGGTGTATTCGCTGCTGGAAAAGCAGAAGCGCGTTTCCACGGCCTGCAATCTGCTCGGCTTTTTCTCCGCGCTGGAGGACGGCTGCGAGATCTATCCGCTGCTGAAATCGGCGGGCATCAAAACGATCGGCGAGCTCGGCCGCTGTCAAACCTTCGCTGAATACCAGGCGCTTTCCAAAGCAAATTTCAACCTCGTGCTCAATGCGGAATCGCGGTTTGCCGCACAGGATATGCAGGAGCGGCTCGGCATTCCGTTCATTGAGCTGACGCGGCTTTACCGGCTCGACAAGATCCGCAATCAGTACCGTCTGCTCGGACAGGCGCTCGGCGTGCAGTTCGATGACACGGACTGTTATCAGACCGCGCTGGAAGCCGTTGAGCGCGTACAGGACAGATTCGGCGGGCTGCGCATTGCAGTCGGGGAATGCCTCAACGCAGACAGCTTTGAGCTTGCGCTCGCCCTGACCGAATACGGCTTCTCCGTGCCGGAGATTTACGGCACCGTCGGAGAGCGCAACTTTGTCTTTATCAAAAAGCTCGCGGAGATTTCGCCGGAAACGCGCATTTACTCGAATCTGTCGCCGACCATGCTCAATTACCGGCGCACATGTGAGCTTGACGCGGTCATCGGAAACGACGCGATGTATTATCACAGAGATCTGCCGGGCATCGGCTTTCAGGAGGAGGCGCAGCCGTTCGGCTACCGCGGCGTGACGCTCCTGTTTGAACAGCTCGAAGCGGCACTGCAGGGGGTGACATCATGAGCAGTCTGCTGACACATCTTTCGCCGCTCGCGCCCGATGATTCCGGCGCATGTGCGGTCTTTTACGAGCTGGGCGGCATCACGGTCATCTGCGATGCCGGCGGCTGCGCAGGCAATGTCTGCGGCTTCGACGAACCCCGCTGGCACGAAAAGCGCTCGGCTTTGTTCAGTGCGGGGCTGCGCGATATGGACGCGATTCTCGGCCACGACAAGCTGCTGATCGAAAAGCTCGCACAGATCACGGAGCAGATTCCCGCGGCCTTTACGGCGATCGTCGGGACGCCGGTGCCTGCGGTCATCGCAACTGATTTTCAGGCATTGAAGCGCATGGCCGAAAAGAAAACCGGTCTGCCCTGCATCGTAACAGAGACAGACGGCACAAGGCTCTGTGACTTCGGGGAAAGTCTCGCCTATGTGCGGCTGTTCCGCGAATTTGCAAAAGAGCAGCTGCCTGTCAGAGCAGGAACGCTCGGCGTACTCGGTGCAACGCCGCTTGAGACCGGTCTGACACGCGCAGACAGCATCATCGCAGCGCTGCGGCAGCAGGGCTGGAACGAGGTCGTCTGCTTTGGCATGGACAGCGGTCTCGATGCAATCCGCAGCGCATCGGAATGCGAGCAGATTCTTGTCATTTCACCGGCCGGACTCAAGGCGGCGGAATATCTGCGCGACACCTTCGGAACCCCGTTTTCGGTCGGTTATCCGGTTCTGCCGGACGGCCTGACGGCAAAGGCTGCGGCGCTTTCCGGCAAACGTGTTCTGATCGTGCACCAGCAGTTTGCGGCCAACGCACTGCGCGAACGCATCACAGGCTGCGAAGTCACCTGCGCGACATGGTTCATGCAGGACAGCCGCTATGCGCAGGACGGCGATTTCCGCATCTCCGCAGAAGCAGATCTGCGCAGGGCCGCCGCAGAATATGACGTCATCATCGCCGACAATATGCTGCGGCGTGCGGTGCCGGGATTCACCGGCGAATGGATGGATTTTCCGCATTATGCGGTATCCGGCTCAGCAAAGGAGTAAGCTATGATTCGGGAACTTCAGGCGCAGGATTTTGAAAGCCTCCTGCAATTATACACGCATCTGCATGAAAAATCAGTTCCGGAAAGCAGCCCCCGCCGGGATGCGCTCCGCGACCGGATTCTCAGCGACCCCGATTATCATATCATCGTCGCGGAGGAGGACGGCAGAATCGTTTCGTCCTGCGTCTGCGTGATCGTGCCGAATCTGACGCATGATCTGCGCCCCTATGCGCTGATTGAAAACGTCGTGACGCACGCCGATTACCGCGGCCGCGGGCTCGCAACGGCATGTCTTGATTACGCAAAACAGATCGCACTGCGGGAAAACTGCTATAAAATGATGCTGATGACCGGCTCAAAGCTGGAAAGCACCCTGCGGTTCTACGAACGTGCGGGCTACAGCAGTGCGGACAAAACGGCGTTCAACCAATGGCTGTGACGGAATTTGAAACGCCGTGCGGCGTTCTGCGGCTGACCGATTCCGCGGGGCATCCGGTGCCCTTCTGCATCCGGCAGGAGATTCTGCCGTACCGCGCAGAAATTTGGGACGATATTGCGCAGCGGAATGTCCCGTTCACGGCGCAGGATCAGTACACGGTCAGCATAGATACCGCCGCGCTGACACCCGGCATGGTGTATACGCTGCGGCTCTGCGGTGCGGCACATTTCACCTACGGCGACAGCGACGAATACGCCGTTGCAAATGTGACAACCTGCGGCGGCTATACGCTGAGTCTCGGTGCCGCGGACCCCAATGATGCCGAAAAGGACCGGCAGGCTGTTCCGGTCATACAGGGCGGCGTGCGGATCGGCCTGAAGCCGCCGGCGCAGTACGACGAATCAAAATTCAGCAGATACGTCCTGATTCCGTTACCAGACTGGAGCGGTTATCAGTTCCGGCTGCTGGATCGCACTGAAAAAGAAATCCGGTTCCGGCTTGTATGGCTGCACCATGATCTGCCGTATGCAGACCCCGCCGCCTACGAATCCGCCGTCACGCTCTGGTCAATCATTTAGAGAGGAGGCTCCCTGCTTGACACTGAATATCCATGTTTACGGCATTGTGCAGGGTGTCGGCTTCCGCCCGTTTACTGCCGTGACAGCCGAACGCTTCGGCATCCGCGGTACCGTTGCAAACAAGGGCTCCTATGTGGAGATTCTTGCGCAGGGCACGCCCGAAGCGCTCCGCAGCTTCACGGAAGCCGTGCGCAATACGCCGCCTGACCGCGCCGTGATCCTCGGCATGGACAGCGAGGAGATTCCGCCGGACACGGCAGAATCCTATGAATCATTTTCAATCATCGAAAGCGAACGGGAATACGGCGATATCTTCGTATCACCTGACATTGCGACCTGCGACCAATGCCGCGCAGAGCTCTTTGACCCGCAGAACCGGCGTTATCTGCACCCGTTCATCAACTGTACGCAGTGCGGCCCGCGCCTGACGATTCTCGACGCAATGCCCTACGACCGGGAACGCACGAGTATGCGTGTGTTTCCGATGTGTCCGGACTGCGCCGCGGAGTATCACGACCCGGCGACCAGACGCTACGACGCGCAGCCGAACTGCTGCAATGACTGCGGCCCGGCGCTGTATCTGATCGGCACGGATATCCGCGGCGGCGAGGCAATTACGGCCGTGCGGCGGACAATCATGGAGGGCGGAATCGCCGCAGTCAAGGGCATCGGCGGATTTCACCTCTGCTGCGATGCGAAAAACCCGGAAGCAGTTCAGCGTCTGCGGATGCTGAAGCACCGGCCGATGAAGCCGTTTGCCGTCATGATGCGCGACCTGCACTCCGCCGAACGCGAATGTGTTCTTGCGGACGGTCAGCGGGAGATGCTGACCGGCTGGCAGAAGCCGGTATTGCTGCTTGAAAAGCGCGCAGACATGTCAATCTGCGAAGAAATCGCCCCGGATAACCGGACGGTCGGCGTCATGCTCCCGTATGCGCCCGTACAGATGCTGCTCTTTGATTATCCCGACGGCATCGCCATGACGGACTGCCTTGTCATGACAAGCGGCAACGCGCACGGCGCGCCGATCTGCCGGAACGATGCGGACGCAGTCAAAGAGATCAGCGGCTTCTGCGATATCATGCTCTCGCACGACCGCAGAATCCGTCTGCGCGCGGACGATTCGGTCTGCGACTGGCTGTTCGGAAAGCCGTACATGATCCGGCGCTCCCGCGGATTTGCGCCGCTGCCCGTTATGATTCACCGCAAGCAGCACAAAACCGTGCTGGCAATCGGCGGCGAGCTGAAAAATACATTCTGCATCGCAAAGGGCGGCCTGCTCTATGCCTCGCCCTATATCGGGGATATGGCCGATATCCGCACCGCAGAGGCGCTCCGCGAATCCGTTGACCGGATGTGCGGTCTGCTGGAAGCAGAGCCGGAGCTGATCGTCTGTGATACGCACCCGCTGTACAATACGGTCACAGCCGCGCAGGAAATTGCGCAGGAACGCGGAATTCCGCTGGTTCAGGTGCAGCATCACTATGCGCATGTGCTCTCCTGCACGGCAGAAAACAATGTCACGGAGCGCGTCATCGGCATCAGTCTGGACGGCACCGGCTACGGCGACGACGGCACAATCTGGGGCGGCGAGCTGCTGCTCTGTGACCCGTCCGGATATATCCGCGCGGGCAGCATTACGCCGTTCATCCAGACCGGCGGCGACCTCTCCGCCAGAGAGGGGCGGCGCATTGCGTCCGCGCTGCTGCGGGATGCAGACGGTGAAAGCGCGCAGGCAATCTGCGAAACGCTCGGCCTCTGCACCGCGCAGGAATACAAGGTGCAGACCAATATGGCGCGCATGGGCGTCAACAGCGTCCGCTCGACGAGCTGCGGCAGACTGTTCGATGCGATTGCCGCGATTCTCGGCATCCGCCTGTCCTCGACCTTTGAGGGAGAAGCCGCATCCGCGCTGATGAATGCCGCAGAGCAACACGCCGCCGAAAACGGTGATTCTGCGTGCATTCTGACAACAGGCACCGCAGAAGAAAGCGGCTTCCTGACGCTCTGCACAACGGCGCTCGCCGCAGAGATCACGCAGCGGTATCTTTCGGAGCGCACGCCGGAAAATCAGCGTTTTCTCGCATATCAGTTCCATGCAGCGCTCAGTGTCATGCTGCGGGATGCCTGCATGAAAATCCGCGAAAAGACCGGTCTTTCGGTATGTGCACTCAGCGGCGGCGTCTTTCAGAACCGTCTGCTGACGCGGCTCTGTCACGAACAGCTGACCGCGGCGGGCTTCACCGTCCTGCTGCACAGCCTGATTCCCCCGAACGACGGCGGCCTTTGCATCGGGCAGGCGCTTTTCGGGATCGCTGCGCAATAATTGAAAACGGGGCGCTGCCCCCTGCCCTGCCGAGAGGACAGCGCTTCTTCGGCATCCCATTACATTGAAAAGCTCGTATTTTTTTGAATATTCATGCTGTGCGCAGACAGACTGCGCCGGCAATGCTGATTATTGAACGGAGGTAAATAAAAATGTGTGTTGGATTATCTGCAAGAGTTGTCAAGGTTGAGGACGGCACCGCGCTGATTGACGCAAGCGGCGCGCAGAGAGCCGTCAGCGCCGGTGTGCTCGATGACCTTGAGCCCGGCGATTTCGTCATGGTACACGCGGGCGTTGCGATCGCAAAGATCACGGCGGACGAAGCTGACGAGGCCGATACGGTCATGGAGGAACTGCTGTGAACGAAAGCATGAAGCGTGCCAGAGAGATCATCACCTCATACAGCGGCCGTCCGCTGCGCATCATGGAGGTCTGCGGCACGCATACGCATGAGATTTTCCGCATCGGCCTCAGAAAGCTGCTCCCGCCGCAGATCGACCTGATCTCCGGGCCGGGATGTCCGGTCTGTGTGACGGCCGTCGGCTTCATCGACGAGGCCATCTGGCTCGCGCTCGAAAAACAGTGCATCATCTGCACATTCGGTGATTTGATCCGTGTCCCCGGCACCGAAATGAGCCTTGCCGGCGCGCGTGCAAAGGGCGGCGATATCCGGCCGGTCTATTCGCCGCTGGATGCAGTCACACTGGCAAAGGAAAACCCGGAAAAGCAGGTTGTATTTCTGGCGGTCGGCTTTGAGACGACCACGCCGTCTGCATGTCTGGCTGCCAAGCAGGCAAAGGAAGCAGGACTTACGAACTTCTCGCTGCTGACCGCGAATAAAACCATGCCGAATGCCTATCAGGCATTGGTCGGCAGCGCGGATGCATTTCTGTATCCGGGGCATGTCAATGCGATCACCGGCAACGAAACCTGCATCCGGCTCTGCGAGGAGCAGGGCGTTTCCGGCGTCGTGGCGGGCTTTACGGCAAGCGAGTTGCTGACCGCGCTGGCTGTAACGATAAAACTGCTGGAACAGGGCGAGCCGTTCTTCCGCAACTGCTATCCGCGTGTGGTGAAGGACGAGGGCAATCCCGCAGCAATCGCGCTGATGAACGCGGTCATGGAGCCCTGTGACAGCGAATGGCGCGGCCTCGGCATGATTCCGGGCTCCGGCATGAAGCTGCGCGCAGAATACGCAGATTTCGACGCACGGATCAAGCATAACATGCCGGTCATCACGGGCAAGCCGAATCCGGCGTGCCGCTGCGGCGATGTCCTGCAGGGCAAGATTCGCCCGTGCGACTGCAAGGTGTTCGGCAAAGGCTGCACGCCGCTGCATCCGGTCGGCGCTTGCATGGTCTCCGATGAGGGCGCCTGCGCCGCGTATTATCAGTATTCGTAAGCGCTAACAGGAGGGTATTATGGATCTTCAGAAAATCAGCACGTATTTTCCTGCCGATTTCAGAGGCAAAGCAAAAGGCGGAGCCTGTTTCCACATTTATCCGGAAACTGTATTTACCCAGAAACAGCGTGAAGAAATCCTTGCTGCAAAGAATGAAGTTCAGAACATCTATGACGGACTTTATACAAACACGAGATTCGATAAGGATTATACGGGAACCGATTTCAGTTTCGTGATGATCGGCGTTGATCTCTCTGACTTTCCGAAGAAATGTCATGATGACATTCTGGAACGGCTCCTCGCTGCACTGAACAGTGTCACAGGCATCAAAAAAGTAATCATAAACGAAGGCTGTCTGTAAGGCAGCACTGATTTGCAGCAAAATATGAGGTGAAAATATGGACGCGATCAAGGAAAGGCGCAGCATCCGCAAATACCGTGCGGAGCTGCCGGATCGGAAACTGATCGGCGAGGTGCTGCAGGCAGGAATGCTTGCGCCCTCGGCCAAGAACCGGCAGCCGTGGAAATTTATCGTATTTACGGAGAAATCAAAGGAACAGCTGCTTCGGGCAATGGATGCCGGTCTGACCCGGATGCTTGACGACAGCACGATCCCGCAGGAAGCAAAAACCGGGCTGACAGATGCGTTTCATACACTGAAAATCATGCAGGAAGCCCCCGTTCTGATTATGATTCTGAATACAAATTCCGGCTCGCCGTTTGACGGCATATCTCCGGCCGACCGCATCACCGAGATCTGCGACAGCCTCTCGATCGGCGCGGCCGTACAAAACATGCTGCTGAAAGCCGCTTCCCTCGGACTCGGCACTCTTTGGATTGCCAATACATTCTATGCCTATCCGGAGCTGGCAGCCTTCATCGGCACCCCGTCGCAGCTGACCTGCGCGGTCGCGCTCGGCTATCCTGACGAAGCCCCGCCGCCGCGTCCGCGGAAAAAGCCAGAAGATGTTGCTGAATACCGCTGAATCCCCCATTTCGACGGACAGGAGCAGCCATATGAACGCAAGAGACTATCTGGAAATCCTGCATATTGCAGAGCGTTTAAAGGATACGCCCCGGCACTGCACGACGGCAAAGGGGCGCACGGAAAGCGTCGCAGAGCACAGCTGGCGCGTCTCGCTGATGGCGCTGCTGCTGCGGCCTGAATTCCCCGATGCCGATATGGACAAGGTCGTGCAGATGTGTATCATTCACGATCTGGGCGAATGCTTTACCGGTGATATTCCGACGTTTTTGAAAACGGATGCAGACAGAAAAACTGAGGATTCCCTGCTGCGGCAGTGGGTACAGACCATGCCGCCGGAAACCGCCGCGAAGCTTTCCGCGCTCTATGCCGAAATGGAAGCGCAGGTGACAACGGAGGCGAAAATCTATAAGGCACTGGACAAGCTGGAAGCGCTGATTCAGCACAATGAATCGCCGCTTGATACGTGGTCGGAGAACGAATTTGAGCTGAACAAAACCTACGGATTTGAAGCGGCTGCATTCTCGGAATGGCTCACGGAGCTCCGAAAGGAAATCCTTGCAGATACGCTTGAAAAGATTGGAGAGAATCCACCGGTGAAAGGAATATCACCATGACAATTCTGACGTTGCACGCCGGAGAACCCGCATGGGATACCGTTGCATGCTTCGCCGCAGACTGCCCGTGGCGTGCCGGTGCATTTCTCGCAGAGCTGATGCGCACAAACAGGTTTGCTGAGTGGGAGCGTGTATTTGCCGCCTTTGACGCTGAATCGCCGATTGGATTCTGCACGCTCACGGCAAAGGATGAAATGCCGGAATCCTGCGTATATACGCCGTTTATCGGCTTCGTCTATGTGGATGCCGCATACCGCGGGCGGCGCATCTCAGAGCAGATGATTGCGGCAGCCTCGGACTATGCAAAATCGCTTGGCTATACAGCCGTTTATCTGACCAGCGACGAGCAGGGGCTCTACGAAAAATACGGCTTTGAACTGCACGGCACGGTCGAAACCGCATGGCACGAGATGACACAGCTCTTTGTAAAGCCGCTATGACGGATGTGAAGAAAACGGAACCGCATGAGCCGGCAGTGCCGGCCGCCATTGATCTGAAGCACACCGCAGGCGACGCTGAGAAAACAAAACTGATAAGATAATGAGGTGATTTTTGTGGAACCGCATGAGCCGGCAGTGCCGGCCTCCATTGATCTGAAGCACGCCGCGGACGCTGCTGAGAAAACAAAACTGATAAGATAATGAGGTGATTTTTGTGGAACCGCATGATTATGTTGTAACTGATATTCAGGGCGATTACGCCTTTTTGAAGCAGACCGACACCGAAAACGCCGAGCCGTTTCAGGTCGCAATGGCGCTGCTGCCGCCGGAAACGGATGTCAACACAAAGCTGCGCGGGTTTATGGGCATGTTCGAGGTGTTTGCATAACCGCGCCGGAACGGGGTGAATCACATGGCATACCGCATCATGCTGCTGCTGGCAATCGCAGCCGAGCTGCTGGCCGTCACAGAACTGCAGCGGCACAAGCGCAGCTACCGCAAATGTCCGGACGACCGCACGCGGCGGCTGCTCAGCCTGAACCGCATCTCATTGGTCGCAGGAGCGGCCATTATCACGCTGCTGACCGTGATCGTCAGCCGGAAATGAGGAACACCGTGGAATTGCAGCGCATCACGATTGAAGAAGCAGAGCCGCTCTGGCAGATGCAGAAAACCTGCTTTGCAGCGCTGCTCGAAGCATATCAGGACTATGAGACAAACCCTGCTGCCGAGCCGCTTTCGCGCATCACAGAGCGGCTGATGCAGCCGTTCACATACTACTACTGGCTGACCGCAGACGGCGAAAAGGTCGGCGCCATTCGCATTGTTGATAAACAGGACGGCAGCCGCCGGCAGATCTCGCCGCTGTTCATCCTGCCGGCGCACCGCAGAAAGGGCTTTGCACAGGCGGCGATCGAAGCGGCAGAGCGCCTGCACGGCGCAGAGAACTGGGCGCTCAGCACCATCCTGCAAGAAGCCGGAAACTGCCGTCTTTACGAAAAAGCGGGCTATCACCGCACCGGTGAGACACTGCCCGTCAACAAAAATATGACACTCGTTTTCTACGAGAAAAACTGACCTGCAAAGGAGTAATCAGAAATCATGAGCAATCAAACAGTCACGCTGGCACACGGCGCCGGCGGCACACAGACAAACGAACTGATCGACCGCGTATTCAAGGCACATTTTTCAAACCCGATGTTCACAGGCGACGATGCGGCGGTTCTGCCGCAGCCCGGCGGAAAAATCGCAACATCGACCGACGGCTTTATTGTCTCGCCGTGGAAGTTCAACGGCGGCAACATCGGCAAGCTGTCGATCTGCGGCACAGTCAATGACCTGTCCTGCATGGGCGCAAAGCCGCTTTATCTGACCTGCGCGTTTGTCATTGAGGAGGGCTTCCCGATGGACGCGCTCGAAGAAATCGCAGCTGCGATGGAAAAAACGGCAGCAGAAGTCGGCGTGCGCATTGTTGCGGGTGATACGAAAGTCGCAGGCAAAGGTCAGTGCGACGGCGTATTCATCACGACGACCGGCATCGGCCAGATCATGCCGCAGGCACAAACATCCGGCACATTTGCAAAGCCCGGTGATGCGGTGATCGTGACCGGCGACGTCGGACGGCACGGCTGCACGATTCTGATTGCGCGCAACGATTTCGGCATTGAATCCGATGTGGACAGCGACTGCGCGCCGCTCTGGGGCACGGTTGAAAGCCTCTACGAGGTAACAGACGAGATTCATGTCATCCGTGATGCAACGCGCGGCGGCGTGGGCACAGTGCTTTACGAGATTGCAGGACAGAGCAATGTGGGCATCCGGCTGGATGCGGCGAGCGTCCCGGTCGATCCGCGAGTGAAGGGCGTCTGCGGGATGCTCGGTCTGGAGCCGCTGTATCTGGCCTGTGAGGGCAGACTGGTGATCTTCGCGCCGCAGGAACACACAGCAGCGATCGTCGAAAAACTGCGCGAAGGCAAATACTCGCAAAATGCGGCGATCATCGGAACGGTGACTGCAGAGAATGCCGGCAAGGTCATTATGGAAACGGAAATCGGCACACAGACGGTACTTCCGCAGCCAAAAGGCGAACTTCTCCCCCGCATCTGCTAAAGCGGGCAGTGTCCGCTGCGCAGCGGATACCTTAATCCTCCAGCCGGTTCGGCAAACCAAAATTAAAGTTTTTAGCCGAGCTTTTTCAAATTTCGGCAAACAAAAATCCCCTGCATGTGCAGGGGATTTTTGGCGTTTTATTTTCAGATTACGGGCGAATGAAGAACAATGCAGTCAATGCTTTTTCTTCATTGCCGTTCGACTCATTTCTCGAAAGCCTTCGGTGCAACTTCCCATGCCCAGTCAACAATGTCTTTTTCTCTCACCGTTTCATCCACAATGCCGTAGGTGTAGTACATGAGAAGCAAATGGCATTCCCGAATCGTAACTTTGGTTGTTCTTTCATAACTTACCCCTGTTATTGGATTTTCTATAGTATGCGTAGACTCTCTCGGCGTGATATCAGCCAGTTCGAGCTGTTCGTCTGTCAGATAATGATCCAGACCGCTGACAAAATAATAAGTATACTCTTTCAAGGCGGCCATGGTATCTTTTCCGTCGATCTTGCCGTCCATATTGATGTCGCCCTTGGTGTACTTGGTTTCCCACGCAGAAACCGGCGCGGAAACCATGCCGCAGAGCATGGCGCCTGCGCAAAGCGCGGCGAAAACTTTCTTTTTCATAATGGTTCCTCCTTTGGGCTGAACATGCGGCGCACATCCCGTATCTGTGCTCCGTATTCGGACACTTCCGTCCCGGCCCCGCATTGCCGGAATCCAGCGGCGGGGAATGCGGGTTCCCTTCATTTTTATCTTACCATAAAAAGGACGAAATGTAAATAGCTTCCGGAAAATTCGTTCGCCTGCACAAAACGCTCCGCCGGATTTGTGCAAAACCTCGAAAATGCTACCGTTTTTTCGCAACTGCGTCATATTTCGCAAGAATGTCGGCAGCGCCGTGTGTTCATCCGATCGGGAATTCTTTGCAGCCGACTTGTCCGGAAATTTAAGTGGTGATATTCCGCAGCCACTTGAACTTCATATAGTGCCGGTATACCGCCGGAATCTTGACGAATTCATCCAGCGTCAGGATAAACGCAACGGCCAGCACAGGCAGCTTCAATACAAATGCCGCCAGCATTCCCATCGGAACGACCACGCACCAGAGCGTGACAATATCGCAGATCATGCCGAAGCGCGTATCGCCGCCCGCCGGAAATATGCCGCCGATAACCGTCGAATTCAGCGAATTTCCGATGATATAGTATGCCGCCATCAGCATCATGTATTTCAGGTAATACTCCGCCTGCCCGTTCAGCGTCGTAACGCGCAGCACAAGCGGCGTCAGCGCCAGAATCACCACGCCGGAGCCTGCACCGACCCAGAGCGAGAACCGCACAAAGCTGCCGCCCGCCTTTTTCGCCTCGTCAAGCTCCCCGCGGCCGAGCATTCCGCCGAGCAGAATACTGACACCGGACGCGATGCCCCAGCAGAGACTTGCAATCATGCTGCGGACGATACCCGCGATGGAATTTGCAGCGGTCGCATCGGTGCCGAGGTGTCCCATGATGACGGAATACATCGTCACGCCGCCGCCCCAGCCCAGCTGATTCAGCAGCAGCGGCACGGAATATTTCCAGTAATCCCGGTGCAGAATCTGATTGCGGTTCTGCAGCATCAGATTCAGCCGCAGCGGCAGACATTTTCCGCTGTACATCATCGCCAGCACGAAAACCGCCTCGAAAATACGTGCAATCAGTGTCGCAATCGCGGCACCGGCGATGCCCATGCGCGGGAACGGCCCGATGCCGAAGATCAGCAGCGCATTCAGAGCAATGTTCAGCACGACCGAAAGCGACCCGATCAGCGAACTGAGTCCGGCTCTGTCGCAGATTTTCATAATGCCGAAGCAGGTCTGCGAAAAGCCCGTCAGCACGTAGGAAAGCGCGACCGTTTTCAGGTACTCCCCGCCCATGCGGATGAGCACGGGATCCCGCGTAAAAATCAGCATGATCTGTTCCGGAATCATATAGGCCGCAGCCGTAAAGAAAAAGCCCGTCAGCAGGGTATAGCGCATGGTGACGGCAAAAATCTCCTCGACGGTTCCGCGGTCGCCCTTGCCCCAGTGCTGCGCTGCCAGTACGCTGCATCCGCCGGTGAACGCACAGTAAAACAGGCTGAACACAAAGGCGATCTGCCCGGCAAGAGACACCGCCGAAAGCGAGTCCTGATCGAGAAATCCGAGCATGAATGCATCCGAAGCCGTCACCAGCGAGGCCATCAGATACTGAAACGCAATCGGCATGACAATCATCAGCAGACTGCGGTATAATTGCTTTTTGGAATTCATCCTGTTCTCCTTTCGGGGGCTGTCTGCAAAATTCCCTGCTGCACAGGAATACAGCAGGGAACGCATTATTTTTCTTCTGTCATATGCACCGGCCGCAGCCGCGACCACAGCAGCACAATCAGCTGCGCCGGAATTCCGATCAGGAACAGCTTCCAGATTTTATATTCATAGAACGTCATGAACAGCGCGCCGAGCACCGACCAGATCAGAAAGGAAATGATCGCAAAATTCCAGCGGCGGTTGAACCAGATCGAATTGAATACCAGTGCCACGACCGCCGTGATCGGCGCCGCATAGATGAAGAGAAAAGAGCTGTATTTCAGATCCGGCAGGATCGTATCCAGCACGACAAAGATCATCGAGGCAACCAGCCAGACCAGCAATGCGGCCATGCCGGTGATGATGATGCGGTTATGTCTGCGCTGCCGGACAGAGACAGCAGCATCGCGCTCCGCGGCAGCAGAATCCTCTGCCGGCGTTTCCGGCTCAGCCTCCGGAGCAGGTTCCGCAATCTCCGTTACCGGCTCTGCGGGTGCTGCGGGAACGGCATCGGGGTCGTTCAGAAAATCGTCAATGCGGATGCCGTAATAATCCGCGAGCTGCTTCATGACGGCAAGGTCAGGCAGGGATTCTCCGCGTTCCCACTTGGAGACTGCCTTATCGGAGTAGTGCAGCATTTCTGCAAGCTGAAGCTGCGTCAGCTGATTCTCCTTGCGAAGCCGCACCAGATTTGCTGCGACAACATGTTTCCAGTCGTCCATCGAACCCCTCCCTTCTGTTGACCTGTCAGATTTTCTCTATTATACCACATTTCTCAAAAGAATGCAATAGCTTCAAAACAACGAACTCTCCTGACAGTAGAGAAGCCGAAAACAGGCTCTACCGCCGATTCTCAATCCTGTTTCCGCAGGGCAGAGAAAAAAGTCCGTGACAAAAACCCGGAAATGCGGTAAAATAGGAATACAGCCATACGGCTGTATCTCAAAACCATGAAAGCGAGTGAATGTTATGACTCCGAACGAAAGCTATGCACTGATTACCGACAGCGGTGCCGACCTTTCTGAACAGATGCTGCAGCGAATGGGCGTAGAGACAATCTCGCTCAATGTATTTATGAAGGACAACCCTGCACTGACATGTACCCTGCGCGGCAAGGATTTTTACGATGCGCTTCGCGGCGGACAGGTTGCCTGTACCTCAGCAGCGAATCTTTCTTCGTTCCGTGAAATATTCGGAAAACACCTGGAAGCGGGCAGAGATATTCTCTATCTGTCCTTCTCGTCACCGCTCAGCTGCATGTGTGCGACGGCGCGCATCGCGGCAGAGGAGCTTGCAGAGGAATATCCCGGCCGCAGCATCAGGATCGTTGATTCCCTCAGTGCAAGCATGGGACAGGGGCTGCTGGTCTATCACTGTGCCGAGCAGAAGGAACGCGGGCTGTCACTGGACGAGCTTGCTGCATATGCTGAAGCAACACGCCTGAAGATCGTTCACCGGTTCACGGTCGATGATCTGCTGTTCCTCAAGCGCGGCGGCAGAGTCGGCGCGATGTCCGCCTATGCGGGTGCGCTGCTCGGCATCAAGCCGGTGCTCTATGTCAACGATGAGGGAAAGCTGGTCCCCGGCCAGAAGCTGCGCGGCAGAAAGAATGCCGTCATGGAGCTCGGCAAGCACTACAATGCAGAGTGCACGGATAAGGAATCCACTGTGTTCATCGCACATGCCGACGCACCGGATTACGCTGAGATGCTCAAGGAAGCTCTGCTGCAGCATCACGGCGCAAAGCATGTCGTCATCGGGGAAATCGGGCCTGTTATCGGCGCACACGCCGGTCCTGGAACCGTTGCGCTGTTTTATCTCGGAGCATCGCGCACGGAGAAGCCTGTACAGGACTGACCGGAACCGGCAGCCTTCCTCTGCGTGAGGAAAGGAGCCGTTCTTGTTCTCTCTGCTGCTGACAGTCCTGTATCTTTCGTTTATCAGCATGGGTCTGCCGGACTCTCTGCTGGGTGCGGCATGGCCGTCCATGTATCCGCAGCTGCATGTACCGGTATCCTTTGCCGGAATCCTGTCCCTGATGATCTCCGGCGGGACAGTGCTCTCCAGTCTGCTTGCGGGCAGACTGCTGCAGCGCTTCGGCACGGGGACGGTCGCAGCGTGCAGCGTTCTGCTGACGGCCTGTGCGCTGTGCGGCTATGCATCTGCCGGGAGCTTTGCGGCACTTTGCTTTTTTTCCGTGCCTTACGGGCTCGGAGCAGGCGCCGTCGATACCGCGCTGAATCATTACGCAGCCGTGCATTATCCGGCGCGGCATATGAACTGGCTGCATTGCTGCTGGGGAATCGGATGCATCCTCAGCCCGTACATCATGCGTCTGCGCCTTTCAGCGTCTGCTGACTGGCACAGCGGTTACCGGACGGTCGCCGTCCTGCAGCTGATGCTCACAGCGGTCTTATTCTGTTCGCTGCCGCTGTGGAAGCATACGAAATCTGAAAAAACGCAGGGCGGTTCTGCCGCTGCGTTCGGGGCTGTCCTGCGGCTGTGCGGTGCAAAGGGATCGCTTGCGGCATTTTTCTGCAGCTGTGCGCTGGAGAGCACTGCGGGACTCTGGGCGGGAAGCTGGCTGGTGCAGTGCCGCGGTTTTCAGCCGAAGAACGCCGCTGCTGCCGGTGCACTGTTTTATGCCGGCATCACGGCAGGACGGCTGCTTGCGGGCTCCCTTTCGGAGCATCTCGAAGACCGCAGAATGATCCGCGCAGGGCTCTGCATCACCGCAGCGGGCATCGGCATCCTGATGCTTCGGCCGGATTTGGCCGCGCTGTGCGGGCTGTTCATTACGGGCTTCGGCTGTGCGCCGGTTTATCCGTGTATGCTGCATGAGACGCCGCGGCGTTTCAGCAGGGAATCCGCACAGAGTCTGATCGGCCTGCAAACAGCAAGCGCCTATCTCGGAGCTGCTGTCATGCCGCCGCTGACCGGCATACTCGCAGAAAAAACGGGCATGTGTTTTCTGCCGCTGTATCTGGCATTTTATCTGTTTCTGTGCATCATTGCAGACAGGCAACCGGCGCGGGCACTGATCTGAATTTCGCCGGAAGGCATCCCAAAACGAAAACGCATCATCCTTTTGCAGATTCAAAATATAAAACAGGAGAAAAAACATGACCATTGAGGAACGCCTGCGCGCTGTTGCAGATCCGAAAAACGCAGTATTTGTAAGCAAACTGGTGCCGCATCTGCCGCCGGAATGCGTCCTCGGCTGCCGGACGCCCGATCTGAAAGCACTCGCCAAATCACTGGACGCCGAACCGGATGCCGTGCAGGAATTCCTGCAGACGCTTCCGCATTCGTACTTTGACGAGAACCAGCTTCATGCCTTTCTGATTGCGCGGCGGCGGCCGTTTGATGCATGTCTTGCCGAGGTGCAGCGCTTTCTGCCCTATGTGGACAACTGGGCAACCTGCGACCAGCTCTCCCCGGCGGTGTTCCGGCGCGAGGCTGAGCGTCTGCTCCCGGCCATCCGCGCGTGGCTGCAGAGCCCGCATCCGTATACGGTGCGATTCGGCATCGGAATGCTGATGCAGCATTTTCTGGACGCACGGTTTCAGCCGGAATATCCGGAAGCAGTGGCAGCAATCCGCTCAGAGGAATACTACGTCAATATGGAGATTGCGTGGTATTTTGCGACGGCGCTGGCCAAACAGCCGGAGACGATTCTGCCCTATCTGACGGAGCTGCGTCTGCCGCAGTGGGTACACCGCAAAACAATTCAGAAGGCCATTGAAAGCCGCCGCATCCCGGACAGCACCAAATCGCTCCTGCGCGAGCTTCGTGCTGCCGGCTCCGTATAAGCAATCACAAAACAGCTGAATTCTGATATATAAAGCCTTATCTCCGAAGCATTCGGGATAAGGCGCTTTCTTTTCGTGCGGGTTTCGTGCTTGAACTCTTGCCGCATCTGTGCTATAATAACAACAAATCCTCAAAGCGCAGATTCAGCTGAAAGGAAATGCTATATGTATAAGATCATGATTGTAGAGGATGATAAGGCGCTCGCCAAAGCACTTCAAAAGATCATTTCAAGCTGGGACTATGAGGTGCGGTGTGTCAAGCGATTCGATGCTGTTACAGACGAATTTCTGGAATTTGAGCCGCATCTTGTCATCATGGACATTATGCTCCCGTTCTTCAACGGCTATCATTGGTGTGCGGAAATCAGAAAGCACTCGAAAGTGCCTGTCATGTTTTTATCCTCTGCTGCTGATAATATGAATATCGTGATGGCGGTCAATATGGGCGGAGATGATTTTATCGCAAAGCCTGCGGACGGAACTGTGCTTGTGGCGAAGATACAGGCACTCCTGCGCAGATGCTACGATATGCCGATGCCCGTACCGGAGCTTTCACATAACGGCGTAACGCTTGATTTGGGAGATACGACCGTTTCCTTCGGCGGCAAAACGATTGAGCTTACCAAAAACGAATTCCGTATCATGCAGACGCTGCTCGAAAACAAGGGCAAAGTCGTGAGCCGTGATGCACTTATGATTAAGCTGTGGCAGGCGGACTGCTATGTGGAAGAAAACACCCTGACGGTCAATGTCAACCGGCTGCGGCATAAGCTCACTGAAATCGGCGTGACAGACCTGATAAAGACCAAAGTCGGCAGCGGTTATCTCATAGAACGGTGAGTGAATATGAAGCTGTTTTTGAAATTTATAAGGCAGTATTCAGGTACAGCCTTGCTGTTCGCTGTATTTGCCGGGATATTCGCATTCGTCTTTTCACTGTATGCGCTGGAGGTTGAAGCAGTCGTTTATGCGGCTTTGCTGTGTGCGTTCGTTGCCGTAACCGTAACGGTAATACGCTATATTCGTTTTCGTATGGAATATCAGAAACGGGAAGAACTGCTCCGTCATACAGAACTGCTGAATGAGCATCTCCCCGAAGCACAGACGCCGGAGCAGGAACAGTGGCTTGCAATCATTTCCGAGCTGAACGAGCAGTGCAGACAGGCAGATATGAAGCTCCGGAGCGAAAAAACAGATATGCTCGACTATTTTACGGTCTGGGTACACCAGATCAAAATTCCCATATCTGTGATGCATATGCAGCTTGATGATGCCGATACGCCGGAAAACAGGGCGATCTCCGATGAGCTGTTCCGGATAGAGCAGTATGTGGAAATGGTACTTTGCTATTTCAGGCTTGACGGCAATGCATCAGACCTTGTATCTGAAAAGATACAGATAGATGCGGTGATCCGGGCCGGCCTGCGGAAATATGCTCCGATCTTTATACACAAAAAGCTGCGGCTTGATTATGAGGGAACAGAGCTTACAGCTGTCACGGACAGCAAGTGGCTCGGCTTCATTATAGAGCAGATATTATCCAATGCCGTCAAATATACGAACGGCGGAAAAGTCACAATCCGTGTATCGGACGACCGCACGGTCATGATTTCCGATACGGGCATCGGCATTGCCGCAGAGGATATTCCCCGCATTTTCGAGCGCGGATATACAGGCTGCAACGGCAGAACACAGCATAAATCAACCGGTCTTGGGCTGTATCTTGTAAAGAAAGCCTGTGACAGGTGAGGCATTCAGATTGCGATTCAAAGCAAGGCGGGTGAAGGCACTTCTGTTTCGCTGAAGCTGCCTGAAACGATAAAAACAGAATAGCGACTTACAAAAATGTCACATTGTCACACGAAAATGTCACACAAATCAATTTTCAATGATTCGGGAGCGTGGTATAATAGGCTTACAACAAATCGAAGGAGGCATAAAAAGTGGCAATACTGGAAGTATCATCACTTGGAAAAATTTATACCACGCGCTTCGGCGGCAACAAGGTGCAGGCGCTGACCGATGTGAGCTTTTCGGTGGAACAGGGCGAATATGTGGCGATTATGGGCGAATCCGGCTCAGGAAAGACGACATTGCTCAATATCCTTGCAGCGCTGGACAAGCCGACAACAGGCTCCGTTCTTCTGGAGGGCAAGGATATTACGAAAATCAAGGAGAAAGAAATCTCTGCATTCCGGCGTGACAATCTCGGCTTTGTCTTTCAGGATTTTAACCTACTTGATACATTTTCAATCAAGGATAACATTTTTCTTCCGCTTGTTCTGCTTGGGTGTGCGGTTGATGAAATGAATACCCGTCTGACACCGATCGCCAAAAGACTCGGCATTACGGACATACTTGAAAAGTATCCTTATGAAGTATCGGGCGGTCAGAAGCAGCGTACAGCAGTGGCAAGGGCGATCATCACAAAGCCGAAGCTGATTCTGGCCGATGAGCCGACAGGCGCGCTGGATTCCCGTTCAACAGACGGTCTGCTCGATATTTTAGCCGACCTGAACGCGGACGGGCAGACAATCCTTATGGTAACGCACTCCACAAAGGCGGCAAGCAGGGCTGGCAGAGTGCTGTTTATCAAGGACGGCTCTGTGTATCATCAGCTCTACAGAGGCAGCTGCACGAACGATGAAATGTACCAGCGCATTTCCGATACACTCACACTGCTGATGTCAGGCGGTGATGCAAATGCGTAACCGTTATTATGCAAAGCTGGCGTTTGAGAATATCAAAAAGAATGCGAAGATATATATTCCCTATATCATCACCAGCGTTCTGACAGCAGCAATGCTGTATATCATTCGTTCCCTTGCAACAAATCCCGATTATGCAAAGCTGCCGAGAGGTTCCCATGCTCTGCCGATTATCATGAATTTCGGCAGCTATGTCACGATGATTTTTGCCTTTATCTTCCTGTTCTATACAAACAGCTTTATCGTGAAACGCCGCCGCAAAGAGTTTGGTTTGCTGAATATCCTCGGTATGGAAAAACGGCATATCGCAAAAATGCTGTTTATTGAAACGGTCTATATCGTACTGATTACCCTTGTATGCGGCCTGGGCATTGGCATCCTTCTTGACAAGCTCATGTTCCTGTCACTGACAAGGCTGATCGGAGAGAGGGTTGTGTTAGGCTTTCATATCTCCTTTGATTCGCTGATTATCACAACGGTTTTTATTCTCGTCACATTCTTTCTGATCTATCTGAATATGCTCAATCAAATTCATCTTGCGAAGCCGGTCGAGCTGCTTTCCGGCTCAAATGCCGGTGAACGGGAGCCGAAAACAAAAATCATCATGACACTGCTCGGTTTTGCGCTGATTAGTGTCGGGTATTATCTGAGCATTACGGTCAATGCCTATTTCGGAACCGACTCTTTTCTGTTAAAGATGTTTATTGCCGTGATCTGTGTCATGATCGGCACATATTTTCTGTTTATGGCGGTAAGCATTACGATTTTGAAGCTGCTGAAACGGAACAAAAGCTATTATTACAGAACCGGTCATTTTACTGCGGTATCGGGTTTGCTGTACCGGATGAAGCGCAATGCAGTGGGATTAGCAAGCGTATGCATCCTGTCCACAATGGTGCTTGTTATGATCTCGTCAACAACTTCGCTGTATATCGGCATTGAAGATGTGATCGAAAAGCAGCACGCTTCCGATGTCAGAATTTCCGGAATCAATATTGAAAAGGGTGATGCAGTTACAGCTTACCTGTCTGATAAAATAAACGGCCTGCGGATCGACAGGCTTACCTCTGCGCATCTGTTTTTTCATGGCGACTGGACTGCTCCGCAGACATTTACAAAGAATGATTACAGTTATGATCCCCAAACCGATGACTACCACCTGACAAACAATATTGAAAATGCGTTTACTGCTTCAATTTATACAGCCGGAGCACACAGAGAATTACCTAATACAGGCTTTGACCTTGCTGATGATGAATGCGTAATCTATACAAACCGTTCAGGATTTAAGCCTGATACGATCACAATGCTCGGAAAGATATTTCGTGTGGTTCGGTGCGAGTACGAGGAAGGCGGTCAGGAATATTCTACGGGCAGCTATGATATGATTTTGGGCAGCAGAGATATTACTCTTGAAATGTTAAACGCCTATAACAACACCAATTTCCGCCCGAATTACGGAAGAGAAACAATCAATCTGTACTATGCCGATGCAAACAGAGAACAGCAGGAAACGCAATGTACGGAACTGCTTGACACTTATCTGCACGATCATCCGGATCGCGGATTTTATTACAGCACAAAGATCGAGACAAAAGATGAAACGCTTTCCGTTTACGGCGGACTGTTCTTCCTTGGAATCTTCTTAGGCACACTGTTCCTGATGGAGACGATCCTGATTATCTACTACAAGCAGATCACGGAAGGCTATGAGGATCAGAAGCGGTTTGAGATCATGCAGAATGTCGGAATGAGTCTTTCGGAGGTCGTGAAGTCCATCAGATCGCAAATACTGATTGTGTTCTTTCTTCCGCTGATTACGGCAGGAATACACATTGCCTTCGCTTTTCCTCTGATAAACCGTATGCTGAAAATGCTGGATTTGGATAACACAAGACTTTTTGTGATGTGCGTGCTGTGCAGCTTTGGCGCATTTACATTGCTTTACAGCCTGATCTACTCTTTCACTGCAAAGACATACTATAAAATCGTCAGAAAAGGATAACGGAAACAAAGGCGCGGAGATCATTCTCCGTGCCTCAGCCTGTCCACAAAGCCCCTCTGCGTTGCTCGCAGAGGGGCTTTGTGGACAGGCTACGCTCCCCGTGCGGGGAGCGACCATATCCATTCTCGCGCCGCAGTGCGGACAATAGGAATTTCAATCCACGCTCCCCGTGTGGGGAGCGACTGAGATTTCCTCCATCGTCAGGTTTGTTGTCACAATATTTCAATCCACGCTCCCCGTGTGGGGAGCGACGTCTTGTAGTAAAAGCTGTCAATCACTCTGACAATTTCAATCCACGCTCCCCGTGTGGGGAGCGACCCCGTTCTTCTGATGCAAGTTCAACTTCAGATTCAAATTTCAATCCACGCTCCCCGTGTGGGGAGCGACTTGCTTGCCTTTGTGATTAGCATTGCTGCGTTTATATTTCAATCCACGCGCCCCGTGTGGGGAGCGACGATAGTGTTTTCTATCAAAACAACCCTGTTTACTTTATTTCAATCCACGCTCCCCGTGTGGGGAGCGACGT
>JAFRTG010000046.1 GCA_017427265.1 Oscillospiraceae bacterium | reverse complement strand
TGGTATCCTCCAAAGTGCAAGCTTTTTCCTCGTTTTCTGCCTTTTTCCTTGCACTTCTATTATACCATGTTTTGTCATTTTTTGTCGATAATTCGCGCTTTTTATTTGGCTTGAGGAAAGACTAAATATATACCGAAAAAAAAGCGGGTATCGTAAAGCATATCTGCGATATTTCCGGTGTGATTCCGATATTTCTCCCTTATGCATAAATCAACCATCAGATTCTTGTGCAAAGTGATTGACTTTCTCAGCGTTCTGTTCTATAATGATTTCAGATCCCCCATAATATCAAGATTGGAGAGTGAGGATACCATGAATCTTACATTGCGAACTGTCCGTCAGGATGAGCTTTCTGAATTCAAAAAAGAGATGCAAAGAGCCTTTCAGCTCGGTGCGGAAGCAGAATATGGCGAGACCGATATGCAGATACTTCCCGAAGCAGATATTGATCGTTCTCTCGAAACAGACGGCTCGATCGCTTATGCTGCTGTGATTGGCAATGAAATTGTCGGCGGAGCGATCATTGTGATAAACGAGCAGACGCAGCATAATCATCTTGATTTTCTGTTTGTGAAAGTCGGTGTCCAGAGCAAGGGCATCGGGCAGGCAATCTGGTCTGAGATTGAACGCCTGCATCCAGATACAAAAGTGTGGGAGACCTGTACACCGTATTTTGAGAAAAGAAACATTCATTTTTACATCAATCGCTGCGGTTTTCATGCTGTGGAATTCTACAATCCTAAGCACCCGGATCCGCACGAAAGCGGCAAGCCGGATATGGACAGCGATGATGACGGCTGTATGTTCAGATTCGAGAAGGTCATGAAGTGATGAATTACATACATCACTATGCTTCTCCGCTCGGCGGAATTACCCTCACCAGCAACGGCGAAGCCCTCACGGGATTATGGTTTGACGGGCAGAAACACTTTCCCCATAATCTTGCAGCAGAAAGCGCCGAAGCAGAGCTGCCGGTATTCACGCAGACCGTCAACTGGCTTGATGCATATTTCAGCGGAAAAGAACCTGACTTCATGCCGCCGATCAGCCTGCACACCACACCGTTCCGCAAAGCTGTCTATGATATACTCCTCACGATACCTTACGGGCATACCATGACATACGGAGAGATTGCAAATATCATCGCAACGCAAAAAGGCATTGAGCGGATGTCAGCACAAGCAGTCGGCGGTGCTGTCGGGCATAATCCGATTGCAATTATCATTCCCTGTCACAGAGTCGTCGGAGCAGACGGCAGCCTGACGGGATACGCCGGCGGACCGGACAGAAAGATCAAGCTATTGGAGTACGAATACATCATCATCTCCGATCAACATAATCAACGATAGCAAGAAGCGCCGAGCCTGAAAACTCGGCGCTATTTCATGTTCAAAAATCTTTTATCTAACCGTTTTTCATAATCCGTCAAATTCTACAATCAGCAAAAACGGCGTAAAACCGTATTTACTTTTTTCTGATGCAGTATAGGATACTGCGTGTTGCTGTAAGATACTGAAAGATACCATATCACCAAAGGGACTTTTGCTACCACCGGTAAAATCTTTGTAGGTTCATCGGATAGACAAGCATAGCTTTCTGCGCTATACTGTATACAGAAACCAACAGAAAGCCACAGAAACCGGCTTATGTTTGGCGGCAATCACTCTTATCATGAGAGCGGTTGCTTATAAAAGCATCTTGACAACAGAATATGAAGCATGATTCGTTTGTTTTCCGAATTCTTCCGCTCCGAAAGGAGAATCACTATGGATAGAAATATAACGATCAGCCAGGCTTACAAGACAATGTACAGAGACTATCCCGAAGTGGTCGGGGTAAAGGACATCAGCCAGATGCTTGGCATCAGCCCGAAAAGGGTGCGGCAGCTTGTTCAGGAGAATAAACTTCCTTGCATCCCTGATAACAGGACGATCAAGGTCGCAAAGCTCTTTGTGATAGATTACATCCTGCAAGGCGCACAAATCTGAGCGGGCAGAAATATCCATTGCACCGAAAAATCATAAAGTTGGTAGAAATCCCTTGCATTTGCCGTCAGACTGCGCTACAATGAAGTAGTCAATAGCAGACTTTTCTACCGCTTTCAGCATAGGAGGTATATCAAATGAAAGCAAGTCTGCCTTTTAAGTACATCATTACAAGCAAAAACGGAAAACAGTATGTGGTCTTTGATTTCAAGGACGATAACGGCGAACGCAGGCGCAAATGGGTAAGTACAGGTTTGAGCGAGAAGTGTACCAAGAAAGCGCTGGCAGCAAAGGTCGAGGAGATCGTCGGTGCATTCTACGAGGACTTCCTCTCCGGCAAGGCAACCAAAAGAGGAGATGTATTCCAAGCTCCTGAAATCCGGTTTTGACAGAACCTATGAGGGCTTTGTGTGCCGTGACGCATTCGGAAAGCTGATCACGCCGAACTACGTCAGCGACCATTTCAAGATCATGATTAAGAAATATGGTCTCAGGAAACTGCGGTTCCATGACCTGCGACACAGTTGTGCCAGTCTTTTGCTTGCAAATGGAGAGTCCATGAAAGCCATCCAGGATTGGCTCGGACACTCGACATTTAACGTAACTGCGAATTTTTACAGTCATCTCGATTACTCGTCAAGGATTTCCTCGGCAGAAACCATTGCAAGAGTCCTCGGCGATGATGACGATGAAAATGAAGAAAACGAAAAAATCGCAGGCTCTGTGTAAGAACCTGCGACCGTGAAACAATCGAAAACATGCTCAAATAGGAGCAAAAAAGCGATAACTCCCACACATCGCTGTATGGGAGTTATTACGGAAGTCGGCACTGCCTGCTGGTGCCGGCGGCGGGGGTCGAACCCGCACGGTATCGCTACCAACGGATTTTGAGTCCGTCACGTCTGCCAATTCCATCACGCCGGCGTACTTTCATAGTATACCACATTTCGCAATATTTGTCAATCCCCACCGGAAGCAGCTGCATATTTTCCAGAATCTGCGAATAAATGTGAAGTAAGAAAATTTTTTTGAAAATCATCGTCCAGCCTCTTGACAAACCGCTGAATATCTGCTATAATATAAACATAGCCTATATCATACCAAACAGATAGGAGATATGGGAAATGAAGAACCGGAGGAGACCGCTATGTGTAAACGATGTTGAAACAGCAGCAGCCTGAACGCTGCATTATAACAAATCTGCTGATTTTTATATTATGAAAATGAAAAGGAGAATATTATCATGCGTATTTTCAAGGAAGTCACGGAACTGATCGGCGGTACACCGCTGGTCGAACTCACCCGCGTTGAGAAAGCCAATCAGCTGGAGGCAACTTTGCTTGCCAAGGTTGAATTCTTCAACCCGGCCGGTTCGGTCAAGGACAGAATCGCCAAGGCGATGATCGACGATGCAGAGGCCAAGGGGCTGCTGAAGCCCGGCAGCGTCCTGATTGAGCCGACATCCGGCAACACCGGAATCGGACTCGCTTCGGTTGCAGCTGCACGCGGCTACCGTCTGATTATCACGATGCCGGAAACGATGAGCATTGAGCGCCGGAATCTGATGAAGGCCTACGGCGCAGAGCTCGTGCTGACGGAAGGCTCCAAGGGCATGAAGGGCGCAATCGCAAAGGCAGAGGAGCTCGCCGCGGAGATTCCGGGCAGCCTGATTCCGTCGCAGTTCACGAATCCGGCAAACCCGGCAGCCCATCTCAAGACGACCGGTCCGGAAATCTGGAACGATACCGACGGCAAAGTGGATATCTTTGTGGCTGGTGTCGGCACAGGCGGTACGCTGAGCGGTGTCGGTGCTTATCTGAAGTCGCAGAACCCGAATGTCCGTGTTGTTGCGGTCGAGCCGAAGGGCTCTCCGGTGCTCTCGGAAGGCGTTGCGGGCAAGCACGGCATTCAGGGTATCGGTGCAGGCTTTGTGCCGGAAACGCTGAATACGGAGATCTACGATGAGATCATCACCGTAACGAATGAAGATGCCTACGCAACAGGCAAGTCGATTGCGCAGACCGAGGGTATTCTGGTCGGCATTTCGTCCGGCGCATCTGCATGGGCTGCAATCCAGCTGGCAAAGCGTCCGGAGAACAAGGGCAAGACGATTGTTGCGCTTCTGCCTGACACCGGCGAGCGTTATCTCTCCACCCCCATGTTTGAATAAACGGGAGCGGGTCGTACCCGTCTCCGATGATCTGAAAATTTCCGGGCATATCAAGCGAATCTGCAAGTCATTTGATTCCGTATGGCGATGCAGACTGTGCGCCGGAAGAACCATTTGAATGAACCTCCTTCACACATATTTCGTGCACGGAACGCACGTAGCCAAATGAGGCGCTGATGTTACATCAGCGCCTCATTTTTTATAAAAGGTATTGCTGCGCAATGATCTATGATACGGGCTTGGGGAAGCCCCGTTATAAATCCATCGGAGATACCTCCTGATTGAAAGAATGGGGCGCCGATTTTGCATCAGCACCCCATTTTACATATGAAAGAGCTTGTTCCGGCGATTCCTTACTCCGCGATCAGCGTTTTGCCGCTCATTTCCTTCGGCTGCGGAATGCCCATCAGCTGCAGCATGGTCGGTGCAAGGTCTGCGAGCACGCCGCCTGCACGAACCTTTTTGCAGTCGCTGCCGACAATAATGGCCGGAACCGGATTCGTCGTATGTGCGGTAAACGGCGAACCGTCGTCCTCCATCATCTTATCAGCATTGCCGTGGTCAGCCGTGATGATGACCTTGCCGCCCTTGGCAAGAATGGCCTCCGTCACCTGTCCGACACAGTCGTCAACGGCCTCGACAGCCTTGACAGCAGCATCGAAAATGCCCGTATGTCCGACCATATCGCAGTTTGCGTAGTTCAGGATAATTGCATCAAACTTATCAGCAGCGATTTCCTTCAGCACAGCCTCCGTGACCTCGTAGGCACTCATTTCCGGCTTGAGATCGAAGGTCTCGACATCCGGCGACTTGATGAGGATGCGCTCCTCACCGTCAAACTGCTTTTCCTCGCCGCCGTTGAAGAAGAACGTCACATGCGCATATTTCTGCGTTTCCGCAATACGGAGCTGCGTCTTGCCGGCCTTGGAGAGCACCTCGCCGAGGGTCTGGGTCAGCTCCTCCGGCGGGAACGCAACCGAAACATTCGGCATGGTTGCATCATACTGCGCCATGCAGACGAAATGCACCGGGAAGAATCCGTTTTTGCGCTCGAAGCCCTTGAACTCCGGATCGACAAACGAGCGGGTGATCTGACGGGCACGGTCCGGACGGAAGTTGAAGAAGATCACGCTGTCATTTTCAGCGATTTTTGCATCCTTTGCAACGACGGTCGGGAGCATGAACTCGTCGGTCACATCATTCGCGTAGGAATTTTTGATTGCCTGCACAGGATCGTCCTCCTGCACGCCCTCACCGTAAACGAGCGCTGCATAGGCCTTCTCCACGCGATCCCATGCGTTGTCTCTGTCCATTGCGTAGAATCTGCCGGAGATCACGCCAATCTTGCCGAGGCCGATCTTTTTGAGCTCTGCGACAGCTTCCTCCATGTACTCCGCAGCAGAGGACGGCGGAACGTCACGGCCGTCAAGGAATGCGTGGATATAGACTTTTTCCAGCCCGAAGCGCTTTGCCATCTCCACAAGACCGAACATGTGCGTCATGTGGCTGTGCACGCCGCCCGGCGAAAGCAGACCCATGAGGTGCAGGGCAGTACCCTTGTCCTTTGCATTCTGCATGGCGGCCTTCAGTGCCGGATTCTCAAAGAAATCGCCGTCCTGGATGGACTTCGTGATCTTGACGAGCTGCTGATAGACAATGCGTCCTGCGCCCATATTGGTATGGCCGACCTCGGAATTGCCCATCTGGCCGTCCGGCAGACCGACATCCAGTCCGGAAGCGCCGATGATATTGTTCGGGCACTCTGCAAAATAGCGGTCGAGATTCGGGGTTTTTGCGGCCTTGATGGCATTGCCGTAATCGCTCGGATTGATGCCGAAGCCGTCCATAATCAGCAGTGCAACAGGTGCTTTGCTCATAGTAACATTTCTCCTTTTTTACAGGTGGTTTGCGGACTGTTCATGTCCAGAGGGCGAACAGCCCGGTTTTCTTGTTGATGAGGATGCCCTTGGAATAGACTGCATTTGCCGTCCGCCACAGCTCTGCTTCCGTGAGATCATCGCGGAGACCTGCACGCCAGAATACCGCCGCCGCCCATGAGGCTTCTCATGACGGACGGATCCTGCTGTCAGCCCAGTTCAGCGCGGCAGCAACCGCAAGCAGCGGTCTGCTCAGTGTACCTGCGGCGCCGATGTATGCAATCACGGTCTCAACAGCACTGTAAGCAGCGACTTCTGACGCAGAGGTCATACGGTACAGCACGATTCTGGTCACGTTGTTCAGCGGCAGCGAGATGAACGGCATCACGCCGATATACGCCAGCACTAGGATCAGCAGCACACCGGCCATGTGTGTTTTTCCGCTCATATCGCATTTCAGCAGACAATACAGCAGAATGAATATCGCAAACGAGATGATCGCGGACAGATACATCAGCGGATTGAGCAGCATTCCGCGATTGACTTCATCCAGATGGAAGATTGCCATGACCGGTTGGGGGAAGATGCGCACCAGCATCGAGAGCACATTGCTGAACAGCAGCAAAATCAGACTGATTGTCGCACAGAGCTTTGCCTTTTGGTTAAGTTCATTCATATGCAGCACATCCTTTATCATGAAAATGCAGCAGGCGCGCAGGTTACGCACCCGCTGCACTGGCTTTTGCCGTCAGCGTTTATGTTGTCAGCGGATGAATCAGCCCTCAACAGCTGCCTGCACGATGACGTTGAAATCAGCAGCCTTCAGGGAAGCGCCGCCGATCAGACCGCCGTCGATGTTCGGCTTTGCGAGCAGCTCAGCTGCGTTCTTTGCGTTCATGGAACCGCCGTACTGAATGGTCACTGCATCCGCAGCAGCCTGATCGTACAGCTTTGCGAGCGTTGCGCGGATGAATGCGCAGACCTCCTCAGCCTGATCCGGTGTTGCGGTCAGACCCGTGCCGATTGCCCAGACCGGCTCATAAGCGATGACGACATTCTTCAGCTCCTCAGCGGTGACATCCCACAGATCCAGCTTAATCTGCTTGCCGACAACTTCCTCGGTGATGCCGCACTCGCGCTCCCACTTGAGCTCGCCCACGCAGACGATCGGCTTGAGGCCTGCTGCAAGCGCTGCCTTCGTGCGCTTGTTGACGGTCTCGTCGGTCTCGCCGAAGTACTGACGGCGCTCGGAGTGACCGATGACGACATACTCAACGCCCAGCTCGGTCAGCATGTCAGCGGAGATTTCGCCGGTGAATGCGCCGGACTTCTCAAAGTGGACATTCTCTGCGCCGACCTTAACATTGGAGCCTGCGGTCGTGTTGACAGCGGTCTCCAGATTGGTGAACGGCACGCATGCGATGACTTCGATCTTGCCCTCTGCATTTGCAACGAGCGGCTTGATCTCCTCCAGAAGTGCCTTTGCCTCCGGACGGGTCTTGTTCATTTTCCAGTTGCCGGCGATAATCGCCTTTCTCAGATTCTTGTTCATAACAGTAAACTCCTTTGTATTGGATTGCCCGCAAATCTGCGGAATGATCCGTCATTTTTTTGATTGCTGCCGATGCGGCCCGATCACATCGCGGTCAGGCTGCTCGTGTCAGCAGTGTCCGGCGTCTCGCCGTAATAATGCGCCTCAATGGCATCCGGCAGAATGCGTCCCTGAACAGAAGCATCATTCCGCGTGACAAATTGCCGCGCGGCCAGCCTGCTCTGCGCGAGCATCCGCAGCAGATCGTCGCGGTGCGGCTGCGTAATGCCCGGATACTGCATAATCGCTCCGCGGAGCGCATTTTCCGCCTCATGTGCTTCTTCAAGCTGACCGAGCGCAAACATCCGGCGTATATCGAGGATCTGCGGCATCAGCGCCGTGTCCGCCGGATCACGCAGGGAAATCCGGAACAGCGCCTTTTTGCGATAGCTTTCAGCCGCTTCATGCTCGTCCCGCTGCAGCGCGCGGTCCGCCGCAATGATATAGTATTCCATTGCATCATCCAGAAACGGATAATACTTTTCGAGAAAATCCGGCTTCATCTCATAAGCCGCCTCAATCTTCTCAGCGGAATTCTTCAGCAGACGTTCTGCTTTATCCAGATGACCGGTCAGAAAATAACTCCGCAGCCGGATCGTGGCCGCCATCGCAAACGGCCGCATCAGCAGATGCGTCTGATCGAGCATATTCAGTGCCCGCTCCGATTCCTCGAATTCCTCCGCCATCGAGAGCAGAAAGCAGTGAATCAGCGATTCCTGTTCCTGCGGATACGGCATCGTCGCATACATATCTGCCAGATTCCGGCAGAAGCCCTGCTCCTGATAAACCTTCTGGCCGTGCATCACAGAAGCACGGAACGCGCTCTTCTTCATCAGTTGCCAGATGTATACAACACAATAAAACGCAGCGACTGCCAGCGCGATAAAAAAGAGAAGCGGCAAGACCGGTGAATCATGCGGATACTCGATCGCCAGATGCACCGTCGCGGCAAGTCCTGTCGCCAGAAACATGAAAAACAGCACGATCGCCGTAATCACAATCGGCTTCGGCGTATCGGGCGGAATCAGCCGGATCCGCATAGCATTCACTCCTTTGAATCGTTCTTGGGTGCAAATTCCGCTGCACGGGAAAGCTGCGCGAGGAAATGCTCCTTCTGCCATGCCTTTTCCAGCTTGGTGCTGTTCATGATTTCCTGCCGCGTCTTTTCAGCCTGCTCCTCTGCCTGCTTTTCAAAGCCGAGTGCATAAAGCTGCATGGTGCGTGCGATCATGAACATGACAGGCGAAATCTGATCCTTCAGACTGCTCAAAGAGCGCTCCGCCTCTTTCATATAATGCTCGGAGCCTTCAAAATCGTTTGCAGTTGCCAGCGTGACCGCAGCATTCAGGTCAAACACCATGCCGCGGGCCGCATTGCCTTTTCCCTGCACGTAGATATCCATGAACTGCCGGCATGCTGCAAGCTCCTGCTGTGCCTCCGCAAAACGGTGCGTGGAGAGGAACAGATCCAGCCGGGTGTTATGGTACTCCATCTTCCGGTCATCACTCAGACCGAATGTCTGGATTGTTGCAAGCAGCTGCTCCGATTCCGCAAAGCGCCGCATCGTATTCAGGACATCCGCCTTTCGGAGCTTGTTTGTCACATTCGTCGGCGGATAAATACGGTCAAATTCCTGCAGATATTCGTCGCCGTAGCCTTTTTCTGCAAGGATCTTCTGAAGCGGCTCTTCCTTCCTGAGCACGGATGCAATCAGCAGAATCAGTGCAATGCTGATGAAAATGCCCGCACAGAGAAACATCAGAAACGGCTTCTGAAACGTATCGCCCTTGGATCTTGCGTAGAGCCCGAACAATGCGCCGAGCGCGACAGAGCCTCCGATCACGCAGACCAGACCTTTCCACAGTCCTTTTGCAGAGGCAATGATATATTTCATGCGATGCACCTCCATCTGCACACCTGCGAATACAGTTTCAGGCGGATATAGAAATCCGCCCAAAACCGTTTATCATCAGATTATTTTTCAGCGATAGCCGCAACGCCCGGCAGAACCTTGCCTTCGAGATACTCGAGGGAAGCGCCGCCGCCCGTGGAGATGTGGCTCATCTTATCTGCAAAGCCGAGCTGGATTGCAGCCGTAGCGGAGTCGCCGCCGCCGATGATGGTGGTTGCATCCGCAGCTGCCAGAGCCTCGCAGACAGCAACAGTACCCTTCTTCAGGGTCGGGTTCTCGAACACGCCCATCGGGCCGTTCCAGACAACCGTCTTTGCAGACTTTGCAGCCTCTGCAAACAGTGCAGCGGTCTTCGGGCCGATATCCAGACCCATCTTATCAGCCGGAATCTTGCCGGCCTCGACGAACTCGACATCAATCGGAGCGTCGATCGGATCCGGGAATGCAGCAGCGATTGCAGTGTCAACCGGCAGCAGGAGCTTCTTGCCGAGCTTTTCAGCCTTTGCGAGCATCTCCTTGCAGTAGTCGAGCTTCTCGTCATCGACGAGGGACTTGCCGATCTCGCCGCCCTGTGCCTTCAGGAAGGTATAAGCCATACCGCCGCCGATAATGAGCGTATCGCACTTTTCGAGCAGGTTGGAGATAACATTGAGCTTGTCAGCAACCTTTGCGCCGCCGAGGATTGCAACGAACGGACGCTGCGGATCCTCAACTGCATTGCCGAGGTACTGGATTTCCTTCTGCATCAGATAGCCGACAGCAGTCTCCTTGACGAACTTTGCAACGCCGACTGTCGAGGCATGGGCTCTGTGAGAGGAACCGAATGCATCCATGACAAAGACCTGACCGTCAACGAGGTCAGCCAGTTCCTTGGAGAAGCCAGCATATTCAGCTTCCTTGGTCTCCTCGTTGCCGCGGAAACGGGTGTTCTCCAGCAGAACGATCTCGCCGTCCTTCATTGCAGCGACAGCAGCCTTCGCGTTCTCGCCGACGACAGTGTCATCTGCAGCAAAAACGACCTTGGTATCCGGGAGCAGCTCAGCGAGGCGCTTTGCGACCGGTGCGAGGGAGAACTTTGCCTCCGGGCCGTTCTTCGGCTTGCCCAGGTGCGAGCAGAGAACAACCTTGCCGCCCTCTGCGAGCAGCTTCTTGATGGTCGGCAGTGCCGCGGTGATGCGGTTGTCGTTGGTGATCTCGCCGTCCTTCAGCGGTACGTTGAAATCGCAGCGGACAAGGATTTTCTTGCCCTTTGCCTGAATGTCGTCTACTGTAACCTTATTCAGTCCAGCCATGATAAAAACATCCTTTCAAATAAGAGTTGGGTTTGAGATATGCGGCGATTCTGTACAGACTTCCGCATTCTTTTCTATTATACACTATTTTCCAGATTTTTGCAAGAGAATCCGGTACAAACAAATGCAAAAATGCCGCCCGATTCAGGACGGCATTTCGTGGATTATGGATATAAGCGGAATTGCGGCAGTACCCTGCTCTTTGCCCTTCTATCCGGCGGGCAGTGCCCGCCTCCATTTTCCTCCGGCTGCGGCAGCAGAGCTCCCCCAATTTAACAAGCACACGCCGCTGATCGCGGCTTCTGTTCACACACATCTCCCCATGCTAAAGGATTCTACAAACGCTTACGGCGCGCAATAGAGAGGAGAGCGTAAGGAAAAGGAGAGCGTGACCGGAGGCTGCTGCCTTACATGAAGGAAAAGCTGAATCAAAAACTTTTGTTTGCAGCAGTTAGTAGCCGAGAGATTCTGCAACCAGAATCACCTTGATGCGGTTCGGGAAGCGCTGATATCCGGAGACCACATACGAACAGCAGATCCGCTGCTCCGCCTTGCATCCCGCAGCCATGTCACCGTTCAGCCCGACACAGGTTCCGCACGCAGCACAGCCCGTTTTCTGGTTCAGACGCTGCACATTCTTCGGAGCCGTCAGCTCCTTGACGCGCCGGATTGCCTCCGGAATATCCTTCACGATCTTGTTCACGCCCGCAACCACAATCACCGATTCCGGCCCGTAAATCAGCGCAGCAACGCGGTTTCCGTTGCCGTCCACATTATAAAGCTCGCCCTGCTCCGTGACCGCATTGCTGCTCATCAGATACACATCCGCCGAGAACGACTTGCGGAACAGCGCAGGCAGCTCCTCCCGCGGAACCGTGTCCCGGTCAAGATACTGATAATCTCCGGAGCGCAGCAGTTCCATAATGCCGCATTCCGCGAGCGTCACCGAGCCGCCGCTCGCCGCGGTACATCCGGGCTTCAGCAGCGCCCGCACCTTTTCCAGTGCAGCCTCTCTGCTTTCCACCCAGCACGCATCCATGCGGTTGGACTGCAGTGCGCGGACAGTGCGGTCGAGCTGCTCCTGCATTTCTTGGGAAATCTGATTCTGTGCCATAAAATTCCTTCCTTTCTGTATTTCCTGACGGGGAATCCTCCCGTCATCAATCCGACTGCGATATAAACAAAGGGGCATCTTTTCAGATGCCCCCGGTTTGCTCATTCAGATCAGCCGCTGAATCCGCCGTACATGCTTGAGTACGCCTGCATCAGTGCATTCTGATAACCCATATAGTCAATATCCAGAACCTTGTAGCGCTTGAATGCACGCTCGTTCCGCTTGACCTGCATATTCTCAGACAGCTCCTTGAGCTTGTCCAGGAACTTGTCATAGAACATTTCCTGACGCACGCTTTCGATTGCGCTGGAATTCCACAGATCACCGCTTGTCATGCGGTCTTCAATGTCCATCTTGATGACAACGTAGTAGCACTCGTCGTCCTTGATGAGCTCCGGCTTGAGGTAATCGGTATCCGGATCGGCTGCCCAGTTATAAACCTTTTCGCAGGGCGTATAAGTCGGTTCCGTGGTGGTCTCTTCCTTTTCCTCGTCTTCCTTCTCAGAAGCGGAAGTGCTCACTGCAAGAATGCGCTCATTTCCGGTATCATAACCGAGACCGGAAACCGTCGTTGTGGTGGTTTCCTCAGTACCCTCAGTCGTTGCGGTGGTCGCCGTTGTGACTGCTGCAGTTGTATCGGTGCCGTCCTCGGCGGGTTCCTCAGCAGCCGTTGTGGTAACGGCTTCCGTTGTCGTTGTGTCTGCATCCTCTGCCGGAGCGGTGGTTACAGTTGCTTCACCATCTGCAGTTGTCGTTGTTTCTGCATCATCTGCAGCTTCATCCTCAGTCTTCTTCTCGTCTGCTTCCTCAGCCTTGTCCTCGTCCGCTGCTTTTTCCTCGTCAGCAGGCTTGGCGTCCTCGGTTTCCTTCTCGTCCTCAGGCTCCTTCTCATCCTCCGGCGCCTTGGTGGTTCCCTTGGTGCTCTCGGCGCTGGTTGATTTCAGCGTCGTGACCGTCGTGACGGTATTGCCGCTTTCGTCGGTCGTGGTGATTGCTGCCTCAGAGAGCGAGGTCACATAGTTTGCGTGCTCCTCGATCAGGTAATCGAACTCCTCCATCAGAGCAGCTTCGTCGCCCTTCTTTTTGTTGAGGCGCTTCAGATAATCCTGCGCCATCTTTTCGATCTCTTCCTTGCCGTCGGCCTTGAGCAGATTGCCCTCGCCGTCCTTGAGCGGCATTTCGATATACTTGATACGCAGGTGATTGTCCTTATAGTGGTCATAGAGCGTCTTTTCCTCGATGCCCTCTTTGCCGCCCTCGCCGTAGTAGGCCTTCCAGACCTCGTCCTGCTTGTAGGAGTTCAGGATGATGTCCTTCAGAGACTGCTCGCCGATGCCGGTTTTCTCGAAGAATTCGCCGTAGAAGCCTGCAGACGATGCGACATTGGCATCAGCAGCTGCACGCTGCTCGCCGGAAAGCGTCAGGCCGAGCGACTCAAATTCCTTCTCGATCGCAACGAAGGTCGCGCAGTGCTCCTCCGCCTTGTTCTGGATCCACTCATCGGCCGGAAGTCCGTCGATGTTCTTGTCCTTCATGATCTTTTTGTAGTCATCAGAAGTGGTTGCGTCCTCAAACTTTTCGCCGCCGTCACGGAGCACCTGAATGGCCTCACCGAACGCGCTGGTTGCATAATAAAGGTAAATGCCTGCACGCACATCGTAGTCACCGACGGTCATGGCATTGGCGGTGTTCTCGCCGCAGGATGCGCAGGTCACAGCCGTACAGACTGCCAGCGCTGCCGCTGCAGCTTTTCTGAACAGATTCATAGGTAAAAAAAGCCTCCTTATAATAATCAATCAGGTCTGAAAAAACCGATACATTGCTATTATACATGATTTTGCCGGAAATGTCCATACCCTTTTTCGATTTTTTTGTTTTCTCACGAAATTTTCACGCAGCGTCCGCAAGCCGTCCTATACGGTTTGCACAAGCGGATGATCGTTTTTTTGTAAAAAAACGTGCAGTCTGAAAAACTTGATTTTTTTGTCAAAATGTGATATAATATGAAAAGATTTCAGCGGCAGCGGGATGGGGTGTTCCGTAATGTGCAGTTTGCTGCAGAAATCGTCACAGCATCGTAAGGGATACTTTTTATTAAGGCACACTTTTAAGGAGGTTTTCACTATGATTACTTGCCCGCATTGCGGAACGCAAAGCCCGGATTATTATACGCAGTGTCCGAATTGCGGCGGCGCCATCTCAGGTGCATCGTCGCAGCAGCCGGTTCAGCAGCCCTTCCAGCAGCCTGCAACAACAGGCGGTTATATTCCGCCTGCCTATCAGCAGGAGCCTGTTACATCCGTGGGCGCATGGTTCGGCTGGTCTCTGATTATCGGTCTGCTCCCTGCCATCGGAACGATCATTATGCTTTGCAGCGTCAAGGATCCTTCCGCGAAAAACTTTGCAAAAATGGCACTGGTGCTGCAGTGCATCACAATCGTAATATATATCATTGCATTTGCATGCGGCTTCATGAGCGGACTGATGGAATCTCTGTACGGGATGTCAGCATTTATCTGAGACAGGAGGAAAAATATTATGGCAAGATGCAATCAGTGCGGCAATGAAATGCCGGATTACTATACCAAATGCCCGAACTGCGGCGGTGAAGTTGTGAGAGGCGCTGCACCGGCAATGACGCAGAGCTATGCGCCGATGCTCCCCTCGCGCACGATCACTTCTCCGGTCGGCTGGTTCGGATGGAACGTGCTCTGCGGTTTTCTGCCGATCATCGGACCGATTATTATGATGTGCAAGACGCAGGACGAAACTGCAAAGAACTACGCAAAACTGACGCTGATCCTGCAGATTATCGGTCTTGTTCTGTTCGCTCTGCTCGCTGCAATCCTCGTTCCGGCTCTCATCGGATATGTTAGCAGAGCACGCGGTCTCTGATCCGGCGGCTATGCAGATCCTTAGATAATCATAATACTACACGATCCGCAAGAATCGCAAACAATATACGCCAGTTTCAGCATCGGAACTGGCGTATTTTCATTCTTTTGAAAATTTCGCAATATTGTCTTATTTTAATTCATTACATTACATATTAAATTACTCTTAATTATATTGACAAGTGAATCAACATATTGTATAATAGAAACATGCACACCGATGTGCATAATCCCAAACTACTATATGTTAAGCGAGGTTGAAATTTCCAATGAAGAGAACAAGCAAAAAAGCAGCATCTATCCTGGCAGCCGCTCTGCTCGGCGTCACTGCCGCACAGGGCTTTGCAATGACAGCATCTGCAACCACACTCACACCTTTTACGCAGTACGCTGCACTCGGCCAGTCCTATCGTATGATTGACTTCGTCCGTCACGAGTGCATGAAGTTCCCGACCAACAAGTACTGGAACACCGGCAATGTTGATACATGCTCCAGCTCTCCGAGAGACGTCACCACCCAGATGACAGGCGGCACGGTCGTCGGCAGAGGCCACACGATTCTTCCGGCAAATCAAACACCGAGCACACTGACCGGCTCTGCAGCCTTCGCAAGAAAGCTCGCATACGACTATTTTGAGACCAACTACTATGTCCGCATCGGTTCCAACAAGAACTTCAAGCTGCACAGCGGCGATCAGGTCACCGTGAGAGGCTGGAACGGCAACAGCAATGCGCTGCACACCGTTTTCGTTCTGGATGCCAATGCCACCGGCGACTACTCCTTCGCAGACTGCACCGATGCTGTGGATACCTGCCGAATCAACTGGAATAACAAGTGCTTCACGCACAACGGTTCCTTCATTGTCCGCAAGAGCAACGGCGCAACCACTGCTTACTCCATCGACCATGTTGACCGTCCGCTGATGGCCGGCGACGTCAACGGCGACACAGTCGTTGACGGCTCTGATGCAAGTGCGTTCAGCCAGCTCCGCTACGGTCAGTATGACCTCAATAATAAGAATTATAACTTCATCCGTGCAGCTGCTGACCTGAACCGTGATTACAATTTCACTGTTGATGATTACGCATACTTCCAGATGAACAACGGCTACATGACAAACCTCGGCTTCATCACTTACCTTTACTGATTCCTGACCGTTCCGGTCAGTGCGGACAGCTTCCGGGTGGCAGACTTCAGAAAAAGATATTCCGGCTCCTGATTTTATATTCTTCATTTGCGGGGAAATAACAAATAGAGAAAAAAAACAGGTTGAAATCATAACAAATAACGTCGTTCATGCAGCACCCGCTGCTTGAATAGAAAAATTTTTTATGAAACGGGGTATACCAACATGAAACATCTGAAGAGAAAACTCGCAGCCTCTCTTGCCGCAGCCACAATGGCCATTGGTGTTGTTGCTGCACCGGCCATGACAGCTTCTGCACAGTCGTTCACATCAATCACGCAGAAAACTGCTTTGGTCACAATGAATCAGTATTCAACTTTTATTAACTGGGGAACTTCTACGCTTCCGCATGGTCGTTACTGGAACAGCGGCAACCCGAACACAACGACCAATTCTCCCTGCTCACCCACTCATCACTGCACGTATGTGTACGGCAATACTGTCCGTTCCCTCGGCTATACCACGCAGATCAGCGGTCCGAATGACGGTTATTATCAGTGTGCCGGCTACGCTCGTCATCTTGCAAACAAGTATTTCGGCAGCCACAACTTCATCCGTGATACGCGGGTTGCTGATTACTATGTTCCGAGAATGGGTGATCAGCTGAGAGTCGGTCCAGCCGTCTATAATAATAATGCTGCGCACAGCATTTTTATCACAAATTGGAATAGTTCAACAAACACGATCACGTTCACCGACTGCAATTGGTACGGCGACTGCAGAATCCGTTGGAATCAGACTGCAACAATTAACAACACCAATCATACAATTACATTCTCCAATGGAACCGTCAAAACGCTTTACTATGCTGACCGTCCGATGATGGCCGGTGACATCAACGGTGACCTGAATGTCGATCACGCTGACGGCGTCGCATCTGCTTATTTGGCTGCTGGCGGACTGAACAATTACAGCGTTTCGGCTCGTCCTTATGTCAAAGCAGCAGGCGATGTAAACGGTGATGGACAGCTCAACGCAGCGGATCATAGCCTGATTGAATCCCAGTACGTGTACACACCGTATGTCAGCTATCTGAACAACGATTACGGCCGTTTTGTGGATTACATCTGATCCGCGCTTCTGCAACCACATCCTAGATTCAATTTGACATCAAAAAACACCGCAGCATCTCTGACTTCCGGTCAGGGGTGCTGCGGTGTTGTTTATATCCGGTCAAGCTGTGTTACGGCTTAATCCTTTTTCTTTCTGGTGCGGATAACTGCTGCCGAACCGCCGGCCAGTACCAGCACGCCGCCCAGAATGCAGGCCGGAATCCATGCCTTGCCGGTTACCTTTCCGAGCTTTTCTGCCGCATCCGGCGCAGTCGTCAGAACCGGCTCCGGCTTCGTGTTTTGCTCATCCGGCAGCGGTTCCTGCGGAACCTCTGCTTCTTCTGCATAGCTGCGTACCTCCTCCGTATTGGAGTACAGCACCAGCGGATTGTCCATCTTCAGATACGTGTCCGCATCCTCACCGAACTGATAGCCGAATGCATGTGCGCCGATTTTCTCCACCGTATCCGGCAGATAAACCGTTTCGAGCTTCCAGCATTCGAGGAAGGCATCCTCACCGATCTCGCGCAGCTTGTGGCCGACGCGCAGATAGTTCAGCGATTTGCACGCCTCAAACGCCTTCCGGCCGATCACCTCGACATTTTCGCCGAGCTCCACGATCTGCAAATTCGGGCAGCGGGCAAATGCACCCTCCCCGATCACCTGCACGGAATCCGGCAGGCGGACGGTCGTCAGCTCCGTGCTGAACGTGAATACGCGCTCAGCAATGATGCGGATGCCGTCCGGCACCGTGACCTCAGCGTCCTCACCCTGATAATCCATCAGAACCGGGCCGAGGATCACGAACTTATCCTTGTTGTCGCGCTGCCATTTGGTGTTGGCAAAGGAATTTGCCGCGATGTAATCAATCGAATCCGGCACCTCAATCTTGGAAAGCGATTCGCAGTAGCTGAACGCAAATTCCTCGATTCGCTTGACGCTTGCAGGAATCTGAACGGATTTCAGCCCGTTCGTCTCAAAGGCGTATTCGCCGATCGCCTTGACGGTATCCGGAATGACAACATTGTCTGCCTCACCGTTATAACGATAAAGGAAGCTGTCACCGAGGATGACAAATTCGTCCGTCAGCGTGTCATTGAAGGGCGTATCTGCAAACGCATCAAAGCCGATGAACTTCACGCTCTGCGGAATGGTGATCTCTTTCAGCTGTTCACAGCTGTCAAATGCATGGGTGCCGATGCGCTCGCAGCCGTCCGGGATCGTCACGCTCTGCAGATAGCTGCAGAAGAAAAATGCGCGCTCTCCGACGATTTTGATCGTATCCGGCAGTGAGACGCTGTCCGCATAGCAATAGCGGAAGCATTCTTCGCCGAGCTCCGTGACAGGCAGCCCGTCGATCTGTGCGGGAATATCAATATGCTTTGCACTTGTCCATTTATATTTGACAATGCGGATGCCGCCGTCATCGGTTTTTTCGTATTCGATTCCGGCAAGCACATCATTCGGGTCGTCCGGCAGCGGCGGAGAGGTCGCATCTGCGGCATAGAGATCCTCCTTGGATTCTTCGTCCGCATCCGCAGTGACCTCTGTGACGGTCGGCGCTGCGGTTTCCTCAGCCGCGGCGGTCGTCACAGGCACGGTTCCGGATTCTTCCTGTGCCAGAACCGGCAGCGCAGCCGTCATGCCGAGCACTGCTGCGGCAAACAGCACGGCCGCACACCGGATTCCTGTTTTTTTGCTCATATCGTTTCTCCTATATCTGATCCGCAAAAATGCGCAGCGGGGGACTCCGCAGCGGAATCCCCCGTTGATTCAATCATTACAGCGGCATCTGCGGCTGCTGATAATCAGTCGGGTAGCCGTCTGCGCGCACGACCTGCACGTTGTTGTAAAGTGCCATACCGGTACCGGCCGGAATCAGCTTACCGATGATGACATTTTCCTTCAGACCGAGCAGATAGTCGCTCTTTCCGTTGATTGCGGCATCGGTCAGAGCCTTTGCCGTTTCCTGGAAGGATGCGGCGGACATGAAGCTCTCAGAGGACGAGGAAGCCTTGGTGATACCGAGCAGCGAAGGTCTGGTCGTGACAAGACGCAGATCGGTCTCGCCGGCGTCGATGCGTGCCTGCAGGCCTGCATTGATCGTCTCGACCTCGCGCTTATCGACCATCGCTTCCGGAAGCAGATAGCTGCTGCCCGGATCGGCGACGAGCACCTTGCGCATCATCTGACGGACAATGACTTCAATGTGCTTGTCGTTGATGCCAACGCCCTGCTGGCGGTATGCATACTGAATTTCCTCGATGATATAGTTCTGAACAGCCTGTACGCCGAGAATTTCCAGCAGATCCATCGGATAGATGGAACCGGTGGTCAGGCGGCTGCCGCGCTGAATCTCGGCACCGTCCTTGATGCCGTTTGCCAGGTGGTAGTTATACGGAATGGTGTACGGCGTGGAATCGGTGTTCGTCTCCGGATCGTGAATGACAATGGTTTTGATGCCGTTGTCCTCACTCATCTGGATCGTACCGGAGGACTTTGCGAGGATCGCGCCGTTCTTCGGACGTCTGGATTCAAACAACTCCTCAACACGCGGCAGACCCTGTGTGATATCCTCTGCGTTTGCGATACCGCCCGTATGGAAGGTACGCATCGTCAGCTGGGTACCCGGTTCACCGATGGACTGTGCGGCGATGATGCCGACTGCCTCACCGACGGAGACAAGGTTGCCGTTTGCAAGGTTGACGCCGTAGCACTTTGCGCAGACACCCTTCTTGGCCTTGCAGCCGAGCACGGAACGGATCCGGACATGGGTGATGCCTGCATCGACGATGCGCTGCGCATCGTTGCTGGTCATGGCGCGGGTCTTGGGAACGAACAGCTCGGACTTCTCATCGCGGAGATCCTCGACGAGATAACGGCCGACCAGACGCTCCTGCAGGGTTTCGAGGTCGCGCTCGCCGTCGTTGATGCAGTAGACCTCGATGCCCTCATCCGAGCCGCAGTCGATCTCGCGGATGATGACATCCTGCGAAACATCAACCAGACGGCGGGTCAGATAACCGGAGTCCGCGGTACGGAGTGCGGTATCAGCCAGACCCTTACGGGCGCCTCGGCTGGAGATGAAGTATTCGGAAATGTTCAGACCTTCACGGTAATTGGAACGAACCGGAATTTCGATCGTCGCACCGGAGGTGTTTGCAATCAGGCCGCGCATACCGGCCAGCTGACGGATCTGGTTGATGGAACCACGGGCTCCGGAATCCGCCATGATGTTGATCGGGTTGAACGGGTCGAAGTTGGCCTTCAGGGCCTCGGTGATCTGGTCGGTAGCATCAGCCCAGACCTTACACACCTTCTCGTACTTGACCTCGCCGGAGATATAGCCGTACTGATACTGCTCGTTCAGGGCATCGACCTCTGCGTCGGCAGCAGCAAGGATATCCTTCTTCTGCGGCGGGATGACAGCGTCAATAACGGCAACGGTCAGACCGGACTTGGTGGAGTACTTATAACCGAGCGCCTTGATGCGGTCGAGCACCTCTGCGGTCGCGGTCACGCCGTGTACCTTCAGGCACTGGTCGATGATCTTGGACAGCACGGATTTCTTGACGACCTGTGTGATTTCGAGGTCGAATTCATGCTCAGGGTCGCTGCGGTTGACAAAACCGAGGTTCTGCGGAATGATCTCGTTGAAGATCAGGCGGCCTGCGGTGCAGTCGATGATACGGGAGACCTTCTGTCCGCCGACTTCCTTCGTCATGCGCACCTTGATCTTGGAGTGCAGGGTGATGTCGTGCTCGTCGTAAGCCATCATGGCTTCCTCGACGTCACGGAAGACCTTGCCTTCGCCGGGCTCACCGTCCTTGACCATCGTCAGGTAGTAGGAGCCGAGCAGCATATCCTGCGTCGGAACCGCAACCGGCTTACCGTCGGAGGGCTTCAGCAGGTTATTGGCCGCGAGCATGAGGAAGCGGGCTTCTGCCTGCGCCTCAGCGGAAAGCGGCAGATGGACAGCCATCTGGTCGCCGTCGAAGTCGGCGTTGAATGCGGTACAAACGAGCGGGTGCAGCTTCAGGGCTCTGCCCTCAACGAGCACCGGCTCAAATGCCTGAATACCGAGTCTGTGCAGGGTAGGCGCACGGTTCAGCAGAACCGGGTGCTCCCGGATAACATGCTCCAGTGCATCCCACACATCGTCATTTGCGCGGTCAACCATTTTTCTTGCGCTCTTGATATTCTGAATCTTGCCGATATCAACGAGACGCTTCAGCACAAACGGCTTGAACAGCTCCAGTGCCATTTCCTTCGGCAGACCGCACTGATACATTTTCAGCTCCGGTCCGACGACGATAACGGAACGGCCGGAATAGTCAACACGCTTACCGAGCAGGTTCTGACGGAAACGTCCCTGTTTACCCTTGAGGATATCGGAGAGCGACTTGAGCTTTCTGTTGTTCGGGCCGGTCACATCCTTGCCGTGGCGGCCGTTGTCGATCAGCGCATCAACAGCCTCCTGCAGCATACGCGCCTCATTGCGGACAATGATGCTCGGTGCATTGAGCTGCAGCATTCTTTCCAGACGGTTGTTGCGGTTGATGACTCTGCGGTAGAGATCGTTGAGGTCGGAGGTGGCATAGCGTCCGCCGTCGAGCATGACCATCGGACGGATATCCGGCGGGATGACGGGCAGAACGGTCATGACCATCCATTCCGGGCGGTTGCCGGACTGCCGGAAGGCTTCGAGGATTTCGAGGCGCTTCAGCAGCTTGCCGCGCTTCTGGGACTTCTGTGTTGCGGAACGGTTTGTCGATTTTTCATCGAGCTTGCGAACCTCTTCCTTGAGCTGATCGCAGGCCACGACGAGGTTGTTCTTCCACTCCTCGTCCTCGCAGGCAGCGCAGAACGAGCACTCGCGGCAGTTGCGGCCGAGCTCACAGTTCTTGCAGGCCTCCTGCTCATCGGGCTCAAGGCTCAGCTTGCCGTCGGCAATCAGCTGATCGCGGAACTTGTCGTAGCGATCCTGGCTGTATTCCTGCAGCAGATGCAGAATTGCCTCTGCACCGATCTCGGCCTTGAACTGGCCGGGGTTCTTTGCCATTGCATTCTGATATTCCTCCTCAGAGAGCGTCTGCTGCTTGAGGAGACCGGTCACAAACTGACCCTCATGCACCGGATCCGGATCGCCGGGGTCTGTGACAATATACTTTGTAAAATAAATAACCGCTTCAAGGTCCTTCTGGGAGAGATCGCCGAGCACCTGACGGATGCAGGCCGGCGTACCCTTGAAGTACCAGATATGTGCGACAGGTGCTGCAAGCTCAATGTGACCCATACGCTCACGGCGCACCTTTGCACGGGTAATCTCGACGCCGCAGTTCGGGCAGACCTTGCCCTTGAAGCGAACCTTCTTGAACTTACCGCAGTAGCACTCCCAGTCCTTTGTCGGTCCGAAGATCTTTTCGCAGAAAAGACCGCCTTTTTCCGGCTTCTGGGTACGGTAATTGATGGTTTCCGGACGTTCGACCTTGCCGTAGCTCCACTTCTGAATCTGCTCAGGGGAAGCAAGACCGATCTTGATGGAATCAAAGGTGGTGAATTCCAATGTGTTCCCTCCTAAATTCTATGTCGGAGTGCAGCGCCCTGCAGGCATTTGCCCGCAGCGCTGCATGATACCGTTTCGTGTACTGCTTTCTCTTACAGGTCATCGCCTGCATCAAACATGTCATCGGACATTTCCGAATAGGCAGCGGAGTCATCGGTGTCGTCAAAGCCGAACTCGTCCTCTTCGTCTGCGGTCTCGCCGGCCTCGCCGTGCTCGACCTCATGCGTTTCGGTATCCTCGCCGTACATAGCCGTACCGAAGCCGGCCTCGCCCATATCGGTATCCTCATAATGCGTCATATCCGCGGTGTTCTCGTCATCGAAATCAGAGGAAGAGCGCGGCGGCAGATCGTCGTCGAAGCTCATCTTCAGGTCGATCTCCTGCTGATCCTCATCCAGCACGCGGACATCGAGTCCGAGCGACTGCATTTCCTTGATGAGAACCTTGAAGGATTCCGGAATACCCGGCTTCGGCACATTCTGTCCCTTGACGATTGCTTCGTAGGTATTGACACGGCCGGTGGTATCGTCGGACTTGACCGTCAGGATCTCCTGCAGCGTATAGGCAGCGCCGTATGCTTCCAGCGCCCAGACTTCCATCTCACCGAAACGCTGACCGCCGAACTGTGCCTTACCGCCGAGCGGCTGCTGGGTGACCAGCGAATACGGGCCGACGGAACGGGCATGGATCTTATCATCAACGAGGTGGTGGAGCTTCAGATAGTACATATATCCGACGGTAACGCGGTTATCGAACTTTTCGCCGGTTCTGCCGTCATAAACTGTGAACTTGCCGTCCTCGGAGAGCGGAATGGAGGTGGTGTCGATAACCTTCTCCATCGGGCTGAGGGAGAAGGTCTGTGCATCCTCGCCGGCCTCTCTGAGACGTTCCTTCTGTGCGTTGATCTCGTCGTTCTTCTCCTGTGCAAGGCGGAAGCATGCGCGGATATCATCCTCGTGCGCACCGTCAAAGACCGGTGTCATGATATGCCAGCCGAGCGCTTTTGCGGCCATGCCGAGGTGAACCTCAAGCACCTGACCGATGTTCATACGAGACGGAACGCCCAGCGGGTTCAGGCAGATATCGAGCGGCGTACCGTCCTCAAGGAACGGCATATCCTCTTCCGGCAGAATGCGGGAGACAACACCCTTGTTTCCGTGACGGCCTGCCATCTTGTCGCCGACGGAAATCTTACGCTTCTGTGCGATATAGCAGCGGACGATCTGATTGACGCCCGGACCGAGTTCATCGCAGTTTTCGCGGTCGAAGATCTTGACATCGACAACGATACCGGATTCGCCGTGCGGCACCTTCAGGGAGTTATCACGCACCTCACGCGCCTTCTCACCGAAGATTGCGCGGAGCAGTCTTTCCTCGGCTGTCAGCTCGGTCTCGCCCTTCGGGGTGACCTTACCGACGAGGATATCGCCTGCGTGAACCTCTGCACCGATGCGGATGATGCCGCGGTCATCGAGATCCTTGAGGGCATCCTCACCGACATTCGGGATATCGCGCGTGATTTCTTCCGCACCGAGCTTGGTATCGCGGCACTCCAGTTCATATTCCTCGATATGAACGGAGGTAAAGACATCCTCACGCACCAGACGCTGATTCAGCAGAACCGCGTCCTCGTAGTTATAGCCTTCCCAGGTCATGAAGCCGATGAGGGCGTTCTTGCCGAGGGAAATTTCGCCGTCGCAGGTTGCAGGGCCGTCGGCGATGACCTGACCCGCCTTAACCTGATCGCCGACCGCGACGATCGGTCTCTGGTTGACACAGGTACCCTGGTTGCTGCGCTGGAATTTAATCAGCTGATAGCGGTGGAGGTCATCCTCACGCTCGCCGGTCTTGATGACGATTTCGTCCGCGCTGACGGAGACGACAAGGCCGTCCTCCTTTGCGAGCACGCAGACGCCGGAATCAACGGCAGCCTTGTACTCCATGCCGGTGCCGACGAACGGGCGCTCGGTCTTGAGCAGCGGAACAGCCTGACGCTGCATGTTCGAGCCCATGAGGGCACGGTTTGCGTCATCGTTTTCGAGGAACGGAATCATAGCCGTTGCAACGGAGACAACCATCTTCGGGGAGACATCCATGAAGTCGATCAGGGACGGCTCGCATTCGAGGATCTGGTCGCGGTGACGGGCAGTGACGCGGCGTCTTGCGAATTTGCCGTCCTCGGTGAGAGGCTCGTTCGCCTGTGCGACATAGAAGGTGTCCTCGACATCGGCCGTCATATAAACGACCTCATCGGTCACGACGCCGGTGACCTTGTCCACCTTGCGGTACGGCGCTTCAATGAAGCCGTAGATATTGATTCTCGCAAAGGATGCAAGGTAGGAAATCAGACCGATGTTCGGACCTTCCGGCGTCTCGATCGGACACATTCTGCCGTAATGCGAATAGTGAACGTCACGCACCTCGAATCCGGCGCGGTCTCTGGTCAGACCGCCGGGGCCCAGCGCGGAAAGACGGCGCTTATGCGTCAGCTCTGCGAGCGGGTTGTTCTGGTCCATGAACTGCGACAGCGGAGAGGAACCGAAGAATTCCTTGATTGCCGCGGTGATCGGACGGATATTGACAAGTGTCTGCGGAGTGAGCGTTTCGGCATCCTGTGCCTGCAGGCTCATGCGCTCGCGGATGACACGCTCCATTCTGGCAAAGCCGATGCGGAACTGATTCTGCAGCAGCTCACCGACCGAACGGATACGGCGGTTGCCGAGGTGGTCGATGTCGTCGGTGTGGCCGATGCCGTCGCAGAGGTTGCAGAAGTAGCTGATTGTTGCAAAGATATCGTCGCGGACGATATGCTTCGGCACGAGCAGCTCCTTGTTTGTACGGATTGCATTGCCGAGCTTTTCGCCGTCGCCGTCAGCCTCTTCCATCAGGTCGCGGAGCACTCTTGCGGAAACCTTCTCGTTGATGCCGTAGGCCTCAGCGTCAAAGTCCGGAATCAGGGCAGCGGCGTAGGGGGTGATATCCACCATGCCGGAGCCGAGCACCTTGACCTCACGCTCAACAAACTCAGCAACGAGTTCATGCTTTTTCTCATCGACATGCGTCTCGCGGACTTCCGCCTCAACGTATGCCTCATAAACACCGGCCTGCTCAATCTCTTCTGCGAGCTTTGTGCTGATCTTTGTGCCGGTATCCGCAATCATCTCGCCGGTCATATAGCTGAAAACCGGTCTGGAGAGCACCTGATCGACCAGTCTGGAGCCGATGCCCAGCTTTTTGTTGTACTTGTAACGGCCGAAGCGGCAGAGGTCATAGCGCTTCGGATCGAAGAAGAGGTTATGCACGAGCTGCTTTGCGCCGTCAATCGTGGCGGGATCGCCCGGACGCAGCTTTTTGTAGACTTCGAGAAGTGCATCGTTGATGTTCTTCTCGGCGTCGTCGGTAATGCCCTCTTCCTTCTGCTCGATGGTCGCCTTCAGTCTGGGATCGTCGCCGAACAGTGCGAGGATCTCCTCATTCGTGCCGACGCCGAGGGCGCGGATGAACTTGGTGATCGGAATTTTTCTGTTCTTGTCGATCTTGACGGAGACCACATCGTTGGAATCCATTTCATATTCCAGCCATGCACCGCGGTTCGGGATGACGGTGGTCGTGAACAGGCTCTTGCCCGATTTATCGCGTGTGAAGCTGTAGTAAACGCCCGGAGAACGCACCAGCTGCGAAACGATGACACGCTCCGCGCCGTTGATGACAAAGGTGCCGCTCTCGGTCATCAGAGGCATATCGCCCATGTAGATCTCGCTGCTGGTCACCTCGTCGGTTTCCTGATTCCAGAGCTGCGCCTTCACGCGCAGCGGAGCCGCATATGTTGCGTCGCGCTCCTTGCATTCCGCGATCGTATACTTGGGTGTATCGTCGATGCGGTAATCAATGAAGCTGAGCTGCAGGTTTCCGTTGAAATCGGAAATCGAAGCCACGTCGCGGAAGACCTCGCGCAGGCCTTCGGTCAGGAACCACTCGTAGGATTTTTTCTGAACCTCGATGAGGTTCGGCATCTGCAGGACCTCTTCGATCTTGCCGAAGCTCTTACGGGTGTTTTTTCCGACCTGAACGTCCTTGACCGAAACCGTTGTCTGCACGTCCGGATTGGTTTTAGGGCTCATGGGCAAAAACCTCCTGTCTTTTGTATCGGGGCGCATGATGCACAGCCTTGTTTCTGTCGGCTTTTTACAAAAAAGGACTTGACAAGCTGCAAAATCTATGCTATACTATTACGCGGAGAAAAGCCGCTTGTGCCTAGTCAGGCATTCTACTATTATAGTCTATATCCGGGGTTCTGTCAAGGGCTTTTCCGGAACTTTGGTAATCCTGCCGCGATTCTGAAAGAAGAATCGCGGTTTTTTGTCGCCACAGTCAGAGAACGTATATTCGCACTTTTCAGGAATCCCGATACGGGAAAATTTTTTCTGAGAACACAGAAAACGCCTGTCACAAAAAAGACCTCTCCGCAGCGGGAGAGGTCTTTGAAGCGGGTCAGACGCCCTTTACATAGCCGTAGTTCGGCAGAATGCCGGTTCTGTTCGGACCGAGAATATTCAGATCCGTCTGATTGATGTGGTGATCGCCGTTCAGATCACCGACCGCCATCACGGCCAGCAAATCCGAATATGAGAAATTCGGATTATACGAATTCGACACCAGCGACTGCATTGCAGTGTAATCCGATGCGTTTACAAAGGAATCGCCGTTGACATCGCCGACCATAACCGGGCGGGTAACATTGTCAGCGCGTGCATAGATTCCGTTGATATAGACGTATGTATATCCGTTGTTCACAAATGCATATGCAGTCTGGCTCCAGCGGATCCGGCAGTTGCCGCTCCAGTTGCAGTCTGCGAAAGTCAGCTTGCCGTTTGATGTATCGAAACCGGTCACAAAAATCGTATGGAAGCTGCCGTTCAGGTTCAGATGCAGCTGGTCGCCCATACGCGGATAATAATATGTGGAAGCCGGATGGTCGTTACCGTACGAATCCTTTACGACATAGGAAAGCTGCAGGAAGAAATCGGTATCATAGTAATCCATTGCCAGCTTCTTTGCAAAGCCTGCGCACTGATAGGCTTCTCCGTCAACACCGTTATCAAGTGCCGGACCGTAATACACGCTGAAGCAGTGACCCATCGGCACATGCGCGCAGCACGGGAAGTTGTTTGCGTGATACTCCGACAGATTCAGCGGCGGATGATAGGTGCAGCCCTGTTCCGTGCATTTATTCGGATTATTATGGTTATTCCAGTATTTGCCGTTCTCGAACTTCATGGACTCATGTCTGACAAAATCAGACATATGGTAACCGGATGTCAGTGTGCTCTGCGTATAGGTCGTATATGTCGCCGCAGATGCAGTCAGGGACTGCACGCCGGAAACAGCGAGAACCGCAGAGCCGAGCAGCGCTGTCATTTTAGAAATCATGCGTTTTTTCATTGTATTTACTCCTTATTGCAGTATGATAAGAAATCAGACGCCCTTTACATAGCCTGCATTCGGAAGGATACCGTCATAGAAGGAACCGAGCAGCAGGAAATCGTTATAGGCAATCTTGCCGTCCTTGTCGACATCGCAGACAGCCTTCTTCATCGGACGGCTGTTCCAGTAGGAAGGCGACTGACCAAGCAGGGAAGCCATTGCAGAATAATCCAGTGCATCCACGAAGCTGTCGCCGTTGACGTCGCCGACCAGAATCGGGCGAATGACAGCGGTTACAGGACAAGCAGTACCATTGGAACTATAAAAGCCCATAACATCATATGCATTATTGCCCCAGCCGCCGCTGTAACGGTTCAGCGTCACGGTACGGCTCCACTTGATCTGGCAGCGATGCTGATTATCCACGCCGTTACAGTCGGTATAAGTGACACGATAGCTGTAGTTACCCAGCTTCTGCACACCGGTCACAAAGACCGTATGCTGGCCGCTGATACGCATCTGGTCACCGATCCGCGGAACATACTGATAGGACGTCTGCTGTGTAAAGCTGATCTGGTTGAAGCAATCCGTCTGGAAATAATCCATCGCCACTTTCTTTGCATAGCCGGCACACTGGAATGAATAGCCGTCAATGCCCGGATTGTTTATCTTCTGGTAATCTCCGTAATACATATTACCCGCTGCAACTCTGCCGCAGCACGGGAAATCGGATGCATGGTACTGCTGAAGATTGGTGGCCGGGTGATGCGCGCACTGTGAGTTCGTCCATCCGTTTGAATTACTCGTATTGTTCCAGTATTTGTTGTTCGGGAACTTCTGGCTTTCCGCACGGACAAAATCAGTCATATGATTGGTGTTTGTCAGCAGGCTCTGTGTCTGAGTCGTATATGTCGCTGCCGATGCTGTCAGGGACTGCACGCCGGTAAAGGCGAACATTGCGGCGCTGCCGATTGCAGCAAGTTTGGTTTTGAGTTGCTTTTTCATGTAGTTTGCTCCTTTTCTGAAAAAAATTTCCGTGAATGCAGCTGCTGCGAACCGGCTGCTGCAAATCACGGCTTTCATTATACACAAAGTTTATCTGATTGTCAATATTATGAACTGTAATTTATAAAAACATTCAGGTTGCCAAACATATCCTATGCAATATTCTCCTATTTGTTTACAATCCCCGCCAATTCGCAACAACCGAAACTGCTTGTTTGCGCAAAAAAATGCTCATCGCTAACAGAGAAATGCAGCGCCTTAAATATACCAAAACAGAATTCTCAGTCCCGGAACCCGGCAGGATACGGCTCACGTACTGCCTGTGCTTGCAAAACCGCGCTGACTGTGCTATAATAAAAACGAAGATCACAACAAAGGAGGATATGTATGCTGAACGAACAGGAGCTCGCGCTGAAAAAAGAGGAATTTCTCAGCATCTACCGCGAAAACATTACGCGCAAGGGCGCAGATAAGCTGCTGGAATATCTGCTTGCACCGGAAAATGACTTTTTCACGGCACCTGCCAGCACCCGCTATCACAGTGCCTACGCAGGCGGACTGCTGGAGCATTCGCTGAATGTCTATCACAACCTGAAAGAGTATCTCGCACGGCCGCGCTGCAGCGAGGTCTTTCATATGCCGGAATATCCGGCGGAATCTGTCGCTGTCTGTGCGCTGCTGCACGACATCTGCAAAATGAACTTTTATACTGTCGATTATCGCAATGCCAAGAACGAGCAGGGCGTCTGGGAGAAGGTTCCCTTCTATAAAATCGACGACCGCCTGCCCTACGGCCACGGCGAAAAATCTGTCTTTATGATTCAGTTTTTCATGCATCTGCGCAAGGAAGAGGCCATGGCCATCCGCTGGCATATGGGCTTTTCCGGTCCGGAGGATGCCAACACGGTCGGCCGCGCACTGGAAATGTATCCGCTTGCATTCGCACTGCATGTCGCAGATATGGAGGCAAGCTATTTTCTGGAGGGCTCTTCGGTATAATCCGCACCTTTCCATATCAGATTTCTTTTCCCGCAAAGCAGTATAGTGCGCTGATTCTGCGCTATACTATATGAATAAAGGAGACGATCATTATGTCCTGGGAAACATCCGCGTTGTTTTATCATATCTATCCGCTGGGTCTCTGCGGTGCGCCGTGGGAGAACCCCGGCGGCGAACCGGTCAGCCGCATCAACTGCCTGTTTGACTGGATCCCGCACCTCAAAAATCTGCATGTCAATGCAATTTATTTCAGCCCGCTGTGGGAATCCGGCACACACGGCTACGATACGCATGATTATACGCAGCTTGACCGCCGTCTGGGTACAAACGCAGATTTTGCGCGTCTCTGCGATGCGCTTCACGCAAACGGCATCCGCGTTGTCATCGACGGCGTATTCAACCATGTCGGCCGCGGATTCTTCGCATTTCAGGATGTCCTGAAGAACGGTCAGGCCTCGCCCTATTGCAGCTGGTTCTGCAACCTCTGGTTCGGCGGCTCGAACCGCTTCGGCGATCCGTTCTCCTACGAATCGTGGCACGGCTGCGAGGAGCTCGTCAAGCTGAATCTGAAAAACAACGATGTTGTGAACTATCTGGAAAACGCCATTCTCGGCTGGATGGATCAGTTCCACATTGACGGCATCCGCTTCGACGCCGCAGACTGCATCGACCACGATTTCTTCCGCCGCATCCGGCATACAATCAAGCAGAAGAATCCCGAATGCTGGCTGATGGGCGAGCTGATTCACGGAAACTATGCCCAGTTCGCAAATCCGGATATGCTTGATTCTTCGACGAATTACGAGTGCTGGAAGGGCATCTGGTCATCGCACAACGACAAGAATTATTTCGAGATCAACTACGCCATGAACCGGCAGAAGGATATTTATCCGAATCTGCAGCTGTATAATTTTGCGGATAATCACGATGTTGCGCGCCTTGCGACGCAGCTGCGCGACCGCCGCCATCTGCCGCTGGTCTATGCGCTGCTTTACGCAATGCCGGGCATTCCGTCCGTCTATTACGGCTCGGAATTCGGCATCGAGGGCGAAAAGCAGCAGGGCTCGGATGCAAATCTGCGTCCGGCGCTTGATATTGCACAGATGCATCCGGAGAGCAATCCGCTGACACAGTTCCTCTGCCGGCTGGGCGCAGCCTATGCGCAGAAGGAAGCGCTGCATACGGGCAGCTTCCAGACAGTCGAGGTACGCAATCAGCAGCTCGTGTTCCGGCGCGGCGAAAATGACAGCGCCGTCTACTGTGTGCTGAATCTTTCAGACGCACCGAGCGGTCTGCCGCTGCCGATCGGCGGTGACGGCTGGTACGATCTGCTGACCGGCGAGCCGGTTTCGGCAACGGGCGGCATCACAGCACCCGCGTTTTCGGCCATGTGGATTGCAAAATCCTCGCCGGAGGAACTGGCGCACATTGCGCAGAAACCTTCTGTCGTTGTTCCGGCGGAACCGGCCGTTACAGAACACGCTGCTGCACAGCAGCCGGCGGCCGAAGAACAGGCGGTTGTCTCCGAACCGGAAAGCGAACCGGAGCGGCAAGCCGAAATGACCGCTGCGGAGCTGGTCTGGAAGCTGTCGCTGCTGGATCGCTGCATGACGCGCGAAAAGCTCTCAGAGGCATTCGGCCGCGAGCCGGCAGACAAGCAGGAGGGCAGCAATATCGTGTATGAATATCAGTTTGACGGCGGCGTGACGCTGCGGCTCTGGGGCGATCCGGTGCTGCGTGCGGCTTTGCAGTACGGCGACCGCGCATTTGAAATTTTGTTATAAATCGCACACATTTTGCATCTATATCAAAAGGCACCTCTGAAGCCAATCCTTCAGAGGTGCCTTTTTGAATGCACGCAGACATTATTTTCTGACAACAATCACCTGATGGGTCGTCTCATAGGCATCCGAGAACAGCACCTGCTGCTGACGCTCCTCCGTCACCGAAAGTGCAGCAACGCCAATATCTGCCTGTCCGCCCATAACAGCCGGAATCACGGAATCAAATGCCATGTCCACAATCTGCAGCTCATATCCGAGATAATCACAGACCGCATTTGCCATATCCACATCAAAGCCGACGATATTGCCGTCCTCTAAGTATTCAAACGGCGGAAATTCCGCATTCGTTGCCATGATGAGCTTGCCCTTGCTGCGCTCAACCTGATCGCTGATCTCGTAGGGGTGCTGACCTTTCTCGTCACCCTCATAGTTGCTCTTGATCCGCTGAATGGTTCCGTTGACGCGCAGGGCCTTGAGCGCCGTGTCGATTTCATCCTTGAGCTTCATGCTGCCGAGCGGCATTGCGATCGCATATTCTTCGTCGAGGAAGTTTTCGCCGAGAATCTCAATATCCTGATACTGCTCCACGAACAGCTTGGCCGTTTCCATATCTACGATCACCGCATCGACGACACCCTGCTGCAGAGCCTTGATGCCGTCCTCAGCCTTCTGATACCGCTCCACGGTAGCATTTTCAATATCACCGGCATAGGCGTCACCGGTCGTATCGGTCTGAACGCCGATCTTCTTACCGTTCAGGTCTGCAACGGAATGAACCTTGTTGGCAAGTGCGTCATTGCCGCAGCCGGTCATGAGAAGTGCTGAGAGTGCCAGGACGGAAAATCCTGCGTAGATTTTTTTTGCGATCATGTTCTTTCAATTCCTTTCTTTACAAGTCCAATCTGCCGTTCAGACAGGGAATAGTTTCATTATAGCATAGTTTTTTGAAATAATCAAGAGAATATCTCGCATTTATCTTATTTTTTGTTCATCGGAAGCTGCTCCCGCATTTCTGAAGAAACACGAAAGATATTCTGAATAATCGGGAAAACCCCTTGCATTCCGGCGCACGGCATGGTATGCTGTATACACAGACCGAAAACGGAAGAAAGGAGACTGATGCGATGGCGCTGCTGATGCGTCTTGCGGAACAGCTGCTTCCCTGCAGCACGGATTTCCTCGTGCTGGGAATGCTGTATCTGTTCGTGCTGCGGCCGCGGTGGAAGCAGCGCGGCGCGGATATTTCCCTGTGCGGATTCCTGATGTTCTCATATATCTGCTGCGTGCTGTACCTGACGCTGATGCCGTTTCTGATCAGCATTCCGTTCTGGAATCCTGCGGCGTATGTTCCGATGAACATGGAGCCGTTTGTGGACGTTAAGCTGCACCGCGGAGACTATTTGCGGCAGATTGCGCTGAATACCGCAATGCTGATGCCGTTCGGCTTCCTGTACCCGATGATGAAGCCCAAGCGCGGCTTTTTTGAGACGGTGTTCTGCGGATTCCTGTTCAGCCTGATGATCGAGCTGCTGCAGCCGCTCCCGGATATCGGGCGGCGCTCGGATGTCACGGACCTCATCACGAACACAGCGGGCACGGCAGCGGGTTACATCGTCTATCTCTTTTTCCGTCCGGTCACAGAGTTTATCTTAACAAAAATCAATAAGGAGCGTGATTTTTCATGATGTATCAGAATCAGTTCAAAACGGTTGAAAACAGAACGGTGATCCGTCCGCTGGCTGTTGCCGCAGCAGGCTTCCTGACGGGTCTGCTGATGATCCTGAGCACGCAGGTCTGTCAGGAATACAGCGTTTTCAATCTGCTGTATACATTCGGACAGATGAGCAGCGGACTTCTGCTCTGGGCCGTCATCTGCACGGTGATTGCGCTGAAAGCCGGAAATCCGGGGTACGCGGCACGGGATGTGCTGTGCTTTCTGGTCCCCATGATTGCGATTACAGGCCTTGCAGGCTATATCACGAACTGCTTCGGCTGGTTCGGCGAAACGCTGCTGGCATGCCGGATCGCGGCACTGCTGCCCGCTGCGGGCGCAGCTGCGATCATCTGGACAGTCCGGCGTTCACAGACAATGGCATGGCTTTCGATCCCGTTTGCAAGCCTGATGTTCTGGTTTGACTCGATTGCCATTCTGGACGGCGAGCCGCTGCCGATGCTCGCAGAGTTTCTGCTGCTCGCAGGCTTTGCTTGGATGGTTCTGCACACAAGCCGCGCACATGTTTCGCAGTGCCAAGCTGCACAGTTTGCAAAGTAAGCACCGAACGGGCAGCCGGTCTTGGCGGAGCCTGTTACAAATCATCGCGCTGCGATACCTTTTTCTGCAAGCAAAAACGGTCAGGCCGAAAAAGCCTGACCGTTTCGTTTTTTATAGTATATACGCACAGAATATCAGATCAAAGATACCGGCACAGCCTGCTCCTCACAGAATTCGCAGACCGTTCTTCCGCCGGCCTGAATGAACTGATGCGGCAGATAATGCTCCTGTGCCGTGATACACTTCGGATTCACGCAGCGCAGACTGCTGTTGACCGTACCGCGCAGCAGCGGCGCAGGTGTTTCGCTCTCCAGCAGACGCAGAATCAGCGCCATGCGCACATACATGCCGTACTGTGCCTGTCTGAAGTACAGCGCACGCGGATCGTCGTCCACAGCAATTTCAATCTCGTCCACTCTGGGCAGCGGATGCAGCACAGCCAGATCCGGCTTTGCACGCTGCATCTTCTCCTCAGTCAGACGGTAAACATCCTTCTGTGCCAGATAATCTGCCTGAGAAGCAAAGCGCTCCCGCTGAATCCGCGTCATATACAGCACATCCAGCTCGCCGATTGCCTCGTCCAGCGAGGATTCCGTTCGGAATGCGCAGCCGGAATCTCGCAGCAGCTTGATGATGTAATCCGGCACCTGCAGCTCCGGCGTCGAAATCAGCACAAACTGATTGTCCGGATAGCAGGTCAGCGCCTTGATGAGCGAATGCACCGTCCGCCCGTAAAGCAGATCGCCGCAGAGACCGACCGTCAGATGATCGAGCCGTCCCTTTTCCATTTTCAGTGTCAGCAGATCGGTCAGCGTCTGCGTCGGGTGCAGATGGCCGCCGTCGCCTGCGTTGACAACCGGGCATTCTGCGGTCAGCGCCGCTGCCTTTGCCGTTCCGGCCATCGGGTGCCGGATAATCAGAATATCCGAATAGGTGCTGACGACCTTTGTCGTATCCTTGATGTTCTCGCCCTTGGAGACAGAGCTGCTCATCGGGTTGTCAAAACCGATGATGCTGCCGCCCAGACGGATCATAGCCGACTGAAAGCTCATCTGCGTGCGCGTGGAAGGCTCATAGAACAGCGTTGCCATGATCTTTCCGGCGCATGCCTGCACATAACGCTGCGGGTGCGCGTAGATCGAGGCGCCGAGTGAAATCACCTTGTCCCACCAGTCCACGGGATAGTCATTCAGGTCGATCAGATGCGAATATGTTTGCTCGCTCATTTTATACCTCCGGCAGTTGATTGAAGTCAGAAACGGTCCGGCGCTTTGCCTTATGCAGTCTGCCCGCCGAAATACACCTTATACCAGACGAGGAACATATACACCGTCCAGATCTTGCGGCTGTTATCGGCCTTGCCGTTTTTGTGGTCATCCAGCAGCTTCACGATTTTATCGGTATGGAAGAACCGCTCTGCATCCGGTGAAACAAATGCCGTGCGCACCGTGTTGTAGCAGTCATCCTGCTTCAGCCAGACGCGGATCGGCACCGGGAAGCCGAGCTTCTTTTTGGCTGCAGTATCTGCGGTTTCCGGCGGCGTATCGCGCTTGGCCGCAAGCCGCATCGCATATTTTGTCGTATAAGGCGTTTTCTCATCTGTCGCAACATTGTGCGTCACGCGGAACTTTGTCGGAATCTGCTCTGCGACATGCATCAGCTCCCTATCAAGGAACGGCACGCGCAGCTCCAGCGAATGCGCCATGCTCATTTTATCCGCCTTCAGCAGAATATCGCCGGTCATCCAGAGGTGCAGATCCAGATACTGCATCTTTGTGATGTCATCCGCATTCCGCACATTGTCATAGAACGGTTTGGTCACAGCAGTCGGATCCGGGGCATCGGTCTCAATCTTGAGCAGCGCCTTGCGCTCGGCAGGCGTGAACATATATGCATTGCCGATGAAGCGTTCCTCCAGCGTCCGTCCCTTGCGGACAAGGAAGTTCCGGCCGCGCTTGGCGGGCAGCAGGCTTGCGGCATTGGCGACGCCTCTGCGCACGCCCATCGGCAGCTTATCGTACCATGTGCCGTTCGGCTCGCTGTAGACATTGTAGCCGCCGAAGATTTCATCCGCGCCCTCGCCGGAGAGCACGACCTTGACATGCTCTGCCGCCAGCTTGCAGACAAAATAAAGCGCAATGCAGGACGGATCCGCAAGCGGCTCGTCCATCTGATACTGAATTTTCGGCAGTACATCCCAATATTCCTGCCGGGAGATCACATGGCTGAAATTCTCCTTGCCGATTGCGCGGGAAAAGCGCTTCGCCCAGCCGATCTCATTATATTTTTCATCCGAGCCGAAGCCGACCGTAAAGGTCTTGTCCACATTGGCGACGGCCGCAACATAGCTGGAATCCACGCCGGAGGACAGGAAGCTGCCGACCTCGACATCCGCGATTTTATGCGCTCTGACCGAATCCTGGAAGGTCTCCGAGATTTTCTTCACCCAGTCACCGAGCAGCGGCGCGTCATCCGCATCAAAATGAACGTCCCAGTACCGCTGAACGGTCAGCTTGCCGTCACGGTAGAGGAAATAATGCGCAGCGGGCAGCTTTTTGACGCCCTTGAAGAAGGTATCCTCGGTGGGGGAATACTGAAACGTCAGGTACTGCTCCAGCGCTGCGGTGTTCAGCTCCTTTTTGAAATCCGGGTGCGGCAGAAACGCTTTGATCTCGCTGCCGAACAGGAATGTCTTTCCCATCTGCGCGTAGTACATCGGTTTGATGCCGAAGAAATCGCGGGCGCCGAACAGTTCCTTTTTGTTGTCATCCCAGATGACAAACGAGAACATGCCGCGCAGCTTGTTCAGCAGTTCTGCGCCGTATTCCTCGTAGCCGTGAATGAGCACTTCGGAATCGGTTTCCGTCCGGAAGCTGTGGCCTGCCGCGATGAGTGTCTCGCGGATTTCCTGATAGTTATATATTTCTCCGTTGAAGACGAGCACCATTGATCGGTCTTCATTAAAGATGGGCTGATTGCCCTGTTCCGTGATGTCAATGATGGAAAGACGGCGGTGTCCGAGTGCGATCTCCCCATTGAGATACTTACCGCCTGCATCCGGGCCGCGGTGACGAATCTGTTCCATCATGTTTTCCAGAACCGTTTCCGCATGTTCCGTGTGACCCGAAAAACCAATAATTCCACACATATGTATGCCTCCTGTGTGATGGGGTTGGAGATCTGCTTTTCTTATTATACTACTTTTCCGCTGATTATGCAAGTGGGCGGAGAGATGCATCTGCACTGCGCACAAAAACTTTTTTGCCGGCGTCTCACTTTCGTAAACCAAAACGAAAAAAGCCTTCCGGATTTCTCCGGAAGGCTTTGGATGAGGATGAGCGGACTTGAACCGATGACCCCCTGCATGTCAAGCAGGTACTCTAACCAACTGAGCTACACCCTCACAACAGGTATTATTATAACATACTTTCCCTTGTTTGTCAACCCCTTTTTTGAAAAAATCCAAATTTCTTTTTGGCAGGCATCTCCGAAAAAAAGGCGGCACTCCGCCCGTCCCCGCCAAGGGAACGGAAGCCCTTTCGCGGGGATGAGGCAGAGCGCCGTGAGCAATCTATCGGAGATTTCGCTTTTTTTCAGCAGACTGCGGCATTACCTGAAAACAGCATTCTCTTCGCCGCCGATTATCATTCCTGCTGTCTGCTCTCCTGCAGGGTGACCTGTACATCCATGCTCTCACCGTTGCGGCTGATGCGCAGTGTTACGGTTTCACCGGCTTTATGCAGGTTCTTCCGCTCGTTCAGCTCCTCCATCGTGAGGATCTCTGCACCGTCAATCGCGGTAATCACATCGCCCTGCTGCAAATCGCTCTCACCGTTTTCCGGTGCGCTGTAAACATATACGCCCTGCGGAATATGATAGAATGCCGCCTGCTCTTCTGTGATTGTTGTGCCGGTAATACCGAGCTGCGGTCTGCCGGTCACATAGCCGTCATTGATCAGCGACTTGATGATTTCCGCCGCATCGTTGATCGGAATGGCAAAGCCAAGGCCTTCCACACTGGCCTCTCCGTAAGAGGAGCCCATTTTCAGGGAGTTGATGCCGATGACCTGACCGTAGGAATTCAGCAGCATACCGCCGGAATTGCCGGAATTGATCGCAGCATCTGTCTGGATCAGCGTCATGGTTTTATCCTCAAGCTCGACCTCGCGGTTCTTTGCGGAAACGATGCCGCAGGTCGTTGTGCCGTAAAGCTCAAAGCCAAGCGGGTTGCCGATTGCAACGACCAGCTCACCGACCTTCAGATCATCGCTGTTTCCGAATTCAGCAGGCGTCAGACCCTCTGCATCAATCTTCAGCACGGCAAGGTCTGTCTGGATGTCATAGCCGACGATCTCAGCTTCGTATTCTTCATCGTGATTTTCACCCATCACCACACTGACGGCCGTCGCCTTGCCCATTTTATATTCACTTTCGGTATCGTAGATAACATGCGCATTCGTGACAATATATCCGTCGCTGCTCATCACGATGCCGCTGCCTGTTGCAGTTGCTTCCTGTTCCGCAGTCTGCGCATTGCCGAACATTTCGCCGTATCCGAAGCTGCGGTAACCGGCAGCAGGTGTCTGCGCGGCATAAGTGAAGGTTGATTTGATGCCGACTGCGGAAGGCATTGCCTTTTCCACAATTTCCGGAATGGAGAGTGCATCTGCTGCGGATGCCAGCTCCAGCCAGCTCATATTGGTTGCCTGTACGGCCGTGCTGCTCTGACTCTTTGCAGCATTGCTGCCTGCCTCTGCGATATTCTCGGAAACACTGTATTCCACGGAAGATGCTCCGATATTTTCAACCATTTTATACATCCCGATGGATGTGCCCGATACGAGCAGCATCGCTGCCAGTGCAGCGGATACCTTCATAATAGAAAGACCTTTGTGCTCTCTGTTATTGTTCTGGTTCATCATAGGAAACCGTCCTTTCTGTTGTGCCGTTTTGACTGTCGGCTGCGTTTGTTGCTTACAAGTATTATTATACTGAGTTGTTTGAAAGCATCATGAGTGAAATATGGAATTGAGATAAGAGAAATGAGGAAAAATCCGGCAAAATAAGTGCAGACTGTGAAATGAAAATGAAAGAAACGGCTCCGGCGTTCTCCGGATTGTCACATAAACGGCCCGTATCGGGAAAACATGCTCCAAAGCAGCGTATTTTCGTGTGAGGGTTGAAATCCGGCGGATAATATGATATAATAATATTGTATGCCATTGGAAAGGAGCGGGATTCATGCAGATTGTCTTCCGCGCCGCGGCCTCCTCCGATATCCCGGAGCTGTGCAGACTGCGGCTCGCCTATTTTGAAGAGGACTTCGGCAAACTGCCGGAGCAGCAGACCGCTGCGATCTCCGCGCAGCTTCCGCAGTATTTTTCCGCGCATCTCGGCCGCGACTGCGCTGTATTTGTCGCAGAAGCACCGGACGGCACCCTTGCTGCCAATGTACTCCTGATCTGTGAGGAGAAGCCTGCAAACCCGTTCTTTCCGAGCGGGAAAAGCGGCTATGTCCTCGGCGTATACACCATGCCGGAATACCGCGGGCAGGGCATTGCAACCCGCCTGATGCAGATGCTGCAGGAATATGCCGCAGCTGTTCCGCTCGATATCGTCACGCTTTCCGCGAGCGAAATGGGCATGGGCGTCTACGAGAAAATCGGGTTCACCGTGCGGCACACCGGCTTCACGGAAATGGAATGGAAGCCGGAATGAAGCACGCCGGCACACATACGATTATAACAGAAAGGCTGATCCTGCGCCGCTTCCTGCCGGATGACGCCGCCGATATGCTGCAGAACTGGGCTTCGGATCCGCGGGTGCAGCCCGAATACGGCGAGCCGGTCTATGACACGCCGGAAGCCGTCTGCGGTCTGCTGCAGCAATATCTTGCAGGCTATGCGCGGCCGGATTTCTACCGCTGGGCGATCGTCCTGCGGGAAACCGGGCAGAACATCGGACAGATTGCGTTCTGCAAGGTCTGGGAGGACTGCAATACCGCCGAGATCGAATACTGCATCGGTGCAGACTTCTGGGGGCACGGCTATGCAGGCGAAGCGCTTGCAGCCGTCATAGACAGGACTTTTTCACAGACGGAATTCACAAAGCTCGAAGCCTATCACCGCGCCGCAAACCCGAAATCCGGGCGCGTGCTGCAAAAATCGGCCATGCACCGGACAGAAACCGTTGAACGCTTCCGCAGGCTGGGGGAATCCCCGGACGGCGAAGTATGTTATTGTATAGAGAAACCTGAACAGAAGAAACGAAAGGATACACTGTATGGATATCGGAATTGACCTTGGTACGGCGAATATCATCATTACCAAGCGGCGGCACGGCGTTGTGCTGAACGAACCTTCCGTCATCGCCTTCAACAAGCGCACGGAGCGCGTCGTCGCCGTCGGTGAGGAAGCCTATAAAATGGAAGGGCGCTCCCCTTCCTATATCGCGGTCGTGCATCCGCTGCAGGACGGCGTCATCTCGGACGATATTCTGACGCAGGCGCTGATGCGTGAGCTGATCGACGCGGCCGCCGGTGCACATATCATCCGGCCGCGCATTGTCATCTGCGTGCCGTCGCTGATTACGGACGTCGAAAAGCGTGCAATCCTCGATGCGGCGATGAGCACGGGCTCGCGCAAGGTGCATCTGATTCAGGAGCCGCTGGCCGCGCTGCTCGGCGCAGGCATTGCAATCAACCGGCCGGTCGGCCACATGGTTGTTGACATCGGCGGCGGCACAACAGATGTTGCGGTCGTCTCGATGAACGGCATCGTAACGGCGCGCTCGCTGAAAACGGCCGGAAATAAGTTTGACCAGTCAATCATCCGGTATGTCCAGAACAAATATCACATTCTGCTTGGCGCAAAATCTGCGGAGCAGGTGAAAATCTCACTCTGCAATCTGTATAATCCGGGCGAAGATGTCATTGCACAGGTCAAGGGGCGCAACATTTCCCGCGGGCTGCCCGATCAGTGCGATCTGAGCGAGGCGGAGCTGTTCGAGGCACTTGAGGACGATATCAACGAGATCGGTGAAACGATCCGCCGCGTACTGGAGGAAACACCGCCGGAGCTGGTCGGCGATATCTGCGCAAACGGCATTCTGCTCACGGGCGGCGGTGCGCTGCTCGGCGGGCTGGAGCAGTATCTGACGCGCATGCTGGGCGTTCCGTGCCGAACGGCCAAGGATCCGCTGACATGCGTCGCTCGCGGCACGGAACAGGCCTTCCGCCGCAGAGACGTCCTGCTCGACGGATTCGAGCGCATTGACAGCTACACCCAGTCCTGACAACGGACAGGCAGTGCCGCTGAAAAGCGTACAGCATATCACGCAAAGGGGGAGTGCAGAAGCATACACACATCCGGTACAGCTGCGCCGGAAAGTGAATACAGAAAAAACGTGTTCCGATACGATCATACACATCTATTTATTTGAATCAATAACGAATCGCGCCTATATACCGCAAAATAATCCATTTAAGGCCGTGTTTTCTTAATTTTCCCATGTTTTTTCTATTCATTTAAGCAAGCCACATTGTCCAAAAAATACCAAAAACGAGTAAAAAGTGTTATAATGCCACTATACAAATCCAATCATTCCAGATTGTATAATGATAATCAAGGAGCAAACGTCATGCTATTTTTTTCAAGAATTCGTGATCTGAGAATTGACCACGATAAAACGCAAAAAGAAATCTGTGAATATTTATTCTGCGATCAGTCACTCTACTCCAAATACGAGCGCGGTATGCGCATTGTGCCGGTCGAGGTCATTATCAAGCTCGCGGAATATTACGGGACCAGTACTGATTACATGCTTGGTCTCACCGATCATAAGAGACCCTATAAATAATACGATTTAAAACTTAAACGCTTTAATGCATTAAAACTTTGTGCAGATTGCCTATTGCATTTCCTGTTTTCTTGTGCTATAATGATAGCATCATCCGAGGAAAGGAAGCGCAATCACTATGTCTGGCAGCGAACACATGAATGTTGCAGCTGAATACCGATTTTACGGCTTTACCGGCTATTATTACGGTGAGGTCAGATTCGGTGCGGCTGAATTCGTTTGCACAGCATAATGGTTTTTGCGGTTTTCCGCGGGATTCCGTTATATGAATGCAAAGCGCTCGCAGCCCGCCGGCTGTGAGCGCTTGTTTTATATTCCCTGAAAGGACAGTTATTATGATCGTTGTTTTGAAGCAAAATCCGAATCCTGCGCAGCTTGAAAGTCTGATTGCGTGGCTCGAAGAAAAGCACATCGACGTCAACAAGAGCGTAGGAACCTCGCATACCATTCTCGGACTTGTCGGTGATACCGCCGCAATCGACCCCGACCTGATCTCCGCACTCGAAATCGTCGAGGATGTCAAGCGCGTGCAGGAGCCCTATAAGCACGCAAACCGCAAGTTCCATCCGGAGCCGACCGTCATCCGTGTCCGCGATGCGCAGATCGGCGGCGGCACGCTCACGCTGATGGCAGGTCCCTGCTCCGTCGAAAGTGAGGAGCAGATCGTCGCCATCGCAAAGCAGGTCAAGGCAAGCGGCGCTACAATGCTCCGCGGCGGCGCCTTCAAACCGCGCACTTCGCCCTATTCGTTTCAGGGCATGGGTGTCGAAGGGCTGGAGCTGCTGAAAATCGCCCGTGAGGAAACCGGTCTGCCGATCGTCACCGAAATCATGGACGCGGAGCATCTGCCCGCATTCAAGGATGTCGATGTGATTCAGGTCGGTGCACGGAATATGCAGAATTTTTCGCTGCTCAAAGAGCTCGGCCTTCAGGAAAAGCCGGTTCTGCTCAAGCGCGGCCTCTCCGCAACATATGAGGAGTGGCTGATGAGCGCCGAATATATCATGTCCGGCGGCAACCATAATGTCATTCTCTGCGAGCGCGGTATCCGCACGTTTGAGACGTATACACGTAATATTCTTGATATCGGCGCTGTCACAGTGCTCAAGCACCTGACGCATCTGCCGGTCATCGTGGATCCGTCCCATGCCTGCGGAAAAGCCTGGATGGTTCCGAAAATCGCACCGGCTGCAGTCGCGGCAGGGGCAGACGGTCTGATTATCGAGGTGCACAATGATCCGGAACATGCAGTCTGCGACGGACCGCAGTCGATCAAGCCGGAAGCCTTCGATGCACTCGCCAAGAAGCTGCACAGCCTGCACGAGTTTATGCAGTAAAATCATGAAAAACCGGGATATTTTGGCAATCGCAATGCAGCAGTCCGCGATTGATCTTGGATGTGATCCGGGTGATTTTCTGCGGGATAAGCCTGTGATTGTTCCGGCAGCGGCCCCTCCGGCAGCAAGGCGTTACCTGAATTTGCCTTATCCGGCATATTTTGTCAGTTACGGCAGCAATATCGTTGCATCAGCAACGACAGAATGCATCAGTGTTGTCCGGGATTATCTGAACCGTTTTCCGCTGGCGCACAGCTTTGAGCCGCCGCATCTGCATGTCCTGCATGAAGCACTCCGGCCGCTCGGCGCAGGCGTTTCCATGACAGCGGAATACTGGCTGCCGGATGTCAATCTCCTGCAGCCGCTGAAGTGTGATTATGAAACGCGCATTCTGACACAGGCTGATTTTGCACCGCTTTATCAGCCGCAGTGGTCAAATGCATTATGTGAAAAGCGCGCAGAACTGGATGTTCTGGGTGTCGGTGCATTCGACGGTGACAAGCTGGTCGGACTTGCCGGATGCTCTGCAGACTGCGAGCAAATGTGGCAGATCGGCATAGATGTTCTCCCGGATTACCGGAAAAGAGGCATCGCCGCCGCACTGACGTCACAGCTTGCAATCGAAATTCTGAAGCATAATAAAATACCGTTTTACTGCTGCGCGTGGTGCAATCTGCCTTCGGCGCGCAATGCAGTCAAGGCAGGATTCCGCCCGGCGTGGACAGAAATGAACGCTGCCGGATTGGACAAAATTGCGGAAATGAATCGGGGGAATCAGACATGAATATTGCAATCATCGGCTTGGGACTGATTGGCGGTTCCTACGCAAAAGCCACGAAATCACGTACTTTACATACAGTTTACGGCTATGACCTCGATCAGGAGGTCATGATGTTCGCCCGGATGACCGGCGCAATGGATCAGGCACTGACCGACGAACTGCTCGAAACTTGCGATCTGGTGCTCGTTGCGCTGCGGCCGGGCGCAGCACTCAAATGGACAGAAGAGCACGCAGTGACGCTCGGACGAGCCAAATGCATTTTGGTAGATATTTGCGGTGTAAAGCGTTGTGTCGTCGGTGAAATGGCTGATCTTGCGCAGAAGAACGGCTTCCGCTATATCGGCGGTCACCCGATGGCCGGCAAGGAGCAGGGCGGGTTTGTCAATGCTTCGGAGGGACTGTTTGACGGTGCATCCATGATTCTGACACCGGATGCCAATACCGATCTCCCGACATTGGAAATGCTGAAAAATTACTTTACCGACATCGGTTTTGCGCATCTGACATTTTCCAATCCCGACGAGCACGACCGCATTATTGCTTACACGTCTCAGCTCGCGCACATCGTTTCGGGTGCATATGTCAAGTCACCGACCGCACAGAAGCGCCGTGGATTTTCTGCGGGCAGCTTCCGTGATCTGACAAGAGTGGCGCGTCTCGACGAAAAAATGTGGACAGAATTGATGCTCGATAACAGGGAGTATCTTGCGGAAGAACTTCGCATCCTGATTGACAATCTGAAACCGTATCTGGATGCACTGGAAAACAATGATGCCGAGGCGCTTTGTGCGTGTCTGCGTGAGGGACGCATCGCAAAGGCCTCTGCAGGCGGAAACTAACCCTATGCATATTTCGCCTGATTAAGGAGAACCATCTATATGAAAACGCAAATTCTAACCACTCCGCAGGGCGAATCGTATCCGATCGTCACAGGTCACAACCTTCTTGCGCAAGTCGGCCAGATGACCGCGGAACGAATCAAGCCATGCCGCATTATGATTGTCACAGACAGCAATGTCGCTCCGCTTTATCTTGCGACAGCAAAGAAATCCTTTGAAGATGCTGGCTTTTCTGTATTTGCGCACATTGTTCCCGCAGGGGAGGACAGCAAATCTGCTGCGGTTTTCAGTGAACTGCTTGAGGCGTTTGCAGAAGCCAAAATGACACGAACTGATCTGGCGGCAGCGCTTGGCGGCGGTGTCATCGGTGACCTGACCGGCTTCACAGCAGGCTGTTATCTGCGCGGAATACGCTTTATTCAGATTCCGACAACTCTGCTTTCCGCCGTAGATGCGTCAGTCGGCGGCAAAACGGCAATCAATTTGGAGCACGGAAAAAATCTCGCAGGACTCTTTCATCAGCCAAAGGGCGTTTATTGTGATGTTGATACGCTCAAGACTCTTACGCCGCACGAAATGGCAGACGGTGCCGCAGAAGCGATCAAAACAGGAATTCTCGGTGATCCTGAGCTTTTTTCTATTTATGAAAAAAGCGATCCGGCTAATGAATTGGTTAATATCATTTCCAGAGCTGTTGCTTATAAATCAATGATCGTCACCGAAGATCCGGAGGAACACGGTGTACGGAAATTGTTAAATCTTGGGCACACAGCAGCTCACGCGATCGAACGGCTGAGCAACTTTGAAATTTCCCACGGACATGCCGTTTCGATCGGCACTGCGATTGTATCGCGTGCCGCAGTCAAAATGGGAATCATGAAATCAGACGATAATACGCGCATTTTGAATACGATTTTGCGAAGCGGGCTGCCGGTGAAATGCCCGTATTCTGCATCAGACATGGCAAAAATTGCGGCTGTTGATAAAAAAGCAGCAGCATCTGAGATTACGGTAATCCTGCCGGAGACAATCGGTCGCTGCCGTATGCATAAAATGCCGATCTCTGAACTTGAAGCGTTGTTCGCTTCCGGATTGGAGGACGAGGCATGAATTTGATTTGTCGCCCCGCATCCCTGCAGGGTTCGTTGAATGCGATTCCCTCAAAATCAGATGCGCACCGCAAGCTGATCTGTGCGGCTTTATCACAAAACGGCGGCTGTTTGCCGATTTTTCCGCCATTTTGTGACGATATTGCAGCTACCATTCGGTGTCTGACGGCACTCGGCGCATCCTTTCAGCAGACTGAAAACGGGCTGTTTGTATCCCCGATTCAGGAGCAACCGCACGCTGTCCTTGACTGCGGAGAAAGCGGATCAACACTGCGGTTCCTTCTTCCGGTCGCCATGTGCGTCTGCAAGAATATTTCTGTGACAGGTTCCGGACGTCTTCCGGAACGGCCGATTTCTGTATTGACAGATGAAATGTCCGCTCACGGCGTACAGTTTTCTGCAAACTCTCTGCCGATTTCTGCAGCAGGGCGATTAACCGGCGGCCTCTATGAGATTCCGGGCAATATCAGTTCTCAGTTTCTCAGCGGTCTCCTGATGGCGCTGCCGCTCTGCGATCAGGACAGCAAAATCCGTCTGACAACGCCGCTTCAATCAGCAGCTTATGTCGATATGACACTTGATACATTGCGTGAATTTGGCGTAGCTGTAGAGATTTCCGATGAAGGCGGCCAACTTTCCTACGATATAAAAGGCAAGCAGATTCTTCAGTTTCCCAATCGAATCCGTGTTGATGGCGACTGGTCGAATGCTGCATTCTGGCTGACTGCGGGTGCAATCCAAAGCAGCGGAGCGATCACACTTCGCGGGCTGCATTCTGATTCTGTACAGGGTGATAAAGAAATCACACACATATTGAAGTCTGTCGGAGCAGATATTCAAGTACACGAGAATGAAATTATTGTTTCATGTGGAACAATCAAGAAATTTGACGTATCTATGCGGGAAATCCCGGATTTGCTTCCGATTCTGGCGATTCTCGCAGCAGTTTCTGACGGTGAATCGCACTTTCTCAATGCCGAGCGACTGCGCTTAAAAGAATCCGACCGTTTACAGTCAACGGCCGACATGCTTCGGGCACTCGGCGGAAATGTCGATGAACACGATGACGGATTGACCGTCTACGGAGGACAGTTGAACGGCGGCACGGTCAACGCGCAAAATGATCACCGTCTTGTCATGGCAGCAGCAGTCGCCGCGCTGAGATGCAAATCCCCGGTTCGCATCCTCGGCGCTGAGGCTGTCAATAAATCCTATCCGGCTTTCTTCGATGACTACCGCGCACTCGGCGGCATTGCAGAGGCTGAGCCGGAATAATCCGTTTTGAAACAATATTGCAATTAAAGGAGGCTGTCTATGGCTTCTCAATTTGGCGAACGCCTGCGCATTTCCGTGTTCGGTGAGTCCCACGGCAACGGCATCGGTGCAGTGGCAGAGGGATTTCCGGCCGGCGAGACAATCTACACCGACCGCTTGCTTCGTTTTATGGAACGCCGTCAGGGCGGTCGAAATGCACTCTCGACTTCCCGCAGGGAACCGGACATTCCGGAGTTTGTCTCCGGTATTTTCGAGAATAAAACGACCGGTTTTCCGGTGTGCATCCGGATTGCGAATACGAATACCCGCTCCGGGGATTATAACAATCTTGTCCTCAAGCCGCGTCCGTCCCATGCTGATTTTACGGCTTATCGGAAATGGCACGGTCATGCGGATATGCGCGGCGGCGGTCATTTTTCGGGGCGTCTGACGGCGCCGCTCTGCGCTGTCGGCGCAATGGCACTGCAAGCCCTTGAACGGCGTGGAATATACGTAGGTGCGCACTTATCATCCATCGGATCTGTCAAGGACGATCCGTTCCCGATGCTGCCCGATCAGGCGCTCTTTGCTGAGATTGCAGATAAAATGTTCCCCGTCATTTCTGACACGCAGGGCGAAAAAATGCAGGCGGAGATTCTTGCTGCGCGAGAAGATCAGGATTCCATCGGCGGCACAATCGAATGCGTTGTAACCGGGCTTCCGGCCGGTCTCGGTGACCCGATGTTTGACGGCATGGAAAACCGTCTGGCGCGGGCGCTCTTCGGCATTCCGGCGGTCAAGGGGCTTGAATTCGGAGACGGTTTTGCTCTTTCGGAAATGCGCGGCTCCGCTGCAAATGATCCGTTCTGCACGGACGAAAACGGCAATATCATTACAAACACGAACCGTAACGGCGGCATTCTCGGCGGTATCACAACCGGTATGCCGGTGCGGTTCCGTGTTGCGATCAAGCCGACACCGTCGATCTCGAAGCCGCAGCAGACCGTTTCTCTGCCCGACGGAGCAGATACAGTGCTGGAAATTAAGGGCCGCCACGATCCTTGCATTGCGCAGCGTGCAGTCCCCGTGGTGGAAGCCGTTGCAGCGCTTGTCGCTCTCGATGCGATGCTCTGCTGCAGCGATTCCTTTTCAAATGTCAGTGAAAAAACATGAAGCATCGTGATTTTCTGCATATGAAACAGAAGTCTCAGATATGAGTATCGGTGAAATTGTGACGCTGTTCATTCTGGTTGCAGTGGCATTTGCAGCCTTTCTCGTCGGCGGCAGACAGCTTTCGTGCCGCGGGCCGCTGCTGAACAACCTGTATCCCGGTGACCAAACGGAAAAGCCGGATCCGAAGCCTTATTATCGTCAGAGCGGTGTTGTGATGATACTTGTAGGGGTCATCATGCTGGTCAATGCCGCAGCAATATTCTTCCATAACAGCAAGCTGTTTCTCGTGAATGCTGTTCTGCTGCCTGTAACTGTCATCTATGTGCTATGCACGGCAGTCTTGATGGGAGAAAAAAACAAACGTAAATAAAGGAGTTTTCTATGGAATTAACAGAAATCCGTTCGCAGCTGGACAGCATTGATTCGCAGCTGCTCAATCTGTTTCTGCAACGCATGTCGCTCATTGACAAGGTCGCCGATATCAAAAAGCGCGATCCTTCGCGTCCGCTTTACGATCCCGTCCGGGAGCGTCAGATTTTGATGCAGATACGCGAAAAATCCGGAGCTGAATTCGGTGATTCCGCACACCAGCTCTTTCGCCTGATTCTGGAGCTTTCCCGCGCCAGACAGGCCGCTCAGCTGATTCCTGCCACGAGCGTCGCTGCGCGTGTTGCAGCCATGTGTGCGCACGAGCAGGCGATCTTCCCGCAGTCCGGCCGCGTTGCTGTCTCCGGCGTAGAAGGTAGCCATGCAGGCGCCGCTGCCGACCGTCTTTTCCCAAAAGGCAATATTATCTTCATGGACGGGTTTGCGGCAGTTGTACACGCAGTACAGGCGGGGCTCTGCCAATTCGGCATCTTACCGGTTGAAAACAGCGTACAGGGCTCTGTGCGGCAGGTTTACGATCTGCTCCGCGAACCGGATATCTGCATTGTCCGCAGCGTCCGCCAGCTGATCCGTCACGTTCTGCTGACGCAGCCGGACGCGCAGCTCTCCGATCTCAAAACGGTTTATACGCATGAACAGGCCGCCGGACAGTGCAGCCGCTTCCTGCAGGAGCTCGGTGTCGATGTGATCCCCTGTACGAGTACCGCGCACGCTGCGCAGCGCGCTGCAGAAGCGCATGACAAATCGGTTGCGGCGATTGCCGGAGAGGCCTGTGCAAAGCTCTATTCGCTCTCCGTTCTCACCGATCAGATTCAGAACGAAAGCAACAATGATACGCGCTTTTTATGTATCACAAAGGGCGCTGCGTGCTATGCCGGCGCCGACCGCATGAGCATTCTCGTCAACTGCGCAAACTCGCCCGGCGCGCTGAATCAGATCATCGCAAAGATTTCTGCGCTCGGCATCAACATGTGCAAGCTGGAAAGTATGCCGATCCCCGGCACGAATTTCTCGTACCGCTTTTATATGGATCTTGAGTGCAATCTGCATCAGGAAGGCGTGCTCGGTCTGCTCTGCGAGCTGGAGCGCTCCTGCGATTCGTTTACGCTGCTCGGCAATTATACCGAAATGATCGGCTGAGCGTTCCACAATATCCGCCTGATTCGGAGGTGGGAATATGCACTATCATCTGCGTAGGTTATGTACGCTGTCTGCCCTCTGTTCCTTGCTGCTGACATCGTGCTACAGCAAGGAACAGCGTGCGTTGAATGCGCAGTGGGAAGCACAGGGGGCTGAAAATGCCGTGCGCTATATTCAGGGAAAATACGGATTCTCAGCTGAGGTGCGGTCTGCAGGCGAGACTGCCTGTCTGCTGTCCGCAGTACCGGAAGCTGACACGCACGGGCAATCCGCCTGTGTATCAGGCCGAATTTCACGACTATCAGCTACAGCAGTTCGGAGATTTCTTCTGGATCGTCAGCGATGATCCGCATTTTGATGCCGGTCAACCAATAGCTTGCACGCCGCATTTTGAGGAGATCACCCCGCCGGATCCCTCCGTCTTTGACGGTGCCGGTACCCGACATGCTTCCATCGCATCCAAGGCATATCATGTCTCGGCTGATCAGATCGTCTGGCTGCACCTGTTTTATCCGTGCAGGAACATCACGGATTTCGATGATCAAAGCTATCAGAACAAGCACACACGCTTTGCAACTGTACCGGAGGGCGAGCGTACCGAAGAGAAACCGTCCGCGAGACCCGTGACCAAAGACGGAGAATATTGCTGCGAGACCTTCCGGCTCGTGCCCTCCATTCCGCGTACATTTTTATTCGTCAACGATCAGTAATGAAAGGAGCTCTCATGCATTTAGACGGCTTCGGCATTTTTGTCAAGGATATGGCGGTTATGGTACGTTTTTACCGCGACGTCCTCGGCTTTGCGATCAAAGAGGACGAAAACACCTCAAATGTTTTTCTGGAAAAGGACGGCACGCTGTTTCTGCTTTATCGCCGCAGCGATTTCGAGCAGATGACGCAGCAACAGTTTACATACGCCTCCGGCAGAATCGGGCACTATGAAATTGCGCTCAATGCCGGAAATTATGCGGGTGTCGATGCAGAATTTGCAAGAGTTGTCGCAGCAGGCGCGGAGCCTGTCATGGCCCCGCAGACTATGCTGTGGGGACAGCGCACCTGCTATGTCGCAGACCCCGAGGGCAATTTGATCGAAATCGGCAGCTTTCAGAAATAAGGAGATTCACATGACTGAATTCAAAACACCGTATGGCCTGATCGGGCGGAAGCTCGGTCACAGCATTTCGCCGGAGATTCACGCGGCGCTCGGCAATCCGCAGTATTCGCTCTATGAGCTGGAGCCGGACGAGCTTCCGGTTTTTCTCGCAGATACGCGCTTAAAGGCGCTCAATGTCACCATTCCGTATAAGATCAACGTCATCCCGCTCTGCAAAACGCTCGATCCGCTTGCAGAGGCCATCGGCAGCGTGAATACGCTTGTCCGGCAGCCGGACGGCACATGGAAGGGCTACAACACGGATGCCTACGGTCTGCGCTGCATGATGCGTGCAGGCGGGCTCTCCTTTGAAGGTGCAAACGTGCTTGTGCTCGGAAACGGCGGCGTCTCGCAGACCATTCAGGCGATTGCAAAGCTCGACGGCTGTGCGTCGCTGACCGTCCTTGATCTTTCCGGCACGGAGTACACGTATGACGATCTGCCGAAATTCTTTGCAGATACGACGCTGATTGTCAACGCAACGCCGGTCGGCATGTACCCGAACGCGGGCAGATCGCTGGTTGATCTGTCGCAGTTCCCGAACCTGCGCGGCGTCGCGGAGGTCATCTACAATCCGCAGCGGACAGCGCTTCTGCTGCAGGCAAAAGAACGCGGCATCCCGTATGCCGGCGGCCTGACGATGCTGGTCGCACAAGCCAAGCAGGCCGCAGAGCACTTCTTCGGGCAGCCGATTGACGATGCAAAAATCGCGGAAATCGGCGCAAAAATGCAGGCGGATGCCGAAGATATCGTACTGATCGGAATGCCCGGCAGCGGCAAGTCCTGCATCGGCGAGGCGCTCGGTCAGCTGACCGGCAGAACCGTGATCGACCTTGACGCAGAAATCGTCCGCAAGGCCGGCAAACCGATTCCGGAGATCTTTGCAGAGGGCGGCGAGGACACGTTCCGCAAAATCGAATCGGAGGTCGTGCGGGAGCAGAGTGCAAACCGCGGCGTGATTCTTGTCACGGGCGGCGGTGTGGTCACACGCGCAGAGAACGAAGCGCCGCTCCGCAGCAACGGCCGCATTTATCAGATCTGCCGTCCGATCGACCAGCTGAGCCGCGAAGGACGGCCGCTCTCGCAGGGTGCCGACCTCAACGCAATGGCAGCGGTTCGGATGCCGCTGTATCAGAAGTTTGCAGATACTGCGATCGAAAACAACAAAGCGCCGGCGGATGCGGCGCAGGAGATTTGGAGGGATTTTTGTGCATATACTCGTGCTGAATGGGCCGAATTTGAACATGCTGGGAATCCGTGAGCCGGAGCATTACGGCACACAGACGCTCGCCGACCTGACGGCCATGATCGAAACGGAGGCGGAGCGCCTCGGCATCACGGTGGAGTGTTATCAGTCGAACCACGAGGGCGACCTTGTGGACAAAATCCAGTCGGCATACGGCCGCGCAGACGGCATTCTCATCAATCCGGCGGCGTATACGCATACAAGCGTCGCACTGCTGGACGCGGTCAAGGCCGTGCAGATTCCGACGGTCGAAGTGCACATCTCAGACCCCGACACGCGCGACGAGTTCCGGAAAATCTCGTATATCCGGCAGGCCTGCATTGCAACAGTCAAGGGCAAGGGCTTCCCCGGCTACATCGAGGGCCTTCACATTCTGGTGAATAAGATATCTCCGATGGATTGAAATGGGGGCTCCTCGCCCCCAACCCCCTCGCCAAAGGATTGAATCCTTTGGAATCCGCTTTTGAGATGATAGAATCCCCGCTCCGGGTGCTTCCGGGACGGGGAGTGTTTTAGAACTGCATGCAATTTTTTCTTGCAACGACCGCATAGGATGCAACCTTATCCGGGGTTGCCGCGTCGTCAGCAAACATTGTACTTCCTTCAAAACTTTGCGTTGATCCAGCCGGCAAATCCATGACACTTGTTCCGGTAATTGCTAATACTTTTCCTTCACTGTCATACAGAATAAGCGCGATACTTACCAAGCTGTCATCCTGATCTGTATTGTTGGTTATACGACCGGTGATTTTGATTTCACCGTAATCATCTGTTCTCATATCCGTATCCGAAATATCATAATCAACGATTTCACCGCGCGCTTCTTCAACCTTAAAGTTCGGCACCAATTTGATTCCATTATCCATAGATACATTCTTATCTATCAGGTTGGAGCCCAGACCGTTATAAAAGTATCCTTTTTCTCCCGGTGCAATAATATCCGGACTGCTGAAAATAAAATCATCGCTCTGCAAAAGATGCCCGTCATTATCTTCCAAATCAAACGTACAGTCATCCAGATAAAGATTCGTTGAACCCGTGTTCAAAATCTCAACATAACCGTAATATTCAATATCTCCGATTGAATTAGTATAGTAACCGAAATTGGTATTTGTCACTTCATAAGAAAAACGATTCTTTTCATCTTTCGATTCCGTTGAACTTTCTTCTGTCACTGTTGACTCGGAATCAACATCCGAAACTGAGGCAGCGTCCTTTTCCGCCGGTGCCGCTTCGCTTGATTCCACTTCAACTTTAGCAGAATCCTTCTGCCTTGTTTTCCCTGCACCGCCAAGCATTCCGATAAAACCGAGACCGGCAACAACCAAAACCGCAATGAGGCAGCCGTGTTTTTTCTTCGGCGCTTGCTGCGGCGCATTCATATTTGGCGCAAACTGTGGATTCGGCGCTGCATTTTGCTGATACATCTGCTGCATCAAAGGTGCACCGCAAAACGGGCATTGTGCAGCTCCGTCCTGAACCTGCTGGCCGCAATGATTACAAATCATCATATTCATACCTCACTTTCTCACGGAAGAACATCCTCCGATTTATTGCTTTTATTATACCGCAAAATGCAGTAAAAGTCAATATATAATTCAACAAACAAACAAAATTTGTGCAAGTCCGACAGCTTGCGTGTCTCCGTTTACTGCAATATGCAGTAAACTAGCATACAACAAAATGCGGTGTGCTATATTGAAATCATCCGAAAAAAGGAGGATTTCAATATGGTTTATCATCGCATCCGGGATTTGCGGGAGGACGCCGACTTAAAGCAGCGCGACGTCGCGGAATATCTGCACTGCTCGCAGCAGGTTTACAGCAACTATGAGCTGGGGCAGCGGGACATCCCGACGGCCGTGCTGATCGCGCTGGCTGAATTCCACCATACGAACGTGGACTATCTGCTCGGACTGACCGCAGAGCGCTGCCACTATTCCGTGCTGTCTCATACAACAGATTAAAATTTTATAAAGATTCAAAAAAAGCAGAATTGTCCGTGACAAATGCCGCAAAATGTGCTATAATAGTAGCGTACTGTTTGCAGTACACATCAAATAAAGGTTCAAAGTATAGCCATGCTGTATGAAAACCGGAAAGGAACACGAAATGACAGAAAAGGCACAAAATCCGAACCGGAAACCGGCCGGGAAAAAGAAAAAGAAATCATCTGTTCTGCCGATGCTTCTGCTGACAGTGATTGCAGTCGCAGGCGTCTGCGGCGGCACATGGCTCGTGCTGACCGGCCTTGACCGGTCAGCCGCTGAGAAAAACACCGCGCAGTCCTCTGTGATCGAGACAGAGCCCGGCACGACTGTAACCACGGAGGTGACCACCACGACCGAAACCACCACCACGACCCAGCGCAGCCTTCCGCCCGGATCGGTCACGGGCATTTCGCTCTCCTTCACCGAAGTTGTCATGAAGGTCGGCGACGACACCGTCATGCCGCTCGTCACAATGACCCCGGAGGACGCAGAGGATAAATCGGAAAAGTGGGAGTCCTCAGACAAGAGTGTCGCAACGGTTGACGATATCGGCCGCATCACACCGGTCGGTGCAGGCAGCTGTATCATTAAGGTGACGTCTGTCAACAACCCGGATGTGTTCGCGGAGGTATCGGTTCGCGTAGCAGACCCGGACGCCCCCGCAACGACAGCTGCACCCACTGCAGCAACATCGCAGACTACCGCCAGACCGAAGAATACTGCAGAGGTTGACGGGCTTGAGGAGAAGGACGGCGCAACCTATGTGCACGGCATTCTGATTGCAAACAAAACCTACGCGCTCCCGAAGACCTACAATCCGGGCGGTCTGACGAAGGAAACGATGGATGCATTTCACGAGCTGGAAAAGGCCGGAGCTGATGCAGGTTACACGTACACGATCGTATCAGGTTTCCGGAGTTACGAAGAACAGGATACACTTTATCATAACTATGTCAATCGTGACGGCAAGGCAGAGGCTGACACGTACTCCGCGCGGCCGGGACATTCGGAGCACCAGACCGGCCTTGCAATGGATCTGAACTGCGCAGGCGCTGCGTTCCACAATACGCCGGAAGCGAAGTGGCTTGCAGAAAACTGCTGGAAATACGGCTTTATCATTCGTTTCCCGAAGGGCAAAGAGGATAAGACCGGTTATATGTACGAGTCGTGGCATATTCGCTATGTCGGCAAGGACTGGGCCAAAAAGATCTATGACAGCGGCCTTTGTCTGGAGGAATACTTCGGCATCGAATCCAAGTACGAGGATTGAGTCGCACAAATCTGCAGGAAATAGAAACCGGTAGGCTTGAGTAATTCTCAAGACTGCCGGTTTTTTGTATCAGTTCTGCACGCTGCCGAACAGCAGCAAAACAAAGCCCGCACGGCATCAGAACCGTGCGGGCGATTGTCATTTCAGAATGAAATTATTTGTCAGCGAGCTTGGTGAGGTATGCGTAACGATCCTCAGCAGTCTTTTCTGCCTTCTCGAACAGCTCCTTTGCACGCTCCGGGAAGGAACGGGTCAGAGCGCTGTAACGAGCCTCGCCCATGATGAAGTCCTGATAAGACTCGGTCGGAGCCTTGGAATCCAGCTGGAACGGGTTCTTGCCCTCAGCAGCAAGTCTCGGATCATAACGGAAGTTGTTCCAGTAGCCGCACTTGACAGCCTTTTCCATCTCAGCCTGGCAGTTGGTCATACCGCCCTTGATGCTGTGCATTTCGCACGGTGCATAGCCGATGATGAGGGACGGGCCCGGATAGCTCTCAGCTTCCTTGATGGCCTTGAGGGTCTGGTTCATGTCAGCACCCATTGCGATCTGTGCAACATAGATGTAGCCGTAGCTCATTGCAATATCAGCAAGGCGCTTCTTAGCGATGGCCTTACCTGCAGCAGCGAACTGTGCGACCTGACCGATGTTAGAGGACTTGGAAGCCTGACCGCCGGTGTTGGAGTAAACCTCGGTATCAAAGACCATGATGTTGACATCCTCGCCGGTTGCCAGAACGTGATCCAGACCGCCGAAGCCGATGTCATATGCCCAGCCGTCGCCGCCGAAGATCCAGACGGACTTCTTGGAGAGGTAGTTCTTGTTTGCAACGATATCAGCGCTCAGCTCGCACTTGTCAGCGCACTTTTCGAGCTCAGCAACGAGAGCAGCAGTTGCCTCGGTGTTCTTTGCGCCGTCGTTGACGGTATCGAGGTAAGCCTGAGCAGCAGTCTTGAGCTCGTTGGAAGCCTTCTCGTTTGCAGCGACTTCCTTGATCTCGTCGATCAGACGCTCACGGATTGCCTTCTGGCCGAGATACATACCGAGACCGTGCTCAGCATTGTCCTCGAACAGGGAGTTTGCCCATGCCGGGCCGTGGCCGTTGGCATCGGTGGTGTACGGAGAGGTTGCAGCCGGGCCGCCCCAGATGGAGGAACAACCGGTTGCGTTGGAAACGTACATTCTGGAGCCGAACAGCTGGGTGATGAGACGTGCATAGGAGGTCTCAGCGCAGCCTGCGCAGGAGCCGGAGAACTCAAGCAGCGGCTTCTTGTACTGGCTGGAGATGACAGTTGCGTCGGTTGCAACGTCTGCCTTCTCTTCGACCTTTGCAACACAGTAATCGAACACTGCCTGCTGCGGTTCCTGAGACTCTCTGGAAACCATCTTGAGGGACTTGGTCGGGCAGACGCCGATGCAGACGCCGCAGCCCATGCAGTCCATAGCAGAAACAGCGAGGGTGTACTTGTACTCGGTCTTGACAATCGGCTTCGGAGCGAGCTTGATGTTGGACGGAGCAGCAGCAGCCTCAGCGTCGGTCAGAGCGAACGGACGGATGGTTGCGTGCGGGCAGACGAATGCGCAGCGGTTACACTTTGCACAGGTCTCCGGGTTCCACTCCGGAACCATAACAGCAACGCCGCGCTTCTCGTATGCAGCAGCGCCCTGCTCGAACGTACCGTCAACGTGATCTGCGAATGCAGAAACCGGCAGCGTATCGCCGAGCATCTTGCCGACCGGGTTCATGATGCCGTCAACCATCTTGACGAGCTTGTCCGGGCCTTCGAGCTTTGCAGCAGCGCCGTTATCAACAGCGTTTGCCCACTCAGCCGGAACATCGACCTTGACGTAAGCATTTGCGCCTGCGTCGATCGCCTTCTCGTTCATCTGAACGATCTCGATGCCCTTCTTCATGAACTTCTGAGCCTTCTCCTTCATGTAGCCGATTGCCTCAGCCTCCGGCAGAACCTTGGAGAGGGAGAAGAATGCAGACTGGAGAATGGTGTTGGTACGCTTGCCCAGACCGATCTCCTGTGCGAGGTCGATTGCGTTCACCAGATAGAGCTGGATGTTGTTCTTTGCGATGTACTGCTTGGTGTCAGCGGTGAGGTGCTGATCGAGCTCCTCCGGCTTCCACTGGCAGTTGATGAGGAACACACCGCCCGGCTTGACGTCGTTGACCATCTTGTAGCCCTTGAGGATATAAGACGGGTTGTGACATGCAACGAAGTCTGCCTTGTTGATGTAGTACGGGCTCTTGATCGGCTTGTCACCAAAGCGCAGGTGCGAAATGGTGATACCGCCGGTCTTCTTGGAGTCATACTGGAAGTATGCCTGCACGTATTTATCGGTGTGGTCGCCGATGATCTTGATGGAGTCCTTGTTTGCGCCAACGGTACCGTCGCCGCCGAGACCCCAGAACTTGCACTCGATGGTGCCCTCAGCTGCGGTGTTCGGAGCTTCCTCTTCTGCGAGGGAGAGGTTGGTGACATCGTCCACGATACCGATGGTGAACTGCTGCTTCGGCTCTGCCTTCGCAAGCTCTGCATAGACAGCAAAGACGGATGCAGGCGGGGTATCCTTGGAGCCGAGGCCGTAGCGGCCGCCGATCACCTTGATACCGGTTCTGCCGGTCACATTGAGAGCAGCAACAACGTCGAGGTAGAGCGGCTCACCGAGAGAGCCCGGCTCCTTGGTTCTGTCAAGGACAGCGATGGTCTTTGCAGAAGCAGGAATTGCCTCAACGAGCTTTTCAGCGGAGAACGGACGGAACAGGCGAACCTTGACAATACCGACCTTCTCGCCCTTCTTGTTCAGGTAGTCGATGACTTCCTCAGCAACGTCGCAGATGGAGCCCATTGCAACGATGACGCGGTCTGCATCAGCAGCGCCGTAGTAGTTGAACAGCTTGTAATCGGTGCCGAGCTTTGCGTTGACCTTGTCCATGTACTCCTCAACGATTGCCGGAACAGCATTGTAGTAGGAGTTGCATGCTTCACGGTGCTGGAAGAAGATATCGCCGTTTTCGTGCGAACCGCGCATAACCGGAGCTTCCGGATTCAGAGCACGCTGACGGAAAGCCTGCACAGCGTCCATATCGCACATTTCCTTGAGATCCTCATAATCCCAGATGGAGATCTTCTGGATCTCGTGAGAGGTACGGAAGCCGTCAAAGAAGTTGATAAACGGCACACGGCTCTTGATGGAAGCCAGATGTGCAACAGCAGCGAGATCCATGACCTCCTGCGGGTTGGTTTCAGCGAGCATTGCGAAACCGGTCTGACGACATGCATAGACGTCGGAGTGGTCACCGAAGATGTTCAGTGCATGGGAAGCGACGCAGCGTGCGGAAACATGGAACACGCACGGGAGCAGCTCACCGGCAATTTTATACATATTCGGGATCATGAGAAGCAGACCCTGCGAAGCGGTGTAGGTGGTAGTCAGTGCACCTGCATTCAGGGAGCCGTGAACCGTACCTGCAGCACCCGCCTCAGACTGCATCTCCTCAACCTTAACGGTCGTACCGAAGATGTTTTTCATGCCCTGTGCAGACCACTGGTCAACGTAGTCGGCCATCGGGCTGGAAGGCGTGATCGGGTAGATACCGGCGACTTCCGTGAAGGCGTAGGAGACCCATGCCGCAGCATTGTTGCCGTCCATCGTCTTCTTCTTACGAACGATTGCCATAAGAATGTACCTCCATTATATAGTATAGTATTGAGCTGGGAATCTGCCCGGAATGCCGCAGAAGCGCATTCGCTCCGGGACAGAATTTCGCTTATCTATTATATCACAAATACGTGAAAAAGTAAAGCCCTTCCCGGATTTTCGATGATTTTTCACGAATCCCGCCGAAAGAGCGGATACTGTACTTGTTTCCGCTGTCAAATATGTGCAAATTCGCGTCCTGAATTTGGATATATTCACGAAAATCCGTCTGAAAACAGCGAAAAAGAGAAAAAAAGGTTGACGTTTTCCTGCTTTTCGTGTATAATAAAGGCGGTGAAATAATGTAATGTTATTTTCACTCGTTTTGTTGTCTCCTTTCTTTTGTTCTACACATTTTGATTTGACCTCATTTTATTTATAAAGCAGAGCAGTTGCTCTGCTTTTTTTCATTGCTGCAGATGACGGCAGTGCGGGGGAAGAAGGACAGATATGAAATTCAAAATCACAAAGGCCGGATGCAGGGAAAAACTGCGGCCGTGGGTACGGGCGCTGACAAATCCGCACCTGCTGATTTCGGTCGGAATTGCGTGGTTCATCACAAACGGCTGGGCATACTGTGCAATCGGCATCGGCGGATATCTTGGAATCGGATGGCTCTGGAAGGCAGGAACGGTCTGGGCCGGACTGCTCTGGCTGCCGGGCACGCCGGAAAAGCTGCTGACGCTGCCGCTTGCGATTTTCATACTGCGCAGACTGTTTCCGTCAGATACGCGGACGCTTGCGATGATCGACCGGAAGCGGAGGGCGCTACGGATCAAAACAAAGCAGCAGTATCAGGCGTTCAGGGAAAAGCTGCACAAAAAACGAAGCCTATAAAAATACACCCTTTCTGCAAATGCGGAAAGGGTGTTTTCGGTTCAGGATGTAAAGCTCTCTTCCATGACGGTCTGCTGTCCGCGCCATGTTGAGACGGTGATCTGCGTTTCAGTATCGGGGGCTGCAATGAACGCCAGCTGCACCTTGCAGGAAGCACCGGGCTCAACCGTATTGACGCCGGTCAGTGCCGGGTCAACGGTGGCCGCGGTCTGCATACACTGCGAACCGTTCTGCGTGACCTTTGCGGTGAGTGTCTGGAAAAAGGATGCAGCAGTACTGCTGTTGTTGGTGAATTCCAGATCGAGCACAAGCACATTCTCACCGAAGAGATTGGTTGTCATCTCATGTCCGGTCAGCGTGACGGAATAGGGCAGCGCATCTGCTTCATCGGATGTATCGCCGGAAGTCCCGTCCGGATTGACAGGGCTTTCGCCGTCGAGTTCGCCGGGCGAGGGGATGACGGGGGCATCCTGCGCAGGAAACGCAGAATCCGGCCATGAGAATTCCGGAACAGAGATCTCCGGTCTGGAAAACTCCGGGATTGAAAATTCCGGCACAGAATATTCTGTGGCATGTTCTCTGATTGTTCTTCTGTTCTTTACATGCGAAGTCATGTTGACAACAGCATAGGCAATGAGCAGACATGCCGCGAGTGTAATCAGAGCAGCAATGACCTTGAATCTGCGCATCATTTTTTTCTGACGATTGTGAGCAGATTCAAAGTTCGAGAGCATATCTCTTGCAAAATCCCGCGGCTCATGCGGTTTCGATTCTGCTGTGCGCTGTTCTTTTCTGCGGGCGCTTCCGGAGAGCGGTTTGCCGCATTCCTCGCAGATTCCGGCGCGTTTATTATGGACGGGGAGACCACAGTGCGGGCAGTATTTCATAGCAGTTTCCTTATTTCTCCGGGTTATTTACACACGGTTTGTTTTGTGCTATAATTATAACATAACCCGCCTCCAAAGTCAAGGGCGGGGAGCCCCCGCTGGCATTTCCCTTCGGAGGGCGGCAGCGGAGCTCCCCCAATGAGACAAGTTCACGCCGCTGTTCGCGGCTTCTCAGACGTAACTTCTCCCCATGTATCGGCCTCCCCTGAAAGGGGATCTGTCTGCGAAGCAGACTGAGGGGTCACCTCAAAGAGCGGGCAGTGCCCGCTTCCAATTCCCTTCGGAGGGCGGCAGCAAAGCTCTCCCAATGAGACAAGTTCACGCCGCTGTTCGCGGCTTCTCAGACGTAACTTCTCCCTATGCTAAAGCATTCCACAAACGCTTGCGGCGGGCAGTGCCGCACCTGAAAAATTTTTTTGAAAAGCGTGTGATATTTTGCCGGGTTCAGTTGTTTTATTATCGAAGGACTTCAAAAACGCTTTTATTTAAGGAGCGCGTTCCATGGAACAAAAAGAAATGGCAGCGATCTATGACCGCATGAAAAACACCGTATACCGCACAGCGCTGTCCTATTGCCGCAATGTGCAGGACGCCGAGGACATCACGCATGATGTATTCCTCGCGCGCTTCCGGCACGAGGATCCTTTCCCGAATGCGGAACTGGAAAAGGCATGGCTGCTGCGCGTAACAATCAATAAGTGTAAAAATCTGCTGAAATCATTTCGCCGGAGATTCACCGTCCCGCTGGATGATGCCGCACATGTCTGTGTCACACAGGATGAGCACGCAGTCTGGGATGCCGTGAATGCACTCCCCGCAAAGTACCGCATTGTCATCCATTTGTATTATTATGAGGGGTATTCCGTGCGGGAAATCGGAACGATTACCGATACCAGTGAATCAGCCGTGCAGACACAGCTTTACCGTGCCCGCAAAATGCTGAAAAAAACGCTTGGGGAGGAGTTGGAGCTATGAATATGCAGGATTACCGTCATGCCGCAGATCGCGTGGAAATTGCAGATCACTGCAGGCAGGAGGTCTTGGATATGACAACCGAGAGAATTGAAAACAGAATGGATACAGAAAAGAAGCCGATCATCCGCAGATTTACAGGCGTTGCCGTTGCAGCAGCAGTTCTGGCACTGAACGGTGCACTGATCTACGGCATCGTCTCAATGAAGAACCGGAAAGATATAATGCCCGGCAGCGCTGAATCAGAGCTGTCTGTCGTTGAGGAATCTGCACCGGCTGTTACGACCGAGCCGGCCGAAAGCGAAACAGAACCGGCAACCGGCTATGCGGCACTGTTCCGGCAGTATTTTGAGTGGAAAACCGGCGAGCCGCAGCCCTACGATTATTCCGATGTGGTCGGAACCGATCTGAACGAAACATGGGAGTTTGATGACTGCACCGCCCATCTGCACGCTGCTGTGTCTGACGGACTCATCACATATTTCCTGACCTCCGTCACCGGCAAAACAGAAGATTTCCAATACAGCAATCTTTCGTTTGTGCTGGAAACTTCTGCCGATCAGCATCAGGCCACGGAAGTTTCAAACGAAGTTCTGCGCGGCGACTGTGTCATAAGCGCCGAGCGTCCGACACTGACAGATCCGAACGATCCGCAGACAACGTGGCGCATTTATACCGCACGGCCGGAAAACGTCCTGACCGCAAACCAGATTACGGAGTTTGACGCTGCCTTCTTCCATACGGATGATGAAACCGGTTACACCGATAATCTCCGGACGTTTTCTGTCAATCAGGCTAAAAAAGGCGGGTACTTCGCTGTGACACTGGATTCCGGCGAAAATGTCGGCGGCTACATCACACCGTTCGGAATGGAGCTCTCCAAAACTGTGGAAGCGCTCACGCCCGTCACCATGTTCAATGCAGTCAGCATGGAAACAGTCACAGATGTTCCGGTATTCAACAGCGGATGGAATGCAGACTTCAAGTGGATTGAATTTGAATATCCGATGGATCTCTCCGATGTTGATTTCATTCAGGTCGGCGAGACAAGAATTGCCGTTCCTGCGCACAAAAGCGAATCCTATATGACCACAGCATCCAACGAGTCAGCAACATTCGACGAGACAGAAACGACTACAGTTCAGGTAGAATTCTCAGCAGAGGACAAGGACAGACTGAACGGCGATGTACCGCTGAGCGACATGAATGCAGCAGACCGCAGCCGGACGTTTTCCTTCGGCACAGTAACCGTTGACAGCGTCACCTTTGACGATGACGGCACGCCGCGTGTCAATTACAGCGTAAAGTTCAACGAGCAGATCGGTGCCGCGGAAGGCGACAATATCTGTCTGGTGCTCAACATGTACGGCTACGATGTGTACGGAAACGGCATCGACATCACGGCAAATGAGAATCCGGATGTCAACACGCAGCACTGCGACGCCGACGGCACATTCCGTTTCTCCATGCGCCTCGAAGCGAATTATCATACAATGCCGGAAGACCTCCTTGTGGAAGCACGGCTGGGGCTGCTGCTGGCCAACGGAACAGATGAAAACGGAGATGACCGCGGCATTTATCAGTGCCTGCCGATCGAGGAAAGCGACGATCCGGAGCACGACAACCGGTTCTATATCACGAGTTTCAAAATCCACACCGTAAACTGACCGCAATACAGAAAACCGCACACCCAATGAACGGGTGTGCGGTTTTGGTTTCTGTATGTGCGGTGGAGTACCCGCTTTTGTATTATTCGTTTCCGTTGTTGAGCTGCCGGAATGCTTCTTCGATGCTGCCGGATTTCAGTTCACTCGTTCCGTCTGCATAATTCACATGATAGGTACCGATCGTAGCCTCTGCAAGGGTATCGTCGTTCACCAGAACCGCAACCAGATCCGCTTCGCCTTCGCCTTCAACCGTGATGCTGGTAACACCTGCCGCATTTTCCGGATTGAACGCCGAACTGACAGATGTCACCACACCGTCTTTCATCATCTTAATATGGTAGTGACCATTTGCCCCTTCCGGAATTGTAAACGAGATGCGCAGCGCACCTTCTTTTTCAGCGGCACCCTTGGCGATGGTCAGCTCAATGACCGTTTCCTCAGAGACCTCCTCACCGACCGCGATATTCTGACTCAGAACGGTGCCGGCCGGTGCCGGGTCGTCCACTTCTGTCTTTTCCAGCTTCAGACACATGCCTGCTGCCGTGGTCTGTGCCAGATCCCAGTCCATGCCGACAAAATTCGGCACTGCAACCGTATTACGATTCGGTCCCAACGAAACCGTCATGCGAACATAACTGCCCGGTTCAAGGTCAATCGGGCCTGCCGGATCCGTCGAAATGACATTGCCTTCCGGAACCGTATCGTCATAGGCAGAACGCTTGTCCACGAACAGACCGATGCGCAGAATCTCGTTCTTTGCCATTTCATAGGTCCAGCCCTTCATATCAGGAAGCTGAACCATCTTTGCACCGAGGGAAACCTTGACATTGACCAGATCGCCCTTCTGAACCGGACTGCCCGGCACAACATCCTGATCGAAGATGATACCCTCTTCCTCGCTGGAATACTCTCTGCTGACAACGACAATGTCAAGCTGATCGTCCAGGACAGCGCGGACTTCATCCAGACTCATACCGATCAGACTCGGCATACCGTTCGTTAAATCCAGAGCGGATGATGATTCATCTTCCTGTTCAATGCTTGCAGCCGGAACCGGCGGCTGTGTCCCCCGCAGATCGAGCTTCGGGAGAATGACAACAGCGGCAACCACGACTGCCGCAATCGCTGCGACCGCAGGCAAACGACGGATAAACGGGTTTTTAATATACTCAGACTTCTGCTTGGAATTCATAACAATCTCCTTCTTTGCATTGCGGCCGGTCTGTTCAGAAGAAGCGCCGTCCGGCAGCGCATGATCTGCAATCAGATCCTGCGAGACATTGCCGATTTCCTCGAGCAGATCTTCTGTTTTCATAGTAATTCCTCCTCCTTCAGTTGCGTATGCAGCTTTTCTCTTGACCTGCGCAGAATACTTTTGACTGTATTCTCCTTGAGGCCGAGCTCCGCTGCAATTTCCGAAACCGGAATCATGGAAAAATACCGGCGCATAAAAATATCAGCATGTTGCTTTGAAAGTGTTTTGAGGAACCGTTCCAGCGCATCCCGAAGCGCCATTCTGTCAAGCACCTGATCGGTCTGCTCCTGCGAAGCAATGCATTCCGCAAGCTCATCGAGCACCAGCGGGATCTGCCCGCCGCCGCGTCTTGCCGCATGACCTGCCGCATAGCGATTGAGCGCAAGATTGCGCGTAATTGCCGCAAAAAAAGCCGAAAACCGTTTTGGCTTCTGCGGCGGAATCGCGTTCCAGACATGGAGCAGCGCATCATTGACGCATTCCTCCGCATCGCGGCTGTCTGCAAGAATGCGCTTCGCAATGGATCTGCACAGACCGCCGTACGCACGGTCTGCCTCCTCGATCCCCCGCTCGCTGCGGGCCTCAAACAATCCGATCAGTTTTTCATCATTCACGGTGATACCGCCTTTCATGTTCCTCTGCCCATTAAGACAGCATTCCGGGCTCCGGGGTTGCACGATTCTGAAAAAACAGCGTCTTATACAAAATAACCTGCTGACTGACTGTGAATCCAAACAAAAAAACCGTTTTATCGGGAACAAGCAATGTCCGCACCGCATCACAAAGGCTCTGCCTCCAAACCCCTTTCCCCATCGCGGGACAGCGGGTCTGGAGCAGAGCCCCGTTGAAAATCCGTCTGTGATGCCTTAGCGCGGCAGTTCGTCAGATTGCTCTGCCGAGGAATGCTGCACCGATGATGCCGGCGTCGTTTCCGAGCTGTGCAATCACGATCTTGGTATTCTTCTCCGAATTTCTGGTATAGACCTCCTGCGCAACATGCTCCTTGACCGGAATCAGAAGCGCATCGCCCTCATTGCAGACGCCGCCGCCGATGCAGAGAACATCCGGCTGGAAAATATTGATCGTATTGGTGATACCGGCAGCGAGTGCGCGGATATAGAAATCCACGACCTCTTTTGCAGCGGCATCGCCCTTGCGCATACAGTCAAAGGCTGTCCGTGCAGAGACCTTGCCGTGCTCAGCGGCTGCCTTCGCCATTTCGCTCTCCGGATGTGCCGCGATGGCCTCCTCGGTCATGCGGATGAGGCCGGTTGCAGAGGAATAAACCTCAAAGCAGCCCTTTCTGCCGCAGGTACACTGCGGGCCGTCCATGTTGAGAATCGTGTGGCCGATCTCCGCACCCGCAAAGTTGGAGCCTGCATAGATCTTGCCGTCGATGACAATGCCGCCGCCGACGCCGGTGCCCAGCGTAATGCAGACCGCATTGACCGCACCCTTTGCAGCGCCTGCGACGAATTCGCCGTAAGCCGCAGCATTTGCGTCATTTTCGACGAATGCCGGCAGACCCGTCATCTCCGAGATCCATTTGACCATCGGAACATTGTGGAAATCGAGGTTGTTGGAATACTCGATCACGCCGGTCGCGGAATTAGCGATACCCGGCGTACCGATGCCAATCCACTCGATCTGATCCTTGGTCAGTCCGCCCTCCTTGATCGCGTCAAGCGCGCAGGCCGCCATATCCTTCGCAATTTCCTCAGCGGGACGCGGACGGTTGGTCTTTCTGGAGACTTTTCTGAGAATGTTATAATTCTCGTCTACCAGTCCGGCAACAATGTTGGTGCCGCCGAGGTCAATGCCAATGTAATATTTCATGTGGTTCCTCCGTTTTTCACACCGTTCCGGTGCAGCATGTTCGGTATCGCTGCGCGATGATTTTGAATGGGCTTTCAGCCCAAGCCTGACCAAAGGGACAAAGCCCCTTTGGAATCCCGCAATCAACATGTTTGACCAGCTTGGTGTTTATGATTTTTTTCATACACGAAGTGCTGTCTGCAATCCTTTTTGAATCAGCGCTTCTTTATGCTCGTTCCGGTATTCACCGGCAAAATCAAAAGCCTGATTTTTCATTTTTGCGCCAAGCACCCGTATAATACGTGCTTTATCGGGTTCAAATGCCGGTTCTATGCGCTCAGGAACCGGTGTACCCGTACTTAAATCAGTGCCTTCACAGTCTCATATATCAAAATGCATCCGCATTCTGTTATGCCTGTTCTTCTTCGTCATCTTCAAAGCCGCAGTCCGAGAAAAACTCCTTGTCAAAGAGCTCTTTTCCGCCGTTGGCCTTGACCGCACGGATCGCGGTTTTCTGGTTATACTCGTAATCCTCGATGATGAACGGCACCTTATGTCCGAAGCGCTGCTCGGTAAACTGATCCTTATGCAGCTCCATGACTGCAAGCACGGCCAGATCGTAAATATGCCGGGTCATATCCCCGTCATCTTCCTCCAGTTCATAGCCCTGCGATTCGCGCCACTCCGTCAGCGGTTCATCGTCAATGGAGCGGAAATAATTATCCGTCCAGTTGGCAAAATTCCAGCGCTCGGCGCCTTTTGTGCGGTTTTCCGCATCGGTCTGCGTTGTGTTATAGGCAAGCCAGAGATCTGCGCCCGGTGTCTGATCCTCCGAATAGCCGAGGTGATACCCGATCTCCAGCATACAGACATCCTGCGCCGGAATATCGGTCAGCGTGTCCTTGAGCCATGCCTTCAGCTCCGTCACAAATGCGCGGTCGCCGGCATCCACTGCTTCCGGCTCATAGTTTTCTGTTTCCTCGTCTAAGTCGATCTCATCAAAGCCCATGCTGCCGAACAGGTCGCCCATACCTGCCAGAAGGCCGTCTATGCCGCCTGTGCTTTCCATGATGCTGTCCATATCATCGGGCATGATGCCGCCCTGCGCCGCGATCTCGCCGGCCTTGCCGAGCAGCCCCGACAGACCCGGGCTCTGCAGCAGCTGCTGCATCTGCTCTGACTGCATCATGTTCTGCACATCCGGGTCATCCATAACCTCCTGCAGGTCGTCCGCCCCGAAGCCGAACATGCCCATCAGCTTGCCGATATCCATAAATCCTCCTTATCTGCGCGGGAGCGTCTGCGTGCTGAGCAGCGTACAGTTTTCTCCGCGCAGCTGATATGCACCGAAGTTCGCCGGCAGAAAGACCGAATCGCCCTTCATGATCGGCATGGTCACGCCGTCGTCATAGACGAGTGCCGCCTCTCCCTCCGTACAGAGCAGATGCGTATAGGAAACGCCGCCGCCCGCAGGGAAGGAAGCCTCCTCGGTGATATGCATTTCTGTTGTTGTAAAATAGGGACAATCCGCAATGACCGCCGCCGTATAGCCTTCATATTCCGTCCGGGATGCCGAACGGCGCGGCGGAGCAGGCCATGTTTTTGTGACATCCACAGCCTTGTCAATATGCAGCTCCCGCGGCTTGCCGTCAGAGCCCTTGCGGTCATAGTCATAGACACGGTAGGTCAGATTGGAATTCTGCTGAATCTCCGCAATCAGAATGCCTGCGCCGATGGCATGGAGCGTTCCAGCTTCAATGAAGAACACATCGCCCTTTTTGACCGGCACCAGCTGAACCGCGTCCATCAGTGCGCCCTTTTCGATTGTCGTGCGGAATTCCGCCTTGGTCAGCTCACGGTTCAGGCCGTAGACCAGCGCAGCGCCCTCCTCGCAGTCCACGATATACCAGCATTCGGTTTTTCCGTTTTCGCCGTTTTCATGTTCGCGTGCATAGCGGTCATCGGGATGCACCTGCACGCTCAGATCCTGACATGCGTCAATCAGCTTGATGAGCACCGGAAAGACCGAGGAACGCGCAGAGCCTTCTCCAACGCGCGCAGCCCAGTCCTGCTCCAGATATTCCTTCAGCGTCATGCCTTTGTGCACGCTGTTCATGATGACCGACTGTCCCGCCTCATGGCAGGAGAGCTCCCAGCTTTCCGCAATCCGTTCCAGATTACTGTGCTTGCCGAACTCGGTGCGCAGCCGTGTACCGCCCCAGATATAGTCCTGAAATGCAGGCAGAAGTTTCAAAGGCTCCATAGCATGATCCCCTTTCGTAGCATAAAACGGCACGGTGCCGTTCGCATTCTGATATCTGATATCAAATGAATTTGCAGTGGGTTCACAAGGGATGGATATTTGCTTCAATGAATGCTTCAATACTGAGTATGACTGTCAGGATACGGGATCCGTGCGCAGCTCAGCTATCCGGCAGCTCACGGATCAGTTCAAAGAGCGCAAGACCGGTTTCCGGCCCGACGCCCGCAGTTTTTGCCAGCTGCTCCGGCGTTGCGGCCTTCAGCTGAGCACGGGTTTTATAGGTCAGCAGCAGCTTCTGCGCTTTTTTCCCGCCGATGCCGGGCACCTGCGTAAGCGTCAGCGCATAGCTGTTTTTCTGATGCTTGGATTTCATATAGGTGATGGCGAAGCGGTGCACCTCATCCTGAATGCGGGTCAAGAGCGCAAATGCAGCTTTCTGCTCCCGCACGGCGATTTCTCCGCCGTTTGCTGCGATGGCGCGGGTGCGGTGCTTGCTGTCCTTGACCATGCCGTACAGCGGAATCTGCAATCCGAGCTCTTCGAGGATCGGCGCAATGGCAGACACATGGGTCTGACCGCCGTCCAGCAGAATCAGATCGGGCAGCACGCCGAAGGCATTGAGCGCCTTTGCCGTTTCGTCCGTTTCCTCCTGCGCCTTGAAGTATTCCCCGAAACGCCTGCGGATAACCTCCTGCATGGCCGCATAGTCATTCTGCTGCTGCTGTTCGCGGATCGAAAACCGCCGGTATGCATTCTTGAGCGGTCTGCCGTTCTCGAACACGACCATGCCTGCAACCATCGCAGAAGATGACAGATTGGAAATATCATAGGATTCAATACGCATCGGCGGGCGTTCCAGTCCGAGCGCACCTGCAAGCTCCTCCAGCGCGAGCAGCTCTCTGCCGGTTCGTCCGGCGCGGATCGAGAGCTTTTCGCCGGCATTGTGCTTGGCCATCAGCACGAGGCGGTGTCTGGCGCCGCGCACCGGCTGCTCCAGCGAGACCGTTCTTCCGGCACGTTCCGAGAGCATCTCGCAAAGCAGCTCCGACTCCGCGGGCATCCGCTCCACCAGAATGACCTTCGGCAGATCGCCCTTCTCCCTGCTGCTGTAATACTGCGGCAGGAAATCGTCCAGCGGCTGCTCCGAAAGCGCCTCTGACGAGATGAGGAACGAGTTCTGGTCGTAGAGTCTGCCGCCGCGGTAGATCAGCACAGAAATCGCCGTCGTATCATTGGATTCCGCCGCTGCGATGACATCGGTGTCCGCGGTGACGGCATCCATGATATCCTGTTTTTCGCCGGCACTGCGGATCGCGGCAATGCGGTCACGCAGGCGGGCAGCTTCTTCAAAATCAAGCCGGTCGGCAGCGGCAAGCATCCGCTGCTCCAGCGCCGTAATCGTATGGTCGCCGCCGTTCCGGATAAACCGGACGGCATCATTGACGGCTTCCGCATATGCCTGCTCGGAAATATTTCCGCGGCAGACACCCATGCACTGCCCGATGTGATAATTGAGACAGGGGCGCTCCTTGCGGAAGCTCTCCGGAAAGGCGCGGTGACAGGTCGGCAGCCGGAACATCCGGTTGACGGCATTGACCGTCTGCCTTGCGGTGAATCCGCTCATATACGGGCCGAGATAGGTGCCCTCGCCGTCTGCGTGAAGCTCCGCCGTGATGCGGGAATAAGGCGGCGGCGAGATCCGGATATAATGATAGCCCTTGTCATCCTTCAGCAGAATATTATAGCGCGGCTTATGCTGCTTGATGAGCGAGCACTCCAGCACCAGCGCTTCATATTCCGAAGCGGTGACAATAAAATCATAGTCATAGACCTGCGAAACCATCTGCGCGGTCTTGGGGGTATGGTCGGGATGATCGCGGAAATAGCTGGTCACGCGGTTGCGGAGATTCTTTGCCTTGCCGATATAGATAATCTTCTCCTGCGCGTTTTTCATGATATACACGCCGGGATTCGTCGTCAGGGCAGCCGTTTTCCGCTGCAGGTAGGGGAGTCTGGGATTCATGCGTCCTCGCCGTCCTCGTCATCCGCATCCGCGCCGAATTCGTATTCAAATTCCTCATCATCGTCGGTCAGGACGATTTTCTCGTCAGCAGGCGTCAGCTTGTTGACCACATGCTTTGCCTTCTGCGCGAGCGTCTGCGGCTTTTCCGATTCCGGCACCTCGATCATGGTCGGGGTATCGGCAAACATGGTCGAAGAAAAAGCGGTTTCACCGGCGCGGTCGCCGTAGCAGTCCACGCTGATTTCCTCCTCCAGCAGCTGCCGGTAGGTCGCCGTAAAGAAGAAAATGAATGCAATCGCATTAAGCAGCACGCTCGCATAGATGCGGTAACCCGCAAGACCGAGGAACATGCCTGCCAGAATAATTGTGGTCGTGATCGTCACAATGATCTGCATCCGTTTGCTCTGCGGGTCGAGCATCAGCATCGAGAACGATACGCCCGCGGAGAAAATGACATGCAGAAGCATCAGCGGCAGCGAAACGCCCGGATATTCGACAAACGGCACAAAGTTGAATTCCAGCAGCATGAGCATCACTTCCACTATAATATAGAAGATCAGCAAAAACTTCATGCCTCTGCGTGCACGCACCAGACGGTCAATCCAGACCGCGCTGATCGTGAACAGCACAAATGCGACCGATTCGATCGTATAGGCGACCACCTCGAACGGGATGGAATACTTGCCCTTGATACCGATTGTATAATAATAGATGAGACAGATCAGGATAAAAACAACAAACAGGATATTTGCGATCATTCCGAACCGCATACAGTCCGCCAGGGTATACTTGGGTTTGCCGCGTTTTTCACGCAGATTTTCCCGTTTATCCCAGCGCGAGAGCTTTTCGGCAGCAGCCTCGCCGGTGCGGTTCTTCCGGCGGCGTTCCGCACGCGCTGTCTGTACCTTCTGCTTTCCCATAATCAGTTTACTTTTTTGCAGCCAGCGCACGCTGACCGATATCGCGCCGGTAATGCACCTGATCGAAGGTGACGGCAGCGGCTGCACGGTAGGCAGCATCGAGCGCATCGCGCAGCTTCGGTGCAGAAGCGGTAATGCCGAGCACACGGCCGCCTGCGGTCAGGAACTTGCCGTCCTCGGAGAGCTTGGTGCCGGCGTGATACACAGCCGCGCCTTCCGTCTGACCCTTTTCGTTCAGGCCGCGGATCTCCTTGCCGGTTTCATACTTTTCGGGATAGCCGCCGCTCGCCAGAATGACGCAGGCGCAGGCGCCTGTTTTCCACTCAATCGGCAGATCTGCGAGCTTCTGCTTTTCAACGGCCTCCATGATATCCAGCAGATCGGTTTTGAGCATCGGGAGCACAACCTGCGTTTCCGGATCGCCGAATCTGCAGTTATATTCGATCACCTTCGGGCCGTTCGGCGTGAGCATCAGGCCGAAGTAAAGGCAGCCGCGGAAGGTTCTGTTTTCGCCGTTCATAGCGTGCATGGTCGGCAGGAAGATCTCGCGCATACACTGCTCCGCGATTTCCTTGGTATAATAAGGATTCGGGGAGACGGTGCCCATGCCGCCGGTATTCTTGCCGCGGTCGCCGTCCAGTGCGCGCTTGTGATCCATCGAGGAGATCATCGGCTCGACGGTTTCGCCGTCAGTGAATGCAAGCACGGAGACCTCCGGGCCGGTCAGGAACTCCTCCACGACCAGCTTGGAGCCGCTCTCGCCGAAGATTCTGTCCTCCATGATGGAGCGCACAGCGTCGATGGCTTCCTGCTCGGACTGGGCAATGATGACGCCCTTGCCGAGTGCCAGACCGTCCGCCTTGACGACAGTCGGATAGGTATTCTGGCTGCGGATATAGTCAATCGCCTTTTCGGCCTCGGTAAAGACCTCGTATTTCGCAGTCGGAATGCCGTATTTTTTCATCAGGTTCTTGGAAAAGACCTTGCTGCCCTCGATGATGGCTGCTGCCTTGGAAGGACCGAACACCTTAAACCCGTTTGCGCGCAGCAGATCCGCCATGCCGAGCACGAGCGGATCATCCGGCGCGACGAATACCCAGTCCACGGCCAGCTTTTTGGCCAGCGCAAGCATTCCGTCGAGGTCGGTCGCCTTGACCGGGTAGCATTCAGCATATTTTGCAATGCCGCCGTTGCCCGGCGCGCAGTAGAGTTCGGTGACCAGCGGGGACTCGCTGAGCTTCATGATGATGGCGTGCTCTCTGCCGCCGCCGCCGACTACTAATACTTTCATAGTTTTAATTCCTTTCGGAGTTTCTTATTCTTGACGGGGCTTCAGATTTCCCCGTGCCTGATCGAAGCGACCGTCGGCCAAAAACACAGCAACATCGTAAAATGATTTGATGCTGTCCTCCGGGCCGTTCAGGATGCGCTTATGAACCTTTGTAATCGGGGACATCTGATTTCCGTCATCCTGCATCAGAACCGGAAAATCCCCATCCGGTGTCCCCCAGTGATAGCCGTATTTCGCCGCATAATTCCGCAGCATGGTTTCTCCGAGATAGATGCCGAATATCACGGCCAGATTCCATGCGCCGATGTTTTCGGTAATCGTTCCGTCACGGAGCCATGCACTGCATTTCGGCATAATCACATTTTCCAGAGCAGCGATATCCTCCGGCTGATAGTTCAGCGTTACGCCGAGCTCAGCTGCCGTCTGAACGGCATCCGCACAGATTTTCTCAATATCAACCATTTGCCGTTTCCTCCTGCATGTTTCCAGTCAGACGCAGATACAGAGCGGGTGGATTATGCATTCTCCAGCATATCAGATGTCAGCTCTCTGATCTCACAGAAGTGGATCTTTTTGAGCGCCGGGGTATTCATCAGTGCGCGCATGATGCCGCCGTGACAGACAACCAGCAGCTTTTGGATATCCGTCCGTTCCAGATAGGGCGTGATTGCTTTCAGCGCACGTTTGCGCATCTGTTCATGCGTTTCCCAGAGCGGATATTTGTCCGCCGGAGTATGAACGCCGGCATTTGCCTTATATTCGTCCCACGCTTCCTTGATTTCCGTATGAGACGGCGCCGAATAGTCAATCCGCGGCAGCCATTCAAAGATGCCGACAGCAACCTCAATCGGTGCGTCAATCCGGCGCGAAACGATCGCAGCAGTCTGCAGCGCTCTAGGGTAGGGCGAAGCGACAATCAGGTCAACATCCTGAATGCGGCTGTCCTTTGCGGCTTCCTCAGCCTGCTGAATGCCCTCAGGCTTCAGCTGTCCGAGCTCCGCGCCCATGCCCGGCAGACCAAGTGCCGCTGTATCGCGGTAGGTCGGTTCACCGTGGCGCATGAGATAAATTTTCATGCCATTCATCCTTATTATTTCTGTTCTGCACCTGCTGCCGTCCGTTTCGCAGCGACAGCGGGTGCTGCCCATACACCGGGAGGAGTTACTTTACAGAAGCCGCGAACAGCGGCGTGTCGTTCGGATTGTTGGGAGAGCTCCGCCAACCGTCCCCGGAGGGAAATGCCGGCGGGCGCTGCCCGCGCTTAGTGGTGGAACAGTCTCAGGCCGCAGAACGCCATTGCAATGCCGTACTTGTTGCACTGCTCAATGACGATATCATCGCGGATAGAGCCGCCCGGCTCAACGATATACTTGACGCCGCTCTTGAAGGCGCGGTCGATGTTGTCCGGGAACGGGAAGAAGGCATCCGAGCCGAGGCAGACATCGGTATTCTTTGCAATCCATGCCTGGCGCTCTTCCTTTGTAAAGACCGGCGGCTTCTCGGTGAACACGCGCTCCCACTCGCCGTCTGCGAGGATATCCATGTAATCCTCACCGATGTAGAGGTCGATTGCGTTGTCGCGGTCGGGACGCTTGATGTCATCGCGGAACGGCAGATTCAGAACCTGCGGTGCCTGACGGAGCCACCAGTTATCCGCCTTGGTGCCGGCGAGTCTGGTGCAGTGAATTCTGGACTGCTGGCCTGCGCCGATACCGATTGCCTGACCGTCCTTGACATAGCAGACGGAATTCGACTGCGTATATTTCAGGGTAATCAGCGAGATGATGAGATCAAACTTCTTATCATCGGGGATGTCCTTGTTCTCGGTGACAATGTTCGAGAGCATGGTCTGCTCATTGATTGCAAGATCGTTGCGGCCCTGCTCGAAGGTCACGCCGAACACTTCCTTGTGCTCGACCTTCGGCGGCTCGTAGTTCGGGTCGATCTGCACAATATTGTAATTGCCCTTGCGCTTGGTCTTGAGGATTTCGAGTGCCTCCGGAGAATAGCCCGGTGCGATGATGCCGTCAGAGACCTCGCGTGCGATCAGCGTTGCGGTGATGGCATCGCACTCGTCAGAGAGGGAAATCCAGTCGCCGAAGGAGGACATTCTGTCCGCGCCTCTGGCTCTTGCATAGGCACAGGCCAGCGGAGAGAGCTCACCGAGATCGTCCACGAAATAGATCTTCTTCAGCGTATCGGAAAGCGGTCTGCCGATCGCAGCGCCGGCCGGAGACACATGCTTGAACGAGGTTGCAGCCGGCATACCGGTCGCAGCCTTGAGCTCCCGGACAAGCTGCCAGCCGTTGAAGGCATCCAGCAGATTGATATAGCCCGGATTGCCCGAAAGCACGGTAATCGGGAGTGCGCTGCCGTCATTCATATAAACGCGGGCAGGCTTCTGATTCGGATTGCATCCGTATTTCAAAAGACGTTCGGTTTCCATAATAAAGATCCTCCTTACGATCTGATCGTATATCATTTCTTCCCGTAGCGGGAAGCGTTCAGACTGCATTCATTTTCCGTCCGGTGCTTTATCCGAACAATGCGCCAAACAGTCCGCCGGATTGCTTTTTCTCCGGCTTTTTATAGTCATAGCCGCCATAAGGCTGACTGTGATTGAAATAGATACTCGGACAGTCCGCATCGCCCTCAAAGCAGTGCTCCGTATCAACATGCATACTGACGCCGTTCACGCGCTTATAGAGGTGCTCGTCGGAAGGATACTGTCCTTCTTTTGTGAAGCCGTTCTGCATCAGAATCTGCCGGTACTGACTGACGGCATTCTGTGCGGCGGCACCGGATTCCAGCCGGACACTGAAACAATGCGTTTCGGTCTCGGTATCCGGAATCAGCTCCAGCGCCATGCCGGAGCCGCCGCAGCTCCAGACAGGGAATTCCGGCAGCTTTTCTGTCCATTCCTTCAGAACAGCCGCATCGGCCTCTGCCGCTGCCTGCTCTGCCGCGATTGCCGCAGGGAGCTTTTCTCCGCAGCCGGCGCAGAATCTGGTGCCCGGATCATTCTGCCTGCCGCATTTCGTACATTTCACACCGTCCGCGACGGTCATATCCGGCAGCCTGGCGCCGCAGGACGGACAGAAGTCCTTGTCCGCCGAAGCGCCCTCTCCGCATTTCGGACAGATTTTCATGTTTTCGGCAGCGTGCTGTGCAAATCCGCCGAGCAGCGAGCCGAGCGTTCCGAGTGCGGCCTGCATCTCCTCCTTCGAGGGCGCGGCCTCGGTTCCGCCCGCAGACTGCGTCTCTGCCGCAGCCTGATTGACTGCACCGGCAGCAGCGGCGGTCTGATTTGCAGTCTGATTCAGCGCATTGGCAGCCTGATTGACCGCATCGGCCGCAAGCGCATCCGCCTTCGGCTGCACAGCCTTTTTCACAGCTTCACTGACAGCATTGCCGACTGCGCCGCTGACAGCATCCTTTATCAGTTTATCAAACAGTCCCATAGGTCACACTCCTCTCCGGTTCAAAAAGCATCAGAAAAAAGGGGTTGCGAACAAGACATTGTGATTATGACTGATCCGGCCGTTCCGGACTCTCCCTGAGGATGTCGGATTATTTGGTATAGCGGTTGATGATGCGGGTTTCCGTGCTGTTGTCCTGCGTGTCAATGTAGCGCACAAACAGGGAAATCTTGTTATCTGCATTCAGGCTGTTCCAGAGCATCTCTGCAAAGGCGTCGATGTCATCCGGAATCTCGACGAGCTTCGGCTCGCCCTTGAAGCTCGGCAGCGGATTGCCGTCACCGACATAGGTGTGAATGAAGTGACCCTGTCCCGCGAGCGGCTTTTCGTAGGTAAAGGTGAAGCGCTGGCAGGATTCCGGATTGCCCTCTGCGCTCTTCAGGATGGAAAGCGCATAGTTGAAGCTGCCCTTTTCGCAGCGGATAATGCCGGAGATACGGGGCGTGAAGTTCGGATCATCCGGCTCGAACTTGCGGGAGCGCAGGCTCTGCTCAAACGTGAACTGATGATCCATGCCCTCATAGATCGTGTCGGTCTGGTCGCCGTTCGTGACGATGGTCTTGTTGCCGAGCACACGCACCGGCGAATAGATGATGAGGGAAGGATCGGTGCACTTGGATTCGTCAAAGGCCTGTGTCTTGAGGCCTTCACCGTCCGCCACAAAAATGCGGTTGCGGGAATTCTCGCTTCTTCCCATGATGAAATACGCAGCAACAGCGTGCTTGCCGTCTGCCGAGCGTCCGAGGACGATGCCTCTGCCGGGATAGCTGTTTCCCTTGAGTTCCTGTTCCAGTGAGATCATAGCCATAATGATTTCCTCCTGTTTGATTTCAGTATAGGCTCCGCATTCCGCGGCGGGGTTACGGAATCTGGTATACGCAGTAGGAAGGCGTTTTGCCGTCCTTCTGATACAGTGTTTCAGTCAGGCTGCAGCGCTGCCGGATGCTCCTGAGCGCATCCTGAACAGCCTCATCCTGAAAGCCCGGAACAAACTGCGAATCCGGGGTTCCAAACCGGCGTTTATTCGCTGATTATGACAATGTCATCCTTCACGGAGAGCCTGTCCTCGCAGAACAGCCGCACGGCTTCCGGCAGAATATGCCATTCCGCCTGCTCCATAACGCGCTTCTGCAGCGTTTCCGGCGTATCGCCCTGCTCGACGGCAACAGCCTTCTGCAAAATGATCGGGCCGCCGTCGCAGATCTCGGTCACAAAATGCACCGTCGCGCCGGTCACCTTGACGCCCTTTTTCAGCGCCGCCTCATGGACATGCAGGCCGTAAAAGCCCTTGCCGCAGAAGCTGGGAATCAGTGCCGGATGCACATTCATCATCCGGTTCGGATAGGCGCGGCAGATCGTCTCATCGAGAATCGTCATAAAGCCGGCCTGTACAATCAGATCGGCCTGCTCCTCGCGGAATGCTTCGAGCATCGCCGCACTGTAGCTTGCCGTATCGGGAAAGTCCTTCCGCACGATCACGCGGGTCGCAATCCCGGCCTTTGCAGCGCGCTCCAGCGCAAAGACGCCGGGCTTGGAGCTGATGACGCAGGTGATTTCCCCGCCGCCGAGCTCCCCGCGCTGCTGTGCGTCAATGAGCGCCTGCAGATTGGTGCCGCCGCCGGACACCAGAACAACTATCTTTTTCTGTGCCATGCGGCACCTCCGTTTTTAGGATTATCCGTTTTTCGCAATCCTGTCCCCGCATTCATGCATACAGGAGACTTATGTATCGGCTGTATCCAGCAGTTCGAGAATACGGTCAAAGGGAATCCGTTCCCTCAGAATCGTTAAGTTTCGGGGATAATCGGACTGCGCCATCTGCTCTGCAAGCTCTGCAAGCAGCGCAGGATCCTCACCCAGAGACTCTGCAAGCCAAAGCAGCGTTTCCGGTCTGCGGAAATGATAATACATCCAGCGTGCGCTGCTGTTCGGCTGATGCCGAAATCCTTTTACCCCATTTGTTGGCTGATGCAGGCACCAGACTGTCAGATGCTCACGCTGACATGTCCACCAGCATTTCTGATTCTGCCCGTATTTCGCATCAAATACATCTGCAATCGGAGTACTGTTCCTGCGCATACTGATTGCACGCGCAAAATCCAGCACATCCATATCCCGTTTATTCAATTATGACGCCTTCATTGCTCTCGACAAGCTCGCCGAGGACATAGGCCTTCTCGCCGGAAGCGTTCAGCGAAGCAACTGCTGCATCCGCATCCTCCGGTGCGACAGAAACAATCATGCCGACGCCCATGTTGAAGGTGTTGAACATATCGCGCTCCGGAATCTTGCCGGTCTGCGCAATGAGGTCGAAGATCGGCAGAACCTGCACGTTCTCGCGCGGGATCCGGGCGGAAAGGCCGTCCGGCAGGCTGCGCGGAATATTCTCGTAGAAGCCGCCGCCGGTGATATGCGAGATCGCCTTGACATTGACGGTCTCAAGCAGGTTCATGACCGGCTTGACATAGATTCTGGTCGGTGTCAGCAGACATTCGCCGAGCGTCGAGCCGAGGTCGGCATAGTGGCGGGCGAGGTTCTGCTCGTTGACATTGAACACCTTGCGCACGAGCGAGAAGCCGTTGGAATGCACGCCGCTGGAAGCGATTGCGATGAGCACATCGCCCTTTTTCTGCGTATCGGGCTTGAGAATCTTCTTCTCATCGACCAGACCGACGGTAAAGCCGGCGAGATCATACTCGTCATCGGGCATCAGACCGGGATGCTCCGCGGTCTCACCGCCGACAAGCGCACAGCCGGACTGCACGCAGCCCTCCGCAACGCCGGAAACGATCGCTGCGATTTTTTCCGGAACATTCTTGCCGCACGCAATATAATCGAGGAAGAACTGCGGTTTTGCGCCGCAGCAGATGACATCGTTGACACACATGGCCACGCAGTCGATACCGACGGTATTGTGGCGGTCCATGATGAAAGCAATCTTGATTTTGGTGCCGACACCGTCCGTACCGGAAACGAGCACCGGAGACTCCATGCCCTTGACATCGAGCCGGAAAAGACCGCCGAAGCCGCCGATTCCGTCCATGACGCCCGCGGTTACGGTGCGGGCGACATACTGCTTCATCAGGTCAACCGCACGGTAGCCGGCCGTGACATCAACACCGGCCTTTGCGTAGCTCTCGGAAAAACTGTTTTTTTCGTGTCCCATTCTCAAATCTCCTTGCAGATTATTCCTCACCTGTGAAGCAGTAGGTGCAGAGCATGTCCGGATCGAGTCCGACGGCCTTCTGCACATCTGCGAGCAGATGATACTTCAGCGAGGTAAAGTTCAGGCGGTGTGCGATCTCATCGACCATTGCCTGATAGCGTTCCGTGTTATCGGTGCAGTAATCATGCAGATAGCGGTCATCGCCGTCAAAGCTGCGGACGACCTGCCGCGCAATCAGATCCATATCGGACTTTCCGGGCGAGAAGTTCAGGAACTTACATCCGAACATGCTCGGCGGGCTGGCCGAACGGATATGCACCTCTTTGGCGCCGTTGTTATAAAGGAACTCAACGGTATTGCGCATCTGCGTGCCGCGGACGACGGAATCGTCGAGGAACAGCAGCTTTTTGCCGCGGATCAGCTGCTCCACGGGAATCAGCTTCATATGGGCAGTCAGGTCACGCACGGACTGCTTGGCCGGCGTAAAGCTGCGCACCCATGTCGGGGTATATTTGATGAACGGTCTTGCAAAGCGGATGCCGCTCTCATTGGCATAGCCGATGGCATGGCCGTTTCCGGATTCCGGAATACCGGCAACATAGTCCACATCAATGCCCTGATCGCGCTTTGCGAGCAGTGCGCCGCAGTTGTTGCGCATGACCTCAACATTGACGCCCTCATAGCAGGATGTGGTATAGCCGTAATAGATCCACAGGAATGCGCAGATCTTCATCTGATGATTCGGTTCCATGACGCGCTCGCAGGAATCCGGCGTCATAAAGACGACTTCGCCCGGAGCCAGATCGCGGACATAGGAATAACCGAGGTTCATATAGGAGAACGATTCAAATGCGGCGCAGTATGCACCTTCCTTATGGCCGAGAATAATCGGCGTTCTGCCCATATAGTCACGCGCAGCATAAAGGCCTTCCTTTGTCATCAGCAGCAGGGTCATTGAGCCCTTGATCTTCTGCTGTGCATAGCGGATGCCGTCCGGGATGGTATCGCACTGGTCAATCAGTGCAGCGACGAGCTCGGTCTGATTGATGACGCCGCCGCTCTGCTCGCCGAAGTGGCCGCCGTGCGAAATGATATCGTTGACAAGCTCCTCGGCATTGTTGATTCTGCCGACGGTTGTCAGGGCATAGCTGCCGAGGTGCGAGCGCACCAGCTCCGGCTGCGGATCGGTATCACTGATACATCCGATGCCCATATTGCCGTGCATTTCATTGAGATCGTGCTCGAACTTTGTCCGGAACGGTGCATTCTCAATGTTGTGAATGGCACGCTGAAAACCGGTGTCTCCCGCATAGACAGCCATGCCGCCTCTGCGTGCGCCGAGATGTGTGTGGTAATCTGTTCCGAAGAACAGGTCGACCGTAATGTCCGCTCTGGACACTGCGCCGAAAATACCGCCCATAAACTTCCTCCAGTTTCGGTGTCCGCACTGCGGACAGAATTTGAGGGCATTTGCCCGTGCCGCTCCGGAAGGACACAGCCCCTCCGGAAATCCGTTTTACAAAAAAGGATGCGGCAATTACAGTCTGATCCGAAAGCAGTCTGTTATCAGGCATTTTCCTTGAGGCGCTTCATGATTTCCTGATAGGCCTCCTCAACGCCGCCCATGTCTCTGCGGAAGCGATCCTTGTCGAGCTTCTCGTGCGTGGTGGAATCCCAGAAGCGGCAGGTGTCCGGAGAGATCTCGTCTGCGAGGACGATCTGACCGTGGAAGCGGCCGAACTCAATCTTGAAGTCGATGAGGTCGATGTTCAGCTTCTTGAAGAATCCGATCATGAACTCATTGACCTTGAATGCATACTTTGCGATGGTGTCGATCTCTTCCTTGGTTGCAAGGCCGAGTGCCAGTGCATAGTAATCGTTGATGAACGGATCGTGCAGCTCATCATTCTTGTAGCTGAATTCGAGGATCGGGGTGAGCAGCTTGCGGCCTTCCTCAACGCCCATTCTCTTGGAGAAGCTGCCCGCGGCAACATTGCGGACGATGACCTCCAGCGGAACGATCTCGACCTTCTTGACGAGGGTCTCGCGCTCGCTGAGCTCCTCAACGAGATGTGTCGGAACGCCTTCCTTTTCGAGCATGGAGAACATGACATTGGTCATCTGGTTGTTGATGACGCCCTTGCCCTTGATGGTGCCCTTCTTGGCGCCGTCGCCTGCAGTTGCATCGTCCTTGTAGTCAACGATCACGAGATCGGGATCGCTGGTTGCAAAGACCTTCTTTGCCTTGCCCTCATAGAGCTGCTCGCCTTTCGTTACGTTTGCCATTGGTATTTCCTCCTCAAAATGTTGACATATGTTTTTGCGGATTGCTCCGCATTGCTTAGCTTTTGAAAAGCTGACCGATTTTCCGGATCAGCCCGTCCGGTTTCTGTGCCTGCAAATCTTCATGCAGCTTCCGCAGTTCGTCATCTGACACATTCATCCGCGCCAGATATTCCGTGACCTGCGGAATCTTCTGCTCTCTTGCGCAGAACAGGCAGAGCCCTTCGCGTTCAGCTTCGCCGCCGCTGTATTTTGAAACAAAGACGACCGCAGGCAGCTTTCCGCACTGCACGCATTTCTGCGAACCGATCTGTTGTGCATTCTTCCGTCTGAGATATTCCTGCACTTCCGGAATACCCGATTCTTTCGCGCAGTTCAGGCAAAGCGAGCGCCGCTTCTTTGCATCACCGTCTTTCGTACCGAGAAAGACGGCCGCAGGCTCTTTGCCGCACTGCTCACATAATGTAAAATCTGACATTCTGTTTATTCTCCGCGATACAGCTCCGGTTTGCCGTCTGCATCAAGCAGCGGTGTCAGCGGACAGTCATTGCCCGGCTTGGTGATATAGCTGACGCCGGTCTCGCGGTCTGTGACCGTACAGATCAGCATACCGCCGATCATCTGACGGCCGGTCAGTACAAATCGCCCTTTTTCATCCGGCTTATCCGGCAAATCACCGTCGGCCGGATAAAAAAAGTCTTTGATATCTTTGGTCAGGCTCATCTTGTTTTCCTCTTACAGCTCCGCGATTTTTTCCTGCAGGGCAGCATCCTTTTTCAGCACGCCTGCAATCATATCAGCCTTGCGCGCTTTGAGCTGTGCAGCAAGTCCCTCATCAGAGAGTGCAAGCATCTGCACGGCAAGGATGGCAGCATTCTTTGCGCCGTCCACAGCGACCGTTGCCACCGGGATTCCGGAAGGCATCATGACCGTTGCGAGGAGCGCATCGAGGCCGTCCAGCTGGGCACCCTTGCACGGAATGCCGATGACCGGCAGTGTGGTGTGTCCGGCGATGACACCTGCAAGATGCGCCGCCATACCGGCAGCACAGATGATAACGCCGAAGCCGTTTGCCTCTGCATTCTCTGCAAATTCGGCAGCGAGTGCCGGGGTTCTGTGCGCACTCATCACATGCGCCTCAAACGGAACACCGAAGCTCTTGAGCTCAGTGAGGGCATTCTTGACAACCGGGAAATCGCTGTCACTGCCCATAATTACAGCAACCTTTTTCATTATGGTTCAGCTCCTTTCTCTCAGCGTTCCGATTCCAGCAGGTCGGTGCGGGTCGCACTCTGCCGGGCGTCGGTGAAATCGCTGTAAATATATGCACCTGCCAGATTTCTGCTGATTGTCAGCATCATGGCAGTTTTGATGCGTTCTTCCGGCCCTTCTCCGCTCTGCAGATATTCGGTCTGAATCTGCATCAGATAAGCGGGGAGGCCGTCCGTTTCCAGCACACGGATCCGGCTGACCTCTGCACGGAGCAGCCGGCAGTTATTGTAATCGTAATCGGAACGCACAGCGTTCTCTGAGCCGAGCAGCGAGCTGTCCGGCGGTTTTTTTGTGATAAACAGATACCGCAGATACACAGCAGCAGCCTCTCCGAGTCCGCTGATCGTATCGGCAGGCGGCATCTGCGCCATTTCCGTACTGTTGAAATCAAGCACCAGCTTGTGCAGTCCGACCGGATATTCCTCATAGCGGTTCAGCCATTCAATGCCGTTCCGGGTCAGTCTGCAGGAATAGCGGTTCTGCCCCTTTGTGATATCCAGAATGCCTTCCTGATACGAGCAGGAATCCCATGTTTCGTCCATCCAGCGTGTTCCGTCCGGGCGATAGAGATGATATTTCTCCGTGCTGTTTTCAGAAAAAGCCGCCAGCCAGACATTGGAATCTCCGGGATCTGCGGGCGCAATGGAATCATAGAGGAACGGAATCAGCTGCTCACCGTTCATGCGGATCAGACCGAAGCGGTCATTCTTTCCGCCGCTGCGGCGTGCGACCAGCACAGTCTCGCTCATCTTGCGGAGATAGAACCATGTCGGGGCAATCAGCACGCGCCCGTTTGCGGTACGCGCACCCCAGAGCCCGTCCTTGCCGTTGAACAGTGAGACATTCTGCGGCTCTGCAGCCGGAACCGTTTCCGAGGAAGCGGGTTCCGTTCCGCCGTCATTCATCCGCAGGCTTGCAATGGCAGCACTCAGACAGAGCGCGGCGGTCAGCAGCACAAGAATCAGCACCTTCATGCGGCGGTTCATAGGCGGCGTTCCTTTCGCAGCAGCGCCGGGCAGCGCAGATCAGAAATGCGAGCCGTGGTAATCATCATCGTCATCCGCGTGCTCGTCGTATTCGGGATCGAGGTCGTCGTCATAGCCGTCATCCTCAGGATAATCGTCGTAATCCTCACCGTCGTATTCGTCGTAATCATCGGCGAAATCCTCGTCGAAGGCATCGGGATCGAGCTCCCGCTCAATGGCGTCAGGATCGAACTTGCCGTTTGCCGCCTGATTGATCTTCTCGGAGATTTTCTCCTTGAGCGTCAGCACCTTGTCCTTGATTGCATACCAGATATCAAGTGCCTTGTCCTTGACGGAAACCTGCGGCGCCTCGTCCTCATAATGTGCAGCCGGTTTTTTCTTCGGAGCGGGCGCTTTCTGTGCAGGACGCTTTGCTGTGCGCGGTGCAGGCTTTTCATCGCCGTCGTAATCGTCATCCTCATCAAAGTCAATGCTGTCGTAGTCGATCTTGATTTCAAATTTCTCAGTCCGTTTCGGCGCACGCGGCGCAGCCTTCAGCGCAGCTTCAAGCTCTGCTGCTGCATCCTCGTCATCTTCATCCTCGTCGTACTCGGCTTCTGCTTCCTCAGCAGCTTCTTCGTCGGATTCCGCTTCTGCTTCCTCAACGGTTTCTTCCCCGTCGGATTCTGCTTCTGCTTCCTCAACGGTTTCTTCGTCGGATTCCGCTTCTGCTTCCTCAACGGTTTCTACCGCGTCGGATTCTGCTTCCGCTTCCTCAACGATTTCTTCTGCATCGGATTCCGCCTCAGCATCATCCGAATCTTCTTCGTCATATTCGATTTCGCCGTCATCCGCTTCATCATCGTAAGGCAGCGATTCTTCCCAGTCTCCGGATTCATCCTCTGCCGCATCGCTGTATTCCGCAGCGGCGGCTTCCTCCGGTTCCTCATCAGCAAATGCAGCAGTGACGATCTCGTCGAGCTCCTGCTCGGTTTCGGTTTCGAGCTTCAGGCGCTTGACCGCATTCATCTTGAGGCGCTTTTCCATCTCCTCCGGATTCTCGTCCTCTGCGGGTTCTTCAAACTGCTCTGCATTCTCGTCAGTCTCGCGCACCAGATAAACCGGGCGGTGCTTGACCTCCAGATAAGTCTTGCCGAGATACAGACCGAGGATGCCCGTGCAGAACACCTGCAGACCGCCGAAGAAAATAACACAGCAGGTCGTGGTCGCATAGCCGAGCGGGTCACCGCCGACGGCCAGCTTCTTGATGACCGTGAACAGCAGCAGGATCAGGCCGAGCAGACAGGAAACAAATCCGATGATCGCCGTTGCGGTGAGCGGCGCCGTCGAAAAGCCAAGGATACCCTCCAGCGAATAGCGGAACAGTCCCCAGAAGCTCCATGCGCTCGTGCCGGCCGCGCGCTCAACATTCTCATATTCAAGATACTTGACACGGAAGCCGACCCACGAGAAAATGCCCTTGGAAAAGCGGTTGTATTCGCTCATGGAAAGCACTGCATCGACCATCTGCCGGGTCATGAAGCGGAAGTCCTGAGCACCGTCCACAATCTCCGTCTGAGAGATTTTGTTCATGATCTTATAGAACAGCCGCGCAAACCAGGAGCGCACCTTGGATTCGCCCTCGCGGCTGACTCTGCGCGTGGTTGCGCAGTCATAACGGCCGCTTCTGACTGCCTCGTACATCGTCGGCAAAAACTTCGGCGGATGCTGCAGATCCGCGTCCATGACGACGCAGTAATCACCCTTTGCGTTGGAAAGTCCGGCATAGATTCCGGATTCCTTTCCGAAATTGCGGGAAAACGAAATATAGCGCACACGGGAATCTTCTCTTTTCAGTGCGCGCAGGATGCTGAGCGTGCTGTCCTTGGAGCCGTCATCTATAAACAGAAATTCAAATTCAGTTTCGGGATATTTTTCCTGCATCTGTGCGGAGACCTTTCTGATCTCCTTGAAAAACATCGGCAGAACCTCCTGCTCGTTATAGCAGGGAACAATGACCGATATCAGTTTTTTCTCATCCACGTTCGTTCCTCCTGACCCGATCCGCTGTATGAAACGGTATCGGCATTTTCGCATAATCATACACCATATATTATACCCTATACAAACAAAAAAAGCAAGAGGAAATGCAAGAAAAAAGCAGATTGCAGGAACGGAAAGCTGTCGGCTGCAAATTATTGGCTAACTTGTCACGCGGAGAAAAAAAGCACCCCGCCGGACAGGGACAAGCCCTGCCGGAGAGATGCTTTCCGGATTCAAGCGTAAGCCCAGAAGCGTTCTGCCGCCGGGATCAGATTTTCAAAGCGCCGGTGCGAAGCGCGCCAGCCCTGCGGGACATATTTCTCAAATTCAATGTCCTTTTCGGGATACTGCGAATACAGCTCCTTCGCATCGAAATTGACAAGCAGCGCCGGGAACAGCGCCTTCTGCGCCTCGGCAGTACCGGCACGGTCGTAGAGATATGCAAGCTCCCCGACGGAGCTGATCTCTGTGCTGATATGCTTCAGGAACTCCTTTGCGGTATCCTTGTCCGCGACCGGAATCCGGAAGCGGGTGCTGAGGAATTCGCCGAAGGATCCGACTTCTTTAATGAACGTGACCTGATCCTTGCCGCGGCTGCGGTAGGTCGCAGCCCATTCGTCATAAAATTTCCGGTAATCCAGCCGCCAGATGCTTTTATCCGTGATATACCACTGAAACTTCTTTTTGAAGATCACACCGACGATGATATTTTCTGCATATTTCGGTTCCATGCCTGACTCCTTTCCGCATGTTCAATAGCCGCCGAAGCTGCGCACCCGGATCAGATACAGAATCAGCATGTGTACCGGATAGGCAGCATAGAACAGATATTTGAGCACCTTTCCGCGGATGAATCCGCGCTTGCCGTTATAGAGATTGATGAGCGCAAAGGCCGGGAGTATTTTCCACGCCGTATTGAGCAGGCAGCAGCCGAGAATCGCCTGCGCGACCTTTTTCTCCCGCAGGACATAGAGCATCAGAATGAAGCCCATGCCGACGGTGCCGTAATCCGCACGAATCACGAGGGAAATCAGAATCATGCAGAGCAGACCGATGATCTGCTTTTTGGTATCGTCCCGGAAGCGGTCGTAAATGCAGATGCAGCAGAAGCCGAGGAACAGCGTGAAAAAGACATTCTGCCCGCTGTAGCGCCATGTGCCGGAATGCTCCAGATTCCACGGCAGCTCCGAGAGCAGCGCAAAAATCAGCAGATTGGCGCCGTATTTTTTCCGGTCATGCGTATGCACGCAGCCTTCGGTAATCAGAAAGCAATAGAGCGGAAATGCGATCCGGCCGATCGTGCGGAAGATCTGATAAAGCGTCAGGGATTCCGGCGCGCCGTCAAAGAGCGGCAGGAGCGCGGAGCCCTGCTGACTGAGGAGCACAGCGCCGATATGGTCAATAATCATGGTGATGAGCGCGATCATTTTCAGGGCGCTGCCGGAGAGCACGCGGTATTTCTCCGGAAAAACGGATTCTGCGGATTGTTCCATATCAAGAGCCTCCCTGCTTGAATATTCTGCTATCATTATACACAAAAGCAGAATCTTTGTCAACCGGGCGGACAGTGCCCGCTTCCAATTACCTTCGGAGGGCGGCAGCGGAGCTCCCACAATTTTTTCACTTTCACGCCGCTGTTCGCGGCTTCTGAAAGACAAACTCTCCCCATGCAAAAGCACCCCGCAAACATTCGCGCCCGGTAAAAACAGCCATCAGACAAAAGGATAAAAGTACAATAACCATAAATTATCACTGCCTGACCGTCATAAAAACAGTCAGGCAGTGAGATCCTATGATTTCAGAGTCATTTGCCGGCAGGAACAAGACGATCCTTGCCGCCCATGTACGGCTGCAGAACAGCCGGAATCGTGACAGAGCCGTCTGCCTGATAGTGATTCTCAAGCAGTGCGATGAGCATTCTCGGCGGTGCCACAACGGTATTGTTCAGCGTGTGCACGAGGTAGGTGCCGTTCTCGCCCTTTGTGCGGATCTTCAGGCGGCGAGCCTGTGCATCGCCGAGGTTCGAGCAGGAGCAGACCTCAAAATACTTCTGCTGACGCGGGCTCCATGCCTCAATGTCGCAGGACTTGACCTTGAGGTTTGCGAGGTCACCGGAGCAGCATTCGAGCTGACGCACCGGAATCTCCATGCTGCGGAACAGCTCAACGGAGAGCTTCCACATCTTGTTATACCAGTCCATGCTCTCCTCCGGCTTGCAGAGGACGATCATTTCCTGCTTTTCAAACTGATGGATTCTGTAGACGCCGCGCTCCTCCAGACCGTGCGAACCGATCTCCTTGCGGAAGCAGGGGGAGTAGGATGTCAGCGTCAGCGGCAGCGAGCTTTCGTCAACGATCTGGTTGACAAACCGGCCGATCATGGTGTGCTCGGAGGTACCGATCAGGTAGAGATCCTCACCCTCGATCTTGTACATCATGGCTTCCATTTCCTCAAAGCTCATGACGCCCTCGACGATGCTTCTGTGCATCATGAACGGCGGAATCATGTAGGTAAAACCGTGGTCAATCATAAAGTCTCTTGCATAGGCAAGCACAGCCTCATGCAGTCTTGCGATATCGCCCATGAGATAGTAGAAACCGGTACCGGCAACTCTGCCTGCGGCGTCCTTGTCCAGACCCGAAAGGCTGGTCATGATATCGGCGTGATACGGAATCTCATAATCCGGCACGACCGGCTCGCCGAAGCGCTCGACCTCGACATTTTCGCTGTCGTCCTTGCCGATCGGCACGGAAGCGTCGATCATCTGCGGAATGCGCTTCATGATGTCATCGAGCTTTACGCTTGCCTCATCCATGAGGGCTTCTTTTTCCTTCATGATGCCGGCATTTTCCTTGACCTGATTTTTGATGGCCTCGGCCTCATCCTTTTTGCCGGCCTTCATGAGTGCCGGCACCTGTGCCGAGAGCTTGTTGCGCTGTGCGCGCAGATCCTCGGAGATGTGTTTTGCATCCATGATCTGAGCATAGAGCTCTGCTGCCTCATCAACGAGCGGGAGCTTGTCATCCTGGAACTTCTTCTTGATGTTCTCCTTGACAGCGTCTTTGTTGTTAATCAGAAACTTAATATCGAGCATTTTAATCTCCTCCGCGGAAATCTCCGCTTTTTATAGCAATTTCGCAGTCCGGACGTATCCGGATATCTGATTTATTATAACACAGTTTCGGCATTCAGTCAAGGGGGCTGAAACCGCGCGGGAGTGGATAATCGGGGATTTATGAAAGAGGTATCCGCTGCGCGGATGCTATTCAGAAATGGGGACCTCTATCGCAGGTCCCCAAGCCCGCCGAGCTCCTGAACGCAAAGGAGTTTCGCACTCTGCGGAGTGCGACTCAGGGCTCTGCCCTAAGAACCCGCGACCTTTTTGAAAAAAGGTCGATCAAAAACTTTAATTTTGGTTTTTCGCAAGTTTATCGACAGACTGACAGGTCAGGCGAAAACCTGACCTGTTTTATTTCGTTTTCAATTTAATGCGCTCTTACTTCACAAGCTGTTCCAGCGCGGCCAGCTTCACGCAGATGCAGAACAGCTCCATCGCCTGCTCCAGCTCTGCGGGAGAAGGATAGGTCGGCGCAATGCGGATGTTGCTGTCATCCGGGTCATTTTTATAGGGATAAGTCGCGCCTGCGCCGGTCAGCGTCACGCCGCCCTCCTTGCAGAGCTGCACAATGCGCTTTGCGGTACCATTCGGCGCAAAGAACGAAACAAAGTAGCCGCCCTCCGGCTTTGTCCACTTACCGATGCCGAGCGGTGCAATCTCCTTTTCGAGCATGTCGAGCACGACGGCAAACTTCGGAGCCAGAACTGCGCGGTGCTTTTCCATATGTGCACGCATTTCGTCTGCGCTGCCGTGGAAAAAGCGCACATGACGGAGCATATTCATCTTGTCAAAGCCGATCGTCTGAATGCCGAGATGCTTCTGCAGCTCTTCGAGATTGGCCTTGGATGTATTGAACGCAGCGACACCTGCGCCGGGGAATGTGACTTTGGAGGTCGAAACAAACTGATAAAAGATGCCGTTGCTGCCGGCCTCGGCACAGGCCTGATTGATCGTCAGCGGCTTCTTCGGATTTTCAACAAGGTGATGAATGCAGTATGCATTATCCCAGAAGATACGGAAGTCCTTGGCAGCGGGCTTAAGCGCGGCAAATGCACGGACGGTCTCGTCGCTGTACACAATGCCGGAGGGGTTTGCGTAAACCGGCACGCACCAGATACCCTTGACGGTATCATCGTTTTCGACGTACTTCCTGACGATTTCCATATCCGGGCCGTTTTCGTCGGTCGGAACCGTAATCATCTTCACACCGAAATATTCGGTCAGCGCAAAGTGGCGGTCATAGCCGGGAACAGGGCAGAGGAACTTAACCTCATCCAGCTTACTCCACGGCGTACATCCTGCGATGCCCTTGACATAGGCAATCTGCAGACATGCAAACATCAGTTCCAGACTGGAGCTGCCGCCGACAAACATCTCCGCAGGATCCGCACCGAGGATATCGGCAAAGAGCTTTTTGGCCTCGGCGATGCCGGAGAGCAGACCGTAATTGCGGCAGTCGTCTCCGCTTTCGGAGATTGCGCTTGCACCGGAGGGCAGTGCGTCAAGCAGAGGCATTGTCAGATCAAGCTGCTCGGGGCCGGGCTTGCCGCGTGCCATATTCAGGCTGAGTTTCTTTGCCTGAAAGGCGTCGTATGCGGCTTTTGTTTCCTGGAGCATTGCCTCGAGTGCAGCGGGGGCAAGTTCACTGAGCGGCTTTTTTTCCATATCCGGAACATCCTTTCTATCGCGGTATTCACCATGCGGATTGACAAAAATTTCACAATCTCGCGTTTCAACAATTTATTATACCATAAAAAACAGGAAAGTGCAAGAGATTTTTCAAGTTTTTTGCGTGCCGGTATGAAAAAAGAACCCGCATTTTTCCGTATTTTCTTATCAATTTTTCCGGATTTCGGCGAGCAGGCGGGGAGCCCCCGCGGGCATTTCCCTCCGGGCGACGGCAGCGAAGCTCCCCCTTTTTTTCACCTTCACGCCGCTGTTCGCGGCTTCTCAAAGGCAGATTCTCCCCCATGTTCTGGCTCCCCTGAAAGGGGAGCTGTCTGCGAAGCAGACTGAGGGGTCACCTCAAAGAGCGGGGAGCCCGCGCCTTCTTTTGAAAGGATAGGTATAATCCCGCATCTGCTGCATATCCTACCGGCAGATAGGAGTGAGCATATGACAAAGATCCTGCATTCACAGGGATTGCGCGATCCCGGAAAAAACGAATACCGCGAAATGGTCGCACAGGCCTCCCGCAGAACCGACATCCCCGCAACCGTGACAAAAGCCTTTCTGATCGGCGGGAGCATCTGCCTGGCAGGCGAGATCCTCCGGCAATATCTGCTGCGGCGCGGTCTGAACGAGGAAGCCGCAGGCGCATGGACATCGGTGATTCTGGTATTCTGCTCTGCGCTGCTGACCGGCCTCGGTGTCTATCAGAAAATTGCAAAGCACGGCGGCGCCGGCACGCTCGTCCCGGTCACAGGCTTTGCGAACGCGGTTGCCTCGGCAGCGGTCGAATCCAAAACAGAGGGCTTTATCCTCGGCGTCGGCACAAAAATTTTTACGATCGCAGGCCCGGTGCTTCTTTACGGCACCGCCGCTTCTGCCGTGTACGGCCTGATTTACTGGCTGATACAGAAATAGAGGTATTTCCGATGGATTTATAATTTGGGCGCTGCCCCCAACCCTCCGCCAAAGGGATCTATCCCTTTGGAATCCCGATATAAAGCAGAAAAACAACCGCCTGACCGTTTTATGCAGTCAGGCGGTTCGGTTTATCAAAAAGGTATCCGCTTCGCGGATGCTATCATAGAATGGGGGCTTCTCTTACAAGCCCCCAAACCCGCAGGCGCTTAAACGCAAGGGAATTTCGCTCTCTGCGGAGAGCGACGAGGGCGCTGCCCTCGACCCGCGACCTTTTTGAAAAAAAGCTCGACCAAAAACTTTAATTTTGGGTCAAAGAAGGTTTATCGACAGTCTGAACCGCCTGACTGTAAACGTAACAATCAGGCGGTTTTATCATATTCTCACATCATCGCGGGATTCCAAAGGGACTCTTTCCCTTTGGCAGGGGCTTGGGGGCAGCGCCCCCATTCCAAATCCGTCGGAGACACAACTGTCATTCGATCGGCTCGAAGTCGGAAGCGCCGTGCTTGCAAAGCGGGCAGACAAAGTCATCGGGGAGCTCCTCGCCCTCATAGACATAGCCGCAGATTGTGCAGACCCAGCCCTTTTTGCCGTCAGTCTGCGGCTTCGGCTTGACATGCTCCTGATAGTAGGTATAGGTCATGGTATCGGCGTTGGAGATCACGCGCGCCTCAGTGATTTCGCAGATGAACATGCCGTGCGTTCCGAGGTCGATATACTGCTCAACCTTGAGCGACATCATGGCATTGATATAATGCGGGAGCATAAGCAGGCCGTTTTCGGTACGGATCGGACTGCAGCCCTCGAACTTGTCGGCATTCCGGCCGCTGCGGAATCCGAAGTTCTCAAACACCTTGAATGGTGCATCGACGGACAGGCAGTTGACATTCATGATGCCGGTCTGCTTGATGACATGGTGCGAATAGTTTTCCTTATTGATCGTGACGGCAATGCGGTTCGGGGTATTGGTGACCTGCGTGACCGTGTTGACAATGAGGCCGTTATCCTGCTTGCCGTCATTGGAGGTGACGACATAAAGCCCGTAGCCGATGCGGAACAGCGCAGTCAGATCGTTTTTGTCAGCGGTATCGTCATGCTGCGCGAGATACTCCTGACAGAGCTCATCTGCGAGCGCTTTGATCTGCTTGCTGTTTTCCTCATTCAGCGCAGACTTGATATGCACGGTATTCTCCGCAAAGGTGACATTTTTGCAGCCTTCGAGCATTTTCTTCATGACCTTTTCGGCCTGCGGCGCCCATGAGCCGTTCTCGATCAGACCGACGGTGCGGTTCGAGAAATTGCGCTCGGTGAGCTCCTCGATGAATGTACGCATGAACGGGAAAATCTCCGCATTATAGGTCGTGGTTGCGAGCACGATTTTGCCGTAGCGGAATGCATCCTCAACGCACTCTGCCATATCCTCGCGGGCGAGGTCGTTGAGCGCGACCTTCGGGCAGCCGTTCGCTTTCAGCTCCTCCGCGAGCTTTTCTGCGGCGCGCTTCGTGTTGCCGTAGACAGAGGTATAGAACACGGCAATGCCCTCTGTCTCGGTGCCGTAGGACGACCATGTATCATAAAGCCCGATATAGTAGCCGAGGTTCTCGGTCAGCACAGGGCCGTGCAGCGGACAAATGATCTGAATATCAAGGCCGGCGGCCTTTTTGAGCACAGCCTGCACTTGTGCGCCGTACTTGCCGACGATGCCGAAGTAATAGCGTCTTGCCTCGCAGGCCCAGTCCTCCTCGACGTCGAGCGCACCGAACTTGCCGAAGCCGTCAGCGGAAAAGAGCACCTTGTCCGTGCTGTCATAGGTCATCAGAACCTCCGGCCAGTGCACCATCGGCGCAGCGACAAAATGGAGCGTATGCTTGCCGAGTCCGAGCGTATCGCCTTCCTTGACGACCTTTCTGCGGTCAGCATAATCGGTTCCGAAGAAATTCTGCATCATCTGGAATGCCTTTGCGGAAGCGACCACAACGGCATCCGGATAGAGGTTCAGGAAGTTTGCGATATTGGCGGAGTGATCGGGCTCCATATGCTGCACGACGAGATAATCGGGCTTTCTGCCGCCGAGCACGCCAGCGAGATTGTCGAGCCACTCATGCGTAAAATTGCGGTCAACGGTATCCATAACAGCAATTTTCTCATCCATGATAACATAGGAATTATAGGCCATACCGTTCGGGACATCATACTGACCCTCAAACAGGTCGATCTGGTGGTCATTGACGCCGACATAGCGGATATCGTTTGTAATATTCATCATGCATTGCTCCTTAACTATATTTTTTTGATTTCTGATACAGCTATCTCCCACAAGAATACTTTCACCGGTTTCTTCGGAATGCTTGCTCAAATAGCTCTATCTTTTTTTTCATTATGTCCTTATTTAGCCTTTTCAAATTATGATGTATCCGCTTCGCGGATGCGATTACGGAATGGGGAATTTCGCTTACTGCGGTGAGCGACCAGAGGCTCCTCGCTTCCGGACTCCCGCAAACTTCTGAAAAAGTTTGGTCAAAACTTTCATTTCAAAATCCGTCGGAGACACCTTATTTCGCGCTCCCGTGGACAATCTCGCCGTTTTTCCAGATCAGCTCGTTTGCGCAGGCGCCGTCATCGTGGAGCTGCTTCATATTGAGAACCGTGGTCTCCGCGATATTGCTCAGCGCCTCCTCGGTAAGAAACGCCTGATGCGATGTCACAATGACATTCGGCATGGAAATCAGTCTTGCGAGCACATCGTCACTGATGATATGCCCGGAAAGATCCTCATAGAAATATTCGGTTTCTTCCTCGTAAACATCGAGGCAGGCCGCACCGATCTGCCGTGCCTTGATGCCTTCGAGCAGGCATTCGGCGTCAATCAGCGCACCGCGGGATGTATTGATAATGACAACGCCCTTTTTCATCAGCCGGATGGTCTCGCAGTTGATGAGATGCCTTGTCTCATCGGTCAGCGGGCAGTGCAGCGAAACGATGTCACTGCGGGAGAGCAGCTCCTCCAGCGATACGTATTCAATATCCGTATCCTTTGCCGGGAACTTGTCGTATGCGATTACATGCATCCCGAAGCCGCGGCAGATATTGATAAACACTCTGCCGATCTTTCCGGTGCCGACCACGCCGACAGTCTTGCCGTGGAGATCAAAGCCGGTCATGCCGTTCAGGGAGAAATTGAAATCTCTTGTGCGGATATACGCCTTGTGGATGCGGCGCACCGAGCACAGCAGCAGCGCCATCGCATGCTCCGCGACTGCATAGGGCGAATAGGCGGGCACATGCGCAACCCGCAGACCGCAGTCGGCAGCCGCCTTCAGATCGACATTGTTATAGCCGGCGCAGCGCAGCGCGATATACTTGCAGTCGAGGTCGGCGAGCTTTTCCAGTACATCTGCATTCAGTGTATCGTTGACGAACACGCAGACGCCGTCGCAGTTGCGCGCAAGCTCTGCGGTGTCCTCGGTCAGTCTGGTATCGTAAAACTTGAACTTGATGCCGTGCTCGGCGCCGAAGCGCTCAAAGGACGGCTTGTCGTAGGCCTTCGCATCAAAAAAAGCAAATCTCATAAGTGCATCACTCCGTTTATTCAGGGGAGACAGAAGCCGTCACAGACTGACAGCTTCCAGCATACTGCCGAGCTCATCGTAATATTTGCGGGCGTCTTTTTCGTTATCAAACGGGATGCTGACGGCAGCATCCGAATTTTTGAACCCGATCCTGAGGCCGTATGTCTCCTTGATATTCAAAGGGCTGCTCTCGTTCCGGAACTGCCGGACATATGCCACCGCTTCCGAATCAATGATCGTATCACGAATTTTCAAAAACATAACAAAACCTCCTTTTTACAGTGAAAAGAACCCGCTCTGCCGGACAGCAGAACGGGTCTTTGTACGAACAGAATCAGTTAATGATGGTCTTTTCGGTCTCTTTGTCAAAGAGGTGAATCTTTTCGGCATCAAAGACGACATCAATCTCATCCTGCGGGCGCGCAGTGGACTTCGGAGAAACACGGGCGGTCAGCTTGACACCCTCGAAGTCGAGGTAGAGATAGGTCTCAGCGCCCATCAGCTCGGTGATCTCAACATTGCACTTGACAATACCGGTCGTTGCATTTGCGAGGTACTGCGGCTCATCGTGGACGTTCTCCGGACGGATGCCCATGATAACTTCCTTGTCGATGTAGTGCTCGAGATCCGGGGTAACCTTGCTCTGCGGCAGGATGACCTCAGAGGTGACGCCTCTGTAGTTCTTGGTATCCTGGGAGCCGAAGGTCACGACATACTGGCCGTCACGGTAGGTGAGGACAGCGTCGATGAAGTTCATCTGCGGAGAACCGAGGAAGCCTGCAACGAACTTGTTGCACGGAGTCTCATAGAGGTTCTGCGGAGAGTCGATCTGCTGGACGAAGCCGCCCTTCATAACGACGATACGGTCGCCCATCGTCATAGCCTCGGTCTGGTCATGCGTAACATAGATGAACGTGGTGCCGAGACGCTTGTGCAGCAGGGAGATCTCAGTTCTCATCTGCGCACGGAGCTTTGCGTCGAGGTTCGACAGCGGCTCGTCGAGCAGGAAGACCTGCGGGTTACGGACGATTGCACGGCCGAGCGCCACACGCTGACGCTGACCGCCGGACATTGCCTTCGGCTTGCGGTTGAGCAGCGGAGTCAGGTCGAGGATTCTTGCAGCCTCTTCCACCTTGCGGGCGATCTCGTCCTTCGGCACCTTGCGGAGCTTCAGACCGAATGCCATGTTATCAAAAACCGTCATATGCGGATAAAGAGCGTAGTTCTGGAACACCATTGCGATATCGCGATCCTTCGGGGCAATGTCATTGACCAGACGGTCGCCGATATACAGTTCACCCTCGGAGATCTCCTCCAGACCGGCGATCATACGCAGTGTAGTAGACTTACCGCAGCCGGACGGGCCGACCAGAACGATGAATTCCTTGTCGCGGATTTCGAGGTTTACATCGGATACAGCGACAACGCCGCCGGGATATTTTTTATAGATACCCCGCAAAGACAAACTTGCCATTCTCATGTCCTCCTGTGAATTATCAAAAAAATTTATCCATGCAGAGCCGACAGTCCGGACGGACGATCCGGAAAGTCTCATCCTGCAAGTATGCGCCTGACCGCATACATAATGAAACGATTTTCTGCGGCGGAAGGCACTCCGAAAAGGCACCGGAACAGCCCATAACACCGCTGATACAATCATACCAGATTTTCCGCTTCCGGTCAAGATGATTATTGACCAAACTTAAATCCCGGTCTTTATCCAATATGACGAATAATCTTGCGCGCAAAACGCACAAACTTCTGAAATATCCGAATTTTTCAACGCAGATTCCACATCTTTGTTGAAAATTGGCAAATAGTCATTTTTCGGCAGATCGGGGGGTAATCTGAGCTGTCCGATCTGCACGCGGAGCAGGTTTTCCACATGATTTCCGGCTGCGGCAAACATCCGCCGCACCTGATGATATCTGCCCTCATGCAGCTCCAGAACGGCAAGCCGCTCCCCGATCTGCATACATTCCGCGGGCAGACACTGCTCCTCAGAGCCGCCCTCGCGCAGCAGCATGCCGCTGCGGAAAGCTGATATATAATCCTGCCGGAACGGATCCCGCAGCGCCGCAAGATAGTACTTTGCGACATGGTGCTTCGGCGAGATCATCTGATGCGCCGTGACGCCGTCATCGGTGATGAGCAGCATTCCGGCCGTATCCTTGTCGAGTCTGCCGACCGGCGCGAGCCGCGGAAGGCGATCCTCCGGTCTGAGCAGATCGAGCACGGTTTTCTGCTTCGGATCGCGGGCAGCAGTGATGACGCCCTCCGGCTTATGGAGCAGAAACCAGTGAAATTCGCTGTAAACAATGGGTTTTCCCAGCAGTGTGACCGCATCGGTTCCGGGATTTACGGCCGCATCGGGCTTCCGGATGACCGTGCCGTTGCAGGTTACGGCACCGCTGCGGATGCGCTCTGTCAGCTCCCGGCGGGAAAAGGCCGTCTGCCCGGACAAAAAGCGGTCAAGTCGCATGATAACCGTGCCTCCTGCGGAATGAAATCCCGTCTGCGCAGTCAGCCTGCACAGGCGGTTCTTTTATGAAATCCGGCTGCATAATATGCACCGGGGGGTGAACTCTGTATGAAACAACCGAACAGACGGATGCTGCGGCTGTTTGCCGTGATGCTTCTGCTGCTTGCGGCCGGATTTCTGCTCCGGCAGCGGCTGCAGCGGGCGCCGCAAGACGCGGTCATTCTTTCGGATGCGCAGGCGCGGGAAGCATGGCTGAATCTCCGCGGCTGGGTCGTCGCGGAACCGGCAGTCAGTGAGACCTATCTGCCGTGCGAATGGGTGACACCGGCGGGACAGCGCTGGCTGCAGCTGCAGCACGGGCAGGGTCTTTCGCCGGAGCAATATGCCGGCAGCGCGGCAAAACGATATGTATATCCGGTTGAAAACGGCGGAAAAACGCATCTTTATGCAGAGCTTCTGCTCTGCGGCGACGCACTGGCCGGCGCGCAGGTTTACGACGCACAGACGCAGGTCATGCGTTCTGTCCGTTAGCGCCGTTTCCGGAACGTTCCTGCATTTCGCTGATGATGCGGACAAAATCGGCCGCATCGGAAAAGCGCAGATAGACGGAAGCAAAGCGGACATAGGCGACCGGATCAATATTCATCAGCCGTTCCATGACCATGCTGCCGATCCGGTCGGGCGAAACGGTCTGCACCATCTCATTTGCAAGCTCGGCCTCGATCTCATCCACAAGCGCATTGACCTGCTCCATTTTGACAGGCCGCTTCTTGATGGAATTAAAGATGCCGCCCATCAGCTTGTTGCGATTGAACGGCTCAAACGAGCCGTCTCTTTTTGCGACCATCAGCAGCGGCCGCTCGACGCATTCAAAGGTCGTGAAGCGCTTGCCGCATTTTGTGCAGCATCTGCGGCGCTTTTTCTTCCCCTCAACAGAGCGTGAATCAATGACCTTTGTATCCTCTTCTCCGCACCACGGACAACGCATAGCGCACGCTCCTTTCTACAGCAGCGGAATCGCTGCGCGATATCTGAGGGCTTTTCCCTCATTCCTGCCGGGGACACGCTCCCCGTACCTTATCATCAATCTGCCGAAGACGCCTTCTCCGCAGCGCGGATGAGTCTTGCGATGCGCTGCCAGTCCTCGGCAAGCTCTGCCGTAGAGCCGAACGCCTCGCGGTACAGCTCCAGCGTCACAGTGCCGTCAAAGCCCTGCGCAGCAAGCGCGGAAAGAAACGGTGCGATCTGAAACCGGCCTTTTCCGATGCGCAGGCAGTCGCCGAGGCTGCCGTGGTCGCTGAGGTGCACATGCACAATCTTATCTCCGACCGCACGCACGGCCTCGGAAATATCCATTCCGGCGCGCACGGCCTGCTTGGTATCAAAAGTGATCTTAGCGTCATCGCCGAGCTGCCTGCAAAATTCCTTGAGAAAGCGCAGGCTCTGGCTCTCGAATTTGTTGACGTTTTCCTGTGTCACAGTCACGCCGAAGGGCTTTGCGGTCTCCGCGAGCAGATGAAACCGTTCGCAGTAGATCTCCGCAGGAACCCTGCCTGCCGGCGCACCGTGCAGGATATAGTATTTCGCCCCGATGCGTTCCATCAGCGCAAACACATGCTTTGTCTCCTCCAGAAAATCCGCACACCGGCGCGGATAATTGGAAAAGAGCATAAAGCCCTCGCTGGTCGCCGTCCAGGGATGCACAGAAAAACAGCTGACGCCGAACCGCTTGAGCATTGCGTGCAGATCGCCGGCAAAAACGGGTTTGCACTCTGAGGGCGAATTCAGAAATAATTCAACCGTCTGGATGCCGTGCAGACAGAGATCGTAAAGTGCATCCTCTGTCGGTTTCGGATAAAGACACGCGGTAGAAACGGCTGGAATCATGACAATCTTCTCCGATGAACAATTTGTTTCACATCGGTCTGATATTTTACAGACCGGCAAATTATTCCATTATTATACAGTCGTATTATAGCACGAAGCACCCTGCAAACGCAAGGTGCTTCGTTGATTTTCAGAATATCACACAAGGAACGCGCAGATTTCTGAATGATTTTTTGTTTTTTCGCATGCATATTTTACAAGGCTGCATGCAGAAAACGCATCATTCCTCAGAAGCTGCGGTTTTCTTCTCACGCATTTTCCATGCTGTCCAGAGCATCGGAGCCAGACACAGCGAGGAATAGCATCCGGAAATCATACCGACGGTCATCGGAATGGAGAACCGCATGATGGAATCCACGCCGTTGACCAGTGCCAGAATCGTGACGATGAGCATTGCAGCGATCGTTGTGACCGAAGTACGGACGGTTCTGCGGATAGTCTGGCTGAGGGAGATGTTGACGAGCTCCGGCAGCTTGGTGTTCTCCGGCAGCAGTGCCTGATTTTCACGGATTCTGTCGTAGATAACGATGGTATCGTTGACGGAATAACCGAGGATTGTCAGGATGACGGCCATGAAGTTTGCGTCGATCTCAAAGCGGCAGACCACAAAGGTACCGAATACGATAATCAGGTCATGAATCAGCGCGACAACTGCAAAGATACCTGCGCTCCAGCCGGAAATGCGCTTGAATCTCCAGGAGATGTAAAGAATCAGAACGATCGAAGCAAAGATCGCGGCAACGAGGCACTTCATCAGGAAGCGCTTACCGGATTTTGCAGCGACGTCACTGGTCTGCAGGGTCTCGATGTGTGCATCCGGATACTTGTCCTTCAGCTTGTTGAGCAAAGTATCCTGCATTTCGGAGGAGAATGCCTTTTCCATGCTGAACGAGAGCGTAAAGGTCTGGGTCTTTTCACCGGTAAAGGTTTCACCGGTCTGCACATTGACCTGTGTGCCGAGATAATCCTTTGCCAGAGCGGCGATATCGTTTTCATTGATCGTGCCGCTGTAGGTATAGGAAGCGAGCGTACCGCCCTTGAACTCAATGGAAATATGCACGCCGAAAATGAAGCAGGCGAGCAGCACCAGCACCATCAGGATCGCGGACAGGGTGAAGAACACCTTGCGCGTGCCGTAAAAATCACGGATCTTGACCTGCTCAATGATGGACTGGATATTCGTATTCGTTGCGTTTTTCTTCTTGTTAGACTTGCTCATTTCTCAGCACCTCCGTACAGCTTTCTGTTCTGGAAGCATTTGAACTTCGAGAGGGAGGTCAGCATCAGACGAGAAGCCAGAACGCCCATGATAAAGTTGAAGATAACACCTGTCAGCAGCGTGAAGCCGAAGGAGAAAATGGTACCCTCGGTGGAAACGCCGAACCATCTGAACAGGAACGACAGCAGCTTTGCGAAGAAGCTGGAGGACACGCCGAATGCGCCCATCAGAATGATGGAAACGATGATAACGGTCATGTTGCCGTCGAGGATCGAGGTGAACGAACGCTTGTAAGCGGCTTTCAGGGAAGCATCCAGCGACTTGCCGGTGTTGAGCTCTTCCTTGATGCGCTCGCCGGTGATGATGTTACAGTCAACGCCCATACCGATTGCGAGGATGATACCTGCAATACCCGGAATGGTCAGTGTGTTGGAATCCTCAAATCCGAACCAGCCGGAGATAACAGCCAGCGTACCGGCAACCTGTCCGAGCAGTGCGACTGCTGCGACAAAGCCCGGCAGACGGTACAGCACGATCATGTAGATCATGATGAGAACCAGTGCAATGACGCCCGCGGTCATCATGATTTTCAGCGCGCCGTTGCCCATGCTGGAGGTAATCGAGCTGAAGGATTCGGTGGTCAGGTTGAACGGCAGCGCACCGCCGTTGATCTTGTCTGCGAGAGCCTTTGCGCCGTCATAATCGAAATTGCCGGTGATGACAGCACGGCCGTCGCTGATCTGCGCATTGACGGACGGATAGGAAATGCAGTTGGTATCCATCCAGATCGAAATAACATAATTGGAATTGGAACCGTTGACGTCAAGGTATTCGCTGTTCTTTGCAACAGCCTCGCCGGTTGCCGTGGCAAAGGCTTCCTTGCCGCTGTCCTTGAGCTCCAGGCTGACGCTGAAGTTTCCGGTCAGGCCGCCGTTGTCGTCGCGCTCCTGCGAGACATATGCTTCCTCGACATCCGTACCTTCGAGGATGACGGCACCGCCCGGGGTAATCGTGGTATTGCCGTCGTCATCCACATCAGATGTGTAGACGAAGCCCTTGCGGAACTGCAGCTTTGCGGTATCGCCGAGCTCCTTGACTGCGGCGGTCGGGTCGAAATCGGTTTCGCCCGTCTGCCACGGGAATCGAACGATGACCTTGTCATTGTTCTCATCCATGTAAACTTCATAGTCATTGATGCCGAGCGTCACCAGACGGGACTTCATGACTTCCTGCACAGCTTCGAGCTGTTCCTTGGTTGCATCGACGCCGTCCGCAGGTCCGAACGTGACATCGACACCGCCCTGAATATCAATGCCCTGACGGATATCCTTCAGGCCCTTGATATAGACGGTCGTCAGATCACCGTATTGATTTCTGACACCGAACACGGTCGAAGCCGCAAACGCGATAATCAGAAAGAACACGATGAAAAAGACTGATTTGTTGGTCTTCACTGCCAAGCCTCCTTGTTTTTTGAACTAATCGGGCATAGCAGCAGATCTTCTGACATATGCCGACAAGTAATTTTCATTATAGTGCATTTTTGGAAAAATGTCAAGCGATTTCAGACAATTTGCAGGAAACTCAGACGGTCAGCTCGACATCGGCAGCAGATTCGGCATCCGCGAGCACCGGTCTGATGTACTCCGCGAGGAATTCCTCGACCTGCTGAACGCTTCTGCCGGTATAGTTTGCGGGATCGAGCCTGCCCTCAAGCTCCTCAGCGGTCACGCCGAAGATCGGGTCATTGACGATGCGCTCGCAGAGGTCGTTTTTCAGACCCTTCTGCTTGACCTCAGCACCTGCGGCCATAGAATGCACACGGATATGCTCATGCAGCTCCTGCCGGTCGCCGCCGCGGGCAGCCGCATCCATGATGACGTTTTCGGTCGCCATAAAAGGCAGCTCATTCATGACGCGCTGGCGGATAACAGCCGGATAAACGACCATGCCGCTCGTGACATTCATCATGATGTTGAGGATCGCGTCTGCCGCAAGGAAGCCCTCTGCAACGGCAATGCGCTTGTTTGCGGAATCGTCGAGCGTGCGCTCGAACCACTGGGTACCGGCAGTGAAGGCCGGGTTCAGCGTATCGGTGATGAGGTAGCGGGCGAGTGCGGTGATGCGTTCGCTGCGCATCGGGTTGCGCTTGTAGGCCATTGCGGACGAACCGATCTGGCCGGATTCAAACGGCTCCTCCATCTCCTTGAAGGACTGCAGCAGGCGCAGATCGTTTGCGAACTTCATGGCGCTCTGTGCAATGCCGGAAAGCACATTGAGCACCTGTGCATCGACTTTGCGGGAGTATGTCTGTCCGGAAACGGGAACGACCGCATCCGGTGCAAAGCCCATCTCAGCGGCAATTTTCTGCTCCATTGCGCGGATCTTCGCGCCGTCGCCGTGGAACAGCTCCATAAAGGAAGCCTGCGTGCCGGTTGTACCCTTGGAGCCGAGCAGCTTCATTCTGCCGAGCTGGAAATCGAGCTCTTCGAGATCCATCAGCAGCTCATTCATCCAGAGCGTTGCGCGCTTGCCGACGGTCGTCAGCTGCGCCGGCTGGCAGTGCGTATAGGCGAGGCAGGGCTGTGCCTTCCATTCCTCAGCGAATTTTGCGAGGTTGCCGAGCACGGTCACGAGCTTTGTGCGGACGAGCTTCAGCGCATCCCGCATGATGATAATATCGGTATTGTCGCCGACATAGCAGGACGTCGCGCCGAGGTGAATGATACCCTTTGCATTCGGACAGACAAGGCCGTAGGCATAGACATGGGACATGACGTCGTGGCGGCATTCCTTCTCGCGCTTTGCGGCAGCCTCATAATCAATGTCATTGATATGCGCTTCCAGCTCCGCGACCTGCTCCGCGGTGACGTTCAGACCGAGCTCATGCTCTGCTCTGGCCAGTGCGACCCACAGGCGGCGCCATGTGGAAAACTTCTTGTCTGCAGAAAAGAGATACTGCATCTCTTTGCTCGCATAGCGTGTGCAGAACGGGGATTCATAGCTGTTGGTACTCATGAAAAGTATCCTCCTTGATGGATATTCAAAAAATCACTGCCGCATGAACGGCAGGTGCAGTTGATTTCAAAGCAGATTTTTCTCTGCATTTTCACACACCGCGGGATACGGCCTTGGGGGGCAGAATCCCCATTCAAAATGATCGTGCAGCGATGCCGCTTTCCCTTTCAACATTCTCCCCAAAGGGCATTTGGAATGGAATCAGCGGAGATTCCGCACGAGACACGCGGGTGAGTTTTCAATATATTCAACAGAGTTTTCAACAATTTTGAAAACCGCAGCAGTGCAGCAATCAAAGCTGTTCAGATGGCGGGCATCACTCTGCCGCCGGAGACAGGAATATAGGCACCGGTCGTAAAGGAAGCGAGCGGGGACGCAAGAAAAGCACACATCTGCGCGATTTCCTCATCAGTCCCGCGCCGACCGAGCGGCACCGTTTTTTCATATTCCGGCTGCGATTCGGTATGATCGCGGCGGTCATTTTCGGTGATGGTCCAGCCGGGCGCAACCTGATTGACGGTAATTTTGTGCGGGCCGAGCTCTTTTGCGAGCACACGGACGAGGCCGTCGAGGCCGCGCTTTCCGGCGACATAGGCACCGAAATCCGGTTCCGCAAGGGACGCGCATTCCGAGTTGATGACAACGATGCGCCCGCCGTTCCCGCGTGCGATCATGTCCGGCACAAAGGCCTTTGTCATATGCACGGTCTGCATGACGCAGGAGCCGAACTGGGATTCAAAATCCGCCAGCGGCTGTTCAAGCACGGATTTCCGTTCATATTGAATGACGGCATTGTGCACGAGGATATCGGGCACGCCGATTTTTGCGGTAATTTCGTCCTTCATGCGTGCGACATCCTCAGCAGAGGTCAGATCCCCCTGCACGGTCATGACGCGCCGCCCGGTTTTGCGGCGGAGCTCGCCGGCAAGCATATCTGCTTCATCCTTATTGTGATAGTAATGCAGCACCAGATCGGCGCCGCAGTCTGCGAAGGTTCGCGCAATCACTCTGCCGAGCATACCGGACGCACCGGTAATGACAGCAAGATTGCCGCGAAGATCAATCGTCAGCATAAGAAAAAACCTCCAGTAAAACGAAGTAATTCGGTTGATTCCCCATTGCATGCGGACAGTGCCCGCTTCCGTTTCCCTCCGGGTGGGCAGTGCCCACACCCTTTTTCCTCCGGGCGCCGGCAGCAGAGCTCCCCCATTTTTTCACATTCACGCCGCGAAACGCGGCTTCTTTTTTCGTACTTCTCCCCACATCATGCCGTTCACAGACGGCGAAGGGGTCAGCACCGGCTTATCCGGTCCATTTTTCTTCGTCCGGCACCCGTCTGTTATATAAGTTGATGCACCACTGAGAAAAGAGGATCGGCTCCGATTGCCTGTCGTAGTCGTATAATACCCAGAACCTATATACAAGCGGATCATCCCGCAGACCGTCCAGATGAATAAATTCATACAGCAAATCCTGACTATCCAGAAAAAAGAAGCAGTCCTCATAAGCAAAGCCGTATTGCCGGAATCCTTCGTCTGAATCATCCCACGCCCGGATGAATTCGCCGTAATCGTGAAATATTCCGTCCTCAATGAGTTTGCAAGGTGCTTCAGAAGCGCCTGCCGCAAGCCATCCGCCGCATGTGCGCAGATAAGTCAGCACGAATTCCGGCATTTTCCTGTGCGGAAACTGCGCGCAGATGAGCTGAATCTGCTCCTCCGGCATCGGTTTATATGCCGGAAAACGGGAAACATAGAACTGCAAAAACCGCTGAAATTCCGCAAGCTCCATGGTATTCCCTTCTTTCAGGTGCAGACCGTATAGCCGCCGGCTTCCGTACAAAGCGAAACCACGGTCTGATTTTCCAGTATGATCTGATAAAACCGCAGTTTTTCCGCATCGGGATGATGAAAGACGATTTCCTCCCCAAGCGAAAACCCGAGTATTGAAAAATCCAGTCCGATGCCTTCGCCGGTATATTTTGCATAGGCCTCCTTGAGCGTCCAGAACCGCGAAAATGCGAGATTTCCGTCCGCCGCACCGAGAATAGTTTCCGCCTCCTCCGGCGTACAGACCTTTCGCAGCAGCGATTCGCGGATCTGCCGCGGCCCCTCTGCGTCAACACCGAGCGGCATATACCCGGCAGCCGCAACGGCAAGCCCTCTGCAATGCGAAATGTTCACATGCAGAAAATCATGTATCAGCTGCGGTTTTCCAAGCCCGATCCGGCGGATCACCGCATGATGCAGATCAAAATCCTTTGCAAGCGCCGCACCGAGCAGATCGAGTGCAGCAAAATGTGCATCCTTATGCTTCTGCCGCTTTCCGGTATCTTCAAGCGGTTCGGCATAGACGCGAAACATCAGCTTCTGCGTGCTTTTATCGTATCCGGAGATCAGCTCCGTCATGCTTCGTCAAACAGAATGCGCGCAGCGCTGCACCCGATGCGGCTGCAGCCTGCATCGAGGAACGCCTCCATCTGCTCGCGCGTGCGGATACCGCCCGCAGCCTTGATTCTGACATTCTCCCCGATATGCGCCTTAAACAGCGCAATATCCTCCAACTGAGCGCCGGCACTGCCGAAGCCCGTCGAGGTCTTTATGTAGTCCGCGCCGCCCTCGGTGACAAGTCCGCAGCAGCGGATTTTTTCATCTTCAGTCAGGTAGCATGTCTCAATGATGACCTTCAGAACCTGATTTTCACAAGCCTTTCTGACAGCCTTTATCTCATCGAGCACGACCTGATTCTCACCGTTTTTCAGCGCAGATACGTTAATCACCATGTCAATTTCGTCCGCACCGTCGGAGACGGCTTCCGCCGCCTCAAAGGCCTTGACATTCCCCGGCTGATAGCCGAGCGGAAAGCCGATGACCGTGCAGACATTCAGCGCCGGATAGGCCGTTTTTGCGCGTCTCACATAGTAGGAAGGGATGCAGACCGAAGCCGTTCCGTACCGGAGCGCTTCCTCGCAAATCTGCGCAATATCTTCCCATTTTGCATCCTGTTTCAAAACCGTATGGTCAATATGAGAAAGAATCTCTGCGTTTGTCATTTCGTTTCCCCCTTTTCATCGTGATAGAGCATCGTGCGGGCGGCGCCGGTCACAAACGTGACAAGCGCGCTCAGCAGCATAGATGCAACGGCCGCAGCATATGCAAGCAAATAGCCGAAACCGGTATCCAAAAGCCCGTATTTTCCTTTGCAGATCACATGCATCAGCACGCCTTCTGCAGCAATCATCACCAGCTTCAGCCAAAAATGCGGCAGAAAATCACTTGCAAACACGCGGATGCTGTTCCGCCGCGAGGTCATGACCTCCGTCAGCCAGAAGGACAGCACAAAATCCGCCAGCAGTACAAGCAGCACGCTCAGCAGATAGAACGTCCCGGAATGATTGCCGGTCGTGAACAAATACGCAAGGATCAGATGCAGCGGAATCAGCAGGAAAACCGCAAATTTACGAAAGTTTTGTTTGTTCATGTCAGATTATTCTTCTGTATCCTCGGTCTCATCCTCAGTCGCATCGTCGTCCGGCTCAGCAGGCTCCTCAGGCTGTGCAGCCTCCGCAGATTCCTCCGCTGCGGCCTCAGCCTCCTGTGCCTTGAGCTCGTCCTCAGAGAGCTGCTCGACCTCCGTAATTTCGGCGTCATCCTCATGCTCGGTTCTTGCGAAGGACATCACTCTGCCCTCCTCGGAAACGCGCATCACGCGGACGCCCTTTGCGATTCTGCCCATGATGCGGATATCGCTCGTGCGGATGCGGATGATGATACCGTCGCTGGAAATCATCATAATATCGTCGGTTTCGTCCACAACCTTGATGCCGCAGACCTTGCCGCGCTCGTCATCCGGCTTATAGTTCGTGACGCCGAAGCCGCCGCGGTTGCGGATCGGATAGCTGTCAATCTCGGAGCGCTTGCCGAAGCCCTTTTCGGTGACAGTCAGCAGCGTTGCGCCCTCGCGGACTCTCGCCATCGAGACAATCTCGTCATCGCCGCGCAGCTTCATGATGCGCACGCCGTGTGCGCTTCTGCCCTGCGGACGGATGCAGGTTTCCTCGGTACGGATTGCCATACCGTTTCTGGTTGCGACAAAAAGCTGATCGGAGCCGCCGGTCATGCGGACGCCCGCAATCTCGTCGCCCTCCTCCAGTTTAATGGCAATCAGGCCGTTTTTACGTACATTTTTATATGCAGGCAGCGGCGTTCTCTTGATCTTGCCGTTCTTTGTCACCATGACAATATAGCTTTCATCATTGAACTCGCTGACCTTCATCATGGCTGCGATTTTTTCATTTTCGGCGAGCGGCAGCATATTGACGATATTGGTACCCTTGGAATCCTTGCCGCCCATCGGAATCTCATAGCATTTGAGATCGAACATGATGCCGCGGTTCGTGAAGAACAGCACATGATCATGGCTCGAAGCTACGAACATTTCGGATGCAAAATCCTCCTCGCGCTGCTTCATGCCGGTGACGCCTCTGCCGCCGCGGCGCTGCGATTTATACACGGCAAGCGGCACGCGCTTGATATAGCCGAAGTTCGTGTAAGTGACAACGCAGTCCTCGACCGGAATCAGATCCTCGATGTCCATTTCGCCGCTGATGCTTTCGATCTGGGTGCGGCGCTCGTCGCCGAACTTGCCGCGAATCTCCTCAAGGTCGTCACGGATGATGCCGAGCACGCGCTCCTTGTTTGCCAGAATATCGCGCAGATCGTTGATTTTTGCACAGAGCGCCAGCACCTCACTGAGGATCTTGTCGCGCTCCAGACCGGTCAGCTGACCGAGACGCATCTGCACGATTGCATCAGCCTGCGCATCGGAAAGGCCGATCGTCGCATATTCCTTTTCGGAGGGATCGACGGTGCCGCCCATCGCCTCGCGGTAAGCAGGATCGTCCAGCAGCGTGTGCAGATCGACCTCTGCAAAGCGCTCGATCAGGCGCTGCTTGCCCTCAGGGATCGTTTTTGAGGTACGCAGAATATCAACGACCTCGTCAATGAAGTCCAGCGCGACGACAAAGCCCTGCAGAATATGCGCACGCTCTCTGGCCTTGCGCAGATCAAAGCGGCTTGCGCGCTGCACAACGTCGATCTGATGATTCAGATAATGTTCAAGAATTTCCTTGAGAGAAAGCTCCTTCGGAATGCCGTTGACCAGCGCCAGATTGATGACGCCGTAGGTATCCTGCAGCTGTGTATAGCGGAACAGCTGATTGAGGATAAGGTTCGCATTTGCGTCTTTTTTTAGTTCAATGCAGATGCGGAGACCCTGCCGGTCGGATTCGTCGCGGATATCGTGAATGCCCTCGACGCGCTTTTCCTTTGCCAGCTCCGCAATGGATTTGATGAGCTCCGCCTTGTTGACCATGTACGGGATTTCCGTGACGATGATGCACTGACGGTTCTTGATTTCGGTGATTTCGGTTTTGGAGCGGACGGTCAGCTTGCCTCTTCCGGTCGCATAGGCCGCGCGCAGACCTGCTCTGCCCATGATGATGCCGCCGGTCGGGAAGTCCGGTCCCTTGATGAAGGTCATCAGCTGTTCGAGCGTCGCATCCGGATTCTCAATCAGATAATCAAGGCCGTCAATGACCTCGCCGAGGTTGTGCGGCGGAATATGCGAAGCCATGCCGACCGCGATGCCCTCCGAGCCGTTGACCAGCAGATTCGGGAATCTTGCAGGCAGAACGGCAGGCTCCTTCAGACGGTCATCGTAGTTCGACTGAAAATCAACCGTTTCCTTCTGAATATCCGTCAGCATATTGACGGACATTTTCGTCATTTTTGCTTCCGTATAACGGTATGCAGCAGGCGGGTCGCCGTCAATGGAACCAAAGTTTCCGTGACCGTCCACCAGCGGATAACGCATCGAAAAGCTCTGCGCAAGACGCACCAGGGCCATATAAACCGAAGCATCACCGTGCGGGTGATATTCACCGAGCACGGAACCGACGATGTCGGCGCACTTACGGTACGGCTTATCCGGTGTCAGGCTCTTTTCAAAGAGCGTATACAGAATGCGGCGGTGCACCGGTTTCAGACCGTCGCGGACATCCGGCAGCGCACGGGATGTAATAACGGACATCGAATATGCAAGGAACGATGACCGCATTTCTTCCTCAATGTCGCGGCGGATCATAATAGCATTACTTGTGTCGTACAACTGTTTCTGCCCCTTCCGTTATAGCAATATCCGCAAAGCGGATGCAAGATTACGGGTATTTTCTTTCAGACCCTTTCAGAAATTATGCTCCGCTTTCAAATGATTGTTTTTTTATCGCATTCACATTATTTTTATAAAATGAAGTGTGGAACAATCATTTTTTCCGGAGATACGGGAACAGCGCCCGCGTCACAGTTTCTCAGAGATATTCTTAACCTGTTTTCTTCTGAAACAGCGTTCTGAGCTGTTCAATTTCATCCGCAGAGAAATCCTTCTTCGGGATGACATAAAAATTCTGCTTGACAATATATGCCATGAAATATTCCGGGTATTCGAGAATTTTCAGTCCCGACCCGAACGGAATCTCGGTCGGTTCGACCGAACCCTTTTCTGCCGGCTCCTCCGGGAAGAGCTGCTGAAATCCGTTTCCGTCTGACTCCAATTTTTCGGGATTTTCAGCAGATGGGGTTTCAGACAGGTTTTCATCACTTTTTTCCGGTTTTTCGCACTCAGAAACGGCTTCCTCCATGCGGACAACGAGTCCTTCGTTATAAACCGAAAGTTCATAAGTATCCTGCTCGACACCCTTCAGCGCATCGTGCACGGCGCGCCGCAGCTTGAACGTCCGGTACCAGCGCACGATAATCAGTGCAAAGCAGACCACGATCAGCAGATAGGCAAAGGTCTGAGAATTGTCTTTTATTGCTGCATGAATATACACGCCGGCAATGGCCAGCAGCACAACCGTCAGCAAAATGTTCTGCGGATACACAAACTTTTTCTGGAACGCAATGAACGCTTCATCAAACATGGAAAGCGGGATATGATAGCTGCGGGAAAGAATCGGTTTTCCGGTTTTATTCATGCGCTTCCCCCTCTGCATCCTCCGAAACGATGCGCTCCCATTCCTCATCGACATTCAGCTCCGGCACATCGGACGGGCGCTCGTCGGAATCAGTTTCCTGCGCATCTTCTTCATTTTCAGGAGCTTTTCCCTCCTCGTCAAAATCGACGCGGTGCCCCTCAGCATTATAAAGATGCAGCTTTTTTGCACTGTAAAACTGCTCGCAGACCGCGGATGTCACCGATGTTCCGGTTTCTTCCTCTTCTTCAGCTTCTTCCTCGATCATGGAGTTCATTTCCAGCATCGTATAGCCGCCGGAACAGCGTTCCTTCGCAAATTCCTGAATATCGGCAAGCTCCTGCTTTTTCAGGCCGCGCTTCGGAATATACAGAAACTGATTGACAATCTTGCTGTCGGCAAACAGAAAACCGCGCTCATTTTCGTATGCTGTCAGCGAAACGGTGGAGATTTCCGTCGTAGCTTCTTCGATTTCCTCTTCGTCCATCGTGTCCCGCTCGTTCTCCTCAAAAATTTCCATCACGGAAATGCTGTGCGGATAGAACGTCGTTTCGCGCCATTCGCCGAACTGCAGCTTGTTGTTTGCAATGAACTTTTTGTTCACCGGCACCAGCATATACGAAATTGCGATGATGACGCAGCCGAGCGCATAGAACAGAAATGTGATCGTATGCAGCAGAATCATCAGAATGATGCAGATGATGCACAGCACGCCGCAGGTCAGCAGACCGATGCTCTTGTCCTTGGTGCGCTCCGTTTCCAGATAAATCTTGAAAACATCTTCAAAATCGCGGTCGTTCAGCTTGCTCCGGACCGTCAGAATTTTTTCTTCCTTTGCCATTGTTCTGTTTCCTTTTCGTTATTCAGGTATCGCTCCGCAACGGTTTTATGTATGGAAAAATTGCGAAGCTGCTGTATTTTTATGTCTGTGAAAATTTGATACAAGCATCACCGGCGGCGTTTGAGGCTGTGCCTCATTACAAATCCATCGGAGATACCGCTTTCACACGTCGAGATTTACGGCATATTTTGCGTTGGATTCGATGAAGGCGCGGCGCGGCTGCACCTTGTCGCCCATCAGAATCGAGAAGATCTCGTCTGCCTTCATGGCATCCTCCATCTTCACCTGAATCATGGTGCGTGTTTCCGGATCCATCGTTGTTTCCCAGAGCTGCACCGGATCCATCTCACCGAGACCCTTGTACCGCTGCACTTCAACCTTTGCGCCGTTTGCGGAAAGCTCCGCAATAAACTTGTCGCGCTCCTCGTCGCTGAATGCGTATTTATGTGTTTTTCCCTTCGACACGCGGAACAGCGGCGGCTGTGCGATATAGACATTTCCGTTCTCGATCAGCGGACGCATGAACCGGAAGAAGAATGTCAGCAGCAGCGTGCGGATATGGCAGCCGTCCACATCGGCATCGGCCATGATGATGACTTTGCCGTAGCGCAGCTTTGTGATATCAAAATCCTCGCCGATCGACGTACCGAGTGCCGTCACGACCGGCTGCAGCTTGTCATTGCCGTAAACCTTGTCAATGCGCACACGCTCGACATTGAGCATTTTTCCCCAGAGCGGCAGGATCGCCTGATAACGGCGGTCGCGGCCTTCCTTTGCGGAACCGCCTGCGGAATCACCCTCAACGATGTAAATTTCCGTATATTCGATATCGCGCTCGGAGCAGTCCGCCAGCTTGCCCGGCAGAGATGCCGATTCCATCGCAGATTTGCGGCGCGCGGTCTCACGCGCTTTTTTCGCAGCCTCTCTTGCGCGCTGCGCGGCCTGCGATTTCTCAAAGATTGCCGCCGCCACTGTCGGATTCTCTTCCAGATAATCCATCAGCTTTTCCGTGACAATCTGCTCGACAAACGGCTTGATCTCCGGGTTTCCGAGCTTGACCTTCGTCTGGCTCTCGAACTGACAGTCTGTCAGCTTAACCGAGATGATCGCGGTCAGACCCTCGCGGACATCCTCGCCCATGAGCTTGGCATCGTCCTTCATCAGACCGAACTTTTTGCCGTATTCGTTGATTGTTTTGGTCAGCGCATTGCGGAAGCCGACCTCATGCACGCCGCCGTCGATCGTATGCACATTGTTTGCAAACGACATAATCACTTCGTTGTAGCTGTCGTTGTACTGCATGGCAATCTCGACTGCGTTGTCGCCCTTCTTGCCGTTGAAGTAAATCACCTGATCGGAAAGGGGATCGAGGCCGCGGGTTTTGTGAATATGCTCGATGAATTCGCGGATACCGCCCTCGTAGCAGAGTACCTCGTGCCGATCCTCCTCCGGATGCCGCTTGTCCTCGATTTCGATGGTCAGGCCGGCATTCAGAAATGCCTGCTCACGCATCCGCTTCAACAGGACATTGTAATCGAAAACTGTCGTTTCTTCAAAGATTTCCGCATCCGGCTTGAATGTGACGGATGTGCCGTGACGGTCGGTGTCGCCGGTCATTTCGAGCTGCTTGTCATACTTGCCGCGCTCGAACCGCTGGAAGTAGCTGTGCTTGCCGTCCCAGACGGTCAGCTCCAGCCACTCGGACAGCGCATTGACGACGGACGCGCCGACGCCGTGCAGGCCGCCCGCGACCTTATATCCGCCGCCGCCGAACTTTCCGCCGGCGTGCAGAACCGTGAAAACAACCGTTGCTGCTGAGATTTTTTCCTTCGGATGCATACCGACCGGAATGCCGCGGCCGTTATCCGTCACGCGGATGACGTCGCCCTCCAGAATCTCCACGTTGATCTTTGTGCAGTAACCCGCAAGTGCCTCATCAATCGAGTTGTCAACGATCTCATAAACCAGATGATGCAGACCGCCGGAGCCGGTCGTTCCGATATACATGCCCGGACGCTTCCGAACCGCCTCCAGACCTTCCAGCACCTGTATCTGATTTTCGTCGTAATCACCCTCGACAGGGACTTGCGTCAGCATTTCTTCATTTTCCATAATTCGTCTCCTTCGGGTCTGCCCCTTCATCTGTATTGAAACCGGAACGCATGGCCGGTCAGCTTCCGTATTCCGGCATAAAGTTCTGCCGTTTTCATCTGTTGCTATGTATCAGAATAGTGTTCTTGCGCGCTTTTTGAGTGTTGAAACCGAAATCGCGGAAATATAGGCAACCTCTTCGCCGTTCTCGATGCAGACCACGAAGCTCTTCGGCATCTCCGCAGATACTTCAACGGCCTTGCCCTCTTTTTTCAGACGGTTCAGATAAGCGCGGGTATCCTGCCCGATTGTCGTGTTTTCCAGATCGAATACCCCGATGACTGTTGTATCATTGATCGAAATCTGTTCTCCGAGATGAATGTACATAGCAATATATTCCTTATTTTCAAGTCAATGCACGATCTGCTGCTGCCGTCAGACAGCCGTTTTCCATGAAATATACAGCGCCCTTTGACTTCTGCCCGACCGATTCCGGCTGACAGGTCGTCAGAAAAATCTGCATATCCTGCACAATATCGTAAACCAGCTTTTGCCGTCCCGCGTCAAGCTCCCCCATGACGTCATCCAGCAAAATCACAGGTGTTTCTTCCTTATTCTCATAAAAGACCGCGGCCTGCGCCAGCTTCAGCACAAGTGCCGTGCTCTTCTGCTGCCCCTGCGAGCCGAATTCCCGCACGGATAATCCGCCGATTTTGCACGAAAAATCATCACGGCCTGCGCCCTTTGACGTAAAGCCGAGACGGATATCGTCCGCAGCCGATTTTTGCAGCTGTTCATAATAATATTGCTGCATTTCTGTTGTCGGTTTCTTCGGAATTTCCGAATTCCGGAACAGATTGGAACGGTATTTCACCGAGAGCTTCTCGGCGCCGTCCGTAATTCTGCCGTAAAGCTGACCGCAGACCTCTGCAAGCTGCCGGATATACGCATAACGCAGACATGTCAGCAGACTGCCGTGCGCCGCAAGCTGTAAATCCCAGTCCGAAAGATCGGATTTTGCAGCATTTCCGAGCTGAATCTGTTTCAGAACCGCATTGCGCTGCGCGGTCAGCTGGTCAAACCGCCGCAGACAGCCGAGCATTGCCGGTGTCAGCTGCGAGCCGCACAGATCCATGAATGCGCGCCGCCGTTCCGGCCCGGAGCGGATCAGCTCCCGGTCATCCGGCGAAAAAATCACACACTGAAACTGCGCGAACAATCCGCTGCCGCCTTTGAGCGGCACGCCGTTCAGCAGAATTTTCTTTTGTTTTCCCTCTCCGCGTCCGAGGTGCAGCCGGATTTCCTGTTCACGGCGGCTGTCCCGGAACCGCAGCTTCAGATGCATGGCCGGTGCCTTCAGCCGGATGAAATCCTTTTCCTTTGCGCCGCGGAACGATCTGCACCCGGTACAGCTCCAGATCGCTTCCAGCAGATTGGTCTTGCCCTGCGCATTGTTCCCGAAGATCAGGTTCATGTCCGGATCCGGCTGCATCCGGATCTCACTGAGATTCCGGAAGCCGTCTGCCTCTAAAGATAATACACGCATTTACGTTATTTCTTCAAGCGGTGCTTCCACAATGACCGTATAGTCCTCTACGGTCACGCTGTCACCGTTCCGGATTTTTTTTCCGCGCATGGTGCAAACCTCGCCGTTCACACTGACATATCCCTGCTGAATAATCTCCTTTGCAAGTCCGCCTGTATCGGTCAGACCTGCGAGCTTCAGCAGCTGTTCCAGCTTGATGAACGGCGTGCGGATCGAAAGATTGATTGTTTCCATTTGCATCCGCCTTTCCGCGAAATAGACTTGCAGGTGCTTACCGGCGAACCTGCACCGGCATAATGACAGCAACCGAACCGTCGCCGTCTGCTTCCATCACCTTGACGGCACGGTCTGCGGCCGTCAGGAACAGACGCACCCGGTCACTCTGCACGGCACGGACTGCATCGAGCAGATACCGGTTATTGAATCCGATCACGAGCTTTTCGCCGGTGATCTCGCAGGAAATCTGATCGTCCACGCTGCCGACGACATTCTGACAGCTGATGAGCACGCGGTCCTCCTCAAACTGGAACCGCACTGCGGTCTTGTTCTTTTCGGAGATCAGCAGGCCGCAGCGGTCGAGGCTGTCCATCAGCTCACGGCGGCTCAGCAGAACCTCGGTCTTTGCAGTTTCCGGAATGCTCCGGCGATAATTGATAAACTCTCCGGCCAGCAATCTGGTGTAAACCGTATAGCGGTCGATTTCAAAGATGGCATGATGCTGATCCAGACGGATCACGCAGGGACGCTCGTTCTTTTCGTCATCGCCGAGCAGATGCTGGATTTCACGCAGCGCCTTTGCCGGAACCACAAATTTCATGGATTCCTGCTCCGGCAGCGGCTCCGTGCGGAGCGCCATGCGGTAATTATCCAGCGCAACAATATTCAGGATGCCGTCTGCGATCTCGATGAGCTCGCCTGTAAAGACCGGCTTGGTTTCATCCATCGAAACGGCATAGATGGTCTGTTCAATCATATTTTTCAGCAGGCTCTGCGGAATTACCGTGCCCTGCTGCTGTTCGATATCCGGCAGCTCCGGATATTCATCGGCATTCATGCCCGCCAGCTGGCAGGATGTGCCGCCGCCTGTCATGGTGATCTTGAGGCGCTCGTCTGTTTCAATGACGAGCACGCCCTCCGGCATTCTGCGGACGATCTCGGAGAACAGTCTGCTGTCAGCAAGCAATACGCCTTCTTCTTCCACGGCAGCCGGGATCGTTGTCCGGATACCGAGCTCCAGATCGTAACCGGTCAGCTCCAGCTCCTGCCCGGATGCCCGCAGGCGAATGGCGGAAAGTGCTTCCATCGGTGTTTTGACGCCGGTTGCCTTTGCAACATTCGGCAGAACTTCATAGAGGTCAGATTTCTGACAGGTGATCTTCATCTGGATTGCTTCCTTTCAGTTGAGTTTCTCTGCTTCGTGTTTTCCACAGGGCAGAGGGACGGAAACGGAGGGACGGAATAGAAAGATAAAACAGCAGTCATAGTAGAGCGTGTTGAATTGTTGGAACGGATACGGCGCGGTGAGAGAAGTCCGCTTTGTTCCTGAAAAAACGGGTTGCGACTGCGGGCGAAGGTTTTTCAGAAGGTCAGGTGGAAAAAATGTGAGAATGTGAAAAGCAGAAAGTGACAAACCGGATACAGTTTGAAAGGTGGAAAGTGCGGGAATAATTGTTGAAAACTTGGTTGAAACTGTGAATACTCGGAGTATACCGGGTAGTTTTCCACAATTCGGGGGTGGAATTTCCAAAAACCCCCGCAAATACGCAGCCTGTTCTCAACATTTTATTCAACACCTGTTGAAACCTGAAAATTCCGAACACATACTCTTGTAACCATTTTGTCATATTTTCCGTATGGTTGAATTTACCGCTTCCGACAATTTTTTCGGCGATTTATAGACCTGCACAAAGAAGTGGAAAAGTTTTCGGAATTATTTTCCGGAACCGTCACGGATGGTTTTGGTGATTGTTTCGATCGCATCGCGCAGGTTCGTATCCTTCTTCATATTTTTTTCGACATACTTGACTGCATAGACGATTGTGGAGTGATCGCGGTTGCCGAATTCCTCTCCGATTGAGGCCAGCGTCATCTGTGTAATCTCATGCACCAGATAGATTGCGACCTTTCTGGCGTTCGAGATCTGCTGGGAACGCTTCTTTGAGCGGATATCCTCTGCCGTAACGCCGTAGAGGTTGGAAACCTCCTGGATGATGTTCTCGACTGTGACAGGCGTCGGCTGCTCGTCCGTCAGAATATCGCGAATGACGCTCTGTGCCATCGAGATGGAAGGCGAGGAGTCTGCAAGAGACTTCAGTGCCTTCAGACGCTTGACAGCGCCTTCCAGCTGACGGATATTCGTTTTGAGACGGTTTGCAATGAATTCTGCAACATCATCCGGGATGTTGAGATCGAGCAGCTCTGCCTTGCGGCGGATGATCGCAACTCTGGTTTCAAAATCCGGCATGGAGATATCCGTAATCAGGCCGGATTCAAAACGGGTGCGGATGCGGTCCTCCAGAATCTTGATATCGCGCGGCGGACGGTCAGAGGTCAGCACGATCTGCTTGCCCGCTGCGTGCAGCATATTGAAGGTGTGGAAGAATTCCTCCTGCGTGGATTCCTTGCCGCTGATGAACTGGATATCATCGACGAGCAGCACATCGGCGCTGCGGTATTTTTCATGGAACTTGGATGTGTCCTTCTTCTGGCTGATTGCTTCGATCAGCTCATTTGCAAAGGTTTCTCCCGTGACGTAGATGATTTTCAGCTGCGGATTGCGCTTTTTCATCTCGTGGGAGATGGCTGTCAGCAGATGCGTTTTGCCGAGGCCGGACGGGCCGTAGATGAACAGCGGGTTATAGGTATTGCCGTTGTTGTCGCCGCGGGCAATGCTTGTGCAGGCTGCGTATGCAAACTGATTCGAGCCGCCGACAATAAATGTGTCAAAGGTATATGCATATTCGCCGTCATTGACGGTCTTTTCAAGGGCATCTGCCGTGTTCTGATCCTGCTCGGCTGCAGCAGCGGTATCCTCGCCGCTGTCCTGCACGATCAGGCGCAGCTGAACCGGAAAACCGAGAATCTGTGCAAAGCCTTCCTGCAGCAGATTGGCATAGTTGTTGTTTACCACGGAGCGCTGAAATTCCGAAGCGCAGTAAAAAACAGCGTCTGTCCCCTCCAGACGCATCGGCTTCAGGGTATCCAGCCAAAGGTTTCTCGCAATATCACCGACTTTTCCATCCTTTGTGCAGTACGCCTTGACCGCATCAAACACTTCTTCAAAGGAATTCAATCTGTTCACATCCTTATTTCTATATTTAACAAATTTTAATCGGACAGCACTGGAAAAAACGGCGTTTTTCGGGCTGAAAAGCCGGAATCCGTGCAGTCGTATACACGATATATTATAGCATATTGCGAAGATAATTTCAAGCGCATGGCACAATCATTGGCGGTTTATACAAAAGCTGCAAAGCGAATCCGCAGATATTTATAGTAGTATCGCGCTGCGATTTTCCGGAATCCGTGCGGCGAAAAATTGCGAAATGGAAACGGTTCTGCCGAAAACTTGATGATTGCATGAAAATGTCGTATTTACGCTGCTATCCGAAAAAATATCTTGTTTGAAATAATAACTGAAAATTCTGCTTCCGGCTGCCGTCGGACGGATGATTTTTTTGTTAGAAAAGGCGCCTGACAGATAACGTAATACGGAAAATCCCCGCATCGCAAGGGGCTGCGTTCAGATAGAAGTTTGCGGGACGATAGAAGTTTACGGGACGGGGGTGACAACCAAAGGGGACAGGGGAAAGCGCTGCTTTGCGGCTTATCCCCCTTTCCCCTTAGGTTTTCGCCCCCGAGCCCCCGCTTTCCTTACTCTTTTTCCTCTGGCTTCGCAGAACTTCAGTTGAACGCAGCAGAGAGGAGAGAGGAAGCAAACTGCGCAATTTTATGACAGGACACCGGATCAAGAAAGGAGAATTGAAAATTCTTTGATAAATCAGAATTTATAATAGCAAGAGAATAATAAAATGCACCGAAGTAATATTCGATTACTTCGGTGCATTGATTATATCAGTATTCCGCAAATAGTACGGTGATTATTTGCTGAGCAGCTTCTTCTTCTGCTCCTCAAATTCTTCCTTGGAAAGGACGCCGTCATCCAGCAGCTCCTTCAGCTTGCGGAGCTCATCTGCAACGAGGTCTGCGGAGATGCTTTCCTTGATCTCCTTCTCCTTTTCCTTTTCTTTTGCCTTCTTGGCCTTCAGCGGATCAGGATCATCCTCATATTCAAGCTCATAGATGCCCTTCTTGCGGTTTGCTCTGATCTGCTGCAGGACTGCATTGTTCTCGTAATCATGCTTATAGAACAGCACGATGCAGAACAGTCCGCAGACCAGTGCGAACAGGCCTGCCTGCAGTCCGGGCGGTGTATACCGCATCTTGACGGTATGCTCGCCGGGTTCCAGCTCAACGCCGATCATGGCTTTGAACAGCGTCACAAAGTTGGAATCAACATTTTCGCCGTCCACGACCTCCTGATAATGATACGGCTTTCCGTCAACCCAGACCTTCCAGCCCGGTTCTGCCGGAATGGAAGTCATCATGATCTGGTTTTCCTTTGCAGTGATCGTACCTTCCAGTGTTCTGCCGCCGTACTTGGAGAGCTTCCACTGGCCTTCATTTGTCCGGATCAGCTTCATATCCTGCTCAAACAGATCGGAATGGAAGTGATAGAACAGGAAGTTCTGGATGATCGTGTACTTTTCCTTCGTGTTTGCACTGTCAGAGAGCAGCGTCATACGCAGCTGCAGCTTCTGTCCTGCCGGGAACTGTCCGACATAGAGAATGCGGTAGTTATCGCCTTCAAAATAAGAACCGAGCGATCCTGCAAAGCTGCCGTCCGTGTTTCTCATTTCCAGGTTTTCATTGTCCGTATTCCACTGATCTGCGAGCCAGAGATTGACCTTGCTCTGGTTCTCTGTCTTGAAGTAGAGATACAGCGGCTCGTCCGAGGCAGTCTCAAGGAAGATGTCAACGGTCGGGTCGGGCTGGTGCACGGTCGGATTGGCCGGATCCCAGCCGTCCTCACGGAAGCGCATCTGTTCACCGTAGCTGTCCTGATAGCACTGGTTCATGCGCGGGTTGGTAATACCGAGCTCTTCCATTTCCTCTGTCTGCGTGACAGAAATCGGGGTGTAGTATCTGTGCCAGTCATTGAAGCCGCCGCCCGCCGTGAAGCTGGTGTTGCCCGTGATTGTGCTGAACAGCAGATTCTGGCTGTTGAACGGGTCGTCGTTGCCGAAGAAGCTGATGCGCTCAATATCCTTGCTGACCATGTAGCCGATGCTGAGGGCATTCGGGTTCTCGTAGACGCCGACTTCCATTTTTTCTTCGCTCTGCGATTTTGCCGTGTCGGTATAGAGCTTGTTGTATGCTGCGCCGATATCCGAGTTTTCACCCTTCTTCAGCACATTGACGTTGGAGTCGTTCTTATCAAAGACATACTTGATGCCGAGCACACTGTCTGCCAGCGGCGTGTTGCCGTCGTATCTGGAGAAGTAGGTGCTGCAGGTGTAGCCCATTGTCTCAATGAACGTCAGGATCTTGGCGTTCATGACAGAGCTGGAATGTGTGATACCGCGCAGACCGAAGCCGGCATTGTCGTTGACCGTGCGGACATAGGTCTTTTCTGCGCGGAAGAATCCGCCGTCGCGCTCTTCCAGCTTTGCGACCATATCGCGGCCGCTCTGGACATATTCACGGTAGGACTTTCTGGAAGAATAGCAGACCTCCGTGTGGATGTCATCGAATTCGCATTTTGCGTTGTAGGTCAGCTCGGCGCCGACGACTGTCAGCAGCGAAAGCATAATGGATGCATACATACCCTTTGAAAGATTCTTCTTTCCGAGCAGGATGATGAAGATGCAGTAAATGCCCATCAGGCCGATTGTCATCCAGATCGAAAGATATGTATCCAGATAGATGGCGCCCTTCATGTTCAGATACTTCTGCTTGTCAATAATCATCAGCAGAATGAAGAGTACCGCAAAGCTGCATCCGACATAGACTTTCTTGATATTTGCGGCATAGCGCAGCGTCATGGCGACCATGCTCAGCAGAATAAACGAGAAGATGAACGAATAACGGAAGGGCAGCCAGTTCGGCATCTGTCCGCCGTGCCACATCATGTCAATCGGACGGACGATCATGCAGAAGAACATGACAATCGTCAGGAATGCGTAACCGATCCGCTTGCGTGCCGGAATGCGGTTGTTCAGGAAGAACAGCGGCAGACAGATCAGGGCGAGCACGCCGCAGTAAATTTCCGGTTTGCCTTCCACGTTGACGGAATTATACTGATTGACGCAGAACTGCGCGAGGAATTCCAGCGGCGAGAACTGCCACTTCATCGACCAGTCCGGAACCGTGAAATCAAATTTACCGAGTGCCAGTGCGTTGTAAACCGGCAGGATCATGAATGCTGCACAGCAGACCGCGACCAGAGAGGCAATGCCCATCCGGAAGATGACTGCGAACAGATTCTGCTGCGGCTTGCCGTGCGGGGTCTTTTTGAAAATCTTGTCTGAGCCGAAGAAAACGTAGTAAACAAAGTAAATTGCCGTGAAAATGCAGCACATGAAGCCGATATAGAAATTGGCAATGCACATCAGGGCAAGCGGGATGATGAAGTTCAGCTTTCTGCCGTCATCGACCAGATATTCGATGCCGAGTGCGATAAACGGCAGGAAAACCAGACCGTCCAGCCACATCGGGTCAATCGTCTGGATGACGCCGTAAGCACACATGCCGAAGCTGATGCCGAGGATCAGTGCAAGCGGCGGAGACACATGCTTGGACTTTCGTGCGTAGTAGCAGAATGCAAAGGATGCGGCGCCCAGCTTGCACAGAATCATGATGAGCAGCGCGCCGAGAATCATCGTGCGCGGCAGCAGAATCACAATCAGCGTGAAGGGGCTTGCAAGGTAATAGCCGATGACACCCTGATAACCGCCTGAGAGATTTCGCTCCCAGTTGTACAGGATGCTGCCGTCTCCGTGGAAAGCGTCACGGATCGCCTCAAAGTAGTACACATACTGGCCGTTCAGGTCGAGAACCAGAACAGAGTGATCTCCGTTCGGGTACAGCCCGAAGAGCAGATATGCGATGTAAACGAGCGCAACCGGCAGGAAAAATGCCGCAAGATAATACCAGTTGCGTGAAAACCAGCCCTTGAGTCCGCCGCCCGGCAATGACGCCGGCGGCGCTGAGGCCGTTTTCGCTTTTTGGTTTGCCATCAAATTCCTCCTTTTCTTTTGTACGTTTATCCGCCCCGCGGGCGAATAAAGTGCATACTCTACTATTATACATGATTCTGCCGGATTTTACAAGAGGTTTTGCGAAAAAAGTTGTCATGTATTTCCGGTAAAACAATGTCAGGTGCGGTCATGACATATGATGAAAAATGATTTGCCGGAGCTTTTACAGCAGATCGGGTGTCTGTTTTGTGACGGATGCGGTTGTGTGTGTGGCTGTGACGGTTTCTGAGGCTGTCGTGACCGGCGGGGCGGTCGTCTGAATGACCGGATTTGCGGTTGAAACAGGAACCGAAGTCTGTTCTGTGTATGTCAGTGATTCTGCTGTCAGTGCCGGCTGCGCCGTATTCCGGATCAGCAGATCGGTATACAATGCAGAAGCGGTCGTTGCCGTATTCGGAAATGCGGCGGTTGCTGTTACCGTAACCGCCGGCTGAAGCGGTGCAGGATCCTGCGGCTGCACACTGTAACGGCCGCTCAGCTTTGTCATGCAGATCAGCACAGCGATGCCGCCGATGCAGGCCGCCGCGCAGCAGGCTGTCATCAGATAGGAAAGAACGATGCTTCCGCGCATCCGTTTTCCGTTTTCCGGCATATCGGTTTCTGTCCGGAGCGTTTCCTGTTCTGCGGTGCAGGATACAGACAGATGTTCATAATCTATGTCGATCAGATCCTCCGGTACATCGCGCAGTGCTTCCATAATATCCAGCGGTGTCACAGTAATCTCTCCTTTCGCATATAATCTTTGAGCTTGTTCCGGATTCGCATCAGCAGCATTTTGACTGCATCTGCGCTCATCTGATTGGTTTGCGCAATCGTCTGAACGGAATCCGAATAGAAATATCGCTGCATGAAAATGCGTCTGTGATCGGGCGGGATCTGACGCAGAAACTGTGTCAGTGCTGCTGTGATCTCGCGCTGTTCGATCTGGTTTTCCACGCATTCCCCGGAAGGCAGGATATCGGCCAGTTCATCCAGTGCACTTGAAAACTGCGTGCCGCCGCGCTTCTGGCTGTGCATGAATTTGTATTTGCTGATCGCCTTTCTGCTGACAAGCGATGCGAGATACGGCACCAGCTTTTCCGGATGCAGCGGCGGAATCGTATCCCAGACAGCCATCAGCATATCATTGACACATTCCTCCGCGTCCTCGCGGTTTCCGGTGATCCGGTATGCCATCTGAAAACACATGGTTCCGTATTGCTCCCGGATGATCTTCAAGGCCTGTTCATCCCGCTTCTGCAGCAGCGCTATGATCCGGCTGTCGTCATGCATCGCTTCACCCCCTTCACTTTAGTAATCCGAAAATAACGCATTTGGTAACAGGTTGACGGAAAATTTTTTGAATTTCGGAGATATGCACAAAAAACTGATACTGATTTTGTGCATATCTCCGGCTGTTTTTGCTGCGGTGTTTCATCAGAATGCCTTCGTTCCTATCATACCATAACCGCAGAAAATGTCAAGCGGGATTCTGAAAAAACAGTATAAAAAGAAAACGGGCTGCATAGTTATGTTGCAGATACACATACTGTAACGGGAAACAGTCTGGCATGTGAAATTTGTTTCAAAGGAGTTTGCTTATGAACGAGATCTGCAAACGAACCGTGCTGTTCTGCGGGACAGGCGGTATGCTGCTCGCGGGGTGGCGCGCTGTTCCGCTGATGGAATCCGTGCAGATCGGCCATGTGCGGGAGGCTGTTCCCGCGGAGGCCGTTCTGCCGGAAGCACCGCAGGCATCTGCGGCAGAAACGCTGCCGGAGCAGCCTGACGGGACAGGAATCTACACAAAACCGGTTCTGCTTGCGCCGCCTGCCGAACCGGATGCAGCCGCTGCCTCCTGCATCATTGACCGGGAATCTGACGGTTCAAAGGCTATGTGGTACGCAAGACCTTATCAGTCCGGCGAGACCGGCAGCGGCGGGGAGATTGTTGACCGGCATTTTACATCGCAGGACGGGACGCTGTTTTTTTCGCTTCCCGGCGGCGGACAGGTTCGCAACAGCACCTTCTGGACAAATGAGCAGCTGCTTGAAGAAAGCAAAATTCCGCCGGAGCTGCCGCTGAAAACAGACGGCACCCCGATGGTTCTCATTTATCACACGCATACGACGGAAAGCTATATGCCTGAAAAAACAGGCCGCTATGACGACAGCTTCAGCTTCCGGACGACAGAGCCGGATAAAAACATGGTGAAAATCGGGGACAGAATCGCGGAACAGCTTGCTGCGCGCGGAATCGGCGCGGTTCATGCAAAGGAGATTCACGACTATCCGGTCTGGGGCGGCAGCTATCGCAACAGCGCGGAAACCGTCCGGCAGATGCTTGCGGAATATCCGGATATCTGCATTGCACTCGATATTCACCGCGATGCGATCTCCGACGGCAAAACCGTTGTCGCGCCGGTTGCCGATATCAACGGAAAGCAGGCTGCGCAGATCATGATTATTTCCGGCTGCGATGACGGCACTATGGATATGCCGGAATACCGGAAGAATTTTCACTTTGCAAGCAGGCTGCAGCAGACCGCCGAAACGATGTTTCCGGGCTTTACGCGGCCGATCCTGTTTGACTACCGCAAATACAATCAGGATCTGACGGCGGGCAGTCTGCTGATTGAGGTCGGGTCGCAGGGGAATACGCTGGAGGAAGCCGGCTATGCCGGCGAGCTGATCGGCAAGGCGCTTGCAGAGACAATCTGCACGCTCGCTGACGCACGGAAGGGGGACACTTCTGATGAATAAACGCGCAAAAAAAGCCGCGTTTCTGGCGGCGTTCTGTTATCTTGCATTGCTGGGGCTCGGCTTCGGGATGCTGAAAACGGCACAGCAGACGCGCAAAATGCTTTACGGCGGAAAGCCTGTTATGGCGCAGCTTTCGCATTATGAAAATGCTGCAAATCAGACGGATTATACTGTGATGCTGGGGGGCGGGGAATGGAAGCTCCGGTTTTCGCTGCCGGAAAGCGGTCTGGCAGAGCAAACCGCAGCGCAGCTTCCGCCCTGTTCGCTGAAGCTGCTGCTGCGGCTGATAAACTATGCGGACCGTGCTGCCTGCTACACGGCAGAATGGATCAGCGGGAGATAATTGAGCTCCCCGTCGTTGCGTTCGTGGTAATACTGATTGAGTTCTCCGCGGTAGATCAGCTTGGCATCCGGCAGATACCGCAGATCATCCGGGGAATACAGACATGGCGGCTTATCCAGCGTAACGCCGCATTCTTCCAGCACGTAGGCCACAAACTGCGAGCAGACAAATTTATTCTGCAGCTCGCTTTCAATCTGGAACCATACGCGCATGAGCCCCATCACGCTGTAGGAATACAGCTTGCGGCACTCACGGAAATGCGCGATCATGCGCAGAAAATGGCGGTATTGCTGATCTGTCAGCGGAATCTCGTATATTTCGCAGGGGATGACGGAAAACTTGCCGAGTGTTCCTTCCCCGATCTGTTCGGTGTTGAAAGTTGCCGGAAGCGGAATCCGTGTATAATTTCTGCAAAAGCTGTAGAGCTGATGCAGGGAAGCGTCTGCGGAAAGAGAAACATGGGAATACTGTTTTCTGGACAGAACCCGGATTGCGCGCGCGACGCCGGTTCCGGTTCTGGTAACGACAACATAGACCGAACGGTTTTTTGTCTGTTTATAAGAAGTCATTTTTTGCATTCCTTTCATAAGGTTGATGACAAGAACGAAAAAAATATTTCCTGTAATGAAAAAAAGGGGTTGCAAATTTTTCTGAAATCTGGTATAATAAGGAATGTACTCCTGTATATGCGCCTGTAGCTCAGCTGGATAGAGTGTCAGACTCCGACTCTGAAGGTCGTGCGTTCGAATCGCATCAGGCGTATCCGCAATCCTCCATGCTTTGCATGGGGGATTTGTTTTATAAAGTGCTTGGGATTTTTTCAAGGGACAGAGTGTCGAATCGCCCGCGGAAAGTGCCGGTGCGTCCATGTTGCTTTTCAGCGCATATAATTGAAAAACACGTATCTTCGTATATGTTAATCTGCATTGCTTGCGCAACAGCGGATTTTGTGCTATACTCTAATCAGGGACAGGCAAGAAACCTGCCGATGAAAGGAGCTGTTTTATATGCTGAATGATAATCTCAAATTGCTGCGGAAGGAAAAAGGCTTCTCGCAGGAAGAACTCGCATCCAAGCTGCATGTCGTTCGCCAGACCGTCTCAAAATGGGAAAAGGGTCTCTCCGTCCCGGATGCTGAACTGCTCATGCAGATCGCAGAGGTCTTTGAGGTGCCGGTCAGCCGGCTGCTCGGTGCTGAGCCTCAGCCTGCGGAAAAATCCGAATCTGCCGCCCGCAACGAAATCGCCGAACAGCTGATGAAGATCAACGAGCAGCTGGTCATCAAAAATAACCGCGGCCGCAAGATAATCAAGTGGCTCATTATCATCTTTGTGGTGATTCCGGCCGTGCTGTTTCTGCTGACGGTGTTTGCCCTAGTCACGTTCAGAACGGTAGGCTCTGATACCGGCACGGTCAGCGAGACCGGATACGTTGATGTCATTCTGTGATTCCCGATCTCCCCGGATGCCGGGGAGATTTCTTTTTTTTGAAAAAGGTATCCGCTTTTATTCGTCCTCTCCGGATGCAAACTGCGATTCGTGCCGCGTGAAGAAGTCCGTGCGCGGCGGCAGGAATTTCAGCTTGTGGTCAGCTCCCGTGAAATAGCTGACCGGTTCAAAAATCGTATCCCATGACCAGATGCGCTCGTCAACCTGCAGATATTCGCGCAGCTTCTCCGTTCCGATCGGCGCCATCGGGTGCAGCAGCACACCGGCAATGCGGATCATATAGAACAGATTGCTGAGCACCTGCAGCGTTTCCTCGCGGCTCTGCTCGTCGGGCTTCAGTGCCTTTGCCATGTATTTGCTGGCGTTGCGGATGTAGCCGTCCAGCACATAGGTGCACTGGTGGAATGCAAACTTGGACATGTGGCGCTCATATTCAAGCACCGCTTTTTTCGCTTCTGCGAGGAATTTCTCTTCCGGTGCAAGATCCGGCAGAATGCCGTCCGTCACCTTCTGCGCGGTATAGAACGCAGTCCGGATGATGCGGTTATAGACATTCGAGAGCAGCAGGCCGTCCTTGATGACGGGATCCTGCTCGTTCGGGTCTGCATCGGGATTATAGGGCTTCGGCATAAAGCTGACGGAACGCTGTCCGAGGCCGAGGCCGAGCCAGTGCATACGCAGCTGTTCCGGGGTATAGTAGTTCAGCAGATCGTCCGCCATCGGCGGCTTGACCGCTCCGGAGCTGGATGCCTTTTTATCAAGGAACAAAATGTGGTGGTTCGCAACGATGACCGGCATCTGCAGTTCACCCTCCGGCGGATTTGCCGTCTTTTCTGCGGCCTGCTGCTGTGCCATCCACATGGCCGGCTCTGCAATGCCGTAGAAATAGATGTTATCCTGTCCGATGAACTGGTAGACGGTCGCATTTTTGCTGCACCAGTAGTCTTTGTAGGATTCCGGGTCCTTGCCCTGCGATTCCAGATAAGCCTGCGTGAAGGAGATCGGCGCCCAGAGCGATTCCGGCCAGACCCAGACGGTCAGACCCTCTGCACCTTCCAGAACCGGCGCAGGTACGCCCCATTCGATATTGCCTGTCAGGCGGAACGGAACCAGCGTCTTTCCCGTGCGGTAACGGATGCCGTTCTGTGTCAGGATGCGGCAGGCCTCGTCGCAGTCGCTGAGCGCAGAGAATTCGATCGTAAAGGAAGGCTTTTTCGGCTCTTCGAGATAATTGTGCGCGGGCATCTGATCTTTCAGCGTCAGATATTTTTCCTCAAACTCGCGCTTGATATAAATGACCGGCGGTTTCAGGAATTCTGCGATTGTTTTCCACACGACCGGGCGGATCGACTTATCCTTCTGCATCTCAGCAACCCAGTCCTGCAGGAGCTTTTCGTAATCGCGCAGCTTGAAATACCAGTTTGTGACCGGCTTCATGGAAGGCTTTTCGCCTGTCAGCGTCGAAACCGGGTTCAGCAGGTTTTCCGGCATATACTGATGACCGAGGTCACACTCGTCTGCGTAGCCCTTCTCAGAGGTGCAGCCTTCGACCGGGCATTTTCCGACGACCTGCCGGCCGTTCAGGAATACGCCTGCCTTTTCATCAAAGAACTGCATTGTCGTGATCTGATTCAGCTGCCCCTTGTCATAAAGAGACTGCAGGAATTTCAGTGTATATTTTGCGTGGATTTCCTTGGTTCTGCCGAGGCCGGAGGCGCCGAACAGATTTGGGGAGATCGCATAGGCAGCGAGGGTCGCCTTCTGCTTTTCGTGATTGCGCTGCACGAATTCTTCCAGCGTACCGGAAAATTCACCGTCTGCGACTTTTTTCCGCCAGCCCTCGGCAATCGGGGAGCCGTAGCAATCCGTGCCGCTGACAAAGATGACATTCTCTTTGCCGATGCGGTCACGCAGAAAACGGGCATAGGTATCTGCGAAAACCAGCATTCCGCCGACATGGCCGAAGTGCAGCTCCTTGTTTCCGTAAGGCATACCGCCTGTGACGACCGCCCGCTCCGGGAATACCGGGCGCGGAATCTCAAACGGTTTTTTATTTGCAGTTTCATTGTTTTTCGACATGGTTTGTGTCCTTTCACAAAGTGTATAATGTTTCACTATATTATAGCACATTTTCAAATAAAAATCAAGATGTTTCGTACAATATTCCTTTTTCGGAGATTTACAATGAAACGATTTATCCTGCTTTGTTATATATTGCTGAATCGGGGATGTCCGGATCCCGATGAATCTGCAATAAGGTTTCACTGCCGGGCATACAGAAAAGGCGCTGATTGTTATAACCAGCGCCTCTTATATATAATAGTATTATATAATAGTATGCGTTACAGCTTTTTCTGCTCGTTGTCGAGGAAGGCCATCAGGTCGCCGAAGCTCGAAGATGCAATCTGCGGCTTTTTGACGGTCTTTTTCACCGGTTTCTTTGCAGGCTGCGATGCGGGCTGCGGCTGCTCGGCAGGTGTTTCCGGTTTGGCGGCAGGCGCTTCTGCAGCAGGCTGCGGTGCGGCTTTTCCTTCGTTCAGAATATCTTCAACCGTCATCTTATGCGCAGGTTTTGCAGGCTCCGGCTTTTGTTCCTCTGCTGGTTCCTCCTGCTTCGGCGGCTGCGGCAGGCCGAAGGCTGCGTCCTGTGCTGCCTTTGCCAGTGCTGCGGCGTGTCTCAGACGGTTTTCCTGTGCGAGCTTCTCCTCTTCGATCTGCTGTGCAGACGGAATCTGGATGTGGCCGGTTGCCGTCAGACGCGGGATGTCCTCTGTCGGCGTCGGCTTCAGCGGCTTTTCCGCATTCGTCAGCGGCTTGTCGCCGACCTTCGGGATTGAAAGCGTATGCGTTTTGGTAATAATCTCAGTGGTGTAAAGCGGGACGCCGTCCGGTGTTTCGGTCTGGCGGCGCTGCTCCATATGCGTGCGGACCGCGGCAATGCGCTCTGCACGGCGGGCAGCCTCTTCCTCTTCCAGACGGAATGCTTCTTCCTCGGAAAGACGCGGATTCTTTTTCGGCATATCTTCATCATAGAAGCTGTCATCGAAGGTCTGCGTCTTTTTCTTTTCCTTGGCAATACGCTCAGCATCACGCTCAGCGATTTTCTGCTGTTTCTGCTGGATGGACTTGACAAATGCGAGATCGGTGTCTTCCTCCTCGAAGTCGAGATCGTGATCCCTGCTGCTTGCGATTACTGCAATCAGATACAGCAGCAGAATGAGGCAGGGCAGGACGAGACCCGCTGCGATGCCGACGGTTCCGGTCAGCAGACCGATGATCCAGCCGAGCTGCGAACTTCTGTTTGTGCAGACGCCGATAATCTGCTTTTCCTCTGCGGGAACTGCTGTGGAATTCGTGACGGTTGTCAGATAGTAGGTTTTGGCAGTCTGCTCTTCGTCTGTCGCACTGCTGTCCACGATGAGACTTGCAACGGCAATGCGGTATTCCTGCTGTTCATTGAGGTACAGGACGGTATCCTGCTGCAGAATCTGGCTGCGCTCCTCCGCAATGACGAGGGAGCCGGCCGGGACACGGTCGCCCATGTCGTCCTGTGTATAGTAGCAATAGTATTTGTTCAGAAGATTCGGCGTTTTGCCGTTCCGGAACAACAGATTGACCGAGACCGTCACACCGGCGATCACCAGCATACAGACGATCAGCAGCGCACCGAGGCATGATATGCCTTTTTTGCTTTTTCGTTTGTTCTTCGCCATAATACTCTCCTGCAGCCCTGAATCTGATCGGCTGCACTCCTTTCCGGTTGTTGAACATTCGTTTTCGTCTGACCGTAGAGAGGGTCATTATCTTCTATAGTATAGCACATTTTCCGTAAAATTACAATTCTTTTTGCATTTTTTTACGAAAGAAATTTTTTTCCTTCGCAGGACTTGACTTTTTCAGCGATTTATGCTATAATAATCTAGCGTGATATTTCAGGCACAGGATATGCTGGTGTGGCTCAGTTGGTAGAGCAGCGCATTCGTAATGCGCAGGTCATCGGTTCGAGTCCGATCACCAGCTTAAAACCCGTCTCATTTGAGGCGGGTTTTGTTTTTTGAAACGGGTTTTGTTTTTACTGTTGGCCTCGATTGTTTGAGAATGCCACCCTAAAATACGTGTAAAAGCATGTTGTCAAAGCATTTTGACACTGTTTTTTGCTGCATGTAAAGCCTTTTTGATTGAAAAATGAATCCGGATGTGCTATGATGAATTCAGCCGGGAGAAAACCGGCAGAAAGGAGGGGAACTCTATGGAGCTTAGCAAAACAATCAAAAGGCTCAGAACTGAAAAGGGATGGTCACAGGAAATGTTGGCCGAACACGCTTTTGTCAGCCGCCAGACTGTTTCAAACTGGGAAACCGAAAAAAGCTATCCCGATGTTCATAGCCTTTTGATTCTGAGCGATATCTTTGGTGTTTCTCTTGACGAATTGATCAAAGGAGATGTTGAGATTATGAAAGACACAATTAAAAATGAAGATGCAGGCAGACTCAAAAAGGTTCAGTGGCTGGGAGTTCTGGAAATGTTTGCCCTGATATTTGGCGTGACATTGCTGGTTGAGTGCGGCGGTGGAATCGGTACAATATTAGGATGTCTGCTCGCAGGTATTTTGTCAGTTTGCATTTTTATGACGTTTCGGGAACTTGAGCAAATCAAGAAGGATAATGACATTCAAACCTATCGTGAAGTGCTTGCGTTCCTGAACGGCGAAACACTTGATGACATCGAGAAAGAAAAGGAAATGGAAAATCGTAACACGCAAAAGAGATTGCTGACATTCGTTGCGATTCTGTCGGGGACAATCCTGATTATTTCTGCTGTCGTTGCAATTTTACAGTTTATGCATTTGTGATATTGATTTGAATGCACACCATCATCATTTTACTTAATATGATAATGAAATCTATAGTGAAAACCCTGCCTTATTTAAGACAGGGTTTCTTTATATCATTCGTAAAATTAGTTTGTTTACAATGCTTCCACGAACAATGATTCGGCATATCAATGTTTGTTTTCTTATTGTGAATGTTTTCTTTTTTATCGCAATTTATTATAGATTCCAAATATGCTGCGCAAAAAATGATATGTGATTGTGAAAAATATATATTACTTTTCGTAATTTTTTATTTTCAATTTACAAGCAGACGATTATCCTTAAATTCGTATAAATATTATTGCATTGATGCGGGAATCGTGCTACAATATGGTGAATATCCGGCATTTTTATCACCGGATATGAAAAACAACATTGTGAAATCAAGGAGGCTAAACTACATGAAACTCAGACCGATTATCGCAGCATCTGTCCTGCTCGCTGCATTTGCAGCATCTGCACTTCCTGTATCAGCATCACAGGAAAACACTGCAGCAGCGATTGAAGCAGGCAAAAAAATCGCAGCAGAAAACTCTATCGGCATTCAGTCCGATGAAGCTGCGATTGCACTGGATGTCATCAGCAGTGCAAATGACGGAGCACTTCCGGTTCTTGCTCTGAATGATGATCATTCCATTCGCACGCTTTCCGGCATTATTTCCGACCGGACAATCCGCAATGAAAAGGATGCGGCTGCTGTCATGAAGTGGCTTGCACCGATTTTCGGTGTCGAAGAGGCCGGAACCGATCTTGTTTTTGATGCCTGCCAGAGCAGCACGCTGAATGATGTTTACATCTTTGACCAGGTATATCAGGGCGTCAGGGTGGAAAGCGGCTGCATTTCTTTGGTTGTATCCAAGGAAACCGGCAAAGCGAACTATGTGACCAATACTTTCGCTTCTGACCTTGCGCTCGATGTGACGCCGGTCATCACGGCGGAGCAGGCGGGCCGCATCATTGCAAATGAATTCGGAGAGGCTGAATTCAGTGCACCGGAGCTTGTGATCCGCCGCACTGACAACGGTACATTCAGACTTGCATGGACAGCACATTCTGATGTATCCGGTGTTTATGTTGATGCAAAGGACGGCGAAATCATGAGAGTGGTTGATCCGAACGGTGTCACATATAAGCATGTTGCTTACAAATATAAAACTTCTGCAGAGAATCCGGTTACAAAGAAAAAGTCATTTACAATCAATCTTGAGGATTATGTTGCAGGTCCCCAGTACTATAATCAGGGCTACCGTCTGCATGATACCAAGAGACATATCTGGGTGCTTGGTGATCAGAATTGCAACGATGCCTATATGTATAATGACTGGGAAGAAATGGGTGAAAGCTATATTCGCAGCAATCCGTTCTATTTTGAGCAGAATCACATGGACTGGATGAATAATTATGTAGCAAAATTCCATAATCGTGATCTTACACAGACTGAATCAGATCAGGTGCTTGCAGGTGTTATGTATCAGGTTGAGCGTGTCTATGATTTCTACGATTTCTGCTTTAACTGGAAAGGGCCGAATAATTCCGATGCAGCACTGATTGTCAACGGTCAGAACAGATACGGTTCTCTGGCATCGCCTTACGGCAGCTATATCGGTATTGGTATGGGAAGTCCGTACAGCGAAGAGACTATTTCGAATGCCAGTGCACTGGACTGTGTCGGACATGAGTATACGCACCTTGTCACAAATGCAAAGGTCAAGTGGGGTATGTCCAATCATCAGGGTGAGACCGGCTGCCTGAACGAGGGCTACAGTGATATCATGGGCGAGTATATTGAGCATGATACAACCTGGAAGATCGGTACGGATGCTTTTACGGATGGAAGCTGCCTCAGAGATGCATCCTATGAAGGCGGTACTTACTATGGGGATCAGCTGTATCAGTACACCAATGCGAATCATATGAGCACTGTTGAATGCCATTCCGGTTCCACAATTCTTTCCCACTGTGCTTATCTGATGCACAAGTATCAGATTCCGGATTTCCTTGCAGCTGAGATCTGGTACAATTCTATGGATTATCTCCCGAAGGGTACAGATGCTGCGAAGTTCATCGACTGCAGAAATGCATTGCATTTTGCAGCAGACCCGACCATCGGCAGATACTATTCCGGCAATATGAAGATGAATTACATGGCAAAGGTACTGATGGCCTTCAATGCTGTCAACGTGAAGTGCCCGACTTATAAGATGGGTGATGCCAACATGGACGGCTATGTCAACAGAACGGATATTAACTATATCAACCAGTATTACCGCGGAGACAGAACCTTGTCTTGGTTTGCAACAACGCTTGCAGATGTCAACTATGACGGCAAGGTTACCACAGCAGATTCTGATGTGATTGCAAGAGCGATTTCCTACGGCAGACAGAATAATCTGTAATTTTTTTCAGAATTATGAAATGATTCAGCAGAGCCTCGCATTGCGGGGCTCTGTTTTGTAATTCTTATACAGTGCGTTGAGTTTTATTTTTTTATTACAGGTGTTTATTTTTTTATCGCAATTTCTGAATATGCTTCCTAAAAATTGCGGTTGTATTGTTCATAATACATATTTTTTATAGAAAAATTAAGATTTGCTGGCTGCAAAAGGCAGATTATCCTTAAAAAAGCATTAATCTTATTGCATTTCATGTTTATATTGTGCTACAATATTTGTAATATTTGGCAAGTAATTCCATTTGTCAAATATATATTCTAAGGAGGGTAAACTACATGAAAATCAGACCGATTATCGCAGCATCCGTCCTGCTCGCTGCATTTGCAGCATCTGCACTTCCTGTTTCTGCAACACAGGAATCTGCTGCAGCAGCAATCGAAGCAGGCAACAAAATTGCAGCAGAGAATCTCATCGACATTCAGTCCGATGAGGCTGCAATCGCGCTGAACATCGTGAACAGTGTCAACAACGGTTCCATTCCGAACATCATTTACAATGATGATGCTTCGATCAGAACCATTCAGGGCGCAGTTACCGGTAATGTGATCCGCAATGAGAAGGACGCAGCCGCAGCACTGAAGAATGTTGCAGCTCTGTTCGGCATCCAGGATTTTGACAAGGAACTTGTATTTGACAGCGCAAACGGTGAGGATTTCATCGCATATGCATTCCAGCAGGATTATCAGGGTGTGAAGGTGCTTTCCGGCTATCTTACACTTGTTGTTGACGCTGCAACAAAAAAGGCTGTCTATCTGAACAATACCTTTGCAGCTGATCTCGATCTCGACATCACGCCGGTCATCACTGCTGAGCAGGCTGGCCGCATTGCTGCAAATGAGCTTGCTGTTACCGATTGCGACGCACCGGAACTGGTCATCAGCCAGAGCGAAACCGGTAAGTACTATCTTGCATGGTCCGTTCACAATGATACTGTCGGTGTCATTATTGATGCCAAGGACGGCGAAGTGATGCAGAACATCACGCCGAACGGATATACTGCAGCTGCAACCTATACTTATAATGATTCTGTTGCCAACCCGATTACGAAGAAGAAGACGTTTACAATCAACTATGAGGGTTATTATAACGGAAGCTATGACTGCGGTTACCGTCTGCATGATGTGAACAGCGACAACACCAAGAGCAGAAATATCTGGGTTCTGGCGGATGAGAACTGCAACGACTATAACATGACTGTTCTGTGGAATACGTATGGTGAAAGCTATATGCGCAGTCATCCGACACTGTTTGAAACACAGTATAAGTCCTGGCTGGAGCAGTATGTTGCAAAGCACGATTACAGCTACAACTGGGCTTCTGATGAACGCTCCAAGATTCAGATCGGTGTGGCTTATCAGTTTGAGAAGGTTTATGATTTCTATAAGAACGTTTTCAACCGCAAGGGTGTTGACGGAAACGGATCTGCTCTGGTTGTAAATGCGATGAACAGAGGCGGCTCCCTCTCTTCCCCCTACGGTAATTTCATCGGCATCGGCTATTCGATTGACTACTCTGTATCACCTTCTAAAATCACTTCTGACGGCCGCGCACTGGATTGCTGTGCACATGAATATACGCACTGTACTTCTAACTGGATCGTAAAGTGGAACCTGTCCAGCCAGAGCGGTGAGACCGGCTGCCTGCATGAAGGTTACGCCGATATCATGGGTGAATACTGCGAAGGCTATACCACCGGCACGTACAACTGGAAGGTCGGCACGGATGTTTACGCACCTGGCTACAGAGATCTGACCTATATGGGTACAGGTCCGTACAACGGTCAGCTGTACCGTTACACAACGGCAAGCCAGATGGCAAGTACGGAGTGCCATTCCGGCTCCACGATTCTTTCCCACTGTGCTTATCGGATGAAAAAATACGGTATTCCGAATGCACTTGGACGGAATATCTGGTACAGCTCTCTGTCGTTCCTGCCGACCGGCGCAAACGTTGCAAAGTTCACGGATGCCCGTAATGCAGCAATCTATGTCGGTGAGTATCTGACCAATCAGTATACGACCAATGCTACCACGCGCCTTCAGTATAAGTCTTATATTCGTATGGCATTCAATGCTGTCAATGTCAGAGTATCGTCTGAAAAGATCGGTGACGTGGATCGCAACGGTGTTGTGAATTCTGCTGATGCTGCAAAGCTCAGCCAGTTCCTTGTCGGCAATGCAAGCCTTGATGTCATTGCAAGAGCTTGTGCGGATGTCAACATGGACGGCAAGATCACAACCGCTGACCGCGATCTTATCCACTGATGCTATCAGCCACGGCACACAGAACAATCTGTAATCAGGGATGAATTGAAATCGCACACCATCAAATGAACATGAAAAAGGCGCTGATATCATCATCAGCGCCTTTTTTCATCAATCACCGCCGTGCAATCCGTCAGAATGCGGAAAACCCGGGTATGATCAGATACCCGGGTTTTTCGGCAAAGTGAAAAAACTATGTATCATCGGGAAAACAGCGGCAAAATTATTTGTGTCAGACGTGTGCTGCATATGCGGGAGGATGGTAGTAACATATTGCTGCGACGTAATGCACTGATTGTAATATAACCGTAGAAATCGTTGATTGTGAGACGATCTGTTCTCCGTGATTCTATTTTATCACATAAATAATGAATTGTCAATCAATACAAAAGAGATAGTTGTGTTCCGCGTTTTTTGACGAATAAATGTGTAATATTCTGTACAAATTATACAATCTGGAACAGGTCTATCATTTTTTTCGCCGGGTTTTCAGCCTCAGTCCGTGTTTTTTTTGCTCCGGATAATCAGAAACGCTGCCATTGCCAGCGCACCGGCTCCGCAGAATGCTGCCAGCGGAGTGGAATCACCTGTTCTGACGCTGCCGGATTTCTGAACGGATTCGGTTGTTCTTGCTGCGGCAGAGGTGCTGCTCACGGCAGAGGTCTGTTCGGCTGTCGTCTGCGTTGTGGATTCATGCGTTTCAGATGTTATCGTGGAGGTATCTGCCGGTTCGGTCGCAGCCGGTTCGGTTGTACCGGTAACGGCTGCCGGAATCACCGTGACCTCTTCATTCTGCATCAGAGTCGCGCCGCCGTTCAGCTTGGCGCTGATCTGATGGATGCCGGATTCCGGAATCGGGATTGCAGCCTTGCCGAGGTGATTTGTGCGAACCTTCGTGTTCTGACCGTCCAGCAGGATAGAGGCGTTTTTCACAGGCTCTGTTTCCGCTTCCTTCTCACTGCTGCGGACAAGCTCGACCTCAAGCTCCTCACCGGCATGAATCGGTTTGTCGGCATGTAAGCGGAAGCTGTAGCCTTCCGGTGCGGCAGACTGCGCAATAATGCTGATCTGGTCGCCGTTTGCGGGCTCGCCGGATTTTTCCTCGCCCTTTGTATCGTGGATATAGCTGATGTAATCGCCGCGGACGCCCCACATGACGGAGCAGCCCGGCGCGTCCTCGCAGGATTTGACATAACCTGCTTCCGCACCGCCTTCATAGTAGCTGTTGTGTGCGGCGATGCAGACATCTTCCATGTTCAGGCGGCCGTCGCTGTTTTCATCTGTGACGGTCAGCTTTGCCTGATCCAGCTCGACGGTGTCGGTCTGGACGGTTACACGCACCTTGACCGGTACAACGGAGGCATCAGCGTGCATCGGGAATGCCGGCAGCAATAATCCGGCGGCCAAAAGAATACTTGTTGTTTTTTTCATTTTTCTGTTCTCCCCTATATGTGAATTGGATTGGTGAATAGCAGGGACAATGCGTTTTGTTGTCTCCCGGCAAAGGAACCGCACGGTGTGTGCCCGTATCCGGCGCGATTTTTTGCCCTCTATTTATATAGACCGGTTTTTAAGCGAAAAAGTCACATGATTTTGAAAAAAATTTTCAGGAAAAATAAACTTTTTTTGAAATCGGAGCTCATTTCTGAATGATATTGCTAAAATAGGTATAAAATTGCACATTTTTCAGAAAAAACAACCCGGAAGCAGTCTGATTTCTGCTTCCGGGTTCGGGTGTTGATGCTGTTTTCAATCTGTATTTTGGCGGCGGATGATCCAGTCGCTTGTTTCATCCTCGGCCTCTGCATATTCGCCGAAATCAAGCTGCGCAAGATCCGCCACGGAACCGTCTGTTTTCAGAATCTCTGCAAGCGAGACGATCCTTGCATCTGCCTCAGAATGTGTGCTCCCGCAGAGAAACTGCCAGAATCCGTCATCGTCATGCGAGACGTACAGAACCGGTTTTCCTTCGTCCAGCACATGACGGCAGGTGAAGCAGGCGGTATTCGGTGCGTCGGCAAACGGGAATGCCTGATCCATGTGATGCGCCTCCTTTTTTGACCGGAATGCTGCTTATCGAACAGTTTGTTCGTCAGCTTCCCCATTCAGGGGTGCCTGTACAATGGGAGAAGTGCGTAATCAGAAGCCGTGAACAGCGGCGTGAATCTGCCAAAGACGGGAGAGCTTCGCTGCCGGCGCCTGAAGGAAAATGCCCGCGGGGACTCCCCGCGCCGCTGCTCAGTCGCCGAAGGAAACGCCGATGCGCTTCGCTGTGACGACCAGCTGATCCTTCGGGTTGACAAATTTCGTCAGACCCGCAATGTCCTCCAGCTTGTTGGAGGTCACCTTGCCGTTGACCATTGCAACCGTTCTGCCGTACTTTTCATGTGCAATCAGCTTTGCCGCATGCACGCCGAACTTCGTTGCAAGAATTCTGTCATATGCACTCGGCGAGCCGCCGCGGAGCATATGTCCCGGCACGCAGACACGCGCCTCGATGCCCGTTCCGGCCTGCACCTGCGCTGCAATCCGGGAGGTCGCCGTGATAATGCCGGCCTCCTCGCGCTTTCTGGCGCGGTCCTTCTTTTTCAGCTGCGCTTCCTCCTGATCGAATGCGCCCTCTGCGACGGCCATGATCGAGAACGATTTGCCGCTTGCCGCACGCTTCATCAGTGCGTCGCAGACCTTGTCAATATCGTAGGGAATCTCCGGAATCAGAATGATATCCGCACCGCCAGCAAGACCTGCATTCAGCGTCAGCCAGCCCGCCTTGTTGCCCATGATCTCGCAGACCAGAATGCGGCTGTGCGAGGCTGCCGTCGTATGCAGCCGGTCAATCGCATCCGTTGCGGTATCCACGGCCGTATGGAAGCCGAACGTCACATCCGTGCCGTAGATATCGTTGTCGATCGTTTTCGGCAGGCCGATGACGTTCAGACCCTCGTCCGCCAGCAGCTTGGAGGTCTTGTGCGTACCGTTTCCGCCGAGCGTCAGCAGGCAGTCGAGCTTCTGCTTTTTATAGGTCTCACGCATGTTTTTGACCTTATCTACATTGTCGTCGCCGATGACTGTCATCATCTTGAACGGCTGACGCTTGGTGCCGAGAATCGTGCCGCCCTGCGTCAGAATGCCGGAGAATTCGCCCGGCTGCATCACGCGGCAAAGATTGTGAATCAGGCCGTAATAACCGTTTGAAATGCCGACAATCTCGACATTTTCCTCACCCATCAGTTCAAAGCAGGCCTTTGCCACGCCGCGGATGGTCGCGTTCAGTCCGGGGCAGTCGCCGCCGGAGGTCAGAATTCCGATTCTTTTTTTCATGTTCCCAGATTCCTTTCCGTTTGAATTTGCAGTATGTGCTTCCGGTTTTCATCCGGAGCAGGGTTACATTTTATGCGTATAGGTGCAGTCGGGCCAGCGGGAGCAGACCCAGTAATTGCCGGTCGGTGTGCCCTGCGGCACGATCGGGGCGCCGCATTCCGGGCAGATCTGCCGGTAAAGCGCCTTGCGTGCATCATTTTTATACTTGACAGCCTGTACCTCATGTGCGGCACGGGCGTCGTCGCCGCGTATCTGATTTTTGCCGATGAATTCAAAAATATAGTCAACCTCGGCCTGCGGGAGCGTCACATTTTTCTTCTCGCAGATCAGCTGAATGACACGCTGCAGCGATTCGATCGAATTGACGATGCTCGACTGCGGCGGATACGGCGGGCGGATCTGCAGCGCCGTTTTGCCGAGGCCGAACATGTAAACAACCGAGTGCAGATAAGTCTCAAACGGCAGCGGCTCCAGAAATTTTTTCAGGAATTTCATGTGATAAAGGTTCTGGAGCAGCGGGCTGAAATAGTCAATTTCATTGCCGTCGGTGAATTGTTTCCAGTATTTTTTCATGCCTTCGCCCTGAATGATGCCGCGGAACGATTTCAGTTCGCAGATGAAAATGCCGTACCGCGTCAGAATCAGGAAGTCAATGTGCATGGTTTTGTCATCAGCGGGAATCAGAATATCCCGCATGACCTTCAGGTCGCTGTACTGCGCAAGCAGCGCGGTCAGCTGCATTTCGGGGGTCGGCTGCGTAATCATATGTTATCTGCCTTCTTTCAAAAGTCGGGGTTAAGATGTATATTTTTTCGCCATATCGGCGCGGATATATTTTTCGGTTTCTGCGGCGGTCATCGGGTGACCGTAGAGGAAGCCCTGTGCAAAGTCGCATCCTGCGGCACGGAGATGCTCCGCCTGTTCGGGGGTTTCGACGCCCTCCGCGATGGTCTCGATTTTCTTGGCCTTTGCAATCCGTGCAACAGAGCGGATGATCTCCTGCACAACAGGATCATCTTCCATATGCATGACGAAGGCGCGGTCCAGCTTGAGCATTGTGAACGGAAGCCGCTGAATATAGCTCAGCGAGGAATAACCGGTGCCGAAGTCATCCATTGCAATCCGGATGCCTGCTTCCCGCAGCTCCTGCATCTGTTCGATCGTGGCATCAATATCCTTCAGTGCCATGGATTCCGTCAGCTCGATTTCAAGATAATTCGGCTCCAGCCGGAAGCGGTTGAGCATATTCTGAATCTGTCCGCTGAGGTTTTCCAGATAGAAATCCGTGCTGCTGAAGTTAATCGACATGATGATCGGCTTGAGACCGGCTTTTTGCCAGAGACTTGCCTGTCTGCACGCCTCCCGCAGTACAAAGCGGGTGATTTGTGTAATCAGCTGGGATTTTTCCGCAATCGGGATGAACATATCCGGGGAGAGAATCTTTCCGGACGGATGCTTCCAGCGCACAAGTGCCTCCAGACCGATGATCTCGCCGGTTTTCAGAGAGACCTTTGGCTGATAATAGAGAATCAGATCCTTGCGCGAAACAGCCTCCGAGAGCTGCTTTTCCAGATTGCTTTCAAATATAATAGTATCGTGCATTTCAGAGGTATAGCGCCGGATGCTGCCGAGCGTATCACTGGCAGAGGACAGCGCAAATTCTGCGTGCTCCATGACGTTTTCAAAGCTCTCGCCGTCCTCCGGCATTTTGGCAAAGCCGGCAGAGCAGGTCAGGGAACGGTTTTCCAGTTCGCCGACGGCCTTGGTTGCAAGGTCGCTCTGAATGCGCTTCACGACTCTTTCCGGCAGATTTTTGTCGCCGGTATCGCGCAGAATCAGCGCAAAATTGTCGCCGGAGATGCGGGCGGCAAATCCGCCCTGCTCCATCTGGCCGATCACGACCTCTGCAAAGCTCTTCAGCAGTGCATTGCCTGCTGCATAGCCGCAGGTATCGTTGATGAGATGAAAGCGGTCAATGTCCGTGACGATGACCCAGTAGCTGATATCCAGATCCTTGGTGATCTGAAACAGCTCCTGTCCGACAAACAGCAGCTTGTTCCGGTTCGGAATTTCGGTGACGGCATCCTCATAGGCGATTTGCTCGATTTTGGCATCCTTGGCCTTTTCCTGTGTGATGTCAATGACCGAACCGCCTGCGACAAGTCTGCCGGTTTCGGCATTCTGCGTCACCTTGAAACGGTAGGAATACCAGCGGTATTCGCCGTCTGCCGCGGAGAGCCGCAGCTCCATCGTGCGGGTCTGGTTGAGAAAGCTGCGCATTTGATGGCGGAGCGTCTGGACATGGCTGTCAAATGCGACCAGATCCAGCGGATAGACCCGCTTGCGCAGCTCCTCCACGGAGAAGGATGCACCACGGAATCCGAGCATGGCCTGCAGCTTTTCCGACGGGAACAGCCGCGGATTGCCCTGCTCAATCAGCAGCAGGCCGACATCCATCAGCTCCATCGTGAGGTTATGGCGTCCCTCGGAAACGGTCAGCTTTTTGGAATAGCTCTCGATCTCAGACTGCAGCATCCGGATATCGGCAAGATCCATGCCGATGGAAAGCAGCCATGTGACGCCTTCCTCGTCGGTTTCGACGGCACAGGTGTTCCAGATCATTTCATGCAGTACGCCGGAGGGTGAGCGGAACGGGTATTCTTTATTTCTGGCCAGAACAATCTCCCGGATGTCCGCATCGGTCATGTCCTCTTTGTTAAAAAATCCGCAAATAATCGGCTTGGCGTCCGCATCTGCAGGCGCGGTGATTTCGGCCAGCTCTGCAAGCGCATCGTTCAGAACGATCTCCGAAAAGTTATCGTTCCAAAGGAGGGCAGGCGCGGTCAGGTTTTTGGCAAAATAGGTCAGACGCTTGTGATCGGTTACCTTTTTGCGCTGCTCCCGCACACTGCGCCGCAGCACGACCACAAAGCTCAGAACCACGGCGATCAGCGCGTAGCTGTTGAAAATCAGATATACAAGACCGTCGTTTTCACGGTGGTAGAACGCATAGATGATAAGATAAACCGTGAAAAATGCAAATGCAACAACGATCGAATAGACCAGCTGCTTTTTCTGCAGTTTCATGATGATCTTCCTCTTCTCTGCGGGCTGGTTCCCGCTTGGCAGGTTCCGTCGGAAGGGTACAATACCCCATATTGCTATTATACCAAAGAAGTGCGTTTCTGTCAATGGATTTTCGTAAAATGTGAGTTGTTCTTTGATTTGATTTTCACAGAAAATTCACATTGCTGTGCTATAATAAAGTATCTAAATTCGATCGGACCATATGACCGGTTCAGCGGTACGGCCGGGGCATCCGGCGGATGACGGCTGTGCGGCAACCGGGCACCGCAGAAAGGAAACATACAACATGAAGATTCTGGTAGTAGATGACGAAGCGAATATCCGCAGAGTGGTGCGGGAATATGCTGAATTTGAAGGCTATGAAGTCGATGAGGCAAGCGACGGCATGGAGGCTGTCACAATGGCCAAGGCTGCGGATTACGATGTCATTGTCATGGATATTATGATGCCGCGCCTGGACGGCTATTCCGCCTGCAAGGAGATCCGCAAAACAAAGAATACACCGGTCATCATGCTCTCGGCAAGAGGCGAGGAATATGATAAGCTGTTCGGCTTTGAGCTGGGCGTCGATGACTATGTCGTCAAGCCCTTCTCCCCGAAGGAGCTGATGGCGCGCATCAAGGCGGTCAGCATCCGCAGAAGCACTGTGCAGCCGCAGGTGCCGGAGCGCATGACCTTTGAGGGGCTTGAGATCGACATAGCGGGCAGAGAGGTCTATGTCAACGGACAGAAGGCCAATATGACGCCGAAGGAATATGATCTGCTGTTTTATCTGGTCAAGAACCGCAACATCGCACTGACCAGAGACAAGCTGCTGGAGGAGGTCTGGGGCTATGACTTCTTCGGCGATGACCGCACGGTCGATACCCACATCAAGATGCTGCGCAACAGCCTCGGTGAATACCGCAAATTCATTGTGACACTGAGAGGAATGGGGTATAAATTTGAAGCATAAGCGCAGACGCAACAGCAGTATGCGGCTGACGATCTGGTTCTGGTTCATCACCATCGTCCTGCTGACATTTCTGCTGCTGTGGGTGTGTCAGGTGCTGTTTCTGCAGCGCTTCTATGACTCCATGAAAACCAAGGATATCATGCGCGTGGCCGATAAGATGATTGAGCTCTACGAATCAGGAGCCGAGGACTACGATGAGCAGTATCACGATATGGCCGTGCGCAATGATTTCTGTATTGAGATCCGCGACCGCTTCGGGCGCAGCCTTTACCGGCAGGATATCGTCGGCAGCTGCTTCATCCACGGGGCTTACAATGCCTGTCTGGAGCTGGCGCAGCGTGCACAGAATGCCCCGGACGGCATCTATGTGACGCGGGAAACACATCCGGTCACAAATACGGAGCAGATGATTTATGTCAGGGTGATCGGCTCACTTTCAATGCCGGAGGGCTATCTGTTCCTGAATGCGCCGATTGCGCCGGTCTCTGCGACCGTCAGCATCATCCGGCGGCAGCTCATCATCATCACGATCATTCTCATCCTGATCGGGTTTATGATCTCGAGTGTCGTCTCTGACCGCCTTGCAAAGCCGATCGTCCGCGTGACCAAGGATGCGGAGCAGCTTGCACACGGGCGCTATGATATCCAGTTTGACGGCCACGGCTACGATGAGGCGGAGCGTCTTGCCGAAACGCTGACCTATGCCAGCCATGAGATTAACCGTGTGGACGCGATGCAGCGCGACCTGATTGCAAATGCATCGCATGACCTGCGGACGCCGCTGACGATGCTCAAGGCCTATGCAGAGATGATCCGTGATCTTTCCGGCGACAATCCGGTCAAGCGCGCAGAGCATCTGCAGGTGATCATTGAGGAGACCGACCGCCTGACGGCGCTGGTCAATGATATCCTCGACCTTTCCAAGCTCGAAAACGGCAAAATGAAGCTCGAACGCACGGAATTCGATATGGAGCAGCGTCTGACCGAGATCGTGGACCGCTACCGCGGTCTGAGCACCGTTTCCGGCTATACCTTTACGCTGGAGACGGACGGACCGGCTGAGGTCTGCTGCGATGCCGGCAAGATCGAGCAGGTCATCTGCAACCTGATGAACAACGCCATGAACTATACCGGCGAGGACAAGCAGATTTTTGTGACCATGCAGCATACTGCGGAGGGCATCCGCATTGCTGTCCGGGATACCGGCGCGGGCATGGATCAGGAGACGCTTTCCCGCATCTTTGACAAATATTACCGCAGCGAGAACTATAAGCGAGAGGTGCGCGGCACCGGACTCGGACTGTCGATCGTCAAGGCGATTCTGCGGATGCATGATTATGCATTCGGCGTTGACAGCACCGTCGGTGCAGGTTCGACGTTCTGGTTCGTCATTCATCCGGAGCAGAACTGATGCTGCCTGAACCCGTACAGCACAGGAGGCGGCATCCGGGGCACTCATTTGGGAAATAGGGAAATATATAAAAAATCAATTTCCGGCTGCCGCTTCCTGCAGGCTGTTTTGCATTGTTTTGAACGGCCTAACGGATTTGCATATAACCGTATGCTGCATAGCATGGTTTCTCAGCAGGGTGCACAAAGTTCACGCTGTCCCCTTGACTTTTTCACGTTTTTCCTGTATAATCAAACCTTGCAGGGGTATTTGTATCCGGGCGGACTGTCCGCACGGAACCTGTATCCAATCCAGTAATCCGATGCTGCCGGGAACGGCCGCATGATGATACGAAAGAAAAGGAGTGACGTTTTCCATGAAAAGAACATATCAGCCGAAAAAGCGGCACCGCAAGATGGAGCATGGCTTCCGGAAGCGTATGGCAACCGCAAATGGCCGTAAGGTTTTGGCTCGCCGCCGTGCAAAGGGTCGTGCAAGACTGACCTACTGATCCGATACGCCAGTAAAAGAGCCGCAAGTGATTTGTGGCTCTTTTTTGCTACCGGACCGCGTATATCCCGAACCATAACCATCGGAGTGTGGCGTTTATGCTCTTTACGCAGATTCTGAACCGGAATGCGGACTTTCAGCGGCTTTACCGGGCCGGTGCATTCTGCTCGCTCGGTTCTGCACTGATCTATGTGCGGCCGAACGGCCTGCCCTGCAACCGTCTCGGCATCACGGCAGGCAAAAAGATCGGCAATGCCGTCAAACGGAACCGCGCCAAGCGGATCATCCGTGCAGCCTATGCGGCTGCAGAGCCGATGCTTCCCATCGGCATTGACATTGTCGTGGTTGCGCGCAGTACACTGCCTGAGCAGTCATCAACCGTGCTGACAGAGGCCTTCTGTACCCGCGGCGTGCGGCACTGCAACGGCGTCAGCAGCGGAGAAATTCCCTGCACACCGAATCAGAGGCAAAAACGAACCGGCCGTTCCGGCAACAATGCTGCCGGGGCGAAGCCATGAAACCCCTGCGGTATCTCTATACCGCACCGATCCGATTCTACCGGCGGTTCATTTCACCGCTGTTTCCGGCTGTCTGCCGGTTCCGCCCAAGCTGTTCTGCCTATGCGCTCGGTGCAATCGAACGCTTCGGCATCATCCGCGGAACCTGGCTCGGAACGCTCCGGATCCTGCGCTGCAATCCGTTCTCGGACGGCGGCTGGGACCCTGTTCCGCTGCAGTTTGATCTGCTCGGCCGGCATAAAATCCTGCAGCCCGATCCGCTGACACCTGCACAGCGTCATGCGCTGGAATATGAGTGGCTGCTTGCTCCCCGGACCCGCTGGCGCGGGTTTCGGCGGATAAATTGATCTATACGGAGGAATTCACTTTGACCGCCATTTCCAAGCTGATGGGCTTGATTCTTTACTATATCTATCAGGTCGTGCACAATTACGGCCTTTCGATGATTCTGTTTACCATCCTGATTAAGCTGCTTACTCTGCCGAGCACCTATAAAATGCAGGTGACGCAGGCCAGACAGGCTATGATTGCGCCGAAGATTGCCAAGATCAAAAAGGCGTTTCCGAATAATCCGACGCGTGTGCAGGAGGAGCAGAACAAGCTCTTTACGGAGGAGGGCATCAATCCGAGTGCCGGCTGCCTGAGTTCGTTCCTCACGATTTTCCTGCTGTTTCCGGTGTTCTTTGTCGTGCTGCGTCCGCTGACCTATATCCTGCGGCTGCCGGTCGAGCAGATCGACCGTGCAAAGGAACTGCTGACGCAGTGGCTCGTCGATCAGCATCTCTATGAAGATATTGACAAAGCTGCAAAATTTGTCAGCGGCCGTCCGGAGCTGCTGCTGCTGCAGCATTCCAAGGCTCATCCGGAGATCTTTCAGTCGCTGGCCGGCTTCAATGAGAAGCTGAGCGGCTTTGACAACACCTTCCTCGGCTTTGACCTTGCAGGTATGCCGAGTCTGCATCCGGAAAACGGCTGGAGCTTTACCAGCCTGATGCTCATTCTGCTGCCGATTCTGGCTGCGCTGGTTTATCTGGCTCAGACCATTATCACGCAGAGACATACCAGAAAGACCAACCCCGATGCGGCCAGACAGATGGGCGCTGCCAATGCAATGCTGTACCTCTCACCGCTGATGACGATCTGGATCGGCATGAAGGCGCCGGCAGGTCTGAGCTTCTACTGGCTCGTCAATGCAGTTCTGACACTGATCGTGCAGCTGCTGCTCTATAAGTATCTTTCCGGTGAACGCCTTGAGCGGATCAATAACAAGGAAAAAGAAAAGCAGATTGCCAAGGGTCCGGGCTGGATGCAGCGCATGATGGAACAGTCGGCGCAGATGCAGGCACAGCAGAACGGCGGCGCTGCAAACCATACGCAGTATTCTGACGGCGATGACGGCATGTCCCGCAAGGAACGTGCGGAATATGAGAAAAAGCTGATTGAAGCAGCGCGGAAACGTACTGCTTTGAAATACGGAGAGGAAGCACCTACGGAAAGCGATTCTTCTGACGATAAGTGATTTCTCCCGAATTTACGAAAGAAAGGGGATCTGACTACATGACCGAGATCTTCAGCGCCTCTACACTCGAAGAGGCCAAGCAAATGGCCGCTGACGCCTTTGGCGTCCCGGTTTCCGACATTGACTTCCAGGTTCTTGAAGAACCGAAGCGCTCGATTCTGAGCGGTTTGTTCGGCAAAAAAGAGGAGTACCGCGTGCAGGCCAGCTACACCGCACCGGCAGCCTCTGAACCCGTGATTCCGGCGGAAACGCCTGCTGCTGTTCCGGCAGCGGAAATGACTGTCGCGGAATCTGCTCCCGCAGAGCCGGCGGCTGATATCGCAGAAGCTGCGGACGAGCCTGATGCAGATGATGAAAATGACGCAAAATCGGAGGTTTCTCCGGAGGTTCAGCTTGAAAAAATGCAAGTCGGCGCTGCTTATCTGGAGCAGGTGCTCGCACAGCTCGCTCCAGATGTCAAGGCATCCGGCCGTCTGGAAAACGGAATCTCCTTTACGCTTGAAGGCAACGGCGCAGGTTCCCTGATCGGCAGACGCGGCGATACGCTCGACGCCCTGCAGTATCTGACCTCGATGGTTGCAAACCGCGGCGACAAGGATTATGTTCGCCTGACGATCGACACCTGCGGCTACCGCGAAAAGCGTAGAAAGGCGCTGCAGGATCTTGCACAGCGTATCAGCAAGAGCGTGCTCCGCACCGGCAGAAGCGTCGCACTGGAGCCGATGAACCCCTATGAGCGCCGGATTATTCACTCCGCCGTGACCGAGATCGAAGGCGTTTCCTCGCATTCCTCCGGCGAAGAGCCGAACAGAAAAGTCATTATCACGAATGATTCCGCGCCGGACTATAAGAAGGATGACCGCAATGCACGCGGCTTCCGCAGCGGAAACGGCCGGTTTGACCGGAATGACCGCGACCGCGGCAGAGGCAGCAGACGGAATGATCGCCGCGATCGCCGTGACCGCAGACCGAGCGGTGAAGGTCCGCGCAAGCTGGATCTTTCGACCAGCTTTGAAAAGGATTATAAACGTCCGAAGCCGGAAGATTCGCTGAACGCCGGCGTTTACGGTAAAATTGATATCTGATCGGATCGGGCGGCTTTTTTGCCGCCCGTTCTTTTTGAGGGGACTATGAAGACGATTGCAGCAATTTCTACGCCGGATGCAGCCGGCGGTATTGCGATGATCCGTATTTCCGGAGCGGATGCGTTTCGCATTGCAGAACGTGCGTTTCGTTCTGCGGACGGCACAAAAGTCACGGAGATGCGGGGATATTCCTGTGCATACGGGCATGTGTACGACGGCGAAACCGTGCTGGATGACGTTGTACTGACGGTGTTCCGTGCGCCGCACAGCTATACCGGAGAGGATACGGTTGAAATCACCTGCCACGGCGGTATTTACTTAACAAAACAAATTATATTGTTGCTGTACCGATGCGGTGCTGAACCGGCGGGTCCGGGAGAATTTACCCGTCGTGCGTTTGAAAACGGCAAGCTGTCGCTTTCGCAGGCGGAAGCTGTTATGAATGTGATTCAGGCTGACGGTGCAGCTGCGCTGCAGCTTGCAAATTATGCCAAGGACGGGAAACTTGGTTCAGAGATGCGCAAAATCAGTGATGAGCTTGTGGATCTGATGTCGGCACTTGCCTACTGGATGGACGATGCCGAGGAATGTCCGCCGGAGCTGGAACGCACGAAATTATCGCAGCAGCTGACAGTTCTGCATGATAAGCTGGAGAATATGGCGCAGAATTATCAGAACGGTCTTGTCCTGAGATCGGGCATCCGGACAGTTTTGCTCGGCAAACCGAATGCCGGAAAATCCTCCGTCATGAACTGGATTTGCGGTACTGACCGCAGCATCGTCACAAGTATTGCCGGCACAACACGCGATGTGATAACAGAACAAGTGAAAATCGGCGAATATACGCTGATTTTATCGGATACTGCCGGCCTGCGTGATACGGACAATGAGATTGAATCCATCGGTATTTCGCAGGCGTATAAAACGCTTGAAAAGGCGGATTTGGTTTTGTATGTGATCGACGCGAGCGCCGGAATGGATGATACAGACCGCGAGACGCTCGACCGCTGTACGAATCAGAATGTGATTGTGATCTGGAATAAGAATGACATTTCTGACGATAATCCGCCTGTTTTGCCGTATCCTTTGATTTCTGTTGCGGCGATTCATGAGGATTCGGTTGAACTGCTCGCGGATGCACTGCGGGCACATTACGGGACATTGACCGGAATTCACGGTGCGATGCCGCTCAATGAAAGACAGAATGCTTTGATTTGCAAAGCTGCTGACGCGCTTGCATCTGCTGTTGAACAGGTTGCATTCGGCGCTGAGCTGGATATGATCTATGCTGATCTGGAGTGTGCGTCGAACCGTTTGCGCGAAATTGAAGGCGCGAATGTATCTGAGGATGTCATTGACGGCGTTTTCTCAAAGTTTTGTGTCGGAAAATGATTGTTCCACGTGGAACATTTTGACTCCGCGTTGTTTCACGCGGAATGTCTATCAACAACGGATTGTTCCACGTGGAACAATCGGAAGGAGCCGGAAATGGAAAAACTAGCTGATTTTGATGTTGCTGTAATCGGAGCCGGACATGCCGGAATCGAGGCGGCAGTTGCATCTGCCCGACGCGGATGTAAAACTGCACTGTTTACGATTGCACTGGATCAGCTTGGAAATATGCCGTGCAATCCGTCAATCGGCGGCAGCGCAAAAGGTCATCTGGTACGCGAAATTGATGCAATGGGCGGTGTTATGGGCGAAGCGGGTGACGCCTGCTGCATTCAGATGAGAATGCTGAATCTAAGCAAGGGCGTGTCCGTTCACAGCCCGCGTGCGCAGGAAGATCGCCGTGCGTACCATACGTACATGAAGAAATTGTGCGAAAATACGGAGAATTTGTTCATTATTCAGGGCGAGGTCTGCGACATTGAGATTGATGAGAATCAGTCAGTCCGCGGTGTGAAAACACGCTTCGGCGGTACATATTCCTGTAAAGCAGCTGTCATCTGTGCGGGTACATTCCTGAACGGCATGGTTTATATCGGCAAAACCGGGGAATCCAGCGGGCCGGATGCCTGTCTGCCAGCACGGTATCTTTCGGAAAAGCTGGCAGCACATCAGATTCAGTTGCGCAGATTCAAAACCGGAACGCCGTGCAGAGTACACCGGCGGAGTATTGATTTTGACAAGCTACAGCCGCAGTACGGCGACCCGGATCCGCAGCCTTTTTCATTTCTTGCGAAACGCGGGTCGCTCCGGAATGACGCGGTCTGCTATATTGCAAATACCAATGCGGAAACGCATCGGATTATTCGTGAAAATATTGGAGAATCACCGCTGTACAGCGGGATGATTCACGGGGTCGGACCGCGTTACTGCCCTTCGATTGAAGATAAGGTCATTCGATTTTCGGATCGGGAGCGCCATCAAATTTTTGTCGAGCCGACCGGACTATCGACGGATGAGATGTATCTGCAGGGCTTCAGTACCTCGCTGCCGGAGTATGTGCAGATGAAAATGATGCGCAGTGTCGAGGGGTTTGAGCATATTGAGGTCATGCGCCCTGCTTATGCGATTGAATATGACTGCGTGAACCCGATTTGCCTGCTTCATACGCTTGCATTCCGGGATTTCCATGGGCTGTATGCGGCCGGACAGTTTAACGGAACATCCGGCTATGAAGAAGCAGCTGCACAGGGGCTGATCGCCGGAATCAACGCATCTGCGTATGTTTTCGGACAAAAGGAATTGTCCCTGACCCGCAAAAGCTCGTATATCGGCACGCTGATTGACGATCTTGTTACAAAGGGTACGGAGGATCCGTACCGGATGATGACAGCGCGAAGCGAATACCGGCTTTCGCTGCGGCATTCCAATGCGGATGCGCGTCTGACCCCGATTGCACGGGAATACGGACTGATTTCGGATTCCAGATGGGAGATTTACTGCGCAAAAATGCAGCGGATCGAGCAGGCACTTGAGAAAATCCGGATGCTGACGGTTTCGCCTGATGCAGTTAATGCATATCTGGAATCAGTCGGGACAAGCCCGCTGAAGCAGGCTGCCAAGCTGGATACGATCATGCGTCGCCCGCAGGTTGCGTTTTCTGATGTCATCTCTGCTTTGAATCTGCAGCTGGATCTTCGCGGAGAGGAGCCTGCTGAGGTCAGTCACCGCATCAAATATGAGCAGTATATTATGCGTCAGGATCAGCAAAATGCGCATTTGGCGAATCTCGAACGCATCCGTCTGCCGCAGGATACGGATTTTGCTGCTGTGCACGGACTTTCTTCTGAAGCGGTCGAGAAGCTCGGCAAACTCAGACCGGAGAATCTAGCGCAGGCATCCCGCATATCCGGCGTTTCGCCTGCGGACGTCTCGATTCTGATGACATGGCTGAAAGCAGGTGGTTATCATGCTGAGTGAGTGCTCTTTTGCGGAATGCAGCGCGCTTTTTATGAAATATGATATCGCGCTGGATCAGACTCAGTATGCTCTGCTGCAAAAGTATGCGGAAATGCTGCTTGATGAATCTGAGCGGCAGAATGTGACTGCTGTGCGGACTCTCCCCGAAATCTGGGTCAGGCATTTTCTTGATTCTGCGTATTTGCTGCGTTTTCTGCCTGATTCCGGAGCTGTTCTCGATATCGGAACTGGCGGCGGAATTCCTGCGATTCCGCTTGCTGTCCTGAGACCCGGTTTGTCCGTTACCATGCTGGACAGTGAACTGCATAAAATTGAGTTTTGCTCTGCGGCCGTTTCCGCTCTGGGATTGTCTGCAAATACAGTTTGCGGGAGAGCGGAGGAGCTGGCACGGGACAAAGCATATTATGAACAGTTTGACTTTGTAGTATCCAGAGCGATGGCTTCCGGCTCTATGCTCAGTGAGCTTGGCGTACCTTTTTTGAAGGTCGGCGGCAATTTGATTTCGATGAAGGGCAGAACCTATGATCCTGCTGCGGAGCGCTTTGATTCCGCTGCGGCAGCGCTTTCATGTGAGCTTTTGCCTGTATTTGAATATCAGCTTGAGGGTGAAAGCAAGCGTCTGATTTTTGTGCATAAGTCTGCCGAAACACCGGCCCAATATCCGCGGAGATTTGCGAAAATCAAGCGCGCACCTTTATAATAATGAATCCGGCCGGAGTGTTTCACGTGGAACATTCCGGCTTCTTAACTGTCGGATCATGGCATAAGATGTTCCACGTGGAACAATTTATGGCCAATTATGAAGATTCTTCAGGAATTATGAAGATACCTTTTAAATCGTATTGAAAAATCTGTATACTTTTGAAATCGGGTTGACACACTCGTCAAAAAAATAGTATAATAGGTAGGAGAAAGGAGAAAGATATGAGCAATCGACTTTCTGATACAAAAATCATGCCGGTGTTACCGCCGGATGAACCGCAGGGCGCGCCGCAGCGTCCGCGGCACCCTCGGCCGCAGAGACCGCAGGGCGATACAAGACAGTACCGGATTGCAGGGCAGCAGCGCAGACCGGATCAGTATTCGGATCAGCGCCCGCGGAATCCGCAGCAGCAACGCAGAACCTCCGCGCCGCAGCAGCGCAGAGTACAGCCGGCGCCGCGTCAGCGGATGCAGCAACCCTATGCGCCGCAGGCACCGATCCGGCGCGCATCCTATCAGGGAAATCTGCCGGATGAGGATCGGTTTGATCCGTTCCGTCAACCCCAGCAGCCCTACTATACGCCGGAATTCGATGAAGAACCGCGTGATGCCGAACGTCCGAAAAAGAGAAAGAAAAAACACAGACGCCGTCATCACAGCTGCCTCGGACGCATCGTGACAGCCCTGCTGACGCTCGCTGTCGTGATCTTTGTTCTGTATTCTGCGGCAGCATGGTATGCAATCAAAAAAATCAATTATTCTGAAACCGGCCCCCGTTCCCTGACGGTCGGACTGGCCGAACAGGACGATCAGGTCCGCAATATTCTTCTGATTGGCTCTGACAGCCGTGACGAAGGCCGCGGCCGCGCAGATACGATGATTGTCCTGAGCTTCAGCAAACATAATCAGACTGTTACAATGACCTCGCTTCTCCGTGATTCCTATGTCAGCATTCCAGACCACGGAACGGATAAGCTGAATGCAGCCTATGCATACGGCGGACCGACGCTGCTGATGGACACCATCGTCAATAATTTCGGCATTCCGATTGATGACTATGTTTGTGTGAATTTCAAGGCATTTGTGCATATCACGGATGCGCTCGGCGGCCTGAAGATTACCGTTTCTGACCGTGAGGCCGAGGCAATCAATGTGATTCTCGAAAGTGAGGTCAATCAGATCATGGGCGATCCGCCGACAGACGACTTCCTGCCGAGCGGCGGTACATTTGTCCTGAGCGGCAAGCAGGCACTTTCCTATGCGAGAATCCGCTTTGTCGGCAATGCGGATTTTGAGCGGACAGAGCGCCAGCGTACTGTTCTCGATCTGATGCTGAACAAGCTGAAGCATCCGTCTCCGGCGTCACTGCCGCGAATTCTGCGTAATGCTATGCCGGAGCTGGAGACGAATATTCCATCGACATCTATGTATTTGCTTTCGCTGCAGCTGCCGGTCAAGCTGATCGGATATGACGTGCAGAAGCTGCGGCTTCCGGCGGACGGAACCTTCTCGGATTCCACATCGCCGGACGGACAAATGGTTTTGGCAGTTGATTTTGACAGAAATCATCAGATTTATCTTGACACTGTGACGCAGAAAATCACCCCGGCTGAGCCGGAGATCGGAGTTGAACCGTGAAGGGACAAATCATATTTCAGCTTCTGCATTTATTGCAGGAGGAAACGGATGAATTGCACCGTATGACACAGCAGGCGATTTCTGAGCGCATGTTCGACCGTTATGGCGTGCGCCTGAACCGCCGGACGCTGAAAACCTATCTTGATGAACTGAGTGAAGCCGGTTTTCCGCTGATTTCCTCGAAAAAGCCGCGGATTCAGCCGGACGGAACTGTCGAGATTATGCAGACGGACTGGTATATGGAACCGCGGTTTGAAGCCAGTGAGCTCCGTCTCCTGACAGATTTGCTGGCAGCGATGCCGGCAGTCCCCTCTGTCCAGCGTGAAGCGCTGCTCAAAAAACTGATGTATCATGCTTCACCGACCTGCAGAGAGGCACAGTCCGGCCACCATGTGGTTTATCTGCATACGCCGCCCGCAAAGCAGCTGCTGTTTTCGGTTGATGTGCTCTGTGAAGCAATCAAGCGGGACAAAATGGTCTGTTTTCAGTACAGCGCCTGTCACCTGACGGACGACGGGACAATTTCGCAGGAGCCACGGCGGCGCAGTACCGGTGCAATCCGCGAATACCTCGTCAGTCCGTATGAGATTGCAGTCTCGCAGGGTCGGTATTATCTGATCTGCTGCAAGGAGCCTTACCGCACGGTTTCGCATTATCGGATTGACCGTATTTCTGAAATTTCGATCATGGAGCGATTTGACCGGCTTCCGGTTTCGGAGCTGACCGGCCGGAAAAAGCTGCCGGAGAATCTTGCGGAACAGCTTTATATGTACAGCGGTGAGACGGTGACATGCAAATTCCTTGCAGATGAACGGATTTTGAGTGATGTGATTGACTGGTTCGGCGCAGATGTGAATCTGGAGCGCTGCAGCGATCACGCAATCGCGGTGACAGTTCAGGTGCATCCGAAGGCAATGCAGCACTGGGCGCTGCAGTACGGTGAATGGGTTGAGGTATTGGAGCCAGCGTCCCTGCGGGGGGAACTGGCCGCAGCCGTACAAAAGCTCGCCGTAAATTACCGTGTCAAGCCGGTTACAGCGGCACAGTCACGGCAGTAAGTGAAATGATACCGCAGCATGTTTTAACATGACATGCTGCGGTATTGCTGTAAACTTTTCTGAATTGCAGTACCTCTTAAATATATTAAAATAAATAATTGTAGATGTGCAAATTTATTGCTGCACGCTCCGACCATTTCGGATAAAATACGCTGAATTCTCCTATATGGATAAACAGCCCTGATTTCTCTTCTTTCCAGAAAAAAAACTATGGACTTTCATGGAGAAAGTACGGAATGTTCTTGCAATTCGTACCGGAATATGTTATAATGAGAATGGGAAGTTCTCAGTTCGCAATGATAACAAGTACAGAGAGAAGGAACAGAGAACTGTTTGCTTTGGAGATATTAAGGAGCGTAACGATGAAATGTCCGAATTGCCGCACGAAAGTGCCGAAAAATTACATGTACTGTCCCAAGTGCGGATTGTCTGTCAAGGCGGCCCGTGCAAGCGAACAACGTCGAAAAAATGTGATCCTGATGGGCGTTCTTGCGCTCAATATTTCCGCGTGTTTTCTGATTTTCCGGTGTATTTCCCTGCGAAAGCCTGCTTCTCAGCCGAATACCGCAGCGATTTCATCGCAGGCTGAAACAACGGCGGAATCTGCTGCAGAGACAACTGCACCGCCTCAGACAGAAGCGGCAACCGAACCGGCAACTGAGGAAACGACTGTTGCCACAACCGAAAATACAACGAAGAAAACAACCGTAAAAACGGAAGAAACAAAAGAAAAAACGACGGTTACAACAACGGTGACAACCGAAGCGCCAAAGCAGAATGATTATTTTTCAACCGTCGGGGCGATGCCGTTCCGTACTTATGACAGCGGTGACCCGTTCCTGCCGCCGGGAATCTATACCCGTGCGGACAATATGGACGGACAGGCGCTTTCTGAGCAGAATGCCAAGCAGATTATGATGAATCTGGGCATCAACTGGGGCAAGGATTTTGATCTTTATTGCGGTGATACCGAGGATGACGGCGGCATGACAAATTCGACATACCGCTATCTGACGAATGCGTTCCCGGTTCCGGGCACTGCGGACAGTCAGCTGCCGGCGGCCGTCGATCTCTATGTCCATAACGGCGATGCTGCACAGGGCAGCTATCTCCGCGCCGTGGATTACCGCTTCGGCAATCACAGCGACTATACCGGGCCGTATGTGTTCACGAGAGAGGAAATCGCGGCTGTGTTCAATCAGGTTGCTGCCTATGCAAACGGCGTTTACGGCGCACCTGCTGAGATCGACGACAGCAACGAAGTACATTACAGCTACGGTGACGGCGCGCTGAATATCGGCTATTATCAGCGGGACGGCAAATATGTGCTCTGGCTCTCGCGTTCAAACGACTGAGCAATATAAAAGGAGGAATTGTCAGCATGGAATTCTGGGATGCGGTCAGCCGCGGCATGGATAAGCTGGCGAATAAACTGGATAATCTGACAGAAAATATACAGCTGCAGAATATGGATACCGGATTCACGATCATGGACAAGGATTATTGCTGGGAGGATCTGGATTACGGTCCGGACTGCACCCTGCAGCGCCATGTTGTCAGCGGAGAATGCCGGATTGTGGATAAATTCGGTGCCGTGATCGACCGCGGTACGCAGGCGCAGCTGGAACAGACTATGGTGCGCCGCGCTGCAAGAGCAGAAGCCCTTCGGTCTATGAGCGGTGTGCCGGCCGGCGTGTCCGGTTTTCAGGAAACAGGTTATGTCGATCCGCTTTCCGTGCAGCAGCCTGTACAGGCGCAGTACGGCGATATCATCGGCGTCGTGCGGCGCGGCGGTATTTACGAGCATTACGGCATTTATGTCAGCGATACCTGCATCGTGCATTATAACATTCCCGCGAGCAAGACAATCGGTCATGCCGTCGTACATGCAACGAATCTGCGGAATTTCCTGCGGGATGATTCCGAATACTTTATTCTGGATTTTCCGAAGCCCTACGAGCCGCCGGTTCGTCTCGGTGCGCCTGTAACGCCGCACACCAATTCCTATTCGGAGGAGCTGGCGCGGACGCTGCAGCAGACTTACGGCTACCATCTTTATTCCCCGGAGGAGACCGTTGCGCGTGCGCGGTCGCGTCTGGGTGAGACGAGCTATAACTTTTTTACCAATAACTGCGAGCATTTTGCGATTTGGTGCAAGACCGGTGTCAGCGAATCGCTGCAGGTGAGCGGGATGCTCGGCTCGCTGCTCAACAACCAGAACTGGCAGTTCCGCAAGCCGATGTTCCGGTAAAAAGGGAACTTCGACGGATACAAACAGATGACTGCATTTTTGCGGGAGCCGTAAAAAAACCGGCTCCCGCCTGATTTCCTGACAGAAAAGAGGTGTACCATGCAGATTCCCGGCATCACGGCAGAAATCCAAATCAAACGAAGTGCGAGGCGAACGCTTGCTGCGGAGATCCGGCGGGACGGCTCTGTGCTGGTACGTGCGCCGCAGCGGATGCAGGACAGGCAGATAACGCAGTTTTTGCTGGAAAAAGCCGCACTGATCGAGCGGCATGTGCAGAATAAGCGCCGGGCATTGCAGGAACAGCCTGCGCTCCGGCCGTTTACCCGTGCAGAGCTGGAGGCGCTTGCGGCGCAGGCGCGGGAGGAGATCCCGCAGCGTGTGTCGTATTTTGCAGCGCAGATCGGCGTGACATACGGCAGCATTACAATCCGCTGCCAGAAAACGCGCTGGGGCAGCTGTACTTCGGCGGGCAATCTGAACTTCAACTGCCTGCTGATGTGCGTGCCGACCGAGGTGCTGGACAGCGTGATCGTGCACGAGCTTTGCCACAGACTGCATCCGAATCATTCCGCTGATTTTTATGCAGCAGTCAACCGGGTGTTCCCGGATTATCCGCGCTGTGACCGCTGGCTGAAACAAAACGGCTCAGCCCTTTTGTCACGCGCCGGGTATTAACAGATTATCAAACAAGGCGCTGATTGTAAAAATCAGCGCCTTGTTGTTTCAGATATATAAGGATTCAGAACAGCATCTTAGTTGTAAGCATTGGTGCGGTAGAACTCCTGCACCACAATTTGCGTTTCACCGTTGTTATCGGTGCGGAGAACATTCCACTCCTTGAAGTCGAATTTTTTCGCGAGGGTATCATAAAGAGCGTTCAGCGGATTGCCGCCGCGCATCCGTTTTTGAACGGCTTCGTTTACGCGGTCCATTTCGACCGTAAAATCTGCCATTTCAGCTTCACTTGCGTAGTGGTACACAAACTGCGTGCAGCAGAGCTGCTGATCCTGATCGAAGATGAGCTCGATGTCCACCGGCTTGTTGCACGGCAGAAGGCTGTAAGTTGAGTAGGAAGTGGTATCCACGCGGACATTCTGTGTAATCAGACCGTTCTTTTTGGTGAGAACAACTCTCTCTGCTTCTGTTCTGTCAGAGCCGGTGATATCCTCCATATTGCCGTAATCGTAAAGGCCGACATGATCTTCTGAGGCGAAGTGGTCTGTGCCCGACATTTTGTCTGTCAGGCCGGGCATGTTCGGGAAGATCCGGTGTGTATAAACATAGCCGAAAAATCCGCCGATGAACGCCGCTGCCAGAAGCACCAGAATCACAATGAGGATGATAATGCGTGTTTTCTTTCCGGATTGCGCGGATGAGGATTGGTTTTTGCTCATGTATGGGAGCCTCCTATGTTTTTTATTGGGCAAAAATCCTTTCAGACGGTTTTCATCTGATACGGAAAATAGATGCCGTGCATCCGAGGCAAGCCGATGGCTTTTCCGGACGCTGCGGTCGGATTCAGATTATTTCATCATAAAAAAACTTTGGTATGGATTATTCGGCCACCCAAAAGTCTGTTTACCCTTTTACGCCTTATTATATCATAATTCAAAACAAATTTCAAGTAATTAAGGTGTACGTTGCGTACTGAATTATTCCGGCGCGCGCAGTTTATTTTTAGCGACAGTGCCGGAAATGCTACCAAAATCGAAGTTTTTCAATATTTTTGTAAAATATTCCCCGGAGTAAAGGCGGCACCGGACGGCTGCTTTTGTACTTATTTGTTCAGTATGTCAATAAAATTCAAATCCGAAAAAGGGCGCAGTACCGAAGCACTGCGCCCTTTGATATGCTCTGAAATCAGCCGAGCACGGCCACGACCTCATAGGTGCCGCCTGCCGGGAGTACCGGAACAACATTGCCTTCAATCGCCTTACCGTCCACGGTCAGGGACTTGACGCCCTTGGAAACGTGGTCGGGGTTCTTGACGGTGATGCTGTAGGTTGCGCCGCGGAACTTTCTGGTTGCGGTGAAGCCGTCCCATGCCTTCGGGATGGACGGATCAACCTTCAGACCGTCGAAGTCTGCGGAGATACCGAGGATATACTGCGAAATGGCTACGAAGTTCCATGCAGCAGTACCGGTCAGCCAGGAGTTCTTGCCTTCGCCGAAGCGGGAAGCATCCTTACCTGCGATCATCTGACCGTAGACATACGGCTCGGTCTTGTGCAGGTCGGAAATCTCCTCGTTGAATGCCGGTGCAATCTTGCTGTAGTATTCAAATGCCTTGTCGCCTCTGCCGGCATAAGCCTCTGCACAGATGATCCATGCATTGTTGTGCGTGAAGATACCTGCATTTTCCTTGTATCCGCCCGGATAGGTCGAGATTTCACCGTACTGGATATAGTACTTGGAGAATGCCGGGTTGTTCAGCACGAGGCCGTACTTGGTGTTGAGATACTTGTCGATGGAATCGAGCGTCTTGATATCCGCGCCCTGATCCTTGCCGATTTCGGACATGACTGCGAAGCCCTGCGGCTCGATGAAGATCTTGCCCTCTTCGCATTCCTTGGAGCCCATCTTGGCGCCGGATGCGTCATAGGCACGCAGGAACCATTCGCCGTCGAAGGCAGATTCCATGACGTTCTTCTTCATCTTGTCGATTTCAGCCTGTGCCTTTGCAGCCTCGTCGTCCTTGCCGAGATGCTTGAGGATGCCGACATAGGTCGGGCCGACATAGGTGAACAGCGCAGCGACCATGACGGATTCTGCGACCTTGGAATAACCGCCCTCAGCCTTGAACTTCGGGTTGGTGTAGGTCTGGAAGCTCTCGCCCGGCTTATCGGAGAAGCAGGAGAGATTGATGCAGTCGTTCCAGTCTGCGCGCATGGCAAGCGGCAGGCCGTGCGGACCGAGATTGTTGACGATGTGATAGAAGGAAACGGTCAGGTGATCGAGCATTGGCTTTGCCTTTGCTTCGTCGTTGTCGTAGGGAACCATCTGGTCGAGAATGCCCCAGTCTCCGCTTTCCTTGATATAAGCGCCGACGGAAAGGATCATCCACAGCGGGTCATCGGAGAAGTCGCCGCCGATATCGGAATTGCCCTTCTTGGTGAGCGGCTGATACTGGTGATAGCATCCGCCGTCCTCAAGCTGTGTGGAAGCGAGGTCGATCAGGCGGTCTCTTGCTCTGTCCGGAATCTGGTGCACGAAGCCGAGAATATCCTGGTTGGAGTCACGGAAGCCCATGCCTCTGCCGATGCCGCTCTCGAAGTAGGAAGCGGAACGGGACAGGTTGAACGTAACCATGCACTGATACTGGTTCCAGATATTGACCATGCGGTTGACCTTGTCATCGGAGGTCTGAACATTGAAGATGCCAAGCAGCTTGTCCCATGCGTCCTTCAGCTCTGCAAGACCTGCGGCGACCTTTTCCGGCGTGTTGTACTTGTCGATCATGGCAAGTGCCTTTTCCTTGTTGATGGTCACGCCGTCCGCCTCGAACTTCTTGTCAACAGGCATCTCGACATAGCCGAGAATGAAGATCAGGGTCTTGGACTCGCCCGGAGCCAGTGTGATTTCCTTGTAGTGCGAAGCGATCGGAGACCAGCCGTCCGCAAAGGAATTTGTGGCCTTGCCGTCGAGCACAGCCTGCGGATCACCGAAGCCGTTGTAGAGGCCGATGAAGGAATCGCGGTCTGTATCATAGCCGTCGATGGTGTCATTGACGGTATAGAATGCATAGTGATCGCGTCTGTCTCTGTACTCGGTCTTGTGATAGATAGTCGAGCCGTCAACCTCAACGCGGCCGGTGGAGAAGTTTCTCTGGAAGTTGGTGCAGTCATCCTGCGCATCCCAGAGACACCATTCGGCAAAGGAGAAGAACTTGAAGGTCTTTGCAGCAGCGCCCTCGTTTGTCAGAATGACCTGCTGAACTTCGCCGTCATAGTTCTGCGGGACAAAGAAGGTGACTTCAGCCTTGAGGTCATTCTTCTTACCGGTGATGACAGTGTATCCCATACCGTGGCGGCACTCGTAGAAATCGAGCTCTGTCTTGACCGGAGACCAGCCCGGATTCCAGATGGTTCCGTTCTCCGAGATATAGAAATATCTGCCGCCCATATCAATCGGCACATTGTTATAGCGATAGCGCGTGATGCGGCGCAGACGCGCATCCTTATAAAAGCTGTAGCCTCCGGCGGTGTTGGAGATCAGGGAAAAGAAAGCCTGCGTTCCGAGGTAATTGATCCACGGATAAGGCGTCCGCGGAGACTGGATGACGTATTCCTTGCGCGCGTCATCGAAGTGACCGAATTGTTTCATGGTTGTTACGCTCCTTTTTCTGCATAATAACATCAGGATTATAAATCCGTTGCACAAACTGCACAGATATATTAAATTATAGCACAACATGCACAAAATTACAAGACGCCAAATTCACGAATTTTCTATGGTATGATACAGCAAATTACACAAAGTACAGGCAAAAGCCGAAAATTCTTGTTAAAAACACAGCGCAGAAGCGAAATAATCCGGCATTATTTTACTTTCATGCTGTGCAAACTTTATAAAAGATCAGCGGGGCGCCTTCGCGGTGACCCCTCAGTCTGCTGCGCAGACAGCTCCCCTTTCAGGGCAACCGATACATTGGGGAGACTCTGTCTTTCAGAAGCCGCGAACAGCGGCGTGAAGGTGAAAAAATGGGGGAGCTCCGCTGCCGTCGCCCGGAGGGAAATGGGTGCGGGCACTGCCCGCACGCCCGCTTATTTGATTCCGAGCAGACGGTGCTTTGCATCCCGGAGTTTTTTGGCGTGCTTGCTTGTGAAGAGCAGCCCGATAAACGGCATGCCCGCACAGACACCCATGCATACGCCCTCTGCAAAACCGTAAAGCCCGGAAGGCTTTTCCGGCTCCAGCAGAATGAGTGAAATCAAACCTGCTGCAAATATGCAACCCATCAGAAAGACTCGGTTCATATTACGGGTGAATTTTTCCTTTTCCTCATTGCTGAAGTCTGCGACCTTGAGGACAGTTTCCTTTGTTTCCTGATTCATAAGCTCACTTCTCCTTTCGCCGTCCAGCAGCTCACGCAGTTCCACTTGATAGAAATCTGCAATTTCGATGAGCACTGCCAGATCCGGCATGTTGGTTCCTGTTTCCCATCTTGAAACAGTGCGCCTTGCGACATTGAGTTTTTCGGCGAACTGTTCCTGTGTAATGCCTTTTTCCTTGCGGAGTGTTTTCATGAAGTTTCCGATCTTTTGCTGATCCATTCCGCGGCCTCCTTTCGCAATCATGATAACACGGCACGGGCAGAAAATACAGGACATGAAGTGAGCAAAATGCACGTATTTTCGCAATGGGACATGCTGTGTCACATGAGACATTTCAATGTATCATACCATATCCGCAGGAAAAAGTCAATGCTTTGTGATAATGCGGCGCGTTCCAGCGTAACATGAAACGGGGGGAAGAACCATGCAGCATACGGCGATTTATGTGCGGCAGTCCGTCGAGCGGGCAGACAGTGTCTCGCTGGAAACGCAGGCGGAGCTTTGCCGGAAGGATCTTGCGCCGGAAGAGCCCGTCGAGATCTACAGTGACTGCGGCTTTTCCGGCAAAAATACCGAGCGTCCGGCGCTGCGTGCGATGCTGGCGGCCGTCCGTGCAGATGCCGTCCGGCGGGTGTTGGTCTATAAGCTCGACCGCATCAGCCGGAATCTTTCGGATTTCACGCAGCTGCTGCAAATTTTCGCCGAGCATCATGTGATATTTGAATCGCATACGGAGCGGTTCGAGACCGGCTCTCCGATGGGACAGGCGATGCAGAGCCTGCTGATGGTGTTTGCGCAGCTTGAGCGGGAAACAATCAGCGGCCGCGTGCGGGATGCGGTATTTGCAAGGGCGCGGGCGGGCTTTGATACCGGCGGCGCGGCGCCGTTCGGGTTTCGCAAGACGCCTTGCGAGCTGCTGGGGCGCCGGACGCAAATGCTGATACCGGATGAAAACGCTCCTGCTGTCAGAGAAGGTTTTTCCGCGTATCTGCGTGCAAACGGTTCACTGACGTCTGTCTGCACGGATTGGAATGCGCAGGGCATCCGGACGGTGCGCGGCGGCATGTGGTCTGCGAATACGCTGTGCAGGGTGCTGCGGAATCCTGTTTACGTACAGGCAGATGCCCGTGTTTATGCGTATTTATCGGCACAGGGGGCAGAGCTCTGTGTTCCGGAGCAGCTGCCGGAGTGCCGTGGTGTTTATCTGTATACGGACAGGCGGCAGAACCGCAGCCGGTTTACGGATCTGCACGGGAGCTTTGCGGTTTGTGCGCCGCATACGGGACTGGTTCCCGCAGAGCTCTGGCTTGCGTGTCAGCAGAAGCTGGAAGCATCGCGCCGGAAACGAACAGCGGGAAAGGGGCGCAGGAGTTTTCTGAGCGGCCTGATCTTCTGCGGAAACTGCGGCAGCGCGATGACGGTCGTGCGCGGACGCCATGCAGATTATCTTCAGTGCAGCGGGAGAAAACACGGGAGGTGCTGCGGTGCGGGGGCGGTCTGGCGTGTGCAGCAGGCAGAAGCGCTGGTCGGAGCAGCGATTTCGGCATGTCTGGAGCGTTACAGGAGCGGACAGATTCCGGTGCGGGATATGCAGCCGGAGCCTTCTGCCGTGCAGGAGCTTTCCGCACTGACTCTGCGGCGAGAGCAGCTTTTGCAGCAGATCATGACGGCGCCGGCAGAAGCGATTCCCGTTCTGACGGATGCGGCGGCTCGGATTGAAATGCGATGCAGACGGCTGACGGCGGCAGTGCGTCCGCGGCACAGCGCGGTCAAGGTGCCGGAGTGGCAGGCCTGTGATACGGAAACATGCCGGACAATCGCCGGAATTATACTGCGCTGTGTCATTGTGAACGGAGAGCAGCTACATGCTTTCTTAAACTAGTGCGGCCGGCAGTGCCGACAGCCAACCGGTTGAGGCGTTCGTCCGGAGCTCCGCAGGGGTGCAAGAAAAGGTATCGCTGCGCGATGATCTATAATGAAGGCTCCGCCCTCAAACTCCCGCTGGGGTTGTACCCCCAGACCCCGTTTTTGTATAAAATAACGCAGCTACATATATTTCATCAAATTTAGATTTCAAAGGATTACGCCCCTTTGGCGGGGCTTGCGTGAGGGTTGCCCGCAAACTCATAGCGAAGCGGGCGGGATACCTCTTGATCGTCAGACGGAAAAAGCGGCAGCACTTTTAGCTTGCAGAAAAGGTATCGCTGCGCGATGATCTATAATGAGGGCTCCGCCCTCAAACTCCCGCTGGGGTTGTACCCCCAGATCTCGTTTTTGTATAAAATAACGCAGCTACATATATTTCATCAAATTTAGATTCCAAAGGATTACGCCCCTTTGGCGGGGCTTGCGTGAGGGTTGCCCGCAAACTCATAGCGAAGCGGGCGCGATATTTCTTGATCGGCAGACGGAAAAAGCGGCAGCCCTTTGCCTGCGTGTCCAAAAAGCAGACGGAGCATTTCATCGTAAATACAAATAAAAACGCCCCGGCCGTTCTGCAATAAGCAGAAACCTGCCGGGGGTGATTTATGATACTGTTTTTTTGCGCTGCACGCTGTTCCGGATCTGCCGGAACAGTGCCGCAGCTGCCGCCCAGAGCAGCAAACCGGTGCACGCGCCGCCGAAATCAATACAGACATCGCGCAGCTCACAGCTTCTGCCGGGGACAAACCGCTGATGAAATTCATCCGTGCAGGCATAGAGCAACGCCAAAAGCGCCGGCAAAGCAAACCCTGTCCCGAAGGACGGCTTTTGCCGGCGGCTCATATGCAGCTTCGGAATTTGCAGGAGATTCAGCCGCAGCAGAATTCCCAGAACGGCGAACTCAGTGAAATGTCCGCACTTGCGCAGAACAATATGCAGGCTGTCGAAGATCTGCTGCTGCTCTGCGGCGGATTTCAGCTTCCATCCCGGCCAGAAAAGGCCGAGCAGTCCGTGCAGCAGACTGCCGCTCAGATTGCCGGATTCGGTTGCATCGCGGGATGAAAACCAGAAAATCAGGCACATCCAGAGCACCGTCAGCAGCGTGCACAGCCACAGGGAGGCCTTGGGGTTTTTCCGCATTATTTCTCCCAGTTGCCTTTTTCGCGCTTCAGATCCTCAAGCAGATCCTTGAGCTTTGCTTCGGTTGCATTGAGCGATGTCAGCACATAGGAGGAGGTTGCCTCTTTGGTTTCCTCGCACTTGGTCTTGGTTTTGGAGAGGATCTCGTGTGCTCTGCGCTTGGCTTCCTCCACGATGGTATTCTCCGCAACAAGCGCCTTTGCACGTTCCTCGGCGCCGTGAATGATGCTTTCCGCGTTGGTCTGTGCTTCCTTCATGATGCGGTCGCAGTCATAGTCGATGGTCTGTGCACGCTTCATTTCCTTCGGCATGGCAAGGCGGATATCATTGACGAGCTCCCGCAGCCGGTCTCCGTCAATGACGATTTTGTGTGCGGCAAGCGGGAATGCCTTTGCATTGTCCAGCATGTCGTCCATTTCGTCGAGAATATCAAATACGCTCATTCTGATTCATCCTTTCCGATTGCATTTGCAAATTGCTGCACCTCCCGGATAGCCTGCAAGGTATCTGCACTCCGGGAAGAAGAATAGATATTTTTTTTGCGCAGCCGTTCCGCAATGGCCGGCTGGATTTCCGGCGGAACAAAGCTGCTGATATCACCGCCGAGCGTTGCGATTTGTTTGACGATGCTGGAACTGAGATACATATTTTCGGCAGCGGTGGTCAGAAAAACGGTTTCGGCCTCCGGGCAGAGCTTCTTGTTGCCCAGTGCCATCTGGAATTCATATTCAAAGTCCGTGACGGCGCGCAGACCCTTGACAATGGCATCTGCGCCGACTCTGCGGACATAATCCGCGAGCAGCTCGTCCTCAAGAATATCAATGACAATATTGTCGTAGCCCTTTATGACCTTTTCGATCATCAGCAGACGCTCGGTCAGCGTGAATGCCGGGTGCTTTTCGAGATTTGCGGAGACAAGCACGATCACCTTGTCAAACAGCTTGGAAGCACGTCCGATGATATCAAGATGTCCGTATGTGACCGGGTCGAAGCTGCCGGGGCAGACCGCGACGCGGCGTTTTTTTTCACTCATTTGAGGTGTCCTTTCGTGTAGAAAACTGTTTAGCATTCAAAACTGCCGTATCATCGGGAATGCCTGCCGCCTGTGCGGGGGCTGTCTTTTTTCGCATCCGGTCAGATACGCCCGGAAAGCACTGTTTTATGCTTCATCGTCAGCGTCATCGGCATTCCGGTAAACACTTATTATTATTTTACCATATTTTTTTTGCTTTTGCAAGTCAAAATGAAGAATTGTTTGCGGTAAATTGCATTCCGGCTCGTGTTCGCAGACGATTATGCCGTTTTCCTGCATATTTTCCGCGAGAAGCGGCAGAATCTGCTGCAAAGTATCGTGCCGGTAGGGCGGATCGAGAAACGCAATATCGAACTTTTCGTGATTGCGCTGCAGAAAGCTGACCGCATCGGAGCGAAGAATGACGGAGCTGTCGGCAAAGCGGCAGTTTTTGACGTTCTGCCGGATGCATTCGATCGCACGCTGGTCGGCGTCGATGAAGGTCGCCCGCCGGGCGCCGCGGCTGAGGGCTTCAATGGCCATCTGACCGCTGCCTGCAAACAGGTCGAGCACATTTGCGCCGGGAAAGTCGAATTGCAGCGAGGAGCAGATTGCTTCCTTGACTTTATCGGTAGTCGGGCGGGTATCCAGCCCCTCCGGTGTGATGAGGCGCCGGCCTCTTGCACTTCCGGTGATGACACGCATGGTATCGTTCTCCTTTCGGGTACAGCTGTTATTCCGGTGTGCCGGGTGCGGTCTGATAACCGGAAAACGCGCGGAAATCGTTCATATTGCCGCGGAACACATTCAGGTCGATGCGCATTTCGCCGCCGGTATAGCCGTCGAGAATGCCGCGGGGATTATACTGCCAGAAGGTCCATGCCGGCTGATAATCGTCAGACGGCTTCGTGAAGATGCTGCGGATCCAGAGTGTGTAATCGAACTCCGTGTCCTGCAGATAGGTCTCCCAGCAGGATTTTGTGGTGTAAATGATCGGCTTTTTGCCGTAGAAGCTGCGGAGGCTTTCCAGCATAATCCGCAGGTTTTCCTGCACCTCTGCGGTCTCCGGCAGATTTTCGGAGCGGTAAAACTCCAGATCAATCACGGGCGGAAGCGCATCCGCATCGGCGGGCACGACCGTACAGTAGTTTTCTGCCTGCGTGACGGCAGAGCTGTCGAAGCTGAAAAAGTGGTATGCGCCGACATAAAGTCCGGCAGCGCGGGCGTTTTTCCAGTTATCGGCAAAGCAGTCGTCCACGGTACCGGAGCCTTCCGTCGCTTTCAGGAACGCGAACGTAATGCCCTGCTGTGCAAGGATATCCCAGTCCATCTGCCCCTGATAGTGCGAAGCATCCACGCCGCGCACCGGGTATTTTTTTGCAGAAGGCATATTGAACCAGAGCACGCCCTCCCGGAACATCAGGAAAGCGGCCGTCGCAGCCAGCAGCAGGATGCCGCTGAAAAGCAGCCACCGCTTTTTCTTCCGGTTGCTTGGGTTCAGGCTGGTGTCTCCTCCGTTCTGTTCTCTCTCTTTTTTCTTTGTCTCGTTCATGTGCCGTTATTCACCTTCCGATTCCTCAGCGAGTACGATGCCGGAATCTGCAATGGCTGTATCTGTGCCGCAGAGCACAACATTGCCGAGCTTGCTGTCATCCTGAAACTGCACCAGCTTGTCGTATTTTGTGCTGCCGCTTTCAAACAGATCATAGAAATCTGCGCAGTCCTGTGCGCTTTTCAGGCGGTAGAGATAGAGATAATCGGTGTCCTTCTGCGCCGTGACGATGCTGCCGAGATCTTCATCCTCCGTGATCTGCACGGTATACGATTTGCCCTCCAGTGTCTTTTTCAGCTTTTTATTGGAAGGGATCTTGGTTCCGCCGCAGGCTGTCAGCAGGAGCGCCGAAGCGCCGAGCAGGACGGCAAGGGCGGGCAGTCTTTTTTTCATTCTGGATTCCTCCGGTCAGTCTGCAGGAGAGACGCCCGTATTTTTCCGAGCATCTTCCGTGCAGCAAATATACATATTTCCGTAAGTTTCCTTCTCCGGATGCGGATAAGCCCCGGCCTTCTGCCGGAAAAACGCAATTTTTTACCGGATTAGGATTTTTGCGCCGTAGGGCGAAAGCGGCAGCTTGCTCTGATAGAACTTGCCGGTTTCAAAATCCTTCAGCGGGAACGGCAGATTGACGGATTTCTGCTCGCGGTTCCAGTTCATCACAAAATAGAACACGGTACCGTCTTTTCCCTGCCGCGCCGCAGCCGTTACGCCGTGCGGCAGCGTCGTATCCAGTGCGGGCAGCAGTCCGAGCCGCTCCGCAAGCGAGATCAGAAAATCCGAGAAGAAGCGCTCTTCCGCAAAGCCGCCGAGATAATAGGCGGTGCCTCTTCCGAACGGATGGCGCGTCAGGCAGGGCAGGTCATCCGGCATACAGGGATTGCCCGTGTCATAAACGCCGAGCACCTCGGCGCCCTCTGCCGCAACACGCTCGCAGAGACGTTCCAGCCGGTAGCTTTCTGCCAGCGGGAACGGCGCCTTTTGAATATGCATGGTTTCGGTCTGCCCGTCAAAGAGCGGGTCGATTTCAAGAAAGCGGATGCCGGCGAGCTCTGCAAGTCCCTCTGCCGGCGTATCGCCCATATAGCAGAGGTCATGCGCGTCGGTCACGCCGCTGTGCATGGTCAGAATGACCGTTCCGCCCTGCAGCGTAAAATCACGGATGCGTTTTGCGGTATCGCCGCGCAGCAGATAGAGCATCGGGACGCAGAGCAGATGATAGCCGGAGAAGTCGGCTTCCGCATCGACAAAATCGACGGCGTATCCGGCCTTCCAGAACGGCAGATAGAAACGGAGCATCAGGTCGGTATCGCCGATGCCCTGATTGCGCGGCCCTTTTGCATCATTGACCGCCCAGTGACTTTCCATATCATATAAAATCGCAATATTTGCGACGGTTTTCGCACCGCAGAGCGCGTCGAGGCGCTTCAGCGTGCTGCCGAGATCGCTGACCTCCTGAAAGACGCGCGTATCCGTGCGGTTTGCGTGCGTCATGACGGCGCCGTGGAATTTTTCGGCGCATCCCCTGCTCTGCCGCCACTGGAAATACTGCACGGAGTCTGCGCCGTGCGCCAGACAGGACACGGCGGTCAGACGGTGAAAGCCCCATGTTTTCGGCCGGCAGACGGGCTGCCAGTTTGTCTGTGAGGGCGTGTTTTCCATCAGTAAAAACGGTTTGCCGAGCATACAGCGGCACATATCGGAAAACGCATCTGCGCGGAAGGCACTGCTGCTTTCGTCGCCGCTTTGTTCGCTGTGCCAGAGCGGATAGCTGTCCCACGAGATGACGTCCAGCGATTTTGCAATCTCCCGGTAATTGAGGCCGTCATAGAATCCCATGAAATTGGTTGTGACGGGAATTACCGGATTTGCGGCTTTCAGCACTGCGATTTCTGCATCGAGAAAGCTGCGTGTCTGCGCGGTGCAGAAACGCTTCCAGTCGAGATTGAGCCCGTGGATTGCTGTTTCGCCGTGCGGCGCCGGGGATTCGATCTGTTCCCAGTCGGTATAGGTATTCGACCAGAAGGCCGTCCACCATGCAGCATTCAGCGCATCGAGCGTGCCGTAGCGTTCACGGAGCCATTCCCGGAATGCCGCCTGACAAAGTTCGCAGTGACATTCCCCCTGGAACTCGTTGCCGACATGCCAGAGAATCAGTCCCGGATGATGCGCAAATCTTGCAGCAAGCTGTTCGTTTACCGCACGAACCTTTTCGCGGTAAACCGGCGAAGTATAACAGTGATTGTGCCGGCCGCCCGGCAGAATGCGGATTCTGTCCGCCCCGACGCGGCGTGTTTCCGGATATTTGTGTGCAAGCCACATCGGGCTTGCCGCGGAGGGCGTCGCCAGAACCGTGTAAATGCCGCGCTGATGCAGCCGGTTCATGATCTCTTCGAGCCAGTCAAGGTCATAGCGCCCCTCCTCCGGCTCCAGAGCTGCCCACGCAAAAATGCCGAGTGATGCACAGTTGATATTGGCCTGCTGCATCCGGATGATATCCTGATCGAGAATTTCCGGGCGGTTCCGCCACTGTTCGGGATTATAGTCGCAGCCGTGCAGCATATGCGGATACGGTGTGATGCTTTGCATGGGCAGAACCTCCTTTTCAAACCGTCAGATCTTTTCCGGGATAATTATCTCTATTATAACCGATAATCACTGCCGCGTCAAGAAAAACATGGAGATTCCTGCCGGAAAATGCAGCGATTTTATGATTGCATGAAAGCGTTAATGCGATAAAACGTCAAAGGGCGAAAGAATTAAACAAGGAACGGGTGTATCAGGAAAAGAAAACTGGCGGATACTGCCAAAAATGTATACGTGTTGTATAAATAATAGTTAACAATACAGCTTTGGCATCGCTGTAAGATCAAACCTGAAATTTTAAATAATACAAATTTGATTTTGTCGGAAATACGTTGGTTTTCATGCGATAGTAAAAATATCAACGAAGAATTATACGGGAAGAATAAAAAAACCGGAGAGCGCATTTCAAATACTTAAAAAAATGACGAATTTTCGTAGAAAAGCTTGACATTTTCACCCCATTCGGATATAATATAGTAGAATGGGCAGACTAGTGAGAATTGCACGCTGCAATTATACAGTCTGTCTAAAAACGAGGAGGGATTTGGAAAAATGCTGAGAATATTCACCACTGAACTTGCATCGGGTTAGCCGACTGCTGCAAATGACATCCGGGCAGGAGACAGAACCGAAGAGAAGCAGCATCAGAGGGAGTTGCTGCGGACATAATCGGGAAGCGGCGGTGCGGGCGCGCACAGCCTGAAATCAACGCATTACGATTGGAGGAGAATTGAATGGCTAAGAGCCTAAAGGACCGGTTGCTGTCGCTTGGGGCAGCGGCAGCAATCGGATTCACCGCAATTCCGCTCAGTGCACTTGCACGGGCGGCCGGGGAAAACGACAATATCATCAGTGTTCCGGTTTCCAAAACCGTGGACGGCGATTACACCGGAGATGAAGCATTTGAATTCGTTCTCGAACCGGTGGACGGCGCACCGATGCCGGAAGGCAAAACACAGCTCACAGTTTCTGCAAGAAACGGTGAGACCGTCAAATTTGATGATATCAAGGTGGATCTGACTGATCTGGAACCGGATCACAAGTACACATATAAGTACAAGGTGACCGAAAAAGCAGGTACCGCCGAAGGTATGACTTATGACGACAAGCCGCAGTATTATACCGTTTCATTCGTCGTCGTGCAGGATGAGGACGGGAACAAGACCACCATGCTCAAAAAGGTCAATCCCGTTTTCGCGGGCGATTATTCGATCCGCACCGTTCTGCAGAATTACAATGTATTCGTGAAGGAAGAGTATGAGACCGGAAACCATAACGCAGGCGGCTTTGCTGCGAACGTACTGAATGCACCGGGCAGCTTCCATGTCGGTGACGGTGCCCCGTTTGAATCCTATGCCGGCAAGATCATCGGCGGCCAGATTCAGTATCAGCCGATGCTGGGCGGCAGCATTTACGAAGGAAAATTCAACGGCTATTCAGCTGAAAACCTGAAGCTGTATTACAATACGCTGGAATCCGGTACGCTGCTGGGTCCGACCGAGCAGACGGATGAGCAGCTGATTAACTTTGATTCTGCGTTCAGCGCAATCAGCGCAGAATCCCACAATATTGCAAACACACCGGATATCATTGCGAACGAGAGCAATATTGTATATATAACGGAGAAGAACTTCCATTATGATCCCGCACAGAATAAGTGGGTGAATGATGAAGTGCAGGTTCCGGTTGCAATCAATATCAAGCTGCCGGCAGAGGACTGCAAGGTCACGGTTCCGAAGGAGCTGATGGATCGGTTCGTAAGCCCCACCGGTCAGCGGTATTATCTCCCGATCAATCTGGAAACGCCGAGCGGTGATGTGCATGATTTCCAGAAATATGCTTATACGATCTCCTTCCCGGACATGGAAAAGATCGTGACACATCAGTCGGCAGATATCGCAAACAGCATTGCGAACAGCAGCCGCTTCTTCCAGATGTCATACAGAGACAGCATTGCGATCGGTCTGAACGGCAACTATGATGAAAACCTGATTGCAGCCCTGAAGGACAGCGGCGGCATCGACGGCAGCGTGATGGGCATGAAGCTGGTCATCAACGCACCGGATGCAGAGAAATTCCTTATCACAAACGGTCAGGGCGGTCTGTTCTATGATCTGGTCGCCCCGAATGCAACGGTCAAGTATAACGGCGGAGACGGAAACGTCATTGCCAAGAACCTGCTGAACCGTGCACAGGCCTCCTTCGGTGAGTCTGCCGATGAGGACGGCTTCAAGCAGGGCGTTCCGAATGAAGCGCACTACTTCACCTACAATCCGCTCCCTGAAATTCCGAACACGCTGATCTTCAACAATGCTTACAGCAAGGTTGTCAAGGTTGACATCTCCAAGCAGAATGTCGGCGGCGAGGAGCTAAAGGACGCAAAGCTGACGCTCTCCGGCGTTGACAATTCCGGCACGGCGATCAGCCTGAACAAGAGCCAGGTCGTGCTCGGCAGCGGCGCAAAGCTCGAAGAACACGAGTGCGTTGACGGCAAGATCGTCTGGAAATCGGGCGAGACCCCGACCAGAGTCAAGGATCTGCCGGACGGTACCTATACACTCCATGAGGTGACCGCACCGAAGGATTATCAGGTCGCAACCGATATGACCTTCAAAATCGAAGGCGGCAAGCTGACGGAAGTCAACGGTCAGGCGCCTGAAAACGGCAGTACTATTATAATGACAGATACCGCCAAGGTTGATGCGGTAATTTCCAAGCAGGGACTCGGCGGCAAGGAACTCAAGGGCGCAACCCTGATTCTGACAGGTGTGGACAAGAACGGCGCGAACGTCAAGTTCAGGAAGCCGGATGTCTCCCTCGGTGATGAGGCTGCGCTTTCCATGACCGGCGAGGAGACCGAAACCCTGACATGGATCTCCGGCAGCACGCCGACGACCGTCAAGGGACTCTCCGACGGTGAATATCATCTCCATGAGGATGCCGCTCCGGACGGATATCTTGTTACAACGGATATCGACTTTACGATCGAAAACGGCAAAATCACAAAGATCAACGGTCAGGAATCCGAAAACGGCAATACGATTGTCATGACAGACAAGGCACAGACAGTTGATGCCGAAATCTCCAAGCAGGATACCGGAAATAATGAGGTCGAGGGTGCAACCCTGACGCTGACCGGTAAGGATAAGGACGGCAATGTCATCACCTTCCCGGAGAATTCCGTCTCCGGCGGCACCGGCGCAGATGTCCGGTCTGCAAGCGGCACAGAGCTGAAGTGGATTTCCGGTTCTGCTCCGACCACGGTGAAGAACCTCGTGAACGGTACCTATACGCTCCATGAGGACGCAGCACCGGACGGCTTTGCAGTCGCATCCGATATCACCTTTGAGATTTATAACGGAAAGATCGTCAAGATCAACGGCGAGGACAGCACGGCGACCAAGATCGTCATGACAGACAAGGCACTCGCTTCTGCCGAGATCTCCAAGCAGGATCAGTTCGGCGATGAGGTCAGGGGCGCAACCCTGACGCTCTCCGGCAAGGACAAGGAAGGTGCAGTCCTTCAGCTGGAAAAGAAGAATATTGTTCCGGGCGTCAGCGCGGAGATTTTGGACGGAGACAACGCCGGCGAACTGAAGTGGAAGTCCGGCACAACCCCGACGAAGATCAAGAACCTGCCGGACGGCAGCTATACGCTGCTCGAAAATGCAGCACCGAACGGCTACGAAATTGCAACCGAAATGACGTTTGACGTCGAGGACGGCAAGATTGTAAAGGTCAACGGTGAGCCTGTTACCTCTCAGAAGATCATCATGGAGGACAAGAAGATCGTCCGTGTTGAGCTTTCCAAGCAGAGCACCGGCAGCGAGGAGCTGAAGGGCGCGACCCTGACGCTCTCCGGCAAGGACAAAAACGGCAATGACATTCAGCTGAAGGTCAGCGATGTTTCGCTCGGCGATCAGGCAACTCTGAACACGACCGAGGACGGTACGGTTCTGGAGTGGATCTCCGGCAGCACACCGACAACCGTCAGCGATCTGCCGGACGGCACCTATACGCTCCACGAGGAAGCGGCACCGGACGGCTATGCAGTGACCACCGATATCAAATTTGAGGTGAAGCACGGCGAGGTCATCACAGTCAACGGCGAAGCAAATGAAAACGGCAACAAGGTTGTCATGACGGACCGCGCACTCGGCAAGGCTGTCATCTCCAAGCAGAATGTCGGCGGCGATGAGATCAGCGGTGCAACCCTGACGCTCACCGGCGTTGACGAGGAAGGCAACGCGATTGAGCTGGATTCTGACAAGATCGTTCCCGGCACGAATGCAGTGGTGCAGTCCGTCGGCAAGACGACTACGGTTCAGTGGGTCTCCGGCGACTCCCCGACAACGGTCGAAAACCTGCCGGACGGCGAATATCTGCTCCATGAGGATGCAGCACCGGACGGCTATCAGGTTGCAACCGACATGACCTTTACGATTGACGGCGGCAAGCTGACCAAGATCAACGGCAATGATGTGCAGGACGGCACGGTCATTGTCATGACAGACAAAGACGCAGCGACAGTCAAGATTTCCAAGCAGGATGCAGCCAACAGCGCAGAGCTGAAGGGCGCAACCCTGATTCTGACCGGCAAGGACAAGAACAAGCAGCCGGTTCACTTTGACACAAAGAATCTGGAACTCGGCGCAGACGCAGAGCTGCAGACTACGGCAGACGATACGTCCCTGAGCTGGATTTCCGGCACAGAGCCTTCCTTTGTCAAGAATCTGAGCGACGGTCTCTACCTTCTGCATGAGGATGCGGCACCGGAAAACTACAATGTCGCAACGGACATCAAGTTTGAGATCAAGGACGGCAAGCTGTATCAGATCGACGGTGCAGCACCGGCCGAAGCAGATACGGTTGTCATGTATGACGATCAGATCGTCAGAACCCAAATCTCCAAGCAGGACGCATTCGGTGCAGAGGTCAAGGGCGCAACCCTGACGCTGACCGGCGTTGACAAAAACGGCGATGCAATTCCCTTCCCGCAGGGCTGCCTTGAGCTCGGAACCGAAGCCAAGCTCATCAGCGGCAGCGGCGAGCAGCTCGCATGGATTTCCGGCAAGTCCGCAACCGATGTCAAGGATCTGCCGAACGGCACCTATACACTCCATGAGGAAGCAGCTCCGAACGGCTATGCAGTTGCGAATGACATGACCTTTACGATCGAGGACGGCCAGATCACCAAGATTGTCGTCAACGGCGAAGAGGTCGAGGATAAGAGCAAGGTCGTCATGGTTGACGAGAAGCTCGGCGAAACCAAGATTTCCAAGCAGGATCAGTTCGGCGCAGAGGTTAAGGGTGCAACCCTGACTTTGACCGGCGTTGACAAGAACGGCAATGCCGTGAGTTTCCCGGCCGGCTCTCTCGAACTCGGCAAGGAGGCAACCGGCGAATCCGTCAGCGGCGAAACGCTCAAGTGGATTTCCGGCAGCGAGCCGACCAATGTCAGGAACCTTGTGAGCGGCACCTATACGCTCCACGAGGATGCAGCCCCGAACGGCTATCTGGTTTCCAATGACATGACCTTTACCGTTGAGAACGGCGTGATTACAAAAATCGTCATCAACGGCGAAGAGATCGAGGACAAAACGCAGGTCGTCATGGTCGATGAGAAGATCATCGAAAAGACGATTTCCAAGCAGGATCAGTTCGGCGCAGAGGTCAAGGGCGCAACCCTGACTCTGACCGGCGTTGACAAGAACGGCAATGCCGTGAGCTTCCCGGCAGATTCCGTTGCACCGGGCAAGGATGCAAAGGTCGAGTCCGGCAGCGGCGAGACGCTCAAGTGGATCTCCGGCAGCGAGCCGACCAATGTCAGGAACCTCGATGACGGCACCTATACGCTGCATGAGGATGCGGCTCCGAACGGCTATCTCGTTTCCAATGACATGACCTTTACCATTGAAAAGGGTGAGATCACAAAGATCGTCATCAACGGTGAAGAGGTCGCGGATAAGAGCAAGATCGTCATGGTTGACGAGCGCATCACCGATGTGAAGATTTCCAAGCAGGATCAGTTCGGTGCAGAGGTCAAGGGCGCAACCCTGACGCTCACCGGCACCGATCGGAACGGCAATGCGGTTGTCTTTGCAAATGATGCGCTGGCACTCGGCGAGGGTGCAACGCTTGTCAGCGGCAGCGGCGATACGCTCGCATGGATTTCCGGCACCAAGCCGACCAATGTACTGAACCTCGTTGACGGTACCTATACGCTTCACGAGGATGCAGCCCCGAACGGCTATCTCGTTTCCAATGACATGACATTCACGGTTGAGGGCGGCGAGATTAAGAAGATCGTCATCAACGGCGAAGAGATTGCAGATAAGAGCCAGATCGTCATGGTTGACGAGAAGCTCGGCGAATCCAGGATTTCCAAGCAGGATCAGTTCGGCGCAGAGGTCAAGGGCGCAACCCTGACCCTGACCGGTATTGATGAAAACGGTAATACCGTAAACTTCCCGGCCGGCTCCCTTGAGCTCGGCAAAGAGGCAACCGGCGAATCCGTCAGCGGCGAAACGCTCAAGTGGATTTCCGGCAGCGAGCCGACCAATGTACTGAACCTCGTTGACGGTACCTATACACTGCATGAGGATGCGGCTCCGAACGGCTATCTCGTTTCCAATGACATGACCTTTACCGTTGACGGCGGCCAGATCACCAAGATCGTCATCAACGGCGAGGAGATCGCGGACAAGAGCCAGATCGTCATGGTTGACGAGAAGGTTGCCGATGTGAAGATTTCCAAGCAGGATGCTGCGGACAGCTCTGAGTTGGAAGGTGCAACCCTGACGCTGACCGGCGTTGACAAGAACGGCAATACCGTGGTGTTCCCTGCTGATTCCGTGGAAGCGGGCGAGGGCGCGACGGTCGAATCTGCAAGCGGCGAAACGCTCAAGTGGATTTCCGGCACCGCGCCAACCAATGTCAAGAACCTCGTTGACGGTGTTTATACGCTTCATGAAGAGGCAGCACCGAAGGGCTACGAGGTTGCAACAAACATCACCTTCGAGATCGAAGGCGGCAAGCTGACGAAGATCGGCACTGAGGCAGTTGCAGCGGATACGGTTATTGTGATGGAGGATGATGCGATCGTCACCACAACGACGACCACCACCACAACAACGACCTCGACGACAACAACGACTACGACAACGCCGAAGGTCACGACCACAACCACCACGACTCCGAAGGAAACGACAACCACTACGACAACCACAACGGCGCCGACCACGACGTCTACTACGACAACAACGAGCACGACAACTACGACCACGACCACAACGACGACAACCACAACCACTACTACTACGACCACAACGACAACTACGACTACAACAACCACCACAACCACGACAACAACAACTACTACTACTACCACATCGGCAGCGAATGTGAAGATTTCCAAGCAGGATGCAACCAGCAGCACAGAGCTGAAGGGTGCAACGCTGCAGCTGACCGGTAAGGATCAGGACGGCAATGCAATTACATTCCCGGCAGATTCTGTTGTACCG
>JAFRTG010000045.1 GCA_017427265.1 Oscillospiraceae bacterium | reverse complement strand
GCTGTTTGCAGATAATGAAACAGTCCCGGCAATTCCGGCAAGCCCGGCTGATCTTGCAGGCAAATGGTATCTGGATACCTCCGCCGAAGAAGATGATACAGAAGTCATTATAATCGTGGATGAAAACGGCAGCTTCATTTACGCGGACGGAAAAAACAGCAGTCAGGGATTTGATTTTCTCAGTTCCTTGACAGGCAGCGTGAACATTCACATTGCGAAAGATCAGAATGATAACGATGCCGCGGTTTACCGCCTCTTTACTGAAGAAGGTGAGCTGTTCATGGAAGGTGCGCTCAGCGAAGACGGTCAGGTGCTTGAGCTCAGTCAGGGCAGCAGATTCCTGCGTGATCAGAGTGTACGCAAGGCAAGCGGAGCAGATATTGCCGGTTCATGGACGCTGAAGCAAATGAAAACCAATTCCTATGAGGACGGTTATTCCGATGCAGGTTATGTGACTGTCAGCGATCATAACACTTATACTTACCGTGATGCAGCAGGCAATGTAACCACCGGCAGTGTGTTTGCTTCCTATGAGATGCATCCGAACCTGAGTGTAACGATCTGGTATGATTTCATCGACAGCAACGGAGAATACTGGTTTGGCTGTCAGGACAGTCTGGACAAAGTGAATCAGAACACGCTTTATGTCGGTCAGGATTCCGCGATGAAGCTGGAACGCACGGAAATCGAACCAAATGCCCACGGCTTCTATGATGTCACGGAGATTCCGGCGACCGGCATCAGCATGAAAGCGCTTGAGGGCGAATGGATCAACCCGAATATGCAGGGCGGCAATTTCGACGGCATGCAGGTTGCTTATTACTTCTGTCATTGTGATATGCTCTCCGGCCAGTACATTATGACCGTCACAGAACCGGACGGTACCGAACTTTCCCGTACAGGCTGGGCGAAGATTCAGTATACCGCTGATGCAGTCGGAAAACGCAACTACTACTATGTCCTTTATTACGGTGAGGATGTTGATACCGTATTTGACATGACCGGCGTTCTTCCGCTGGATACGCTCACGACTGCCGGTGAGCAGCCGGTTTCGTTCAGCCGCAGCGCAGAACCGTATGACACAGACCGCTATCAGCTTTATGATGCGGTTGCGGCACCGGCCGGCCGCAGTGCGACGGCACTGGAAGGTTCGTGGCGTATGGACAATAATGAACGGAATACTGAAACATTGCTGACCTTCTCGAATCTGGATCCTGTTTCCGGCAGATTCCGTCTGGTCACTTACAAGGACGGCCGTGCGGAAAGCGTGAGCGAGGGCATCATGAAGCTCCAGTACAACTATGATTTCTTCACGGAAAAAAGAGAATACCTGTATGTGCTGTATGTGGCAGATGAAACCGGCATTTTCAACCAGATCTATATGACAATCAAGGCAGACGGTCAGCAGCCGCTGGAAACGCTCCAGCTTTCCAACACCGATGTCAGCTTTGTGCGTGAAACAGCGGAAAACCCGAAGTATTCCGCAGAAAAGCTCATGCAGATGGCAAAGAAGGACTATCAGCAGAAGACCGGCATCATTCCTGCGGATGCGCACACCATGACAAATCTGGGCGGTACAGTCACCGTTGTGCTGGAGGATGCGAACGGTGAAGCACTGGATGCATATACCGTGGACCCGGAAACCGGCATCGGCGAACGGTTCTCTGATGAGAGCACGGTCAACCTGCCGCAGACCGGCAACAATTCCCTGAAAACCCTGATGATGATGCTCGGCGCATTCCTGCTGACCGTTTGCGGCTTCCTTGCAGTCAGAAAGTCCGGCATGCTCTGCCGCAGAAACAACGAACAGTAATAGAAAGCGCAGCAATGAAACAAAAGAGAACAAGAAAGCAGCGGGTCCTGTTTCTCACAGGATCTGCTGCAATCATGGCAGGATGCAGCATCATGCTGTTTTACGACGGAAGAAAGCTGTACCGGATGCATCAGAAGCAGATGCTGATGCGGGAAAATCCGGTCGTTGAGATCGCTGATCTGAACATCAAAGCACCCGTTTTAGAGGGCACGGATCAGCAGACGATTGCGAAGGCCGTCGGACATTTTACCGGAACCGGAGATTTCGGGAGCGGCAATTACTGTATTGCCGGTCACAGCAGCACGATCTACAAGGAATATTTCAACAAGCTCAAAGACATTGAGAACGGCATGACGATTACGCTGTACGATACACAGAAGAAGCACTATGATTATACCGTCAGTGACAGCTTTGTCGTTGAACCGGATGAAACATGGGTGCTTGACGATACGGGTGATAACCGCATCACGCTCATCACCTGTACGGATGACGGCACACAGCGGCTTGTCGTGACAGGGATTTGTGAATTGCAGAAATCATAAAAAACAGGCGGTCGTGCAGACCGCCTGTTTATTTCATTGCCGTGGCTTATCCGAACAGCGTAAATTCCATTTGCTCTGAAACATTTTCTTTCTGATCTGTCCAGAAAAGGCTGCTGCCGTTCATGCTGAATACGGCTGTGCCGTCATTGTAGACCTCTGTGCGTGATTCGGAGCCGTCCGGCGCAGTCACAGCACG
>JAFRTG010000044.1 GCA_017427265.1 Oscillospiraceae bacterium | reverse complement strand
GTTCCTGAGTTCTTCATCCTCATTTTCTCTTGAGGCGACTCCCTCATTATACCATATCTCCGAGCTTTTGTCAACCCCTTCGGGCAACTTTTTTTCGGAGCTTTCGTCGCTCTCTCGCGGCGACTTGTATATAATACCACAGATGCGGCAAAAAGTCAAGGGTTTTTTTCGATTTTTTTCGGGTTTTACGTTCTGCACAAAGCCATTCGGAATATCCAAAATTATGAGGGCAAAATCACTATAACATTGCGGTTATCATCCGCCAAAGCCTGATATGACATCGCTCCGCAGGCATTCGTAATCTCCTGACGCACCGATCCGCCCTTCTCAATCAGGGATTTTGCTTCCTGCATGGCAGCCTCAGAGCTCATCCGGAATTCAATCACGCCGCAGTCATACGGCCATGTCCGGATTGTATCCAGCATTGCGCTGCCGCCGTTCAGCCAGAACCGCTCCCTGTGATAGTAATCATTCTCCGTATCCGTGCACGCCGGCGGCTGATACGCCCGCACATCCGCGATGTGATCGGCAAAATCATCGTCTGTCATCGCAAAGCAGGTATGCGTATAGTGTCCGCGGTACTGCGCGTCATCATCCCATGTGACGTCGATCTGATAATAGTTCCCGTTCGCCTCGGCAATATTCCAGACATGATTTTCGCCGGTCGAATCCTTGCCGGTCACGTTCATCACATTCAGACCCGCAAGGCGTGCAATATATAAAAACGCCTTGGCATAGCCTTCACACTTGGCCTTGCCCTCAATCAGGCAGCCGTAAGCCTCATGTGTAAAGTTTCCCTCCTGATATTCGCAGCGTTCAGCAATCTCATCATGAATCACGAGCAGCCGGTCGATCGGATGCGTCTTTCGCTTCGCCTTATCTGCAATACCCTGCGCCGTAAAGCGCAGCTCGGCCAGCTTCTGTTCAGCTTCTTCCTGATCCATTGTATAAAAGAGATTGACTTCACTCATCACTTCCGCAGATTCAAACACACTGTCCAGATAGAAGAATTCCGGTTCCTGCTCGGCAACAAGCAGATATACGCGCTTATAGTCTTCCTCATCATACATGCCCGGCAGCTTGATTTTATCCCTGTGCGCACGGATTCCGTCGCACAGCGCAGTATAAAGCCGCTTTTCCCGGAAGCTCAGCTGCTCATACGGATACCGCAGTGCGCTTTCACTTGCCGGAAGTGTTTTCCGGAACAGGCCGTATGTCGTGACGCCAAGCACGAGCATGACAGAAATCAGGATTGCCAGCAGGATCAAGATGAGAATTCTACTCCGTGACTGCATGTGTCAGCTCCTTTTCTGTATCCGGGATCAGCTCTGCCTGAATGCGGCTGATCCAGTTGTCCTCATACGACAGCAGCGTATAGCGCACTCCGTCCTGTACCGCGGAAGGCTTCTCGCCCTCTTCCGGAATCCGGCCGAGCAGATGCACCACAAACGCGCTCATCGTATCATATTCGTCATCCGCTTCAAATTTCACGCCGAGCTTCGGCAGAATATCCTCCGGATCGGCAGCGCCTGCAATCGAATAAACGCCCTCGGAAAGCTCTGTGAACTCCGATTCCTCGTCATCATATTCATCCTGAATATTGCCGACAATCTCCTCCAGCAGATCTTCCATTGTGACCATACCGGCCGTTCCGCCGTATTCATCCGCAACGATCGCCAGCTGAATCTTATCGCGGCGCATCTGCTGAAAGACGTCCCGGCATTTGGCCGAATCCGGCACAAAGGAAGCCTCGCGCATAATTTCCGAAACACTGCAGTCCTGCGCCTTGCCGACGAGCGGCAGCAAATCCTTGACCAGCACAATGCCGACAACCGTATCAATACTGTTTTCATAGACCGGGATACGCGAATATCCGCCCCTGAGCGCAATCGCGGCGGTTTCGGTCGCGGTCGCATCCTTCGGAACGGCAGTGATATCGCGGCGGTGCGTCATCACATCGGAAACCGGAACATCATCAAACGTGAAGATATTGTTTATCATCTCGCGCTGGCTTTCCTCGATGCCGCCGGTTTCGTTGCCCGCATCGACCAGCAGGCGGATTTCCTCCTCGGTCACAACGTCCACGCTGTCAGCCGCGGGAATCCGGCAGAGCCTGCAGAGCAGCGCCGTCACGCCGGATGCCGCCGCCCAGAACGGCGTCAGCAGAAGCATCAGCAGCCGGACCGTCGGCACGCAGAGCCTTGCAAAACTCTCGCATTTCATCTTGGCTGCGCGCTTCGGGAACATGTCCGTAAATACTGCGAGCAGCAGCATCAGCCCGAATGTCAGCAGCAGTGCCGCAGGCATCGAGCCGCTGCGGAACGGAAACAGCGCCGTCAGTTTCTGTCCGGCCAGCAGCCAGCAGAGGATTCCGATAAACAGTGCGGAAAAGATACGGTGCATGGAAAAGCAGCGGCGCATTCTGGTCGGCTGAGAAATCAGCCTGTCAAGCGGCTTCCATGCCTTATCCTCCTCTGCGCGTGCATGAACCACTGCATCATTGATCTCTGTCAGCGCCGTCTCGCAGGCAGAAAACCACGCCCGCAGCAGCACCAGAGCGGCCAGCAGTGCAATCACAGTCCACGTTCGGTCACCGTCGGTATCCATGTTAAAAAAATCATCCTTTCTCTGATTCAGGCGCCGCAGTTCCGGAAAAATCCGCCGGACGCCTTTGCCTACACATTGATTGTTATGATTATATCATATTATGAAGGAAAAAGCAATGGGCGTTATGCGAAAAATTCTCTTTCGGCGCTGCAAGGCTGCACAAACTTCTGCGGATCGGCACTCCGCCGCTTCCGCATCGCATCGAAACCTCAGGAAATATATAAAAAATCGCCTTATCCGCCAATCTGTATTTTTTCTGTTATCACAAATCCGCTTTGCAGATAGAGCTGCACGGCATTCTGATTCCATGCGGCCGCCTGCAGCATGACCTCCGGAGCACCGTGCATCTGAAGATACCGGATTGCCCATGTCAGCAGCTGTTTGCCGTATCCCATCCGGCGGTACTGCGGATTCACGATCAGGTCATCAATCATCATGCCGCAGCACGCGACACTTCCGATGATCGTTTCACCGTCCGTCAGCAGAAAAGTATGCGCCCGCTTTTCGTCAAACGCTTGCACGCAGGCATACACATTGTACGGCCGGATGTCCAGAGCCCTGCGCATCTCATAAAAGCATTCGTTATAAATACGGAGATACTGCTCGTCAAATTCTGTGCGCAGCGGGATCATGTCCGGAACCGGCTCTGTGATCTCACCGCCCGCATATTTCATCGTATATACGAAAAATGGCTGCATCGCTGCCCCTCACTCGCCCCGCAGGCACAAAAGCAGATCCTCCGGCACGCCGCGCGGACCGCGGACCGAGACAACGCCGTAATCCTGCAGACTCTCCAGCGGAAACAGCTCCGGCGCATAGGACGCAATCAGCTTCAGCCGCATGACTGTTTCCATGTGCAGTCCGCCCTGATTATAACGGTACGGAATATTGATCTCCGTCACCTCGCAGGCATAGGTCACAGCGCCGATCGGTTTTCCCTCATAAATATAAACCGTATCCCCGACGATGAACGAACTGCTCTGCTTCCACAGAATCTCCTTCTCCTGCAGCAGCGGCACAGAGATATCCTCGTATTTCGGGTTTGCCGGAATCAGCCATGCCTTCGGCTGCGTCCGCTTTTTGCCGGTATGCTTCTGTGCAATCAGACCGTAGCTCATCTGCAGCGCCGCAGTCACCCGCTCTGCCGGCACGCTTCCGTCCAGCAGAATCGAGATCCAGTTCTCCTTATTCATATGATATGCCGGGAAAAATCCCTTCTGCAGCAGCACGGAGCCGAGCATCAGCGGATCGCATTTGACGTTCAGAACATCGCTGATGCCGTCCTCCGGAAGCCCCAGCTTTTCCCGCGGGACAGGCATAATCAGCCCGTACCATTTTCCGTTCCGGTGACGCAGCACGGCACTCTCCGGAGAGCGCTGCCACGGGTATTCCGGCTCTGTATTGTATGTATTTTTCACAAATTGTAAAATTTCGCCGCGCAGCGAACCGTTTTTTTGTTTCGGCATCGAATTACCTCATTTCTCAGTTTTTGCTGTCAATTCACTATCATTTTACCACATCCTGCATGATTCGTCAACTACTCGTTGGAAATTCACAGAGAAATTATACAAAAAGCCTTGCTTTTTTTAGAAACATGTGTTATAATGCAGTCAGATGCGGCTTTGCAGCCGATAGAAAGTGAGGGATGATGATGCTTTGCCCGGATTGTAAAACAAGAGTTCCTGACAAATATACGTATTGCCCGAACTGCGGTGCCTCGGTACCGCTCTACCGCGTCTCCAGGCGCAAGCGGCTGATACCTGTGCTCGGCGGCGTGCTGACCGTGAATGCGGTCGCGGGCGCTCTGGTATTCTTCGGAATTCAGGAGCGCAATGCCCAGCAGCTGCGCCGTGCTGCAGAAGCCATGGCGGAGAATCATCCCGCCGCAGCAAACGCACCTATCGCGGAGGGCGTGCTCGAAATCGGCCAGGGACACATTCAGAAAAAGCCCACTGCGCATATTGATCTCGGCGCGCTCACACCGGTCTCCGTCGCACCGGAGGAACCGGATGATCTGCAGCTCGGCGATATCGACGGGGACGGCAAAGTCACGCCTGCGGATTCCCGGCTCGTCATGCTGGATTACACGCAGCGGCTCAACGGCGGCGAAGGCATTCTGACCGACGCGCAGCGTGCACGCGCGCACTGCCGCGATGTTCCCATGGAACAAAGCTGCGATCTGAACGACGCACATCTGATTTTACTCTATGCGACCTCCTGCATCGGCGACGACGAATGCAGGGCACTCGGTATGGCCGCATGGCTTGCGGATTATTCCGCATAATACAGAAATCTCAGAACCGCCCGGCTGTTCCGCAGAACAGTCAGGCGGTTTTTTGCAGTATCACACCGCAGCGCAGCATTCCTGCTGAAAAGCGCGCCCTTTCCGTTCACCAAGCGGAAGGGGCGTTCTATTTTTCTCCGGACATGCATAGAATGGTATCAACCATACGCGGCAGATGCCGCAGAAACCGGAGGAACCTCATGAACCAGAGTAATGATTGGACCTTGCAGCGCGAAACAGTTCTGACACCGCTGCCGCTCCCGGAGCAGGAACAGGAACAGAGCATCGAGCTGGACTACGTGCTGCCGGATTATTATCCCGACTTTTTCCGGCTGCTCTCCTGCACCGCAGATACTGAAATCACCGCAGAACCCTCTGCGGACGGTCAGGCCGCCTATACCCTGCAGGTGCAGCTGCATGTCCTCTACTGCGGGGAGCAGAGCAGCACGGTTCAGGCTGTGCATCAGCAGCTTGATTACCGCGGGCGGATTCAGCTGCCTGCCGGCGCTGCCGATGCTGCCGGTCTGCAGATCCGGCTTTCGGCAGAGCCTTCCTATCTGAATTGCAGAGCCGTCAGCCAGCGGCGCATTGATCTGCGCGGCGCAATCCGGATCCGGGCTGCCTTCAGCGCCGAACAGCAGCAGGAGGTGCTCAGCAGCGCAGAGGGACTGCATGTCCGAACCCGCGCTGAGCCGGTCAGCTGTATCACGCAGCTGCTCCGGTCGGAAAAGCGCTTCACCCTCTCAGACGACATCCGCCTTTCTGAGGTGCAGCCAGCGCTGCTTTCCGTTCTGCGGACACATGCTGCCGTATCCGTTTCGGAGTCGCGTACCGTCGCCGGCAAGCTGGTCATCAAGGGAGAGGCGGCCGTCGATCTGATCTATACGGCAGAACACAGCATCGAAACGCTCAGCGCTGTCCTGCCATTCAGTCAGATCGCAGAGCAGAACGGTCTTTCCGACGATATGACATGCACGGTCACGGCGCAGGCGCTCTCCTTTCACATGACGCCGGAGGCGGAGGGCAGCGGCGATGTCCGTCTGCTCCATGCCGATCTGGATATTCTGCTCTCCTGCGAATCCGTCCGGCAGAACAGTACATCCCTGCTGACCGATCTTTATTCCACTGTTCATCCCGCAGAGCCGCAGGCAGAGGATATCGTTCTGCTGACCGCGCCGCAGCCCGTCAGTGAACGGCTGCAGCAGCGGCTGACCGTCTCGCAGCCGGATGCCGTGCTGACAAAGGTCTGCGCTGCATGGGCAGAACCCGAAAATCTCCGCACAGCTGCCGATCCGGCAGGCGGAACGGTCATCACCGGAACACTGCACTGCTTTGTGCTCGCTGAGGATGCAGAGTCGCATCCGCTGATGCTTGAGCAGCGGGAAGCCTTCACATGGGAGCTGCCTGCGCTGCAGACAGGCACCGCGCTCCCGCCGGTCACCGTGCAGAGCTGTCCTTATACGCTAAGCGGCTCGGACAGCGTGACCCTGCAGCCGGAGCTGCTGCTCAGCGGCCGGATTCTGCAGCAGACACCGCACCATCTGCTGACCGATGTGCTGATCGACCCGGAAATACGCCTGCCTGTCACAGAGCATTATGCGCTGCGGCTGTACTTCGGACAGCCGGAAGAATCGCTCTGGGAAATCGCAAAGCGCTATCACACAACGGAGGAGGCCATCCGCGCAGAGAATGATGTCTCTGCCGACTGCCTCACCGAACCGAAAATGCTGCTCATCCCCATTGTCAGCTGAACGGCAAGCGGGATCATACGGAGGTTTTGAAGCTATGACTGATATCTATGCAGATATTGCAAAGCGCACCGGCGGCGATATCTATATCGGTGTGGTCGGACCGGTCCGCACCGGAAAATCCACGCTCATCAAGCGGTTTATGGAAACGCTTGTCATCCCCAATATTGCGGACGATGCCCGCCGCGACCGCGCAACTGACGAGCTGCCCCAGAGCGCTGGCGGCCGCACCATCATGACAACCGAACCGAAATTTGTTCCGGAAACCGCCGTACAGATCGCACTCCCGGACGGCGCACAGTGCGCAATCCGCATGATCGACTGTGTCGGCTACATTGTTCCGAGCAGCCTCGGCTATATTGAAGAGGAAGCGCCGCGCATGGTCAAGACGCCGTGGTTCGATGAAGCCGTTCCGTTCAACATGGCCGCCGAGATCGGCACGCAGAAGGTCATCACAGAGCATTCCACGGTCGGACTGGTCGTCACGACGGACGGCTCCGTCACGGACATTCCGCGTGCGGAATACGCCGCCGCAGAGGAACGGGTCATCTCCGAGCTGCAGGCGCTCGGCAAGCCGTTTGCGGTGCTGCTGAACTGCGTCACGCCGGAATCCCCGGAGGCTGCTGCACTCGCGGCAGAACTGGAATCGCGTTACGGTGCACCGGTGCTTGCAGTCAGCTGTCTGACGCTCGGCGAGGACACCGTCCGGGAGATTCTTGCAAGACTGCTCGACATGTTCCCGATCCGCGAAATCAGCGTGGAAACCGCCGGATGGCTGCCGGCGCTGTCACAGGGACACTGGCTGAAAACAGCCGTCTTTGATGCGGTGCGCGAAGCAGCACAGGGGCTTTCCGTCATGCGGGATGTCCGTGCACTGCCCGACCGTCTGCAGAACTGCGAATATATTCAGGAGGCGTCCGTCCGCCGGATCTCGCCCGGCACCGGCAATATCGTTCTGCGGCTGACGCTTGATCCGTCGCTCTTTTACCGCATCCTCGGCGAAGAAACCGGCATCGAGATTCACAGCGAGAACGAGCTGTTCCCGGTGCTGCTGGAGCTTGCCCGCGTCCGCCGGGAATATGAGCGCGTTCGTCCGGCGCTGGAAGAAGCCGAGGCGACCGGATACGGCATCATCATGCCGGAGGCAAGTGAGCTGACGCTTGAGGAGCCGGAAATGATCCGGCAGGGCGGCCGTTACGGCGTCCGGCTGCGGGCGTCGGCACCCTCGCTGCATATCATGAAGGCAGGAATTCAGACGACCGTCAGCCCGATTGTCGGCAGCGAAAAACAGAGCGAGGAGCTTGTGCTCTATCTGCTGCGGGAATTCGAGGAGAATCCGGCTAAAATCTGGGAATCGAATATTTTCGGGAAGTCGCTGCACGAGCTGGTCAATGAGGGGCTTCATGCCAAGCTGAGCAAGATGCCGGCCGAAGCAAGGCTGAAGCTACAGGAAACGCTTGAGCGCGTCATCAATGAGGGATGCAGCGGGCTGATCTGCTTTATTCTTTGAGGAGAGCTTCGCTGCTTCTCTCCCCTCTCCCTGAGGCTCTCTCCCCGCACACGTTTCACTTCGCAAACATGCGCTCCCTCTTTCCTTACTCTTTCCCCTCTGCTGCGCACCGCAAGCGCTTGTGGGATGCTTTAGCATGAGGAGAAGTGCGTTTTCAGAAGCCGCGTTCAGCGGCGTGTACTTGTTTCATTGGGAGAGCTCCGCTGCCGCCCTCCGAAGGAAAATGCCAGCGGGGGCTCCCCGCCCGAAGAGAATTGGAAGCGGGCACTGCCCGCCGCCCGCCTCTTGCTTTTTGGACGGATTTATGGTATGATAGAAAAAAGATGTAAAAAAAGGAGGCATATCCCATGCCGCAGAATTTTGAAGCGCCGCAGGATTCGTTCCTCTTTCAGGTGAATCTGGGCGGAATGATTGATATTCTGTCCAATCACCTTTACAGCTCCCCGGATGTATTTGTCCGTGAGCTGCTGCAGAATGCCGTCGATGCCATCGCGGCCAAACGCAAAAAATTTCCGGAGGATACTTCCGAAAACGCTGTCACGCTGACACTTTCATCCGAAAACGGCAGACCGCTGCTCTGCTTTGCGGATACCGGCACCGGTCTGACCGAATCGGAAATTCACCGCTTTCTCGCTGTGATCGGACAGTCCTCCAAACACGACCTGACCTCCGGAAAGGTTCAGGAGGATTACATCGGCCGGTTCGGCATCGGCCTGCTCTCCTGCTTTCTCGTATCCGATACCATCCGCGTACAAACGCGCTCTGTCCTGACGCCGGAGCAGTCGCTCGAATGGTGCGGCAATCCCGACGGTACCTATACGATCACGCCCTGTGAGCCGCTGCCGCAGCCCGGTACGCGCATTCTGCTCTCTCCGAAGGCCGATTGCGAAAAATATTTCACCGCAGAGCGCCTGACAGAGCTCGTGCAGTATTACGGTCTGCCGCTGCCGGAGCCGATCCGGCTGATTGAAAACGGAAACTGTACTCTGCTGAACCCGCCGTTTCCCTCCGGAGAAACGCAGTATGCGCAGATTATGGCGCTCGGAGAATCGCTGTTCCATACCGGTTTTCTCGGCTATATCCCGCTGAATTCGCCGAGCGGGCTGTTCTCCGGCGTTGCATATATCCTCTCCTCGGAAACTGCGCCGACGGCAAAGCATTCCCACAGAATCTATCTGAAAAATATGCTGCTGACCGAGGACGGCGGCAGGCTGCTGCCGAAGTGGGCGTTTTTCCTGCGCTGCTTCCTCAATACAAGCGGGCTGCAGCCGACTGCCTCGCGTGAGGATTTCTACGAAAACGATGCGCTGCTCCGCGCAAGAGAGGAGCTCTCCGACTGCATCACCGGCTATCTGCGGCGGCTCGCTTCGGAGGATGACGCCATGCTGCAGCGGATCGTCCGCATTCACCGGCTCGCAGTGCAGTCCGTGGCCGTCGAGGACGATGCACTCTACCGTGCATTTTTCCCGTATCTGACCTTTGAAACGTCCTTCGGTACGCTGACCGGCAGCAATCTGCTGCAAATGGATCAGAAGATCTACTATACGCCGTTCATTGACGAATACAGGCAGGTCGCCGCGATCTCCCGCGCAAGAGATACGCTGCTCGTCAACGCAGGCTATACCTATGTCGGGCAGCTGCTCGATCGGATGCCGCTGCTGAAGCATGATGTTGCGGTGCTTCAGATGCGTCCGGAGCGCCTTGACGAAATGCTCGAAAAACCGGAGCTTTCCGATCCTGCTGCTGCACTGCGCCTGCTCGCGGAATGCAACGAGCTGCTCGCGCCCTATGACTGTGCCGCTGCGCTCAAGCGCTTTGCACCGGAGGATATGCCGGTGCTGTACACGGTCAACGAGGAGGCGCTCCTGCTCCGCGATATCCGGCACTCAATCGAAAAAACAACCGAAATCTTCCGCGGGATGCTCGATGCATTCGCCGAGGAATATCAGGAAGAAGCCGTTGCAAAGCTGTATCTCAATACCGACAATCCGCTGATCTGCCGGCTCATGCAGATCACGGACAGCGAAAAGCTGCACTGCTGTATCGAAATCCTGTATGTGCAGGCGCTGCTGACCGGCGGTTATCCGATGCGCAATCACGAAATGCAGATTCTCAACGGCGATCTGCTCCGGCTGCTCAACTGGAGCGTGGAATCGTAAAAAACGCTGTACCAAATACAGGGGGAAATCAAAATGGAAACTTACAATCCCGAACAGCTGCAGGAGGCATACCGGGCGCTGCAGTCCGGCGACCCTCGGATGCGCGCAATCCGTGCAGCCATCACCGAGGCGGAGCGCGCACAGGACGATGCTTCCGCACTGATGTTTCACCATGATCTGATCCACGAATCGGTCTTTTCCGGCGACCGCTATCAGGCGCTTGTCGATTTCCCGCAGTATCTTGCGATTCTGCAGCGGAATCCGGAGCTTGACGCGGAATGGAACCGGGATACGCTCTGGATGTACAAATGGATTGTCGAGGCCGCAACAGAGTTCTATCAGATCGAGAAAAAGCAGGTGCTGCGTTGGTTTTCAGACTTCCGGCGCGATCTGCTCAAAAACGGTTATTCGCTCCGCTCCTGGTATGAGAAGCGCGCAATTTTCTATCAGTACTGCGACCGTGCCAAAATGCGCATGGACTACGCGGATTTTCTCGACGCACCCAAGGACAGCATGTGCGACGGCAGAACCACCGACCTCGATTCGCAGGTGCGCTTTGAGCTGCAGACCGGTAATCTTGAAAAAGCGCTGAAGGCTGCCGACGAAATCTTCAAAAACCATCTGCGGACGGAAGAAGTGCCATGCAAGACTTACTATTCGCTGCTTGCCGATGCAATGAAGCGCGGCGACATGGAAGCAGCTGCGCAATATGCAAAGCCGCTGAAACAGCTTTGCACCGGACGGCGTTTTCAGCTGGAGCCAATCGGCATGATGCTCTGCTATTACGCCTGCGTGAACCCGGAGGAAGGGCTTGCGTTCTATGCAGAAAACCGTTCTCTGCGCGAGGGCTCGCGCAATCCGTTCCTGTGCTTCTGGTTTGACCGCGGCGCCGCAAGGGTTCTGTACGCTGCCGCTGAGGCAGGCCTCAGCATGAAGGAGATGAACGGAACCGAACTGCTTCCGGAACAGCTGAACGCACGCGCAGACGAGCTGCTCGAAAACTGCCGTCAGATTGCCGGAAAATTCGACGCACGCAACGGCTCCGACTACTTCTCTGCTGCGCTTTCCGAGTAATTCAGCGGTGTCTCCGGCGGATTCATAATGTGGCTCCGCCTCCCCCCGCGATAAAACAGAAAAGAAAATAAACCCGCCTGATTGTATCAAACATTCAGACGGGTTATTTTTATAGATTCATATCGGGATTCCAAAGGGACGCAGTCCCTTTGGCGGGTTTGGGCGGAGCCGATTCTCAATCCGTCGGAGACACCTCTTTACTCCTCGGACTTCTTCTTTTTGGAATCGCCGTCAGCGGCAGCGGGAGAAACGCCCTTCATACGGGCAGCCTTGCGCTCCTTTTCGGCCTGCTGCTTTTGCTCCATCTGAGTAATATTCTCGTGAATTGCCCACTTCTTGATGCGGATTTTGTTGCGCTCTGCACCGGTCTCAATGACGACGGTGTCATCCTCGACCTTCAGCACAATGCCGACAATGCCGCCTGCCGTGCAGACCTCCTCGCCGACGTGCACATTCTCACGCATTGCCTGCGCTTCCTTTTCGCGCTTCTGCTGCGGACGAAGCAGAATAAAATACAGCAGAATCAGCGCGGCAACCAGCGGGCCGAACTGAAACAGCATCGCTGTCATTGTCGAAGCCTGCGTGCCGTTTCCGGACGAAGCCGCAGCATTCTCCGAAGCAAAGGCAGTCAGGGACAGGAGCGTACCGGATGCAGCAGCGCTCATCAGTCCGGCACATGCTTTTTTCATCATATTCATGGGAAACACCTTCCTATATAAATTCATACTGTTTTATTATAGCATACTCCGGCTGAATTTGCAAGCCCTTGTCAATTATCTGTCAAATCAAACGGTTCTTCCTCATTTGTCATTGCCAAATCGAGGATTTTGCCGAAAAACCGGGCAGGATTCCGCAAAATACGCTCTCCGAGCTCCTCTGCGTTTTCTTTTGACGGCGCAGAAATCCGCAGAAAGAACATCTCCGCACCATGATCGGTGCAGCGCAGACAAAGCCTGCAGCCCTTCGCATCCGTTTCATAGGATATCTGCAGATCGCGCAGGGCACGCTGTCTTGTCACATAGCGCAGCGCGCACAGATGCACCTGATCGCGGAAGAGCTTCGGCACCATCAGCCGCAGATTCTTCACATTGCGCCGTCCGGTCTCCGTCAGCACGCAGCACTGCTCCCCGGATTCATCCGGCATCAGAACCGCCGCGCCGTGATCGGTCAGTGCACCGAGCGCATCCGCATAGACAAAATAGCTCAGGAAGCCGCCGCCGACCATGATCTCATAGAGCCAGCGCTCCGGCAATCTGCCGTCGAACCGCTGCAGCACATCGCTGAGCAGCACGCTGAGCTTCCACTGCTCCATCTGCGAAAGCTCCGGCGGCGAAATCGGCTTCTGCAGCAAAATATACGGTGCAGGATCTTCCGGCTCCATTTCCGGGAAAAATGCCATCTGTCCGGGGAGCTCAAATTCCTGCTCCTCCGGCTGCATATCCGGTTTCATAAGCTGCACCTCCTGTCTGCAGATTCAAATGCGGCTGTGTATCAGATAAAATTCGGATAATCGAGCATATGCGATACAAGCGCAATGGACATCGCCGCTTCGATGCTCGGAACAGCCTCCGGCACCAGGCACGGATGACTCATCTCATCGCTCTGCAGCACCTCATTTGTCATTGCGGAATAATCAACCGTTGCCTGCGGCTTCCGGATTGAGGCCGTCGGCTTCACGGCAACATGGAAGCAGATCGGCATACCGGACGAAATGCCGCCGAGAATACCGCCGTGGTGATTGCTCTGCGTTTTCACATGGCCGTGCTCGTCCACATAGAAAGCGTCATTGCACTGGCTGCCGGTCATTTTAGCTGTCCGGAAGCCGTCGCCGAATTCCAGTCCGCGAACACCGGGAATCCCGAACACCAGCTGCGCAATCGAATTTTCAAGTCCCTCAAAAATCGGGGAGCCGATACCTGCCGGAACATTGACCGCATAGCACGCGACCGTGCCGCCGAGCGTTTCTCCGCCGGCCGCTGCATTCTGAATATCCGCGAGCATTTTTTTGCCCTGCACAGGATTATTGACCGGGAACCGGCGCTTGCGGATTGCAAGCAGCTGTTCTTTTGTGACATCCGTCGGTGAGAGCGGCTTGTCCTTGATATTGTGAATCGAAGTAATCTGCGCACCGACATAAATGCCGCGGCGCTCCAGCATCTGCTGGCAGACCGCACCCGCAAAGCAGAGCGGAATCGTCATGCGCTCCGAAAGATGCCCGCCGCTGCGGACGTCCGCAAAGCCGCGGTAGCGCATCGCACCGGTATAATCCGCATGACCCGGACGCGCAAGATGAGACAATTCCTGATAATCCACCTGCTGCATCCCGCGGGGATTGTTGAGGAACGCGCAGAGCGGCGAACCGGTTGTGCGGTGATTGATGAGGCCGGAAAGCACCTGCGGAAAATCCAGCTGTTCCCGCTGATGCGCCGGATCATCGGGCAAAAAAACAGAGCGGGTTCTCCGCGTCATAAAGCGCGCAAGTTCTTCAATATCGACATATTCTCCGGGCGGAATATTGTCCAGCACAACGCCGATGGCCGGGCCTTCTGCTTCTCCGAACAAAGAAATACTGATCCGATGATTCCATATTGATGCCATATGCGCCTCCGTTAGTAAGAATCTTCTTTTATTATACCACAGGGCAGATGAAAACACAAGCCTTTTTTGGGGAAAGCAAAAAAATCGGGGGAGCCGAAGCTCCCCCGACTGACAGATTTCCCTTGCGGTCAAACCTGTCTCAATGGGTCTTACTGATAGCTGTCGCCGTAGAAGGCATCCAGCTTGTCGTAGCCGACAATCTTTTCCCAGCTGTAATCCTCCGGATCCAGCTTCGAGACATATCTGTAAGTGTAATACTTCAGAAGTGCTCTCTGGTCTGCCAGCGTGATCTTCTGGGTCTCGCTGACCGGGGAATCCGCAGTCTTGCCGTCGCGGTAAACGACATTGATCAGATAGAAGATCAGGCCGTCTTCGCCGTCAAGCTCCGGATCAGAGCTCAGAACACCGACAAGGTCTTCCGGATCGAGGTGAGAAACAGACTGCCATGTGTAGTACTTCAGAGCACCCTGGACGTCGCGCAGATCGACCTTGTTGTTCAGGTTGAAGTCACCCTTCACGCCAATGTAGATCTTCAGCTCGCCGACCTCAACCGGCGTATCGCTGATACGGAAGTCCGCATCATCGACTGCGGTCGGATCGAAGTACAGCTTGATCGGATACTTATTTGCGTGCGTGGTCTTGACTTCCTGATCGGCCGCTTCATCATATGCGTCATCCCAGGACTTGTAGTCTGCACCGAACTGTGCCTTACGCTCAGATTCCCAGATATCGAACGGCGTGGAGAGATCCGCTGCCGGTCCGACCTGTGCGGCGATATCCTTCGTCTTGACCTCGAATGCCATCATTTCCGCAACCGGAATCGGCTGGCCCTCGGTGTAAACGAACGGATTGCCCTGAACATCCGTCATCACTTCGCCCTTGACGTTGACAAACTGGTTGTCATCGTTGACATAGAACTTATACAGCGTCATGGAAGCGGAGAGATCCTTCAGGCCGCGGCTGTCCTTGATGTTGCGCGTATCGTGCGACCAGAAGTTCATGCGCTTCTCAGGCGCCTTGATCTCGTACTTCACCGAAGTCACAACATGCATGGAAGGCTCCGGCGTTGTAGAGGTCGTGGTTGTCGTGATGTCGCTCGATGTCGTCGGCGTGGTCGAGGTCGAAGTTGTCGTGGTCGTGATGTCGCTCGACGTGGTCGGCGTGGTCGAGGTCGAAGTTGTCGTGGTCGTGATGTCGCTCGACGTGGTCGGCGTGGTCGAGGTCGAAGTTGTCGTGGTGGTCGTAATGTCGCTCGACGTGGTCGGCGTGGTCGAAGTCGAAGTTGTCGTGGTGGTCGTGATATCGCTCGACGTGGTCGGCGTGGTCGAAGTCGAAGTTGTCGTGGTGGTCGTGATGTCGCTCGACGTGGTCGGCGTGGTCGAAGTCGAAGTTGTCGTGGTGGTTGTAATGTCGCTCGACGTGGTCGGCGTGGTCGAAGTCGAAGTTGTCGTGGTGGTTGTAATGTCGCTCGACGTGGTCGGCGTGGTCGAAGTCGAGGTTGTCGTGGTCGGTACAGTCGAGCTTGTCGTTGTGCCGATCGGATCAACGATGACTGCGCCGTTGGTCTTTTCGACCGTCAGCGGCATACCGTCCGTATTGACAGCTTCCAGAACCGTGAACTCAACCGGATACTCGGTGCGTTCTGCCGGAGCAGTTGCAGGAGCCGTGAAGTTGAGGTAGAGGACAACGCCGTCTGCCTTTTCATCCTGACCCTTTTCATTTGCCCAGACAACAGTCAGCTTGTCGCCGTTGAGGGTTGCCTCGCCGGTGTAGCCTTCTGCCCATGTGAAGCCCGTGAAGGTCAGAGCACCATCATGCTTGAACTGTGCAACAAAGCCTGCGGTGCCTTCGTCGCCGGTTACCTTGACAGGAACCTTGACGGATGCGCCCGGTTCTGCTGTTTCCTTGCCGATCTCCCAGCTGGACTTGCCTGCCGGTTTCAGGCTCGGATCAACGATCACTGCGCCGTCCTGCTTCGTGACCTTCAGTGCTGCGCCGTCTGTGTTGCAGACATCGAGCTTTGCGAAGTTCACAGGATATTTGCCCTCTGCTGCCGGTGCGTCAAAGACGAGATACATCACAACGCCGTCAGCGTTTTCGTTGCTGCCCTTTTCGCTTGCCCAGACAACATACTGCTTGCTGTCATTAAGTGTTGCTTCGCCGGAGTAACCGTCTGCCCACTCGATCTTCTTGAATGTCAGCTTGTCGGAATAGCTGAAGCTCACAACGAAGCCTGCAGTACCCTCGTCGCCGGTCACGGCAACAGGAACCTTGACCTCGGTGCTTGCAGGAGTCTTGACTTCACCGATGATCCAGTTGGACTTGCCGCCCGCCGGGAGCGTCGGATCCACAATGACCTTGCCGTCCGTGGTAACTGCTTCAATCGGCTTGCCGTCTGTATTGGTCACTTCGATGCCTGCGAACTTGACCGGGTATTCACCCTTGTCTTCCGGAGCAATGAAGTTGAGATACATGACGATGCCGTCAGCGTTTTCGTTGCTGCCCTTATCGCTTGCCCAGACAACGACCTGCTGCTTGTCATTGATGGTAGCCTCGCCGGAATAACCGTCTGCCCACTCAATGTTCTCGAACTGCAGCTTGCTGTCGCAGCTGAACTTCACGACAAAGCCTGCACTGCCCTCGTCATTGGTAACCGAAACCGGAACCTTGACAGGCATACCGCCCGCAACCGTCTTGGTGCCGATGGTCCAGTTGGACTTGCCGGCCGCCTCAGGCGTCGTGGTGGTCGTGGTGGTGGTTGTCGTAGTCGTCGTTGTGGTCGTAGTGACCTTCGGAACAACCTTGACCTCAAGTCCGAAGAACACGAACTTGGTCGGCTTGCTCTCGTCAACCGGAACGACCTTATTGTTCTCGCCTCTGTTGAGGTCGATGATGTAAGAGCCTTCCTCTGCCGGAGCTTTGATCTTGAAGGTTGCCAGTGCTTCTTCCGCGTCGAATTCCTGTACTTCCTTCTTTGCCCATGCATAGACGACAACGCCGTCCTGCTTCGCTGTCTTGTCGTTGAACTCAGGTGTCAGATCGTAGGCATCGCCGACCTTACCGCTGACATACTCGACCTGACTGAAGTCGAGATACATCTGGATACCGGCTGTGCCCGGATCGTTCGCTGCCATCCAGTTCACAGTCAGCTCCTCACCTGCAGCCACTTCGACCACATTGTTCGGAATCTTTGCTTCCTGTGCCTTGGTGTAGGTCTTGCCTTCCGGAATCAGATTGTAAACAATGCTGTCTGCGGTCGGCTCGACGTAAGGTCTGTCGCCCTTGACAATGATCTTCAGGCCGTAGAAGCAGATGTCATACGGCTTCGTCTCATCCTTCGGAACAACCTTGTTGACTTCCTTGCTGTCAAGGTCGATGTAGTATGTGCCCTGTGCCTCCGGAACCTTGATCTGGAACGATGCAACTGCCTCGTCCTTGTCGCAGTCCTGAACGCTGTCCTTTGCCCATGCGTATACAATCTGGCCGCCCTTGTTCGCATCACTCGAATTGAACTCCGGTGTCAGGTCGTATGCATCACCGACCGTTGCCTTGATCACTTCAACATCCTTGAAGTTCAGGTAGATCTGCATACCCGCAGTACCCGGATCCTTGGCGACCTTCCAGTCAACCGTCAGAGTTTCGCCCGGCTGTGCGGTGTACTCGTTGTATGCCTTGCCGCTCGACTGAGCATCTGTATAGCTGCCCTTGGACGGAACGATGTTATAAACAACAGAGTTCTCGCCCGGCTGAATCGTGGACTTGGTGGTCGTGGGCTGCGTCGGATTGCCGACAACAATATCCAGACCGTGGAACTCAATCGTGTACGGGTCATTCTCGTTGAGCGGAACGACCTTATTCTTCTCCCTGGTATCCAGACCGACAGTATACGTACCGTCTGCCGAAGGTACCTTCACATTAAAACTGCAGATAGCCTCGCTCGTATCGCAGTCCTGGAGCGCACTCTTCGCCCATGCGTATACGATCTGGCCGCCCTTGTTTGCATCGCTGTCATTGAACTCCGGTGTCACGTCATATGCATCACCGACCGTTGCTTTGACAACCTCAACTTCCTTAAAGTTCAGGTACATCTGCATTCCGGCTGTGCCCGGATCATTCTTGATAATCCAGTCAACCGTCAGCGTTTCGCCCGCAGTTGCCTGATACTTGTTGTTTCCGGAGCCGGACGCTGCCGTATAGGTCTTGCCCTGCGGAACCAGATCGTAAACGATCGTGCCCGCAGCATTTGCCGTTATCGCGGCAGGCGCAGGAAACGCCGGAAACGCACCCAATAAGGACGTGGTTGCAAGACAAAGCGATGAAAGTGCTGATATCAGTTTCTTCATCTTGTTCCCTTTCCGGTGAATATGCGCGGGGAAAACTATCCCCGGCGCACATTTACCTGTTTTCGTTCAGATACGGATTAAGCCTGCTTTCCGAGATCAGTCTGCTCGATGAACATTGCAAGGAACTGCTTGATCTTGGTTGTGTCCTTGGAGTTGATCTGATTGTCATACTCGCAGTCAGCATTCTTCAGGCCCTGCGGAGAAACCGTTGCATTCTTCGCAAGATACTTGTTCAGCAGAACAACGTCATTGATGCGGACATCGCCGTCGCAGTCAACGTCGCCGAAGAGAACCGTACCCGGTTCAGTGGAAGTCGTTGTGATTGCGCCGTTTCTTGTCGTAGAGGTCGCAGTCGTGATAGCCGGCGTTCCGATGTACGTAGTGGTCGAGGTCGTCTCAGTGATGCCCGGTGTTGTCACGGTCTCGGTTGTAACCGTAGTGGTCGTGGTGGAATCATTATCCGTATCGCCGGTTGTAATCGCATCAGTGGTGACCGTCGTGGTCGTGGTGGAATCGTTATCCGTATCATTGGTGGTGATCGGCTCGGTTGTAGCGGACGTGGTCGTGACGGTCGTGGTCGTGGTGGTATCAGTTGACACGACAGACGTAGTCGTTACCGGATTGCCGACAACGATATCCAGACCGCGGAAGTCGATCTCATACTGCTTGGTCTCGTCCTTCGGAACGACCTTGTTCAGCTCTTTGCTGTCAATATTGATGGAATACGTGCCGTCCGTTTCCGGTGCCTTGATCTTGAAGCTGTAGATCGGCTCCTCAGTGTCGCAATCCTGAACATCGTTCTTTGCCCATGCATAAACGACCTGACCCGGCTTTGCCGGATTGTTGTCGTTGAACTGCGGAATGACTTCATATGCATCGCCCAGAATGGACTTCACATAGGTAACCTGGCTGAAGTCCAGAGCGATCTGCATACCTGCAGTACCCGGATCCTCAGAGATCATCCAGTCAACCGTCAGCTCATCGCCCGGATTCACAACGACAAGGTTGTTCGAGTTTGCAGCCGTTGCCTTGGTGTACTCCTTGCCCTGCGGAACGAGATCATACTGGATCTTGCCCTCATAAGCGACCGGCTTGCCGGAGGTTGTGGTCTCGACCGGCTTTTCGGTGGTGGTGCCGGTGGTTGCGTCCGTTGTGCTTTCCGGCGTAGTGGACGCGGTGGTTCCGGTCGTTGTCGCGGTGGTTCCGGTCGTTGTCTCAGTGGTTGCAGTTGTTGTTTCCTCCGAACCGCCTGTGACATTGATGGTCAGCGCCTCAGTTTCATACTCGAAAATCGTCTCATCGAATGCGACCTTGGACTTCAGCGTATTTCTCTTTTCGTCCGGAATCGGCTCGTTATTGTCGTTGAACAGGGATGCCGGGTGCGTGTTGACGATGGTATCTCTGTAAATGTCGAAGGTATAGCTGCCGTTCTGCATATTCTCCGGCAGAACCAGATCGAATTCAAGCAGAGAATACTCATAAGCCCATGCCTCATCCTTTGTCCACGACGTAACACGCTCGTAACTGTCGTAGTCAAATGACTTGTTGGTGACATCGCCGCCGTGTGCAACCCAGTCACCGTAGGAGTCGATCGGGGTCTTTGCAGCCATTTCCAGAGAACCGGCCTTCCAGATCACGATCCATGTCTCAGCAGTGAACTGCGTAGTACCGGTGCCGGCATTGCCTGCCTGCTTGGTCTTGCCCTGGAGCGAGCCGCTGCAGAGGCAGCCCGGTCTGCTGAAGCCGGTGTCCTTTTCGCCTCTCGGAACCATCTCGACGCCGTAGTTGCCAAATGCATCCTTGTAGTTCTCGATGACCTTCGGAGGTTCACTGCGGTCCTTGACAGAACCCTGACCCAGCGTATCATCCAGCTTGCCGTCCTTACCGATAGCAAACTTCATGGTCAGGCCGTTGAAACCGCTGGACTGCGGAATGTAAACCTGAACCGGGATGGTAGATCCTGCCTTGACATCAACAGTGTCCTTTCCGTTGGACTTCATCGAAATGATCGTCTTATCAACGGTAGTGTTTACGGCTGCATCCGAGCTGAATGCAAGCGCGCCGCCCATTGCCGTCGCCGCAATCACGGCAGACGAAAGGGCTGAGATGAATTTTTTCATGACAACATGATCCTTTCCGGTTTGATCCCGTGCAAGCCGCATGACCCGGTTCAAACGCTTTTTTATTTTTATTGGTGATGCGAAGCCCAGAAGGCACACTCCAAAAGGAGTCTGCGGCTCTGTACCGTTCTGCGCTGAAATGTGAATACGCGCCTTGCGGCGGATATCCACGTCACGGAAACACACAGCTTACCCGTGCTTCTGTATATTTCCGCTTGTGCGTTTCCCTGCGCTCTGCCGGCGTCCGCGGCGCATCCTGTCCGGATACCGCCGCAGCTGCAAACAGAAGCTGCCCTTTCACGCACCTGTATAAGCCGATAGCTATACAGTTTTATTATACCACAAAGAATTCGAGAACGCAAGTCTTTTTTCAAGATCGCAAAAAAATCGGAGAAGCCGAAACTTCTCCGATTTTTCTTTTTACAATTCAGATCAGTGCTTCTTGCGCGGAAGCATCACTGCGCCGGTACCGACTGCAAGGAGCAGGGCGGCAACAGCAACACCGGGCGTAACATCACCGGTCTGGACAGAACCCGATTTTTTACCGCCGGCAGCAGTCGTCACAGTCTTATCCTTATCCGGATTGATGTCACGGCCTGTTTTCGAGGTTTTCGGTTCTGTCGTCTGAACCGTCAGTGTGGTCGTCACAGGAGGCGGTTCCGGAACAAATGAGGTTGTCGTGACAGTTGTCGTCGTCGAAGTGGTTGTGACCGAAGAACTCGTCGAGGTAGACGTCGTGATTGTCGGAGACGTTGTTGTCGTCGTGATCGACGTTGAAGTGGTGGTCGAAGTGGTGGTTGTCGGGACAGTAACCGTTGTAGTCACAGCCTTCTTCCGCACCGTGATCCAGCCGTCAACGGTCTTATACGGAATATCTTCCTGCTGATCGTCAAAGACATCTTCCATCACCAGCTTTAACGGATAAACGGTGCCGTCTGCGGCATCCGCCGGCACATCAAACTGAATGGTATAGAGCACACCGTTCAATGTGTTCAGGGATTCTTTCGTCGCACCGTAGCTGACGATCCGCTTGGTTTCGTTCAGGTCGGATATCAGGGACATTCCCAGACTGACATTGCCCATTTCGATCAGCAGATTTCCCGCTGTATCCTTTTTCGGCGGAAGCGCTTCTTCATAATACAGACCGAGACCCATACTGGAATAACCGGTGTTGTTCTGTACAACGACCTGATATTTGACGGTCTCTCCCGGCTCAGCATAAATCTCATCTGCGATGACATTCAGCACGCCGTCTTTCATTTCGGAAGCGCGGTCAGTCAGCTCGACCCTTTCAAATGCATATGCCGTTACGGCAGCTGCACTGCAAATCGCCAAAGCGGCGGCGCCGGTCAGCGCCATGGATATCTTCTTTAATAAACTCATGGAAATACTCCTTTTTCCATTTGAGACTTTCACTGTTCACGTTGAATTGCTGAAAAAACGGGCAGGGCAGTTGTTACCCTGCCCGTTTGCGATGGTATTAGTCGTAGCTGTCGCCGTAGAAGCTGTCAAGATTGTCGTAGCCGACGATCTCTTCCCAGCTGTACTCATCCGGCTCGAGCTTGGAGACATATCTGTAAGTGTAATACTTCAGAAGTGCTCTCTGGTCAAGCAGATTGATCTTCTGCGTTGCACTCACCGGGGAGTCAGCGGTCTTGCCGTCGCGGTAAACGACATTGATCAGATAGAAGATCAGGCCGTCTTCGCCGTCAAGCTCCGGATCAGAGCTCAGAACACCGACAAGTTCTTCCGGCTCAAGGTGAGAAACAGACTGCCATGTGTAGTACTTCAGAGCACCATGGACGTCACGCAGGTCAACCTTGTTGTTCAGGTTGAAGTCGCCCTTCACACCGATGTAGACCTTCAGCTCACCGACCTCGATCGGCGCAGTGCCGATCTGGAAGTCAGGATCATCGACCTTTGTCGGATCGAAGTACAGCTTCACAGAATACTTGTTGGCATGCTCAGTGTCATAATCCTGCAGCGATGCCTGTTCAACATCCTGATCCCAAGCAACATATGCATCACCGTACTGTGCCTTACGCTCAGATTCCCAGATCTTAGCCGGAGTGGAGAGTTCCTCAGCCGGAGCAATCTGTGCGGCAATGTCCTTGGTCTTGACATCGAATGCGAACATTTCCGGAACCGTAATATCCTGGCCTTCAACGTACACGAACGGCTGGCCCTGACCGTCAGTCAGAACATCGCCCTTTGCATTGACGAACTGGTTGTCGTCATTGACATAGTACTTGTAGAGAGTCAGGGATGCAGACATTTCCTTGAGGTTGCGGCTGTCCGCGATATTCCGTGTGTCGTGCGACCAGAAGTTCAGCTTTTCTTCCACTGGCTTGATGTCGTACTTCACAGCGGTCACAACGCGCTTGCCGGTCTCAGGAGTCGTTGTCGTGCCGGTAACCGGGTTCGGCTCGGTGCCGGTTGTGCTGATGGTAGTCGGCTGCGTATCAGTCGTGCTGATGGTAGTCGGCTGCGTATCAGTCGTGCTGATGGTAGTCGGCTGCGTGTCAGTTGTGCTGATGGTAGTCGGCTGCGTGTCAGTTGTGCTGATGGTAGTCGGCTGCGTATCAGTTGTGCTGATGGTAGTCGGCTGCGTATCAGTCGTGCTGATGGTAGTCGGCTGCGTGTCAGTCGTGCTGACAGTAGTCGGCAGCGTCTCAGTCGTGCTGATCGTGGTCGGGCCGGTGAACGGCTTCGTATCAGTCGTGCTGACGGTTGTCGGCAGCGTCTCAGTCGTGCTGATCGTGGTCGGGCCGGTGAACGGCTTCGTATCAGTCGTGCTGACAGTAGTCGGCTGCGTCTCAGTCGTGCTGATTGTAGTCGGGCCGGTGAACGGCTTCGTATCAGTCGTGCTGACGGTTGTCGGCAACGTCTCAGTCGTGCTGATCGTGGTCGGGCCGGTGAACGGCTTCGTCGTATCAGTCGTGCTGACGCTCGTAGAGGTCTTGCTCGTATCCGTATCGGTTGTCGAAACAGTCGAAACGGTCGAAACAGTCGAGATGTCGGTTGTGGACGTGCTGCTCGGATCCGTATTCGTCGTCGAAACAGACGAAACAGTCGAAACGGTCGAGATGTCAGTTGTGGACGTGTTGCTCGTATCCGTATCGGTTGTCGAAACAGACGAAACGGTCGAGATGTCGGTTGTGGACGTGTTGCTCGTATCCGTATCGGTTGTCGAAACAGACGAAACGGTCGAGACAGTGGTGATGTCGGTTCCGGACACAGTTGTAACCGTAGTGGTAACTACGATATCAGCAACGTGGACGTTACCTTCCTTGATGACGAGGTTGATCGGATTGCCGTCCTTATCCTTTGCAGTGCCGTTTGCGCGAACCGGAATATCCGTGCCCGGCTTTGCATCTGCAGGAACAGTGCCGTTAATCTTTGCAATCTCATCGCCCGGCTTCGGAGCGAAGTCGGAATCATCATTTCTGGTCCACTTCAGAGTCTTGGTTTCCGGATCCCACTCGAACTTGCCGTTCTCAGTGTATGCCGGGTTGAAGTCCAGACCGTCGATCGGGAGATCGGTGTCAATCTGGATCTCGAAGTCGGTTGTACCGTCATCGTACCAGACAGTGAGCGGTACCTGAACCTTGGAGCCAGGTTCGCCGGTTGCCGAGCCAATCTTATAGATTGCATTGCCCGGTTCCACAGGCGTGATCACACGTGTAACGTCGATCGAGCCGTCGATTTCCTGATGCTCAAGGATCTTTGCATTGCCGTCGGAGACATCAACGCTGCCCTCAACGAACTTCACAGGATAGAGGCCTTCTGCATCCTTCGGGACACGGACAAGCAGCGTAATGAGCGTGGAGCCCGGCTCTGCCTTCTGAGCTTCGCCGTTTGCAGCATCCCACTCAAGTGCGTACTTGGTCGGGTCGCCGTTCCAGATGAACTCGCCGTTGTTGGTGTAAGCATCGCCGATGACAACGCCTTCGATCACGAAGTCTTCCGGAACTGCAAAGCGCATCTTCAGGCCTGCGGTGCCGTCATCGTACCAGACATAAACCGGAACCTTAGCGATTTCGCCGGAATTTGCCTTCACATCGTCGATCTTGTAGACGACATGACCCGGATGCGGAATCGGTGCGGTCACGCTGACAGAAGTGGTCGGAACTGTGTCAATCGTCGAAACGGTCGAAACAGACGAAACGGTCGAAATGTCGGTCGTGGACGTCTTGCTCAGATCCGTATCGGTTGTCGAAACGGACGAAACAGACGAAACGGTCGAGATGTCGGTTGTGGACGTCTTGCTCGTATCCGTATCGGTTGTCGAAACAGACGAAACGGTCGAGATGTCAGTCGTGGACGTCTTGCTCGTATCCGTATCAGTTGTCGAAACAGACGAAACGGTCGAGATGTCGGTCGTGGACGTCTTGCTCGTATCCGTATCGGTTGTCGAAACAGACGAAACGGTCGAGATGTCAGTCGTGGACGTCTTGCTCGTATCCGTATCGGTTGTCGAAACAGACGAAACGGTCGAGATGTCGGTCGTGGACGTCTTGCTCGTATCCGTATCGGTTGTCGAAACAGACGAAACGGTCGAGATATCAGTCGTAGAGGTCTTGCTCGGTTCGGTCTCGCTGGTGGAAACCGTGGTAATGGTTGTAGAGGTGTCGATCGTGGTCACGGATGCATCCGTAGTGGTTTCATCCGGAGCCTTAACGATAACCGCGCCGTTCTGCTTGACAGTCTTCAGCGGGTTGCCGTTGGTATCGACAACTTCGAGGTTCGTGAACTTGACAGGATACTCGCCGACCTTTTCCGGAACGGTAAAGATCAGGTTGACAACTGTCAGATCATCCGGAGCGATCAGATCGCCGCCGTCATCAGATGCCCACACGATGATGCCCTTATCCTTATTCAGGACAGCCTCACCGGTGTAGCCCTTGGTCCACTCAAAGTCAACAAACGTCAGCTGCGGATCGTAATCGAATTCCACAACGAAGCCTGCTGTACCGGTATCGCCCTTCACGGTGACCGGAACCTTGACGGTGAGCTCATCGACGCCGAGGGTAACTTCCTTTCTGCCGATGATCCAGCCGACGCTTCCTTCCGGAATGACGAGCGGAGTGGTGGTAGTGGTCGGAGTGGTCACAGAAGTGGTGGTTGTCACTTCCGGATCGACGATGACAGCGCCGTTGGTCTTTTCGACCGTCAGCGGCTGGCCGTCCGTGTTGACAACTTCCAGCAGCTGGAACTCAACCGGATATTCGCCCTTTGCTTCAGGAGCGGTAAAGTTGAGGTAGAGGACAACGCCGTCTGCCTTCTCGTCCGCGCCGCTGTCGTCAGCCCAGACAACAGTCAGCTTGTCGCCGTTGAGGGTCGCCTCGCCGGTGTAGCCGTCTGCCCATGTGAAGCCGTTGAACTTCAGAGCCTCATCATGCTTGAACTGAACAACAAAGCCTGCAGTGCCTTCATCGCCGGTGACCTTGACCGGAACAGCAACAGATGCGCCCGGACGGACGGTCTCCGTACCAATGAGCCAGTTGGACTTGCCAGCCGGGATAATGGTCGGATCAACGATGACTGCGCCGTCCTTCTTGGTGACAGTCAGAGCTGCACCTTCGGTGTTGCAGACATCAAGGCTTGCGAACTTGACAGGGTATGTACCCGCTTCTGCCGGAGCATCAAAGACGAGGTACATCACAACGCCGTCTGCGTTCTCATTGCTGCCGGTCTCACTTGCCCAGACAGCGACCTGCTTGTCGTCATTGAGTGTTGCTTCGCCGGAATAACCGTTTGCCCACTCGATCTTCTTGAATGTCAGTTTTTCATTATAGGTGTACTTCACAACGAAGCCTGCGGTACCCTCGTCGCCGGTAACGGTGACAGGAACCTTAACCTCAGTGTTGCCCGGGGTTGTGACCTCGCCGATTGTCCAGTTGGACTTGCCGCCGGACGGGATCTGCGGATCAACGATGACCTTGCCGTCCGTCGTAATTGCTTCGATCGGCTTGCCCTCGGTGTTGGTGACTTCAATGCTTGCGAACTTGACCGGGTATTCGCCCTTCTCATCCGGTGCAATGAAGTTGAGATACATGACAATACCGTCAGCGTTTTCGTTGCTGCCCTTATCGCTTGCCCAGACAACAACCTGCTTGTCGTCATTGATGGTAGCCTCGCCGGTATAACCGTCAGCCCAATCAATGTTTACGAACTGCAGCTTCTCGTCATAAGCAAACTTCACAACAAAGCCTGCGGTGCCTTCGTCATTGGAAACCGTGACCGGAACCTTGACCGGAACGCCGCCTGCAACGGTCTTCTCACCGATAACCCAGTTGGACTTGCCAGCCGGCGTCACAGTGGTGGTCGTTGTAACCGTTGTGGTCGGAACAGTGTCAGAAGTGCTGGTTGTAGATGTCGTGGTCGGCTGCGTGGATGTTGTGGTAACATCCGGAACAACCTTAATTTCGAGTCCGTAGAACACGAACTTGGTCGGCTTGCTCTCGTCAACCGGAACAACCTTGTTGTTCTCAGATCTGACCAGATCAATAATGTAGGAGCCTTCCTCGGAAGGAGCCTTGACTTTGAAGGTTGCCAGTGCTTCGCTCTCGTCGATTTCCTGAACTGCCTTCTTTGCCCATGCGTAAACAACCACGCCGTCCTTTGCGACTGTCTTGTCGTTGAATTCAGGCGTCAGATCGTATGCGTCACCGACTGTACCCTTGACATACTCAACCTGGCTGAAGTCGAAGTACATCTGGATGCCGGCTGCACCCTGATCGTTGGTTGCCATCCAGTTCACAGTGAGTTCCTCACCTGCAGCCACTTCGACCACATTGTTCGGAATCTTTGCTTCCTGTGCCTTGGTGTAGGTCTTGCCTTCCGGAATCAGGTTGTAAACAACGCTGTCAGCGGTCGGCTCAACATAAGGTCTGTCGCCCTCGACGACGATCTTCAGACCGTAGAAGCAGATGTCATACGGCTTGGTCTCGTCCTTCGGAACGACCTTGTTGACTTCCTTGGTGTCGAGGTCGATGTAGTATGTGCCCTGTGCCTCCGGAACCTTGATCTGGAACGAAGCGATTGCCTCATCCATATCAACATCCTGAACTGCATCCTTTGCCCAGGCGTAAACAACCTGGCCGCCCTTGTTGGCGTCGCTTGCGTTGAACTCAGGTGTCAGGTCGTATGCATCACCAACGGTTGCCTTGACGACTTCAACATCCTTGAAGTTCAGATACATCTGGATGCCTGCGGTACCCGGATCCTTGGTGACCTTCCAGTCAACCGTCAGGGTCTCGCCGGGCTGTGCGGTATACTCGTTGTAAGCCTTGTTGTTGGACTGTGCATCGGTATACTTGCCGGTCTGCGGAACGATGTTATAAATAACAGAGTTCTCAGTCGGAACCGGCGGCTGCTTTTCAGTCGTCTTGCCGGGTTCGCCGACGGTGATCTTCAGACCGTAGAAGCAGATGTCATACGGCTTGGTCTC
>JAFRTG010000043.1 GCA_017427265.1 Oscillospiraceae bacterium | reverse complement strand
GCATATCATCAAAAATCTCGATCTGGAAATCCGTGAAAAGGAATTTACAGTCATCATGGGCGCGTCCGGCTCCGGCAAATCGACGCTTCTCTATGCGCTCTCCGGTATGGATAAACCCACGCTTGGCAAGGTCTTTTTCGGAGAGGAAGATATCTCCGCATATAGCAGCGATCAGCTTGCGGTGTTCCGCCGGAAGCACTGCGGATTCGTGTTCCAGAGCATATATCTGCTGGAAAATATGAATGTATTCGACAACATCATGACAGGTGCGCTCGTCGCGCAGAAGAATTCGCCGGAGCTTGTGAAACGGGCGGAGACGCTTCTGAAAAAGGTTGGCATTGACGAGACGCTGTGGAAGAAATATCCGAATCAGCTTTCCGGCGGCGAGGCACAGCGCGTCGGCATTGTCCGTGCGGTCATCAACGAACCGGAGATTCTCTTCGCGGACGAGCCGACAGGCTCTCTCAATTCCGCATCCGGCACAGATGTACTTGATATCTTCACGGAGTTGAACGGCAAAGGGCAGAGCATCGTCATGGTCACGCATGACCTGAAAACGGCACTGCGCGGCAGCCGCGTCATTTTCCTGCGTGACGGCGGCATTGAAGGGGAACACTGCATGCCGCCCTACGGCACAGACGATCTGAAAAAGCGGAGAGAGAACCTGCAAAGCTTCCTCGACGAAATGGGATGGTGAGCTGCATGGAGAAGATCTTAAGACTGGCGCTTGCCAATGTGCGGCGTCACAAAAAGGAGGCAGTTCTGCTCGGCTTTCTCATCATGCTCTGTATGACGCTTCTGAGCGGCGCCCTCTCGGCAGAGAAAAGCATCCGGCGTATGTATCCCGATCTGGAAGCACGCACAGGCGCATGGCCAAACCGGTTATGTATCGTCGAGCAGGATTATTCTGCCGAGACTCTGAAATTTCTGCAGGCAGATGAACGTGTGGAGTCCTGCGCGGAATATCACTATATCAGTTCCGCAGCGACGCGCATCCTCGACGAAAACGGTAAAGAGCAGCTTTACGTCATCACATTTATTACAAAGGAAAATGAACGGCTATTTGAGCATTACGAGCCGCAGACAACACTCTCCGAAGCAGAAATTGCTGCAATGCAGCACCCGGTCATTGTGCCGGTCAGTCAGAAAAAGCGCCTCGGTCTGCATGAGGGCGATGCATTTTCGATCATCAACGATTCGAAGCGCTTTACATTCACGGTCGCGGGATTTTATGAGAGTGGCTATTTTACAGAGCCGAAATTCATTCTGAACAATGCCGATTATTCTGTCATGCGGAACATCTTTGACCGGTATGCGGAGATTGGCTTCCGCGCAAAGGATGAAGCAGAAACAAAGGCAATCCTTGATGAGTTTTATCAGCAATGTGCGGACAAGGGCATTTACACCGAGCATCTGAATGAAAGTCGCGCCGAAGAGATGCAATCTTCATTCAATACCGAGGTCGTGTATATCCTGCGGATTATGGAGATCATGGCAGTGATCATTCTGATCGCAGTCGCCGCCATGATCGGGTACAGCATCATCACCGATATCCGCGAGCAGATCGTCAGCATCGGCGTGCTGGAGGCACTCGGATATCGCTCCCGCGAGATCGCTCTTTCGTATGCATCGGAGTATGTTCTGATCGCGCTGGCGGGTTGCCTTGCCGGAACGCTGACAGGGATCGGATTGCAGCAGATTCTGATTTACAATGCGGAGAACATGAAGGGCTGTCAGGCAGACCGTACTGTTCCGCTTCTGACGTATGCCTGCGTATTCCTCGGGCTGCTGCTGACCGTTTCCCTGCTCGCCTTCGTGAAAGCGCGGGCTGTCCGGAAATATCCGCCGGTGCTTGCATTTCGGAAGGGAATTCAGAATCATCACTTCGGCAGATCGCATTTTCCGCTGCGGAATACAAAGGGCAATGTGCATCTCCGGCTTTCGCTGAAAGGATTTGCCGACAATGCAAAAAAGAGTATCGGGCTGACCATTGTCATGAGCATTACGACATTCGCAGTCGTACTGAGCTTTATTCTCTATACCTTCCTCGGACGGGGCATGAATGTAGTCAATGCAATCGCCGGTCATGAGCTGGCTGATCTTCAGATTACAACTGTGACAGGCACCGATAATGACGCATTCATCGCAGAGCTGGAATCCATGCCGGAAATCCGCAAGGTTCTGCCGACCTGCCAGATGTCCGAATACATCATTGATATGCTCGACTGCAACGACGGCGCCTATGCCGATATTTACCGCGACTATTCCGAGACGGAAAACATTTTCCCATGCGAAGGACGCTTTCCGCAGCATGACAATGAGATCATGGTGACAAAGCAGTGCGCCGCACAGCTCAGGCTGCAATGCGGTCAGAGCATTACCCTGCATTATGATGTAGCAGCCGAATTCATCATCACAGGTTTTGTCACGGCGGTTGTCAATTCGCAGGCGATCTATCTGACCGATGACGGCATGAAGCGCATCTGTCCGCAGTATCAGCCGGATTCATTCCAGATCTACGCCGCCGAAGGAATCAATTCCGAAACGCTGCGCGCAGAGCTTGACCGCAGATTCGGCAAAAGCGCAGAGAATCTCGGTAGTACTGAGAATGAGATCGCAGGCAGCTATGAAGAGCGCATCCGTGCAAAAGCCGAACAGGTAATCGCATCCATGATCGAGCAGGACGGCACAGCAAATGTCGAATATGCCATTCGATCCGGCGATACGGTCATTTCCGGAAACAGCAGCGGCATCAAGATCCGCTCGTTCCTGAATATTCCGGAACTTCTCAGCTATGCGCTTGAAATGCTCTGCAAAGCGATCTCCGTCACAACCGCCTTGTTCATGGGAATCTCGGCGATTGTTGTCATGATGATTCTTGCAATTCTGACGGAATCTGAGATTCGCAGACTGCGCAGAGATCTGGGCGTGATGAAGAGCATGGGCTATACCTCCAAAGAGCTGATGATTCAGCTGGCATTCCGCATTATGCCGTCAGCGCTGACTGCCGTTGTGATCGGGACAGTGCTTGCCGTATCGGGTACCAAGCTGTTGGTCAGCTTCATCGGCAATGTGCCGGTCAGTATTTCGGCAGTGTTGCTGCTGGACTGCGTGATTCTCGCATTCTGCTTCGGATGTGCGTATTTCAGTGCAGGAAAGATCCGGAAAATTTCTGTTTATGAACTGATGACGGAGTGATTGAATATGAAACAGAAAAAGAAGATAATCTGTGCAGGTGCAGCTTTGGTTTTGCTGCTGACTTGCGTCTGCGGCGCGGACGCGGCTGTTGTCGTCGAGCCAAAGAATAAACTGCATCAAACAACTGATATGCTGTTCTCTGTCGGCTCCGTCAGCAAGATCTATGTGACGGCTGCCGCGATGCAGCTTGCCGATCAGGGGAAGCTCGACATTGACGCACCCGTGACAGACTATATCCCGGAATTCAGAATGGCAGACAGCCGTTATAGGGATATCACCGTGCGGATGCTGATGAATCACCGTTCCGGTCTGATGGGCTCGTACTACAGCAATGATATCCTGCTGGATGACAGAAGCACGGTTCCGCACGACAGCTTTTTGCAGTATCTCAGTACGGAGCGGCTGAAAGCTGCGCCGGGCGCATACGGCTCCTACTGCAACGACGGCTTTGAGCTGCTGGAGCAGGTTGTCGAGCATGTCAGCGGCGAAAGCTTCACCGACTATATCGAAAATCATATCTGCAAGCCGCTAAATCTGGAGCAGACCGGTACGCCGTGGAATGCCTTTCAGACAGATGAGCAGACCCGCGTATTCCAGAACCGGCAAGAAACTGCGCCCGATTACTGCATGACAATCGGAGAGGGCGGCATTCTTGCGACGGCAAAGGAGCTCTGCACCTTCGGCAGCGCATTCTTCACGGGTAATCCCGTGCTGCTCTCCGAAAAGGCAAAGGACGAAATGCGCACCCGACAGGACAACGACCCCTATGAGGACGGCTTCGGTCTTGGGTGGGACAGCGTTTCAGACCCGGATTATGACGCGGCAGGCGTACAGATCATCTGCAAGGGCGGCGATCTGAACTATCAGCATGCAGGGCTTGTCATTGCGCCGGATGAACAGATCAGCGTTGCCGTGTTGTCGTCCGGCGGGAGCAGCTCCGCTGACGAGCAGCTTGCGAAAGCCCTGATGGACATTGCACTGGAGGAAAAGGGCATTGTCATCAGCCATGTGCAGCCGGAAAAACTCAGAACGCTTGACACAGTGCCGGATGCATATTTACAGTACGAAGGTCTCTACGCGAGTGAACGCGATCTCTTTCAGCTTTCGTTCCCGGAGAAGCGTTATCTGGAAATGACCTGCCTGACAGATCCTGATGCTGACCCGATGCGGTATCTCTATACGGAGCAGGACAGCTTTGTGAAGGTATACGGCAATGCGGCGAAGGGCGAAGCCGTGCAGCCCGCCGATTCACAGAATATTCTCGGCTTTGCAGAGCGTGACGGCACCGTCTTTCTGACCGCTGCATCCGTTTCCGGTGATGCGCTGCGCGGGTATCATCGCACACTGGCAGAATATCAGGCGCAAAAGATCGGTGAGAATCCCGTCAGTGAAGCGGTGCAGGCTGCGTGGGATGCACGGAGCGGAAAAAAATGGTATCTCTGCGGAGACTGCGCCTCCTCCGTCATGTACGCCGGAGAGCCTTCCGTGAAATTCAGAACGGATGTGCCCGGATATGCCGGCAATCTGAAAATCATAGACAGCACACATGCGGAAAGCATGCTGCAAATCCCCTCCACAGTGAGCCGGGATCAGTCTGATATGGAGATCGTCACGAAAAATAACAGGGAATATCTTGTAATGTCCGCGCTCGGTAACCGGTATCTCTCTGAGGATGCAATCGTGGAACTGCCGAAGGACCTTACTGCGGTCAAGTTGACAACCGGCGAAGCGGTGTGGTATAATAACGGCAGCAATGCAAGCCGCTCTGTCCGGCTGGATATCCCGGCAAATGCGGCGGTGTATGTCTACGACAAAAGAGACCGCATGATCTACTCAAGCTACATGAAGCATTACGGCGTAAATATCCCGCTTCCCGCAAACGGGAAGGTCGTGTTCATCGGGGAGACGGGCAGCACAGTCGGCTTGCAGCAAAACTGACCGCAGGGGGATGTGTACATGAACTATCAATGCCTGATGATCGACGATGACATCACAATCGCGGAGAATACAGCGGAATACTTCAACATCTTCGACGTCAGCACAGCATATGTCAACAGCTATGAGGAAGCAGAGGCATTTCTGGAAAATCATCAGGTCTCTCTGCTCCTTCTGGATATCAATCTGGGCAGCCGCTCCGGCTTTGAGCTCTGCAAGCAGATCCGCAGGCGCTACGATATGCCGATTCTGTTTATCAGCGCTCGCAGCAGCGACGATGATATTCTCACGGCACTGCATATCGGCGGCGATGACTTTATTGCGAAGCCCTTTTCTCTGAGCGTCCTGCTCGCAAAGGTACAGGCAGTCCTCAAGCGATATAAAAAAGCAGCGGAAACGGCATCAGCCGTTTCCGCCAAAGCTGTTTCCGAAGCAGATACGCCGGAGCAGTATACGATCTCCGACGGGCTGATACTCGATACCCGTCTGCACCGAATCGTCCGCGGCGGGGAGCAGATCAGCCTGAAAGCAATGGAATATAAAATGCTGCTCTATCTGCTGGAAAACCGCGGGCGTGTTATCACAAAGGATGAATTCCTGCAAAATGTCTGGGGCGACACATTCATCGGAGAGGGGACGCTCTCTGTCCACATCCGGCATCTGCGGGAGAAGATCGAACCGGACCCCGCAGTTCCGTCTCTCATCAAAACAGTATGGGGCGTCGGCTATCTTCTCGGGGAGCCGGACGTATCATGAAAAGCTATCGGAAATTTCTGGCTGCGGCGGCTGTTGTTTTAGCAGTATGCATACTGCTGACTGCAGTTCTGACAGGACAAACGCAGCAGTACCGCGACAATATCCTGCTCAATGACATTGTGCAGACCGTGAAAGCGCATATGGATGCACCGGAGGAAGCCGTATCGCAGTATGACACGGACATGCTGATCTTCCAGAGTGACGGACAGCTGATCGCCGCATCGGCAGACGCTCCGGCGGAAATCCGCACGCAGCAGGAGTCCGTGCGGGAGGACTGGCTCTGTCTGCCTGTCACGGAGGGGCGTACCTATCTCGGCTGCGTCGCCGTACCCGACCCGCTTCTGAACATCTACAGCCGGATGCGGAAGCAGCTCTTGCTGGCAGCCTCTGCCGTCTGCGGATTAGTGTGTCTGCTGCTGGTCGGCATCGGTCTGTAT
>JAFRTG010000042.1 GCA_017427265.1 Oscillospiraceae bacterium | reverse complement strand
GTTCCTGAGTTCTTCATCCTCATTTTCTCTTGAGGCGACTCCCTCATTATACCATATCTCCGAGCTTTTGTCAACCCCTTCGGGCAACTTTTTTTCGGAGCTTTCGTCGCTCTCTCGCGGCGACTTGTATATAATACCACATTTCTCCGGAAAAGTCAACCCCTCAGCACGTAAAACCGAAGGGCTGTTTTTCGTCATTTTTTGTCGTTTTTGCCTTCTTCCGGATGAAGGTCGCCTAAAACGACCGTAAATACGTTAATTCCGTTCTGACTTTCCGCCGTAATCGTGCCTTCATGCAGCTCTGCAATGCTTTTTGCCACGCTCAGCCCCAGTCCGTAGCCGCCGGTGTTGCGCGCTCTGGACGGATCCGCACGGTAAAAGCGGTCAAACAGCTTCGGCAGATCCTGCTGCGAAATCTGGGCGCCCGTATTGGAAAGCACAATCCGCAGATGCAGCTTGCGGGTACGGTTCACGACCATCCGGATCGTACCGCCCTCCGGCGTATACATTCTTGCATTGGCCAGCAGCTCTCCCATCATGCGCTGAATCAGCTTCCAGTCTCCGTAATAATGCAGGCCGGGCGTCATCTCATATTCAAACATACGACCCGCTTCATAGAACTCGCTCTCGCGCTCCATGCACATCTCTTCGAGCAGGTCTGTAATCTCCAGATCCTCCGGCGCCGGATGAATCTCCGCTGCATCGACCTTGGCCAGAAACAGCAGATTGCCGACCAGCCCTGCCATGCGCGAGGTCTCGCCCTGTATGCTGTCGAGCCAGCGCTCCTGACTTTCGATCGTCGCATCCGGATTGGAGAGCACCGCTTCGGTATTGGTTGCAATGACGGTCAGCGGCGTTTTGAGCTCATGCGTCGCGTCCGAGACAAAATCATTCTGCTTTTCCCATGCTGTTTCGATCGGGCGGCTCACCCACTTGGTCAGCAGCAGGCAGACCGGGAACAGCAGAAAGAATCCTGCGATACAGAAAATCAGTGAATTGCGCTTCAGCGTTGCGACGAGCGCCTGCTCCTGCGAGCACTCCGCCAGCACCCCGTATGACACGGTTCCCTGCCGGATGACCAGATAGCGGTACATGACGCCGTCATAATAGACCTGTCCCGTGTTGCGCTTGGCATTCTTGTTCATCTGCTTGACCATGTTTGTCAGCGTTTCCGTACTCAGGTTGATATGCGAAAGCTGATAGCCGCGCAGGAAGCCGTGCTCCTCCAGTGTAAAACCGGCCATGCCGCGCGTCGGATCGTCAAACGACATGATCTTCAGCGATTCTTTCAGCGAATTTTCCGTACTGTTCACAGAGGAGCGGTACAGAATCATGCTGACGCCGATACAGATCGCAACCAGAAACATCGTCAGCAGCACCCAGCTGATAAACAGGAACCGCAGCCGTAGTCTTCGCTGCATTCACTCACCCCTCTCCGGCGGATTATTCCGGCAGCAGGCTGCGGATCTCCGCTGCAATCTCCGGGACAGTGCGCATACCGCCGTGCTTCACGCACTCGATCACATGCCAGCCGAGTCTGGCTGCGCAGTAATCGGCCGCGGTGCGGCACTGCTCCTGATACTGCAGATTGCTCTCGTGAATATCCTTCTGCTGTTCATCGCCGGCATAACGCTGCGCCAGCAGCTTCTGGCTGACTTCCGGATCCACGCGCAGATAGAACACCGCATCCGGTGCAGGCAGACCAAGCAGCTGATATTCATATGTAAAAAGCCATTCCAGGAAGGCATCCCAATCCGCCTGCGGCAGCTTGGCGCACTGGTGGATTGCATTTGCAGTTGTATAGCGGTCTGCAATGATGATGCCGCCGTCGAGATAAAACTGCTTCCAGTTCTGATGATAGCTTGCATAACGGTCAACCGCAAAAAATGTCGAGGCCGCATAGGGGTTGACATCCGCGGGATCGTTGCCGAAGGCGCCGTGCAGATAATCGTCCAGCATTTTTGCCGCATCAGAGCCGTAATTCGGGAAGGATACACGCAGCACCTTTTTTCCCTCTGCGCCGAGCGCACGGAACAGCTCCGTCGCCTGTGTTCCCTTTCCGCTGCCGTCCAGCCCTTCCAGTACAATCAGTTTTCCCATATTCCGCATCTCCTTTCGGTTATATTCTATCGCTATTATAACATGTGCGCAAAGGCTTTGTCAATCATTCAAATAAACAGAAATGTCCTTTGCAGAAAAAGGCGCCGGTTCTGCCGCCGGCGCCTCAGTCTATAGATCGGATATATAGCAGGTTCTCCGACGGAGCCTGCATGATGCTCAGTCAAACAGGATATCCTTGAAACATACCTGCGGACAGTTGTTGTCAAAGTCCCATGTATGGTATGCGTCACCGTGACAGTATTTCTGCTCCTTGCAGTTGCGGCACTTTTCGCAGTCCTCGCTGAGGTCACGGCGGAAGATTTCAAACTTGTTCTCCCAGACATCCTTGAAGTTGTCCTTCAGGATATTGCCCTGAATGAACTCCGGTCTGCGCTCGATATCCAGACAGGCCGTGATATCGCCGTTGACCATGATGCTCGCGGTATACAGACCGGCGGTGCAGAGGAAGTACCAGTCTCTCACCTCGCGCTCATACTCCATACCGAGATAGTGGCTGCATCCGTAGCAGACCGGCTCGCCGGCAATGCGCTTGTTGCGGATGAACTCGAACAGGGTCTTGTAATCCTCCTTCGTCAGCAGCAGCTCCGGATGCTCCTTTGCACGGCCGATCGGATCCATATTGACGACACGCCACGAATCAATATCGACCTGCTTCAGAATCTCATAGAGCGCATCCAGCTCCTGAATGCTCTTGTGCGAACATACGGTTGTGACCTGCACGGCCTGGAATCCGCCGACCTTCAGCAGATTCATGATGCCGTCCATTGCACGCTTCCAGCCGTTCGGTGTCCGGCGGAAGGCATCATGCGTTTCCGGCAGGCCGTCCAGACTGATGGAGATGGTGCCCATGCCGACTTCCTTCAGCTTGCGCGCAACCTCCTCGGTGATGAGCGTACCGTTGCTCGTCATGCCCCATTTGAAGCCGAGCTCGTGCGCAATCCCCATGATCTCAAAGAATTCCTTGCGCAGCAGCGGCTCGCCGCCGGTGATGCAGAGCATATAGTCCTCTGTTCCCATGTCCTCCTTCAGCTTGGTCAGGAAGGTTCTGTACTGTTCCACGGAAAGCTCCTCGGACGGCACATCGCCGCAGCTGCTTCCGCAGTGCAGACAGCGCTCATTGCAGCGCAGGGTCAGTTCAAGGAACAGATTTTTCAGCTGCGGCATCGCCTTCAGGCCTTCGCGGTAGACCGCCAGCCGTTTCATACTGTTTTCTTTGATTTCTGTATTGAGCATAATTCGTCACTCCTGTTTTCTATATTGATCTGCACCGTTCTCATGCCGGCGCATACCGATTATTCTGATGTTTTTCCGGCTGCGCCGGTGTCTTTTGTCTGTGTCGCAGTTGTCTTTGATGTCTCCGTGTCTTCCGGCTGCAATCTGAATGCATCCGGAAATGTCTGCATCACATCCGGCGGACCGTAAAGCGGCCGGACGACCGGCTCGGTGAATACCGGATTGATGTCAACGGGAACATGCACCGTTGTCATCATCTGCGGCGGTCCGTAAAGCAGCACAACAGGCTGCGTCGTCGCAGTCATTGCTGTCGTTGTGACCGCCAGTGCAGTGGCGGTTGTCACGGCAGGTTCCTCTTTCTTCGGAACACCGAGCACCTCGTGCAGCATGATCTCCAGATCCTCTTTATCCGTTTTTCCGTCACGGTTCAGATCTGAAATCTCCGATTCTATGTATGAATAAGGTGCATCCTGCATATTCAGGATCATCTGCTTCATTCTGGAGAGGTCGCGTGCATCCACGGTTTTATCCCGCGTGATATCGCCGCGCGGATACATCATTGAAGGCGGACCGTAAATGCCGACAGGATCGTTTCTTGTCGTCAGGGTAAAGGTTGTTTTTCCGCCCTCAAACGCAGTCGTTCCCGGCTGCGTACCCGGCTCCGTCGTTCTTGTGAATGCGGACGGCGGGCCGTAGATATCAACGGGGTCTTCGACTGCTGCATAAAAATTTTCCGGATCGGCCGGTTCTGCTGCCGAGGCAGCGCCGGTATTCTGTGCGCCGGCAGCACTGCCGAGCGCAGCTGCGAACATTGCAGCAGTCAGCAAGGTCTGAGCAGTTTTCTTCATGTCAAGCGCTCCTTTCAGCACACAGTCGGCAGCTGCCGGTGCATACCCGGCAGCTTTCCGGCCTTCATCGGTTGTTTACTCCGTTTTCTTTCCGGACGCATCCTCCTGAACGGACTGCGTCGAAGTGGTTGCGGTGGTCTTTCGCCATGCAGATTTTTTCTGCTTGCCGGCAGAATTGATGTCATAAGCAGGCGGCGGACCGTAAAGCGTTGCCATCGGTGTCGTGGGCATCGGTGTCGTTTCCGTTATCACGTCCGAATCCTGTGTGGTCGTACCGAACACGCTCGGCGGACCGTAAAGTGTGCTGACCATCATGGTGGTTGTCGTGATTGTCGTGGTTGCAAGTGTCAGTGCTGTCGCGGTCGTCATGACCGGCTCTTCCTTCTCCGGAACACCGAGCACATCATGCAGCATCTTCTCAACATCCTGTTTATCCACAGTTCCGTCACGGTTGAGGTCTGCAATGTCCTTTTCGGCATAACCGGGATACCGGATCTCACCGAGCGCAATTTCCTTTATGCGTGTAAGGTCGCGTGCATCCACCTGTTTATCCATCGTGACATCGCCGCGCGGATAAAGGACAGACGGCGGGCCGTAAAGCGGCATCACCGTTGTTGTTACGGTCGTTGTTGATGTGGATGTTGTTTCAGCAGTTGTTTCCACGATCGGCGGGCCGTATACAGGCTGCGGCACGACCTCCGTGAATTCTTCAGTTTGCTGCACATCCGGCTTTGCAGCTGCACATTTCATCGTGCTGCTGCCGGGCGCACTGCTGCCGAGTGCACTGACAAACATCGCTGCGGTCAGCAATGTCTGTGCTGTCTTTTTCATTCCGAACTCCTTTCTGCGGCAGAGCGGCACAGCATCTGCGAAACACGCGCAATGCTGCACCGTCTGTTGCTGCACCTGAATGCTCTTCTGAATTATTTATCGAATGCAGGCGGCGGGCCGTAGAGCGGCATCACCGCAGTTTCCGTGGTACGCTGCAGCGTCTCCGCGGTCTGCAAAGTCGTGGCACTCGTATTCGGATACGTACCCGCATGAACAGTCGTGCCCGTTGTAACATGCTCTTCGGTACGCTTTGTGGTATAAACGACTTGGGGTGTTGTAGGTGTTGTAGGAGGCAGCGTTGTCTGCTCCGTCAGCTGGGTCACAGTTGTCCGTGTGGTAGTACCCGGCTCAACAGGCGCCGTTGTCACAACCGGCTTATACGGCACACCGAGACCTTCGTACAAAAGGAGGTCAACATCGTGCCGGTCAACCGTACCGGAGTGGTCGACGTCACCGATATAGGAGCCGTCCGTCAGCTGACCGAGCGCCTTGCGCTTCATCAGCGTCAGGTCGCGCGCATCCAGCGAGAAATCCCGGTTCATATCCATGAACACATGCGGCGGGCCGTAAAGAATCTCCGGCGTCGTCATGGTCATGAATGTTGTGGATTCGATATCTGTCAGTTCGGTGACCGGCTCAGTACCAGGATTCGTCGTCTGCTCGGTGGTCGGCTCCGTCACAGTCTCCGTGGTCGTTGTGCCGAACACCCAGGGCGGGCCGTAAAGCACCGGACCGGTTGTCATAAATGCTTCGAGGCCTGTGGTTGTCGTGGTGGCAGCGGCCGCTGTATTGCCGCTTGCATTGCATTTCATGCTGTCTTTTCCGGCAGCACTGCCGCCAAGCGCACTGACAAACATTGCAGCCGTCAAAAGCGTCTGTGCTGTTTTCTTCATATAGCTGTCCTTTCCGGAGCATGCCGCAGCACGGGTGCAGATGCTCCTGTTCCGAATTCGGGGGTCTCTATCCTGTTCCCGTTTCGCTGACCGTCTGCACAAAGCGCACAGCGCCGTTCATCCTTCCCGGCTGCTCCGCCAATATCATACACACAAGGTGCGCATCAGAAGCCGCATTCCGCTGCCGGCGGTATCAGTTCCGGCAGAGGCAGCATTCCCCGCGCAAATAGCTATACATTTTTATTATAGCATATCTTGGCGGTATTGTCAAGTATCGGCCGCAGCGTGCATAATTCTTATGCACATTTCCGGTTCTTGACGTTTGCCGTTCAAACGTGTATAATAGAAAAAGAGGGGGCGGACCCGGAGGAGATGCGCCGCATGAACCGGCTGCTCCGTTGAGATGCTCCGTGCCATGGGCTTTGCTCTGCTGCCGCGAAGGGGCACGGCATACAGCTTTCCGCCGCAGGTTCCGGAACAGCTTTTCGGAACGCGCTGCACATCGGTGCAGTCCGGTATCAGCGAATCCAAACTGTCTCCTTTCCTGAATCAGTTCGGTTGACGGAAACGCAGGCGGAGCAAGATGCTCCCGGAAGTTCCCATGGTTATCATATCACACTGTACAATGGAAATCAAGCATTTCCGCGCATCTTTGGAGACACTGCCAATCAGCATACAGAAAAATTGGAATAAATTCCATGTAACCTTTTTGCCGTTTTGAAGTAACATGCCGTTTTTTGCGCTGAAATCAGGAAAAATGAAGGGAGGCGATCCCCGTCGCAATCTGGAATCCATGGCACGGCTGCCGGAAAATCAGTGCCGGATGTGCCAACTGCTACATGTACCGGAGAGATGCCGAATTCGGAAAAGACAGCACTGTCATTTCCAGAACGGCAGGCTTCCGTCTGCCGGTACAGAAAAAACGGGACGGAAGCTATAAGCTGCAGGAAAGCGGAACCGTCTTTGCCTGCATGACCTCTGATTTCTTTCTGGAGGAAGCCGACGCATGGCGTCCGGAGGCATGGGAAATGATCCGCACGCGGCATGATCTGCAGTTCTGTATCATCACCAAGCGGATTGAGCGGTTCCGGGTCGGTCTGCCCGACGACTGGGGCGAAGGCTATGACCATGTGACAATCTGCGCGACCTGTGAAAATCAGGAAGCCGCCGACCGCAGGCTCCCGGTGCTGCTCAGCCTGCCGGTCAGGCACCGGCATATCATTCATGAGCCGATGCTCGGTCCTGTGCAGATCGGGCAGTATCTGCAAAGCGGTCTGATCGAGCATGTCAGCTGCGGCGGCGAATCCGGCGAGGGCGCCCGCCTTTGCAGCTATGACTGGATTTTGTCCGTGCGGGAGCAGTGCCTTGCATACGGTGTCCCGTTTACCTTCCGGCAGACCGGCGCGCTGTTCCGCAAGGACGGCAAAATCTACCGGATTCCGCGGCGTCTGCAGCTCGCACAGGCGCAGAAGGCCGGCATTGATACGGAAGGCGTTCCGTGAATGACGGCCGGGCATTCGGATATGAAAAAAGGAATCCTTTCCGCGGTGTTTTTCCGCTCGGATTCCCTGTGTGTATGCTTTTGTTGAAGAAAGGAGCAAACGGTAAACGATATCAGCATCCGGCAGCAGTATTTCAAAGCGGCGTGCACCGCATTCGGCGTCCCGCGCAGAGGTGCAGCCGTCGTCCTGACAGCTTCCTCCGCAGAGGGTCAGATCCGCTATACGCTGACAGTCGCATTCTTCCCGCATGAGGACGCAGAGGATTTCAGCATCACCTATGATGCCGCTGCGGACTGCATAACGCAGACATTATTCCGCACGGTCTGCTGCTTCAAAATAATATGTATCTCCGTGCTCAAACTGAATATATGCCTGCTTGGGCGCCTGCTTCAATGCCTGATATGCATTGTAAAAATCCGGATAGGGACTCACCATGCCGAGCACGGCAGCGCCGAAAAACAAGCTGTTCCGGGCAGGATCGGCAGCCGGTGCCGTCCAGAACAGCAGCAGCGGAATCAGCCCCAGAATGACCGGCAGCACGCACATCAGAAGAAAACGCCGCCTTCGGAGCGGATGCGAAACCAGTGCAGCCGCGCTCAGCTGCTTCGGCACAACACCGAGGAACACCTGCGCGCCGCGCGGATACACGACCGCATGAAGGAACTCATGCAGCGGAAACAGCAGAAAGCCGATTGCCACGCCCGCAAACAGCCACAGCGGATGCACAATATTCTGTCTGCTGAAATATGACTTGAGAACCACGGAACCGATGCAGAGCAGCGCCGGCAGCACCATAAAGGGCAGCGCGGCCGTCTGTATGCTCTCCGGCATCTTCATTTTGACGGCGTTTTCCGGCAGCCTTCCGCTTTCGTATACGTCGGGGTCACGGATGACACCGACCCATCTGATTTCCGGCATAGAGACCTCCTCAGCAAATCGGATTGTTTGTTTTATTATACCACATCGGACGGCGTTTTGCAAGCAGCTGCACTGCACAGCCGAAATCATCCCGTAACCGGAAACCGGCAGAAGCCGCCCCCTGTTCAGAGGACGGTTCCGCCGGTTTTCCCATATCTGTTATTCCAAACATCCGTATCGTTTGTTATTTGCCGCTCTGCAGTGCACAGTCGGCAGGACGGCCGGTCAGCGCCGCACAGGCTGCCAGCTTTTCGGGCAGCGTGCCGCCGCCTTCCGCACGGCAGCAATCGACCATCGTGCAGGCATAGGACGTCATACCGAGCGCGCCTGCCAGCCGGATGCAGGCGTCCGATTCCGGCTCCTTTTCAGAGAGCAGGGCGCACACATCCGAATCGCAGGCCGGGACAGTAACATCGTATTCCCGGAGCAGCTTCGTCAGAATCTCCGCCGCAATGCTGTTCTCCGCGGGATTCTGCTTTCGTGCTTCGCACTCTGCTGCATAGAGCGCCCGCACAACGGATTCCCGTTCCGGAACAGGCTGCCTTGCAGCCGCCAGCGCACAGCAGAGCCGGTCACGGTTCTGCTGATTCAGGCCGGCATCCGCAGCTTCGTCATATAAATACGCAGCGCGGTTTCCGCGCAGAAAGTTCAGCACCTCAGTCTGCAAATCCGTCAGCATTGCATCAAACACATCAAGATACCGCATAGCAAGCCTCCTTTTCCGGTATGGAAAAAATTATTTGTCATTTTTCGGAGCATATCCGCACAAAAGCGAACATTCCGGCATCATATTATGTATTTCATTATACCACAGCCGCATCCTGAATTCAATCATATTTTCCAACAAACTGCTTACAATCCGGAAACAAGAAAAGACAAACCGGTTTCCGGAACGGGGGATTCCGGCGGCATCACCGCGAAAAACGGTATCTCCGACGGATTTTTCATGAGGCGGATACCCTGACCCTCCGTCTGCTGCGCAGACACCTCCCCTTTCAGGGGAGGCAAAAATGCGGGGAGAGGTGCGTCATAAGAAGCCGCGTTTAGCGGCGTGTACTTGTCTCCTTGGGAGAGCTCCGCTGCCGCCCTCCGAAGGAAATTGGAAGCGGGCACTGCCCGCCCGAAGGAAATTGGAAGCGGGCACTGCCCGCCCGCCCCCTTTCAGGGGAGGCAGGTTCGGCAAACAGAAAGCCCCTGCGTGTGCAGGGGTTTTTTGCTTTTTATTTTCGGATTACGGCAAATGAAGAACAATGCGGTCAATACTTTTTTCTTCATTGCCGTTCACCTCATTTTTCGTACTTTGCCCAAAGCTGAGGATTCGACTCTTTTACCCATTCCACAATGTCTTTTTCCCGTAATTCCGGATCAACCATTGCGTAGGTATAGTATTTCTGCAGTAAATGAACATCAATCAGTGTGATTCTTGTTGTGATCTCACGCGGGTTATCCTCAGGGCAATCAACAAACATTTTCGTTTTGCTATCCGGGAGAATATCCCCCCGTTCGATCTGCTCTTCCGTCAGATAGTGTTCCATTCCGCCGCAATAATAATAGGTAAACTCTTTCAGACCGGCCATGATATCTTTTCCGTCAATCTTGCCGTCCATGTTGATGTCGCCCTTGGTGTACTTGGTTTCCCACGCAGAAACCGGCATGGAAACCATGCCGCAGAGCATGGCGCCTGCGCAAAGCGCGGCGAAAACTTTCTTTTTCATAATGGTTCCTCCTTTTGGCTGAACATGCGGCGCACATCCC
>JAFRTG010000041.1 GCA_017427265.1 Oscillospiraceae bacterium | reverse complement strand
TCGTTCTCAGCATCATTGCAATGAACATCGACCGCCTTGCGGCGATGCTTTTGCGCTTTGTTCAATTCTTCCAGGGCTCGGGATATCACACGGTCTAATAGAGATCTCTTGAAATTTGGGGACTTGTTGAGGAGAGACTATGTAAGATAAGTCAAGCGCATAAATGTTTTTCGCACGAAAGTGCCAGGTGGTTTCCCTTGCAGTATCTTGCGAAACCATTCTATCACACACCAAATCTGGGCATGGCGAATCCCGACAGCGACAGCACCTCGCAGATCGAGATCGTACCGATAAATCAAAGCACCGCCCGATTGCACATCAGGCGGTGCTTGAATCATGGATTACTTTGCTGTCCGTTTTTTGAGAATTGTGATAACATCCAAAGGTATTGTTTGTGCCCATGCTGACTTTGTATTCGTCACCGTCTGTGTTCAACTCCGATACACCCATTGTTTGTTCAGCATACATATGGATCTGATAGTTCTTCCAGTCATTCTTGTCAACCGGCAAACCGGTTTCAGGATCGTAATCGTCCGCCTCTTCATCATTCGGGTCAATCGTATTCACATATGTTTTTCCATCCACATTCGGATTCCATTGCTCTGGCCTGTGCAGAATCTTTTCCTCCGGATCTCTGGACAGATCAAAGATATTATCGGTACCGGCAATCAATCGGAGCGGGTTGCCTTTTTCGTCAACCTCCCACCACTGATAGTAGAGGTCAAAGATCTTTCTTCCCAGATAGTCAACCTTGCCCGGCTGGCCGTTGATCAGTCCGATCTGCGCATATTTGTCGGTCAGCACCGTGTCATATTCGGTTCCCTTTGCTCTTTGGGTCGCATTGAGCCACTGCACCGGTGTATAGTCGGTCTTCTCATAGAATTCACCGGTGTCGGGGGTTTCATTCTTAGAATAGCATCTGAACAGGATCGAAGTCTCGGTCTTGGCGGTCGGCAGGGAAGAACCTGATCTTCTGGCGCCGTCTCCGTGACCGATATCCATATATTCCTCGACATCCAGAACGATGCGATAGAGATCACCGGACTTATAGCCCATCCAGTCTGTACGGCGTTCCTTGATCTCCTTTTCCAGCAGCATCAGGGGCAGCTTGCACTTGAGTGAATCCTCGCTGTCGCCGTATCGAATTGTAATCAGCGGTTCATCCACACCGTAGGTTGCAGACTCACTGATGTTTTCACGCGTCAGCGGGTCAACACGGTATACCTTATAGGTGAAATAGTGCAGATTATGGCGAATACTCTTATTCGTCTGCCGGAAGAACAACTGCGTTACGTCGTCTTCACATTCATCCCGAATGATCGCCGACCATTCGCCCGGACGCGAGAGATCCCGGTCTTGCAAAATGGAAAATTTTCCGTTATCCAGATATTTTGCATAGAAATTGCCGTAAGGCGTATCAAAGATCGGTTCATTGGTATCCGCCTTGACCGCCCGTCCTTCAGCAGTCAGCGGCTGCGGATAATACCAGATCTCAGAGTTCCGGAGCAGCTTTCCCTCGACATCCAGTTCTGAGGCCGGCTTGAATGCTCCGCCGATGCGGAAATTCGGCTTCACAGAATACTGCGTCGCATCCTGTGCATCAAACATGAAGTCAAAATATGCTTCTGTCTGACGGTAGGGTGCACGAATATTGTTTTCTCCGTCATCCGGAAGAATGCATTTACTTGTCTTTCCGTTGTTTTCGGTGTAGGCAAACAGCTGAATGGAATGCGATGCTGCAATCTTGGGATCGTTATTCGGTGAGATTTCCAGATAGGATTTTGCACGCAGTTCTGTGTCACTGCAGAAAAGCCGGTAGTGATAAAGTCCCTGATTTCCGGCCTCTTCTTCACTGCGTTCATCCATCAGAACAAGCTCACCGTCACCGTATTTATCCACAATGCGGATTCTGCCGTCCTGAATCAGATCCGTGTTATAGGATTCCGGACCGAGATTCACGGTTCCGCTGGTTCCCGGGAACGTGCGGAAATATTTATCATCGCCGTCTTCTTTTTTCGCCACATTCATGAGATCATAGTGGCAGCGGAATGTACCGCCGCGCACCTGCACATTCGCGGTATTGATCGGTACCGTCTTTCCGTCTTTTGTCTCATTTCTAAGTTGATACACACCTGCAGACTCGGCTCTTGCTATATGGACAGTATATGGCTTGCCGTCTTTGTCGTAAGATCTAGTCGACCACTCATCATTACTTGTGACCATATTAAAAACATTGGCGCCGTTGTAGGCATTAAAGGTTCCGCCGTAGATATATGCAACACCGCCGTCGTTCTTGGTGCTGTCCCAGTCTGTTTTTGAAGTTCCTTCATAGATTACGGTTTCGACAACTGCATTCCGGGTATATGGCGTTGAGCCGTAACCCTCGTAGTTTCCGCCGTATGAGACAAAACTGCCGTTTGCACCGACCTTAACCACAGTACCCTTGATGGACTGTACAACGCGGGTATTGGGATTGGAGGAGCACAGCTTGATGATATTATTGACCAGTCCGAAGCCCTCGTCGATCATCTGTCCGATTGCATCTTTATTTGTTACGCTGTCAACAATTCCGTTCTCGGCCTGCGCAAGCTTGGAATATTTGTCGTCCTTTGCAGGCTTGTTCTCGTCAGATTTGTTCGTGTCGGTTTTCTTTTCAGCTTCCTGCTTTTCGCCGACTGTCTGATTGCGTCCGTCCGCCTGATCGGGTGTACTGGTCTTCATCTCCTGTTTCGGATCGCCGTTTATACCGTTGCGCTTTTTGATGTCAGACGGTCCTTCGGTCATCGCATCATCATCATCGCCAGTCGTACCCTTGGTGTTTTTAATAACATTCGTGTCTGCTATTTTTTCCAGCGCATCTTTGTACTGTCCGCTGGCTGTGTTGATGCCTGTTGCATATTCGGCAATCTTGGTACCCAGAGAAAGCGCAGAACCGATCACGGGCTTTAGTTTATCCCAGGTGATGGAATCATCCAGCTGTGCTTTCTTTCTGCCGGCCTGAAATGTGCCGTCATAGATGATCAGATTGCCGTCCTCGACATAGAACAGATCGCGTGTCGTATAGCTGTTGATATTATGCTTGTACGGATCAATCATGTATGCAGTGAACGCGATGCTGCCGGTTCCTTTGCCGTCTGTGCCTTCGTGTCTCCATGCGGAGGAGTCAATGATTGTCAGTGTTGCATCGTTCTGAATTTCAAATGCCCAGCAGAAATGGGTGTCGGGGTCTTTGTTCTGATAGCGGTCATTTTCGGAATTATTGCGGTTGCGGTCATAGCGGATTTCGATCTTGTGGCCGTTCAAGTCAAGCACCTTGTCAGTTGTAATAACCATCGGCTCCCAGACATCGCGCGCATGTTCGCAGTGTGTCGTATCCTCGGCAAGCGCAACATATTTGTCCTTCGGATCGGTCGATTCCAGTGCGCTGCGCAGCGTATAGGGAGCCTGTGTCTCCTTATACCAATTCGAAAAGCCATTACCAAACGTTTTGGTTTCTTTATCATACCAATAGTCTGATCCAAATCCAAACATTCGGGCGCTTCTAAACTTGTCGCCCCAATAAGAAACAATATTCGGGTCATCATTGCAGCTCCATTCTGTCACATGGCGCCACGGGTATGTGTTGTATTTCTCATAGATCTCGTCATGCGCCGACTTCTCGCCTGCACCGTTCGGCGTATACGTGGCGACACGTTCTTCTTTGAAGCTGTTTTTCTGCATTTGTTCCAGAATCTGTTCCGGCTCCAAAGCGTCTGCATTGAAGTCGATGGTCAGATCTGTCGGGTCATTAGCAGATACCGGCAGCGACAGACCGGATAGATACGCGGGCAGCATTGATGCTGCTGTCACACCTGACATCATCAGAGAGAGAATTCGCTTTTGCGTGTGTTTCATAAGCCTGTTCCTCACCTTCAAGAAAAATTTGGAGTTGCTGATTTTTTACTCTTTGTTTTTTTCCAGCCGGTCCTTTTCACTGACCACAACGCCCAGCCGGGAGGCCTGCGCAACCAATGCTGTCCGGGAATGAATGCCGGTTTTCATCATCAGTGCGTCCATGTGATCCTTGATCGTATTCGGACTGAAATGCATCCGTTCTGCGATCTCGCGATTTGACAGTCCCTCAATCAGGAGCCGCAGCATTGAGCGCTGCTGCCGGGTCAGTTCATTCGCCGGAATGTTTCCGAGCATCACGCCCGGTGCTTCCTCCGGATAAACCGATTCTCCGTTCATTGTCCGCTCCATAACCTCAAGCAGTGACAGCTCCGAGTACGTCTTGAACCAGAAGCTCTCAATCCCGGCCGACTGTGCCTTTTCAATCCAGTCAGCATCCGCCATGGAAGTCGAAACAATAATCTTGATGCGCGGATACTCCCTTTTGATTTGTGCCGCAGCTGTCAACCCGTCGATCCCCTTTTCCATCATCACATCCATAATGATAAGATCCGGTTTTTCGTTCTCCTGACACCAGACCAGTGCGTCCTTTGCAAACGGCATTGCAGCAATGATCTGATAGTCCTTCGACGGTTTGATAAGCAGCTCCATAAATCCGCGGGAGATCAGCTCGTCATCCACAATGATAACCTTGAATGGTCTGGTCACATCTGCATCACCTGCCGCCTCTTCATCACATTCAGCCCCTTTCAGTCAAAGATTCACAGACAATAGAGCATAATAGCACCGCTATGCCATATAGTCAATTTCATTTTATCATATTTTTAATTCAAATACAACCCCCAACTGGGGGTATTAAAAAAGCAGCGTCCCGATACAACGATGTACCGGAGTGCCGTTTGTTGATTATGTTTTTGGAACAGAAACCGTCAGCACGAATACCGGCGTACTCTGCACTGTCACAGTACCGCCTGCAGCTTCCGCCGCTTTCCGGAGATACAGCAGTCCGCCGGTCTCGGTAACAGGCTGTTCCGGCGCCTTGCCGTTATTGCGAAATTCCGCAATAATCTGCTCATCTGTCTCCGTGAGCGTCACGGTTATACAGTTGCCCTCTGCATGCCGCACAGTGTTTGCAGCACACTGCTCTATCGCCTGTGCCAGAATTTCGCGGGCAGTCTCCCGCTCCGGCAGCGTACCCTTGAACTCCACAGTCACGCCGATGCACTGTGCCGTTTTCAGTGCCTTTTGCAGGACGTCGGTTTCTTTTTCCTGATTTTCCGCTTCGCGCAGAAGGAAATAGTTGTTGTATTCCAGCAAACGGAGCAGCTCTGCTTCGTTCATGCCGTCCGGATGATCCAGATAATACTTGCCGGAGAGCAGTACACTGCCCATCTGGTTATGCACGGCAGTGCGCGCTTTAATAATCTCGCGCGCTGCAATCAGGCTGCGCTCATAGGCGGCAACTTCCTTCATACGGTACTGTACTTCTTTCAGATGCTTGTTATTCGCGGTCAGCTCCTGCGTGATCCGGTACGCATCCGTCATGTCCGAAGCAATCATCTGTTCAAAGTGCTTTTCCTTGCCTTTTTCGTGCAGGGTAAGCGGCGTTTTCGTGAACAGATACGCATGACCGTCTGTTGTCTGAAGCAGATATCCGTGATCCTGCGCTGTTCCTTTTTTCGTGACCTGCTCCCAGAAACTGCGTGAATCCAATAAATGCTGATCTGTCAGATTTTGTGAAAGCGCGTCGATTTTGAGGTTGTAGAGCAGCACCGTTCCTTCCGTATCACTGATACAGACACCGACAGGCAGCCAATCCAGTGTCTCTTTTACAGCATTCTGTGCCAAATGCGTTTTCACATACCGGAAATACTGCCTGATCTGCAAAAATGTCATCCATGCAGCCCAAATATCCCATGCAGCAAAAACGATCCACGGAACAGAGAAAATCCGGTCCGGCAGACTGCCGGGAACAAGCACCTCACCGGGATCCAGAATTTTATATGCATTTGCAGCACAAAGCATCAGCCCGACAATAAGAAAACTGACGATAAAATGAAGAACCGCGCAGCGAAGACTTCTCTTGCTGCCTTTGTCCTGCATGGAATGCAGCAGAACTGCAAACTGTAACAGCAGAAGCATCAGTGCCGCAATATAGATCAGCATTCCCGGTACAGACGGAAAGACCTCGAGCATTGGAATCATACTGCATCACCGCCGATCTGCACACGGAGCACAGTTTGCCCGTCCTCATGGATACAGGATGCCGGCAGCGGAAGCTCCGGGAGCATCAGCGGTTCATCTGTATCCGCCATGACTGTAAGTTCTTCGTCTGTCAGGCGCAGCCACAGCTCCTCTGTTTTTCCGTACAGTGCTTCGGCAGCAGCCTCAAAACAGTCGTAAACCGCCATTGCGTTCCGACATGAGAAATCCCGTGAAGCAGTGATGCGCGCCGCGGTATGAATTCCGCAGTAATCCAGATAATGGAAGGATTCTTTCAGCGCAGCGGCCAGTTCCATCGCCGTGATTGCACCCTGATCTGCTTCCAACATGACGAAATTTGCCTTGCGCTTGACAAACGCGGTGATAACCAGAATCCTTACCATATCCTTCCGGAAGGACGGCGTATCCGGCTCCATTTGCTCCAGCAGTTCCGAGATACGTCTCTGCGCGGAATACACCTCACGTGCCGCGCGGGTATAAAGTGCGCTTCGTTCCTCAATGGCTGCTTTCTCCTCGGTCAGCTCACGTTCACGAACAAGAAGCTCGTTTTCCATCGAAAGGATCTCATTGGCCTCCGCCAGTTCCTCGTTCAGTTTGTGCAGAACACTTTCATCTTCTGCGAAAAAGGCATAACCAACCTCAAGCTCCATGCCGGAAAGCCGTGTGTCCGGATCCGGATATACAAAAGAACCGACTGCCTGCTGCATCTGTTCATGCGCTGCAGTGACAGAGAGCGCGGTCTGAAAAACCTGTTTCAGGTTCTTGTCCGTGATGCTGACCGGCAGTTCGATCCCAGAGAAAAAGTCAGAGTAGTTCTCGTTATGCGGCAGCAGCCGATTCTGTATGCAGTATTCCTGCACGCCGATCATACAGAAAATCATGATTTCCGGCATCAGGAACGGCTCCGGTAAATCCGCGGCAACCAGTATTTTATTGATAGAAGTCAGCAACGGAATCAACAACAGGCACAGAAAAGGGCGGATCGCTTTTTTCCAGTTCCGCATCTTCCGAGAAACAACGATCAAATGGACAATGCCAGCTGTAAACATACCGCCTGCCCAGATATATGCAGCATAATACAGTGCCTCGTGTGTATAAGTTCCGATTTTTCCGATAAACTTGATCGTTCCCGGATTCGGTCTGAATGCGAGATGATGCAGATCATTGGTCAGAATACCGAATGCCAGCACGAGTCCGAAAACCAGCGGCCAGTGTTTCAGCCGATTGTGCTGCCCGGAACGGTTTCCGAAATAAAAGCTGCTCATCAGAAACAGCGTCGGAACCAGTATGATCGGAATATAGTATATGTACCAGCAGTATCGCTCCAACGGCGGAGACCACTGTACAATGCGATAGCTGACCGTTCGGACAAACAGAAAAAATTCCATCAGTAAGCCCGAAGCGATCATATCCGTTCTTGCAGGAGACGGCAGCAGCCTTCGCCGGACAGACTGTACCCAGTGCAGAATCAAACCGAAATAGAGCATCAGATCCGCACAGAACAGCCATGTACTGATGAAATAGTGATCTGCGAGGTTATCCATAACATGACAAAAGCCGCCGAGAAACAGCAGCGCCAGATACAGCAGAGAACTTTTTGTCTGCTTGCTCATATTGATCATATGCGCTCCTTTCAATCAGATTGTGATTGAACGCGGCAGATTGCAGCGTATTTTGTTTTCAGTATAACATATCATCCGCAAAAATGCAACATCAGAACAGAAATATCAGGCTGCTCCTCTGATTGCGGACATCCGGCAGCTAAGGAACATCTTCCGGGGATTTCTTGTTTGTGCTCCGGATGGATTATTACTGACTGTCTGTTGATTAATCCCTTTTGATATGTCATAACGAGAATGACGGACATCCGAAAAACAGAATCAACTTGAACACAGTCGCAGAAAACAAACATCGCCCCGTTTGGGGCGATGTCAGTGCGTTTTTTCGATCGTTTTGTAAGAACTTATTTTGCGCTTACAAAGACCCTTGGCCTGTTCAGGCGTAAGAATCCATGGTTTTCTGCATCATGCAGTTTCCGGCTTTTGAAGCAGGAAACACACCATCATATCAACATCCTCGCGCGTCAGCTTTCTGTCATGATTCAGGTCACCGTTGTTCCAGTGATAACCGGAACCGGTTGTCTGTTTTCCGAGGGCGGCACGCTTCAGCAGCGTCAGGTCGATCACGTTCGCATTCCCGTCCCCGTTGATATCATACGGAATACCGTGAACCGCGGACATCTCATCTTCCGTGAGAAAACCGTCCCCGTCTGTATCATATTCCGCTGCAAGACTTTCTCGGATCAGCGGATCCGGGCAGAGCGCTTCACAGAGCATCAGTCCGTTGGATGTATAAGCCTTGACATTGACATTTCCGCGCCCGATATCATAACAATCCTTCCACGGCTCTTCTCCGTCAGCATTGTAGATGGTGTAGAATGATGTGCGGGGTGCAAAGCAGTGTCTGTCAAAATGACAGGTCGTATGCGAGCAAGGTGCCGTCTTAATCACAACAGAAAAGAGCTGCCCCGCCCGGACACCGCAGCCCGGAGCAAGCGGCACTGTGTAATATCCGATATAATCTGCCGTCCCGCTGACAGAAGTCAGGCGTGTGCCGTCCCGCGGATCGGCAAAATCGGGGTTCAGCGCATAGATCTCGACTTCATACGGCACATCGTAATTGTTGATATAGAAGCCGACTGCGGTAATATTCTCGTCCTTCCGCGCCGTAAAAACATTTGCCTGCAAAAAGCCGTAGTCAGCGCCGTGCCCGGTCGAATAACTTGTGTCGGAATCGCCGTCATACTGATATATTCCGCTGTAATTGTCGGCAGGTTCCATGTCCAGAAGTGAGATATCCCCGACGCCCTGCTCGTAATAAGACATATAGAAAAAGCCTTTTTCCGTGCGGGATGCGTTTTCTCCCCATGTATTCCGCAAGATCCAAGCACCGTCTCCGGGCGGTGTCTCGTTGAAGTTCTCCTTCGGGAAATTGTCATCCCAGCCGACCAATGTCACGGTATGCCCGCCGCCTTTGACTTTGGAACGATCCGGATCATGCGGATCATAGACGGTCTGATAATAACCACACTGTTTGGACATCGGCTCAATACCGGACGGAATAAAATATGAGAAAGCCATCGCACCCTTTTCCATCAATGTCTGCTTGATGATGAGGGAATCGTTTTTTGAGTATTTCCGCATATTCTGCAAATGCGCGATGGAACGGAACCGCAGTGATTCATCCATCGGCACCCCTTCGCTGTGCAGCGGGGCATCCGTTTCGTTCACAACGCCCTCCCACGCGAGAAGCGGTCCGGTGACCCAGTACAGCCCGCCGCCCTGCTGATATGCTTCTGTGCCGAGGTTTACGCCGTCTCCGTAAAGAGGGTCGGACGGATCTGCCGGACCGCCCTGTCCGCGACCGAACCAAAGCAGGTGCGCCTCTGAAAGATTCAGTGATGAATCGGCCATTCCCTTTCTGATCATATTGGACTCAATCGCACCCATATGGCCGTAAGCCCAACAGGTTCCGCCGATCTGCGCCTTCACCGCGGTAATACAGCCCTCCTCGCGCAAATCAAAGCGAGCGGGCAGTTCCTGCGAATTTGCAGGCGCAGGGCTGCGGCGCGGCGCGGGCTCCTCCGGCATCGGATTGCCGTTTTCATCTGCATAACACCAACGGCCTTGCGTTTCCGTCAAGGTATAACAAACCGCCCTGTCGGTCTGCACACGACCATATGCTGTCAGATTCTGTGCTGTGTTGCAAAGTGTGCATGCCAGAAAGGATGCTGTCACTTTACGTAGATAATATTTGTGCTTCATCGTATTCCCTCCCATAGATCGCAGACTGAACGTGGTTTTCCATAAACGCCATACAGCTCGCTTTTCTTCATTATAGCATTGGGCGATACAGAATGCAATAGGGAATGAAACTATCATGCAAAAAAAGTTTATCGGCACCGACTCTAAAGCGTAAGCGTAAAACAGGCGCTTACGTTGTATTACTTTCCAATCGGGAAGTACCATCCTTATTCTCTTTATAATATCCAAGGGCTAATGAATCATTTACAAATCCCTCATTATAAAAAAGGATAGGGTGTAAAAAAGGATTTACAAAGGAAGTGAGTTTCTCTTGTTCGTTTATTGAATATTCTTTAAGTTGTGACTCAGAAATCTCGATATCATTATACCAAAGCTCCAGAACAATATTATTACGGACTTTGGCAATCCAATACCCTTCATACTCATCTTCAGGGAATTCTGTAACCACCATATCAGAAGAAATGTACTCGTTTGAATCAATAATAAGCTGACATTGTTGACTGTCTTGATATTCACCTCGTAATATTATTTCTTCATCTGATGGTAAGTCTATCGTACATAGAGCGGATGATAAAAAGTATGCAGTTTTGATTGCTGCCTCATTTTTAGAGGCAATATGCCCATAAGAATACGATGAGTAGAACAGCCTCGCAAATAGTACGAAAAGGGTACAGATAAGGATCACAAGTAGAAATAGAATAATAAGGAATATTTTGAATCGTTTGTATTTGAACTGTTTCATTAGTTTGCCTTTCTGCAATCAACATACGCACTAGCATCACAAAAAGATTGCATATATTCAATTTCTGTTTGAATGTAACCATCATGTGTCTTCGCAATTATTATAATATAATAATTGCGTATTTGTCAACACAAGTCAAGCACAGTTATGCATACCGGCGTCTGTTTCTGCAATAATCACTTTCAGTCTTTAAACAGCGGAATGGAAGACGAGGAACTTTCACCTACAAACTGAGGCGCTGAATAAAAATCAGCGCCTCAGTATATTCTGTATACTCCGGGATCAGCAGACTCTGCAATACGGATTTTCCTTTTTCACGGAAATGTCAGATGATTTCATCTCAGTCTGATGGATCACATTCATCTCGCCGAACCGTTCAGTCAGCTTGACCTTGACGGTTGCTGATATGCGCGGCGAGTAATCATCCAAAGCATGTCCGACCTGAATCGCAATGATTGTACCCGGCTTGATCTCGTCGTTCGCTTCGATGGCTCGATCATCATCCCGATAGGTCCTTTTCAGCGCTGTTCCATTATAAGATGCAGTGGCTTCATAACACGCATCAAAAGAAACCGGTGTTTTGCCTTTGTTTGAAAAAACATACGTCGAGACCAGGACATAATGGTAGTCAGTGTCCAGAACAATGTCCGTGCCGCGATATTTTACCGAAACAGCCGGATCATTGTTCTCTTGTCTCAACGGAATCGGCATATCGAAAGCCCACTCACAAACTGCAAATGCAGCGGCCAAAAGGAACAAAATGCACCCGATTGGAAAATGTGCTTTCTTCCCGCTTTGTCCATCCATTTTTTACACCTCCGGATTCACGAGATCGAAATCAATTGGTCATAACGGTTTTCCAGAACATCCCCTGTCCTGGCATTCACAAATACATTTGCTTTGACATCGTATAGGGTCGTGAAACCGCCGCCAAGGGAATAACGATTGCCGTAGCTATCATGAACCTTGTAGGCAAGGCAGTTCTCTTCAACCGCGTAATACATCAGGACCGTTTCTTCGCCAAAGCTGGCAGAAGGCACGTATTTTCCGGTTTCTGTAGGGAGCGGCATTTCAGAAGCGTATGCTTTGGCAGTATCAATCGCTTCCTGCTTTGAAATAACGCCCGTTATGTCGATAGCTGTCAGTTTTTCAAGGAAAGCGCTTGTAAGGAAGTCGGCATTCAGCACGTATCTGCCATAATCGCCGGGAGTGACTATGACCGGATATCTGTCGTAATCAAGCGGAATGTCCTGATAATAGAGCCTGAAACAAATTGCACTGGGGAGATGACTGTTTGATGTCGGCTCATTATATTGGTTCTCTCTCCATTCAAACGAGAACTGCGAAAAATCGAAGTCAGGGATCTGCCGTTCGATGCTGTCCTGTAAAAAGCGGCAAACCTCATCCTTCTGTTTGAAGTTACTGTCCCATGTAATCCTGATTTTCAATTCCTGCGCTGCCTGACGCATGAAAACCTGCTTCATCATACTGAGATCGGAAGCGTCGAGTCTGCCGTCTGCATTCAGGTCGGCATTTTCCGGCTTTTTCAAAGGTGTATCTGCTGCAGTGAGCAGCCATTTCTGGAACAGAACAACATCGGAAATACTGAATGAACCGTCACAGTTGACATCACCCGGAACCCCTGCCGGTGCATCGGCAGGTTCAGCAAACAGGAATCCGTTTTTTTCTGCGTATGTTTCCGCGGCGGTATACGGATAGCCGTAAACAGTAAAGTCATCTGAAGCTTTCAGCATCAGAATATCATCGCCGCCGGGATTATCCGGCGTGCGATACCCGAATGCAGCGCCGCCGATCTGCTTCACAGAAAGCGGAATCGTAATGCTGTTCAAAGCACGACAGTCCAAAAACGCATTCATTCCAACAGTCTGTATTCCATTCTGCAGAGTGACCGTTTCCAGACTCGTACAGCCGGCGAATGCATTGGTACCAATGGACTTTACTGTTCCGGGAATCGTGACACTTTTCAGGTTTTCACAGTTCGAAAAGGTATCTGTCCCCAACTGATTCACCGGCGGAATATCTGCACGCGCAATTCCGGTTTCATGAAAGGCACCCCATCCGATCGCTTTGATCCGATCATGAAAAGTAACGGCCGTTAAATTGCTTTGTTCTGACAGAGCGCCGTCTGCAATGACCGTGATGGAAGGATCCAGTGTCAGCTCCGTATTTTCAGGCATCGTTCCCTTATACCAGCACAGGACATTGCTGACGCAGACATAGCCCTCCGGTTGATTTTCCAGCCATACGGTGTCTGTAAAAGCAGTAGAATTGATCATATCCAGCTGCTTCGGAAATGTGATTTCTGCAAGGTGTGTGCAGTTTCTGAAAGCACCGGTGCCGATTGTGCGGACAGAATCCGGAATCACAATGCTTTCGAGTGAACTGCATCCGTTGAATGTATTATGCTTGATTCCGGTCAGACCTTCCGGCAGATTGACGCTCTCCAGCGCAGTGCAGCCAGTAAAGACTCTGTCGCCCAGATCGCGCAGACTGTCAGGCAGTTCGACGCTCTTCAATTTTGTATGATTGACAAATGCCCTGCTCTCGATTGCTGTAACCGTTTTTCCGTCAATTTCTTCCGGTATGACGAGTGCTTCAACGTCTTCGGAGCAGCCGGTAATTGCGATTCCGGGGTATTTCTCTGTATAAGTGAGGTTTTCGTTTGTATAATCGGCAGCAGATGCTTGCATCGGCAACCGGATCAAAGGAATAGAAATGCAGAAAATAAGATTGCTGACAGCAGCACATAGTTTTCTTTTCGTTTTCATCCCGAGTACCTCCGTTCATATTAGTGATTCTTCCTATCGGTCTTCTGTATCGGTTATGCGTTTGATTTTTTATATTATAACATATTATCAACGGATTTTCAATGAAGAATTGAAAAAAAGGAAAGATCACTGCACGGAAGCAAAAAGAGTGCGGGCATTGCCCGCTTATAACATATTATGTCGTAAGGTGCAACCATATCCTGCGCTTGGCCGCGCCCCTTACTACAGTTGGTTCGCCAGAATACTGAGCGTGAGCAATATGGTTCAGTTATAAAGCATTATGTCCGAACCATCTTTTTGACGAGCACCTTTTTGTGTTTATATTGCCATTCTCGAGACGGATTGATTGACAATGTTGCAGTGATGTCTTATAATAAGCAAGAAAATATGATGTCTTATTTTCAGATACCATCTCAAAATACATTCATTCACATTGGATTTCGCTGCAACAATCAACCCAGCAATTTTATAATAAGAAATGGAGTAAGAATGAAAACAATAAAATGCCTGATTCTGTCGTTTTTACTGCTCATAGGAGTACTGTCAGCCGGGGAGATTTATCAATATTATTTGGATGATTTTTCGGATGCATATACGGCTGGCTTTGTGCTGCCGGATAACGACCCAGCAAACAAAAACACAATGATTTCCGATATCGAAACAACTGCAATCGCCAATCATGTTTATGTTTTTTTGCTTGAGGAATCCATTTCAAATGTCACAGATAAGATATATCACGTTTATTGTTCCGAAAATACAAAAGAATATCTGATCCGGCATTACTGCATATCGGAAGGGACGTTCAAAAGCTTTATTTGCGGCTCTACCAGTATTTTTTTCCATGACATCTTCTCTGCCCCCAATGAATTCTTTACAGTTCAGAATACAGAATTTCACATTTCCGGCTCTTTAACCGACGCACGGAATTTCAAATCAGCACTTGTCAATCAGTATTACGGCGGTTTCCCGCAGGAAAACTACAGCAACTATAACGATGCGAAAAGCTTTTTGTATGCCATTTGGTTCGTGGTTTTATTGCTGGCGGTATGTGTCATGATGTATTTTGTGTTGTTTCGGCAGAAAGAAATCACGGTGCGCTGCATTCTCGGAGAAAAATCCAATGCCATTTATACAGCAGATAACATACATGATACATTGTTTTTATTACTGCTGCTTTTGCTGATGGTTCCGCTGGCACACTATAATTCCAGTTTGCGTTTTTTGCCCCGTCATTTCCTGGCGTTTGTGTTGATTTTCATGATACTGATCTGGGTATGTTCGCTAAAGATACTCAGTTTTAATGTTCAGAAGGCACTCAAAAATATTGAAGGCAAGACGGCATTGCTGATTTACAGCTACGCGGTCAAAAGCTTTTCTGCATGTCTGACAGCGCTCTCAATCTGTGCCGTTATTCCAAATATTCAAAACGCAAAATCGTTTTATTCACAGGAACCATTCTTCCTGGAGCACGCGGACGGTTATTATTACTATATCTACGATACTCCCTATTCCTATGAACAAGGCGAAAAATACTCTGCTTATGTTCGTGAATTGTTTTACAGGACATTCTACCATGATATTCTGACTATTACAGAACACACGCCTAACACGCTGTTCACGACTCCTGCGTTTTGTCCGTATTTAGAACAAGCAATCCCGGAATTTTCCGCATCACAGATGAATGCAAAAGCTGTCTATCTGGTGCCTGAGTCATACGACATGCAAGACGATGAATTTGATTTTATCCGTCAGGCTGCGATGGAATTTATCCCTTCTGACGAGCCACAAACGGAACAGATTATCCCATATCGCACCGGCCGGATTCTTTCGATTGATCCGGACACACCGTATAAGAGCCTTCTGCTGAATAATCCTGTGATCTGTATCATCAATATGGATGAATATTCTTTGGTTTCCTTCGACGCATTTCAAGATGACTACTACGATCTGATGCTGGAGACCGGAGATGCAATCATCTGTGCACAAGCTGATGCAATTAGCAAGTTTGCGGCTGAATACGGTGTGAATATCAGGCTGGAAAATGCGTATCAGTCTTATCTATTTTATAAATCTCTCATTACATATACGCTTTATCTTAGTCTCATCCTTGGTTTATTTTTTATTCTGTTTGAATTTGCGATTATCAGATACATTATCAATTTGGAGTATGAGATTAATGCGAAAGAAATCGCAGTCAAAAGAATATTGGGATACCGCAATTATCAATGTATCTTCAAACTATTCATAATCAATGTTATATCCTCTTTTGTCGGATTATTCGCAATCTGTATCGTGATGCATTTATTACGCAGCGATGCAACTTTGATCATCATTCCTTTTCTGCTGTTCCTCGGTTTTGAAATCCTGATAACGAACATCACCATTTCTAAAAAGTGTAAGAAACACATACCATCTACACTGAAAGGCGGTGCTTTATGATTCAAATAGAAAACCTGTATAAATCATTTGATAAGCATGAGATATTCAATGATTATTCCCTTACAATTCAAACTCAGGAATTTGTTGTCTTTACCGGTCCGAGCGGCTGCGGAAAAACCACCCTTCTAAACATGATCGGCGGAATTGAACCGGTAACAAGCGGTAAGATTACTGTAGATGATATTGAAATCACAAAGGCTAAAAATCTGCAAATGTATTTTCAGAAACACGTTGGATTTCTCTTTCAAACTTTTGCTCTGGTCGACAATAAAACAGTTGCGGAAAATCTTGCTTTAATAAAAAAGCACGCCAGAAGCGGTATTGCGATGGACGAAGCACTGAAGCGAGTCGGTATGTCCGGCACAGAAAAGCAAAAAGTGTATTCTTTATCGGGCGGCGAACAGCAAAGAGTCGCTCTGGCACGATTGATGATGAAACAATGCAGCCTGATTCTTGCCGATGAGCCAACCGGCTCACTGGATCGTGCGAATGCACTGCAAGTGCTCGAAATTCTGCGTTCTTTTCAGGAAATGGGCAAAACTGTTATCATGGTTACGCATGATCCTACATTAATCAACGATTCTATGCGGCAAATCGTCCTCAAATAAATACTGGCAAAACGTCCAACCTGAACACCTGTTCTCATTTTGGTTATAAACTGTTATCCCCGCCTTTCGGCGGGGATGATTGTTTACTATATGATGCAGTAAAATTTAACGCTACAAGCAAGCCTCGCCTGACCGAAATCAGGAGGAGTTGGCTGTTTAAGAGGTCCTACTGTTCATCTGAATGAATGCCCAGATGCTCCCCCGATTGAATCGTAGTGACGCGAAAAAATATATTTTGCCAGGCGTTGCACCGCTGAGCGGCAGATTATTTTCATAATATCTTGTCAAAAAATAGAATATATAGTATAATAAAAGCGATAGTTATAATCTGGACACCGGGAGGGAAACAATCATGTCTTTGGCTCCGATGGATAAAGATACCGTGATAGATATTATTGCGGGCGCCGTATCGTTTATACCGTTTTACGGTGATTATATCGGAAGCGGAATTACACTTGCTAAAGGGTTCCGAAAGCTGTTCAGGGATGCCTCGAAAGCAGAACAGATCATTGATACGATCCAACGCGGCGTTTTCCGCAGTAATCTCAGTGAAGATGATGCCAAGTCTGTCTGCGCAGCAATTCAGGGCATGCTTCATGATAAGGAGACCGATCTCCATAAGATTGCGCGGGATGATAATCTGATTCAAAAAATGAAGGATGATATTCTCAAAGCATCCGATCACCGGAAAGATGCAGAATATCAGTACAGACAGTACATATCCGATGCTGTCAACTTCATCCTTTCACCGGATATCCTGCCGCTCTTTACGGACTGCGATCAGATTGCGGTGGAAAACCTGCATGAAATCAAAGAGCTGCTGGAATCCAACGACCTGATTTATGAAAGGCTCACTAATCTTGAAACCAGGGTAAATAATATTGAGCAGACTGTATCTTCCAAGCAGTCGCAAAGCAAGCCAGACAATCAGGAATATCTTGACTGCTTTGATGAGCCGCTGTTTCTGGAAGATGATGACAGCAATGTGACGCTTGCTTCCATGTACGTTTCGCCTCACATTTCCGGAACGTCCGATAAGGCCGCCGATCGTATCATGGATTGGTTCGGCAAAAAAAGCAGAAAAACATGCATGCTGCTGTTTGGCGGCGCGGGTATCGGAAAATCCACGCTTGTTTCCAAAATCATTGCGGACGCAAACCGGGACGGCGATGACCGGGAGTTTCCCCTGCAGGCGGATCAGGTGCTTGCTGTGGCTCTGCGAAATCACTGTGACGATATTGATACAGAAAAAAAGTCCCATGATATTCTGAAGGATCTGTTCCCGGGTTATACCATAGACGAGCTGCGCAGCAAGCTCCTGATTCTCGACGGACTGGACGAGATTTGCGTGCTGCGGAGGGATTTTAACGGTTTCTGGTTCCTGAACAAATTGTCAAGCATTGGTTCCGGGTTCCATGTTCTTGTAACATCCCGCGAAGCTGCGGATTATTTTACCGTTCCGGCAGATATTCCCGGAATTCAGATCAATCATCTGAAATGGGAAAAAGACGAACTCATCGCTTGGTGTGATAAGTACGCCGATGCCAAGGAAGAAAAACGCACATGGTGTGAGCAGTTTGTTCGCGAATACACCGACATGCTGAAAAGAAATGCAGATGACGGCCGCAAAGATATTTTCTGTGTGCCGATCATCCTATATATATGTGCGACCAGCGGGATTCAACTATCCGATCACAACAGTGTCGGTTCGATCTATGATGACGCATTCCGCAGCATCCTGCTGCGGGATCATATTCAGTATCAGGAAGGACGGGCAGACCTTGCCGCTGCGGATGCCGAAACGAACGCCAATCTGATCGCATGGCAGTATACCAAAGAGCTTGCTTATCAGATGTTTCTGCTGAACACGCTGGATCTTGCCGAATCCGGCGATCCGGAGCATCCGCGTACAATGGGGCTGAAAAACGCCAAGATCAGAACAAAGGCATTTTTGAAGGAGAAATACGGCCTTGATGTAAACGATGATTCGCTGGAGCTGAAAAAGGAACTGGCGCTCTGTCCTTTTACGCGATCAAACAGTATCGGCGGCATTACATTCGCGCACAAGTCCGTATACGAATATTTCACTGCGGTCAAGCTGTACGAGGACTACTTTGCGCAGTTTGATGCGCAATACTTTGACAAAACAAAGCCGCAAACCGAAGATGCCGCAAAAGCTGTTGCAGAAAGCTATATTAATGCATTCCGGTACAGATGGATTCCGGCAGAGATCTTTGCCTATCTCAATTTTATGCAGCAGCCGCCGTTTTCCGGCAGCCCCAAGGTATCCGCAGGCGGCTTTGATGCTGCACAGTTCCTTCAGGCTTATGGATACGGAATGGAGAAGTCCATTCTTTCAAGAATCGCGGTCAATGAACCGGTGGCCGAATACAACTACTGGCCCGATCCGATCAGCACGCAGTTTAACCGTTCATTCCAGAATTTCACATGGTTTCTGACCGGACACGGCTTCACAAACGCCAACAATAATATTGCATGTGAACAAATACAAGATCTTCTTACGCTTACAGACGCTAATGTATGCCTGAAAGGATGGGATTTATATGATGTAGATCTGCATGACACGAATTTGAGCACAGCGGATCTAAGCGGCGCAGATTTGAGCAACGCAAAGCTGTTCGGCGCGGATCTGAGCGGCGCAAACTTGATTGGCGCGGATTTGAATTGTGCAAATTTGTTCAATACGAATTTGAGCAGCGCGGATTTGAAAGACGCAGATTTAAGCGGCGCAAATTGCACCTGCGCCAACTTGGTCAATGCAGATTTGAGAAGCGCGATTTTGAGCAAAACGCAATTGGCCGGTGCAAGATATTGCAGGGATGCTAACATAGAAACATGGTTTCCGGATGACTTTGCCCCGGAAGAACACGACATGATCGAAATTGATATAATCGGCATCCCTGTCGAGAAGTAAGTGCGCACAGCTGCTCCCATGTCTGTACACCACAAAGCATTTGCGCAGTAATCCTCGAAATATCGGCCGCATCTTTCTGCATTCTTCGTCTTGACTTTATCGCACTTTTCAATTATAATATATTTAATAAGATGCAGCAACCCAGTATTGCAGCGTTGAACAGATTTGATTCAGATCGTAAATCAAAAGGCAACTCCGTTTAAACCGAACCGTATTTTTCACAGAAAGGTGGCGTGTTACAATGAAAAGGGGAATGGCAGCACTTTGGGCAGGCGCAACAGTTGTACTTGCAGCCGGAGGCTTTTTTCTCGGGTGCAAATTGATGAAAACGCCTGCCGGAAATACCGAACAGAGCACAGCAGCGGAGCTTGTGAATGAGACTGCTGCAGAAACAGTCTCTGCCGTATCTGAAACAACGACTGCAGTTATGGAAACGACAGTCACAACAGAAGAAACGAAGCCCGCAACAAGTGAAGTCACTGAAACGGAAACAACGACCGCTATTGCAGATGATTCACTCGTTTATCCGGATCCGTATGCATTTGTGATGAGCGGTTATGTCAGCACAAAAAAATCCAACCTGATGATGCGAATCCGTCCGGATGCGGATGCTGCCTGCGTATTCAGCGAGGGCATTGAACGCGGTAAACCGGTCGAGGTATACGGAAGCAGCATGGGTACGGACGGTACAATGTGGTATTTTGTGAAGTACAACGGCTATGAGGGCTGGAGCAAGGCAGTATATATTACAAAGGAAGCACCTGCACCGATTCAGGAGGAAACACCGAAAAACAATCCCCAGGACGATTATGTTCAGCCGGATCACTATCTGGATTATGGGAATCACTGTGAAACCATTGTCGGAGAACTCAATCTGAGAAGCGGACCGGGTGAAGGATATCATTCCTATCTGAAGCTCCCAAAAGGCGCACAGCTGGAAGAGCTCGGATATAATGACAACAGCGACTGGATCTTTACCTGTTATAACGGGCAGTACGGCTGGGCCAAAACCATGAATAACGGGAAGGTCTATATTCAGTTCACCGGCGGAATGGCAAAGCCGGTTATATATCTTTATCCGCAGCGTGAAACGGTCGTAGATGTGAAGCTCTCTCTGAAGACAAGCGAGCTTTCAACAACTTATCCGGATTACGGAGACGGCTGGCATGTGCTTGCGAAGCCGGACGGCTCACTGCTTAATCTTGCAGACGGCACGCATCATGCATATTTGTTCTGGGACAGCCGCAATGACCGGACACACTACGATTTTTCAGAGGGATTCTGTGTCAGCGGAAAAGAAACCGAAGCATTTTTGAAGGAAAAGCTGACATATATGGGGTTGACAGAATCTGAAATGAACGACTTTATTGTATACTGGCTGCCAAAAATGGAGCATAACAATTATAATCTGATTTCGTTCCAGAAGGATGCGTACGCAGAAGCGGCTGAGCTGACGGTTACACCGAAGCCGGACAGCATGCTGCGGGTGTTCATGGCTTATGTCCCGCTGGAGAAGCCGACTGAAGTGAAGCCGCAGAAGCTGATCACCTTTGAACGAAACGGATATACCGTGGTTGAATGGGGCGGCACAGAACTGAGCTGATTTCCGGCATACAGTAAGGTTTGAAGCATTGCATGGATGAAAGAAGTTCAGAAAAAATCGAACAGATACTCATAATGAAAATGGTCTTATGTAAGGGGTAAAATATAATACGGTTTTTAATACAAGAAGGATTGCCGAACTCTGCCCAGCGATCCTTGATGTTAACATTGGGGTTACTGTGTCAGAAACTGCCGTTTCAGAACGGATTGCCCAGGGCATATCTCCGAATCGTCATCCGCTGCCGTTCAGAGGTTGGTTACGCTGCATCTGATTAGTTGAAAGCAGCACAGAAACCGTGCCAGCGCACTGATCTCCGTCCTGCCTGATTGTGCGATTGCCGTTTGTCAACAAATGATATATAAATATATTGACATATCGTGAATCAAATGGTATTAAGAACAATTCAACATAAAATGATGTTGAATAGGCTAACAAAAATAAAGTATTAGAGGTGGATTTATGAAAAAGTTCGTTAAAAAGCTTTCTGCCATTATAATGGCACTCACACTCGTCATCACGGGAAACGTTTTTGCATTGGGCTCAGCAAAAGACAAAACCAACACTTTGATTGTTTCTGCAGCATCGGTCAACCCGAATCCGGGCTATTCGCCCCATCATTGCGGGGAACATATGGTTTATGAGTTTACCGGCTGTTCCTTGTTTTGGATAAGATATGACAGAAAATGCTCCGTTTGCGGACAGGTTTACGGATATAAGCTGGTTGATATATTTGGCCGTGTGACATACTGCTGATAAAGATCCGATCAAGCACGCCGCTTTGAAAGAGATTATTTAAGAATGCACTGATTTCATAACACTGATAAGTACTCTCTGTATATATTACGGAGAGCACTTTGTTATTGAGAAAAGTAAGGTAACCGCCAAGCAGATCGTTTACATCAAATGGAGGCCGTGCGAAAGCAAGGTTTACAGCGTGAATGTCCGCTGGACGGACAAAAACGGCGAAAGTCAGACCGCGGTCATTGAAACGCAGAACAGGCTGCTCGGAAAACGCTGTATGTACGGCGGCAGCATCCGCATCGCTGAGGTGATAAGCCGCGGGAAACAGAAAGAAGAGCCTGTTTCCGCCGCACCGAAGCCGATGACATTTTCGCCGAATCCCCGCGGCGGTCTGAACTATGTCTCGGAGGAGACTGCGGGCAATACTGCCGAAAAAAAGCCGGCGGTCTGTATTTTCCGCTGCTGCATCTGTTCAAATCCTATTTCGGCGTGCGCGATGACGAACCGCTTGTGCAGCCGATCGCGGAGTATGAGGTCATGTTCGCGTCGCAGTGGCGGATGCAGAAACTGTATTCGTTTTTCTATGCGCTGATGCTGCTGCCGATCGTACTGCTGCTGGCAGTAATGCTGTTCGCGATGTTTTTTGTACCGATCGCGGATGCACTCGGCTAAATATATCCGGATACATTTTTCGCGCATCTGCGCGGCTAAAGGCGATATCATCTATACCGGAAGAAAGATCACCGCAGCTTCACCTGCTGCCGGATTCACTGTATCGGTCACTGCGGAAACTGCCACGGAAGTTTCCGTTGACATACATTCCTTTACACTGTATTTTCCAGGGTAACAATCCGTTTTGTATGCCGCATCGAAAAAAGGAGGGGTTCGGATGAAACGGTTTTTATCAGTTTTCTTTTCCGCTTTGGCAATGACTGCGTGGAGCATTGCACCGGTTCACCCGCTGTCCTTAGCAGCAGCCGTACCCGCCGTACTGCCTGTATCTGCTGAGGATCCGGATGTTTCCGCAGCAAACGATCTGTTTCGCTATCATGTCGCGGACGGACATATCATCATTGATGGGCACACAGAAAAATGTGAAAGCATTACAGAACTGGTCATCCCTTCGGAGATTGAGGGACTGCCTGTAACAGAAATTGGAAAAAAGCGTTTTGTTTCTGTGGTTTTACATCTGTGGTAATCCCCGACAGCATCGTGAAGATCGGTTTTGGCGCTTTCGTTCTATCAGCTTGATTTTGCTCCTGAAGATATGTACGATGCCATGATACTCGTTTATGAAGCAGAACCAACAGAGATTTGGGCTGAGTGATGTCTGAACCGAGCCAATACAGGGGACATTTCCTTTTGTCTGAAGAACTTGATTCGCGTAAATTGGGTTTACGCTTACTCTGCATGAGCATGTCCGGCGAAAAGTAAAACAACAAAAAACGTCCTGTTTCTGACACAGGACGTTTTTTGTTTACTGGTAAATGATACCCGGCAGATGATATAACCAGCGCCTTTTGGGGAGCTGAGATCCGCTGCGGGATGAACTTGTTCCGCAAGCGCATCAATTCTGCGAATTTAAATATAGAATAACCCTCATGTTTTATAATAGAGACCGGGCGGGCTCTGACACTGTTTCCGTGCGAAAAAGAAACGGATCGTTTACTTCGACGGTGCGGAGATATTAAAATCGCTTCTTACCGGAGCCATGAGCACTCTGCCGGTACCGCGGTAAACATTCACCAGCCCTTCTCCCGAAGCTGCTGAACCGACGAGCGTCTTTGTTGTCCGTTCCACCGTAAACTGAAGACCTGCCGTCCATGCAATGGCATAATTTCCGTCAATCTTGAGGATATCGTTTTCCAGGTCAACCACGATCAGTTCCTCTCGCGGAACAGGGCTTTCCAGTACGGCTACGCCCTGACCTCTCAGACAGGTATTGAACAGACCTTCACCGCCGAGGACAGCGGAAGAAAGATTCGATCTTGCAACAACGGAAAGCTGTACGCTGTCATTGCAAGCAAGGAACAGGCCGTCATCAATCACGAGGCTGCCGCCCCACTGCGCAATATCTTCCAGCAGAATATGCCTGTATGTTGGTTCCATCACGAGCAGACCGGTTCCGAAATATTTCGGCTTAACCGCAGTTTCACCCGTGACCTTGCTGGTCAGCATTTTCTTCATGAAATCGCCGGCACCTTTGACATCTGACGCAGCTGTAACATTGCCTGCAAACCACTGCATCGCACCCGACTGAATGATGATCGCGTTTCCGTTGAGCGATGCAGCGACCTGGCGCTTCCGGACACCCATTTCTGCGCAGAAATAGGAAGTCTGTGCAGAGGACGGCGTAACGGAAATGTCTTTCACATACTCGATGACGGAAAAACAGCCGAGCTGCTGTGTGACTTTATGCGCAGGTGTCTCTGTGAAAAAGTTTGTTTTGATCATTGGAATACCCTCTTCTCGTTTTATCCTTCCGAAAATGGAAGGATATTGATATGCCAATTATACATGATTGAGCAAAAAAAGTCAATATATTTTCTGAAATTGTTTTTGGATGCAGCGCAAATAACGCATTACGCCTCTTGTTTCAGCCATAGGCTGACCTCCAGCGCAAACAGGCCGTTGTCCGCAGTCAGGACCGCATCGCCGCCGTATCTCTGCGCCGTCCAGACGATGTTTGCAACGCCGAATCCGTGCAGCGCGGCGTCCTCTTTGGACGTCCGGATCTGGTTGCCGTTCCGGATCTCGACCTGCTCAAAAACGGGATTTGTGATCCGAAGCTGATAGAATCCCTGCTGGAAATCCGAGCGGATCTCGATCTGCTTTTCTGCACTGCTTTTGTCTTTTGCGCAGGCTTCGATCGCGTTGTCAATCGCGTTTGCAAAGACGGTACACAGATCCGCACTTGTGATGCCCACGGTAGGGGAGTAACCGGAAAATGTGATCTGTGTCTGCACCTGCGCGGCCTTTTCGCTCTTGTCATTCAGAAGCGCATCTATGATAATATTACCGGTGTCGAAGGTCTTTTTCCGTGAATGGCTCATGCATTCGATCTCGTCCATATATTCGCAGGCACGCTGCACCTCGTTTTCCGCAAGCAGACTGCGCAGACAGAGCAGGTGATTCCGGAAGTCGTGCCGGAAGCTCCGGAACTCCGAATACACGGCATTGATTTTCCGGTAATGCTCGACCTGATTTTCCAGCTGCTCGGAAAGCAGCCGGGAGATCTGTTCGTTCTCAGAAAATGAAAGGAATCAAGAGAATAGCAAGGGTTTCTTTCAAATAAACAGGGTAGCTGGTTTTGCTGCGGTTTGCAAATGTTCGTCAACCCTGCTATACTGAGGATGCTATCTGGGGCGACGAAAATCTGCCGCTTGAAAAAAATTGCGGTTTATGCTATAATATATACGGCAGAAAAAATATCTGGATTACAGTTGTATCGGAGAGAAGGAAACTATGGATCTATCATTTGTCTATTTCTGGGAACAGGTAACATCCAACCCGCTTCTGATGCTGGCAGTCGGTCTGACCCTCGGCGTCATTTTCGTCAACGGTTGGACGGACTGTCCGAATGCGATCGCAACCTGCGTAACGACCCGATGTATGGAAGCGCGCCCTGCAATTCTGATGTCGGCATTCTTCAATTTTCTCGGTGTGTTCATCATGAGCTCGGTCAATGCGACAGTCGCGCAGACGATTGCCAATATAGTCGATTTCGGAACGAACTCGCATGCTGCGATCGTAGCGCTGTCATCAGCCTTGCTTGCGATTGTGATATGGGCTGTGCTCGCGTGGTATTTCGGAATACCGACCAGCGAAAGCCACGCGCTGATCGCAGGCCTGACCGGTGCGGCGATTGCGATGCACGGCGGCCTTTCCGGCGTGAACGGTCACGAATGGATCAAGGTCATTTACGGCCTCGCAATCTCGGTCGTGCTCGGCTTTATTCTCGGCTATGCGGTATGCAAACTGGTGACGGTCATCTTCTTCAATGTTGACCGGCGAAAAACAGAAGGGATCTTTCGGAACGGTCAGATCGGTGCAGCCTGTGCCATGAGTTTTATGCACGGCGCGCAGGACGGTCAGAAATTCATGGGCGTCATCCTGATGTGCCTTCTGCTTTCAAACGGAGGCGGAGAAGGCAGTGCAGTCAAAATGCCGGTATGGATCATGCTGCTTTGTTCCGTCATCATGTCGATCGGTACGTCGATCGGCGGCAAGAAGATCATCAAATCCATCGGCATGGATATGGTCAAGCTGGAAAAATATCAGGGCTTTTCGGCAGATATGGCAGCTTCCATCGCACTGCTCATCAGCTCGCTGTTCGGTATTCCTGTATCGACGACCCATGCAAAAACAACTGCGATCATGGGTGTCGGTGCTGTCAAACGGCCTTCTGCGGTCAATCTCGGCGTTGTCAAAAATCTCATGATGACATGGATTCTGACCTTCCCCGGCTGCGGACTTATCGGCTATATCACAACGAAGATCTTTATGGCGGTCTTCTGATCAGGAGGA
>JAFRTG010000040.1 GCA_017427265.1 Oscillospiraceae bacterium | reverse complement strand
GGCGGCGGGCACTGCCCGCCCCGCCCCGCCCCGCAAGATTAGCTTTATTCTATAAATTTGACTGATACTCTAACTATCACGAATGTCAAACAAATTGTGAGAAACATGTCGTGAAAGTGCACAAATCAAAGCCCTGTTTTTCGTGAAAACGTAGAAAATGAAATTCACACTTGCGATGAATTTTGACGTATGGTATAATAAAGAAGCAAATTCCGTTTGCTGCGGGTACCGCAATATTATAAAAACATCGCGCTTCCGAAATTTTTAATCGGATCCGTGCCCCGGCACGCGGCAGTAAGGAGAGTCTCACACATGAAAAATTTGGACACCGCAAAAATCAAAAACATCGTTCTCACCGGACACAGCGGCTGTGGTAAGACCGCTCTCGCTGAAGCATTGCTCTATCGCGCCGGCGTGATCGACCGTATCGGCAAGTCTGCTGACGGCAACACCGTCTGCGATTTCGATCCTGAGGAAATCAAGCGCAAATATTCAATCAATCTCTCGCTTGCGAGTTTTGAATACAGCGATTTCAAAATCAACCTGCTCGACGTTCCGGGTCTTCTCGACTTCGCAGCAGCGACCAATGAAGGCCTCTATGCAGGCGATACCGTTATCATCTGCGTATCCGCAAAGTCCGGCGTCCATGTCGGCACCGTCAAGGCGTTCAACGCCGCAAAAAAGCTCGGCAAGCATATTCTGTTTGTCGTGACCAAGATCGACGACCCGAACCAGGATTTCTATCACACACTCGATTCGCTGAAGGAAAACTTCGGCGCAGCCGTCTGCCCGGTTATCGTTCCGGAGATTGCAAACAACCAGTTCAAGTCTCTTGTGCACCTCGGCAGAATGAAGTCCTACACCTATGATAAGAAGGGCGTGTCCGTTGCCGCTGACGCAACCGGAATCGTCCTGAACGATAAGGCAGGCATCACCGCTGATTCCCTGATGGACGGCCTGAGCGAAGCAGTCGCGGAAACCAGCGACGAGCTCATGGAAAAGTTCTTCGAGGGCGAGCCCTTCACACAGGAGGAAATCAGCCACGGCATCCACGAAGCCATGCGTACCGGCCGTGCAATGCCGGTGTTTACCGTTTCCTGCACGAATCCCGCAGGCTGCGACCTGCTGCTCGAATTCCTGAAGTATATGCCGGATCCTTCCACGGCTGCCGCGCTCAAGGCGACCGACAAGGACGGCAAGGAGGTCGAGGTCAAGGTCGATGCTTCCGCTCCGCTTTCCGCATTTGTGTTCCGCACCGTTGCTGACCCGTTCGTCGGCAAGATGAGCTTTATCAAGGTCATCACCGGCACGCTGTCCCCGGATAAGGATCTCGTCAATGCGACCACCGGCGCTTCTGAGCGCGTCGGCAAGCTCTACACGATGCTCGGCAAGAAGCAGACCGAAGTCACTTCCGCAATCGCAGGCGACATCGTCGTTGCGACCAAGATTTCTGCCAATACCGGCGATACGCTCTGTGACGCAGAACGTGTTGTCTCTTACGCAAAGGTCGAATATCCGAACCCGACCTACCGTATGGCTGTCAAGGCAAGCAAGCAGGGTGATGAGGCTAAGATCTCCGGCGGTCTGCAGAGACTGCTCGAAGAGGATCAGGCGCTTTCGTTCGGTCTTGATACCACCACCAAGGAACAGATCCTTGCAGGTCTGGGCGACCAGCATCTGGACGTCGTCAAGGCCAAGATGAAGAGCAAGTTCGGCGTGGACATCGTGCTTGAGGAGCCGAAGATCGCATACCGCGAGACCATCCGCAAGAAGACCGAAAAGGTGCAGGGACGCCATAAGAAGCAGTCCGGCGGTCACGGTCAGTTCGGCGACGTCTGGATCGAGTTCGAGCCGACCGACAGCGAAAGCCTCGTCTTTGAGGAGAAAATCTTCGGCGGTTCTGTTCCGAAGAACTTCTTCCCCGCAATCGAAAAGGGTCTGCAGGAGAGCGTCAAGAAGGGCGTTCTGGCCGGCTGCCCGGTTGTCGGCATCAAGGCCACGCTGCTCGACGGTTCCTATCACCCGGTTGATTCCTCTGAAATGGCGTTCAAGACCGCTGCAATGCTCGCATTCAAGGAAGGCATGAAGAAGGCTGACCCGATCATGCTGGAGCCGATCGGCTCGCTGAGCGTGTCCATTCCGGATGCAAAGACCGGTGACGTCATGGGCGACCTGAACAAGCGCCGCGGCAGAGTGCTCGGTATGGAGCCTGCCGGCGATGGCATCACCGTCATTCAGGCTGAGGTTCCTGTCCGCGAGATGCATGACTTCACCATGTATCTCCGTCAGGTTGCAAAGGGCATGGGCGAATTCACATTTGAATTCCTGCGCTATGAGGCGCTGCCTTCCAACCTGCTCGACGAAGTCGTTGCAAGCGTCAAGAGTGACGACGAGGAAGAATAATCCGACTATAAGCAAAGCCGCTTCTGTTATCAGAGGCGGCTTTGTTTGTCAATCAATCCGTCGGAGACTTTTGCCGCCGGCAGTTCCGGCTGACAAATAAATAAAAGCGGTCTGCACGGAAAACCGGCAGACCGCCTTCTACATAAATAGGGACGATGCATGCACCCGATAGTACGGAAATAGTGGAATGTTTCTGAGGATGGCACTGTAGTGGGGCGACAGCTCCGACGTCAAAGGGAATCTGTCAAAACAGTACCGTGTTGAGGTAATATCACATTTCTTGCGGTGAATCTTAGTGCGAAGATGAGTACGACGAAAAAGTACGATAAAAGAGTACGATGAAAGAGTGAGACGAAAGAGTGTGACGATTCGGGTGCAGATGCAGCTTACCGCTGCACAGGAGAGAACCTGCTCAAAGTCTGAAGATGTGGGGATAGTAAGGTAGGATACTACTAAGGCTTGCGATGAGGTTTTTTAAGAAAGTACGATATTGGTATACGATGTTTGGTATACAGATACGGGTGATTGAATCAGGCTCTCTAATCTGAACAGTGGAATGTCCCTATTTTAAGATGTAGCAATATAATGTTAAATGCAGCAGATCAATTCACTTTCACAGCATTGGAATAGTTATTGATACTCTGCGAGTCGCCGATAATCGGCAGACCCTTCTGTGCGTAATGCGTGAGGCACACACGGTAAAAACCGGAACGCGAAACGCTGTACGGCAGATTGTAGCAGGAATACACGCTGGTGTTGCTTGCAAGCTGATTGGAATAATAGCCAACCGTCTGCCAGTTACTCCAGCCGTTCTCGCTGAACTGGACGGAGATATTCTTAATGCCAACTTTATTCATGGTGGCATTTGCAAAGGTGGATGCATTCAGATAAATGCATCTTGAACCGGCAGAAATTGAAACAGAATAAGAACGGATCAGACCGTTCGCTTTCATAACGGCTGCCTGCGGTGAATTGCCGAGCATCTGATATGCATCGACTGTGCCGGGAATATTGTTGTAGTAATCGAATACCTGAGCGTTAGCTGTATCAGTCGGAAGTTGTGTCTTAGCGGAAGCACTTACCGGCAGTGCAGTGCCCGATGCAAGCAGAACGGCAGAAGCCAGAACGCTTGCCAGTGCGTTGCGGATTGTCATTGAACTTTGTTTCCTCCTTCTGGATCTGTCTCAGATCCGTTTACACCCATATATGATTTTTATTGCCGTTTTTTACCTATCAAAAACCACATTTGGACAAATTCACAAAATAAAACCGGCATGTGGCAAGATTTTATGTTCTCGCCACATACCGTTCGCTGACTGATTATGCCTCCGGGAAGAACGACCGCAGAATTTTTTCAAATTCCTCATCACTGAATTCATTTGTAGAAAGGAAATAGACATTCCGTTCTATACTGAATACAGCGGAATTCTGGAAGGAATCATATACCTTCTGGATCTGACATCCCTGAATTTCTTCCGTATCAAAATGATAACTTTCAGTCGGAATGCCGATCGGCTCAAACTTTGCACCGTCATCGTACTGTTGAATGGTGAAGCAAACCTGCTTTTTTTCGTTGTCAACATCATGATAGTAGATATTCAGAACTTTGCTGTTCCCGAATTCACAGTGGCTGACATCATACTGCACCAGATTATCCGGGCGGTACTGCGGCAGAACCGCATTGTCAATGCCGTAATCCGTACAGACTGATCGCATTTCATACGGATCACTCACACCCCCCGTGATGACCGCATCGGAAAGGCTGTCATTTTCAGTCACGTAAATCTTGAAGCCGTCCTTCATCAGAACGCTGTCACCGAACAGCGGATTGGTACCGCGAGCCGGATCACAGACGACATGAATCGCAAGCACAAGGCCGGCGATGGATGCTGCGGCAGCAGCGTAGCGCGTCCAGCGGATTTTCGGCTTGCGGGTGCGCTTGCTCTCCTCGGAAAGCGCGCTTTCCCCGGAGATGCGGCTGTTCAGTTTTGCGAGTCCGTTTTGTACAGTTGTTTCAAGATCATGATCCCGGCCGGTGATTCTGCAGATAATTTCTGTCAGTTCATCCACAGCATCGAGATCCTGCTGGTTCGGCGGCTTCTGCAGCTCTGCCGACAGTGCCTGCTGCAGCTCGTGCAGCATGGAACGGTCAGCTTCGCGCTGCCGCATCGCAGCAATAAGCGCGTCTTTTGTCATATAGCTTGAACTCCTTCCGGAAGTAAATCCCCTCATCGTCATCTATTACACCTTTGTCTATACATGTTTTTTTGCCCCGTTTTTTACCATATCGCAAATGCGATTTGTAATATTGCACAAAGTGAATATTTCTTCACTTCTTGTCTTTGTCAGATTGACGGCGCAGCAGACGAAGGCGCAGGGTCTGAACCCGTTTATACAGTTGCGGCAGCGTTATGCCGTATTCTTTGGCGACAGCCGATTTGCTTCCGTGTTCGGAGTCATAATATGCTTCCAGCAGGCGGTATTCTTCATCGGTCAGTGCGCTGAGCAGTGCGGCTGCATCATCTCCGGAATCGGAGCGGTCCTCAGCAGAGACCGTATCGACGTCCAGATCGCCGCCGAAAAGCTCGGTTTCGCGGCGGATCCGGAGCCGGTGTTCCTTGATCACGCGGCTCGCAGCGCTATACAGCCAAGAGCGGATATTACCGGAAAAATCAAGCTGTTCCTTTTTTTCCAGCATCCGCAGAAAGGTTTCCTGAACGCAGTCATCGGCGGCAAACATGTCTCCGCCGAGCTGCAGCAGACAGTATCGCAGCAGCGGTTTATAATATTGTTCTGCAACAGCGCTGCATTGTGCATCTTTATCCAAACCGATAATCTCCTCTCCCCAGCAGAGCCTTTCCCCACACTTCATTGTATCATGAATTGCCGCAAATGTCAATCGTTGAAACAAACATTATAACGAAACGGCCGCGCTCCGGTCAAAAGTACCGGAGCGCGGCTGCGGTCGGAGAAATTCAATTTACCTTTACAGCATCTTATCTCAGCAGTGATTCCTGAATTGTAAAATGCGCGGGAACGCCGTGATTCATCTGAATTGTCAGTTCGCCCTGAATCAGCGGCATAAAATATTTCCGGGCGGACGGAGTAATGTTGTTGCCTGCCGTGTTGATATAGGATTTGGGGAGCGGCTTTTCACGGTTTGCAATCTTTGCGGCCTCTGCGGTTTCAATCGTGACGGTATACGGCATATCGTTCAGGCGGCGGAAAACCATGACCTTGCCGGTCTCGCCGTTCAGTGCGCAGCGGACGCCCGCCGCACCGATTGCCTCGGATTCGTCGATATCCGTGCGGGAGCAGAGATGCGAGGAGCAGCGCTGCATGACGTTCAGCTGAATGGAGCGCACCTTGCAGCCGATCTCCCTGCGGACGGTCTCCTCCAGATAACTGCCGATGCCAGCAAGATATTTGTGCCCGAAATTATCGACAACGCCGGACTGTACGCCCTCCGGCACCTCGATGCCCTCGGAAACCGCGACGATCACGGCCTTGTGCTTGGCCATTTCCTTGCGCACATCATTCAGGAATTTTTCAATGGAAAATTCCGCTTCGGGTACATAAATCAGATGCGGCGCGGCTTCACCAAGCTCGTGCAGCACGGAAGAAGAAGCAGTCAGCCAGCCCGCATGGCGTCCCATGATTTCGACAACGGTCACAGACGGAATGCTGTATACAGAGCTGTCACGGACAATCTCCTGCATGGTTGTTGCCACATATTTTGCCGCCGAACCGAAACCCGGTGTGTGGTCAGTCACGCAGAGGTCATTGTCAATGGTTTTGGGAATGCCGATAATCCGGACTGCGACGTCTTTTTCGCGGAAATAGGCAGAGAGCTTCTGCACAGTGTCCATGGAATCGTTTCCGCCGATATAGAAGAATGCGCCGATCTGACGCTGCATCAGGTTGCTGACAATCTTCTGATAGACGGATTCGTCCTCATGCCAGTCCGGCAGCTTATAGCGGCAGGAGCCAAGCACAGTGGAAGGCGTCTGCCGGAGCAGTTCCATGTCGTCGTTGGTAAAAATCAGCGTTTTGAGGTCGATCAGATGATTCTGGATCAGCCCCTCAATACCGTTGACGGAGCCGAAAATCGCGTCAATTTCGGGTTCCTTCAGAGATTCCTTGAACACGCCGACCAGTGACGCGTTGATCGCGCAGGTCGGGCCGCCGGACTGTGCCACAGCAATATTCATAATGCGGTTCCTTTCAGCATGGGTTTTATCAGCAGAAATACGGGATTCGTTCGATTTTATTGTAACATATCCGGGCAGCAAAGTCAATGTATTCCGGAAAATCCATCGCAATAAATGAGAATCTAATCGCAATATATGGTTATTTTGTGCATAGATTCAAAAGCACACGCACACGCGCTGTCCGGGCTTCTTCGGAGATGCCGCTTTCTGCAAATCAGCCGAATATCAAATGATGCGGCGGTCATACTATATAGAAGAAATATTTCCTCATATAAATGAGAGCAAATCCGGTTCTCTCCTGCTGTGACGGATGCAAAACAGAAGTCCGCAGCAGGAACCATACAAATTTCCGCGCTTACCGGTCAAATTCCGGACATATTTGTAAAAATATCTTGCGCAGTCCGGCTTCCTATGCTATGATAAGCAGGATGCAGGGTTCTCCATAGCCTCTGCCATCATCCTTACAAAGCAATGCTGCGCGGTTCGGTTTCATCCGGCCGCGCAGCATTGTTTTCTTGTAAAATCAAGACTTATCCCGGTAAAAAACCGACAACTCCACGGCGAAATATTGACTTTCTCCTGTGCTTGTGCTAGAATGGGGTCATGGAAAGCAAAGGGGCTGTTCCGTCTGAAAAAAAGGCGGAACAGCCCTGTTTTTTTACGGAAAGGAGGAACTCAGATGAAACTGCAAATACTCGTCGCGGATTCCGGCACACACACAACTGCTCATCTGGATCATCTTTTTTCCGTACTGGAGGAAACCGAATACACAATCAGCCAGCACACGACAAACCTCAATGACGCGGTGCGTCTGGTGCTGAGCCAGAAATTCGATATTCTCCTCTGTATCAACCGCGCACCGGAATATATCGCAGCCAAACTGCTGCGCCTGACCGGCACGTCGGAAAACAGAATCCCTGCAATAATCATCAGCGAACAGGATGATTCCCAGCGGATGCGGGAATGCTTTCTGCTCGGCGCAATCGACTTTCTCGCAGAGCCGATTCCGCCGGAGGATCTGCTCGCAGCGGTTTCCAGGGCAGCAGCACTGGTACATGAACAGCTGATTGAAACTGAATACCGCACAGCAGTCAGCCATGCGCTGGACACGCTGCCGGATTCCGAGGAGCTGCAGCCTGTTTCGGAGAAGCTGCGCGCATTCCTGCTGAAAATGGAGCATCAGACCGCTACGGTGGAACTCGCGGCAGATTATTTCGGATTCAACCGCGACTATTTCGGCAGATATTTCAAAAACAAATTCGGCATGACATTCGGTGAATTCTACAAGGGATTCCAGATTAACTATGCAGAAAGGCTGCTCGAAAGCGGACAGTTCAAGGTACTGGAGGTGAGCCGCCTGCTCGGATTCTCAACGCCTGATTACTTTACGCGCGTATTCAAAAAGCACACCGGCGTTGTACCGTCCGAAATCAAAAAGTAGCCGCATTCCGCACGGCTTCCAGCAGCGTATCCGGGGCAACCGGCATCAGCAGCAGCTTGATTCCGGCATGTCTTGCACGGTCAAGATATCTTGCATAGCAATCAGGCGGCAGCAGCAGAATCATCTGTGTATCGCAATCGGCGGCAGTCTGGAGGATATCCGAAATACGCGATTTTGCGTATATAATGAAGATGTCAGCAGTGCTTGTGTCCGGTATTGCGTTCAGGACGGAATACGTGATTTCCGCATACCCCGCCTGATACAGAATATCGCGCAGCCGCATCCCGGTCGCCGCGGATTCTGAGAGAATACGAATCGTTTTCATCTGGAGATACCTCTTTTGACTTTTTGTATCTCATTATACGGGAAATCGGGCTGTATCACAAGCGCCCGCAGGCGGATTCACGGATAAATGCAGGCTGATGTCGGATATTTACGGGGGAATGTTCGTTGACTTTCCCACAGAAAATACGATATGATTATTATGCAACTTTATCGGCTTTTGCCGGTGAAATAACAAACAGGAGGAAGTTTTATGTCTTATATTGATGAGATCATTGCACAAGTGATCGAAAAGAATCCTGATGAACCGGAGTTCCATCAGGCCGTGCGCGAGGTGCTTGAATCCATCCGCGTCATCGTGGATGCAAATGAGGAAAAGTTCCGCCGCGACGCACTCCTGGAGCGTCTGGTCAATCCGGAGCGCCAGATTAAATTCCGTGTGCCGTGGATTGACGATCAGGGCAATGCACATGTTAACACCGGCTACCGCGTACAGTTCAATTCCGCAATCGGTCCGTACAAGGGCGGTCTGCGTCTGCACCCGTCCGTGAATATCGGCATTATCAAGTTCCTCGGCTTTGAGCAGATCTTCAAGAACTCCCTGACCGGTCTCCCGATCGGCGGCGGCAAGGGCGGTTCCGACTTTGATCCGAAGGGCAAATCCGACCGCGAGGTCATGAACTTCTGCCAGAGCTTCATGTCTGAGCTATGCAAGTACATCGGCGCAGATACTGACGTTCCGGCCGGCGACATCGGCACCGGCGCACGCGAGATCGGCTACATGTTCGGTCAGTACAAGAAGCTGCGCGGCCTGTTCGAGGGCGTGCTGACCGGCAAGGGTCTCTCCTACGGCGGCTCTCTCGCCAGAACGGAAGCAACCGGCTACGGACTGCTTTACATCACGGACGCACTGCTCCGTGACCACAATATTGATATCAAGGGCAAGACCGTTGCAGTTTCCGGCGCGGGCAATGTCGCAATCTATGCGATTGAAAAGGCTCAGCAGCTCGGTGCAAAGGTCGTCACCTGCTCCGATTCCACCGGCTGGATCTATGATCCGGACGGCATCGACGTCGCACTCCTCAAGGAGATCAAGGAAGTCCGCCGTGAGCGCCTGACTGCATACAAGAATGCAAAGCTGACCTCTGAGTATCACGAGGGCAGAGGCGTCTGGCAGATCAAGTGCGACATCGCACTCCCCTGCGCAACACAGAATGAGCTGACGCTCGACGATGCAAAGCTGCTCAAGGAGAACGGCTGCATCGCAGTCTGCGAGGGCGCAAACATGCCGACCACCGAGGATGCAACCAAGTTCCTGCAGGAAAGCGGCATTCTGTTCATCCCCGGCAAGGCTTCCAACTGCGGCGGCGTTGCAACCTCCGCTCTGGAAATGTCCCAGAACAGCGAGCGCCTGAGCTGGTCCTTCGAGGAAGTTGACTCCAAGCTGAAGGGCATCATGGAGAATGTCTATGCGAACATCAGCGCAGCTGCAAAGAAGTACGGCATGGAGGGCAACTACGTTGCCGGCGCAAACATCGCCGGCTTCGAGAAGGTGCTCGATGCCATGAACGCACAGGGTATTGTGTAAACGGAAAGCGCATCCGTTTGACAATTCCCCAACATGCAGGAGAACTTCAATGGATAAACTGGATATGAGAGGAATTCCGTTCACAGGATTTCCGATGAAACAGCCGGAAATGCAGATTGAAACACCGCCTGCAAATCCGTACATGCCTGTCGCGGAGGAAACTGATTTCTCCCGTGATACGCAGACCTGGGATTAAATGAATACAATACAGATACGCCCCTTTCAAGGATGCAGGGGGCGTATCTGTTGCTGTCTTACGATATGATATTCTGAGAGGAGAATGAGATGAAAACTGTACTCGTCTGTCGGGAGACCGATCCGCGTGAAACCAGAGTCGCGCTGATCCCCGACGATATCAAAAAGCTCATCGGTATGGGCTTTTCGTTCAAGGTTGTGCGCGGTGCAGGCTTAAAGAGCGGCTTCTCGGATGCCGCTTATGAAAAAGCCGGTGCTGTCATGATCGACAAGGAGGAGCTGGGCTACGATTCTGAAATCGTGCTGCGCATCCTGAAGCCGCAGAGCGCGGACGGCCTGAAGCCCAACACGCTGCACCTGAGCTACCTTGACCCATTCAATGAAAAGGCGCTGCTGAAGGAATTTGCACAGAATGGCATTCAGGCGGTTTCGCTGGAGATGATCCCGCGTACCACACTCGCACAGAAAATGGATGTGCAGTCCTCGCAGACCTCGCTCGCAGGTTATGTTGCTGTTGTCAATGCTGCTGCGCGTCTGCCGAAGATCCTGCCGATGATGGTCACGCCGTCCGGTACGATCAATCCTGCAAGAGTGTTCATCATCGGTGTCGGTGTTGCCGGCCTGCAGGCGATTGCAACCGCAAAGCGTCTCGGCGCAAGAGTGGATGCCTTCGATACCCGTCCGGTTGTCGAGGAGCAGGTCAAATCGCTCGGCGCCAGCTTTGTCAAGATCGACCTCGGTGAAATGGGACAGACCGCACAGGGCTACGCAAAGGAACTGACGCCGGAGCAGATCAAGAAGCAGCAGGAAGCACAGGCCAAGGTCTGCGAGCGCTCGAATATCGTCATCACGACGGCAAAGGTGTTCGGCAGAAAGGCACCGCGCCTCATCGCAAAGGATGTCATCGACCGGATGCAGCCGGGCTCCATTATCGTCGATATGGCAGTTTCGACCGGCGGCAACGTCGAGGGCTCGAAGCTGTTTGAGGAGGTCGTCACAGACAACGGCGTCATCATCATGTCCGGTGATTATCTGGAGCGTCAGGTGCCGTTTGATGCCTCGAAGATGCTTTCCGGCAACTTCACGGCATTCCTCACGCACTTCTATAACAAGGAACAGGGCGAATTCGTTGTCAATCTTGAGGATGAGATCATGCGCGGCTGTCTGCTGACACAGGGCGGAAAGATCATCCACGAACGGTTTAAGGAGAATTAAAATGGGCGAGATCATGTTACTCATTTTTGTATTTGTGATCGCGGGATTTCTGGGCGTGGAGCTGATTTCCAAGGTTCCTTCTCAGCTTCATACACCGCTGATGTCCGGTACAAACGCAATTTCCGGTATTACGATTGTCGGCGCAATGTCCGCAACCGCTGTTGCCGTTCTGGCTCCGAGCAGCACAATCGGCATGGTGTTCGGCATCATTGCAATCGTGCTGGCTGCAATCAATGTGGTCGGCGGCTATCTGGTCACCGACAGAATGCTCGGCATGTTCAAGAAGAAGGGAGATAAAAACAAGTGAGAGACGTTATTATCACCGTTCTTTATATGGTGTCCGCGGTGCTGTTCATCCGCGGCATCAAGCTGCTCGGCAAGGCCGATACCGCACGGAAGGGCAACGGTCTTTCCGCAGTCGGTATGCTGATCGCCGTCATCACCGTTTTGTTTGAAAAAGAGGTCATGGCAGCCGGACTGAACAGCTATCTGATGATTGCCGCAGCCGTCATTGTCGGCAGCATCATCGGCGCTGTCTGGGCGAAAAAGGTCGAAATGACCGGTATGCCGCAGCTGGTTGCGCTGTTCAACGGCTTCGGCGGTCTGTCCTCGCTGCTGGTCGCACTGGCACAGTATGCAAACTACCGCACACTCGGCGCAGATGCCGTTCCGTTTGAGGGCGTCACAATGGGTCTGACGGTTGCAATCGGTGCGATTGCTTTCACGGGCTCTGTGGTTGCATGGGGCAAGCTCTCCGGCAAAATGTTCAAGAAATCCGTCGTCATCCCCGCAAAGAATGCGCTGAACGCAGTGCTGGCGATTGCAGGTCTCGCAGGCATCTGCCTGTATGCCTTCAGCGGCAGCAATGCACAGCTCGGCTTTATCGGCATTATCATGGTCACGGCTGCATTCCTGATCCTCGGCTTTACGATGGTCGTCACAATCGGCGGCGGCGATATGCCTGTTATTATCTCGCTGCTGAATGCATTTTCCGGTCTTGCAGCTGCATTTGCAGGTCTGGCACTCAACAATTCCGTGCTGGTCGTCTCCGGATGTTTGGTCGGTACCTCCGGTCTCATCCTGACGCTCATCATGTGCAAGGCGATGAACCGCACGCTCTATTCGCTGCTGTTCGGCAGCTTCGGCGCATCGAAGTCCAAGAGCGCAGCAGGCAGCGGCAAGGAGCCGAAGTCGATGTCCGTTGAGGACGCATATCTGATTCTCGAAGCGGCTTCCTCGGTCGTGTTCATCCCCGGCTACGGCATGGCCGTTGCACAGGCACAGCACGCCGTCAAGGAGCTGTGCGATAAGCTCGAAGAAAACGGTGCAGAGGTCAGCTTTGCGATCCATCCGGTCGCCGGCCGTATGCCCGGTCACATGAACGTGCTGCTTGCAGAGGCAAACGTGCCGTATGAGCAGCTCAAGACTGCCGACGAAATGAATCCGCAGATGCCGAACACCGACGTTGCAATCGTCATCGGTGCAAACGACGTTGTCAACCCCTCTGCACAGACAGACGAATCCTCGCCGCTTTACGGTATGCCGATCATCAATGCATATGAGGCTCGCACAGTCTTTGTGCTGAAGCGCGGCAAGGGCGCCGGCTTCTCCGGCGTTGAGAACCCGCTGTTTACGAATGACAATACCGTCATGATCTACGGCGATGCCAAGCAGACTGTCTCGTCGCTGGTCAGCGAGTTCGAGGACAGCTGATTCATTCGACAAAATACACTCTGTTCGGGCACAAATTTTATACTGCATTCCGAAATGCAGAAAAACGCTTGACAAAGTTTTCACAATATGCTATACTACAGTCAGAACAGCAAAGGGGCTGCGAAGAATGAATCATTCTTCGCAGCCTTATCTGTTTTCACATCAGCGCGAAATGTGAAATGCTGCTTGCAGGAATAATGCACAATGGGGTGCGTGATACCGGAGGACGGAATCACGCACTTTTTTTATTCCGCATCAGCCACTCAAAAACAAGAAGGAAATGGAGGAATGATTTATGAATGAAATCATTCAAACGGTAGACAGCGAAGTGTTTGCGATCTGGTTTCTGATCGGCGCTGCACTTGTGTTCTTTATGCAGGCGGGCTTTGCAATGGTCGAAACGGGCTTCACCCGTGCGAAGAATGCCGCCAACATCATCATGAAAAACCTTATGGATTTCTGCATCGGTACCCCGATGTTCGTGCTGATCGGTTTCGGACTCTTCATGGGCGAAGACCTCTGCGGTCTGATCGGCAAGCCTGGATTCGATGTGTTCACTGCTTATGCAAACTTTGACTGGTCGAACTTCGTGTTCAATCTGGTGTTCTGCGCAACGGCCGCAACGATCGTTTCCGGTGCAATGGCAGAGCGTACCAAGTTCCTCTCTTATTGTGTTTATTCCGGTGTCATCAGCGCGCTGGTTTATCCGATTGAAGCACACTGGATCTGGGGCGGCGGCTGGCTCGCACAGCTCGGCTTCCATGATTTTGCAGGTTCCTGCGCGATCCACATGGTCGGCGGTATCGCCGCTCTGGTTGGCGCAAAGATCCTCGGACCGCGTATCGGCAAGTTCTCCAAGAAGTCTGACGGCAGCATTCAGCCGAATGCAATCCCCGGTCACAACCTGACGCTCGGCGCACTCGGATGTTTCATCCTCTGGTTCGGCTGGTACGGCTTCAACGGTGCGGCATGTACAAGCACCGGTCAGCTCGCATCCGTCTTTGTTACCACGACAGTCGCTCCTGCAATCGCAACTGTTACATGTATGATTTTCACCTGGGTCAAGTACGGCAAGCCTGATGTTTCCATGTGTCTGAACGCATCTCTGGCAGGTCTGGTCGGCATCACGGCCGGCTGTGACGTCATGGATGTCGCCGGCGCAGGCATCGTCGGTATTGTTTCCGGCCTGCTGGTCTGCTTCGGCGTCTGGCTGCTTGACTATGTGCTGCACATTGACGATCCGGTCGGTGCAGTCGCCGTCCACATGATGAACGGCATCTGGGGCACGATCGCAGTCGGCCTCTTCGCAACAACAAGTGCTCCCGGCAATGATACCTACAACGGCCTGTTCTACGGCGGCGGATTCAGTCTGCTCGGCACACAGCTGCTCGGTTTCGCAGCAGTTGCTTCCTGGGCAGCAATCACAATGACAATCGTATTCTTCGTCATCAAAAAGACAATCGGTCTCCGCGCTTCCGAACAGGAAGAAATCCTCGGTATGGACGCAACAGAGCACGGTCTGGTCAGCTCCTATGCAGACTTTATGCCGGCTATGAGCGAAACTGCAATCGCAGGCTACGTGAAGGGCGATGCCAAGAGCGTCACGACTGTCACAAAGGTTCCTGCTGCAGAAGCTGTCCCGGTTGAAAACAATATCCCGAATGACACCAAGGCTCCGAAGATGACAAAGATCGCAGTGGTATTCAATCAGGAGAAGCTGCACCACTTCATTCACGCGATGGAGCGAATCGGCATTACCGGCGTAACGGTCACAAATGTTATGGGCTGCGGCATCCAGAAGTCGAACAGCTATTACCGCGGCGCCAAGATGAGTGCAACGCTGCATCCGAAGATCAAGGCAGAGATTGTTGTCTGCAAGGTTCCGGTCGATACCGTTGTCAAAACGGCACGCGAGGTGCTGTACACCGGTCAGGTCGGCGACGGCAAGATCTTCATCTATCCGGTCGAGCGCGTTATCAAGGTGCGCACAGGCTCTGTGAACTACGATGCACTCCAGAGCGAAGAAATGCCGGAAACGAATTAAGCGTACTTCTTACATCTCATTTCCTTACAAAGCGACGGGGGCACGGTGTAACAGCCGTGCCCCTGCCGTTTCTTTCCGGTTCTCACAGGTGGGCACACGCCTTGCAAAATACGAAGCAATATGGTATAATGTCAGCAGAAATCTGTCTGTGCGGGGAGCCCGTACAGAACACAGGGAGCGATTGACATGAAAAAAGCATTGATTGCCATGAGCGGCGGCGTCGATTCCAGTGCAGCCGCACTCCTGACCCTTCAGGCCGGCTACGAATGCATCGGCTGTACCATGAAGCTGCACGACAGTACCCTTCCCGGCGCGCCGGACGATGCCGCAGATGCAAAGGCGATTTGCAGCAGGCTCGGAATTCCGCACTATGTCTTTGATTTCCGCGAGCAGTTCCGCGAGCAGATCATTGGAAAATTCGTCCGCAGCTATCAGTGCGGCAAAACCCCGAACCCATGCATCGACTGCAACCGCTGCATGAAGTTTTCCAGGCTGCTGGAATGCGCGGCAGAGCTCGGCTGCGATCACATCGTCACCGGGCATTATGCCAGAGTGCTCGAAACTGCAGCGGGCTTCCGGCTCTGCCGCGGAACCGATCTCACCAAGGATCAGAGTTATGTGCTCTATATGCTGACGCAGGAACAGCTCTCTCATGTGCTGCTGCCGCTCGGCGGTCTGACCAAGCAGGCGGTGCGGCAGCTCGCGGAATCGCAGGGCTTCGTCAATGCCCGCAAGCGCGACTCGCAGGATATCTGCTTTGTGCCGGACGGCGATTATGCCCGCGTCATCCGGGAGGAGACCGGCACCGATCCGGTTCCCGGCGAATTTGTCGATCTGCAGGGCAATGTGCTGGGACAGCATAACGGCCTGATTCATTATACCGTCGGACAGCGCCGCGGACTCGGCATTGTGGTCGGTAAGCCCGCCTATGTCGTCGCACTGGAACCGGAACAGAACCGGGTCGTCATCGGGGACAATGCCGATCTGTTCCGGCACAGCTGCACGGTCTGCGGCGTCAACTGGATTGCCGGCGCTCCGCCGCAGGAACCCGTCCGGTGTCAGGCCAAAATCCGCTACCGGCACCCGGCACAGCCCGCAACTGTTTTATTTACGGACGCGCAGACAGCTCTGCTGACCTTTGATGAACCGCAGCGCGCAATCACTGCCGGACAGGCCGCTGTTTTTTATGACGGAGAGACCGTTCTCGGCGGCGGAGAAATATTCGGTGTCTCAGGTACTTGACAAAACTTCCTTTTTTGTGTATAATATTATAAGTATTTGAACGGGAGGTTCTACACATGAGTCTTGACAAAGAATTACTTTTCAAAATCGGAAGCTGGATTGCAATCGTACTGGGCGGTCTGCTGATCCTTGTTGCGATTATCACGGTGGCCGGTGTCGGTCTTGCGACAAGCCAAATGGGTGAAACTGTACAGGGCGGTATGACGTTCTTCACACTGCTCGGTGTGGCGTTCCCGATTATCGCGGGCGTTGTTTCGCTTCTGGCCGGCCGCGCAGGTCTGCAGAGCGATCCGGATCGCTGCAGAAAGCTGACGCTTATCATTGTCGGCGTGCTGGCATTCAACTTTCTCAGAAGCTTGATCCACGGCGGCAGCTTCAGCTTTCTTACGCTGCTGATTATCGCGTTTTACGGCGCGTACTGCTATCTGGCGCACACAGCAAGCTATTGATTTCTGCAAGCATTTCCCCTAATAATTCCTGCGTCAGACAAATACCCGTATAGCAATTTTGCCCCGAAGCATTTCAGAGTGCTTCGGGGCATTGTATTATCCATATTGTTGCCGGTTTCAACGACAGCACATGCTGCTGCAGCCGGAACAGTGCGTCAATAAATGAAAAAGCACATGGTACATTCATGTGCGGTTTTTTGTTTTTGAAAATTTGACAGCGCCTTGACATAGCGTCCTCCCTGTGCTATAATATTAGTATCCGATTTCGGACTAAAGGAGCAAATAACATGGAAAACAAAGAATACCTTGCAGTCCTTGCTGGCTGTGAAAAGAAATATGACTCGCTCTATCGTGGGGCTGCGGTAGCCTTCGGGCTTTCGGACTGCTCGATGTGGGTGCTGTATTATCTGCAAAATGCCGAGGAGCCGCTTTCCCAGCAAGACCTGATTGAACTTATGCTGTTCCCGAAGCAGACGATCAATTCCGCTGTGGCGGGGCTTGCGAAGAAGGGCTATGTCACGCTTGAAATGATACCGAATACGAAAAACCGCAAGCGTATCCTGCTGACAGATTCGGGAAAAGCCTTTGCAGAGAAAACCGTTCTGCGTATGATACAGGCGGAGGAACGAGCCGTGTCTAAAATGTCGGATATTGAGCGCTTCGTTTCTCTGTATGCGGAGTTTTTTGAACATCTGCACGATGAATTTGAACGGGAGGGCTTGTGTGATGCAAAGGACTGACAACATTGAGATTACCGGTGCAAGTGAGAACAACCTCAAGCACATCAATGTCACGATACCGAAGGGACAGCTTGTGGTATTTGCAGGCGTATCTGGTTCAGGGAAAAGCTCCCTTGCGTTTGATACGATAGCGGTGGAAAGCAGCCGTGAATGGCAAAGCTCCTATCCGCTGTTTCTGCGAAATAAAATGCCACATTATGAGCGTCCGAAGGTCGAGGAGATACATAATCTAACCCCTGCGATCGTGGTAGACCAGAGAGCTATGGGTGCAAGCACCCGCTCCACTGTCGGTACGGCGATAGATGCCGCACCGCTTGTGCGCCTGCTGTTCAGCCGTATCGGTCAACCGTCCGCAGGCGGTTCTATGGCTTACAGCTTCAATCACCCTCTCGGTATGTGTCCCGATTGCACAGGCATCGGTGAACAGCTCGTGCTTGTGGAGAACAGAATGTTCGATATGAGCAAAACGCTTGCGGAGGGTGCTTTGCGGTTCAGCCAGTTCTCGGCAGGCTGGCAGACCTATCTCTATCAGAACAATCCCCTGCTTGATCCGCATAAAAGGCTCTGCGATTTCACGCCCGAAGAAACAGATATACTGAAACACGGTGCAAAGGACAAGGTGCAGGTGGAGATACGCTCCAACAATACGGGGCGTGTGGATAAGGTGGACTACGAGGGCGTGATCCCTCGGTTTTATCGGCTGTATCTGCGTCGTGACATCACAAAGCTGAAACAGCGCTTGCAGGACGAGATCATGTCACTTGTGGAGAAAGGCGCTTGCACGACCTGCGGCGGTACGGGCTTGAATCCTGCCGCACTTGCATCGAGGATAAACGGGCTGAATATCGTGGACTACGGCAATATGACCGTGACGGAGCTTCTGCCCGCGCTTGATAAGATCACCGAGCCGAGGGGCGTTTCGCTTGCACGGCAGATAAAGGCGATACTGCAAAGAATGATCGATGTGGGCATCGGTTATCTTTCTCTTTCAAGGCGGACGGATACCCTTTCGGGCGGTGAATTGCAGCGTATCAAAATGGTGCGGAATTTGGGCAGCAGTCTTTCCAACACCACTTATATCTTTGACGAACCGACTTCTGGACTACACCCTGCCGATGCGGAGCGTATCGGAAAGCTCCTGCTCGATCTGCGTGACAAGCACAACAATGTTTTCATCGTGGAGCACAGCCGTCAGATGATAGAGCTTGCAGATCACATCATCGAGCTTGGCGAGGGCGCGGGAACGAACGGCGGTCGTATCGTCTATCAGGGCGACCTGTCTGGCTTGCGTTCTGCCGATACGCTGACAGCGCAGATGATGAACAAAAAGATAGAGCTGAACACCTCCCCGCTGACAGCGACCGAGGGCTACAAAATAGAAAACGCACATTGTCACAATCTCAAAAATATAACCGTCACGATACCGAAGGGCGTTCTGACCGCCGTTACGGGCGTTGCAGGTTCGGGGAAAAGCTCTCTTGTCTGCCACGAATTTGTGAAGCGGTATACGCAGGCGATCGTCATCGACCAGAAGCCGATAGGGACTTCCATACGCTCAACGCCAGCCACCTATACGGGCGTTATGGACGAGATACGCAAGCTGTTCGGCAAGGAAAACGGCGTGGCTGCAAGCTGGTTCAGCTACAATTCAAAGGGCGGATGTGCGGTCTGCAAGGGTACGGGTCAGATCAGCTACGATATGGCGTTTGCCGAGCCTGTGGTCGTTCCCTGCGAGGAGTGCGGCGGGCATCGGTACAATCCGACAGCACTTTCCTACAAATACAAGGGGCTGAATATCGAAGATGTGATGAAGCTGACGATTGCCGAAGCGATGGACTTTTTCGACAGCAAAAAGATTCGCTCCGGCTTGCAGAGCATGATAGATGTAGGGCTAGGCTATCTCACCCTCGGACAGCCCACAAGCACTCTTTCGGGCGGCGAGGTACAGCGTGTCAAGCTGGCAAGTCATCTGCAAAGCAAGGGCGAGATCTATGTCCTTGATGAGCCGAGCACTGGACTTCACGGCAAGGATATTGAAAAGCTCTTAGCTCTCCTGCGAAAGCTCGTCAAGGGCGGAAACACGGTCATAATTGTGGAGCATCGGCTCGAACTCATCGCACAGGCGGATCACATCATTGACATGGGACCGGAGGGTGGCTCGGAGGGCGGAGAGGTCATGTTCAGCGGTACACCCGAGGAACTGCTGAAGTGTGAGCGATCTAAAACAGCGGAGTATCTGAGAAAACAGATGCTTTGAAAATAAATGAAAAACGCAGTCACAATTTGTCGGCTGCGTTTTTTAGTATACTTCTATTTTTCCGTATTCAATATATCCTCACTGCTGTAACGATATTGCTCAAATGATGCTTTCAAAAAATCGGGTGTTTTCTCATACAGAAAAGCAGACATTTCTGCGGCGTTCACTTCAAGTGTTTCATAGATCAGCTCATAAAACAGT
>JAFRTG010000039.1 GCA_017427265.1 Oscillospiraceae bacterium | reverse complement strand
GTTACAGTCGGCGGAATCATCGGCATAAAAAACTGTATCACATTCTCACTCCTTCCGACATTTTGTGTTCGCGGGTGTCAATGCAGGGTACTCACCGCAAGGCGGCTGACTTTGAAGCCGCTTGCGGTTATACCCATTGACATTGCAATTTTGCACCGCAAATATTTCTATATATTATATAGCCAGTTGCGGCAGGTTTTTGCGGCAAGCTTAATATATTTAACACTATTTCCTAGTAATCATTCCGTCATTCAAAACAAGCTCGTTGCACTTTTTCACCCTGCGTTCGACCGTGTCTCTGCTGCACCCGAGATACTCCGCCATATCCTGCACGCTCATACTGCCGTTCATGGCGCAGGTGTCAAATGTATTCAGCAGCTCCGCAGATTTGTCTGCCGCCTTTGCCTTTGCAATCTGTGATTGCCGCTTGTGACCGTTTTTCGATGCGCGCTGCTGCGTTGTCAGCTCGACATCAGATTGCAGGTCTTTCAGCACACCGATCATGTCAATCTCATGCAGCGGATACCGGAACCAAACATTGACAGGCGGGAATTTCGGGAACTCTCTGAGCGTCCCCTCGATGCGCCAAGCTGACATTTGCGATACATAGCTGTCAGATGTACGGAGCGCCGCTGCAAGTGCCTGATACTGCTCATTGGTCATGTTATCATGGCAGAGCTGCACAGCAGCATTGCGGTTCAGCATATCATCCTGCGGGGCATTGTTCAGTGCATTCGGCGCGCACATGGCAAGATGCTGCTCACAGATCCGGCAGGCTTCACGGTTCTGCTGCTGTTTCACGATGTCCTCGGTCAGATCCAGCTCGATCATATCAAGAAGTGCGTCCGGATCACGGGCAAATACGCCGCTGCCGGATGCTCTGTCCATTGACCGCTTGCCGCCCTGCATACCCTTGCTGTGATGATGACAATAGATCACCGCGCAGCCGAGCTCTGTACAGACCTTGTCGAACTGGTTGCAGAAATGTGCCATCTGATCGGCACTGTTCTCGTCACCGGTTATGACCTTGTATATCGGATCAATGATGACCGCAATATAACTGCCTTTTTTCGCTCGTCGGATCAACTTCGGGGCGAGCTTGTCCATCGGTTCTGTCACGCCTCTGAGGTTCCAGATGTCGATGCTGCCGATATTCTGCGGCGGAATCTTCATGCTGTCGTAAACATCGCGGAACCGGTGCAGGCAGGATGCGCGGTCAAGTTCCAGATTCACATAGAGGACGCGCCCCTTTGCACATTGCCAGCCGAGCCATTTCCTGCCCTCTGCGATCGCAATGCACATTTCAATCAGCGCATAGGACTTGCCAGCCTTTGACGGTCCAGCAATCAGCATTTTATGTCCCTTCCGCAGCACGCCCTCGATTAGCGGCGGTGCCAGCTCCGGCAGATGCTCCCATGCTTCAGCCATGCTTTCAAAATCCGGCAGATCGTCCGTGATGCTCTCGACATAATCCTTCCATTCCGCCCACGATGCAAAGCCGGTATTGGTCTCAATCAGGAACTGCTTGCGCCCCTTGCGAATGACGCCGGGCATTCTGGAAAGGCGGGATGGATTGCGGTTCTGCCGGTCTACTTTCAGCCCGTTCTTATCGCAGACAGAATACAGAAACTCCACACGCTTACGGTATTCGTCATAGCTGCCTGCATCGACGCGCACAATCGCATGCAGCGACTTGCCGCCGGAATACACGAGTGCTGCAATCGGCAGCTTCAGATCATGCATAATGCCGTTCTGCTGCTCCACTGGGATTGCATCGGATTCAACCAATGCATAGCGATATTCGGTCACATTCTCATTCTTCGCGCCGCGCCCGTCCAGTGGATTGAATCGGATCCACGCTCCACATTCGGGATTTGTGTCTCCAAATACTGCACCGAGGTCGCCATGATACCGCTGCAAATCGGCAAGAAGCTGACCGGCTGTTCTGTCCCAGCATCCGGCAGTCGGCAGATATTTCCCGTCGCTGTTCTGCCAGCATTCGGTGACATAACCGACATTATCATTTGCTTCAAACAGCGTTTCAATATAACGCGAGATTTGCTCAGCGGGATTCCAGTTTTCAGGCTCTTTGATCGGGAGCGCGGTTGTCTGCTCCGGAGATGTCACAACATAATCAGCATTGATTTCATCGTTCCAGTCAAGTGCCTGACCGCTGCCGTGCTCACGGTGCGGCTGATACCCGCTTTCGATCGCCATGTGGACGATTGTGCCAGCGGTGACGGGCGTATCGGAGCCGTTGAAGCTGTGCCATTTTTTCGCGCACTCTCCTGCATGATACCGCACACCGTCACGCGCTGACCATGCATCCCAGACCGATACCGGATACCCTGCATCTTTGAGTGCCATGCCAATGCCGCACCATTCCTGATAGGAGCACTGCGCCGGATCAATATATTGCAGCAGTTCTTCGAGGTTATCGTTTTTATATTCCATACACTACCTCATTCGGGATATACGTCGCCGGATCCACGCCGGACGGAACGCGCTTCCAACCCTGCGCAGCAATCCGCGCGATCATATTGTTTGCCGCCTCAAAGCTCCATGCGCCGACATTCCGGAAGCCGTAGCGTTCGAGCCTTGCGATCTGCTTTGCGGTGGAAAGACAGTTCTGCTGCCGCTGTGCTGCGCTCCGGAGTACCTGTTCTGCCATGCCGGCAGACTGCACCTTGTTCGGATCAATGCCGCGGTTTTCAAGTGCCTGCATCTGTGCCTGTGAAGGCGGCTGACACTCCCAGCCGAATGCAGGCTGATAGCTGAGCAGATCACGCTGCTGCACGGAAATCGCATATTCCAGCGGATCGACAAGATTGCGCTTTCTGGTCTTGAACTTCTCGAACTGCTTTGTCAGTGCTTCCTCGCGTTTCGCAATGGTTTCCTCCTCGGCGGTTTGCGCTGCTTCGGTCACATCGACGGCAGCTCCCGCTTTCTCTGTCAGATCTGCTGTCATCTGCTTCGCGGTCTCGGCGTTTTCGCAGATCAGGTGCGCAGGTCTGCAAAGCTCATGCCGCTCAGAGTGCCAGAGGAAGTCCAGCAGCAGAAGATGTTCCTTGCCCTCGCAGAGCCGTGTTCCGCGTCCGACCATCTGGCAGTAGAGTGCGCGCACCTTCGTCGGACGCAGCACGATCACGCAGTCTACGGACGGACAATCCCAGCCCTCGGTCAGCAGCATCGAATTGCACAAGACATTGTATTTGCCGGATTCAAAATCGCTGAGGATCTCTGCTCTGTCCTCGCTGTTTCCGTTGACTTCTGCCGCACGGAATCCCGCTGCATTCAATATATCGCGAAATTTCTGTGAGGTTGCGATCAGCGGCAAAAACACGACAGTTTTGCGGTCTGCACAATAGCGCTTCATCTCTTGGGCAATCTGTTCAAGGTACGGATCGAGCGCCGTGCTGATCTCGCCGGGCTTGAAATCTCCGGCTGAAACGCCGACCTTTGAAATATCGAGCTTCAGCGGAATCGTCAGCGCCTTGATCGGGCAGAGATAGCCATCTTTGATCGCCTGCGGCAGAGTGTACTCATAAGCGAGCGTATCAAAGACACTGCCGATTTCTTTCATGTCGCCGCGATCAGGCGTCGCGGTCACGCCGAGAATGTGAGATTCCGGAAAGTGCTGAATGACGCGCTGATAGCTGTCAGACACAGCATGATGCGCTTCGTCAATGATAATATGTGTGAAGTAATCTGGTGGAAACCGGTCAAGACGTTTCTCCTGCATCATCGACTGTACGGAACCGACCGTAATGCGATACCATGATCCGATACAACTCTGCTCGGCTTTTTCCACGGCACAGCCGAGACCGGTCACTTTGCCGATCTTATCCTGCGCCTGATCAAGCAGCTCGCCGCGGTGTGCAAGGATGAGGACGCGCCCGCGCCGGCGGACGCAATCCTCTGCGGTCGATGCAAATACGACGGTCTTTCCTGTGCCGGTCGGCAGGACGAGCAAAGTGCTGCGTACATTCTCCCATTCGGAGAAGATCGCGTCCTTTGCTGCCTGCTGGTACGGTCTGAGGTTCATCAGTAAATGCCCCCTCCATATCCGTTGTTATTCTGAGGCTGCTGCCAACATTGTGCAGGCTGCTGATAGCCCTGCTGCTGCATCGGCGGCGCATAGCCCTGCGCAGACGGTGCATACTGCTGCTGATTCCCCTGAAAAGCGGGCTGCTGATAAGCAGGAGTGCTGTTTCTCGCAGCGACAGGCTCAACATTCGGCTGGTCCCACATCGGATAGAGATATTTCAGATCATTCGTCTGATGCGTTTTACCGTCCCTTTCAAAGGAGCGCGGTGCAATATGGCAGATACCTCGCCGTCCTGCGATCTCATTTGACCAGACAGGCTTTACGCGCGCTTCGCCTTTCTTCGCGATGCCGATGCTCGCAAAAAGCGATGTATTTTTCTGGCGCGCCCAGTCGAGATCAATCACAAAGTAATTTTCCGTAATAATCGCTTCGCCCTGCGGCGCAAGGATCCGGAATGTGACAATCGCCTTGTTGCAGGGCGGCGTCTTTGCGCTACCGTTATGTCTGCCACGTTCGAGTTTGACGATTTCAAACCAGTAATCGCCCTCCGGCAGCAGCGGATTTCGGCTGCCCTCCTCCGCTGCAAAATCGTCATCCCAGCCAAGACTGCCGCCCTGCACCGGCGCAGGCTGCTGTGCGTAACCGCCGTATCCGTTCTGCGGTGCCTGATAGCCGCCCTGCTGATAGCCGTTGTTCTGATAGTCCATATTCTGATCTCCTTTCGCTTAAAACGGTACATAATCAGGACAATTTGCCCGAATTGCATCCATGACCTGCTGCCAGTTTGCACAGAGCCATTCGTGATAGTCATTCGGATACTCCCGCAGCGGCATACCTGCTGGGAAATACCGGAACACTTCACTGCTGACCTTCTCAATATGCGTGGGCAGAGCACGGTTTGCCTGCATCAGATTTTTCAGTGCATCCGGAATGCCTGCAAGGTCTTCGCCGGTATTTTCGATCGGTTCAGCGCCCTGTAAAGCGTCTGCCGGAAGCACTTGTGGTATAGGATCAACCGGAGCAGGAAGCGGCACATTGATTGTCGCAGTCGGAATACCCGCATCCTGCGCGCGCTGCATGATCTGATCCGTAGGCGGGGCAAACAGATGCGCGATCGCACCGTAGTCAAGCGGCATACTGTCCGGCAGACCGAAGCGGTTTTTCGCATCCCACCACGCGGACTTTGTCGCATACATCACGCGCTGCACTGATGTCGCCTTGTGAACCTTGCCCTTGTCATCCGCAGCCATGACCTGCGTTTTGAATGCGAGAAACAATGTCATATCCGACCATTCTTTCAGCAGCGGCGCGATCTTGTTCGTGGTCTTGTTGCCGAGCTTCAGCTCCCAGTGGTCAAATTCGTCGATTTCCTCCGGCAAGGTCGTCTTGCGCGAAATCGCGTGGCAGATCAGGATGACATGAATGCCGGATTTGATGAGCCTGTCCGTGTTGTTGAGAAACTTTCCGATCAGTTCGCATTCATACTGCCAACCCTTGCCGTAGTTCAGCCCCTCGATGCCGTTTATATTGTGTTCGGTGCAGATCGCCTGCAATGCAAGCGCTTCCGCCCAGTCGAATGTGTCGATCGCAACAGCGCGGTATCCTTTGACTGCCGCATTTTGCAGGATGTACTCCATTTCATCGCAGAGCATTGCCCACGAGGTCGGGGCGGGCAGTCTGCGCACATTCATCTTCGTAGTGCTGCCCTCGCAGTCGATGAACACGATGCCGGGGATGTTTGCGGCAAGCGACGACTTGCCGACACCTTCCTGCCCGTACAGCACCGCTTTGATGCCGCTGCCGTACTGGATGCCGTTGATTTCTTCAAAAACAGGCATGATTTACACTCCTTTCGGCTGATACGGTTTGAACCCTGCCGCCGGCTGATACGGAGCAGGCGGCGGTGTCTGAGTGAATGCGGACGCATTCTGCGCCCATCCATCTTCAATAATCACAGAGCATTCGTCGCCGGTGCTGACTCTGGTTGCGATTGCCTGCAAGCCCTCCGCTTCGAGCCATGCGCCGAAATCGGACAGCGTCTGCAAATCCATCTGCTCCAGCTTATCGAGCAGCACAAAGCCGCATTCCGGATTCAGGCAGCGCACGATCGCAGTCGCCACGCGAAGCTGCTCCGAGCCGCTCATGCAGTCCCACGCCTTACCCTGATAAAGCAGCTTGCCGCCCTCGACCGACAGTCCCGGCAGCGGCAGGTTTGCACCGTTCAGCAGCGCACGGCGATCCGCTCTGATCTTCTCGATCTGATCGGTCAGACCTTCATACTGATCCTTGTAATTGGCGGCTTCCTGCTCTGCGGCAGCCTTGCGCTGATTGTCACGGATCTTCGCATTCAGGCGGTCGATATCTGCGATATTGGCTTCCAGTTCGGCAGTCGATTCGAGCATGAGCTCCTCCGGTGACTTGTGCGCGGATGCCGCCTTTTCCTGCCATTCATCAAGCTGCGCACGGAGATCGGCAAGCTGCCGCTCGGTTCGCTGAATCTCTGCTGTCACATTCTGAATTGCAATGTCGATGCTCTGCATCTCATGCTGCCACTGCTGGCGCTGACCGTTCCGCGCCAGAATCGCCTGCTGCTGTGCGATCAGATCCGCAGCGGAGACAGGCTCATCCGGCAGATTCTCCCAGTTTGGCAGTTCGGCAGCAAATTTCGCCTTCTGCACCTGAATCTGACCGATCGCCGTGCGCTGATCGTAGAGACGCTTTTCCTCCGCTTCCATTTGCATGAGCTGCTCTCCGACGCCAATGATGCGCAGAAGCGTGTCCGCCTTGTCTCGATCCGATGCCTGCATGAACTTCGGCAGATCAAGCGCCAGCTCAGAGAGGAAGCCGTCAAGCAGCTTCTGCCCGGCACGGTTGCCCTGCGGATCAATGACCTTGAGGGCGGCGTTCTTGCCCTTGCGCTCGACAACCAGACCATTAGAGAGCGTGCAACGGAGCATTGGCTCTGTGAGAGCGCCCTCGCGCTGCGCATTGCTAGGCTGATACTTATTGCCGCCGAGCAGCCAGCAGATCGCATCGAGTACGGAGGTTTTGCCCTGATTGTTGTTGCCGCCGATGATCGTCAGACCGCTTGCGGCAGGCGTGAGCTGCACCGCACGGATGCGCTTCACGTTTTCCAGTTCCAGTGTGTTGATCTTGACAGGCATATTCATCATCCTTTCATCGCCTGAATTTTCTGGTTTGCAAAATCAAATGCCGCCTGCATTTTCTCGATAAAAAAGCCGTAATTCGGATCGCTCTGATGCTGCCCGATGAATTCCGCAAGGCGGTTGACGGCATCAGCAGCAGCAGTGAGATACGGCTTGAACAGTGCCTTGCTGTCCGTCTGGTAGATCGGCTCAACGCCGAGTGAAAGCTGCGTGTCCGGCTTATCTGCAAGCTGTTGTTTCAGCAATTCGATCTCAGCTTTGAGCGCGTCCATTTCCTCTGTATGATCGACTACAGCCACATCCTGCGGCTTGCTTTCCATATCTTTGATCTGTGCTTCCAGTTCCTTGACACGCTCGGTCTTTTTCTTCATCAGGTCAAGCAGCGTCAGACGGTTGCGCTCTTTGGCTTCTTCGGCTTCCTTCACCTGATCCGTCAAAGATTGCACCTGATCCTCAAGCCGCTGATTGTCAGCCTGTGCGCTCTGGGCGGTGTTCTTCCACCGCTGCGCCGCTTCGTTTGCATTGTCGCGCTCCTTGCGGTCAAGCTCGGACTCCTCTTTCAGCGCAGCGATCTGCTCCCGCAGCTCCCGCACCGTTGTGCTTTCGAGGTCAGTGTTCTGAACAATCTCGGTGCGGGTTTCCTCCGGTGCCATTGCAAGCAGATAGAGCTTTTTAATTCCAATCTGTTCGCTCGAGCGAACAAAATCCTCAGTAAGATTTTCAGCGACAGCAATGTAACTGTACGCCTGAACCTTTTTCATTCCCAGTTCTGCTTCGGTATATCCTTCAAAAGACGAATAACCAAGCTGCTTGTAAAGCTTTGTGTCGCGCATCTGTTTGATTGCTGCGCAAAGCCCATAAAACGACTGCATAATAATGCTGCCATAGGACTTGATCTGCTTGTGCAGGGCTTCCGCCTGCTGCTTTTCGGTCAACATGATTTCCTCGCTCATGCTGTTTTCCTCGCTTTCTGTTTGATGCCGAATACCTCGGCAAGATGTTCTTTGTACGCCTCAATGAAGGCATCGACTTCTGGTGTTGTCTCGCAATTTCGCAGACCGCGCACCTGCACGATCTTCCCGAACAGGTCAACCTCGACCGTGTAGAACGGAACATCCGGCTTTTCCGCCGTCCGGATGAACATAATGTGTAGTTTACCGTATGCGTGCCGCTGCGCGTATCCGCCGACGCAGTGATGCAGCCGTTTGCCTTCGTTCACAATTTCGGTCATATTCTTCGGCTGACGGATGAACAAACCGCTGTGCGCAAATTCGAGCTTCTTGCGGTATTCCATGTTCTCTTTGAACTTTCTCCGGGCTTCCTGTGACGCATTGTACTTTATCATTTCCGAAAGCCGCGTGTGCATCGCCATGAAGTCATGCGGCATCGAGATCGCGGTGTCATGCAGGTCATACCGAAGCTGTGCGCATTGCCGGAGATAGTCGTCATAATCATGCGGTTCTGCATCATGCTCATTGAGATACCGTGCAATGCGCTGCGGCTTCAGACCGGTTGCATGAATGAATCGCTCCATTGTTCCGTATTCATGTCCGAACACGCCGCCAATCAGCAGCAAGTCCTCCGGTTTTGTTTTCGGATAATGCTCGCGCCACATGACATATTCATCATACAGTTCCTCATGCCCTGCGAGCAGCTTGAATTCGTCGCGGTTCAGACCGAGCATTTTCAGCAGATTGTTCGACTCCCAGCTGATGTGCCGGTTTGCTGCGATATGCTGAATGCCGCCCCAGTAGCCCGTGTAATATTCGCCGATCAGGTCGCCGTATCCGGCTTTCATCAGGTATTCCACATTCGGGTGACGGCAGTACAGATGCAGGTACTCGATCAGAAGATTGCCTTTGTAGAGCTCATGGCAGCAGTATTTCAGGCAGGACTGCCCGATCGCTTCGCGGTTCAGCAGCGTGTAGCTGTTGTCGAAGCTGTAACCGTAACAAGACTGGCAGAACACCGGCTCCCGGAACTCCTTGCGAACCGTCCACGGCTGACCGTCATCCCTGCCGTACCGGACAGAGCCGTCCTTTGCAAACACATACCGCTGACGCTCTACCAGCTGCCCGCCGAAGTACCTGTGAAAGCACCTCGCAAACAGTTCATTGCCATTTGTCAAGAGCACGACATAATTTCCTGCGTACTTGCCCTTCATCTTATCCATGAGCGCTGACGGAATGACCGGGAAGCTGTGCAGCAATGCATCTTTTCTTGCTTGCCTCATGGTATCACCTCAGAAGTTCAGCAGCGCATCGAGCGAGAGCTGCATCGGCTCGCTCTTGTGCTGCGTGATCGGCGGATCAATCGCGCCGTTATCCCCGCAGAGGTCAATCGTCATGTGGAACCGCACCGCAGCCACAGGAAAGTAAAACTTGACCGCCCGGTTGTAAACCTCCAGATCGGAGATCGCGCCGCCGATGCCCTTTGTGATCGCAGTCAGGCAGTCATCGAAAGACTTGCCGCTCTGCTCGATCGCCTGCTCGAACTCCGGCTCCTGCCGGCAGAACTCCATGAGCGCGTCTGCCGTCGGCTTGGCGATCACCTGCGCGTGCCTGCCTTTCGGCTTCACATCAAAATAACTCTTATCCATTGACATTTTCCTCCGAATATGCTACAATGAGCATACAGACATTTTTGTTTGTTGCCGTGTCCGATGTACCAGATCGGATGCGGCTTTTCTTATACCATGTACGTATCGACATACTGCGATGAAACATCGTTGCCGCCGCGGCCTGCGATAATCGCCGGGCCATAGACGTCTGTTCTGGCGATCAGGGACGCAAGCTCGTTGCGCATCCTGCCTGCTGCCTGAGCCCTGATATTGTGATACAATACGCCGTCCTCCAGCATGATGATGTCGATATCCTTGCCGGAAGCACAACCGAGCTCCAGCGTTACAGAAAATTCGTTGTATCGCATTTCAATCAGCTTCGGTACATCGTCAATTCTCAGTGCTTTCATGTGTCAACCTCCTTCCATTTCTCATCGTGTGCATCGAGCTGAGTTCGCATTTTCAGCCGGATAGCAGGGTAT
>JAFRTG010000038.1 GCA_017427265.1 Oscillospiraceae bacterium | reverse complement strand
CTCATCATCATTCAGCAGAGCGTTTGCGTGTTTTGTATATGCCGCAAGTCCTTTCAGACCGTAGGTTATCAGCTCACGCAAAGAGCGTATATCCTCATTCTCTGTTGCAAGTACGCCGACAGTCCTTGCTTTCTCGGCATAGTCCGAACCGTTCCAAAGAGCTGCTTCGGGGAGTGATTCTTTATTCTGCACCTTTGTGAGCAGTTCTTCCTTGACGGTAAGCGTTTCCCTGATACGGGCTATAATACTCTCATTATCAAAATTCGCATTTGTGATTGTAGCAAACAGGTTCACGCTGAAAAGATGATTGACAGCCTTATCGACTGTCTGCCCCTCTGCACGAAGCTGAGTTGTTACTGCGGACAGCCCCTTTGTCACATAGACGAGTAAATCCTGCATAGCAGCAACTTCGGGAGTTTTTCCGCACACTCCGCAAGCCGTACAGCCCTTGCAGCCTGCCGTTTCCTGACACTGATAGCAAAACATTTTCTGTTCCATGATAGATACCTCCGTTATTTTCTTATTTCAACTATATTTCCGTCCGGCGAGATGACTGCGACTTCAAGCGGAATATCCTTACCGCTTGCTTCTATCGCACGTTTTATCGCATACTCCATACCTCCACAGCATGGTACGGTCATTCTTGTGAGAGTGATGCTCTTTATATCGTTATTACGGAATATCTCTGTCAGCTTTTCGGAGTAATCAACAGCATCGAGCTTCGGACAGCCGATGAGCGTTATCCTGCCTTTGATAAAATCATGGTGGAAGTTTCCGTAGGCGTAAGCTGTACAATCGGCAGCAATCAGCAGATCAGCACCGTTGAAGTATGGTGCATTTGTGGGCAGGAGCTTTATCTGTATCGGGAACTGTCGCAGACAGCCTGGAACACGAACATCGCTGTCATTATCCCTCGGAGTGAAGCTCTGCAAAGCCGAGCCTGGGCAAGTGAAACCAGCGCAGGCAGACTTCTTCTGCTTGTTTGCCTGAACAGCCTTTTCGTCATAAGCTGCCGCTTCACGCTCGGTGAAGTGGATAGCGTCCATAGGACAGGCAGGGAGACAGTCACCGAAGCCGTCGCAGAAATCGTCACGCATGAGCTTAGCCTTGCCGTTTACGATAGCGATTGCCCCCTCATGGCAAGCCTTTGCACAAAGTCCGCAGCCGTTGCATTTTTCTTCGTCTATCTCAATGATTTTTCTTATCATAGGTCATACCTCCTTGACTTTCTGTATCCATTATAGTATAATCAAAAGTGAAAGTATGTTGTAATTACAACATTTCGGAGGTTTTATGGATATTTCTGTTTTAAGCGGTTCGGCACTGTTCAGGGGCTTTGATGAAACCGAGGTAAATACGCTGCTGGGCTCGCTGAATGCGAGGGAAAAGCGGTTCAGGAAAGGCGCGATGATATTTCATTCGGGAGATGTCATCAGCACGTTATGCTTTGTGATCACAGGCAGTGTGACTATCGAGAGCAATGATATGTGGGGCAACCACACGATACTCAACCTTGTCAGCAAGGGGCAATTCTTCGCTGAGAGTTATGCGCTGCTTCCGAATGAGCCTATGCTTGTCGATGTCTGTGCCAACGAGGACTGCACCATTGTTTATCTTGATATGAAGTCTGTCGGCAGGCTTGATGAAAGCATGAGGGTGAAACTGCTTGCTAATCTGTTGACGATCACCACAAGAAAAAACTTGCACCTGTCGAGCCGGAGTTTTCATACTGCTCCGAGACAGGTGCGTGGGCGGATAATGGCATATCTGAACACCGTTTCCGTTCAGAAGAACAGCCGTGAGTTTGATATACCATTTGACCGTCAGCAGCTTGCAGACTATCTCAATGTGGAACGGTCGGTGCTGTCCAACGAGCTGAGTAAGATGCAGAGGGACGGGCTTATCAGGTGCAGGAAGAACCATTTTGAGATTGTTTGATTATCTTTACAACGACTACTTGTTGTTCCGTTTCAAGTCAGGCGTGACGATCAGTATTGAAATGTGAATAGATATGAGCAATCCCGCATCACAGTTAGTGGTGCGGGGCTGTTTGTTTCTATCAGAACTTAATTTTGAGCCAGCTTTCCAGTTTCTCCTGCTCAATGATCTTTTTCGCAATAGCTGCCGTCAACTGCTCTGCCAGGACACAGGGGGTATGCTCTGCCGCCACCAACAGTTCTGCAATCGGTGTCTCCAGACGTAACGCTTTGCGAATCTGCATCAGTGTTTTTGCCTTGTTCTCAGGGCATTTCACAAGGATGACCTGTACCTTTGCAGACCAGTCCACTTTTTCTTTTTTCTCCTGCGAGAAAGGATGCCCGCTTTCATACCATTGCGTAAAGCTCTGCAGATGCGCAGGCTTTGCCGTTCCGATCGCGCCCTGCTCCAGAAACCCGAACTTTGTCACATTGCTGCCGGATTTCATGACAAGCTCAAAGTCTCCGTTGTCATTGCCGATCGGGATCAGCTCTGGCGCATATTCTGAGAATTCCAGCGTCGCGTAACGTTCTGCGACAGCCTCAATATCATACAGGATGCCGTCATCGAATTCCGTTTCCTTCCCCGAAAGCAGGAATTCACGGTATACCTTCGAAATTACGATATGCAGTCTGTTTTCTGTTTCTGAAATCATTTTTTCGATTTGTTCCATGCCTTCCTCCTATCATGTCGAATTTATTCCCACTTTGTACATTTTGACGAATGACAACCAATCTACGAAGTATCGAACCCTCTGTTATCCAATCTACGCATTAACCTCACTGAGCAGATTGGTTGTCAGGCGTTTTTAGTTCGTAGATGTTTTTCCAAATACAGTAAAAAGCCTGTTAGGGTTGACTTCGTTGATTGACTGTATAGCCGAAAACCGCCGTAAAATCGGCACTTTTAAGTTTTATCCCTTGACATCAATACTACGCACTCAACGTGCGCCGTATTCGGGAACATGTCAACCGCCCTGACCTTTTCCGCGCGATAGCCCCGCGCTGCAAACATGGCCGCATCGCGGGCAGCGGTCGCAGGGTTGCAGGAAATCATCACAACACGCTGCGGCTGCATCTGCACAATAGAATCCACAGTCAGCGCATCACAGCCCTTGCGCGGCGGATCGACCACGATCACATCCGGGGAAGCGCCCTCCGCAGCAAATTCCGCCGCAACGGTGCCTGCATCACCGCAGATGAACCGTGCGTTTTCCACGCCGTTGCGCGCGGCATTTTCTTTTGCGTTTTCAACCGCCTGCGGAATGATCTCCACGCCGATGAGCTTTCCGCATGCATCCGCCATCGAAAGCCCGACGGTTCCCGCACCGCAGTAGAGGTCTAGCAGCGTTTCGGTTCCGTGCAGATCAGCGTAGTCCTTTGCAATACCGTAGAGCTGCTCCGCCTGCGCGGTATTGATCTGATAGAACGACTGCGGCGAGATGCAAATCTCCCTGCCGCACATGGTGTCAGTGATAAAGGATTCGCCCGCAAGCACGGTCACCTGCCTGCCGAGAATCACATTTGTCCGCTCCGGATTGACCGACTCCGTGATGCTCCGCAGCATCGGAAAGGCCGCTTGCAGCTCCGGCAGAACCGCCGTGATTTTCTTTCGGAGCGAGACCCTTGTGACGAGGCAGAGCATGATCTCCCCGGAATGATATCCGCGCCGCAGATAAATATGCCGCAGCTCGCCGGTGTGTGTCTCTTCGCGGTATGCGGAGACATGGGAGCGCTCCAGCAGCGGGAGCAGCACATGCAGCAGCTCTGCAAATACCGGCGGGTGCAGCTGACAGGCATCAAACGGCACGACTCTGTGACTGCGCTTTGCATAGAACCCGCAGACAAGATGTCCGTCTGACTCTGCGACCGGATACTGCGCCTTGTTGCGGTAGCCGTCGCGCTCTGTATGGCCGCAGATCGGTTCAAAGACCGGCTCCAGCCTGCCGATGCGCTGAAACGCATCCCGGACAAGCTGCTCCTTATACTGCAGCTCGGTCTGATAATCCACATGCTGAAAGACACAGCCGCCGCACTGCCGGAACACCGGACATGCAGGTGTAATCCGCCCCGCTGCGGGTTCTGTCAGCTGCTCGATGATGCCGAATGCATAGCTTTTCAGCACCTTGACGATCCGCACCTCTGCAGTATCCCCGACAGCGGTCATCGGTACAAATATTGCAAGACCGCAGAAGTGCCCAACGCCGTTGCCTTCTGCGGTCATGCCTGTAATATGCAGAGTAATGATCTGATTTTTACGGAGTACCGCTTCCGGATTCTGCGGACGGCTCATCTGAGCTGTGTGCCGCAGGCCGGACAGAAAGCATCCTCAGAGGAATTCAGCTTTCCGCAGGTCGGGCAGGTCATGGTGCCGCCTCGCTGCATTCCGCGCTCGTTGTCGAGCATCTGGCGGCGCAGCTCGCTGATCTTCTGCATGAGCGCATTGATCTCGTCCATGCTGCTGACGCCGTTGACAGCGGCCTCATATTCAGCCTTGCCGAGTCTGCGGTAGGCATCGTTCAGTGCGGCGCGCAGCTTTGCACGCTCGACATAGCCTCTGGAATTTTCGATTGCACCGGCAGTTTTCTGCGCAGCAGAATCAAATACGGAGCGGATTCCGCCCATTGTTTCATCTAACAGCATAAGAATGCTCTCCTTTCTCAGAACGGTGTGCAGCAGCACACAAGGGCTTACTGTTCAAATTTCCACGGGGAACCTTTGCGGTCATGCTTGTTGTCAGAGGATTCCGTCTTATTCATCATGATGCCGAACAGCACGATATTGGCAGCGCAGATCACTGCGGTAATCACGCCGACAACCCAGAACGGCTTCTTGAAAACGATCAGCAGTGCAAAGCCGATGATCTGCACGATCGTGCCTGCAAAAAGCGCCAGCTTCACGCCCTTCCATGTTTTGAATTCCTTCTGATATTTCTGAATATGGGGCGTGATATAATTCTGCGTGAAGCGATCCCACTTTTTCGCCTCGCCCTTGATCTTGAGCGCGGACTTCTTCGATTTGTTTCCGAGCAGGATTCCCCACAGCATATCGCGGACAATCGCGTAATTGACAAGCGTCAGGGCAAGCGGGAGCATTGCGAGTAAAATTGAACGGGCATCCATTTGAGTTTTCCTCCAAAATCTTTTGTGTTTTTATTTGACCGCATTCCGCGGGAAAGAACGGTTATGCTTTGCGCCGGAGCAGCTTTTTCGCAGTGGAAAGCAGCGGCTTGAAATTGATGACGGCGAGCAGCACGACGCCGGCCGCAAGAACGGCCGGGATCATGAGATTTCCGGGCTGATAATCCGGGCGGGTGACATCGGTTCTGCTGACGGCACCGCACATCACAAACAGGATGATCAGATTGACTGCAAACCGCAGATGCGAAATCTCAAACGGCACGAAGCGTCTTGCGTCAAACAGCCGGATGATATAGCAGACAAAATAGCTTGCAAACGTCGCAATAATTGCACCCTGCACAGCCATGCGCGGAATCAGAACCGCATTGAGCACAATGTTGACGGCAGCAGCCGCAAGGCTTGTCCAGAAGCTGTTTTTCGTATGCTTGGTTACCGTATAGATGCTGGAAAAGAACTGGTTATAGCAGAGCATCAGCACCGCAACGACCAGCACCGGCGTATAGAGATATGCGTGCTCATACGCAGGATCCTTGCTGGTGTCGATCAGCAGATACGAAAGGAAACGGTCCAGTGCAATGATAAAGCCGGCCGCAAGCGTCAGCATGGCCTGATAGGCGTCATAAACCTGACTGTAGAATGCCGAGCGCTCCTTGGAATCGTTTTCGGCGATGGCGCTCATATTCCATGCCATATAGAACACGGTGGAGACCATGGAGATCAGATTCGGGATCTTGGAAGCCGCACCGTAGACGCCCGCCTCACTCTCGGAGATCATATGCCGGACGAACAGCCGGTCGGAAAAGCCCGTGATAATCCAGAGCAGCGCTGTCGGGATCAGCGGAATGGAGAACCGCAGCATAACCTCCAGCAGTTCTTTATCCACAAACTTTTTGGAATAGTATTTGCCGTGCTTGGCTATGATCCAGACGGTAATGCCGGAAAGCAGATCGGAACCGATGACGGACAGCATAAAACCCGTAACACCGAGCCCGATTACCCGTACAAACAGCAGATTGAAGATCAGCAGCGTCAGCGTACAGAGCGTTCCGTCCGCCGCATAGAGCTTGACCATGCCGCGCGCGCGGGCAAACTGCGTCGAAAGCTGCCGGAATCCGGAAATCACGATATAGCCTGCCAGCAAGGGAACATACGGCCGGATATCCGAATACAGCGCCAGCAGCGGCGACAGCAGCAGAAAGCCGCAGGCGCCGTACTTCAGCACGGTCACGGCATTGGAAAACACAGCCGACTGCTCATAGTTTTTATCCAGCCCGTAGCGGATAATCGCGTCCTGAATCGAAAGGGTCACAATCGGAATCAGGAAATTCGCAAACATTTCGAGAATTTCCTTCGTATTGAACTCTGCCGAGCCTTTCTCAAAGCATTTCGTATACAGGCGCGTGAGAAAGAACGACAGGATTTTCGATCCGATGCTGCCGATCGCAAAGACAACGGTATTCACCGCGAGCTTTTTATATTTGTTCATGCATCAGAATCCTTTACTGATAGATATACGGTTCTATTATAGCAGAATTTTAACGGTTCGTCAACTGCTTTTTTTGAATTTGACGAATCAGCGTGCAGAATGCCTGTTAATTTTTTCACAAAGGCGCCCGAAAACCCTCTTGAAATTACAAAAGAAATGTGATATAATATAGCATGAAGGTTTTGGATGACTTTCCGTGCGGACTGACCAGCCGAAAGCCTTGAAAATTTCTGAGGAAAGGAATGGTATCTCCTATGGCAAAAATGAGCGTCATTTTTGACCGCTGCAAGGGCTGTGAACTGTGCACCACGGCATGTCCCAAGAAGATCGTTGCAATTCAGCATGAGAAGCGCAACAAGGAAGGCGTCTTCACCGCGTACTGTACAGATGAGAGCGCCTGCATCGGCTGCGCTATGTGTGCAATGATGTGCCCGGATTGTGCCATCGTAATCGAAAAATAAGAAACGGAAAGGATTGTTTTCATTGGAAAAGGTTTTAATGAAAGGCAATGAGGCACTGGCCGAGGCCGCGATCCGTGCAGGCTGCAAGTGCTTCTTTGGCTACCCGATCACCCCGCAGACCGAGCTTTCCGAGTATCTCTCCAAGCAGATGCCGAAGCGCGGCGGCGTATTCCTCCAGGCTGAGTCTGAGGTCGCAGCCATCAACATGGTTCTCGGTGCAGGCGGCACCGGCACCCGTGTCATGACCTCTTCCTCCTCGCCCGGAATTTCCCTGAAGTCCGAGGGCATCTCCTATATCGCAGGCTCCGATGTCCCCTGCCTCATCGTCAATGTTGAGCGCGGCGGCCCGGGTCTCGGTTCCATTCAGCCCTCTCAGCAGGATTACTGGCAGGCCACAAAGGGTCTCGGCCACGGCGATTTCCGTCTCATCATCCTCGCACCGAACTCCGTGCAGGAGGTCGTGAACCTTGTCAGCCGTGCATTCGAGCTCGCTGAAAAGTACCGTATGCCGGTCATGCTGCTCTCCGACGGTCTGCTCGGTCAGATGATGGAGCCGGTCGCATTCCCGGAAATCTCCGCAAAGCAGGCTGACAACAGCACATGGGCTGCCTGCGGCACAAAGATGCAGCGTGAGCACCACATCGTCAACTCGCTGTATATCGAAGCGGCCGACCTCGAAGAGCAGGTCAAGAAGCGCTACGAGCGCTATGCCGTCATCGAAAAGAACGAGTCCGAAGGCGAGTGCTACCTCTGTGACGATGCCGAGATCGTGATTACGGCATTCGGCGCATGTTCCCGTATCGCAAAGTCCGCAGTCAACAAGGCAAGAGCAGAAGGCATCAAGGCCGGCCTGTTCCGTCCGGTGACCCTGTGGCCGTTCCCGAAGCAGCAGCTGCTCGGCGCAACCAAGCACGCAAAAGCAGTGCTCTCCGTGGAAATGAACATGGGCCAGATGGTCGAGGATGTCAAGCTCGCCCTCGACTGCAAGATTCCGGTCTCCTTCTTCGGCAGAACGGGCGGTATCGTGCCGTCCCCGAATGAGGTGCTGGCAGAAATCAAAAAGCTGAACGGAGGTGCACAGTAATGGCTGTTGTATTTGAAAGACCGCATGCTCTGTGCGATATCCGTCTGCATTACTGCGCAGGCTGTACGCACGGCATTATCCACCGCCTTGTTGCGGAAGTCATCGACGAAATGGGCATCGAGGGCGAGACCGTCGGCGTCTGCCCGGTCGGCTGCTCCGTCTTTGCATATAACTACTTCAACTGCGATATGATCGAGGCGCCGCACGGCAGAGCACCGGCCGTCGCAACCGGTGTCAAGCGCGCAAGACCCGATCTGAACGTCTTTACCTATCAGGGCGACGGCGACCTCGCCGCAATCGGTACCGCTGAGACCGTTCACGCTGCAACCCGCGGCGAGAACATCGTCATCATCTTCGTCAACAACGGCACCTACGGCATGACCGGCGGCCAGATGGCACCGACCACGCTGCCGGGTCAGGTGACCACCACCTCTCCCTACGGCCGTGATCCGCGTACCGCAGGCTACCCGATCCATGTCTGCGAGATGCTCTCCACACTCGACGGCACTGCACTTGCAGTCCGCACCGCTGTGGATACCGTTCCGCATATCCGCGAAACCAAGAAGATGATCCGCAAGGCATTTGAAAATCAGCAGAAGGGCAACGGCTTCTCCATCGTCGAGGTGCTGTCCACCTGCCCGTCCAACTGGGGTCTCACACCGAAGGAGTCCATCAAGAGACTGCAGGAGGAGTGCATTCCGTATTATCCGCTCGGCGTCTACAAGGATGTTGAGATCGCAGAGGCAAATGCCGATAAGCTCGCAATGGGAGGTGCCGCAAAATGACCTATGAAATTCTGCTTGCGGGCTTCGGCGGACAGGGCATCCTGTTTGCCGGAAAGCTGCTCGCTTACTGCGCCCTGTTCGAGGGCAAGGAGATTTCGTGGCTGCCGAGCTACGGCCCGGAAATGCGCGGCGGCAAGTGCAACTGCTCCGTCTGCATTTCCGATGAGCCGATCGGTTCTCCGCAGGTGCTTGAGCCGGATCTGCTCGTCGTCCTGAACGGCCCGTCCTTCGACGCATTCGTTCCGAATGTCAAGCCGGGCGGCAAGGCCTTCATCGACAGCTCCATGGTCGATGCCAAGACCACCCGCACCGATATCGACTGCTTCTATGTCCCGGCCACCCAGCTCGCTGACGACAACAACCTCGCAAAGGGCGCAAATATCGTCCTGCTCGGCAAGCTGCTCCACGAGACCGGCATCTTCTCCTTCGAGACCGTCCGCAAGGCGCTTGAGAAGAATACGCCCGCAAAGCGTGCGCATACCATCGACAACAACATGGCTGCGCTCAAGCTCGGCGCAGACTATCAGGGATGAGCTGCGGTATCACTCCGCGAAATGCAATCTGAGGAATAAACAATCCCCCGGTACCGCACGGTATCGGGGGATTTCTGTTTCAGAACCGCTTTGCTTCCGGAATGATCTGGATATGCGGCGCGATCTCCTGCAAAAGGTTGAGAACCGCTTCCATGTCCATGTGCCGGATCGCATACATATACTCTTTTCCGGCCGCATCCTTGAAAATCAGCCGGTCAAATTTCGTCTGGCCGTTGACGCCCTTGGATTCCATCAGCTTGTCAGTTGCGTAATTGGCCGCGACAGAACCGATCGTCATGGCCGGATTTCCGACAACAATCCGGCGAACCTCCTGAATGACAGCCGGCTGCGCAGACCGAAAATCCTTCAGTTCCATAAAACTGACCAGCTCTCCGCCGCCGACGATGAAATCCTTGGTCATCAACGTCACAAAGGGGAGCGTGTCATCAAAGCCCTTCGCAAAATACCGCGGATGCTGCAGTCCGTCATTGATTCTTGCCGCAAGCATTGACGCGCTGCCGTACCGCTGAAAGACCGGATGCTGCCGCATATGCGCCGTTTTGAAAATGAAAAAAATCAGCAGACCGATGCAGAATGCAAGCACAATCAGGCCGATGATCGTAAACAAATGAGTCCATCCGAGCTGTGTGCCGCAGAAAATCGCACAGAACCCGGCAATCGCGCCGCCTGTTACAGTTGCGACCATTGCGCCCGCATAGCTGCCGCTGAGCTGCTTATAAAAAGTTTTTTCGCTGATTTCCTGCATCATGGAAAAGCCCTCTTTCTGAAAAAATTTGATATTGTGAATAAAAACATTATAGCACAAACCCGCATAATTGTCAATCAATCAAATCATATACATAATAATTCGACATTCTGAACAAAGCACAGTGTTCTGTTTTATGCACAATTACAGTTTTCTTTTACACATTGCATTTTCTGATGGATTGTGCTATAATAAACCCATCATATCCAGCGGATATGAAATCAAATTTACAGGAGCGTATTGTTTGAAACTGTACAACACACCGGAGATTGTGGGCTGACCGGGAGGTTTGCTGACAATCCGCCAAACCTCCCGCCGCACGGCATTGCAGTCAACAATTTTCAGGAGGATAAATAATGAAACACCATGACTATCTCATTCGTTTGGAAGAGCAGAAGGACCGCAGAACGGTCGAAAACCTGATCCGTGAGGCATTCTGGAACGTCTACCGGCCGGGATGCAGCGAGCACTTTGTCATGCATGTGCTGCGGGACGACCCCGCCTTCGTGCAGGCGCTGAACTTCGTCATGGAGCAGAACGGCACAATCATCGGGCAGAATATGTTCATGGAAACGGTCATCAAAGCTGACGACGGCCGGGATATTCCCGTTCTGACCATGGGGCCGATCTGCATTACACCGGAGCTGAAGCGGCAGGGCTACGGCAAATGCCTGCTGGACGAGTCGCTGGAACAGGCAGCGGCACTCGGCTGCGGCGCAGTGCTGTTTGAGGGCAACATCGCCTTCTACGGCAAAAGCGGATTTGACTTTGCACGCAAATTCGGCATTCGCTATCATGATCTGCCGGAGGACGCGGACGATTCCTTCTTCCTCTGCAAGGAGCTGATTCCCGGATATCTTGACGGCGTGACCGGTGTTTACCTCACGCCGCAGGGCTATTACGTGGACGATGCGGATGTGGAAGCCTTCGACAAAGACTTCCCGCCAAAGGAAAAGCTGAAACTGCCCGGTCAGATCTTCTGACCGGCTGACGGTTCCAAACAGCAAGCCCCCGGTATCTGTGTACCGGGGGCTTGCTGTTTTCTGCGGAATCATCCGAACAAATACGCGCCGTCCGCATTTTTGAGCACGAAGAGTTCGCCTTCGGTCACCACCGGAACCGCCTCCTCATCTCCCTCATAGAGCGCATACAGCGTGAAAACGATATCATGAATCTCCGCTGCATCGTCCTTGCACTTCTGCGCGAATTCTTCATCGAACACGCCTGCGGAAACATAGCGTTCCAGAAAGTCATCGACATCCTCACGCTCCGGCGGACATGCAGTCAGCTGAATCTCAGTCAGCTTCCAGCTGTCATAGCCGTCCTCGTCAAAGTGCCTGCTGAGCTCCTGATGGAAGAATTCCTCGATGCTGTCATAGCGTTCTTTGATAAACGCAGCATAGACCTCCTGATAGGGCGGATAGACCGTTTTCTGATAGCCGGTAAAATCGTCATTGTCAATCGCTTCAAAATAGGTTTTGATGCATTCTGCATACGCTGAATCTACATCCTCGCCGGCCTTGACCGCGAGACCGTCTGCCTGCTGCGCTGTGACCTGACTGCTTTCCGCAAGGCTGTCCGGCGTGCTCTGCTTCGATGCGCAGCCCGTGCAGCAAAGCGCAAGCAAAACTGCCGTTCCGATCCGAAAAATCCTGTTCATATAAACCTCCGTAATTGCATTCTGCATTATTCTTCTTCGAGCATAATCAGTGCTTCCAGCAGCTCGTCCTGCTGCTGCCGGATTTCCTCCAGCCGCATACAGACCTGCTGCATCTTCTCATAATCGCCCGCGACGGCCGGATCGGAAAGCGATTCCTGCAGGGTATTCTGCTCGGTCTGCAGCGCATCCATTTCCTGCTCGATGCGTTTTTGTTCGGCGCGGCGCTTCGCTTCCAGACTGCGCTGCTCCTTGGAGCGGTAGCCGGATTTTTTATCCTCCTCCGCCTTTTTGCGCTTCTCCTCCGCGGCAGCAGCCTGCTCCGCCTCGGTTTTCCGGCGAATCTGCTCCTGATAGGCGGAGAATTTTCCCTTGAAGCGTTCCAGCGTGCCGTTTTCCATCACAAACAGATTGTCCGCAATCCGGTCAAGCAGATAGCGGTCATGGCTGACGAACAGAATCGTGCCGTCAAACTCGCTGAGCGCCTGCTCAAGGATTTCCTTGGTCGAGAGGTCGAGATGGTTGGTCGGCTCGTCGAGCAGCAGCACATTGCCGTGCTCCATCATGAGAATCGCAAAGCAGAGCTTGGCACGCTCGCCGCCGGAGATGACACCCGTCTCCTTGAACACGTTCTCTCCGGTCAGCCGTACCTGTCCGAGCAGACTGCGCACCTCAAAATCGCTGAGGGCAGGATAGCGGTCATGCAGCTCGTCGAACACGGTCGCGTAAGGATTCAGGCTTTCGCTCTCCTGCTCAAAGCAGCCGAGCCTTGTGCCGGCCGCCCAGCGCACGAGCCCCTTGTGCGGCAGAATATTCCGCAGCACCTTGAGCAGTGTCGATTTGCCTGCGCCGTTCTCGCCGATGATGCCGATTTTCTCCCCGCGGCGCACCGTAAAGGAGATGCCGTCCATCAGCGTTTTCCGGGACATGCCGCTGCCGACGGTCAGGTCAATGTTCTTGACCTCCAGCAGGTCGATCGGCGGCACAACGACATATGTAAACTGCAGCTTGGCCTGCTTGGCCGCTGTATACGGCCGGTCGATGCGCTCCATCTTTTCCAGCTGCTTTTCGCGGGATTTCGCGGATTTTGCAGTGGAAGCACGCACCTTGTTCCGCGCAACATAATCTTCGAGCTTGGCAATCTCGCGCTGCTGTGCTTCATATTCCTTCTGCTGCCGCTCCCGCGATTCGGCGCGCAGCTTTGTGAAGGCCGTGTAGTTGCCCTTATAGCGCGTCAGTTCACCGCGTTCCAGCTCGCAGATGCTCGTGCAGAGCCGGTCGAGGAAGAAGCGGTCGTGGCTGACAATCAGCAGAGCCCCGCGCCAGCCCTTGAGGTAATCCTCCAGCCAGCCGACCGTCTGAAAATCGAGGTGGTTCGTCGGCTCGTCGAGAATCAGCAGGTCGGGCGCTTCCAGCAGCAGCTTGCATAGCGCCAGACGGGTCTTTTCTCCGCCGGAAAAGCCGGAGACCGTCCGCGCAAGATCGCTTTCCGCAAAGCCCATGCCGTAGAGCACGGTGCGGATCCGCACATCGGTCGTATAGCCGTCATTGATCTCAAAATACGCGGAAAGCCGCGCGTATTCATCCAGCTCTTCCTCTGAAAGCCCGCTTTCCATTTTGGCTTCCAGCGTCTGCATGATCTCCTTGGCCTGCCGCAGCGGTGCAAAGGCATTGTTCATTTCCTCCTGCACGGTCTTGCTGCCGTCGAGCCCGGCATTCTGTGCGAGGTAGCCGATCCGGAGATTCGGTGCCTTGGCGATTGCAGGCTCGTCGTGCTCAAAGGCATCCGGCAGCTCTTTTTCCGTCAGGATGCGCAGCAGCGTACTCTTGCCGCAGCCGTTATCGCCGACCAGACCGATCCTGTCCTGATTCTCCACGGTCAGCGCGACCGACCGCAGAACATGGTTATCCTGATAGAATTTGTTGATTCCGGTACACGATAACAGCATAAAAATTGTTTCCTTTCAGTGGTAATACAGGGGATGCGGATTCTTTTTCACAGTTCAACCTTGACCGCCACAAAGCCGTAGGGCGGGAGCTTGACGTCATTGCCGTTGATCTCGCCGTGCACCACGTTGAATACGGTACAGCGGTCATTGAACGGCGTTTTGTCCACACCGAACACGATCTCACGGTCCGAGCGGTTCAGTGCAATGACCATCGCCTTGCGGCGGTGCTTGCGGTACCGCGCAAAGACGATATAATTATCATCCAGTGTCAGGAACTTCAGCGCGCCGTCCACAAACACCTTGGACAGGTGCCGGATGCGCGAAAGCTCTTTTGTATATTCGATCAGCTCCTGATCCTCATGCCCCCACGGATAGCAGCGCCGGTTGAACGGGTCGCCGTAGCCGTCAAGGCCGGCCTCGTCGCCGTAATAGATACTCGGAACGCCCGGCAGGAAAAACTGCAGCACCATCGCGCATTTCAGCTTCTTTTTGCCGATGTCGTACTGCTGCGGATTCAGCCGCCGCTCGGCCATCCAGTCCTTATTTTTCCCTTCGGAGGACTCGCCGCCGAACACGGTGATGGCACGTTCGATATCATGCGTCGAGACAAAATTCATCAGCACATCCACGGCACATTTCGGATAGTTTTCGAGAATCGTCATGATCTGATTGCGGAAATCGTAGGGGCTGCACCCGCCGAGATACTGCATAATCGCCGTGCGGAACGGATAATTCATGACAGAATCCAGCTGCGAACCGAGCAGATAGCGCCGTCTGATGCCGTAGGCCTCCTTGGTTGAGGCGTCCTCCCAGACCTCGCCGATGATGACATGCTCGCCGTCCGCGCGCTTGACGCAGTCGTGCAGCCGTTCCAGGAACGCATCCGGCAGCTCGTCGGCGACATCCAGACGGAAGCCCGCTGCGCCGAGGCTCATCCAGTATTCGAGGACGCCGCCCTTGCCGCAGATATAATCCGTATATTCCGGCTGATTCTCGTTGACATTCGGCAGCGTGTCAATGCCCCACCATGCCTCGTAGCTGTCCGGATAATGATGGAAGGTATACCACTTGTAGTACGGGCTCTCCTGCGAATTGTACGCGCCGACCGTATCATAGCGGCCGAACTTGTTGAAATAGACGCTGTCCGCTCCCGTATGGGAAAAGACGCCGTCCAGAATCACGCTGATGCCGTGCCGCGCCGCCTCCGTGCAGAGACGCACAAAATCCTGATTCGTGCCGAGCAGCGGATCGACCTGCATATAATTCGCAGTGTTGTACCGGTGATTCTCATGCGATTCAAAGATCGGGTTCAGATAAATACAGGTGACGCCGAGTGATTCCAGATAGCCGAGCTTCTGCACGATGCCCTCAAGGTCGCCGCCGAAATAATCGTTGTTCCAGACATGCCCGTTCTGATCCGGCCGGTACCACGGCGTGCCGTCCCAGTCCTCGCGCAGCACGCGGTCCTGCGGCACATTCTCATGCGGCAGACCGCTCCTGCAGAAGCGATCCGGAAAGATCTGATACATCACGCCGCCCTTGAGGAAATCCGGCGTGTAAAAGTTCTCGTCGTAGACCGTCAGCTGAAAAAGGTCGCCCTCCCCGATGACACCCTCATGTGCGGCGGCCTTTTTGATATAATACCACCGTCCGCCGGACATATAGGAAAAATAATAGTAATGCACACCCGGAATCTTCGCAGAACAGGTTGCGGAATAGGAAATCCGGTCGCCGTCTGCGGTCACGGTGTTCATCGGGATGAAGCGTTCCTTCATGCCCGGCCGGTACAGCACCAGCATCGGATTGGTATCCAGCTTTGTATCCGCCGGAAGGCTGACCGTAAACGTGCACGGCTCATTCTGCCGGAGTGCGCCGAACACGGATTTATACGCCCGGTCCCAGCTGTCATAGATTCGTTTCATAATGTTTCATCCCCATCAAAAGGCTGTATTTTCTAACGGTTATTCAGCTTTCGTTCCCCAAACGAGCTGATGATTCCTCGCCGCTTTCCTGCTGCCGGAACGCATCCGCATCCGAATACGAGGAAACAATCCGCGCCGGCGAGGTCGCTTCCGGCCAACGCTCCGGCTGTGCGGGCATTGATTGTGCTGCATACGGCTGCGGGCTTTGCACCGGCATCTGCTGCGGCGCAAACATCTGCGGGTTCTGCACCGGCATCTGCTGCGGCGGTGCAGGCGGCAGCTGCTGTACCGGCTGCGGGATTGCGCTGACACGCACCGGCGGCATATAGGGTGCCTGCGGCGCTGTCAGTCTGTTTTCCGTCTTTTTCTGTTCTCTGAGCCAGACGGCCGTCAGACCGATCGCAGAAGCCGCACCGATGCCGATGAAAAACGTACCGAAAAGGAAGAGCAGCTTTTCGCCCCAGCGTCCGGCGCCGATGATCTCGGCCGGCTGTGCGGGGTTATAGAGAATCGGCAGCGACTTGCCGACATAATACGAGCTGGAATATTCATTGAACTCCGTAATATAAGGCTGACCGTCCACAGCATAGCTGATTGTCACATCATGGCTGTCTGAGCCGACGCGCTCAATGCTTTCAATGACGGCATCCGTCGGCAGAAAATCCGCCGTGCGTTTTTTCTCCGCTGCGCCTTGTTTGATCAGCACTTTGCCCAGTCCGCAAAACGCCAGCGGAATACAGAGTCCGCCCAGCAGCAGGCCGATCTTTTTCATTGCCGCTCCCTCCCTTATCAAAAAGCGCGGGCGATCGTCTGACCGCCCGCACTGCGTTCATCACGTTTGATTGCTTCGCCTGCAGGCAAACACTCACAGATGCCAGATATTCTTTGCGTACTCCGTGACAGCGCGGTCTGCGGAGAATACGCCTGCACCGGCAATGTTGTTCAGGCTCATCTTTGCAAAACGCTGCTGATCCGCATAGCACTGTGCTGCATAGGCCTGTGCCGCACGGTAGCTGTCAAAGTCTGCCAGCACCATATACGGATCCTGTGTGCGCAGAGACTGTGCAATATCCGGGAACCGTTCGCCGTTGATGCCGTTTGCAATCCGGTCAACACATGCACGGATCAGGCCGTGATTGCTGTAGATCTCCTGCGGATTGTAATGCGGCTTGCGTGCATTGACCTCCTCGGTTTTCATGCCGAAGATGATGATATTCTCATCGCCCGCAGCTTCCTTGATCTCAATGTTCGCGCCGTCCAGCGTACCGATCGTGACCGCACCGTTGAGCATCAGCTTCATGTTGCCGGTGCCGGAGGCCTCGGTTCCGGCCAGAGAAATCTGCTCGGAGAAATCAGAAGCCGGCATCAGCAGCTCAGAGAGCGTCACGCAGTAATTTTCGAGGAAGACAACAGCCAGCTTCTCGCTGATCTTCGGATTCTTGCGGATCTCCTCGGAAATGCTCCAGATCATCTTGATGATCTGCTTTGCAAGGTAATAGCCCGGTGCAGCCTTTGCAGCGAAAATATAGGTCTTGGGTGCAAAGTCCATGTCCGGATTGTCGAGCAGCATCTGATAATCCGCCAGAATGTTCAGTGCATTCAGATGCTGACGCTTATATTCGTGCAGACGCTTGACCTGTACATCGAACACGCTGTCCGGATTCAGGTCAATGCCGTTCTTCGCCTTCACATATTTTGCAAATTCGATCTTATTCTCACGCTTGACCTTCATCAGCTTTTCCAGTACCTTGGCGTCATCCCGGAAGGCCCGCAGCTTTTCGAGCTCTGCACCGTTCTTCAGGAATCCGCTGCCGATCGTATCCTTCAGCAGTTTGGTCAGACCGGGATTGGACTGATAGAGCCAGCGGCGGTAGGCAATGCCGTTTGTGACATTCGTGAATTTCGCCGGCGTATCCAGATATTCATTGTGGAACACCGCATCCTTGATGATCTGCGAATGCAGCTGGGAAACGCCGTTGACGCTGTGCGAAGCTGCCACACAAAGCGTAGCCATGTGAATCAGGTTGTCCTGAATGATGGACATTTTCGTTGTCAGCTCACTGTTCTGATTCTTGGCGAACAGTTCGGCGCAGTAACGGTTGTTGATCTCCACGATAATCGAGAAGATGCGCGGAATCACGCGGCGGACGAGATTAACGTCCCACTTTTCCAGCGCCTCAGCCATAACGGTATGGTTCGTATAGGCAAAGACCTTTGTCGTGATGCTCCATGCCTTTTCCCATGTATAGCCGCAGTCATCAAGCAGAATGCGCATCAGCTCCGGAATCGCAAGCGTCGGGTGCGTATCGTTGATATGGATGGCAACCTTATCCGCAAGATTATCCAGCGTGCCGTAAACGGCCATGTGATTGTTGACAATGTCGCCGACGGCCGCTGCACAGAGGAAATACTGCTGACGCAGACGGAGCGACTTTCCCTCAAGATGGTTATCATTCGGATAAAGCACCTTGGAGATCGCGTTTGCGATGGAGTTCGGGGCAAGTGCCTTGGAATAATCGCCCTGATTGAACATCGCCATATCAAAGCTCGGCGCCTTGGCAGCCCAGAGACGCAGCACGGAGACCGCATTGCTGTTATAGCCCGAAACATACATATCATAAGGGATTGCGGTGACTGTGCTGTAATTCACATGGGAAACATGGTGATACTGCTGATCCCAGTATTCCTCTAGATCGCCCTCAAAGTGTACTTCAATGGACTGTTCCGGTCTGGGATCGAGCCAGACCTCACCGCCGGGCAGCCAGTTATCCGGCAGCTCCGTCTGCCAGCCCTCCTCGAGCTTCTGCTTGAAAATGCCGTATTCATAGCAGATGCTGTGACCGGTTGCCGGATAGCCTGTTGTGGCAAGGCCGTCCAGATAACATGCCGCCAGTCTGCCGAGGCCGCCGTTTCCGAGTCCGGCATCCGGCTCGTAATCATAGATGCGGTCCAGCTTGATATCGAACTTTTTGAGGAACTTCTCCACATCCTCTGCCAGATCCAGATTATAGAGGCTGGTCTTGAGCGATCTGCCCATCAGGAATTCCATCGAAAGATAGAAAATCTGCTTCTGGCCGGTCGAGTTGACATGATTCATGAACTTCTGGCGCTTGGCCTTCATCAGTTCTGTAATGACTGCTGACAGTGCAAGGTAAATCTGCTTGTCACTTGCTTCGTCCGGCGAGACATTGAACTGTGTCTGAAGCCGGTTCAGAAAATCCTGCGTCACCTTCTCAGAAAACTTGGACATAAGATACTCCATTCCCCAACGATCTGCATTCCGGTCAGCCTTCCCCCGTTTTCATTGCGCATCCCCGGAGGAACGGCACCGCACTCCGCTGCGTTGGTCCTGCGGCGGCGGCGCGGAATTCCGCGTCAGAGCGCAGGAATCCGCAAACAATACCAATTTATTATACCCCATTCACGCAGAAAATGCAATAGCTGTTTTATACAAATACAGTGCGGATAATCAGTCATATTTAACAAGTAAAAAAACAGACAAGCTGTCAGATTCAACAAGATTCACAATGCTTTTCCGGTCAAAACACCGAACGCACCGAAATCATTGCTTCATTTTTGTTCAGAACTGCAAAAAAAGAGCGTTTTTCCGCCTGAGCGCGTGCTTTTTGGAAATTCTCCGTTTTACACAGTATCTCCGGCGCAGCAGTGCGGTTTTATGATTCCGCAGATACGGAAAACCCACCCGCAGCGCGGATTTTCAGCGCTTCCGGCTGACCGCCCACAGCGCCAGCTGATCCCAGTCCAGCGCTGAGAGAATATGTGCCGCACGTTCGACGGTCTCCCGGCTGCCGAATGACGAAAACCGCAGCCAGCCCTCGCCCTGCGCACCGAATCCGACGCCCGGCGACGAGACAATGCCGTAACGCGAAAGCAGCAGCCCGAAGCACTCCCACGAATTCAGATGATACGGGCATTCCATCCAGACATAGGGCGCGTGCTCGCCGCCGGTTGTGAACACGCCGCTCCGCCGCAGTGCATTGCGGATGATATCCGCATTTTCCATATAATACTGCACATCGCGGCGCACCTGCCGCTGTCCCTCCGGCGAAAGCGCCGCTGCCGCCCCGCGCTGTACAATATACGATGTGCCGTTATACTTGGTCGCCTGCCGCCGCATCCAGAGGCGGTGCAGCGACTGCGTGCCGTGCATCAGCGTCCGCGGAACGATCACCCAGCTGCATCGCACGCCGGTAAAGCCTGCCATTTTGGAGAACGAATTGATTTCCACAGCGCAGGTCTCCGCACCGGCAATCTCAAAGATGCTCCGCGGCAGCGCCGCACTGCGGATATAGGCCTCATAGGCCGCGTCATAGAGGATGCAGGCATCGTGCGCACGGGCATATTCGACCCACTGCCGCAGCTGCGCCCGCGAATAGACCGCGCCTGTCGGGTTGTTCGGTGAGCAGAGATAGATCAGATCGGCGCGGATGCTTTCATCCGGCATCGGCAGAAACCCGTTTTCCTTTGTCCCGCGGGCGAACAGAATCTGCCGGCCGGCCATGACGCTCGTGTCATAGAATACCGGATACACCGGATTCGGCAGCAGCGCCGTGCTTTCCGGCGCAAACAGGTCGCACAGATTCGCAAGGTCGCTTTTCGCGCCGTCACTGACGAACACATCCTCCGGATCAATGCCGACATGCAAGCTGCGGTAATAGTCGGCAATGGCCTTGCGCAGGAACGGCTCTCCCTGCACATCGCCGTAGCCGTGAAAGCGGGCTGCATCCTGCATATCCCGTGCCGCCGCGGACATCGCCGCGCAGACAGCCGGCGCCAGCGGCCGTGTCACATCGTTGATGCCGAGCGACAGAATCTCTGCATCGGGATGCTCCTCCCGGTGCCGCCGCACCCGCAGCGCAATCTCCGCAAACAGATAGTTCTGTTCGAGCTTCAGAATATTCTCATTGAGCTGCAGTACCGCCGCCCCCCTTCATAAAAAATCTGCCGCCGCAAGCAGTTGACGCAAGCGGCGGCAGACAGATCAATTCTCCGGTTTGGCCGGCTGCTTCAGATACTTCGAGGGCGATTTTTTCTTCTTCTCCTCGTACATCTGATTGTCGGCGACCGTAATCAGCTGGAAGATCGTGCTGTCCTGCGGCGGAACCGTAATGCAGGCACCCATGCTCAGGCTCAGCTGATAGGGTCTTCCGCCGTAGGTATTGCAGATGTCCAGATATTTCTGAATCCTGCCGCGCAGTGCCGCAGCATCCTCCTCCGTATAGTCCGCAGCGAAAATGAAGAACTCATCGCCGCCGAACCGGCAGGGAACCTGCCCCTCCGTACAGACCTCCTGCAGAATGGCCGCAATCGAACGGATTGCCTGATCGCCGGCTTTGTGGCCGTAAGAATCATTGATCTCCTTCAGGCCGTCCATATCGGCAAACATGACCATCACAGAGCGGCGCTCGCGGATACAGGCATCAAAGACATCCTGCGCACTCCGCTTGAAGCCGTTGCGGTTATAAATACCGGTCAGCGAATCAATCGCGTAGAGCTTGTCGAGCTCATCTACAATCTCATCGAGGCAGAGCAGCTTGCGGAAGTTTTCCAGCGTATTGCTGATATTGATGCTCCAGGAATGGAACATGGAGCTGTAAAGCGGAAAATCAGAGTTGATAATGGCAAAATAGCCGAGGCAGCGCTCACGGAAATGCAGCGGCACAAAGTACAGATTCCGCGGGTGATTGCCCTCCGTGCGCAGGCGCGGAAGCACCTCGTCCGAAGAAAAGCTGCTGTCCACCTTGCGGAACGCGCCGTTATAGTACGCAATCGGCATCAGCATTCTGCCGGAATAGCCCTCCGTAATATAGGCCTCCGGTGCAAGCGCGCCGGTATATCCGCCCTCCTGCTGAATCTGGTTCGTATGCCAGTTGTCATTGAGGCAGAGATAGAATTCCTCGCACTTGGTTTTCAGCACAAAGGATTTCAGCGCCTCGATATATCCCTCAAACGTATCACACTCGACAAGCGAGCAGGACATCTGATTGTTGCGGGAAATATCGCGCAGCGTTGCCTCCCGCAGCTGACAGCTGCGTTTTCTGTAGACATTGATATCATCCGGCTCATTCGGTTCACAGCCGCAGCTCTCCGAAAAGATCGGAACAGCATTGAGCTCCACATGCCGGTCAAGCATTTCGCCGGCCGAATGGCGGCAGATCATCTCGCAGGCCAGCGCGCCGGAACGCACAAGCGGACGCTCCACCGAAGTAATGGCCGGAGAGAAGTTCCGCGCATTATAAATATGGTCAAAGCCGGAAACAAGCACATCCTCCGGGCAGCGGATGCCGTTCTCCTCAAGCGCCAGCACGGCAGAGATCGCCATGGCATCATTTGCACAGATGATCGCCTGCGGAAAGCTGAGCCCGGACTTCAGAAAGCTCTCGATTGCAAGGCGGCCGTCCTTGGCGCGGAACGAACCGTGATAGACACGTTCCGGCTCCAGCGGAATCTGATGCTCCCGCAGCACCTTGCAGAAGGCCTCAAAGCGTGCAGCGCTTTCGGTATTGGAATCGGGGCCGGAAATATAGTTCAGCCGCGTGACATGATGGGTTTCGATCATATGCCGCGTGATCTGCTCCATGGCCGCGCCGTTGCGGATACCGATATAATAGAGATCGCCGAGCTCGCGGTCAATGCTGACCGCCGGAATTCCGGCAATCCGGATCCGCTGATACAGCTTCTCGGCCACCTCGCCGGAGAAGGTATTGGACAGCAAAATGACACCGTCGAACAGCGAAAAGTTCGGCAGCTCAAAGATATTATATTCGCCGCGGTCATAATTCGGATTGGCAAGGATGCCGCCGAACGAAATAAAATGCGCGATGTTGACCTGATGCTGTGCAGCATAGCGGTGGATACCGTTCAGAATGGACTGCTGGTATTCCTCATCAATGCCGTTCGCAATCACGGCGACCGTAAAATCATAGCTGTAATTGGGCATAGCTTCACCTCGGCTCTCGGCAGCAGCCCGGTGCAGATGCGCACCGGCGCCTGTTCCGTCTCCGTAAAAAATTACGGATTACATACAAATTTATTGTATCACACAGACAGAGTTTTGTCAAGAACCTTTGCGGAAGCGCGCTTTCTTTCGGCATTCTAAACCGTTATTGCACTTCATATTTGTGCAGCCTGACAGTCTCATCTTGCAAAAATAGGAATAATTTGCCGGGATTGGATATAATATAACAGTCGATTGCACAATCCGGCATTGCGCACATATTGATCCTGTGATATAATAAAAATGCGGATAACGCAGCGGCGGATGCTGCTGCATGAACTGTTTGACGCGGTATTTTCGGATCTTTCCTGCCTGCCCCTCCGCGGGAATCCCTCTCCGTCCACATGATGCCGCGCTGCAAAAGCAAATGCCGGTACACATTTGCTTTTCTAAAAATCACTGCTTCGGCGGTGATTTTCTTTTGAACGGAACAGTGTATTCGCATCGGCGATCTTTCGCAAACATAGAAGCATCTCAAAGCAATGGAAGTAAAGAGGGTTAAAACGGCATCGTGCCGTATAGAAGCAGCGCTGCGGTAAGGGGCACCGCAGCGTTGTTTTTTTATGCTGTCATGCGAGGATATGTTTATAAAAAAATTGCCTGACTGTGCTGCGGACAGTCAGGCAATTTTGTTTCAATTAGAGGGATGCTGCTTCCGCTCAGTCACGAAGGCCGAGCTCTACAGCCTTGTCGTCAAAGCAGGAGAATTTTTCGCCGTAATAATCATGGAACCACATGTCCATCATCTGGATATAGCGCTCGTGCGGCTCACGCCAACCCTGATCGACCGATCCGCTGCCCCACCGGACAATTTTCGCATCCGGATAGGTTTCCTGCAGCTTATTCAGCCCGTCATAGCCCACGCTGGTCGCCTCAAGCCAGACACGCTCCATCATCGGAGAATTCAGCAGCGGATCAATGTCATAAATACCGCCGTTGTAGCTGATGTTGACATCGACCAGCTCGCGCAGCTTTTCCAGCGGCGAAAGATCGTAAATCCGGTTCAGGAACAGCTCAACATAATGCAGATGCGTGAGTTTTGCGAGCGGGGTAATATCACTGATACAGTTATCCGCAAGAATCAGCAGCCGCAGCTCCGGCAGATAATCACCGATGACAGAAATATCGGTAATCGACTGATGTCCGAGGTCAAGTGCACGCAGATCGGTGCAGTATTTCAGCACCTCAATGTCCCACGAGCCCATACGCGGATAGTCGTAATGCACAATCAGCACGGAAAACGCGACCGCATCCGTCCGGAGCGACCAGCGGCATCCGAGATAAACGCGCCAGACGACCTTGATATCCTTCATTTCCTTCTGCAGCTCCGCAAGGCGCTCATAGGAAAGGCCGCAGTCACAGAGCACGAGCTTTTCGAGGTCGGGGAACTGCGAGCAGGCCTCCTTGATGCCGTCGAGATCCTCCTCGGTCAGCGATGTTCCGCTCAGGTCAAATTCCGTGATGGAAGAATCATATTCTTCATCGCCGTATTTGACAGTCCATCCGAACGAAACATCAGGGAATTTCTTTGTCAGCGCAATTTTCTCCTCAATGGAAAGCGGCTGATCGTGCAGGTCAACCGAGCGCAGCTGCGGCAGGAGCGAAAGCTGATCGCAGAGTGACGAATCGAGCTTGACATCACGTAAATCCAGTGTTTCCGTGTTTTCAAGCACCTGCTTGCCATAGATTTCATAGGTACCGATGACCTCGAATGAGACCTCCGGATATGCAGCACAAAGGCGTTCCTTTTCGGTTTCCGGGATGGAAACCTGACCAAACATGACTGTTTTCAGTTTTGGGAAATAATCGAGCTTATGCAGAAATTCGTGTGTATCGGAAAAGCCGCGCTTGGAAATATCCAGTGTGCTGAGGTCGGCAGGATAGGATTTGTTATCAATCGTGACGACGGTCTGATAGAACAGCTCCGTCTGCGGGAACTCCTGACGGAATGCGGCGGATTCTTCTGCCTCGACCTCAAAAGTACCGAAATTCGCCTTTTTGAGGTTCTTAAACCGTTTCAGATATGATTTCAGCGTTGCCAGATCAGGAATCTCATTGCCGCGGAACTCGATTTCCTCTGCAAAAATGTCCTCCGGCTGGCCGAACATTTTGAAATGCGTATATGTATAACACCAGATACCCATTGCTGCGATCAGCAAGAGCACAAGGGATAAAATGACGATCAGCGAACGGCGCTTTGCCGTTTCCGATTCGCTGACCGTTTCCGCCACCTGCCCGCCGAACGGCAGTTGTCCGATTGCAACCCTCATTAGAACCCGCTCCTGTACAATCCGTTTCTTTTATGTTCCGCCGGAAAACCGACTGAAAAACCGATTGCCGCTGCAATCGGTTGATAAATTGGTTGGGGCAGCAGGATTTGAACCTACGAATGCCAGAGTCAAAGTCTGGTGCCTTACCGCTTGGCTATGCCCCATCCTGTTTATTATATCACAGTGCGTAATAAAAATCAAGGTGTTTACAAGAAAAAAATTCGCAGACATGAAAAAACCCCAGAGCAATTACTCTGGGGTTTGTGCCGGCATCGATCTATTTTCCCGGGCCGTCTCCAACCAAGTATCTTCGACGCGAATGAGCTTAACTTCCGTGTTCGGAATGGGAACGGGTGGATCCTCATTGCCATTAACACCGGCTATTTCTCTCAATACCCTGAAAACTGAAAGCAAGTGAAACCGCTGTTTGAATCAAGCGAAGGAAAAGCCCTCGACCGATTAGTATGCGCTGGCTGAACACGTCACCGTGCTTACACCTTGCACCTATCTACCTCATAGTCTTTGAGG
>JAFRTG010000037.1 GCA_017427265.1 Oscillospiraceae bacterium | reverse complement strand
GATGTGCCGGTCGAGAATCCGGAGCCGGTGATCAGAACATGAACAGAAAGGAAGGTGCCGGAGATATGACGGTACAGGAGCAGCTGGATGCATGCTTTGCATTTGTTAAGGAGCGGATCAGCTTTCAGCCGGAGATCGCGCTGGTGCTCGGCTCGGGACTCGGCGGATTCGCAGATAAAATTGAAGTGAAAGAGACATTGCCCTATGCGGAGATTCCGGGATTTCCGGTCTCGACGGTTGCAGGCCATGCCGGACGGTTTGTATTCGGATATTGTGACGGCGTACCGGTTGCGGTGATGCAGGGCAGAGTGCATATGTATGAGGGCTATACGCCGCAGGAGGCGGTTCTGCCGATCCGTCTGCTGCACATGCTCGGTGCAAAGGTGCTGTTTCTGACGAACGCGGCAGGCGGCATCCAGCCCGGGATGCATGCGGGAGAATTCATGCTGATTACCGATCAGATTTCGAGCTTTGTTCCCTCACCGCTGCGCGGGCAGAATCTCGATGTACTCGGTGTGCGGTTCCCTGATATGAGCGAGGTTTACAGCAGACGCCTGAATCAGATCATCCGGAAAATTGCGGTCAATGCGGAGATTCCGCTGAAAGAAGGCGTTTACATCCAGACTGCGGGTCCTGCATACGAATCGCCGGCAGAGATCCGGATGTTCCGGATGCTCGGCGCGGATGCAGTCGGCATGAGCACGGCGATTGAAGCAATCGCGGCACGGCACTGCGGCATGGAAATCTGCGGCGTATCGTGCATCAGCAATCTGGCTGCGGGTATCTCGCCGCATCCGCTGACGCATGAGGAGGTCAAGGAGGCAGGCGACAAGGCTGCACCGCAGTTTGAGCAGCTTGTCCGGCAGGCACTGACGGAGATTCATAAGATCATCTGACAGAATTTACGGCAAAGGAGGCGGATCCATGGGCAAAAACAGCAAGGGCGAAAAAACGCTCCGGCAGATACAGCACTGGGAAAAGAAGCATCTGCGGAGTCATACGAAGGTAAACTATGCCCTGACAGTCGATCTGCTGAAAAACAACGGAATGGACACAGACTTCCGCCGCTATATCCTGACGAAGGAATACACCTTTGTATCGGATTCCGCGCGGACCTTCTCGCTCGGCAATTTCGGCGAGACGGTCAAGGGCTGGATTCGCAGGTGTGTACAGGAGATTGATATTTTCCATGAGCGGCAGGCGATGCGCGGCAAGCTCTCCAAAACGCAGAAAGCCGATACGCTGTTTGATCAGATGGAGCAGGTCTTTTATGATTTGATGGCGCAGTTTCTGCATGCGGTCAGCTTTTTCCAGTATGACCGCATCGAAAACCCGACCTACCGTGAATACGGCGGCGGGCAGATTACCCGTATCTTAGACCGCGGACAGCAGCTGCTGGATTATTACGGCTCCTATCTGACCTTGCAGGGCGCGGCGGCATTTGCAGAGCCGTTTGATGAGATCGGCAGCATTCAGGTTGCCGTGGAGGCGATGCAGGAGGCGCTGCGGCAGGTTGACAGCGCCGACAGTCTGTAATCCGCAGATATTGAAAGAAGGTACCACAGTATGATTCGTTTTTATAATGCAAATATTATGACAATGGCAGAGGACTGCGCCGTGCAGCGCGGCGAGCTCTGGACAGACGGCGATCAGATCAGCTATATCGGTGAAACGCCTGCGGAGCTGCCTGCTTTCGAGCGAGAGATCGACGTCAGGGGCAATCTGCTGATGCCGAGCTTCAAGAATGCACATACGCATTCGGCAATGACATTTCTGCGTTCCTTTGCGGAGGATGTACCGCTGCAAACATGGCTCTTTGAGAAGGTATTTCCCTATGAGGACAGGCTGACGGCGGAGGATGTCTACGCCTTCGACCGCCTTGCGAATCTCGAATATATCGCATCCGGTACGACGGCGTTCTTTGATATGTATTTTTATCCGGACAGCACTGTGCAGGCAGCGATTGAATGCGGACTGCGCGGCGTGCTCTGCGGCAGCATCAACGGCTCTGCAAAGGATGTCGAGCGTCTGAACGATCAGTTCCAGAAGTTCCGGAAGATACATCCGCGCATCGGCTACCGGCTCGGGTTCCATGCGGAATATACGAGTGATGAGAGCCTGCACCGCGGCGTTGCGGAGCTCGCACATGCAGAGAAACAGCCGGTCTATACGCATATCAGTGAGACAAAGACCGAGCATGAGGAATGCATTGCGCGGCACGGTGCAACGCCTGCACAGTATTTTGAATCAATCGGGCTCTGGGAATACGGCGGCGGCGGTTTCCACGGCGTCTGGTTCGATGAAGCAGACCGTGCGGTATACAGGCGGAACGGGCTCTGGATGGTTTCCTGCCCCGCGTCGAATGCCAAGCTGGCAAGCGGCATTGCACCGCTGAAAGAGGCGCTGTCCGAGGGCGTGAATGTTGCGCTCGGCACAGACGGTGCAGCTTCAATCAATGCGCTTGACATGTTCCGTGAGATGTATCTCGGCGCCGTTTTGCAGAAGCTGCGGCATATGGATGCAGCGGCAATTCCGGCGGCGGCAATGCTCCGTGCGGCGACGGTCGGCTCTGCGCGCGCCATGGGACTGCATGACTGTGATATTCTGGCGGAGGGCAAGCAGGCGGATCTGATCGAGATTGATCTGCATGCGCCGAATCTCCAGCCGACGCATCATATTCCGGAGAGCCTTGTGCTCAACGGCGACCGCAGCAATGTCATGCTGACGATGTGCGCCGGAAAGATTCTCTACGAAAACGGCGAATATTTCATCGGTGTGACGCCGGAGGAGATTCTTGCCGATACCGCAAGCCGCATTGACCGGCTGACCGGCTGATTCATAACAAAAAACGCGGAATCGTCAGTGATTCCGCGGTTCAGCCTGTCCACAAAGCCCCTCTGCTAGCAACGCAGAGGGGCTAATTACACAGAATATCAGGCAAAAAACAAGATCAGAACACAAAAATGGGATATATACAGAATAAAACAACGGAGGCTGACGATCCTTTCTGAGGTGGATCGCCAGTTTTTTCAAATTGAGGGCAGCAAATTTAAGCCTGACCCATTTTGTGACCTGAGCCAAGCCTCTGTACGGCGTATAACGCATCCCATGCTTTTCTTTGGCATCTGCAAAGACACGCTCAACCGTTTCTTTTCGCAGCGCATATATCGCCTGATTTTCAGGAGTGTGACGGTAGTCCTCAACCAAATCCATATAGTCTTCCCAGATATGCCGCGTGACAGTCTTCTGGCATGATCTGCTATGTGTACATTGTTCTCTGGACGGACACTTTTCACAGATATATGGTTTGCTTTTGTATTCCCTGTATCCGTTACGGTTTGTTGTGGCGTAGTTCAGAATATGATGCTCCGGACACAGAATGCAGTCATAATATTCGTCATAAACATACTCATACGGTCTGAAAAATTCATCTTTACCCATCGGTCTCTTATATGGAAATACCGGGATTCTGCCGCTGTCAATGATCAGCTTTGCCAGATACGGGATCTTATAACCAGCATCTGCAACGACCTTTTCAATGCCGGGAAAACGCTTCAGGAGTTTACGGTATAACTTTGGAAAAGCTACGCTGTCATGCACATTTCCGGCTGTTACTTCAACATCCATGACATAGCCGTATTTATCGCAGGCTGTATGT
>JAFRTG010000036.1 GCA_017427265.1 Oscillospiraceae bacterium | reverse complement strand
GGTGAGCTCCGCTACCTGCTCCCGGAGGGAATCGGAGGCGGGCACTGCCCGCAGAAGGCGCGAACAGCGCCGTGAACTTGTCAAATTGGGTGAGCTCCGCTGCCTGCTCCCGGAGGGAATCGGAGGCGGGCACTGCCCGCAGAAGGCGCGAACAGCGCCGTGAACTTGTCAAATTGGGTGAGCTCCGCTGCCGCCCTCCGGAGGGAATCGGAGGCGGGCACTGCCCGCAGAAGGCGCGAACAGCGCCGTGAACTTATCTTATTGGGTGAGCTCCGCTACCTGCTCCCGGAGGGAATCGGAGGCGGGCACTGCCCGCCTTTATGTTTCGTTCCTTAACATTTATTATCATTGCTATTTCATAGAAGAGGTCATCGCCATAATAATGGGATTCGTCACGGTCTGCATGATTCTCATCAGCATCAGCACCATACAGGATCTGCCGCGGATCAGCGTGCGGTTCGGCACAGTGCTCGATACCTACCACACCACAATCACCGAAGCGGATAATAAAACACATAATTACGACTATTTCACGATTCAGCTGCATGATACCGACGACCGGATTCAGGGCGTCCTGTCAGCGAGCTGACCGGACAGGAGCATTACCCCTGCCGCTATCCTGCCGACGATCCCGCCGCGTCCGCCAGGATTGCGCTGCAGCAGATTCCGTTCCGGCAGCTGACGCCGGAGGCTTGGAATGAATATGTCAAATATTCAAAGAAAAAAGCAGGGCCTTCTTTCTGGTTCTCACCTTCATGCTCTATGCATTCACGGTTTTGCCGTTCACGGTCATGCTGGTTTCCGGCCGGTACGCGCCCGGCGTCGAATGGGCCGCCACCGTGCCGGCACTCATTTCCCTCGCAATTATGCTGTTTTTGCAGCAAATCCACTATAAGAACAAACGCAGAACGGCCGCCGGTCATTCTGCGTTTTTGTTTTGGGCAGCGTCCTGCAGAAATGCAAGCGCCCTCCGGTATTTTTCAACACGGGCATAATCCTTTTCAGTCGGATGCGGAATCCGCGACAAATCCGAATTATGCGTCAGATCAGCAATCTTGACAGCACGCGCACCGCTGTCTGACCGGAGCCGCCGCCAGTATTCCTCCTCCGTCAAAAGCGGTGTCTTGGTCAGCAGGCGCACAGAATTCACAATGCGGAATGTAAATCCCATGTTCAAAAGGTCATCTGTTGTATATGGCGTATCTTCGCAAATATCATGCAGCAATGCAATAATTTTGTACTCTGTATTCGTAAGCGATGCAGCAACGGCTCTTGGATGTCCGATATACGGATTGCCGCCTTTATCGACCTGACCTTCATGTGCTTTTTCGGCAAAGCGGTCGGCAAGCAGCAGCAATTCCTGATACAATATCCGCTGCTGTTCCAGCAGAGCCGCAGCCTGTTCCGCCGGAATCTCCTCATATTGCCCGCGCCGGCCGTCATACGCCGCCATGATATCGCTGCGCACCCATCGTTCCTCACCGAACGCATACTGATATTCCGCGCCGGGAGCCTCGCATCGAATGACCTCATTCTGATTCAGCCTGTCCAGAATCCGATAATATATCATGATGCATTTCCTCCGTATCTGTGTTGTTTTTGCGTCCGAACACCCCCGCCGGGCAGACCGCGCTGCACTTGCCGCAGCGGATGCACTCGCTGCTGCTGAGCTCTGCCGGGATGCGCAGCGCCATCGGGCAGACGGCCTCGCATTGGCCGCAGCCGATGCATTTTTCCTGCGCCGCTTTCATCTGATAAAGCGAAAACCGGTTGAACAGGCCGTAGAACGCCCCCAGCGGGCACAGATACCGGCAGAACACCCGCGGAATCTTCACCGCGCCGAGCAATATTGCAAGCAAAACCGCGCATTTCCACGAGAATAACACCCCCGCTGCCCGCCGGAGCGCCGGCGTCCGCAGCACAAGCGGAATCCCCGCCTCAAGCGTCCCCGCCGGGCAGATGTACTTGCAGAACCACGGGTCGCCCGTCCCGAGCGCGTTGGTCACCGCCGCGGGCAGCAGCAATACAAATATCAGCAGAATCGCGTATTTCACGTATCGCAGAAGCCGGTCGGCCTTCTCCGGAACCGTGATCTTTTTCAGCGGAATCTTCGCAAGCAGATCCTGCACGAGCCCGAACGGGCAGAAAAATCCGCAGAGCAGCCGTCCCAGCAGCGTCCCGCAGAGCACCAGAAATCCCAGCACGTAGAAGGAAATCCGGTGCTTTCCCCCGCCGGCGACCGCCTGCAGCGCGCCGATCGGGCAGGCGCCGAGCGCCCCCGGACACGACCAGCAATTCAGCACCGGCACGCAGACCGCCTTGCTTTTGCCCGTGAAGATATGCCCGCGCGCAATGCCCGCCGCATAGCCGTTGAGCACGGCCGCCGTCATCAGCTGCACAAGCAGCCGGAAGCGCCCCGGCCGCGCGCCCTTCACCCGATGCCGATGCATTCCAGACACAGCCGCACCGCCTTTCCGAGCACCTCGTTCGCCTCGCCGCGGAGCAGTCCCAGCGCGAGCAGCGCAGCCCCGCAGAGCAGTCCGCCGAGACGCAAAAGTTTCTTTCGTTTCATATTGCTCTCCGTTTCGTGTATATTTCTATGCATAAGCATGTATATTTTTATGTGTATTCATATGTAATCACGCAGTTACGCGATATTCCATGTATGCGATGATGAATAGCACACAGCAACATATTTTCAAGAATTCAATTTTCCACTCATGAAATCTTGGTCTCTTGAACCCTTGGTCGGCAGTGCCGGCGGGCAGTGCCCGCCGGCACTGCCCGCAGAAGGCGCGAACAGCGCCGTGAACTTGTCTTATTGGGTGAGCTCCGCTGCCGCACTCCGAAGGAAAATGCCCGCGGGGGCTCCCCGCCGCTGTTGACAATTTGGCATCAGCGTGCTATAATATAACAGATACAAATGACAGATACAACCGGATTCCCCGGCGTATCGTGCAAAACTTGAATGTGATACAGGAACATATCGTATGGCAAAGAGAAAACGTAAAAAACTTGCCGCGCGAAGAGCCGCGCAGCAGCCCGTAACCGAAACAACGCTCAAGGGCGTCATCATCGCCGTGACCGCCTGTGCGATCTTTTCACTGCTCGGCTTTGCGTTCATATGGGTCGGAATTCAGGAGATCGCTTTCACATGCCGCTGCTCCGCCGAAGCCCCCGGTCTCATCACCGAGGTCACCAGAAAACAGGAATACCAGTCCGGCAAACGCAGCAAAACACTCCAGTATTGGGCAACATATTCCTATGAGATCGGCGCCACGGGCAATACCGATGTTTTGGTCACCGCGAAGCGCTTCACCGCGAAGCCCCTCGCTGCCGGCCAGCGCATCACAATCCGCTATAACCCGGATAATCCCGGCGAGAAATATGTCAAGGGCTATGACGATGCGGGAAACGTGTTCTGCGTGATCGTGGGCATCGTCTGGGTCGGGTTCTTCGCGCTGATCGCATATTGCGCCATCTCCCTGCATCTGCGCGAGCAAGCGGCAAAAAAACAGCAGTCAGCCGTATAATCAATCAAACAGGATGCCCCTGCGTGCCTGACGCGGGGGCATCGTTTTTTGTACCGGGATTCACCCTGCGGGTCAGCCGGCAGCCGGAACCGGAACCGGGAACTGTGCCCACACGGACAGATAATCGAGATTCGGTGCGCCGTCATCGCTCAGCGGAATGAGCCGCAGCGTGCGGAAACCGCCTTCGAGCAGCGCAGGGTTTCCAACCTGGATTTCCTCCGTTGTCCAGTCCGACCAGCCGCTCGTCTGCTTGCATTGGAAGCTGCATATTTCCGCACCGTCCGCATCGACCAGCTTCATCGGACGGGCAGCATTGCCGCCGTTTGCGTAGCGAATCGCAAAGAATGCAGAATCGCTGTAAAGATTGCCTGTATACGAATAAATGCGGAATTCCGCGAAGCTGTCCTGTGTATTGGCGAGGTTCAGATACGTTCCCGCGCCGGGGTTCGTATCCTCGAGCACGCCGTTATACCAGCCCGCATCGTCCTCCGCCTGATAATAGATCGGGAAGTCCACCCACGAATCCACGCTGTCTTTTCTGAGCATGATCCGCCTGAGCGACCAGAGCACATCCTCAAGATCCTTGTCGCTCTGATTCCGGTAGCCGCGCTTTGCAGCAGCCTCCGGGTTGAGCTTTACCATTTTCAGTGCGGAGATATCCCGTGCATCAATCGCGCCGTCCGCGTTGATATCATAGAAATAGTTCGCATCTCTGCCCGCATGATAGTCCACGGCTTCGAGCGCCCAGAGCTGCTCCTTGGAGCCGTCAGAATCCGCAAACCGGATCGAATGGTTTCCGCCGGGCATCAGCGACCGGCCGAAATCCGTATCCGGCAGCGCGATCTGATAGCCGCCGTTTTTGCGCATCAGCTGAACGGAATCGTTATCGCCCGGCGCCGCTTCCCCAAGCAGATTGTGGCCGTCAGAAGCCGAAAGCACATAGCCGTCCGGGATGCTGCCCTCAGAAAAATGCCAGAACTGCGTCTGATTCAGATCCGGTTCGGCTGTCCACGCGGCATTGCCCTTCCATGTCAGGTATTCACCGGTCTTGACATTGCGCAGCCGGTACCACTTTTCGGTATCCATCACGGCAGGGCCGGAAGGACCGCTCTGCTCGCCGTTGATCGTCACCTCCGGGCGATCCGGCAGCGGCTGATCGGAGCCGAGATAGAAGCTCGGATGCGGCGGCTGGTTATAGCAGTTCTGCTCGGACGCGGCCTGCATTCTGTACTGCGGATCGTGCATGAGCGTTGTCAGGCGGGTCTTTGTCTCATAGGGCGTGCAGAAAATACGCAGATACTTGCTGTCCGCGGTATGCAGCACGAGCTCCTCGCGCCAGTCTCCGAACAGGTCGGCAGAGAGGTTCGGGGTCGCCTTGGTGCCGTTGCAGGATTCGCATCCGTCTGCGGTCAGCAGCGTGTCGATTTTGCCGCTGCTGTTGACTTTTGTGATCGAGTTGCCGTCGAGCAGCTCGCGTTCGAGGTCGCCGTCCCACCAGATGAGGAAGTTCATCGCCGGTGTGGACATGCTGACGGCATTGCCCTTGCTGTCGATGACCTTGGTTGAGCGGGATCCCCAGTATTCGCTGCCGGGATTGCCCGCAAAGACATTGCCCGCGCAGCATCTGCCGGTGTCTTTATCGCGGTTCTCATGCCAGAGGATCTTGCCGGTTCCGGCGTCGATGAGCGAGACGCCCCACGGTTCATGCTCGTGGCAGACCCAGAGCTCCTGTCCGGGGCGCGAGGGGTCGAGATCGCTCAGATGCATGGCGTCGCCGTGGCCGAGGTTCGTGCACCAGAACACGCGGCCGTCGTCGTCCAGAGCGACCGCGCCGACGAAGATCTCATCTCTGCCGTCGCCGTCCGCATCGGCGGGCATACAGTTATGGTTGCCGTTGCCCCATCCGGTGCCGTTCTGCTGATCCCAGCCGGAATCGTAGCCCCAGCGCTTGACGAGCTTCTTGTCCTTCACATCGTATGCGACGGCGGTCATTCTCGTGTAGTATCCGCGGATCGAAACCGCAGAGGGGTGCACGCCGTCGAGATAGGCGACCGTGCCGAGGAAGCGGTCCACGCGGTTGCCGTACTTGTCGCCCCACTTGCTGACATCCACACGCGGGAAGGCGTATTCCACGGTATCGAGCACCTTGCCGGTCTCGCCGTCAAACAGCGAATAGTATTCGGGGCCTGAGAGGATATAGCCGTCCTGATTGCGCCAGTCCTTCGAGCCGTCACCGATGACATTGCCCGCGGCATCGCGGGAGCCGTCGGCAGTTTTGCAGGTCATTTCGCATTTGCCGTCGCCGTCGAAGTCCGCGACAAGGAACTGCGTATAGTGCGCACCTGCGCGGATATTCTTACCGAGATCAATGCGCCAGAGCTTCTCGCCGGTGAGGCGGTAGCAGTCGATCAGCACATTGCCGGTATAGCCCGCCTGCGAATTGTCGTGCGCGTTCGAGGGATCCCATTTGAGGAAGATCTCATAGACGCCGTCGCCGTCGATATCGCCGAAGGAGCAGTCGTTTGCGGCATAGCTGTAGGCCTCGCCTGCAGGGGTCGTACCGCCCTGCGGAATATCGAGCGGGATATCAAAATAGCTGCTGCCGGAGGTCATCTGACAGGTATCCGATGACACGACCTTGTTGTTCACGACGGTCTCGACTTTATAGACCGCAGCGGCAGAAGCGCCCTGATCGAAATAGCAGGTCGGCTTTCCGGGCGCAGACTCGTAAATGAGCTCGCTGCCGCGGTAGAGATTGAAGGTTGTGTTGTCGATATCAGAGGCGAGAAAACGCCAGCTGACGAGCATACCGCTGCCGGTATTGACCGCACAGATGCCGCGGTCGAGGTATTCGACGACCGTTTCACCGGTGCCGTAGCCGACGGCTGTCTGCACAGGCAGTGCCGCCGGAAAGGCAGTTCCGGCCAGCACGGCAGCCGAGACAGCGGCCGTCATTTTTTTCCATTGTTTCATACGTAATCCCCTTTTTTCCTTTCCGAATATATCCGTAAATCTGCATACAGCTTCACGCCGTACCGGTTTCAGTATAGCACAAATGGGACAAAAAGTAAATAGGAAATTGTGCTTTTGTTGTGTACAAATTATGAATCCGCAGAAGGGAGCGCGCCGTACAGCAGCCGCTCCCCCGCTGTATCACGAAGCCGGAAACTCTGTGATCTTCCCGCACAGATAGTCCCTGTGCAGCCTGATATCCGCAGCCGTCAGCGCGCCGTCGCCATCGACATCCGCAGCCTCCGGAAAATCTCCGCCGGCTGCCGCGAACCGCTTCATCAGCGAGAGATCGCGTGCATCGACCGTGCCGTCATCGTTCACATCACCGCAGATAAAATCATCCGACGGCGTGCCGCCCGGCGTATTGAGCTTGAACGCGGCCACATTGAACAGATAGCCTTCGCCGCCCTTGAATACCATATAAAGGTTATGCCTGCCGGAGGTCTCCGTGATCGCAGCGCGCTGGGTCGCCCATGTCTGCCAGCCGCCGGTCGGTTCGACATCCAGCGTACCGATCAGCGTACCGGTCGGGCTGCCGAGCCGCAGTTCAATGGAGCTGCCGCCGTCATTGGCCGCAACACGGATGTCGATTGCATTCGCACCGGTGCCGAAATCCACGTCTTTGAAGCCGATGTAGTCGCCGTTTTCGATGTATGCCACATCAAGCCCGCCCTCGGAGCAGTTCTCGGTCTCAATGCCGGACTGATCGAAGAACGAGGAGGCCTCCGTGCCGGAGGATGTGCCGCTGATGCGCAGAATATGCGCGGATTTGCTGAGAATTTTGCCGGTGCTGTCGGTGACGTAGATGCGGTAGCTGCCGCCCTCGGACGGCGTCTTGATCTTCGATGCGGTGCCTGCTGCTTTGGTCATATCGCTGCCGCGCTTAAAGGCCGTCGTATTGTCCGGCGCAATCCAGACAGTCTTGCCGGAACCCGCCGTGCGGATCGGGAGCACGCTCTCGCCCTTGGCCGCACAGCTCGCCGGGAACACATAGTCCGCATCGGTCATCATATTCTCCGGCATAATGCTCCTGAATTCGTCCTGCAAACCGGAGCGCACGCAAATCTCATACTGCGCCTGCGGCCAGACATTGTCCGAAACAACAATCGGCGTATCAATGTCGCTGTCAGGCGGGTTCTTGCCCATCCTGTTGACGGTCGCGTAGGTGCGCTTGATCGTCAGATGATGCTTGTCGCCGTACTCCTCGCAGTTGATCGTATAGGTCACATTTTTGTCGATTTCGAGGACATTGTCATTCTCCTCGATCCACGCAGTGCCTTCGTCATTGTGCAGGCCGTAGGTCGGCGCACCGGGGCCGCCCGCCGGGATTCCCTGCACATAGTTCTCGTTGATGACGGTGCCGGGCATCTGGCCGATCGTGTAGATGCCGCCGCTGTCGTGCAGACGGTTCAGGCAGTTGATGACGCGGTTCTGGCAGATCATATTGTCGCGGCAGGTTTCGGAATCCTTGAAGTTGCACCAGCCCCAGCCGAGGTGAATGCCGTTGTACGCGGTCTTTTCGACCTGATTGCGCAGCACCCTGACCGTGTCGCCGAAGTAGACCGTCACGGCCGCGCAGCCGCCGAAGCCGTGCACCACACTGATATCATAGAGCAGATTGTCCGCAACGGTGTCGTTTTTGCAGACGCCCTCGACGCCGCGCGGGAACTTTTCGCGGTTTCTGCCGTCGCCGTCGCCGATATAGACATGCTGCGGGTGCCCGATCGTAATGCCGGACGAGGTGATATCGGTGATATAATTTCCGGTAATATTGCTGTTGATAACATCATTTGTCATAGAAATGCCGTCTGCACCGGTGTGCTTGATGACATTGCCGGTAAAGTCGATGGAATCGCTGCTTGTGACATGAATCATCGCGGGCAGCGTATCGACCATTTCGTAGGTCTTGCTGTGCCAGTTTGTATCCGCAAATGCGGTATAGGTCTGCGCGGCCTGACAGGTCGTCTTTCCGTGCGAGCCCGCAACATCCGTCAGCTGATAGTCAGTGTGGGCAAAGGTCAGCCCGCTGAACGTCAGGTTCCGGACGCGCTCGCTTGTGGAATTGCCGGCGATCACAACGAGCTGCTCGGTGACCGGCGCCTCGACGTCCGCCTGCGACATATCCTCTCCGTCATAGGGGTAATAATAAAGCTGATGCGCGGTTTTATCGAAGAAGAAATCGCCGGGCTGATCGACAAATTCAAATGCATTATAGAGCGTATGCCAGCTGCTGCAGGAGAAGCCCGCGCCCCAGCCCGGTGTCTGCGCAATCGCGCCGTAGGGCTGCTGCAGCAGCAGAATCATGGAGCCGTTTTCATACTTCACATCGCGTGAGCAGACGATATTCTCGTTCCATGTGGTGCCGTTGACGACCTCAAGGTCATCGGTGTTGGACGTAATCTGCGGCAGATCACCGGCTTTATAGATGATGCCGTCGCTCTTTCTGCCGGAATCCCATGCCCAGTCCGCCTGACCGGCCGTGACATCGTAATTGCCCCAGCCGCCCTGTCCGGCCGCCGAAGCGCTGCCCATGTTGGCGCGGTGGTCGTTGACGTAAAGGTTGCGCAGCTTGACATCGCGGTCAAGCGTTGCCGCATAGAGCTTATCGTTGTACTTTTTCCAGCCTGTCACCTGCTCTGCGCCGGAAAACACAGGCTTTTCACCGTCGCAGGCCTGATAGATGATCCTGCATCCCTCCGGCGCGGAATCGCGTGTGTCGAAGGTCACGGCCTCTGTCATGCGGTAGGTGCCGCCGCGGAAATACACGACGATATCCCCTGTCATGCCGTCCTTGATCCTGCGGACGGCATCGCGTGCGCCTGCAAGCGTCCGGAGCGGCTTTTCGGGCGTGCCGGCGTTTGCGTCGTCGCCGTCCGGCGAGACATACAGCTCCGCGAATACGGAAGCAGCATTTGCCCGCAGAGTGACGTCCGCCGTCAGCGTTCCTGCCCGGAACGGTGCCGCGGAAGCCGCAAGCAGCACGGCGCATACGGCCGCTGCAGTGCGTGTGACAGCCCGTCCCCTGTTTCTGATCTGTTTTTCTCTTGTCATTTGTGGAGACCCCCATTTCATCCGGTAAACCGGTAAATCATCGGATACTGCACTTTCCCAGACATGCAGTATCCCTTTATAATTGTATCATAAGATGTACGTACAAAGCAATAAAAATTCCAAAGATATTATGGATTATTTACAGATTTATACGGAATATGTCATGGAAAAGTTGTTCAAAGTTGTCCGCAAAGAACCATCCTGCACCGGAACGGAACAGGGACGTCTGCACACTTGCAATTTCACTTGCATTATGTTATAATAAAAACAGCATATATTGTATCTCTCTGCAACATCACACAAAAGGAGCTGAACATCACATGGGCAATCCGAAGAAGATCGGACTGGTTCTCAGCGGCGGCGGCGCAAAGGGCGCCTATGAAGCAGGCGTCTGGGCGGGGCTTGAACAGATCGGCCTGACACCCAGCATTGACGGCATCATCGGCGCATCTGTCGGCGCACTGAACGCTGTGCTGTTTGACAACTGCGATACCGAAACCGCAGCAAATATCTGGCTCAATCTCAAGAAAAGCGATCTGCTGAACATTGACAAAACCGAGGCCGCAGCGATGCTGCTCAGTCCCCTGTTTGCAATGTGCCGTGCATCCCTCTGGGGCATTTTGCTCGGCGGCAGCTTCTCGCAGAAGCGGCTGGAGGCGATCATGAAGGAGCACATTGACTTTTCCAGAGGCACGCGCAGCCTTTATGCGGTCTGCACACATGCCGCTGACCTGCACAGCTCCGAGGTGTTCTCCCTGAGTGAATACGAGCCGGAGCTCCGCAAGCAGATCGTGCTGGCCTCGTCCGCACTCCCGCTGATCTACAAGGGCATCTTCGGTATGCAGATCAACGGCACAGGTTATCTCGACGGCGGCATCTCGGACAACACCCCGCGCATGAAGCTCCGTGCACGCGGCTGGCGGCAGACCGTCACCGTCTGGCTGACGAACGAGCCTGACCGCAATCATCTCTCAGAGGACGGCAACATTGACATTATCCCGTCGCGGTCGCTCGGCGGCTTCCTGACCGGCACCATCCGGATCAGCAAGAAAAAACTCAAAGCGGACTATGATCTCGGCATACAGGATGTGCTGCTGCAGAAGGAGCGTCTGCTGCAGATGGCGCAGGCCGTTGAAGCATAAAACACAAAACAGCCCCCGCACATCAAGCGGGAGCTGTTTTTGTTATGACAGATACAGGGCTCTGAAATAATTACGGATGAACCTGCATCAGCTGAGAATTGGAGTAGGTAAGAAGGATATTGCCGTTGGAATCCTTGATGCGAACCTTACCTGCGAGGCAAACTGCGAGCTTGCCGCTTCTGATCATTGCAATATCATTTGCGGTCAGGATAACCGTTCTGTAAGAAGAAGCATTGTTCATGAAGTAGAGCGTGCAGCATGTGGTTCTGGTGCTTGCATCATTGAACATGCCGTAAGTCTTGCCGAACTTCATGTTCATCTGTGCAGAGCTGGAAGAATTCGTTGTTGTCGGGAAGATGACAGTCGCCAGCTTCTTGCAGTTGTTGAATGCACAGTCGCCGACAGTGTTCAGCTTCGTGCACGGCGTGAAGTTCAGACTGGTCAGCTTCTGGCAATCATAGAATGCATCTTCATCAATGATTTCGAGCTTCGGGTTGGAGCCGGAGAACTGAAGCGAGGTCAACTCCCAGCTTTCAAATGCAAAGGAATGGATCTTCGTGATCGAATCCGGAATTCTGAGGGTCTTGATCTTGTAGCCTGCGGTGCAGGTGCGCCAGCCGCCGCCGCGATGCTGTGCATTGTAGCCGATCTCGTTGACCGTATACCACTTCTTGTCCTTCGGATGGTAAACACTGGTAGGAACAGACACGCTGGTTGCTTCCTTGTCAACAGAGCCGATCCAGGAAACGCCGCCGATGTTGTTCTTGACATAGTAGCTGCCGTCGCTGAAACGGAATCCGTTGATGTTGTTGATCGGTGCCCAGCGGCAGGTTGTCTTGTCGGAACGGCTGATGAGTCTCATATAGTCCGGATGATTGGAGCCGTACTTGATCTGATTCAGGTCCGTGGTATCGACATGGCCGTCACCGTTGACATCATATGCAGAGTACGGTGCGACAGTGCCGATGCCGTTTTCAATCGCGCCGACCGGGTTGCCGTCATACATGACGGTGCTCTCAAAGATGGAAGCGTCGCCGTTGTCGATTCTGCCGTTCAGGTTCAGGTCACCGGCAATCGCAGGACGCTCAACATACTTTGCGCGGCTGCGGAGATATGCCTGCGTGACACCGGAACCGTTGTAGTAATTCACATCCCATTCAATGCCGCACTTGTTATCTGCGTTGCACTGTGCAAAACGGATGTCATCGCCGTTGACATAGGTGATGAAGATGCTGTGCTCGTAGCCGCCGGCAAAGATCCGGACATTGTCACCGACCTTCGGAACATAGTTCTCGCTGGAGCCGTCACCGTACTGGATTTTTCCGCTCTTGATATCATACTGAATGAATGTATCAGTCTGCCACAGATCCAGTGCGAGCTTGCACGCAAAGCCGATGCACTGGCTGTACGTGGTGACGCTGCTGCCGTAGGAATTGGTAATCAGATTATAGCCGGTGGTATAGTAATTACCGTGTACTGCGGACATCTGAAGGGTGTTGCAGTCATTGCAGTAGCCCTGGCTGTTATGTGAGCAGGGGGTCGTGCTGTAGGAATCCTCATCACCGTACTTGCCGGTAATGCTGTTCCACTTTCTGTTCCAGTAGCACTTCTTGCCGTTCTTGGTAGCCGGATACTTTGCCTTTTCGTTGTTGATTCTGCGGTTCCATTCAGTGGAAGATGTCACACTGTGGACTGTCTGATTGCCCGCTGCAGATGCTGTTGTGCTGAGATTTGCAAGCAGACCGGTTCCGGCCATTCCTGCAAGCATCGCAGCAGAAATCGCAGCAGATGCAATGCGCTTCATGTTTTTCATAATCGCTAATCTCCAATTTTCCATAATATAATTGTTCAAAAAATGTTACAACCCGAATTGTAGCGTTAGATATGCAATTGCATCATTATTTTATTCGTTTTCCAGATAAAAGTCAACCATGTTGAGCATTGATTATGTTAAAATAATGCAAAGTATCCGGCGCATACCTTTTGTTTTCTCCGGTTCTCTCAGGTTTCCATTTTTTGCTGTCAAAAGTCAAAAATTGCGATTTGGCCAAGTCTTAATCAAAACAGTAATCATCAGATTTTGTCTGTTTTCCGTTGCTGCAATATGTTATTTATTTCAGGAAACAAATGCATGTGCAGCCAAAGTACGGTCAGACACAAAACAGCCCCCGCAAACAAAGCGGGAGCTGTTCTTTTCAGGAATCAATCAGGCATTCAGACCCCCGATTATCTCGGACGGACCTGCATGACCTGTGCGTTTGTGCCGGTATAGAGCGTATTGCCGTTCTGATCCTTAATAATGATCTTGCCGGCAACCATGACGCCGAGCTTGCCGCTTCTCCACATCGCAGCATCGTTGTTCATCATCACAATCGTTCTGTAGGAAGAACTGTTGTTGAAGAAGAACAGGCCGACAGAGTTTGTTCTGGAGCTTGCATCATTGAACATGCCGGTCGATACGCCGTATCTCATGTTCATCTGTGCAGAGGGGGAAGAAGACGTTGTCGTCGGGAACATCACATTTGCGAGCTTCGTGCACTTGGTGAACACGCTGTCGCCGATCGAGGTCAGCTTGGAGCAGTTGGTCAGGTCGATCTTTGTCAGACTGCTGCAGCCTTCAAATGCACTGTTGGAAAGGGTTGTCAGCTTGGTGCACCGGGTCAGGTCAAGCGTTGCAATCTTCGAGCAGTTCAGGAACGCAGACCGTCCGATCTTCTGCAGATTCTTGCACTTGGTCAGATCAAGCGTGGTCAGCTTCGTGCAGTAAAAGAATGCACCGTCTTCGATGGTGGTCAGACCGGGGTTGCTGCCGGTAAAAATGATCTTGGTCAGTGCAGAATTGCCGCTGGAGAATGCATACTTATTGATTGTGGTAACCGTATCCGGAATGCCGATCGTGCTCAGCGTGTCAATCCGCATTTGGGTACAGCCGGGCCGTATCATGTTCTTCTCACCGATTGCGGTGACCTTATAGCGCTTACCGTCCTGATAGACATAAGAAAGTACATTTTTGGAAGTCACATTGAGCTTGAACAGACCAAGGAACGACGCCGTAGAGCTGTCGATCTTGCTGTAGATACCGTTGTCATAGATGAAGCTGTCACTCGGAACAGAGTTTCTGTCCTTATATGTAACAGTCTGATCAAACGCATCAATCACACCGTCTACATAATTCAGTCCGGCATAATACTGGATCTGGGAATAGTCAGCTTCCGTTACCTTCAGATCACCGTTGATATCGTATTCTTCAATCGAAATATCCTTGCCGGGATTTCCGGTTGCCAGATATGTTGACTGGAAAAGTGCAGCATCCTGAGAATCAATTTTGCCGTTCAGATTGAAGTCACCTTTGATTTGCGGGCGCTCATAGAAAGATGCATGTGCTCTGAGGTAAGACTTTGTCACATTCGTCGCATTTTGGCCGATATAAAGAGTGACGGGCTTATCTACACCGTTTTTGTCCTTATAATACTTGACCTGCGTTGTGAAGCTGGTATAATACTGGTACTGATCCCATTTGATCTTGCAATCTTCCATGCCGCCGTTGCATTCTGCAAAATAGATCTGATCGCCGGAAATACCGGTAATAAAGATGCTGTGGCAGGCCTGTTTTCCGTTGGAGGCTGTAAAGGTCAAACGGACGTTGTCACCGATGCGCGGCTCATAGCTGCTGTCCACATCCGTGCGGTAAAACCGGTTCGTGCCCCAGATGTCCTGTGAGAGCTTCTGTGCAAAGCCATAGCACTGCCCGACATCTTCAAGGCTTGTATCAACCTGATGGCGGTTCGTCAGAATGGTAATTCCCGTTCTGCAGGTGTTGCAGACCAGCTCGCCTCTCACCTTATCCTGCGCATGATTGCAGGGCGTGCTGGACCAGCCGTTTTCACTTGCAGTACCGGTCTTGTGGTTCCAGTATTTCCCGTGCGGGAATTTTGTTTTTTCAGCATTGATCCGAGTTTGCCACTGATTTGTAACGGTCGTGTACCGCACCCGCGGAGCAGCCGCAGAAGCAGTCATCTGTGCAGAAAGACTGCTTGCAGCCATACCGGCGAGCATTGCGATCGAGAGTGCAGCTGATGCAATACGCTTCATTCTTTTCATAGTTATGAATCTCCACTTTACTCAAATTTTGATGCTTTCCTACTATAATACAACTCGAATTGTATGCGGGATTATGCAATTGCACTACTATTGTATTTGTTTTGGAATACAAATGTCAAGCATTGCAATAAAGAGAATTTGTAAAATGCCGCATATTTGCTGACATACTCTTTTGTTTCCTTTGTTTTTCTTAATTATCATAATTTTGCCGAAAAGAATTATGCGCAAATTCAGCGAATCTTCATTGTTTATACATATAACACGGATGTTTTTCCGGAATTACGATGCTACAACATATTCTTTATTTCAGCAATAAAAATGCATAAATGCCTGCGGCCCGTTTTCCGAACCGCAGGCATTCATTATAACAGGATCATCACGCCGATCTGAGAATCAGTGCCTTGAGCAAAGACAGGTCAACAGCCGTGATTTTTCCGTCGCCGTTGAGGTCAGCTGCCGCCGCCTGATCGGCCGTCAGCGGCTTGATCGTCAGCAGATGCCTCCGCACGGCTTCAGCGTCATCCGCATCGAGTTTTCCGCTGCCGTCCGCGTCGCCGCGCACCGCATCGGTCGTGAAGATAAACGAGTCCACGTTCATCAGGAAGCCGTCATCGCCCTCGAATACAAGATACAGCGTATGCACGCCGGAGGCGCCGGAAACATCGCAGGTAAAGGTATCCCAGTTTGTCCATCCCTCTGTGCCGGTCACCTTGCAGCTGCCGATCAGCTTGCCGCTTGGTGAATCCAGATGCAGGGAGACAGTACCGCCCTCAGTCTCGCTGCCGGCCTTGACCGCAAAGGTCTTTGCGCCGGCGCCGAAATCGACATTTTTGAACGCGATATAGTCGCCGTCCTGAATATAGCCGACGTCCACACTGCCGTCCTCAAGCAGCTCAGTCTGAACACCGCTCTGCCGGTCGAAATCCTCGGCCTCGACCGTCTCATAAGGCGAACGGGTCGGCTCCGGCTCATCGGTTTCCGCCCAGATTTCAAGGGTACCGATCGCGGCCGGTGACTCGTTCTTCGATGCCGTTGTCACGCAGACACGCGCATATCTGCATTCCGCAGTTGCAATGTTTCTGCCGAGACGGTTCTGCGTCGAGCTGTAAACGCAGTCCGCAGCCGTCCATGTCTTTGCGTCGGTGCTGAGCTCCAGCGTGAAATTGCGCGGATAATCGGTATTGGCGCTGTCTGCACCCGAAAGCGAGACGCTCCATCTGCTGACCGGATAGGTCTTGCCGAGATCAACCGTCAGCCACTTGCCCTGAACATCCGGTTTCGCAGCCCATGCAGCTAATACAGCAGCCTCATCGGAGCCGGCCTTCTGCTTGTTCCATGCGACATTGCGCAGATTGCTACCGTCAACAAGATTCAGATCGCCGTCGAGCTGATAGGTTTTGCCTGCTTCGGTCGGGAAGCTGACCGTCTCACCCTGATAGGAAACCGTGCAGGTATTGCCGGATTTGGAGAGAATCTCCGCGCCGGTCAGCTGACCGTTTTTCCACTCCATTTTTGTGACGGTGAAGCCGCCGCGCGCGCAGAGACCGTTTGCATGACCGGTCGCCCACTGCTCCGGCATCGCGGGCAGCAGCTTGATCACGTCGTCATGGCTCTGCAGCAGCATCTCGGCAATACCGGAGGTGAAGCCGAAGTTGCCGTCGATCTGGAACGGCGGATGCGCATCCCAGAGATTGTCGTAAAGCCGGCCGTAATTGTTGACAGGAGAAACCAGCAGCTTGACAAGGTTATAAGCGTGCGGGCCGTCCTCAAGTCTTGCCCAGCAGTTGAGCTTCCATGCCTCGGACCAGCCGGTGCCGTCGTCGCCGCGGGCGTTCAGGCTGACCGCTGCCGCCTCGCTGAGCTGCGGAGAGGTCTCCCTGGAGATCTGCTGTCCGGGGAACAGGCTGTACATATGCGAAATGTGACGGTTCTTCTCATTTTTCGCATCCCAGTCATACGCCCATTCCTGAATCTGTCCCCAGCTGCCGATTGTATCGGGCTTGACCTGTGCGAGCTGATTCTTCAGCGTATTTGTAAAATCGGCGTCCTTGCCGAGCAGATTTGCAGCGTCGATTGTATCGCGGAACAGATGCCGCGTCAGCGAATTGTCCATTGCGATGCCGTATGCACAGGCCGCGCCCTGACCGCCGCTGCCGCCGGGCGTATTGACCTCCGGCGAGGTGCTCGGGAACACGACATTGTACGTATTTCCGTTGATTTTCGCCTGACGCAGAATGCTGCTCAGGAAGGATGCGCTGCCGCGCACCACAGGGTAAATCTCTTCGAGATAATCGTCGTCCTGATTGAACCGGTACGCATCATAGAGCATATCGGAGATCCATGCAGCGCCGGTCGGCCACATGCCCCATGCGCCGTCAATCGGGCCGGTACGGTTCCACAGGTCGGTGTTGTGATGCACAACCCAGCCGTCCGTGACGCCGTAGACGTCCTTGGCAGTCTGGCTGCCGTTCTTCTGCAGCGCCTTCGCCTTTTCGACGAACGGCCGGAAGCACTCCTCCAGATTGGTTGTCATGGCAGGCCAGTAATTCATTTCGTAGTTGATATTCGTCGTATACTTGCAGCCCCATGCAGGATCGCGGAATTTGTTCCAGATGCCCTGCAAATTCATCGGTTCCGAGTCACGGGAGGCCGCAATCATCATATAGCGGCCGTACTGGAACAGCACCTTGACGAGCTTCGGGTCATTGCTTCTGCCGAAGGACGCGATCCGGTCCGGAATCGCCTTGTCGCTCTCTGCGGAGTCGCCGCCGAGATCGACGTCCACGCGGCTGAACAGCGCCTGATAATCCGCGAGATGCGCTTCCAGCAGTTCGGCATAGGATTTCTTCGCCGCCTTTGCGATATCCGCCGCGGCATTGCCCTTTTCGTCGCCGTTGCAGGTTGCATAATCCACATAATTCGTCCGGACGGATGTGAGAATCGTCACGGCATCCGCATCGGAAACGCGGATGCTGTTGTTCACGGCAGAGACAGTTCCCTTTTCCGGAATCACCTTTGTCCGCGTAGAAAACCACACTGCATAGGGCATTCCGTATTCGGAATCGCCGTGCCCGTTCATGACAATGGTATCATCGCCGTCGGTCTCAATTCCGAACTGATCCTTCAGCGAGCAGTCATAGGACGCGCTGAGCGAGACACTGCCCGGCGTTTCGCAGCTGATCCGCGTGACCATCACCTGATCCGGATAGCTGACAAAGGTTTCGCGCTTGTACTGCTTGCCGCCGCAGGAATAGGAAGTGCCGGCGATCGCAGTGTTCATATCGAGCCAGCGCGCATAGCCACTGGCATCGCGGTGACCGAAATCCACATTCAGCGTACCGACGGACTGATATTTCGCCTCGCCGCCGCCGATCATGTTCGTGCCGATCGTGCCGTCCGCATCCTTGTAATTGCCGGCCTGCATCTGGCTCCAGCAGCGCTCCATCAGCTCTTTCGATACATTTTTGTGGTTATTGCCGGGTCCGCCGCTCCAGAAGGTCGCCTCATTGAGATCAAAGCGCTCCGAGGGGCAGTTGCCGTAGACCATGGCGCCGATCCGGCCGTTTCCGACCGGCAGCGCCTTGTAAAACGATTCGTCATTGTCCCATGCATTGCCGGAATTGTTGTTTCCGGCGCTTGCGGTATAATGCAGAATGAGATCCGGATCTCCGGACGCAGCCTGTACCGGACTGCATACTGACATCTGCCCTGCTGCCCCTGCAGCCAGAACGGCTGCAGAGACACAGGAAACGAGTCTTTTCCCGAGCTTTTTCATATTCTATTCCCCCAAGATGAAATCATTTCTTTTTAATCTATCAGTTTTGCGATAATACGCAGGATATCTGTCAGGTCATCGGTATCAATGACGTTATCGGAATTGACATGTGCATTCCGCAGTCCCTGATCTGTGACCTTTGCCGTGGAATCGCCGCTGATGAACTTTGCGAGCAGCACGCCGTCAGAAACATCGACAGAGCCGTCAAGATTGACGTCACCGCGCAGCCCCTGCGGAAGCTCCGGTTCTGCGCCGAAATCGACCCAGACCGCGACCGCATCGTCCTTCGGCGCGACGGCCGGAGAATCGGAATTCTGCGCTGCAAGCTCCGCAGCAGAAAGCGCCCTGTTATAGAGCCGGAACGATGCAAATTCCGCCTCGGAGCTGCGTCCGGTATCCGGGCACGCGCCGATTGTCAGATTATAGCCTGTGCCGGAAACGCCTCTGCTTGTGGTCAGCGTTGTGCTGCCGAGGATCTTTCCGTCGCAGTAGACAGAGAGCGTATTGCGCTCGCCGTCGTAGATACCGGCCACCTGATGCATTTTGCCGATCCAGTTCGCCTGCATTTCGTCGGACATCCTGCAGTAGCAGGTGCGCCAGTCGCCCTCGGAATAGATGAAGAAGTCAAGCGAGCCGGGTCTTGTGCGGAGGGCAAATCCGTGATCGCCCTTGCCTGCGAACATGTTGTATTCCGGATCGCCGGTCGGCATCACATTGACCTCAACCGTAAAGGAATGTCTGCCCTCGGTAATCGGATTGACAACGCTGCTGAACGGAATATCCATCTTGCCGGACATCAGAACCTGCCCCGCAGTCTCGCGGAGCGATGCAGAGGAAGTAACCGGAATCATCAGCTCATTCTTGCTGAGATCCTGAACATAGGAAGCAATGCGGCGGTAGGGCTTTGCCTGCTCAGCGAGCTGTTCCGCCGTGCTGTCCTGTGCGGTCGGGATGATCGTATAGGTCCATGTATAGGCGCGGCTGCTCGGCAGTGTATACTGGCTGAGTGTCGCCTGACCGCAGGTTGCGGAGCCGACGCCCAATGAACCGTAATCCATGCTGAGATAGGTCTTGCTGCGCGGCTTCAGCTCATAGGGGTGATTTGCTCCCTGGAAATCCTCCGGCAGGAAGTGCAGTGCGCTGCCCTCTGTCTGCGATTCCGCAGCGACCAGCAGGCCGCCCTTGTGCGATTTGCTCTGCACGGCAATCCATTTGATGTCTGTGAGATTGCCGGTGTCATCCGCCTTCATGTACGGGAAGTACATGCCGGAAACGGTGTTCGTCCAGACGCCGAGTCTGCCGTTGGTCTTGCGGTCGTTGAAGGTTTCAACCGGGCCGTTGCCGTACCATGTGACGTTCTCGAAGCCTGCGGGCAGCGTCATGATGGAACCGACGCGGATAAAGCTGCCCATGCCGGAGCGGGAAGCATCCACGCGGATGCCGACGGTCACGGCGCCCGTGCCGTTGATTGTATACTGCATGGTGACGGACGTCCCGCCTGCATTCGGCAGCGACAGGCTGACCGTGATGATCTGATCGCCGTTGAGCTCGCGTGTATCAATACTGCTGACCTTTGCGCCGTTCATCGCCATGCGCCAGCCGCCGTCAAACAGCTTCTGATTCTGGTTGCCGCCGTCGTTTTCGACCATGCCGCGCCAGAAGTTCGGTGCCGGGCCGTTTTCGAGCAGCACTTCACCCTGATACGTATAGTTGACGATCTGGCCGCTGCTGCCGTTGACTTCAAAGCTGAAATCCTTGCCGGAAACACTGTAGCCGGAACCGTTTTTCGTTACGGTAACCGTACCGGAGCCGGACTTGGACGGAACCTTCGGGGATGCTGCCGGAACTGCAAACTGTGCATAGGAAAGCTCAGTGCCCGCGGGCAGAACCGGCGTACCGTTCTTTTCGAGCACGGAAATATTGAGCAGGAATTCATCGCCGGCCGCAATCGAAGAAGGCATTCTGAACGGAACCGTGATCTGGCCGCGTGCCTTCGGCGCGACGTCAATATCCTCCGCATCGCCGCTGCTGATGGCAATGCCGTTGCGGAGCAGCGTCCATCTGACGTCGTATTCGTTCAGATTGGTAAAGCTGCTCTCATTGAAAACGGAAACCTTTCTGTCCATGATCTGGCTCGCGTCTGCGCTGAACCAGAAATTCTGATACTGATATTTGACCTCAGCGAGCTCCGGCTGCGGGGTTCTGTCCGGCGAAACGATGCCGTTCTCGCAGAAGCTGCCGTCATTCGGACGGTCGCCCCAGTCGCCGCCGTATCCGAAATAATGGCCGGGGCTGAGCTCGGAGTAGAGGTTCTTGTGCGCATAATCCTGCGCGTAGTAATCCCATTTGCCGTCCACAAGGCCGGTGCCGGAGGATTCCTGAAGCTCTGCGCTGTAATCGAGCCAGACGAGCACGGAAGCATCATCTGCACCGATTGCAGGCGAGGTGCTGTTCTGTGCGCTGATTTCATCCGCGGAAAGAGCCTTGCTGTAGACACGCGCCAGCGAGATTTCACCGGCACAGCGGCGGCCGTTGGAAGGATCATAGCCGATGCCGAGCGGGTTCATGCCGCCGTCGATCGCATCTGTCACAGTCTCGGAGCCGAGCAGTCTGCCGTCGCAGTAGATCGACAGCCTGCCCTTGTCATAGACGCCGGCCACCTGATGCCAGTTGCCGACCCAGTCGGACGGGAACGGAACAGAAACTGCATTCCAGCCGCCGGAATAGACGAAGAATTCCAGACCGCTGCCGCTGCTCTGTGTTTTCAGTGCGCACTGATTGTCGCCGATGGAGAGCAGCACACTGTTCTGTGCGGTAGAGGACGGCTTGACGACCGCCTCGAAGGTGAAGCTCTTGCCGGTGCCGGAGAGCGCCTGCAGATAGGAGGTGTTGCCGTCCATGACGGTGTAGCCCTTGCAGGAGACGCCGGTCAGGGAGCCGTTTCCGGCGCTGCGGTTGAAATCGGATTCATTGCCGCTGACCGTACCGGTATTGCCCTTTTTGTCCGTGATTGTATAGGATTTGGATGCGGAGCCGAATCCGCCGAGCGCAACGGCTCTGGACTGATCGCACCAGTCCCAGATAAAGCCGCCGAGCATATTGTCGGCGCTGCGGATCGAATCCCAGTATTCCTTCAGCGCACCGACGGAATTACCCATCGCGTGATCGTATTCGCACATGACATAGGGCATTTTGCCGTTGCCGGCCTTCGAGCGGATGCCGTCGGAGCCCGGATACATCTGGCTGTCCATATCGGTGCCCATTGAGCCGCCCTGACCCTCGCTGTGTACCGGCCGGGTGAGATCGTGCCGCTTGAAGTACCAGATCATGTCGCGGAAAATGCCGTTGCCGAAGCCCGGATCGCTGGTGTATTTCATCTCGTTGCCGATTGACCAAGCAACAATCGCAGGATTGTTTTTCAGCCGCTGGAATGCAGTCTCGGTACGGTCCATGCCGAGCTCATAGAACCAGCCCGTCTGCGTGTTGTTGTCGCCGTACATCAGGCCGTGGCATTCCATATTGGTCTCCGCCATCATGTACAGGCCGTACCGGTTGCAGAGCCAGTAGAGATACGAGTCATTGGAATAGTGCGAGGTGCGGATCGCGTTGATGTTGTTCGTTTTCATCAGGCGGATATCCTCTTCAATCGTCGCACGCGGGACAGCCTTGCCGTGGAACGGGTCGGTATCGTGGCGGTTGACGCCCTTGAAGCGGAGCATCTGCCCGTTGATTGTCATCGGCTGCCAGCGCTGCGTGGTCACACGATAAGAGCTGTCCACCTCGGTACGGGTAAAGCCGATCTCCCGGAATCCGAGCTGATGCGAAACAGATTCGATGACGCCGTCACTGTTTTTCAGCGTCAGCACCAGCGCATAGAGATTCGGGTGCTCCGCAGACCACAGCTTCGGGGAATTCACCTTCTGCTGCAGCTTGAACGTGCCGGTCTCGCCGGAGCCGACCGAGGAAACCGGAATCGAAACGCCCGGCGTCAGATTGCTGCCGGACTCATCGAGCACGGCAACGTCAATGCTCATGCCGCCGACGGCCTTGGAAGCGAGATTCGAGACATTGACCGAAAGATTCAGCGATGCATTCTGATAGCTGTCATCCAGATCGGTCACAACCGTATAATCGGAGATATTGACCAGCGGCGCCGAGGTCAGAAAGACATCGCGGAAAATGCCGCCGTCATAGACCATATCCTGATCCTCAAACCATGTGCCGTCACAGAATTTATGTACCTCGACCGCGAGCAGGTTCTCACCCTCGGTCAGATAGTCGGTGATATCAAAGCGGTGCGGGCTGAACGTGTCCTCGCTGTAGCCGACCTCCTTGCCGTTGACATAGACATAGTATGCGGATTCCACGCCGTCAAAGTGCAGGATCACCCTGCGGGAATCCGCAGTCATCTCCGCCGGAACGGTAAAGGTTTTGCGGTACAGGCCGACCGGATTATAGTTGACCGGTGCCTGCGGACAGGGCACATTGCCGTCATAGGCATTCTGCCACGGCAGCCCGACATTGGTATAGATCGGGAAGTCAAAGCCCTGGCTGGTCCAGCTGTCCGGGAGTGTCACGGACTTCCAGCCGTTTCCGGGCGTATACCCCGGCTTCATGGCGCCGTCACTGAGCAGCTGCCCGGCCTCGCCGGCATTCTGCACCACGGTCAGATCCCATGATTCGGACGCGCCGGTCAGCATCTTCATGAAGGATGACTGTTCCCGTGCATCGTACTCAAAGCACGCCTTTGCGGCTGCTTCGGCATTCTGATACGGAATCACCGAGAGCGAAGCCGGCTCACGGTTCACGGCAAAGACATCCTCTGTGCCGTTTTTGCCTGTGTACTCACTGTGTGAGAACTTCGGCGTGTCGGTGTCTGATCTGCGGGCGGGTGCAAGCCCCAGAGAGACGGTTTCGGATGCCGCTTGTACGGACATCCCGGTGCGCGGCAATGCTGATGCAATCATACAGACTGCAAGCAGCGCCGCTGCGGTTCTGCGAACGGATTTCATAGTTTCCCCCTGCCTTTCCACGTGCAGCCTTCCCTATTCCCTGATTTTGTTTCTTTTCACGGCCTACACGTATCTATAATCTCATTATACCGGATCTGTCCAGACAATTCAATGTTCATTTTGTAGATTTTCTGGACGAAGTATAGAAATGTCTGTGCAATTTCACAAGCACGGCCGCAATATGAGAAAGTCAGCGCCAATTATTGCGGAATTTGTATTGTCCAAGCAGCTGTTTTATGTCATTTTTATGCCGTTCCGTACAATCTTGTCTGTAACTCGGTCAAAAAACATCCCCCGGACATGCCGGAGGATGTTTTTGTTTGACCGGATAAAGCCGGAATTATGCCTTGAATACGTATCTGAAGAAGTTGTAGAAGAGCGGGACACCGACGCTTGCGTCGTGACCAGAGCCCTGGAACTCCTGCCAGATATTAGTCGTGCCGTTGGAATCAAAGATCTGGTGATATTCCTTCGGGAACGTGCCGACAACATCATCATTCGTACCGCCGCCGATCATCAGAATATACGGAAGGTCAGCGTCGGAGAACTTGAAGTCAGAATTCTTCATTCTCGTCACACCGTCGAGCTTGAGACTGCCGAGGTGATTGGTGATGTATCTGTCACTTGCCGGAACAATACCGGGAGCCGGAGAAGATGCGCAGCAATAGCCGAACATATCAGGCAGCATCAGGCTGAGATACAGCGACTCTCTGCCGCCCATGGAGAAGCCTGCGATTGCAGTGTTTTCTCTTCCGGTTGCAACAGAATAATGCTCGCAGACATACGGATACAGGCTGTCCTTGACGTCATAGAGGAAGTTGTCGTATGCATCCATCATATCCATGTTGAAGTTGAAGCTCGGGCTGGCGCTCTTCGGATCCGTGTACATGTTCGCAAAGACGATGATGAACGGAACCGCATCGCCGCTCTGGATCAGATTCGATGCCATCTCGCGGACTGCCCACGAGGACTGCAGCATGTCATTCTCAGAACCCATAACGCCGTGATTCATGAACATAACCGGATACTTTTTGCTGGAATCATATCCGGGCGGTGTCCAGATATTGCACTTCTTGTTGCGGTTTGCCTTCTTCGAGAAGTACTGAATGCCCTGATCAGTCTTGCCCTTATCTCCGGACTTGACATTACCCGGAACATTTCTCTGGAAATCCTTGGCAACCATTTCATTGTATTCCTTTGCGGACTTATGGTTGACGTTCGGAGCAGTTGTCGTGGTAACAACCGGAGCCGGAGTTGTCGTCGTCACAACCGGAGGCGGGTTCAGAATCAGATCCTTCAGCTTGGAAAGGTCAGCAGCATTCACCTTATTGTTGCTGTCTACATCGGCGCCTGCACCGTCAATATCCTCTGATTTGGTCAGAAGATAGCTGACCAGTGCATCCACATCCTTCTTGTCCACCTTCTTATCCTTGTTGACATCGCCGCGCAGTGTATCGCCGGAAGGGGTAGGCGGATCATCAGGCGGATCCTGCGGTTTTACGATCGTAGAACCGGAGGTAATCACGATATCATCAACAAAGAAGTCGCACTTGGAAGTATCTGTTTCGATGTAAAGAATCGGGTTGGAGCCGCTGCCGATCACATAGCCTTCCTTGGAAATCTCATTCCACATGCCGGCCGGGATCAGCTTTTCTGCAAAGGTGTCATAGGTTGCAGCGTCACCGTCTGCCATGACAGCAGCATTTCCGCCGCCGCCGAGTTCAAAGCCGGTGTTGCCGCCGAAGTTGAAATCTCCGCCGCCCGGCCAGTCCATTCCGCCGGGCCATCCGCCGCCGGGATTACCGCCTTGGTTCCCGCCGTTGTATTCAACGGTCAGCTTGAAGGTAACGCCCTGCGCCGAATCGCGCTGCAGAATATTTGCACTGACGGAAATCGTAGAGCCTGCCGGGAACGTCGCACTGTCAAGTGCATAGGCAATGCCGTTCCACGCCTCGCCTCTGCCGGTCACAGCAGCAGATTTGCTGCCGCTCGCAGCCGCTTCCGACGAAACGGCAACTGTTGCGGAGCCGCGTGCGCTCCAGCCGCCGAGGCCGTCCTCGAACGTGCTGTTCAAAAGTACGTCGCCTGCTGCTGCCGAAGCCTGAAAAACGGAACACGCAGATGCTGCAATACTGAAAGCCAGTATTGCTGAGAGAGTCTTTTTCATTGAAATCATCCTTTCAAAAAGAAGTTCTGATTTCAACCGAATCCATGATGTCCAATTTCTATTCTATACAGCAGCAGAACCCCTGACAGCTCTGCTGCTGTTTCCCCCGTTTGGGATTACTGTCCCTCGTGGAACAGATACGGCAGATAATCGTACACATAGTGGCGGACGTTGCCCCACCAGTGATTTCTGCCCGGCGCGACCAGATAGTAGAAGTTATTCTCATTCAGATTGGTGCCATAGGAGATATGGCTGTCCTTCTTGAGCTCATCCATCTGCGGGTTCATGTTCGGATATGCAACATCGTCGGAACCCGTCGCGCAAAGGATAAAGTATTCGCCCTTTTTCAGGTTATTATTGTCAATAGCCTGCGTCACGGCGCCCATACCCTGATAGCTGTGGCCGGAAAGCGGCATCACATATGCAACGATATCAAGGCAGTTATTGGTGACGCCCCAAGTCGAGACAGAACCCATCGAGAAGCCGCCGTATGCGCGGTGGAATCTCGAGGCCTTCAGGTCTTCCAGAGAGGTGGATTTTGCGTAGGTGGAATATTTGCCTTCCACAAACGGCACAACGCTCTCGCGGTACTCCTTCCAGAAGTCCTCGGCTTTGGTGCGGTTAAATGTCGGGAAAACAACGATCATCGGATCAATTTCATGATTCTCGATCATATGATCCATCATGTTCTGGATCATGGTATCATTCTGAGACACCAGCGTATTTTCATTTTCGCCGCCGCCGTGCATCAGATAGAAAATGTTATACTGTTTGCTCTCATCGTAGCCGTAAGGCAGATAAACATTCAGCTTGTTCGGGCCGTTGACGCCGTTATAGCTCTCGTTGATAACGCGGCCCTGATGCTGTGCGCCGCCGAAATAGCCGTTGGGTGCTTCATGGAACTGGAGATTCTCCTTATACGGATAACCGCTCGGCTGCAGTGCAGTCGTGGCAGTCGTCGTAACGACCGGTGCGGTTGTTGTTGTCGTCATCACAGCGGCCTTCTCCGGATACGAAGCAGTTTTTTCTGTCATAAAGCTGGCGTACCACTTGATATCATCAGCATTGACAACGCCGTTCTGATCGACATCAGCCGCTTTCTTTGCGGATTTGTCTGAGAGCGTACCCATCGCAGCAGCCTTGGCAAGAGAGAAATCCGAAGCATTGATGGTACCGTCATTGTTGACGTCACCGAGCTGATAGGTCTCGATCTTTTCCTCGCCCTTGAACTCCCACCAGTCCACATTGAACAGGTAGCCGTCCGGGCCGGAAAAACGCAGATACAGATCGTGCTTGCCGGTCGCGCCTGCGCACTTGCCGCTGACGGTCGTGAATTCCTGCCAGCCGCCCGTCACCGGAACAGTCAGCGTACCGATGATTCCGCCGGTCACGCTGTCGAGATGCGCCTCAATCTTGCCGCCCTCGCCTGCAGAAGCCACGCTTGCAAAGAACTCCGTTGCGCCGCTTTCACCGAAATCAACGCCGCTGATCTTCACATAGTCGCCGTTTTCAATAAAGCCGAGCGCCTGCGAACCGTTGCCTGCGGATTCAACCTTGACGCCCTCAGACCAGGACATGGTCTCGGCCTCAACCCTGCGATACGGGTCGAACGCCTCCAGCTGCTTCGGACCCGTACCGGTAGACTTCAGCGCCGGGATCGAGCCGTCAGCGTTATAGGTAAATTCTTCACATGCTGCGCTGCGGTTAAAGGAACCGCCGCCGGGCAGACCGTTCATGTGATAGAACGAATAGGAATGTCCCTTATAGTCAATGATTCCGCCGTGCGTCGTGAAGCAGTTGGAGCCCTGATGGATCGTACCGCCGAATGTCCACGGACCCGTCACGGACGGACCGGTGCAGTACGAAATGCTCTCGCCGCTGTATGCATCGACAAAGGAAGCGAAAACAAGATAGTAGAGACTGTCGTGCTTATAGATCCACGGACCTTCGCCGTATCTTGTACCCGAAGGAAGTGAGAGATTAAACTTCTGGATCGGGCCGTCGAGCGTCACCATGTCCTCTTTCAGCTTGACATAATAGCAGCTCGGATTGCCGAACATCAGCCATGCCTGCCCGTCATCGTCAATGATCACCGTCGGATCAATGTAATCCCAGTTCGGGCCGACAAGTTCCTTGCCGTTCACATCCTTGAACGGGCCGGACGGAGAATCCGCGACAAATACGCCGATGACTCTGCCGCTGCCGGTGGAGCTTTCACCGGTAATATAATAATAGTATTTCCCGTTACGCTCAATGCACTGGGATGCCCATGCAGAATTCTGTTTGATCCACTTGATGTCGGTGTCCTTGAGAATCACGCCGTGATTTGTCCAGTTCTGCATGTCCGTGGTCGAAAAGCACTGATAACCGGTCATATAATAGTTATCATTGTTGCCGTCCCTGTCCATGCCGGTATAAACATAAAGTTCATCCCCGAACACAACCGGTGCCGGATCCGGCGAAAAGCTGGTCTGGCAGATCGGATTGGCAGCATACGAGACGTCCGCCGCGCTCAGTCCGAGCGTGCAGACAGAGATCGCCGCCGCCACACAACATGTGAGCGTCTTTCTCATATTCTATTCCCCCTAGATATAAATAAATGTATATATTTCTGAATACATTATACCAACAGTATAACGATTGATATAATATACTATTATCAGTATAGCGAAATCAACTAAAAACTGCAACGGACAAAGCATAGAAAAAGTGGATAAAATGCAGATTCCTCAGTACAACTTCTTAAATTTGTTCTAATATTGCGTGTTTTGGCCTTGGTTGCCGCAAATCATTTGTCTGCCCCGTTCTTCAACTTGTCTGCCCAATATTCATTTTTGAAAGAACAACTGCACAAAACAAAGCCGCCGGTTGAACCCGACGGCTTTGTTTGATCTGAAACTGAAATGCTGAAGCCTCAGTAATCCTTCACATCCTCCGGACGTCCGACGACAAGCATGTGGTGATCCGGCCGGAATTTATAGTCTGCATTCGGCAGAATGATCTCACCCTTCTCGTTCTTGACGGCCACGACAATCAGCTTGTATTTAACGCGGAAATTCAGTTCCCGCAGCGTTTTTCCGATCCAGTGCTTATGCGGCATCAGCTCATAGATCGCATAATCGCCGCCGAGCTCAACGGCATCGAAGATCTTGTCATTGGATTCCCGCATGGCAATCCGCTCTGCGATATCGTTCTCCGGATAGATGATCTGATCCGCACCGTTGCGGAGCAGGAATTTCGCCTGAATCTCATTGGAAGCCTTCGTAATGACCTTCCTGGCTCCGAGTTCTTTCAGCAGAGAGGAAATCTGCAGACTCGCCTGAAAATTCGCGCCGACGCAGACAAAGCAGACGTCAAAATCCGGAATGCCGTAGGAGCGCAGAACGTCCTCGTTGGTACAGTCGCCGCATTTTGCACTGTCCACGACCGAAAGCAGATCGTCCAGCTTTTCCGGCCTTTTGTCGGCGATCATAATCTCGCATCTGTATTTCGCAAGATTTCTGCAAAGAATATGTCCGAATGTGTCCATACCGACAATTAAAAACTGTTTCATAGCTGTTCCTTTCCTTTATCCGACCTGTACTGTTTCAGAGGGCAGCGTGATCTGAATGCGGTGCCGCTTGGCAATCATCGCAAGTGCAAACGACACGCTTCCGACTCTGCCGCAGTACATCAGAAATATGATGATGATGCGCGATACCGTGCCGAGATCGCGCGTAATGCCCGTCGTCATGCCGACCGTGCTGACTGCCGAAATCGTCTCAAAGAGCACATCACTGAGCGGAATGCCGTCCAGTGCACAGATGCAGACTGCACCTGTAAATGCAAATGCTGCATTCATGAAAATCACGGTCAGCGCGGAGCGGAGCACCGTTTCCGGTATTGTCCGTCCGAATGCCGTTGCCTGCTCCTGATTCCGGATACCTGCAATCACGAACAGCATCACAACAGCCACGCTTGTCATTTTCATGCCGCCGGCCGTCGAGCCGGAGCCGCCGCCGATAAACATCAGCAGATAGGTCAGCAGCATGGAACCGTCTGAGAGCGCTGCCGTATCCGTCGTGTTAAATCCGGCTGTTCGCGGCGTGACCGCATCGAACAGTGCGCAGAGCCATTTTTCACCCTCAGGCAAGCCGGAAAAATTCGCATTCTCCAGCAGACGGAACAGCAGCGTTCCGCCAATCACCAGAATGACAGAAGCCGTCAGCGTCAGCTTGGTATGCAGCGAGCACCGTCCGATCCGGAACCGCCGGTTATAGAGATCACTCCAGACCCAGAAGCCCAGCGCTCCGATCAGAATCAGCGCACAGATCACAAGATTGACCAGCCAGTCTCCGGAGAACATAACAAGCGAAGAATACGGTCCGCTGACACTGCCGAACAAGTCAAATCCGGCATTGCAGAATGCGGTAATCGCATGAAAAATACTGAAATAAATACCGCGTCCGGGTCCGAACATCGGAACAAACCGGATCGCAAGCAGCAGCGCGCCGATGCCCTCAAAGCCCAGCGTTCCGAGCAGAATCCGCCGCAGAAACGGCAGTGCATCGCCGATCTGCGAATAGTTGATGCTGTCCACAAGAATGACACGGAACCGCAGCCCGATGCGCCGGCGCAGCATCATCAGAAAGAATGCGGATACAGACATGAATCCGAGGCCGCCGATCTGAATCAGCACAAGCAGCACGATCTGTCCGAACATTGACCAGTGTGTGCCGGTATCCGCAACAACAAGTCCGGTCACACAGGAAGCCGAGGTTGCGGTAAACAGGCAGTCCGCAAACGGCGTATGTACATGCTCTGCAGACGAAACCGGCAGCCAGAGCAGAACCGCGCCGCACAGAATCATCAGCAGGAACCCCAGTGCGATCACCTGCACTGAGGAAAATCGCAGCTTTTTCATCAGTTGAAATCTCCTTCCTCATATACCGGTATATTATAGCATATTTTTCCGTAAAAAGCAAGCCGCACGCGCAGCAGCATTTTTCCGGCGCATTGACTTTTCCGCTGTGATATGATAAAATGGCAGACAGAAAGGGCGGTGACAGTATGATCGGTGAGCTTCTGCTTGAAAAGCTGGATCCCCGCAGCGGAACTGTTCTGCCGCACGCGCCGGAAACGGATGCAGCGTGGCAGACCGTGCTGGATATTGTCTGGAAGGGGCAGATTCATTTTATAGTGGATGCGGCACGGTTTCGCCGCAGCTTCGGGCATTTTTATGTCATGCGTGACCGGCAGTTCATCTCCCCGGATTATACCTTCACTAAGACGGATGATCTTCTTTTCCGGACGATGCAGGGCATGATTGACGATATTGAACGCGGAAAATATGCAAACAAGAAAACACTGAGCGAAAAGATCCGGACATACACAGATCAAAAAGGGCTGGTTCCCTGCATGAACAATACAAAGTGGCGGGAATTATTCCGTGCGGTTGCGGAAAAGCTGCCGGATATCGAATTGCGGTACAAATCTGTTTTTGAAGAGACAGCACCTGAAGAATTCTGGGAATATTCCGGTGACGAGCATCTGCGGTACATGAACCCCGCGCAGATCGAGTGGCTGCAGGTCAGACCGGCTGTCACCAGCTGCCGGCATATCGGCGTGCTCGTTCCGCCGGAGATCCGGGTTCACGATAAAAAAGACGAATTCACGCAGATCCTGAATCAATACCATATCCCATATGCATACAGCGAAGCAGAAAACGTCTTTGTGATATACGGATACAAATAACGATACAGCACGGACAGTCTTCCGTTCCGGAAGGCAGCCCGTGTTTTTTCTGCCGTGCATGATTTCTGCTGTTCTGCGGCAAACTGTAGCTGAAGGGAGGTGACAGCATGGAATCCGAACGCAGAATCACAGCGCGGAAGCAGCCGCTGCCGGATCAGACAATCAGCCGGAATGCACGGCACGGCAAAACAGCAGATGATCTTCCGGCGCATCAGGAGCTTCCGCTCACATTATTAAATAAGTCAATTCCGGAAACCGATCTGCACGACATGTAACAAGCAGGAATGCACCGTTGATTTCGTCGCAAAAATGCGGTTTTGAGGCTTTAACGCGACAAATGGACGGTGCATATTCCGCTCAGTTTCAACATTTCATTTCTGAGAGATTTGTAATTTCCCCCAATCTCTCAGGAATACTCTTGACGAATCATTTCTTCTGTGCTATTCTTTCTGTATTCTGACTACCTGTTCGGAATCGCCCCGCGGGCAGCGCGCCCGCACACAGAAAGAGAGATTGCCATGTCTGCAATGATTGAAATCAAAAATGTTACAAAGGAATTCAAGGTTCTGAACCGCCGGGAGGGTCTGAAGGGAAGTCTGAAAGATCTGTTCTCCCGCAATTACAAAATCGTCCGCGCCGTCGATCAGATCTCGATGACCGTCGAGCAGGGCGAAATTGTCGGGTATCTCGGCCCGAACGGCGCCGGTAAATCAACAACCATCAAAATGATGACCGGTGTTCTGGAACCGACCTCCGGCGAAATACTCGTCGGCGGCAATGTCCCATATCGGGACCGCACAAAAAATGCACAGGAAATCGGCGTTGTCTTCGGACAGCGCACGCAGCTCTGGTGGGCACTCCCGCTGATTGAATCCTTCAAGATTCTCAAGGATATTTACCGCATCAGCGATGCCGACTACGACGAAATGCTGAAGCTCTATCAGTCGCTTGTCGATATCGAACCGCTTCTGCACAAGCCTGTCCGGCAGATGTCGCTCGGACAGCGAACCCTCAGCGATATTCTTGCGGCATTCCTGCACAATCCGAAGATTGTGTTTCTGGATGAGCCGACCATCGGTCTGGACGTTTCCATGAAGGCGAAAATCCGCACGCTGATTCACGCGCTCAATGAAAAAAAGCACACCACGGTCATTCTGACAACGCACGACATGGGCGATGTGGACGCCCTCTGCCGCCGGATTGTCATCATTGACAAGGGGAAAATGCTCTATGACAACGATGTGGAGCATCTCAAGCGCTTTTTCGGTTCCTACCGGACGCTGAAGCTGCGGATCGCAGGCGATCTCAGCGAACGGGCAGAGGCTGTCGCAAAGCTGCTGCCGGAATGTACCGTCAGCGCAGACGACGAATGGATCTCCGTTCTCGTCGATGAGGAAAAGTGCAAGGTCATGCATGTGCTGACGCAGCTGCAGCAGAGCTTCCGCATCCGCGACATGCAGCTGGAGGAAATCTCCACGGAGGATGTCATCAAGAAAATATACGAGGAGGGTGTCAAATGAACCTGAAAAAGTACATCACCCTCACCCGTGCAGGCATCATCGAATCACTGCAGTTCCGGCTATCCACGATAATCATGGTACTCGGAAATATGCTGTATCTGATTGTTGCCTATTATCTCTGGAAAGCAATTTACGCAGCCGCCGGAACCGATATCGTAAACGGCATGACCTTTTCCGACACGCTGATTTATCTGGTGCTGGCCACTGCGCTCTATAACTTTATGGAGATGTACGCCGTCTGGGAAATCGGCCGCGCCATCCAGTCCGGCAAAATTGTGCTCGATCTGCTCAAGCCGATGGAATACCGGAGCTATCTGTTCTGGAGTTATTCCGGCAGCTTTGTCATGAATTTTATCGCAACCTTTTTACCGACCTTCATCGCGGTCTGCATCGTGACAAAAGGCGCCGTTCCGTTCGGAATCAATCTGCTGTTTTTTGCGGTATCGGTCATTTTTTCCGTTATCATCAATTACAGCATAGATTTCATGGTCGGCACGATCTGCCTGTTTACGGAATCCATCTGGGGCATCAACATCATGAAGCAGATGGTCGTGACGCTGCTTTCCGGTGCAACAATTCCGCTCGCATTCTTTCCGGAGGCACTGCGCAAGGCCGCATACTGTCTGCCGTTCCAGTCAATCTATCACGCACCGCTCTCGATTCTGCTGCAGCGGAATCCGCAGCCCGCAGACGTTCTGCCGGTGCTGGGGCTGCAGCTGTTCTGGTGCGTTGTCACAGTCGTGCTGAGCAAGCTGTTCTGGAAGGTTTCGATCCGGCAGATCACGGTGAACGGGGGGTGACGGCATGAAACACAATTCTCTTCGGTTCTACCTGCGGATCTACCGTAAGATTCTTGCGCAGGATCTGAAAAGCAAAATGAGCTACCGTGCCGATTTCATCATCTCGACAATCGGCATGATCTGCACAAACATTGCCGGATTCGTCGGCTTCTGGATTCTGTTCCGGAATTTCCCGTCCATCAGCGGATGGAACTACTATCAGATGCTGTTTCTCTACGGCTTCTCGCTGATATCCCTGACCCCGGTGCAATGTCTCTTTGACAACAACTGGAGTCTCCGCATGAATGTCTATTCCGGCGATTTCATCAAATACTGCTTCCGTCCGATCAATCTGTTCTTCTATTATCAGTCTGAGGTATTTGACGTCAAGGGACTGGGACAGCTTGCATTCGGCATCGGAACGCTGGTCTATGCATGGGTGCATCTCGGCATTGCCGTGACACCGCTTGTCATTCTGAAAACCGTGATCTTTCTGATGACGGCATCTCTGATCATGATTGCCCTGCAGAACGCGGCAGCGGCAACCTGCTTCTGGATTCAGAACTCCTTTTACGTGATGGATCTGGTATTCAAGTTCAAGAGCTATGCCAATTATCCGATCACGATTTTCGGACGGTTCTTCCGGTTTCTCTTTACATTTGTCATGCCGATCGCGTTCATCGCGTATTATCCGAGCCTTGTGATTCTGCAGCCGGACAATGTGCCGGTGCTCACATGGATCTCGCCGCTGGTCGGATGCCTGTTCTTCTGGCTCAGCTACAAATACTGGATGTACGGCGCAATGAAATACAGCGGCACCGGATCGTAAGCAACAGTCTGTCGATAAAGAAGTATCTCCGATGGATTGATCATGGGGGCTCCCGCCCGCTTCGCTATGAGTTTGAGGGAAAAGCCATCATGACAGATCATCGCGCAGCGATACCTTTTTCTACAAACAGAAACAACCCTGCTGACACTCAGCAGGGTTGTTTGTATATGAATCGAAAAATCAGAACTGCACGGTTCTGGGCGGCTGGCTCATATCCATCGAGGCAAACACCGCCGTTGCATTCTTCATATAGAGCACTTCCGTATAGTCATCATCAACTTTATACATGAATGACAGATGCGGATAGCAGTCAAGCATATGCTGCTTCGGCGCAATGCGGTCATCGCGTACCAGCTCGCAGGTGATGCGCAGCCATGTGCCGTTCAGAAAAGCACAGATTTCCGCCTTCGGGTTAATCTGAATCTGCTTGGAAACGTCCTTCGTTTTGCCGGTCAGGATATACAGCTTATCCTCAAACATTTCAATGGTGCCGAACGGACGGACTCTCGGCTGATCGCCGTCCTCCGTTGCAAGATAGTAGGTTTCTGCCTTCTTCAGAAAATCGTACACTTCTTTCATGGTGTTCCCTCCTCAAAATTCAATGCGAAGCCGGCGGCTTCTTTTGTATTATAACATATTATATCTGAAAAAGCAAGCCGAAAAAAGGTTCTCCGCCGTACAGAATCATCCGTTTTCTGCACATGTTCATCGTATGATTTACAATATGTATGGGCAAAAACAGTTCAAGGCCGGCACAAAAGCCTTAAAAATCGCAATAATCCGCGGAAAAACCGCAATTCACGGCATTGACTTTTCCGCGCAGGCGTGATATGATGATAGCATGGAAGGAGGCATCTTCATGTTCCAGATTCACAGAATGGGATGCGGCTGCCGGCATGACAGCAGTTTTATCTTCGATCACCCGCAGGGATATGACGGCTACCTTGTCCTGTTTGTTAAAACAAGGGCCGTATTCCGGCTGGAAGGCGAAAGCATCACGGTCGAGCCGGATACTTTTATTATTTACGACCGGCACACACCGCAGTATTACCGCGCCTGTGAGGAATACTATATCAATGACTGGATTCTCTTTGACTGCACGGAAACGCTTGCACCGGGAATTGATGTACACTTCAACAAGCCTGTCTATATCGGTGAACAGATCAATATTTCACAGTATTTTCAGCTGCTTGCAGACTGCCATTACCGCGGGACAAGCTCTCAGCCGGTGGTCGGTCTGCTGATCCGCGCCATGCTGACTGAAATATTCGGCAAGGCGGAAGAGGATCCGAATTCGGAATTGCCCCATTACCGTGAGCTGCTTGATCTCCGGCGAAAGATTTATGCGCAGCCTTCAAAAAACTGGAGCACGGAATGCATGGCAAAGATTCTCAACATCAGCACGCCGTATCTGCATGCGCTCTATAAAAAAGCGTTCGGCGTCACCTGCAATGCCGATGTCATCCAGAGCAGACTGGAACAGGCACAGCATTTCCTGAGCAATTCCGGCATGACGATCGAAGAAACTGCATTCTCCTGCGGTTACAGCAGCGTCGTGCATTTTTCCAGACAGTTCAAGCAGAAATTCGGAATCACACCTTCCGAATGGCGCCGCTCAAAAGCGGAATAAAAAAATAATATTTTAACTTCTGATAGGATATGTTAAAAACAGGATAGCATATCCTATTTTATTTTTATTCGTTCTGTGGTAAAATAAAGCCAGTTCAGCAGAAAGCCAACTGCAGTATCAGCCACATGCCTTCAGGCGTTCAGGAGGTTTCAGTTATGAACCAGTTCAATTTCTGCAGCCCGACCGAGTTCGTTTTCGGAAAAGAACGGGAGCTCGAAACGGGCGTTTATGTCAAAAAATACGGCGGAACCAATGTGCTGCTGCATTACGGCGGCGGCTCCGCAGAACGCAGCGGTCTGCTCGGACGCATCCGCGATTCTCTGCGTGAGCAGAACATCTCCTTCACGGAGCTGGGCGGCGTCAAGCCGAATCCGCGCGATACACTGGTCTATGAGGGAATCTCCCTTTGCCGCAGCAAGCAGATTGATATGATTCTCGCTGTCGGCGGCGGTTCCGTCATTGATTCATCCAAAGCCATTGCAATGGGCGTGCCCTATGCAGGCGATTTCTGGGATTTCTACGCGGGGGGAACAAGGATTGAGCAGGCGCTTCCTGTCGGCACTGTGCTGACAATCGCCGCCGCCGGAAGTGAAGGTTCCGGCGACTCAGTCATCACAAGAGAAGCGGACGGTCTGAAGAGAGGTACGGGATCTGATCTGATCCGTCCGCGTTTCTCCGTTCTCAATCCCGCTCTGACCTGTACGCTGCCCGCCTATCAGACGGCCTGCGGCGCAACAGATATTATGGCGCATGTGTTTGAACGCTACTTCACAAACACCCGGGAGGTTGAGATCACTGACCGGCTCTGCGAAGCCGTTCTGATGACCATGATCCATGAAACGCCGCGTGTGATTGCACAGCCGGATCTCTATGAAGCCCGCGCCAATATCATGTGGGCAGGAACCGTTGCGCATACGAATATTGTCGGCGTCGGCCGGGAGCAGGACTGGAACAGCCACGGCATCGAGCACGAGCTTTCCGCGCTGTATGACTGCGCGCACGGCGCCGGACTTGCGGTCATCATGCCGGCATGGATGGAATTTGTATTCCGCCATGATGTGATGCGGTTTGCGCAGGCTGCCGTCCGCATCTGGGGCTGCAGTATGGATTTTGCTAATCCCGAAAGAACCGCACTGGAGGGTATTGCACGGTTCCGGAAGTTCCTGCATGAGATCGGAATGCCGATCAACTTTGCAGAGCTCGGCGCAAACGAAGCGGATATCCCGAAGCTGGTCGAAAAATTCGGCATCGGCGACGGCAGAACCGGCGGATTCGTTCATCTTTCCGCCGCGGATATTGCGGAAATCTACCGCATTGCAGCACACGCTTCACTGTAAAATCAGCCATCATCCCTTCTGACAAAACTGGAGCCTGAACCTGACAGTTTTGTCATGAATCCCCATTCATAGGTACAGCACGTTTTTGCAGGTCAAGAGAGGGGGCCTTGCAAAAACGTGTTGTGCTGTTCAGGCGATTTTCTGTAATAACCGAGCCGCCTGACCGTGATTGACGGTCAGGCGGCTTTGCTGTATGATTCACGCGCTTTTTATGCAAGGAGCTTTCGCTTGAGCAGTGTCAGATCAATGACGTTCAGTCTCTCATCCCGGTTGAGATCTCCGGCCTGCCAGTCGGTGATTACGCCGGAGCCGCCGAGGTATTTTGACAGCATCACGAGATCGGCAACATCCACGCTGCCGTCACTGTTCACATCACCTGCCGGCGACCCTGCCGCAGTTCCGTAAATTTCGATTTCCGCAATGTTGCAGCAATAGACATCGTCCGGATTCGAGGGGCTCTGCGGCGCGCCGGACGGCACCTCATAGCGCACATAGCGGGCAGCAGGCTGGTTTTCCAGCGCAATATACTGCATTCCGTAGCCCGGAATGCCGGTCACTTTGTATACCTCTGTCCATGTCTGACCGTCCTGCGAAATCAGGAATCTGCCGTCGGTGCACCGGAATTCCTTGCCCTCACGCGGGCAGAACCCGATTGCCTGCAGCTGATACAGCCCGCCGAGATCAGCCTGCACCCAGCCGTCCCCGACGCCGTCAAAGAAGCTGGATGTGTCGCCGTCAAAGGCCTTTTTCGCATCATTCGCGGTCTGATGCCACGGCTCTGAGCCGGTCACCGATGCAGGATCCACCGGAATTTTTTCAAAGTCCTTCATGACGCTCGGCGTGCCGTAGAGCTCAATCTCTGCGATATTGCAGCAGTAGACATCCTCACGGTTGACGCCGTTGTTCGGCTTGCCGTCCGGCACCTGATAGCGGACATACCGGCCGGTTGCTGCGGTCTGCGGCGTCACATAATGCATGCCATAGCTCGGCTCCGAATTGATCTGATAGACGGTTTTCCAGTTTACGCCGTCCTCAGACACCATGAACATGCCGTCGCAGGCACGGTATTCATAGCCCATGCGCGGACAGTAGCCGATCATGGAGATATCATAAACCTCACCGAGATCTGCCTGCACCCAGCCGTTGCCGAGGCCGTCAAAGAAGCTGCCGCGGTTGCCGTCAAATGCCTTTTCATAGGAGTATTCGCTCTGGCTCTTCCACGAATCGGTGCCGGAGAGTCTGGCGCTGCTGAGGTCAATGCGGTTCGGCCGCTCGGTCTCCCCCTTCACACCGTCAATCAGATAGGTCGTGATCGAATTGCCCGGCAGCGTGACATTCAGGCGATTGCCCTGCAGCGCTGTCGTGCCGATATCCGCCCAGTTCTCAGAGCTGCTTGTCCGGATGCCCTGAGCAGCGGTTCCGAGTGCGGAAAAGCCGGAAAGATCAAAGCTGTAATCCGCATTGCCCGCCGATGTGTTGAACACCACCAGCACAAGCTGTCCCTTTTCTTTGTCGAAGGCTGCCATCGAACGGCCGGAAGAATTCAGCATCATCATGCCGGGACGGATATACCGCGTAAACTGGCCGAAGCCGTAATATTTCTTGGAGAGAATGACCTGATCCTTGTCGTGGTCAGCGACGGCCACGCCCCAGAATCCGCCGTTGATATCCGGCATACCGGAATCCTTGTTGCCGTTGTATCCGACGGAGCTGACATGATTGTCAATCAGCTGCCAGAGAATCCACGCAGAAGCATTCATGCCGTTGCAGTCCCCTGTAATGCGCTCCGCAAGCCAGAGCGCCGCACCCATGTTGCCTGCATTGGTGCCGGAGGTGCCCTTTCCGTCCACCTCGCTCATCCAGAGGTTTTTCCCGTGTGTCAGCGCAACATTTTTCAGTTCACTGCGCTTGCTGCCGCCGTATGTATGCGTGTCAATGCGGGAGAGCGCGAGCTTGGCTTCCGTCGAAAGCCGGTTGAAGCAGTCGATCTGCGTATCAATGGATGTTTCATCCGTGCCGCAGAGAATGATATTGTTGAGATTGCGCTTTTGCAGCGATTTCTGCAGCTCCGTAATGATTTTTGATTCCGAATCGCCGATGTCGAAATGACAGCCCTCCTGCTTGGCGCTGTTGGCACCCCAGAAATTTGTATAAGGCTCATTCATCGGGTCAATACTCTGTACGGGAATGCCCCATTCGTTCTGATAATGCGCGCAGACCTCCGCCAGATACTCCGCAAAATCGTCGTAGCAGTCATCGCGGAGATTGTTTTTGTTCGAGTCGGTATTTCCGGTTGAGCAGCCGCTGTTTGTCATGTAATACGGCGGAGAATTGGAAAACATCTCGACGATCATGTCCTCCCCTGCTGCCTCGATGCAGCGCCGCAGCACATTCCGCTGATTCGCATCCGCCGTCCAGTCATAGGTCACCTGCCCGTTCTGATACACGGTATAACCCGGCATATTGGAATCCGTGCGGGTAATGTGATGATGCGTCGGATCGTCGCCGCCGCCGATGTTGAAGCGCGCAATGTTCAGCCGCAGGCCGTCCTCGCCGTAAAAGGCATCCGCACATTTCTGCGCAAGCGAATCGGAATAGCCGACGCGGTTCGCCCACCAGCAGAGCGAGCTGCCCCAGCCCTCAAAAATGCCGCCGTTGATCTCGTAGCGGTCGGTCGGAGAAACCGTAACCGTTGTTGCCGCCGCGGCAGGCAGCATGGCGATACCGGAGCCCGTGCACACAATCCCCGCAGCGAGCACGGCCGATATCAGTTTCCTGATTGATTTCATTGATACCCCTTCTTTCTGTGCTATATGGCAGAATCAACTGCCTTACATTTTTTATTATAGCACAAATGCCGATTGAAATGCAATACATAAATGCTTCCCCTGTCATGTACTATTATCACTTTTATGCAAAGCGGGCAGTGCGCGCTTCCGGCGTTCTCACAGAAGCTGTTCCGGTATTCCGAAAGCGGCGCGGCGTTGCTGCAATTCGTTGTTTCTTTTATGAATTTCCCGTTCCGTATCATAAAGAAAATCCTTTTCTCTGCTTGCATTTTACATGACAATATGTTATAATGAACAGTGCAAGATCGGACAGAAAGGAGGAATCTGTACGGAAAAACGCGATGCGGAAAATCTGATCCGGCTGCTGCCGAAAACACGGAGCAGACTGCTACGGCTGGTTTTCAGCCGCTTGGCGGTGATTCTGCTTCTGATTATCACGCAGATCATTCTGATTGCCGCGATTTACGGCATGTTTCAGGATTTTATCGAACGCTTCAAAATCATACAGACCCTCTTTACCATATCAATGGTTCTGTACCTTTTCAATGAAGAAATGGATTCCTCGGCCAAGCTGACATGGCTCTGGCTGATCGCCATGTTTCCGTTTCCCGGTTCACTGCTGCTGTGGTTCACCGACAATAATTTCGGAAACAAACGTGTCCGCGAGCGGATCAACACGCTCATTGAAGAAACCAAGACCGCAATCCCCCAAAACGAAGCGCTCCTGTCTGATCCGGCGCTGCAGGAATCCGGCACGCGGGATCTCTGCCATTATCTCAGCCGGAGCGGATGCTTCCCGGTCTATCAGAATCAGGCCGTGACCTATTATCCGAGCGGAGAATCCATGTTCCGCTCGCTGATTGAGGAGCTGGAACGGGCAGAAAAATTCATCTTTATGGAGTTTTTCATTATAGCAGAAGGCTATATGTGGGGCAAGGTGCTCTCGGTGCTGTCCGAGAAGGCGCGGCAGGGCGTTGACGTTCGTGTGATGTATGACGGCATGTGCGAAATCTCCTCGCTGTCGTTTGATTACCCGAAACGGATCGAATCGCTCGGCATCCGCTGCAAGGATTTTTCGCCGGTGCAGCCGTTCCTCTCCACGCACTATAACTACCGCGATCACCGCAAAATCATTGTCATTGACGGCAAAACCGCCTATACCGGCGGCGTCAATCTCGCAGACGAATATATCAATCAGCAGGAACGCTTCGGGCACTGGAAGGATGCCGCCGTGATGATCCGGGGCGACGCTGTGCGGAGCTTCACGCTGATGTTTCTGCAGATGTGGAACATCACGGAGCACACGCCGCAGTGGGAGCCGTTTATTTCGGTTGAACCGGAATGCAAACCCGGAAGCGGATGGGTCATTCCGTTTTCGGACTGCCCGCTTGACACTGACAAGGTCGGCGAAAATATTTATATCGACATTCTGTCCCGTGCCCGTTCCTATGTTCACATTATGACGCCCTATCTGATTCTGGACGGCGAACTGGAAAACGCGCTGAAATTCGCAGCGCAGCGCGGGGTCGATGTCGAAATCATTCTGCCGGGTATTCCGGATAAAAAAACCGCGTATGCACTTGCCAAATCGCATTACCGCTCTCTGCTGGACGCAGGCGTGAAAATCTATGAATATTCGCCGGGCTTTGTACACGCAAAGGTCGTCATCAGCGATGACGAAAAAGCGGTTGTCGGCACAATCAATTTTGATTACCGCAGTCTTTATCATCATTTTGAATGCGCAGCGTATCTGTTCCGCACAGACTGCATCGCGGATATTGAGCAGGATTTCCGGCAGACACGCGCCGAATGCCGAACCGTGACCGCAGTCACCGTTCAGAACGAATCGCTGTATTACAAGCTGCTGGGCGGATTCCTGAAAATCTTTTCCCCGCTGATGTAAAAAACGCCCTGAAGATAATCAGGACGGAAAAAAACCGGCGCTCCCGAAGCATTGAGCGGGAGCGCCGGCTTTTATTTCATATGCATTGACGTAAACGCTGCTGCGCGCAATCAGAATCCGGTTCCGGGCAAATCAGCATGCAGATCAAAAGAGACCGCGATGATATTGTACACCATATCATACGTGAACAGCTGATAGTGCTTGAACAATGATTTATCAAAATCTTCTCTGATCGGAAGATTTGCAAGCCACTGACTGTTTTCCACGATATTGAAATCTGTAAAATCCAGATGCCCGTAAGTATCCATATTTTCATATGTATCCAGTTCGGAGAAAAAACAGGCAATCACACGGTGAAAGGTCAGCATATACGGAATCCATCTCTCATCTCTGATCTTCTCAGCAAGCAAGCCGTTTATACTGCCTTTGAATGCAAGATTATCCAAATCATCCTGCGTGACGGTATCAATATATATGCAGTCTCTGCCATTCAGTATGCCCAGCTCCGGCAGCGCAATGCCGACAACTTTTTCCATGCTCTCACCTCAGATTCCGATTCACCGCCGCTACAGCACGGTGCAAAAGGGATTTATTGAATGGCTGCCTGATACAGCGCACGCTTGGGATATCCGGTCTCGGATGCAAGCTGCCGGCAGACATCGGATGCACGCTCTCCCTGCGCGATCCGCTCCTTTGCAATCGCCACGACCGCTTCCAACGGCGGCTGATCCGCCTCTGCATCGGCGCGCTTGCCAGCAATCACCAGAACGAACTCCCCGCGCGGTGCCGCAGATGCATAATATTCAATCGCCTCTGCAAGGGTGGTTTTGCGTACCTCTTCATGAATCTTGGTCAGCTCCCGGCAGATTGTCATCGACCGGTCGCCGAATGTCTCATACATATCCCGCAGCGTATTGAGCAGCTTGTGCGGCGCCTCATAAAACACCATCGTGCGCCGCTCATTTTTCAGCGATTCGAGATGCGACCAGCGCTGTTTTTTTGTGACGGAAAGAAATCCCTCAAAACAGAACCGCGTCGTATCCTGTCCGGAAACAGCCAGTGCGGATACGACTGCACTCGGACCGGGCACAACCTGCATCGGAATATTCTGCTCAATGCAGCGCTGCACCAGAATCGCACCGGGGTCAGATATGCACGGCATTCCGGCATCGGTCACGACGGCGCAGCTTTCACCCGCAGCAAGCCGTTCCGTAATCTGCTGAATGACCGCCTCAGGGCTGTGCTCATGGTAGCTGACAAGCGGCGTGTGAATATCAAAATGCGTCAGCAGCTTCCGTGTAACCCGCGTATCCTCTGCCGCAATAAACGACACATCCGCAAGAATTTCCAGCTGCCGCTCCGTAATATCCCCAAGATTGCCGATCGGCGTACCGACCAGATACAATGTTCCGCTCACGTATATCCCTCCCCAAAATGGCACAGCTGCGCGGCTTCCGACGTCATGCCGTCACCGGAACGGACAAACAGCGTCGGCTCGATTTTCAGAAACGGTTTTGCAAATTTCTTGCCCTCCAGCAAAAAAAGCCACGGTGCGCTCTCCGGCGTCTTGCAGACCAGCCGGAGCCGCTTGGGCTCAATCTGACTGGCACGCATCGCGCACATCACATCCGCAAGGCGCTCCGGACGGCAGCACAGGCAGAACCGCCCGTGATATTTCAGCAGCTTGGCCGCTGCCGCGCAAATATCGCCGATATCACCGGCAATTTCGTGGCGTGCGATCTGCTTCTGCGGATCATCGGACAGAATCCCCGCATTCGTCGCCTTATACGGCGGATTACAGGTAACCAGATCCAGCTGATGCAGCGGCGCGCCCTCCCACAAATCACGCAGATCCGCACAGACCGGCGTAATCGCAGGGGTACCGTCACAGCGTTCCAGCGCCGTGTTCAGCTGCCGGATTGCATCCGCCTGAATGTCCACTGCAAAGATTTCCTGCGGCGGCCGGACTCTCTGCATCAGCAGCGGAATAATCCCGCAGCCGGTTCCGAGGTCGCAGACGCGGTCCTTCTCGCGGTAGCAGGAAAAGCCGGTCAGCAGAAAGGCGTCCGTCCCGAAGCTGTGAATCTCGCTGCGGCAGACATACAGTCCCTTTTTCAGCTCCTCAAAAACGCAGTTCATGCCGATTCTCCGCGCAGCTCCTTTGAAGCCACTGCATTGAGTGTTTCGTCCGCTGTGATTCCGGCAAGATAGTTATAGTATCCCTGTGCCGCGATCATGGCGGCATTGTCTCCGCAGAGGGAAACCGGCGGCATATAAAATGCAAAGCCGTTTTCCCGGCACGCGGCCTCCAGACAACTGCGGACGCCGGAATTCGCAGAAACACCGCCGGAAAGCGCAATCGTCCGGTAGCCGAGCTCCTTCGCTGCGGCAATCGTCTTTGCAGTGACGGTCTCAGCAATGTCCTTCTGGAGCGCAGCCGCAAGATCGTCACAGTTTACGGTCTTATGACACTGCTCTGCATTGTGCAGCAGATTGACAATATATGTTTTCAGACCGGAAAAGCTGAAATCATAGGGGTTGCCTTCCATTTTGATGCGCGGCAGCCGGAAGGCAGAAGCATCGCCGCGCTGCGCAGCCTGATCGACATGCACACCGCCGGGATACGGAAACCCCATCGCACGCGCGCATTTATCAAAGCACTCGCCTGCTGCGTCGTCGCGGGTTTTGCCGACCGTGCGGAACGTCGTATAATCGAGAATTTCAGCAATCCGCGTATGGCCGCCGCTGACAATGATACCGAGGTACGGCGGCTTCAGATCGGGATGCACCAGATAATTTGCGGCAGCATGGCCTTCGGTATGATGCACGGGAATCAGCGGCTTGCCGCTCATCATGGCAAGCCCCTTCGCAAAGCTGACACCGACCAGCAGCGCACCGATCAGACCGGGCGCATAGGTCACGGCAATTCCGTCCACATCGCCGATCGTCATGCCGGCATCATCAAGCGCCTTTCTGACCACAGGCAGAATGTTCTCGCAGTGCCGCCGGGACGCAAGCTCCGGCACGACGCCGCCGTACTGCTTGTGCTCATCCGCCTGCGATGCAATCACATTCGAGAGGATCCGGCGCCCGTCCTCAACGATAGCCGCCGCGGTTTCGTCGCAGGAGCTCTCAATTCCCAAGATCCGCATACTGCCCCTCCTTCAGTCTTCTTGCAATTTCCTGTTCCAGCATATGAAAGCGTTCGGCTTTTCCGTTGGTTTCCGGATTATCCATCGAAAGATCCCTGACATAAGTCTTGCCGCCCCAGCCGTCTACATTGGCGCGCCGCATGGCACCGAACACTCTTGTCCGGAAGCCGGGATTCTGCTTTTCCTGCTCGCGGATAAAGTTCTTCATCACCTCACGAGCGGTATGACCGTCCACGGGACAGCGGGATTTCACAATTTCGGGAATGTTCTGCTTTGCCGCATGAACAATATCGCGTTCCGGCGCAAAGCTGAGCGGCCGGATCAGCGTCAGATCCTTTCTGGAAAGATAGGACTTCGGTGCATAGCAGCCGATGCGCCCCTCGATAAACAGATTCATCAAAAATGTCTCGATCGCGTCATCATTATGATGTCCGAGCGCCAGCTTGTTGCAGCCGAACGCCTTCGCCTGATCGTGCAGCGCACCGCGGCGCATCTTGGCACAAAGGCTGCACGGACTGGATTCCTTCCGCACATCAATGACAATATGCCCGATCTGCGTCGGGATCAGATGATATTCCACGCCGATGCTCTCGCAAAATGCGGCCGCCGCAGAATAATCCGTCGGAATGCCGCCGAACTGCGGATCCAGTGTGATGCCGACCAGCGAATAATCCAGCAGCCCGAACCGCTGAAAATCGCGCAGCGCCGCCAGCAGAACCAGACTGTCCTTGCCGCCGGAAATGCCGACCGCAATTTTATCGCCGTTCTGAATCAGATCATATTCCTGCACCGCACGGCGCAGATAACCCAGAATTTTTTGCATACTGCCAACCAACCTTCATATTATCAGACATGAAAAACGGGATGACCGGACGCCATCCCGTTTCCGTTTGAACTGGAATTACTTATCGAACAGATCGTCCGCTGCATCCTTGATATCGTCAATGACATCTTCCGCAGCGTCCTTGAGATCCTCCGCAGCATCCGCGGCCTTGTCGGCCAGATCGGAAACGCCGTCCTTCACAGCCTCTGCAGCATCCTCAGCCTCATCGGCCAGATCCTCAGCAGCTTCCTTCACCGCATCCGGAACCTCGATCTCATCGCCGCAAACACCGCAGTCCTCGCAGAAGCAATCATCATCATCATCAAATTCATCTGCATCATAACGGCAGCAAGCCTCATCCTGACGGCGCTTTGCGATCATAACAGCAACAGCAGCACCGGCAGCAGCAGCGGCGAACAGTGCAAGAGCAGTTAATTTTTTCATAATCATTCCTCTTTCTCCGCAAGGTGCTTTTGTTGAGCGGCAAAACCGTACAATCGCTGCCCATGCGGATGCAGCGATCCTCATATAGCTATTATACCACAGATTTCAGAAGATTTCAAGATGTTTTTGTGATTTTAAGAAAAACTTATGGCAAATGAATAAAATGTGCATGTTCCTGATGTTTTGTGCAGTCCAGACGGTAGGTTCGCTCGCCGTCCGGCTGCATACCGATCTCCTCGTAGAAGTGTTCAACCATTTTATTCTTTGCAGTCGGGATATATTCCGCAGTCAGATACCGGAAGCCGTTGTCCAGCGCCATTTTCACGATTGCGTCGAACAGACAGCCTTCCACACCGCGCCGCAGCACCCGGCAGCTCATGAGCCATGTGTCGATGAACAGCGTATCCTCGCTCTGCTTTTTGCAGATCACAACGGAAATCAGCCCGTGCTCGCCGTAGCGGTCAGAGAGCGTCATATACCGTGTCAGGTAATCCGGATCGCCGGCAATCTGTTCGATTTCCGATTCGGAATAGCGAACCGTGCGCAGATTGAACTGATTGGAGCGCTGCGTCAGCTGCGCGATGCGCGGATAATGGAACGAATCAAACGGCAGAATCTGCCCCTGCATATCGAGCGCCTGCAAATATTCATCATAGCTTGCGAATTTCGCCTGCGCAGCGGATCTGCTCGCCTCAGCCTGATACTGGGCGGTGCGGGCGGAATCCTCCTCCGAATAGCTGACCGGCTCAAACAGATGCAGCGATTCCAGATAGGCAGGCACCGCGGCCGGATCCTCCGGCAGCTCCGGAACCGTCACATCCGGGAGCATCTGCCGCACCAGATTCCGCTCAAACGGGTTATCATCAAGGAACACAAAGCTGTCCATGCCGATATTCAGCGTCTGCTGAATCTGCCGGATGTTGTCCGCTTTATTCTCCCAGTTTGCAACGAACGCCGCAAAGTCCTCCAAACGCAGAATGCATTCGGGATGCTTTTCAAACGGCTCCCGTGCCGTATCGTCATTATTTTTGCTGCACACCGCCAGCAGAATACCGCGGCGTTTCAGTTCCAGCAGCCAGCGCTGCAACGCGGCAAAGGCCGGGCCGTCGCCGAGCTCGCCGAGCTGAATGCCGTCAAGGCCGTCATCACCGATGACACCGCCCCAGAGGGTATTGTCGAGATCGGTCACGACGCATTTTTTCACTCTGCCGGAAAGCGCTGTCACGGTATCGAGAATCCGGGCCGCAACAGCCGGAAGCGTCTCCGTCTGCACAGCCATCTTGGCAAGATACCAGCTGCGGTTCTCAAAGAATTCTTTTCTGCCGCACATGATCTGGACGGCGCTGAGTGCAATCGGATACACCGCCGGATAATCCGCCGCGATCGTCTCACTGAGCAGCAGATTCAGCTTCCGGAGCTGAAACGAAAAGGAAACCGGCGTCCGGAGCGCAAAGCTGCCGAATACCGCATCCGGTTCCTCAGGAAAGTCGAACATCAGAATCTTTGCACGGGAATGTGCAGCAGCAGCCTGCCAGAGACTGCAGAAGCGCGCCAGCTCCCGTTCCGCAAATCCTGCACGTTCCGCAGGAACCGTATCATAAAAGCGCTGCTTCAGCTTTTCAACAGAAGCAAACAGCAGAATATAATCCGGCTGAAAGGCATAGACCTCAGAGCCCGGATCCAGCAGCTGCGCCTCCATCTGGTTATAATCTGCGTCATAAACCTGCAGGACATATCCCCGCCGGACGGATTCGCCGCGGATCGCGGTCGCAAGCTGCTGTGTTGCACAGTCGCCGATGACTGCGAGCTTCTGCTTCGGATTGCCGCACTGCTTTGCAAGCCGCTTGAGTTCAGAATAACGGACTGTTTCCAATTTTGTTCTCCTTCACGATTTCTGTTTACTGTACACCGTCCTGCGTATATATGCCCTTATCTGTCACCAGTTCAATCAGCGCACCGGAAATTGCATCTGCATACTGGTCGAGCTTGTCATCGAAATTCCGGTTATCCTCCAGCGAGTTCATAAAGCCCATTTCAATCAGGCAGCTCGGCATATTGGTATGGGAATTGACCATATAGTCATCAACGCCGTTATTGTTCCGGAAGCCTGTCTGCGTACCGCGGTTATCCGAAATGCCGGCCTTCTCCAGCCATTCCATGATGTACTCAGCCAGCAGCTTTTCCATCGGGGTATAATCGTTATTGATCCAGATTTCGACGCCCTTGCCGTTCTTGGAGACGTTGCGGTGCAGCGAGATGAAGTAGTCTGCATTCGCATTGTTTGCGATATCACAGCGCTCCTGCAGTCCGACAAACACATCCGTATCGCGCGTCATAATGACCTGAATATGCGGATAGGAACGGAGCTTTTCGGCAACGGCCAGACCAAGCCGCAGATTATCGTCCTTTTCCAGACGGCTCTCATCCTTCGTGGTTGCGCCCGAATCCTTGCCGCCGTGACCGGGATCAACCACCACAATCAGATCGCGGAAAGGTGCCTGTGCAGGAACCGCTTCTGAGGTCTCTGAGCTTTCCGTCAGTTCCATGGAATCCACCGAGGTCAGCGCATCCGGCTCAGACGACTCCGTCTCACCGCGATGCCGGCACCCTACATGGATCAGCAGGATCAGCAGGAAAATCGGACCGAATACAATCAGCACGCGATCCCACCGGATCCTTCTCCTTTTTGCCATATATTTATCTCCTGTCTGTTTTATCTTCTGAAAATGTATTTTTATATACAGGATTATTATAGCACATCTTGCGTAAAAATGCAAGTATCAGGGGAAGATTTCCGAATTCTGACGTTTTTTTGCGAAAGTCTTTTGAAGCACTTGCAAAATCGGGCGGAATATGCTATACTGAATATGAACATTTTATTACCGCAGCAAAGGAGTGTCAACGCGATGCTGGAATCGGCTCTTCCCTCCCCCTGCTATCTCATAGATCAGGCAAAACTGAAGCAGAATCTTTCTGTGCTGGATGACCTGCGTCAGCGTTCCGGCTGCAGAATCCTGTTTGCGCAGAAGGCGTTTTCTTCTGTTCCGTTTTATTCCATGATCTCGCGTTATCTGGACGGAACATCCTCAGCATCTGCATATGAGGCAGAGCTTGCGCATCTCTATTTTCACGGTGAAAACCATATTTGCCAGACAGCCTATCTCCCGGAGGAGATGAACGACCTGCTGAAGATCTGCGACCATATCACATTCAATTCGCCCTCGCAGCTGGAGCGCTATGCCGGCGCTGCCCATCAGCGCGGCGTTTCCGTCGGTATCCGCGTCAATCCGGAATATATGTCCCAGCAAATCGAGGAATTTGATCCCTGCGCACCGTTTTCGAGGCTCGGCACCACCAAGGCGCAGTTCCCGATGCATCTGCGCAGACAGATCAACGGCCTGCATGTTCATGCCCTTTACGAGCAGAATTCGGATGCGCTGTATCATCTGGTCAACGCAGTGCTTTCCAAGTTCGGCGCATTGCTGCCGGAGATGGAATGGATCAACCTCGGCGGCGGCCATCATATCACAAGAGAAGGCTATAACTTTGAGCGGCTTGAGGAGATCATCTCCATTCTGCAGAGCCGGTTCGGCCTGAAAATTTATCTGGAACCCGGCGAAGCGATCGTCTGGGAAGCCGGCTATTTCATCACGACGGTAGTTGACATCATTGACAACGGCATGCCGATCGCAATCTTGGATGCCTCGGCAGTCTGCCACGCATCGGACATCACAGAGGTGCGGTACCGTCCGCCGCTGCTCGGCGCAGAAAAAGCAAATGTTCTGCAGTATACCTACCGGCTCGGCGGAAGAAGCTGTCTGCCTGAGGACATCTTCGGCGATTATTCCTTCGACCATGAACTTGCAATCGGTGAACGGCTCGTTTTTTCGGATATGGCAATCAATACGCTGACAAAAGCCCGCATGTATACCGGAATGCCGATGCCTGCGGTCGCAGTACGGGAACCGGACGGCAACTGCAAAATCCTGCGCGCTTTCAATTTCAGCGACTATAAAAACCGCTTCTAATGCACCGAATCGCACACCCCTTCATATGCTGATAACGATCATGCATATGAAGGGGTGTTTTCATTTGGCAACACAAACACTGGCAGATCTGCCGGTCGGGCAGGCCGCAGAGATCACCGGAATCCGTGCGGAAGAAGCTGACCGGCGGCATCTCGCAGAGCTCGGTTTGACAGAAGGCGCAGAGATTTGCTGCAGACTGCGCGCGCCCGGCGGATCGCCCGCCGCCTTCTCTGTCCACGGCATTACGCTTGCGCTGCGGGTGGAAATCTGCCGCAGCATCACCGTAAAACTGCTCCGTCCGGTCAGAACAATCCTGCTGGCCGGAAACCCGAACGTCGGCAAAAGCTCTGTGTTCAATGCGCTGACGGGTCTGCGGCAGCATACCGGAAACTGGTGCGGCAAAACTGTTTCGGGAGCAGAGGGAATCATGCATCTGAACGGCGAATCCGTCCGGCTGATCGACACGCCGGGGACATATTCCGTCAATTCAGAGACCGCAGAGGAAGCCGTCACCGGTCAGATCATCCGCAGTGAGCCGCACGACTGCATTCTTTGTATCTGCGATGCAGCAGCACCGGTTCGCGGCATCGCTCTGCTGCTGGAAATCATGGAAACAGATCCCGCAGCGGTGCTCTGCCTGAACATGATGGACACCGCACGGAAAAAGCACATCGAAATCAACATGCAAGGGCTTTCTGAGAAGCTGGGCGTTCCGGTTATCGGAATCTCTGCGCGGGAGCGTGCATCGCTGCGCGCCGTCGGGCAGGCTGCGGAATCGGTCATGCAGAAATCTCCGCCCTGCCGCACACATCGTTCGCACAGGGAACTGCTGGAGGAAGCCGCCGCTCTCACACAGGAATTCTTTCGCATTCCGCAGTACCCGCACCGCGGAACGGAACGCGCCGACCGCATACTAACATGCAGATGGGTTCGTCTGCCGCTGATGCTGCTGTTGCTGACGGCAGTTTTCTGGCTGACGATGGTCGGCGTCAATGCACCGTCGGAACTCCTGTCGCGGGGATTTTCGGCATTGTGTTCATTTCTTCTGGATCAATCACAGCAGCTTGGCATCCCGCAATGGCTGTCCGGCGCGCTGATAGACGGCGTTCTGCGCGGAACCGGCTGGGTCATAGCAGTGATGCTCCCGCCGATGGCCGTCTTTTTTCCGCTTTTTACTGTTTTGGAGGATACCGGCCTGCTGCCGCGCATCGCATTCAACATGGATCGCTGCTGTGCACGCTGCAAAGCCTGCGGAAAGCAGGCGCTCACCATGACAATGGGATTCGGCTGCAATGCAGTCGGCGTGACGGGCTGCCGGATTATCGAAGGAAAAAAGGAACGGCTCATTGCTGTGCTGACAAATTCCTTTGTGCCCTGCAACGGCAGATTTCCGGCACTGCTCGCTGTCGTGACGATCTTTTTCGCAGGGAGCTCGCCGCAGAAATCGCTTTACGCCGCGCTGCTGATGACGCTTCTGATTGCGCTGAGTATTGCGGTATCATTCGGCATCTCCGCACTGCTCGGCAGAACGGTTCTGCGCGGAAATCCCGGCAGCTGCATTCTGGAGCTTCCGCCCTATCGCAGACCGCAGATCGGAAAAATCCTTGTACGCTCGCTGCTGGACCGGACAATTCTGGTTCTTTGCAGAGCGGTTGCAGTCGCAGCGCCGGTCAGTCTGCTGATCTGGATTCTGGCCAATCTGCACATCGGAAACCGCAGTCTTTTGCGCGGAATTGCGGCCTTCCTGCAGCCTGCCGGAAATTTCATCGGTCTTGACGGCGAGCTGCTGCTGGCGTTTATCCTCGGTTTGCCTGCGAATGAAATCATCCTGCCCGCAGCGCTCACAGCCTATCTCGGCGCCGGTACGCTGACGGATTACGGCTCACTGGAAAGTCTGCATATGCTGCTGCTTGCAAGCGGCTGGACAAAACTGACAGCGGCATGTTTTCTCGTGTTTACGCTGTTTCACGCGCCGTGCGCGACAACGCTCCTCACCATCCGGAAAGAAACCGGCAGTCTCCGTGCAACACTGGCCGCATGGCTTCTCCCGCTGCTCACGGGCATCATCCTTTGCAGTATCCTGCACGCGGCCGCCGTACTGATCTGAAAGCATAGAAAAACCGCCCGTATTGTGCAATACAGGCGGTTTTCTTATCAAAATCAGTGCTTGGCAATCGCAACAACGAAGCCGTCAATGTTATCGCCGGAGATCATCGGAACAATGCCGTCCTCATTCTTCGGGAACTTGATTTCGGTTGTTGCATTCGTCTCGTCGGCCGGAACATAATACATTTCATACTCCGTACCGAGAACAGTTGCCTTCAGATGCTCGGTGTTCCAGGTATGCTGTGCGATCAGCTTCAGGTATTCTTCCAGGCAAATGCCGTTATCAGCCATGTATCTTGCGTGCGGTGCACCGACATAACGGAAATGCCATGTCATACCGTTCTGACCCGTGACCTCAGCCTTGTCAGCCGGATAACGGACGATAAAGCCGTAATCCGCAGCATGTTCCGTCAGCCATGCGTAATTGCCGTCCGGCGTATACGGAACGTGGCTCTGTGCTGCTTCGTTCAGGATTGCAAAGTCAAGCGTCAGACCGCTTGCGCGCTCCGGCAGAGAAACGGAATACGGCGGATAAGTCGGGGCGCCGGTCGTGTTGTAGACCATGATATTGCCGATGCCGGTCGCATTGAAGAAGTCATTGAACATCGTGCAGAGCGGCGTGGAAACAGAAGAATCCACAACATCCTCGGTTCTGACCAGACGCAGATGCTGATAAGGAATGTTCGAGAACGGAACGAGTGTCGGCGTAAAGCCCTGCGGATGATCGTTGTCGATCAGAACAAGGCTGCCGCTGCGGACTGCATCATTCGGAACAACCTGCGTTTCGGTCTCTCTGTTGTCGATCACAGTGCCGACACCGGTCGAGCCGCCGGAAGCGGTCGTCGTCAGCGCAGTCGTGGTCATGGTCGTAATCGGAATGGTCATCTTGGTCTGCTCCGGAATTGCCGTTGTTCCTTCAACCGGGAGCGTGGTTTCCGGTGTATTCATGGATTCAACGGAAGCAGACTCCATGCTTGAGATTTCCAGATTGCCCTTGTCATTCCGCCACTGGTGAATGACGCGGCGTGCAAAGTCAATCGCAAAGATGCCGAGAATTGCAAACGTAAGGATCAGTGCAAGTCTGCCGTAATCAAAGCGGTGACCGCCCTCCTCATCGTCATACTCTTCATCGTCATATTCTTCGTCGTACTCTTCGTCATAATCCTCGTCGTACTCTTCATCGTACTCGTCAGCATCCTTTTTACGGAACGGATTCTTGAGGGAGAGACCGCCGAGCAGGCCGGACTTTCCGGCGCCGTCATCATATTCGTCATCGAGCGGAACATCCACATCATCAACAGGCTCCGCATCGGCATTGCGCTTTTTCTTGAAGGGATTCTTCAGGCGGAACGGCAGAGACTCTGCATTTGCTTCCTCCATCGCCTGACGGATATCCTCATCCGGATCATAATCCTCTTCATCGGTGATATAATCATCACCCTCGTCGATATAATCCTCGGCCTCCGGATCATAATCCGCATCATCCGCAACGGTCTCTGCATCGTCGATGAATTCGTCGATCTCATCAGCTGCATCATTCGCAGCATCGCTCAGCTCCTCTGCGGTTTCATCCTTCAGCTTGCCGATCTTATCCTTTGCCTTTTCCGCAGCCTTATCAGCCTGCTTCTTCACCTTGCCGCTGACCTTTTCTGCGGTCTCGGAAACTTCCTTCTCGACGCCGCTGATGATCTCTTCCAGTTCACCGGTTACGGAATCAGCCTTTTTCTTTGTCTTTTCGATGATCTCCTCGCCCGTTTTGTTCTCTTTGATCTGATCCTCGGGCTGATCCTGCAGATGATTCTTGCTCATTTTCAGTTCGCTCTCCTCTGATTTCTTTGTTTCTTCTGTTTTCATGATTCTGTCCGCAGCGGTTCCGGCGGGCTTTTCCGCCGCATCGTTTTCGCCCTTGCTCCGGGAAGCAGCCACCACAGCCACAGGCTTTTTGACGGCCTTCGGTCTGGCAGCGGGCATCGGAACAGTCTTCTTTTTCTCATCGGATTCCGTTTCGGGATCCTTCTGCGGACGGTTCTGCTTCGGAGATCCGGTCTCAGCCTGTTTCTCCGGCTTCTGCTGATCCGCTTCGGCCGCAGATTTCCGGTTTCGCGGCTCCGGTTCGGGCGTCTCCGCCTCCGGCTCTCCGAAATCGGGCAATGCGGCAAGCTGCGCGTCTGTCATTGCTTTTTCATTCAGCTCCAGCAGCGCAGCAACATGTGACTGCATCTCACGCCGCACCTGCTTGAGCACTGCCGGCGACGGATCGCTGACGTCCGTTGTCGGAATCTCAAAGGGTGCACCGTACCGGATATAGATTGTGCTCCGGAAATGCAGCTCATCCTCAAATGAAATGGCGACCGGAACAACCGGAACGCCTGTCTGCGCGGCGATCAGTGCCGCACCGGTTTTGAAATGCCCGAGTGTACCGTCCTTGGATCTTGTCCCTTCCGGAAAAATCAGTGCGTTTTCTCCGTTTTGCAGACGGTAGGCAATTTCCTCCAGTGCATCGACATCGCCGGCACCGCGGTCAACTGCAACCGCGCCGAGCTTTCTGAGCAGCCATCCGACCAGTCCGTCGGAAAAGAGCTCCTGCTTGGCAAGGAAGCAGAACTGCGTTTCGGGATTCTGCACGCCGATCAGAATCGGGTCCGCATTGCTGCGGTGATTACTGACAAACAGGTATCCGCTGTCCTCCGGCAGATTTTCAAGTCCGTCGGTCTCCAGCTTATACCACAGCGGCATAACCCTGCGCAGCACGGCTATGGCAAATTTATAAAACCGATTCATAATTTGAGTTTCTCCTTACATACGTCGAGCAGCATCTGCTCCGACTGCTCCAGATCCGCATCTGAAGTATCGACGAGCACTGCATCTTCTGCCTGACGAAGCGGAGAGATCTCTCTGGTCATATCCTGTTCATCACGCCGAATTACATCTGCAAGTACCTCATCATAGGTCTGAACGCCGGGCTGTTTCTCCTCAAGCTCAAGGAACCGGCGCATTGCGCGCTTTTCGGGAGAAGCTGTCAGAAAGATCTTGACATCCGCATCCGGCAGCACAACGGTGCCGATATCGCGGCCGTCCATCACGACGGAATGATCCCTTGCCAGCTGCTGCTGCAGTGCAAACAAAAACTGCCGGACCGCAGGGATCGCGGAAACACGGGAAGCCCCCATAGAAACCTCCGGCGTCCGGATCCTGCCGGAAACATCCGTCCCGTTCACAAGGACATGCTGTACGCCGTCCTCATAGGCAATCGAGATGCGGAGCTGCGGCAGACGTTCGGCAATTTCCTGCTCGGTTTCAGCATGATGCTGCAGCATATCATATGCAATTGCACGGTAAAGCGCACCGGTATCAACATAAATATAGCCAAGACGGGCGGCAATGCGGCGGGCAAGTGTGCTTTTCCCGGCGCCCGACGGTCCGTCAACGGCAATATTAATCGTCTTCATTACGATCCTCCACAGCAAAGAGCATTGATATTCCCATATAGTATACCATATTTCGACACAATTTGCAAGGGCTTTCCCGCAATTTCAAAGAAAGTTTTTTCAAAAACAGCAAAAAAGCGCAAAAAGCCGATGAACCACTGCAATAGCATTGCATGATTTGTACGAATTATCCGATAAAGGGAAAGATTCTGAACAAAAACAGGAGCACCGCACTGCACACGGTACTCCTGTTCCAAGGATCATGATTATGTCTGAGAAGCAATTTTTGCCATAATCGCCGCATCAAGAATCGTGATGATGCCGTCGCCGTCCAGATCGGCCGCTTCCGCCGCTTTGCCGGGCAGCATGATGCCTGCACACTCCGTAATAAACCGGATCAGCGTGCGGATATCGTCCTCATTGACAAGGTCGTCGCCGGTGATATCGCCGCGCACCCTGCAGACCGGATCCAGCGCTGCAAAACAATATCCGTATTCTCTGCAATACGCTTCGACGCTGCCGCCCTTATTCCCGTAGATCGTCACATTTCCGTAGAAAATATCCTTCCGGCCGCGCATCGTCAGAAAGTTCATGATATTGTTGACCTCGCCGCTGATCCCGGTTTCCGGGTCCGTAACGACATCCGGCAGAACATAACCGAGCTGGTTCGGCGGCAGACTGATGACAGAAGCATAGCCGTCCTCAATGAGGTAGCCGTAGCCGTCGGACTCAAACTGAACAACCGGTGCATTCTCGGTGATCCTGAAGAACACAGTCTGACCGAAGTCGTTTTCGAGCCAGTCGCGGAGCACGAGCACACGGATTGATTCGCCCTTCTTCATAGAAAAACCGATCTGATGATAAGGGTAAACCTGCATATTTTCGTCATATACGAGAAAAACCACACCGCAGTTCTCATGCGCAGGTGCCTCCAGATAATATGTGCCGTCTGACGGCGCTGTGAACACATAAAGCCCTCGGTCCTCCGGATCGCTGCATGTTGCCGTGCAGGATTCTCCCGCAGAAATATACTCCGGTGTCAGTTCCGGCAGCAGCTCCTGCAGATCGGGATACAGCACATAGGAAAATGTCGTTTCACCCGCATAATCCCCTGCCCCGCGCACAAGAATCTCATTGTAGCCGGTGCGCAGGAACTGATTGCGCAGAAGCGTATAGTCCGTTCCCTCCGTCAGCAGACGCCCGCCGTCCCGCACCGTAATGTCCGGATACGGCCTGTCCGCGCTGTACGGCAGAAATGTTTCGCCGGTAATCTCACAGTCCGCGATCAGCTTCCCTGCCATATGCAGCGAGAATTCCAGCTCAGCTTCCTGTTCCGGGACCTTCGGGGAAACGGTAATATAGTAAACCTTGCCGGGTTCCGTTTTCACTTCGGATGCATCCGTTCCGATGCCGCTGCAGTCTCCGACGGCCATGCCGTTTTCGTTGAGCACCTGCAGCCGGACATACACGGCGCTTTTTTTCTTCATCACGTAGCTGTATGTTTCCGGAATCCAGCGGTAAAGAAGCGCGTGATTTGCCGCAGCGGTTTCTGTTTTTTCCAGATCGCCGCGCAGAAGCGGGATTTCCGTCTGCTCCGGCATGACAACGCTGAATACGACCTTCCGGATTCCGGTCAGTGAGCCCGTTCCGACCAGCGTCAGCTGATAGGTTCCGCAGGCCGCGACCAGCTCCGGCACATTCACCGTATAGTCAACGCCTTCCTGCAGCACTTTGCCGTCAAGCATCACCGTCGGCTTCGGCGTCAATGCCGCACCGGTAAAGACCATGTCATTCATTATGACAGATGCCGCCGAAAAATCGTTGATCGAAGCGGAATCGTCAATAGCTGAGAACGAAAACAGCGTTGGTTCATACTGATTCCGGATCATCAGGTAGGCATAGCCGCAGCCCTCCACAACATCGCCGCTGCAGATGACATTGTCATTCCGCCATGCGGATTCCTCCGTATCCTGCAGTGCGGCGTCACCGACCGGATAGTAACAGATATCATATTCCCGGCCGTCTTGCTCGCTGTTCAGCAGATATTGCCTGCCATGCTCCGTCCAGATCAGAAACAGGTGACATCCGCTGCCGCAGGAAAACGTACTGTCCGCCGAAATACTTGCCGCATTCCGGAACACATGGCTGATGCCTGTTTTCACAGCGGCCATGCCGTAATACTGTCCGGTTCCGGTAATAACCGAGGTCATGAAGCCGGGCAGAACATTGCTGACCGTCACAACCTGATAATCCGTTCCCTCCTTCAGCACAATGCCGCTGCTGTTCCGGATTTTGAGACCGGGATCGCACGGCGAGCCGGTAAAGCGGCATTCCGTACTGCTGATTTCGCAGTTTGCAATACAGTAATTGGCCTTGCCGGAAACAGATTTCAGCACTGCATCTTCCAGACACCCGTCCGATGTATTCCACACGCTGAGATAGTATTCTCCGTCCGACGCAGCCGTAAAGGAAACAGCCGTGCCGTTTTCTGCATCCGGAAGCCTGCCGATGTTCTTTCCGTTTTCATCACAGATTTCCGTCTGAACGGAAACCGTCCGCAGCAGCCTGTTTGCAGCATCACCGCCGTTTGCCAGTCTCCGCAGCGCATTCTCCCGGAGCGTCAGGCTGCAGATCAGCGTACCTGCCGGCGCATCCGTGATCCGGAAATACTGCCTGCTCCGGCCGATGTTTTTCAGCTGCAGCTCCGTTCCCGCCTGATAATCCTCATAAAAGCGAATCTCATCCGAGAGCATTCCGTAAAAGCGGCCGGTTCCCAGCGCACAGCAAACGGACGCGCCGTTCTCAGTCTCCGCCGTGCAGAGCACATAGTCCTTCCCTTCGGTCAGCGTTTCCCCGCCGGCCGTAACCGCTGCGGAGAGCTTTGTCAAATCACTGCCCGCAGGATAATACTGATGTTCCAGCTTCATGGAACCGTCTGCACCAAGCGAATGCTCCGGCGGCTCCGCCGAAACGCAGAAGGATGTGTATTCAGCATCATCCAGCTGCTCCAGCGCCAGAAAAGCGATGTCACCGCATTTTAAGTCACATGAAACCGGTGCCGTATCACACTGTACAAGCTGATAATCCGCAGAGTCCGGCGTGCTCGTGCTGAGATAAATTTTTGTTGTTCCCGCATTGCTGCTGAAATAATAGGTTCCGTCATCTTCCGCCCAGAACTGCAGATACGCCATGCGTGCAGACGTCGAATGCTGCTTCGGCATCGGAATCAGATACGGCTTTCCGACCGCAAAGATGACGGTTCCGTTCTGATCCTCAACGGTAAAGGTCAGTGTTTTCTCTGCCAGCTTTTCACCGTTTCTCATCAGAAAGCATTTGCAGTCGAAGGTACCGGCCTGCTCCGTCGGCAGACGGAACTTCCGGCAGCTGCCGTCGCCGGACTGATTCTCTTCCTGCTCCCAGACGACTTCTGCGCCGAATCCCAGCGGAATCGCAGAAACATACCGATCTTCATTCAGATGCAGCACATCGTCAATTTCGTCTGTTATCATCAGAGAAGGCGTCACAACATACGGAATATCCGTGTAACTGACCATCTCCCGGATAAATTCGTGATCCGGGCCGGCAATCAGCCGGATTTGCTCGAACGCTCCCGCAGTGAGCTTCCCGATTCTGGTGAGGCTGTCTCCGAGCACAACGATTGGTTTACACCAGCTGCTGCAGAATGCGTAGTCGCCGACGGTTTCCGCCCGCTCCAGATAAACGGCGGTGTAATCGGTATCCCGGAACATTTCATCCGGCACATTTTTCAGCCGCGGAAAATAACCGATTCCGAAGCTGGAATTCTGAAACGCACCCTTTCCCGCGGATTCCAGCGCATCAAAACGGATATTCGCCGTGCCGAATTCCGCACCTTCCCCGAAACAGGCTCCGCCGAATGCGTATGCGCCGGCACGGGTGATTTTTTCATATGTCAGTGCAAAGGCGCCCGGATTGTTGAATTCCCGCCCTGTTTCCTCATCACCGAGGTAATAATCACCGATGACGGTCACACCGGGGGCAGTCATGTCTTCCAATGCAGTTCCGGCGCACATTTTGTCGGGGATTTCCGTCAGCTTCTCCGAAAAGATCAGATTCACGCTCGCCTTTATCAGAGAAAAGGCGCCCTCTCCTGCCGATTCCAGATTCGGCAGCCGGATTTCACCCTTCAGTCCCGCGCCCGAAAACGCATATTCCCCGACGGATACAATCTGCTCCGCCGAAAGATACTCAGCTTCCAGATTGGTGCAGTTCCGGAATGCAGCATCCGGAATCACCGTCACGAGCGGGAGCTCTGCCTGCACCAATCCGCGGCAGTTTTCAAATGCCCCCGCGCCGATCTCCGTCACACCTTTTGCAGTCACTGTTTTGAGCGAAAAGCAGTCCACAAAGCATTCCGCACCGATTTTTGTAACGGAATCCGGCAGAATCACGGTTTCAAGCTCTCTGTGTCCGGCCAGTACACGCGGTGCAAGCTCCGTCAGCGCAGTATCCGGAACCAGTTCGGAAAGATTCAGGACATCCCAGCCGCCGTAATAGCCTTCCAGCACGGTTCCGCGGAGAAGAATCAGACGGTCGGCGCCTTCTTCACCGATCATATATCCGGCGCCGGCCTCAGGGCTTTGGCGGGAACCGAGCACGGCAATCGCCCGGATCACCGTCGTTTCACGCACGGGGATTTCCCTGCCGTCATATTTGTGTGCTGTTTCCGGATCCGGCTCAGAGCCGTCCAGCGTATAGTAAATGTCCGTACCCGCAGCCGCATAAAGGGTGATGTCAAGCTCTGTTCCTGCTTCATATCTGCCCGGTGCAGCCGAAAATCCCGGTGCTTTCAGTTCAATCACATAGGAAACGGAAAGCATCCGGCTTTGCTGCGTTTCGGTAAAGGCAACCGCGTTCAGCACGGTATCGCAGGCGATTTCGATTTCCGCCCCTTCCTCGTACAGCATTCCGTTTTCCAGATCCGGTACGCTGCCGTCTGTCGTATAGTAAATCACGGCGCCGGGCTCATCGCAGCTGAGCGTAACGGGAAACGGGCCGTCATAGGTGCCGCCGGTCACAGAAGCCGACGGCGCACTGATAAGCTGCTGCACCGCACCGCCGCCGATGCCGCGCAGACAGACCATCCCGTGACCGAACTGATCGTCAAAACCCGGCTCTCCAAGATCGACCGCATATTTTTTCAGCAGGTCGTACCGCTCTGCAAAGGTCAGCTCCGGGTCGTAGTCCGCAAGATTTGCAAAGCAGGCTGCCACATAAGGCGCTGCCATACTGGTTCCGCTTTTCAGATACAGTTCGCCGAAGGATTTGAACGATGCACTGAGGATACTGTCACCCGGCGCGGCAAAATCAATGCCATCGCCGAAATCGCTGAAATCTGCAAGCGAATACATCTCCGGCTCCGGCTCGAAAAAGCCGAACTGTTCCAGCAGATTGATATCCGTTTTCACCGCAGAAACCGTTACCACGGAATCTATACATGCCGGGCTGCCGTATTTGCAGTTCGCGGCATCATTTCCGGCAGCGACCACGCAGGGAATCTCCTGCCGATCCAGAACGGCAGCCGCCTCCTGAATCAGCAGCGAATCGCCGATTCCGCCGAGGCTCATGTTGACAACGTCCGCGCCGTATTCCGCTGCATACAGCATCGCGCAGTAAACCTCCAGCGAAGTACCGTTTCCGCTCGCGTCCAGTGCTTTCAGCGGGAGTATTTTCACGTTTTCTCTGGTAGAATGCGCGATGATGCCGCCGGTATGCGAACCGTGCCCGTGGTCATCTGTATAGCCGACGCCTTCCTCCGTAAAGGACATGCCGCCCGGCGCAATCCGTCCTTTCAGCCAGTCGTGCTTTTCGTTGACACCGGTGTCGATCAGAGCGACAACGACCTCATTGGCCGGATTCCCGTCTGCATCGAGCTGCGCCTTGAATGCATCTGTATCGACGGCTGCATAGCCCCACATGAACACATCCGCTTCTGCATCCGCAGAACTGAACCCGGCAGGCGCCTCAGCCGTATGCAGAATCCGTTCCGGCTCTGCATAAATCACATGCGGTTCCTTCACAATCTGCTGATAAGCCGAATAGGCATCCGCTGCCGTCGGATACTGCAGCACATGCAGACCGCGGCCGTCCGCCGCAACAGACTGCCCGCCGCAGGCATCAAAGCTGCCGCCGGCTTTCACGATCAGCGTGCCGGTCTGAAACGGCGATGTCACGCAAAGGCTGCCGCCGCGCTGTGTCACCGTGCAGCCGATTCGCTCCGCAGCTGCTTCAAGCGAAACAAAACCGTCCTGCGGCAGCCCCTGATCCAGCTCTGCCTGTGTCAGAACAGCACGCTGTTCAGCTTTGAGCATTCCGTTCCGGACAGAAAACCCGCCGAAATCCGCGCCGACTGTCTTTCCGTCACATTGCAGCGTTTCATCAGCCTGCGAATAGCAAAGCTCCGTAAACCGTCCGGTATGCTCCTGCGGCGGCCGCGTCTGCAGCTGCGCCCAAAAGTGCTCTGCGGACATCGGTTCCGCCGGTGCAAGGCTCCGGAGCTGCAATCCGCCGTTCCATCCGGTCAGAAGAACCGTACCGGCCAGAAAACCGGCAAGCCGTCTGCGTATTCTGTTCATTCCGCACACCTCCGTAATCAGAATCAGTCTGTCAAACAGTCAAAAGAGCGCACCCTGCCGGCAATCCGGACAGGGTGCGCTCTGTCAGTTGGAATCTGCGCTTTCGCTTTCTGTGGTGCCGTCCTCAGCCGGCTCCGCCTGACCGGTTTCTCCTGTCACGTAAACGGTCTGATATCCTGCATCAATAAATGTGCAGATGATATGGTCAAGCTCCGCGGCAGTCTTTCCGCCCGCGGAAATACACGGAATCAGATCATGATTGCCGATTGCCTGCTTGGCAGCGGCCGCCAGCATCGCAAGCCGGTCGTCCTCTGCAAGCGCAGCCGGATCGTATCGCTGCTCGCCCACGGAAAAGGGCTGTGTATACGCAGCCGGATCCATCTCTACAACGACCGGCCGCATCAGCAGCTGCTCGGAATCAAAAGCCTCCTCTGTTCCCGCCGCGAGTCCTTCCAGCGTCACATAGCAGGATGCACCGGAAGCCGCTGCCGAGATTCTGTTCAAAACAGACGAAAGCGCCTGCTTCCGCTGTACAGCGTCCTGAATGCGGTTGCCGAGCAGCTCCGCATCGGAATTGAAGAAATGCGGGAACACGGTATCCGTGCAGATCACGCCTTTAAATCCCGCCTTTTCAATCTCCGCGGCAAGCTCCGAAAGATAATTGCCGGATGCATCGTCAAAGGGATTCAGCCACGGCTTGCCGCCCTGCTCCGGCTTATTGTCGAGCCAGCGGGTCGCGCCGTTCTGGAATGTATACGAGCCCTCCATATACACATTGGGATACACATGATCTTCGAGCGTACTCAGCTGACCGATGCAGGTCAGTCCGCAGCGCTTGGCAAGATTATACATCTGCCGCAGCTTCAGCATACCGTCATTGCAGGCGCCGCATTCCTTCGCGCGCGGATTTTCGGACGCAAAGGTCAGCATACCGCCCTTCAGCTTCAGCGGCAGAATCATGGATGTATAGCCGTCCGCGCTGATCTTTCTGGCAGCTGCTTCAAGCGTTTCGCGGTTGCTCAGTGCATCCGGGGAAACCAGATAGGCAACCGTTGCGCCCTCGCCGTATTTGGCAGGCTGCGTTGTTGTGGTGGTGACAGTTGTTGTCGCTTCCGATGCGGTAACCGTCGTGACCGGCGCCGTGACATCGGTTTCTGCAGGAGACGCCTCTGTGGTCTGCACAGGATGCTCCGTCTCAAAGTAGGGATCCGGCGTTGTGGTCGGCGTCTCCGCTTCCAGCTGCATCCGCTCCATGACCGGCCCGACGATATTGTATCCCGTGATTCCGCAGACGCCCAGCAGAATCAGCAGCACAGCCGTTCCGAATGCAGAGCGCATCGGGTGATTCCGGCTGAACACACGGCGGTTCCGCGCACGGTATGTATAAATGCGTCTTCCTTTTTTTCTGTGTTTCAAGGGAAAGAACTCCTCTCTCGTTCGTTTTATGACGGGAACATGCACGCCCCCGCCATCGCAAGCAGCGCGGCATAGAGAAAGATCCCGCGCCAGCCGCGTACTGCAGCAGGCATCTTTTCGCTGAACAGAACGGGCGCTGCAAGCCGCAGCAGCACGCAGACCAGAAAATACCCGCCGCCGAGCCGAAATCCGTACCGGAATGCGACGGAGACTGCATGTGTATAATCTGTGCTGTGCAGCAATGTTCCGAGCACAGCCGAGGAAAATGCCGCAGCATGAATCCACGGGGCTGCTGCCGCTGCAATCCGGCTGGAAAGAATCCGGCAAAGCAGCATCGCCAGCAGATCCAGAACACCGCAGACAACTGCCGTGCAGAGCGGAAACAGCAGACGCTCATACTGCGAAGGCATCAGCATCCGCAGACCGCACAGCGCACCCGCGCCGGCAGTACAAAACAGCAGCACAAGCACGCCGCTGCGAATCAGACCCTTGCCGCGTCTGCCCGTCTCTGCAAGCGACGGCAGACCGAGCAGCTCCGAAAATACCACATTCTGCGCAAGAATCAGAAAGAGATCAGCTGTCAGCATCCGCAGTCTCCTTTCTGTTCTCACCCGTCAGCACTGCGGCTGCAATCATCACAAGCGTCAGCAGCAGCAGACCGCCCGCAGGCGTCGTCAGAACCGGAAGCGGCGGCTTCTGCAGCAGCGTCCGTCCGGAGAGCGTTCCGCTTCCGAGCAACTCACGCACGATGCCGAATCCGATCAGCACCGGCGGAGCACTCACTGTCATCCGCAGAAGATTCCGCATCGCACCCTTTTCCGCAAAATAACGGTCATGTGCAAATGTCAGAACCGGCATCATCGGCAAAAGCGGCAGATACAGCCCCGGCGTCACATCCGGGAACAAAAACATACAGCCAAGTGCAACCGGGATATACACCAACCCACCCAGTACAGAATACAATAAAATGCGAACCGGAAACGGCACGCGCTTCGGAATCAGCAGAGAGAGCGGCACCACCGCCAGCAGAAAGCATACATAGCTGAACGCAATCAGCAGTGCCGGTGCAAGGGCGTCCGCAAAGGCAGCAGCCGGTGCGACCAGCAATCCCTGCAGCAAAAACGGATCACGGTAAGGCTGCCGTGCTTCCGGGATGTTTTTCCGCATTCCGGTCACCGCCTCCTTTCTCCTCGCTGACGGGTTCTGCAAGCTGCATCAGCTCCCGCAGAGCGATTGCCGCCGGCGAGAGAATCACTGCCGCCGTGACAGGCGCATCCGTCACACGGAGCATCCGCGTCAGAACGATGACCGTTCCGGCCAGAATGATGCCGTACAGCGAGCCTGCAAGCTGCGGCGGGGCATAATCCGGATCCGCATGGAGAAACAAAACTGCGAACAGCATCTGATTCGTCAGACAGCAGCCGATCATCTGCGCGGCCGGATGCTGGAATCTGCCGAACAGCACACTGCAGAACATCGCAAAGCTCACGGCAGGCAGCACAACCCATCCCGACGCAGAACGTCTGCAGACCAGAACCAGTGCGGCAACTGCCAGCAACACAACAGAGCCTGTTCCGACAGGCTGATTCGGCAGCCCGATGAGCCAGTCCGTCAGATAACCGGAAAGCCCGCCGCCCCGGTTCCAGACTGTACTCACACCGTCACAGAGCTGCTCTGCAGCAAGACCGGATAACGGCAGCGAACCGAATTCCTTCGGGAACTGCATCATTTCACCGCGCTGGCAGAGAACGGCAAAGCAATAGCCTGCGGCTGCAGGATGAATTACCGGATTTTCCTTGCCGCCGAACAGCTGTCTGCCGATGATAATTGCAAAAATACAGGACATGATAAGCAGTGAAAACGAAACCGTCGGCGGCATCAGCATCATCAGGATGATTCCGCTCAGACCGGCATCCAGATGCTGCCGCGTAAAATGCTTCCGCCGCAGATAAAGGCAAGTCCATTCCGTCAGGAGCGAAACGCCGGCCGCAGTCCCTGCAAGCAGCCAGATCCGTATTCCGTAGCCGTATGCTGCCGCAGTCAGAATCGCAAGCAGTGCGCAGGCACGGTCAAACAGGATTCGGTTCTGAGATTGTTCTGACACGCCGCTTCCCCCTCCTCTCCGACACCGCCGGACCGCTCCGGCAGAAAGGATACTGTATATGACCGTACAGCGGCTCTCCGCACAGTCCGTCAAAGTCCAGCTCTCAGCGGAAGAGCTGGCTGTCTTTCTTCATGATGCCGCAGCAGCGCCGGATTCTCCGCAGATGCTGCAGCTCATTTCATTTATGCTTGCAAAAGCAGAGCTTGCAAGCGGCATTCCGTTCACATCGCTGCCGGTCACGGTCGAGCTGCTCACCGGTGAGGACGGCAGTCTTGCTGCGTATTTCACCGCGCAGACCGCAGAGGAGCCGTCCTGCAAACGAAGCAGAACCGTCCGCACGGCAGCCGGATTTGCAGACCGCTGCACCCTGAAAACATGCTGTGCACTGCTGCGTCAGCAATCCGATGCAATCCTCGGCAGTCAGCTGTATCAGTACCGCAGGCAGTGGATCCTTTCCCTGAAGCTGAAGCGGGAAAAAGCCTCCGCCGTGCATCATCTGCTGCTGGAATACGGCAGGCCGTTCCGCTTATCGGCAATGAACCGCGCACGGCTCTCAGAATACGGCAGCTGCCTGCTCGAAAAGGACGCCGTGCAGTTGATTTAACAGATCAGAGCGGCTTTTTCAGCGCACGCACAGCCGCAGCCGGATCCTCCGTACAAAGCACAAACGAACCCGCAACCAGATAATCCGCGCCGGCTTCCCGGCAGGCGGCACCGGTTACTTCATTGATGCCGCCGTCCACTTCAATATGCAGCGGCAGCTGCTCCGCTTCCATTCTCCGGCGGAGTGTCCGGATTTTCGGGAGCACCTCCGGCATAAACTGCTGTCCGCCGAGTCCCGGATGCACCGTCATCATCAGAATAAAATCATCCGGCTCCAGAATTCCGAGCAGCGGAAATACCGATTCCGCAGGCGTTTCCGGTGAGACCGCAATGCCCGCATGAATGCCGAGACGGTGAATCTCGCGCACGGTTTCCGCCGGATCGGAATCAGATTCAATATGAAAAGAAAGCAGATCTGCACCTGCTCTGACAAACCGTTCCGCATAGCGGAGCGGCTCCCGTATCATCAGATGTACATCCACCGGCACACGAACATGCGGCTTCAGACTGCTCAGCACGGGAAGTCCGAACGACAGGTTGTCAACAAAATTGCCGTCCATCACATCATAATGCAGCAGATCCGCGTCCGCATCTGCGATTGTATCGGCCACCTGCGCAAGATGCGACAAATCGCCGTTCAGAATAGAGACTGATACCAAAGCCATTTTGATCCTCCAATCACCGGAATGCATGTAAACCCATTACATATTATATCGCAAAAACGTATTTTCGTCAAGCATTCCGGCCTTTCCGGCAATCCGGATTCCTTTTTTGGAAGGATTCCCGAAACTTTCCTGGCAGCACTTTACAATTCTGTGAAAATCATGTATAATGAATCCGTTCACGGTCCGCAGACAGGCATCGGCTGCTCCGGTTCCTGCGGCGTCTCCCGCGGCGTTCCCGGCTCCCAGACCGGCAGCACCTCCGGAGCAGAACCGGCGTATTCCGTCTGCGGCTTTCCCGGCGTTCTGTGCTGCGGAATAAAAATTCTGATATCGGATTCGCGCTCTTCCATGCTCCATACTCCTCTCAGCGGCAGCGTCTGAAAAAGCTGTCCGCAAAAACAGTATGCCGCAGGCGCGTACAAATACACGGAGGAAATATCATGCATTTCCGGAAACATCTCGGAAGCTGCCTGCTGCGGCAGCTGCTCTCAGAAATACTATGTCTGGTGCTGTCGTTCTCATTTGCACTGCTCGGACATGCAAAACCGCTGCAGCTTCTGCAGACCGTCTGCTGCCTGACTGCGCATATTCTGCTGACCGCGGACGGTGCAGCAAAAATTTCGGCTGACAGCCGCCGGACGGAACGGCTTACCGGAAAGACGTTCCCGGCTGTCAGACCGCTGCTGCTGAGTCTTGCTGCCGTGCTGCCTGCGTATCTGTTGTATCTGCTGCTTCTGATTTTCTGAAGCAGTGTGCTGATGCAGAATCTGTTTTTGCTGCTGAATGCACCGTTTATCGGCATCTACCGGCTGCTTTTCAACGATGCAGAGCCGTTTTCCGCTGTTTCCAAAACCGCGCAGCTTCTGACGGCACTGCCGCCGCTGCTGACAGCCGTTTCCTTTCTTGCCGGTTATTATCTCCGTCAGCATACTTCCGAAAATCCCCGCGTATAACCGCGCAGTCTGCTCACATCCTATTGCTGCGGTCATCCGCCGCAGGAAAGGAGAATGGCATGAAGCATCTCTTGCAAATAATCTCTGTGCTGACTGCGCTGATGCTCTGTCCGGTTCCGTCTGCTTATGCGGCAGGCTACGGGCAGGGAAAAGAGCGCGATACGCAGAACTGTCCGGTCGGTGCACGCATGTTTCAGGAACAGTATGCAGATGCCGGTGCATATGCGCTTTCGGAAGATCCTGAAAGAATCGTTCTGACCTTCGATCAGGGATACGAAAACGGATACACCGCGCAGATTCTCGATACACTCCGCGAGAAGCATGTGACCGCAATATTCTTTCTGACCGGCGATTACGCAAAAAAAGAACCGGCGCTCGTCCGGCGCATGGTCGCGGAAGGCCACATGCTCGGCAATCACGGCATGACACATGCTGCGATTACCGCGCTCAGCTTTTCCGATCTGGAAAAAGAAGTGATGTCGCTGCACAGCTATGTGCTGCAGCAATACGGTGTCGCAATGCAGTATTTCCGGCCGCCGTGCGGGGAATACGACGCAGCCGCGCTGGAAAAAATCCGCACACTCGGCTACCGGACGATCTTCTGGAGTGCAGCCTACGAGGACTGGAAAACTGACGATCAGCCTGAGCCTTCTGCCGCGCTCCGGCAGCTGACAGATATGGCACACGGCGGCGCTGTGTATCTGCTGCATTCGGTCTCATCGACAAATGCGGAAATCCTCGGCGACCTGATCGACACACTCCGTGCCAAAGGTTATACAGTCTGAAGCCACGGCCTCTGCTTCCCGGCAGAGGCCGTATTTTTTTCAGGAGCATATTACTATAGTACACAGCTCTCTGCTTGCTTTTTTCTATATAATATGATATAATACATATCAACACGGTATTTTGTATACAAGGGGCGAAAAAAAAATGAATCTGGAGAAAAACAGAAGCGGCTACTGGGATAACATGAAAGGCTTCCTGATGCTGCTTACGGTCTTTGCGCATGTGCTGTTCCAGCTGCAGGATCGCGCGCATTTCATCGAAAACACGGTAGATTACATCTATATGTTCCATATGCCGGCATTCGTTTTCATATCCGGTTTCTGGGGAAAGCGCGAACATGCACACAGCTTTGAGAGCATTATCCGGCTGATCTTTCTTTACTTTATCTTCAACAGCATAATGGGTTTTCTTTACGGATTCAGCTCCCTGCTGATTCCAATGTATTCTTTCTGGTATCTGCCCGCACTCATTGTCTGGCGCCTGACCGCTCACCATATTGCAAAATTCAGAGAGATCCGGCTGATCCTGTTTGCAGTCGCGCTGTTTATCGGCTTTTATCCTTCGGTAGACAATACCTTCGCAGCAGCCAGAATTATTGGTTTTTATCCGTACTATATGGCAGGCTTTCTGCTCTCCGGCGAACAGGAGGCGGCTTTTACGGCAAAGCCCGCACCCAAACGGATCATTCCCGGCATCGCCGCGCTTGCAGCCGCCGCAGCAGCCGCTTATTTTGCGTACAGTTTTTTCCGCTATACAGATTTGGCTCTGCAAATGGGTGCATATTCGGAGCCGCTGGATGCCTTCGGACGGATTGTACTCTACATCATCGCGTTCCTTGCAATCTATGCCCTGCGCTGCCTGACACCCCGGAAGGCGATCCCGCTGCTTTCCGTGTTCGGCCGGAATTCCCTGTGGATTTTTATCCTCCACAGACCGTTTACACTGCTGCTCAGTGACCGTTTGAAGCTGCAGCAGCCCGGCATCATCCTTGCAGCAGCAGCGGCGGCAGCCGTACTGATCTGTCTGCTTTTCGGCAACAACCTGATTGCAGGACTTCTGAACCGGTTTATGCAAAAAGGTGCTGCAATCTTCACAGAGCACAATCCTGAGAAAAAGAAAACCGATTTTTCACAGCTGGCGGCACTCGCCGTCTCGCTCGGATTCATTGTGACAGTCGTTGCAAATGCATATTCCGGCGTCAGTCTGAAAGATCTGAAAAAGCTGCTGCACGGCGAATACACAGAAGAAACCGAGCAGGAAATCAAGTCAGGCTCCGACGCAATCTATCCTGCAATGACCGCACAGCAGCAGAAACAGTTCTCCGACGCATTTAAGCTGACCTTCGCCGGTGATCTGATTCTGCTGGAGGATCAGGTCAAGCGCGCATATACCGGAGAAGAATATGACTTCTCTCCCGTTTTTGCCTATGCCAAGCCGTATATTTCCGGTTCGGATTTTGCAGTCGGCGTCTTTGAAGGACCGACAGCCGGTGCGGAAGCAGGCTATTCCTCAAGCAATTTTGATGACGGCAAGGAATTGTATCTGAACTTTCCGGATTCCTTTGCGGAAGCCGTAAAGGATGCAGGATTCGACCTAGTCACGACCGCTAATAACCATGTGCTTGACCGCGGTACAGAAGGCGCAGCACGCACACTGGATGTCCTTAATCAGATTGGGCTTGACCACACCGGCTCTTACCGCGACGCTGCTGAAAAACAGCGTGAACACATCAAGGCCGTAACCTGTGACGGCATCAAAATGGTCTTTCTCTCCTATACCTACGGTACCAACAATTACGACAACAGCATTCTGTTCAACGGCGATCTCTCCTATCTGACCTCGGTCATTTCCGGTACCGAAGGTAATCAGTTTGAACAGATGAAGGCTGCCGTCGAGCAGGACTTCCGCGATGCAAAGGCGCTCTCCCCCGATCTGATTATCGTACTGCCGCATCTCGGCACACAGTTTGCCAATGAAGCAGATGAGGAGCAGGAGGTCTGGTTCCGGATTTTCCGTGAAAACGGTGCCGATATTATCCTCGGAGACCACGCCCATGCCGTTCAGCCGGTACAGATTACAGAGGAAAACGGAAAAACGGTATTCGAGGCCTATTGTCCGGGCAACTTCTGCAATCTCTACCGCAATCATCAGGGAGATACCAGTATGCTGGTGGATGTCTATATCGACCGTATCAGCAAGCAGGTCATCGGCGGCAGCATTGTTCCGCTGTATACACAGGCCAGCGCTGACGGCAATTACCGTGCCATTCCGATCTGCGACATCCGGCGTGATACAGAGCTGCGATCGCATTTCAGCACGGATGATATCGCGCGTGCCCAAACCGCCTGCGCCACCGTCACAGAGGTCGTATTCGGACATGCACTCGATATGTCCGCGGTCACAGAGGAGATGTACTTTGATGCAAGCGGTCTGCTGCGAACACCTGCAACAGGATTGAAACTGACCGATCAGATGAAAAAAGGCACGCTCTATCAGGCGATAAAACAGGCATCATCGGTTTGCTTTATCGGCGACAGCGTCACGGAAGGCACCAAAAACGGCGGCTGTCCGTGGTACGAACCCATTTTGGAATATTTCCCGGACAAAACAATCAGCAATTATTCCAAAGGCGGCTGCACGGTATCCTACATGAACGGACGGGTTTCAGAAATTCCGGACGCAGCGCTCTATGTGATTGCGCTCGGAACCAACGATGTCCGTTACCGCGATGAAAGCGTCTGTGCAATGGACGCCAATGCCTATACAGCAGCGCTCGGCGAGCTGAAAAACGGGCTTGCATCCCGCAATCCCGATGCAGATTTCATTTTTATTGCGCCGTGGTATTCCACAGACGGCGACGAATTCTGCTCCATGTCATACGCGCAGAAAACTGCTCTCAACGAAAAATATTCCGACGCACTGGAATCGTTCTGCAGCAAGCTGAACCTCGGATATATCAATGCAAACGGTACAATCCGGGAGGCTCTGAAAACCGTTCCGGACAGAACCTATCTGCTTGACCACATTCATCCGAATGCAGCAGAAGGTGTCATTCTCTATTCAGAAGCTGTCCTTTCCTCAGGTTCCTGACGTATTCGCACATCCGAACAGCAAAGCCCGCCCCGGAACAGAAAAATCTGCTCCGGGGCGGGCTTCATTATACATATTTTTCAACGGTCAGGATGAGGTTGCCCTTGCGGGTCGTGCCGGCAATTCCGCCGTACCGGAACTTGCCGCAGCCGCGCACAGAGACCTTGTCCCCCGGTTTCAACTGATAGCTGGTGTTCTCAATCACCGCACCGCCGACAAACACTCGCCCGCTCCGGAACAGCTCCAGACAGTTTCCGCGGGATATGTGATACAGCTTTGCGATTACGCCGTCAATCCGCTCCGAGGCAGCCTGCACGGACATCTCCTCAAAATGCGTACCGAGAGATTCGGGCAGCGTATCCGTCAGCGCACACTGCACCGACGTATGCCGGATGCGCTCCAGCTCCCGGCAGATATACGCCCCCATTGCCGGCCTGCAGAATACAAAGCCCTGCTTGCCGCCGATCAGAATATCCCCGATCTCACTGCGCTCGATGCCGAGATGCATGATCGCCCCCAGAATATCGCGGTGCGTCAGTGCCTCTGCAAATTTTTCCTGCAGCGGCGTGACCGCAACCGTCACAATCGGAAAATCCTCTGCATAACCGAGCTGCTCCTCGCTGCCGAAGCGCAGCATCACACGGTCCGCATCCTCATGTCCGCCCCAGACCGACCAGCCGCAGGGCGGAAGCTGCTCTTTGACCGCACAGAATTCTGCAAATTCTGCTTCCGTCAGAAAATCGGTAAACGTAAAGCGCCCTGTGCGGTCCGCCTGTTCGGCAAGATCGCGCACACGCTTCCGGAAAAAATCGTCCTTCATATCCAATCCTCAGTCATAACGAAAAAGCCGCCGTACTTCTGATTTCTGCATCAAAAATACGGTGGCTGTTTTTTGTGTTTCTCAGCGTCTGCTGCGGGAGCCGCCTCTTCGTTCACTTCCGCGCTTCAGATCACAGATCTTTTCCTCACTCGCCTGCTTAAAATGCAGCAGCTTATCCTCAAAGCTCATCTCGGACTGCGGCACAGAGCGCTTCGGCTCATAGACACGCGGCTTCTGCGGATCGCGGGGCTTGCGCGGCTGTTTTTTCTCCGGCCGTTCCTCAGCCTGCTTGACGGACATGCTGACCTTCCCCTGCGGATTCACACCGAGCACCTTCACGCGCACGGTATCATTCTCATGAAGAAAATCATGAATATCCTTTACAAACGTATTTGCCACCTCGGAAATATGCACCATTCCCGTCACGGATTCGCCCGATTCTCCGTCTGCCACTTCCACAAATGCGCCGTACTGTGTGATACTGCGCACCTGACCTTCATAGATCTGCCCGTTTTCCAGCTGCATAAAAACCCTTTCTGCCGTCTATCATCAATTTCTGGATGTATCGTAAAAGCGGCGCTCATTCGGATACGCATAATTCAGATCCTCGATCGCTGCCTTTTCCATATATCCCTTCAGATCATCCGAATCAATAAACTTTTCAAGCTCCACATTCTCATCGCGTGCCTGCTCTATGGCAGCTTCCAGTTCTGCAGCCTCCTGCCGTTTTTCGTTCAGTGTGGCCTGCGTTGAAACAAAGGAAATGATACATGCGATCAGCAGAATGATTGCGACAAGCCGATTGATGACCCAGTCAAAAACCGCACGCCTGCGATACCTCGCTGCCTGACGGCGGGTGCCCTTGTTGCGTTCCATTGCCGATTTCTCCGTTCTATCTCGGGTGCGGAAGGCGTCTTTGCACTGCCGCACAATCTCTCTATCAGTATCCGCAGCGGGATACAGTTTTATTATACCGCAAAGCGGCAAATCCGTCAAGGGCTTTCAGAGATTTTTTTCGATTTCGCACCGGATTCGTTCCGGCCGGACACTGCTCTGCAGAAAAACGACCGGATTCGGGAGATACGGCAGCGGATTCTGCGGAGCATACGCATCCAGACTGCGCCGACTGTCAGCATATATGCAGCTAGCCCCAGGATCTCCCCGGCCGCATACGGCCAGCGAAAGACCGTATCTGCATACATCCACGCATAACACTGCAGAAAAAAGCAAAGTGCAAATGCATAGAGTGCATCCTCCAGAAATACTGCTGCAGGATGATGCGGCAGCAGTATGCGGAGTGTGCGGAACAGATCCAGCAAAATGCCCGCCGGAAGCCCCAGCAGGATACTGCGCAGAAAGCGCAGCAATTCTTCAGCAACCGTCAGATGTCCGAGCGAAGCAATCATCGCAGAAGCCGTCCGAAGAATCCAGCGGGTTCTGTGCGGTCGCGGTCGCTGTAACGGAGTGCCTGCACCTCGCCCTCTACGGTCACTGCACCGGATTCGACACTCAGCTGCTGCATCTGCAGATTTCTGCCGATAACCGTAAGCTGTCCGCAGCCCGTATACAGAATCACCGTGCGGTCGTCAAAGCTGTCAATCGCCGTCACGCCGCTGAGCTGCAGTTTTTCGCGGTTTTCCAGTATTGCGCTGTGTACTGTTTCCATGAATCACCCTTCATTCTGCTCACTGTCCGGCAGATGCATCCTCGATCACGGGAATGCAGGGCGAAAAATCCGTATCCGTCCGCCGGTGACAGCCGCCCCGTTTGAACACCAGAATCTGAAATGCATTGCGGAAAGCGTTGTCGGCATCGTCCCGGATGCAGAGCATTCCGTAGCTTCCGGGCGCTGCTTCCGCAATGCGCCGATATGTGTTTATGATCGCATCGGTCTGCGGTGTACGGTGATTGCCGCAGTACAGCGTACTGAGAAACGCCTGCCCGTTCCGATACTGCAGTTCAACGCCGCAGTCCGTCTCGGAAAGCACTGCCTGCACTGTACTGCGGATGCGGTCCAGTTCCTGCTGCGGAATTGCATCCTCATCGCCGGGCGTTTCCAGAACCGTCATCCAGCCGTGTAATTCGATCATTCCGTTCACCTGCCTTATTCTATGCAGCAGCGGAAGAAAACATGTCTCATTTCAGATAATCCCGCAGGAACCGGCCTGTATAGGATGCTTCACACGCTGCAATCTCCTCCGGCGTACCCGCTGCAACAATGGTACCGCCGCCGTCACCGCCTTCCGGCCCGAGATCAATGATATGATCCGCGACTTTGATGACATCCATATTGTGCTCGATCACAACCAGCGTATTGCCGGCATCCGCAAGCTGCTGCAGCACATCAATCAGCCGGTGTACATCGGCATTGTGCAGACCGGTCGTCGGCTCATCGAGAATGTAGATCGTCCGGCCGGTCGCACGTTTCTGCAGTTCTGTGGAGAGCTTGACGCGCTGCGCCTCTCCGCCGGAAAGCGTCGTTGCGGACTGCCCGATCTTGATATAGCCAAGACCGACATCCCGCAGCGTATTGAGCTTGCGTGCGATCTTCGGAATCGCTGAAAAGAATTCGCAGCCTTCCTCGACCGTCATTTCCAGCACATCATAGATCGACTTGCCCTTGTATTTGACCTCCAGTGTTTCGCGGTTATAGCGCGCACCCTTGCATACATCGCACGGCACGTAGACATCCGGCAGAAAATGCATCTCAATCTTCACGATGCCGTCGCCCTCGCAGGCCTCACAGCGTCCGCCCTTGACATTGAACGAGAACCGCCCCGGTCCGTAGCCGCGGGTTTTTGCGTCCTTCGTTTCCGCAAACAGTGTGCGGATATCCCCGAACACGCCGGTATAAGTCGCCGGATTCGAGCGCGGCGTGCGGCCGATCGGTGACTGGTCGATGCAAATGACCTTGTCGAGATATTCCGTTCCGGTAATGCTGTCATAGCCAGACGAACGAATCTTGGCACGGTTCAGATGCGACGCAAGATATTTATAAAGCACCTCATTGACCAGAGAGGATTTGCCCGAACCGGATACACCGGTCACGCAGATCAGTTTTCCGAGCGGAAAATGCACATCTATCTTTTTGAGATTGTTGACCTCCGCTCCGTAAATGACAAGCTCCTCACCGGAACCGCTCCTGCGGGTTTCCGGCACCGGAACCTTCTTCCGCCCGCTCAGATAGGCACCTGTCTCCGATTTTTCGCAGGCCATGATCTCATCCACAGTACCGGCGCAGACGATCTCTCCGCCGTGCACGCCCGCGCCCGGGCCGATATCCACAATATAATCCGCTGCGCGCATGGTATCGTCATCGTGCTCCACAACAATCAGCGTATTGCCGCAGTCACGCAGACGCTTCAGCGTTGCAATCAGCTTTTCATTATCACGCTGATGCAGACCGATGCTCGGCTCATCCAGAATATAAAGCACACCCATCAGCGAGGAACCGATCTGCGTTGCAAGCCGGATGCGCTGGCTTTCGCCGCCCGAAAGCGAGCCTGCTGCGCGTGCAAGCGTCAGATAACCCAGACCGACACTTTCCAGAAAGCCCAGTCTTGCGCGAATCTCTTTGATAATCAGGCGTGCGATGAGCATTTCACGCTCCGTCAGATGCAGCTCTGAGAAGAATGCGACAAGATCCCGCACGCTCCGGTGACAGAGTGTGTCAATATCCAGCCCGCCGACCGTCACGGCAAGCGAAACCGGCTTCAGACGTCTGCCCTTGCAGTCCGGGCACGGCACTTCGCTCATATACTGTTCGAGCTCATCCTTTGCCCACTGACCGGCCGTCTGATAGCGGCGGCGAAGATTCGGGATCAGGCCCTCAAACGGGTGCACATAGGTCGCGCCGCCGTATTCCGGCGCCTGATGCAGCGTCAGCTCCGTATCGCCGGTTCCCCAAAGGAACAGATCGCGCTGCGCCTGCGTCAGCTTTTTGATCGGTACATCCAGCGGCACACCGTAGGTCTCCTGCAGCGCATTTGCATACATATTTGCGACAGACTTCGGATCCTTCCAGTTCCAGCCGAGCACCTTGAAACCGCCCTCATGAACAGACAGCGACTTGTTCGGCATCAGCAGCTCGGGATCAAATTCGCGGAATACGCCGAGTCCCGTACAGGTCTCGCAGGCACCGAACGGATTGTTGAACGAGAACATCCGCGGCGTCAGCTCCTCAACGGAAATGCCGTGCTCCGGGCAGGCATAGGACAGCGAAAAGAGCTGTTCCTCACCGCCGATCACATCGACGAGCACAAGGCCGTCCGTCAGCGCGGTCGTCGTTTCAATGCTGTCAGCCAGACGGGAGCGGATGCTCTCCTTGACGACCAGTCTGTCCACGATGATCTCGATCGAGTGCTTCTGGTTCTTGTTCAGCTTGATTTTTTCAGAAAGGTCGTAGACAACGCCGTCCGCACGCACACGGACATAGCCTGCCTTTTTCGCCTGTTCGAGTTCCTTTGTATATTCGCCCTTTCTGCCGCGGACGATCGGCGCAAGCAGCTGCAGCTTGGTGCCCTCCGGCAGCGCCATGATCTGATCTGTGATCTGATCGACGGTCTGCTGCAGAATCTCACGGCCGCAGACCGGACAGTGCGGAATACCGATCCGCGCATAGAGCAGACGCAGATAATCGTAGATCTCCGTCACCGTTCCGACCGTCGAACGCGGATTTTTGGATGTCGTTTTCTGGTCAATCGAAATCGCCGGAGAGAGCCCCTCGATGCTGTCCACATCGGGCTTTTCCATCTGTCCGAGAAACTGCCGCGCATAAGAGGACAGCGACTCCATATAGCGCCGCTGTCCGTCTGCGTAAATCGTATCAAACGCAAGTGAGGATTTTCCGGAGCCGGAAAGCCCCGTAAATACTACCAGTTTATCACGCGGAATCTCCAGATCGACATTTTTGAGATTGTGCTCTCTGGCACCGCGGATGATAATCTTATCCAGCATAAAAATGAAATCCTTTCGGGAATAAATCAGGCATAGGGATCTGCGCCGATCATCAGAAGCGCCATTCTGATTGTCAGGAGATTGCCGATGACGCCCGCGATAATCCAGATCAGCAGTGCTTTGCGCGAACGCTCGATCTTCTGCTGCAAATCCATGGTCACGGAGACAAAGTCCTCTTCGCGCATAACCGTGCCGGTCTCATCGACAGGCCGGCCGAGCCACGACCGGAACGCAATCACAGACGGCAGACGGCCGTCTGCACCGCGGGAAGGATCATACGCATCCGAAAGCGGCTGCAGCAAGGGCTGACGGAAAATCCGCAGCGGAATTGACTGCCCCTCCTGAAATGCAATCGGATATTTTGAAACAACGCCGATCAGCGCACGCCGTACCGTATTCGAGGTATCGCGGTAATGCACGGACAATTTATAATGAAATTGCTTCTGCGACCGCTCCGGCACATCGGCCATGCGGACATCCGCAAGGAAGCCCTCTGCCGGTACCGCACCCGTTGTTTTCCGGAGCGCTTCGCGGCGCTTTTTCCGCTCAGAAAAGTTACTGACAACGCCGCCGATTGCCGTCACACAGGCCGAGATAATCAGCGTCACGGCCACTGTCAGAACCAGCATCCGGAAGATCATTGACATCAAAAAACCGACGGGATCGCCGTTTCCGTTTGCCATTCCTGTTCGCCTCCTCCGTTAATCCGGGCTGCACAGCGCCATCGCCGCAGCCGCAGCATATCCGGTCGCAAACGCGATCTGCAAATTGTAGCCGCCTGTATAGGCATCGACGTCCAGCAGCTCGCCTGCAAAGTATAAACCGCGTATTTTCTTGCATTCCATTGTATTCGGATTGACGTCCCGCACCGAGACACCGCCTCTTGTGACAATCGCCTCTGCAATGGGACGCATCGCGGAAGCATGCATCGTATAGCCCTTGACCGCAGCGCCGAGTGCTCTGCGCTGCTCTTTTGTGACATCGTGAATCTTCTGCGAAGCCGGAATTCCGGCACGGCGCAGCATCACGGGAATCATCGAAACCGGCAGCAGGCCGTGCAGCGCATTGCCCGCATCGCGGTTCAGCTGCGCGGAAAAATCACGCTGCAGCCGCTGATCGAGCTGCTCCGGCGTCAGACCCGGTTTCAGATCCACGGTCAGAAGATAATCACCGAGCTTCTGCGGATCCATCCGGCAGGAAGCCGAAAGCACCAGCGGCCCGGAAATGCCGAAATGCGTAAACAGCATCTCGCCGAGCTCCGAAAATATGACTTTTTTGCCCGCCTTTACAGTCAGCGTGACATTTTTCAGGGAGAGTCCCTGCATCTCCGTCGGATCCGTTTCAACAGTCTCCAGCGGAATCAGAGACGGCTGCGGCGGAATGACCGTCACGCCGGCCTGCTCTGCAAGACGGTAGCCGTCCCCGCGGGAGCCCGTGCGCGGATAGCTCATGCCGCCTGTTGCAAGCAAAACCGCATCCGCATGACAGATCTGCCCGTCTGCAAGCTGTACGCCGGTGCAGATGCCGTCAGCAATCACGAGCTTTTTCACACGCGCACCGAACCGAACCGATACGCCCGCCGCTTTCATCGCGTTCAGCAGCGCCTGCACGATATCCTGTGCGCGGTCACTCTGCGGAAACACGCGCCGCCCGCGCTCCGTTTTCAGCGGAACGCCCTCAGCCTCAAAAAAGGCCTGCACATCGGCGGGACTGCACCGGGAAAGCGCCGAATACAAAAAGCGCGGATTCCGCGGCACATTTTGCAGAAAGGTATCGCGGTCACACGCATTTGTAACATTGCAGCGTCCTTTTCCAGTAATCGACAGCTTATGCCCCGGACGGTCGTTCGCATCGAGCACCGTGACCCGGCAGCCAAGCCGCGCAGCATGAACGGCTGCATACATGCCGGCCGCACCGCAGCCGACAACGAGAATATCAGGCATTTTCAATCTCCTGCAGCGCTCGCAGCTTCTCTGCGGAGGCCGCTCTGCGCTTCATGGTTTCCTTCGTATCTACGGCATATTTGCCGTCCGCTTTAATCAGAACATCGCCCTCGGCGGCATCCTCCGGCAGCCAGTCGGCCGGGAGATTTTTATACAGCACCTCGCCGGTTGAATCGTCATGGAGTTCCAGTACGGCAAAATCGCCCTCAAATCGTTCCAGTATTGTGGTCATGATGCGGCTCCTTTCTGCAGCAGACGGTTATATGCTGATTCATTTTCCTTTGTGCTTCGGCTGTTTTGCAGCGGGCTTCCGGCGGTCGCCCGGACGGCTGCCCTTCTGCGGTCGGGCGGCAGATTTCTGCTGCCCGCGCCCTTGCTTCTGCGCATTCTGATGCTGCGCGCGTCCTGCGCCGGGCTCTGCCGGTACCAGACAGTGCGGTCCGCTGCCGATCAGGTCGCGGCGACCCGCACGGATCAGCGCCTGCCGGATCAGCGGCTGGTTTTCCGGCTTGAAATACTGCAGCATTGCACGCTGCTCTGCCTTTTCCTTCGGCGTTTTCGGCACATAGACCGGTTCCAGTGTATAGGGGTCAAGCCCCGTATAAAACATGCAGGTTGAGATCGTGCCGGGCGTCGGGTAAAAATCCTGCACCTGCTCCGGATGGATGCCCTCCTCCTTGAGGAAACAGGCAAGCTGAATGGCATCCTTGATCGTGCTGCCCGGATGACTGCTCATCAGGTACGGCACAAGATACTGCTCCATGTTCATGGATTTTGTCAGCTCATAGAACCGCTTCTGAAATGCCTTATATGTCTCGATATGCGGCTTGCCCATTTTATCGAGCACATGATTCGAGCAGTGCTCCGGTGCAACCTTCAGCTGTCCGGAAACATGATGGCGCACAAGCTCACGGAAGAATTCGTCGTCTTTATCTGCGAGCAGATAGTCATAGCGGATACCCGAACGGATAAACACGCGCTTGACCTTCGGCAGTGCACGGAGTTTTCTCAGCAGACGCAGATAATCCTGATGATCGACACGCAGATTTTTGCACGGCTCCGGCGCAAGACATTTGCGTCCCTTGCAGAGTCCGTGCTGCAGCTGTTTCTCACAGGAGGGATGCCGGAAGTTCGCCGTCGGGCCGCCGACATCGTGCAGATAGCCCTTGAAATCGGGCAGTGTCGTCAGATATTTGGCCTCCTCGATAACCGATTCCTCGGAACGGACGGTCATGCGCCGCCCCTGATGCAGCGCGATCGAGCAGAAATTGCAGAAGCCGAAGCATCCGCGGTTATGGGTGATCGAAAAGCGCACCTCCCGGATGGCCGGAACGCCGCCCTCTGCCTCGTACATCGGATGATAGGTACGCTGAAACGGCAGTTTATAGAGGTCGTCGAACTCCTGCTGCGTCAGCGACAGCGCAGGCGGATTCTGCACAAGCATTTTGTTTCCGTGGCGCTGAATGATGCGCTTGCCGTAGACCTCGTCCTGCTGGTCATACTGAATCCGGCAGGCCTTGGCATAGGCTTCCTTTTTGTCGCGCACCTGCTCAAAGGACGGACATTCCGCCGCGCCGAACGGCGTATCCGCCGGATCACAGAGATAGCATGTGCCGCGGACATCGCGGATCTCGGAAACCGGCACGCCGTCGCGGAGCATCGCAGCCATTTCCAGCATACTGTGCTCGCCCATGCCGAAGCTGAGGATATCAGCGCCGCTTTCCAGCAGAACCGAAGGGTGCACGCTGTCATCCCAGTAGTCATAATGTGCAAAACGCCGCAGAGACGCCTCCAGTCCGCCGATGAGAATCGGGACACTGTTTCCGTAGATGCTGCGGATTTTTTTGCAATATACAATGACAGCTCTGTCCGGACGCTTTCCGGCCTTGCAGCCCGCGGAATAGGCGTCGTCCGAGCGTTTTTTCTTTGCAGATGTATAGTGTGCGACCATGCTGTCAATATTCCCCGCGCTGACCAGAAAGCCCAGCTTCGGACATCCGAATCTTGTGAAATCGCGGTCAGTTTTCCAGTCAGGCTGTGCGAGCATTGCAACCGAATAGCCCGCATGTTCAAGAATCCGGCAGATGATCGCCGCACCGAAGCTCGGGTGATCGACGTATGCATCGCCGTTTACATAGACAAAATCCGGCTGTGTGACGCCCTGCGCAAGCAGCTCGTCCATCGTCACCGGGATAAAACCGGACATGCCGATGCTCCTTTCCTTTGTGTCAGATCAATCAAGGATTCCGGATCAGTTTCCGCCGCCGTGCAGCTCCAGAAAGCCTTCCGTTGTGGTGCGGAACAATTCTTCCGAAAAATCCAGCCGCATCATTTTCTGCCCCTGCACCGCAAAATAAGCCGTGGTGCAGTCCGTGATAATTTTCAGCAGCGCCTCAACGCCGTGGCCGTCAAAATCGAACAGATAGCCGAACTCCGCCTTGGTATACGCAAGCTCGTGATAATCGGTCCCCTGCTCCAGAAAACGCAGCGCCGTCGTGGCGATTGCTTCCTTCAGCTGTTTGTTTCCGATTTCATTGCGCCCCTGCGGAATATCCGCCTGCGGCTTTTTTCCAAACATTCCCATCGTTATCCCTTTCCGTTATCCGTATCCGCTGATACGATTTCCAGATATTCCGGCGGAACAGCATCCGTCAGCCAGACGCCGTTCTCCGAAAGATAAAACTGCGTGCCTGTGCCGGAAAGATCACCTGCTTTTACGCGCAGAATCACCGGCTTTCCGTGTCGTACACCGACCTTATAAGCCGTTTCCTGATCCGGAGAAAGATGCACGTACTGCCGTGACATCGGCCGCAGACCCTCTGCAAAAATCTTGCCGAGGAAGCGTTCTGCGGTTCCGTGCCAGAGATATTCCGGCGGCTGAACCGGCTGCAGTTCCAGATCAACCGGAACAGAATGCCCCTGATTTGCACGGATTTTTGTGTGATCCGCATTGAAGGAATAGCGCTGCTTGTTGTCCGTCCGGACGATTTCCTCCAGCATTTCAGCAGTAATCGCATGATTAGCCCGCCGCATTCCTTCCAGCAGCTTGGGAACATCTGCCCAGCCGTGCGCATCGAGCGTAATGCCAGCTGCATCCGGCTGATGCCGCAGAACCAGACTCATGAATTTGCTGCAGCGCACCAGATCGGGCATATTGACACATCCTTTCTTTCGGTTTTAGTACCGTAAAAAGCCTTTCCCATATTGTTTAAGATTCGGTTCCCGCAGGCTTCAGAAGATACAGTTCAAATGAACAAAAGCCCGCCTTTTCTGTCAAGCAGTATTCCGGCGTGAAACCGAAAAATTCTTCAAAATAATCCAGTATCTCAGTTTTTTTCTGCACTTCCGAACTGTTCCCGCTGTCCTGTTCCGATTGCTGACTGAACTCAAGGTCATCAAATACAAATGTTTGATCCGATTCAGAATCTTCCGAAGGATTCGCCATTCCTGCTAAATCAAACAGCAGATAAACCGGCTCTTCAGATCCTTTCAGTTTCTCATATTCCTTTTCCTGCACTAGATAGTGGTTTCCCCAATAAAGTGACAAAAAAAGATCATCCGCATCCATTGTCAGACCCGGAATATAGTTCTGAACGGTCGGATTGTTCGTCAGCACGATGCAGTCCGCTCCGGTAATCCGGTCGTTTATCTTGCCGTTCTGATTTTCTACCCGAATCAGGAAATGATTATAACCGCAGATGTTCTGCAGCAGCAGTGATCCGACGATACAAACAGCAGGAACTGCAACCGACAGCTTTTTCAGCAAAGCAGAATTTCTTATTCTCTGAATGTATGAAATCATGCCGTATATACACCATGTAACAAGGCCGCAGAAAAACGGAATCAACAGATAAATATACCGGTCACACACATAATCAAGTCTCAGCAAAGACCAAACGAATACGTTTGGCAGCGAAACTCCCAGAACAAAAAGAAAACACACTGCTGTCAGCAGCCAGGAGATAAAAATAAAACGTGTATTGCGGAAATATTGCTTCAGCAGTGCGGCGATCTTCCCGCGCAGCTTTCGCATCCACGCTTCCTTCCGAAACAGAAAAGCAAGCGGAATCAGCACGGCAGACAGTAAGACAACAGCAGCAATGACATACGAATAATTGCCCCGACGGAACTGGTTGATTGCAATTCCGGTCGTGTCATAGATCAGCAGTCTGATGAGAAGATAAACAAACCATCTGATTTTTTCCATATCTGCGGAAAACAGAAACAGCTTGCTGGTACTTGCATCCGTCGCGGCGAAAAAGCTCATCAGCGTGGCCGGGAACGCAAGTAGGGCTGCTGCGGTTCCGGCTAAAATCGTTCCCCCTGCTATGAACATTTTTCTGATTTTCTTGCGGATCAGAAGTGTCACACAAAGGAACAGCGTAAAGAAAAAGGCAAAAATCAGAAAAGAATCATGTGTCAGGGTGCCGAAAAACGCAGCCAAAGCAAGAAGCACTGCATCAGACAAGCGGATTTTCTCTTCATCACAGAAACGATACAAAGAAGCCGCAAACAAAACCGTCATCATGACACAAAGCGCATAGGAACGCAGAAATACAGCGCCGCACTGTGCACCGAGCGTAAAGACGTACCAGAATACCGTCAGCAAAGCGACTGTGCCGGAATGCGTAAGCCTTCGCATCATACAGTACAGGGCAATATCTGTCACGACAATCGCAAAAAGATTGATGACATAGCCGAACCAGAAAGAGAATACCCCCGGAAACAGAGAACAGAGCGTATGCAGTAAAACAAAATACATCGGCGGCGTAAAATCATATGCCTGATTGCGCCATACAGTCGAATAATCAAATTGTGTCCCAGGCTCTACAGTCAGATAATTCCGCATCGCCTGACCGGTAGTCCAGTAATCTGTTTCAACCGAATTGGTAAAGTCCGTGCCGTTCATGAACGGCTTCTCCACGCTGTTCGCAAGTCCGTAAGTCACGATTTCATCTATAAACAGCGTGTTCTTGACAAACGCCATGCCGTAAACAGCAACAGCAAGCTGTGCTGCAATCAGGATAAACAGAATCCAGAGTTCAGCCTTGCGATGCTCCTTTGGGGTATTTTGTTCCATCAGTTTTTCTCCTTTAGACTCATTACACCTTGTTCCCGTTAGACGCAAGCTGCAGCTTCCATTCAGTCAGCTGCTGCGGTGTCATGATAACCTTGCGCGGCTTTGCGCCCTCAGACGGCCCGACGATTCCGCGTTCTTCAAGCTCGTCCACAATTCGCGCAGCCTTGGCATAGCCCAGCTTGAGCCGCCGCTGCAGCGCCGTCGTAGAAAGCTGTCCCGCATCGACCGCAAGCTCTGCCGCCTTGAGGACAAGTGCCTCGTCACCGGTCAGCTCGCCCGGAACATCGTCGCCGGATTTTTCGCCCTTCTGTACAGGGCAGGCCTGCTCAACAGCCTCAATGATATCCGCGTCATACTCAGAGACGCCGTTGTTCTTCAGGAATTTTGCAACCGCCTCAACCTCAGCATCGGAGACAAAGCAGCCCTGCACACGCTTCGGCTCACGCCAGCCGTTCGGATAGAACAGCAGGTCGCCGTTGCCGAGCAGCGTCTCTGCACCGGTCGTATCCAGAATGGTACGCGAATCCACCGCGGATTTCACGCTCATGCCGATCCGGCTCGGAACATTGGATTTAATCAGGCCGGTGATGACATCCACGGTCGGGCGCTGCGTTGCAATAATCAGGTGAATGCCCGCCGCACGCGCCTTCTGCGCAATCCGGATAACCGCGGCTTCGACTTCCTTGCCGCTGCTCATCATCAGGTCTGCAAACTCGTCAATGATAATGACAATCTGCGGGAGCCGTTTCAGCTCCGGATTTTTGTCGGCAACTGCATTATAGCCCTTCAGGTCACGGACGCCGTAGGTCGCACAAAGCATGTATCTGCGTTCCATTTCGAGCACAGCCCAGTTCAGGGCGCCCGCAGCCTTCTGCGGCTGCGTCACAACCGGAATCAGCAAATGCGGAATGCCGTCGTAGGGCTGGAATTCGACGACCTTCGGGTCAATCAGAATCAGGCGCACCTCGTCCGGCGAGGCATGGAACAGAATGCTCATGATGATGGAATTCGTACACACAGACTTGCCGGAGCCCGTCGTACCTGCAATAATCATGTGCGGCATCTTGGCAATATCGCCGAGAATCACATGACCGTCGATATCCTTTCCGACTGCAAAGGTCAGCTTGCTCTTGGATTCCTGAAATTCAGGAGATTCGAGAATTTCACGCAGAGAAACCGTATCCTTGTGGTTGTTCGGCACCTCAACGCCGACGGCAGGCTTGCCGGGAATCGGCGCCTCGATACGGACAGATTTTCCGCCGAGATTCAGACCGATATCGTCAGCCAGAGAGGTAATTTTTGAGATTTTGACACCGGCAGCCGGCTGAATCTCGTAGCGCGTGACGGCCGGTCCGCGACAGATGCCGGTAATCCGGACACTGACGCCGAAGCTGGCCAGCGTATCAACAAGCAGCTTGCCTTTTTCACGCAGCTCCATGGATTTATCCGCATCATTTGCGGAGTTGTCCGCACGGTGCAGCAGTCCGAGCGCAGGCGGAATATAGGGAATCTCCGGCTCCTCGTCATAGATGCTTTCATCCTGCGTCTGCGCTTCGTCATCGGTCAGCCACGGCAGCCGGTTGGACTGCTCATCCGCTTCCATCGAAGCCTGCTCGGCAAGCGCTTCAAGACGCGCTTCGTCCTCCAGTGACATTTTGAATCCGTCAGCACCGCTCTGCTTTTCGGGTGCCAGACGGTTCATCTGCGTTTCCGGCACCGGCTCGCTGCTGTGATCGTAGATCGGCACATCGGTTTCAATATTATGCAGGAAGCTGCGGTCGGCAACAGGCTCATTTGCATTGTTTTCAAGCATGAACGCGATTTCCCGCAGATGCTCCTCATCCTCGCGTCTGCGCCGGCGCGCCGATTTCGGAATATCTTCATCCTGCTCGGAAAGCGGGAGCGCAGCACGCTTGCTGCTGCGGATATATTTCTGCGGAGGATCCTCTTCATCCTCGAATTCCTCGTCGTCTTCGTCATCCTCATCGTCATAGCGGTCATTGAAGTCGTCCATAAAACCGTCGATGCCGCGGGTCGCTGCATTGACAACGCCGTGACCGATCCAGACAAACGGTTTGGACATGACCGCAAGCATCTCGACAAGGCTGCGGTTCGTCAGCAGCATCAGCAGCACGACAACAAGCAGCGTGATGACGATTCTTGCACCGACAACATCGAACAGCGCAATCATCGGCACAACCAGAATGCCGGAGAGCAGACCGCCGCCGCGCAGCTCCTTTCCGTTATTGCACAGCAGTGTGATTGCCTGCAGAAAACGGTTGCGCTCAATGTCCTCAGGCTGCACCTTCAGCAGATCGTCACCGAAATAAACCTGCACCAGCGCACTGACCGCCAGCGTCAGCAGAATGCCCCAGACGGCTCTGCCGGAAGCCTGACGGCTCCGCTCCTGACCGATCAGCCAGCCGGTATAAATCAGGATCAGCGGCACAAATGCAACGCCGACGCCGAATGCGCCGCGCAGAAATCCCTGTGCCATCGCCCAGCCGCGCGTACCCGGAACAAATGCAAACGCTGCAACCATAATGCCGGCTGCGATCAGCAGAACAGAGCGAAGCTGATTATTCGGCGGCTTGGGAGCCGGCTGCGATTTGGAAGCCTTTGCGCCCGATGGTTTCCCGCCGCGTGCGGCCGCGCCGTTGACGCGCCTGACTGTCGATTTTGTCCGTGCATCGGCAGCAGATGTATTTTTCTTTGCACCGGATTTTCCGGAATTTTTTTTCTCTGCCATGATGTACCCTTTCTTTCTCTGTATCTTTCTTTCAAGGATGCGAGAGGTTCAGATTATCTTGCAAAAATAGCCCAGTAGCCGAGCGTGAACACCGCGACAGCAAAGGTATAGATCGAAAAAACGATGAAGTTGTCAGAGCGGATCAGCCACTGCACCAGCTTGATGGCAAGAACGCCGACGATTGCCGCAACGACAAAACCGATTGCTGCAGCACCGAAATTGACCTGAATCGTGCCTTCAAGCGCATCTTTGAGCTCAACGAGACATCCGCCGAGAATGGCCGGAATGCCGAGCACGAAGGAATAGCGGACAGCAGTTTCTTTTTCAAGGCCGGAGAACAGGCCGCCGGAGATTGTCGAACCGGAGCGGGAAACGCCGGGGAAAAGTGCCGCACACTGGAACAGACCGATCACAACGGCATCCTTCACGGTAATATCGCCGGCTGTTTTCTTGGTATTGCGGATTCTGCTTGCGAGGAACAGAACCACGGAAGTAAACAGGAAGCAGAGTCCCAAAACCGGGAGCGAGACATTCTCAAATACGTCCTTAATCAGATAAAACGGAACAAGCAGCACAAGCGAAATAAACAGCATGACAAGCATCCGGCGTTCCGGATTCATGGTTTTCCACTTGAATTTTCCGGTAAAGATATCTTTGACCATTACAAAAAACTCTTTGAGCAGCGCCCAGATCGTTTCCCGGAACGCAATACAGACGGCAACAAGCGTACCGAGGTGCAGGATCACGAGCAGGAACGTGCCCTCCTCCACACTCTGTCCGGTAATGGTCTGATAGAGCTTGAGGTGTCCGGAGCTTGAAACCGGCAGGAATTCCGTCAGTCCCTGAATGATTGCCTGGATAATTGCATCAAAAATGGTCATAAAATGTCCTCCTGATAATGGTTTTGATGTACATAGATATACTTATATATCATACCACATTTTCCCCTGCCTGTCAAGCATCGTACAGGCAGCGCCGCACCCGTTTTGCTCAGATCCGGCTTCTCCGGATCCCGAAGCTCTCTGGCTGCAAAAGAATGCATCGTTTTCCTGCTGTACGGATTATTCCGGCCGGTTTCCGGGCATACTGTTTCCATCCAAATGCAAAGGAGATGCGGCAAATGGCATATCAGAAGGTCGTCATTGCAGGTCTGGACACAAGCAAGCTCACCGTTCTGACCGAGGAAGAAAAAATGCAGCTGCTCCGCGAAATGCAGCAGAACGGCAGCGCAGAAGCACGCGAAAAGCTGATTCTGGGGAATCTGCGGCTCGTGCTCAGCGTGATTCAGCGTTTTACCGGCCGCGGCGAGGATGCGGACGATCTCTTTCAGATCGGCGTCATCGGCCTGATGAAGGCAATCAGCAACTTTGATCTTTCAAAGGATGTGCGGTTTTCAACCTACTGCGTCCCGATGATCGCAGGCGAGCTGCGGCGGCATCTGCGGGATTTCCACGCAGTCAAGGTCAGCCGTTCCATGCGGGATACCGCCTATAAAGCGCTGCAGGCACGCGAAAAACTGACTGCATCGCTCAACCGGGAGCCGACCGCCGGAGAAATCGCCGCAGAGATCGGTGCGGAGACCTGCGATGTTGTCACGGCACTGGAAAGCATCAGCGATCCGGTCTCGCTGTACGAGCCTGTCTATTCGGATTCCGGCGACCCGCTCTATCTGATTGACCAGATCGGTGACCCGGACAGCACCAGCAGCAGCTGGATGTCAGAGCTCGCGCTCCGGGATGCGCTGCAGTCGCTCAGCGACAGGGAAAAAAATATCCTCCGCCGGCGTTTCTGGCAGGGCAAAACGCAGGTGGAGGTCGCGCAGGAAGTCGGCATTTCTCAGGCGCAGGTTTCCCGTATCGAAAAGGCTGCGATCGGAAAAATCAAGGAACAGCTTTAATAACTGACGAAATGGGTTTCGAGCTGCTCCAGCGCCGGTTTTCCGTTATAAAGCTCGGTCAGACGCGCTTCCAGCGCGGGATAATCCGCTGCCGGAATATCGAACAGCAGCGTCACCTTGTCGCTGAAATCGCTGCCTGCATCCTTGATGCCGTATTCGGGCAGCATATGGCTCAGTGTGCCGTAATAGCTGTAATCAGTCTCTAAGCGGATGCGGAACGATTCGCGGAAATGCAGCAGCTCCGCGTTCTGAACAGCCTCCGCCGCCGCAGAGGAATAGGCTCTTGTCAGACCCGACGCGCCGAGCAGCACGCCGCCGAAATAGCGCGTGACAACACAGCAGACATCGGTCAGCTCAGATTTCTGCAGCACACCGAGCACGGGGAGGCCGCCGGTACCCTGCGGTTCCCCGTCGTCGCTGTAGCGCGTGACGCCGCCGTCCCGCAGGATATAGGCCCAGACATTGTGCCGCGCCTTGTGATGCTTCGCCTTCACATCCTCAATGATGCTGCGGCAGATTTCTTCGCTCTGCGCGGGAAACAGCTGCGCAATGAACTCAGAGCGCTTTTCCGTGATGCTGCCCTCGCAGGGCGCAGAAACCGTTGTGAATTCAATCATATAAAATCTCCGTATTATCTGAATTATGATGCAATTACTTGACCATGCCGATCATGGCTTTATAATCCGCGTCCGCGGGATTGATCCGGCGCTGCGCAAGACCGTAGACCGAGGTTGCGCGCGCTTCCAGATCGGCACAGGCCTTCTGTGCAGGACCGAGCTCCGCGAGCTTTGCAAGCGAGGTGCCGTAGGGCAGAATGGTACCGGCTTTTTTTGCCGCAGTCAGAATATCGCGTCCGCGTTCCGAAATCGCAAGGATTCTGCCGTAGGGCGGCGGATTCTGCGTGTCCTCCGGCCGGATGCCGATGAGCAGATCCAGCAGAATACGCCGGATGCGCGACATCGGATAGCGCTTGCTCTTGATCGAAAGCAGCATGGATTCCAGTGACGTTTCATTGCGGGCGGCCAGAATCTTGTTTTCAAGCCCCTGTCCGACCTCCGGCAGCGCCGCGATTTCCTCCGCAGTCGTGGTGCGCAGCTTATAAAGCAGCACACGTTCCAGCTGCTCAAATCTTGCGATCATGCCGGCCGCGGCGCACGCGCTGATCGTATCGGAGGAATTGTCCGGCACAAGATCGTCGAAGTCGTCACTGTGGTTCTCCATCAGCTGCCGGATCAGCGAGGCGCTTGCGATCTTGCCGGATGCGGCCAGCGCATCGTGCATCTCGTTGCGCTTGACGGTAAACGGCTGAATCTTCAGCTTGACGGCGACCATCGCCTTGAGATATTCGATGGCAAGCGTATTGTTCGGATAGCTGAACAGCCGTCCGATCTCGTCGCCGTAGGTCTGCCGGATCAGAATCTGCAAAGCCTTGGGATAGGAATTGCCGAGCTTCATCAGATCTTCAAGCTCCGGGCGCTTGGCGCAGGCATAGCTTGCCTTGACCGCTGCCGTCAGCAGCGAAAGATCGCCGCATTCGCTGCCGAAGGACAGCTCATCGACGCAGCCGAGTCCCTTCAGAATATACATCGCGCCCCTTGCATAGGTTTCCGCCGAGCTCAGACAGTATGCGACGGGCAGTTCGATGACAAGATCCGCACCGCAGCGCACCGCCGTCTTGGCACGTTCAAATTTATTGATGACCGCCACATCGCCGCGCTGGACAAAGTTGCCGCTCATCAATGCCACAATATGCGTTGCACCGTTTCTGCGCGTCTGCTCGATATGATACAAATGCCCGTTGTGGAACGGATTGTATTCGCAGATGATGCCGCTGATTTTCATGTAATAGCCTCCTTCGCTGTCGTGATCCCCCTGAATTTCCGCCGAAAGCCGTCATTCCGGACAAACCGGAACAGCTCTTTGCGGAATGGACAATGCGAAATGCGCATTTTTTTATAAACCCTCTTGCATGTTGCGGGATTATCGTGTATAATAATGGATGCGATAGACCGTTCAGCCGAACGGACATCTATATAAAGAACATTTTGTTGAAAGGAAGTTTGAACTATGTTAATTCTCGTAGTCAACGCAGGCAGTTCCTCGCTGAAGTATCAGCTCATCAATATGGAGGATGAAAGCGTCCTCGCAAAGGGCAACTGCGACCGCATCGGCATTGACGGTCATGTCTCCCACAAGACCGCTGACGGCAGAAGCATTGATGCTGACTGCACATTCCCGACGCACACCGAAGCATTTGAAAAGCTCGTTGAGGTGCTCACCACCGGCGACGCTGCCGTCATCAAGAGCATGGACGAGATCTCCGCTGTCGGCCACCGCATCGTTCAGGGCGCCGAGGTCTTTGACCGTCCGTGCCTCGTGACTCCGGAGGTCATCGACAAGATCGACGAGCTCCGCGAGCTGGCTCCGGTTCACAACCATGCACATGCGCTGGCGCTCCGTGCCTGCACCGCCGTCATTCCGAAAACCACGCCGCAGGTCGTTGTGTTCGATACGGCATTCCATCAGACCATGCCGCCGAAGGCATTCATGTTCGCACTCCCCTACGAGGATTACGAGAAGTATCATGTCCGTAAATACGGATTCCACGGCACATCTCACCGCTTTGTCTCCGCAGCACTTGCAAAGGCAATGGGCAAGGACATCAAGGATCTGAAGATCGTCTCCTGCCACCTCGGCAACGGTTCTTCGATTACCGCTGTGCAGGGCGGCAAGTGCATCGACACCTCGATGGGCTTCACCCCGCTGGACGGCATCCTGATGGGCACCCGCTGCGGCGCAGTTGACCCGTCTGCCGTTACCTTCGTCGCAGATAAGCACGGCTTTACTCCGGACGAGATGAGCCAGTACATGAACAAGAAGTCCGGCTTCCTCGGCGTTTCCGGCATTTCTTCGGATAACCGCGACATCACCGCCGCTGCTGAGCAGGGCAATGAGCGTGCAATCCTTGCAAGCGAAATGCTCGCATATCAGATTCAGCGCTACATCGGCGCTTACACCGCTGCCATGAACGGCGTGGACGCTGTGCTCTTCACCGGCGGTATCGGCGAGAATTCGTGGGAAGTCCGCGAGCGCGTCTGCCGCGATATGAGCTATTTCGGCATTGAAATTGACGAGGAGCTCAACAAGAAAACACGCGGCAAGCTCATGAAAATCTCCAAGGAAGGCTCCAAGACCGAGGTCTGGATCGTGCCGACCAATGAGGAGCTGCTGATCGCACGCGATACCCTCGAACTGATCTCCAAATAAGATATCTATATTATAGCACGCAAAACAGCGAGAATGCAAGGCGTTTTATCTTGCTGTTTTGCACAAAAATTTCTGTTGAAAATTGACAGACAAAAATGTGCAGAAAAGAACAGAGAAACGGAGGCCGAAGCGTATGGCAAAGGTCAAAGACGTACTGAAGGAATTTTTCAGTGCAGATCAGGGAGAAGACGATTTTGTTCTGCCGCTGGATGAAAGCGGCAAGCTGATCCGCCCGATGGGCACCGTCAAGGCCGTCCAGCACAGCTTCCGGACACGGAGCCGCGGCAAAGACGAAAAGAACAATCCCAAAGCGGCGGAAATCCCGGATATGCTTCCGCTGGATGACGAATCCCGCGCGCTGCTGGAGCTCGCAAACGCAGTCCGGGACAAGGCCTATGCTAAATATTCCGGCTTCCGCGTCGGCGCAGCGCTGGTCGCGGAATCCGGTCAGGTCTATCTCGGCGTCAATATCGAAAACGCATCCTATCCGGCGGGCATCTGCGCGGAGCGCTCCGCGATCTGCGCTGCAATCTCGGCCGGAGAGCGGTCGTTCTCCGCGATCGCCATTGTCGGCGGGGAAAAGGGCGAGCCCTGTTATCCCTGCGGCATCTGCCGGCAGGTGCTTGCAGAATTCTGCGGGCCGGATTTCCCGGTCATTCTGGCAGACGGCGTGTATTCGCTCGGCGGTCTGCTGCCGCATTCCTTTGAACTCTGATACGTAACCGGCTGCAAAGAGGCAGGAAGCAAGGGCAAATGCCCATGCCTCTTGCCTCTGTTTTTATGCAGCAGGTCAAAACAGCAATCCTGCAATCTCATCATATTGATACAAAATAAAGAAAAAACAACAAAAGAAGGGTGATCCCATGCGCAGAAGCATTTCCCTGCTGCTCGCGCTGCTGCTGACGGCACTGTTCTGCTGCGGCTGCGGCGATGACGAAAGTATCGTCAAGGGTGCGGGGCATTCATTCTCCTATACGCTGGTCGGCAATCCGGATACACTGGATCCGCAGCTTGCGGCCAACGCTTCCGCAAAGACCGTTCTGGCCAATCTGTTTGAGGGGCTGCTCGTGCTCGATGAAAACGGCAGCATTCAGAACGGCGTTGCGGAATCCTATCAGATTTCATCCGATCAGCTGCACTATACCTTCAGGCTCCGGCAGGATTCCTACTGGTATCAGGCCTACGGAGAATCCGGAAGTGCCTTCAGTGAGGATGCGAAAAAGAACGTCAAGGCTGAGGATTTTGTGTTCGCATTCCGCCGGCTGTTCGATCCGGCCTATCATTCGCCGAACTGCAGCGCCTATGCCTGCATTGCAAACGCACAGCGCATCATGAACGGCGAATGCGGTGCCGACCAGATCGGCGTGACCGCAAAATCCGATTATGAGCTGGAATTCACGCTCGACTATCCGAACACGGGCTTTCTCATGCTGCTGACCGCGCCGGCAGCACTCCCCTGCAGCAAAGCGTTCTTTGAGAACAGCAAGGGACGCTACGGGCTCGATGAGGCATCCGTGATGGGAAACGGCAGCTTTTCCGTGCTGCGCTGGCTCTATGACCCATACGGAAAATACAATGTGGTGCAGATGGTGCGCAATCCGCTGAACCACAGCGTCAAGAAAATCTTCCCGACCGATATCAATTTCTATATCGAGGAATCCGATGCAGATGCCGCTTCGATTTTCACAGACGGCAATGCGGACTGCTACGTCACGACGCAGAACACGCTGATCGGCCGCTCGGATTATTCGGTGCAGAGCAGCTACAGCATCACGCTCGGCCTGATTGCCAATCCGGATTCTCATTTTGCGGATCCGAGTGTCCGCAGTGCCATGGCACTGACGCTCGACCGGACGCAGTTCCCGGACGGCGAACCCGATATCCGGCAGGCTTCCGGCATTCTGCCGCCGGGCATCATGCTGCTCAACAAAAGCTGCCGCGAGCTGATTGCCGATTCCGCCTATCAGCGCTATGACCCGCCAGAGGCGGACCGCCTCTATCACAAGGCCATGCGCAAGCTCCGCATTTCCGAGCTGGAGGAGGGCAAAATCCTCGTCTGTGCCGGCATGATGGACTATTCTCTGCTGGCCGAGGTGCTGAATATCTGGCTGACAGAGCTTGATCTGCATTTCAGCATCGAGGAGGTCACGGAGCAGGAATACGAAGCGCGGCTGGATTCCGGCGACTATTCGCTCGCGCTCTATCCGGTCACGGGCAGCTATCACGACGCGCCCTCTGTGTTCGAGAGTTTCCTTGCGGATCCGTATCTGCACTGTACAAAGGAAGCGGAGGTCCGCAAGCTGCTGGAACGCGCAGCATCTGTCCCGAATCTGACGGACTGCGTGGAGCTCTACCGGCAGGCAGAGGAAGCAATCCTCTCTGACGGCTGCTTCCTGCCGCTGTTCTATAAGCAGCGATATCTGCTCTGCAAGCGCGGCGTCTCTGATGTCGTATTCAACCCGTTCAGCGGGCAGGTACAATTCTCAGAAGCAAAATGTGTCAACTGACCCGTTCGCCGGATCAGACAGAAGTACAATCAAACGGAGGAACAGTATGCGTGCTGTCACATGGAACGTCAACGGCCTGCGGGCCTGTGAAAAGAAAGGCTTTGCTGAATTTTTCGCGGAGATGAACGCGGATTTCTTCTGCATTCAGGAGACAAAGATGCAGGAGGATCAGCTCTCTGCGCTGCAGTGGTCGGCGGAGGGCTGGCACCAGTTCTGGAACAGCGCCGAGAAAAAAGGTTATTCGGGTACTGCCGTCTTTGCAAAGGAAGCACCGCTTTCCGTCACCAAAGAGATGACGACCGGCGGCATCTCCAATGAAGGACGGGTGCTCACACTGGAATATCCGTCATTTTATCTGGTCAATGCCTATGTGCCGAATGTGCGCCGCGACCTGATCCGCATTCCGCTGCGGATGGAATGGGAGGACGCGCTGCGTGCGCATCTGCTGGCACTGGATGCAAAAAAGCCGGTGCTCTACTGCGGCGACCTGAATGTCGCGCATCAGCCGATCGACCTGAAAAACGCAAAGGCCAATGAGGGCAATGCGGGCTATACCGCTGAGGAGCGCGCCAAAATGACCGAGCTGCTCGCAAGCGGCTTTACCGATGCATTCCGCTGCAAGTATCCCGACCGCACCGATGCCTATACATGGTGGTCATATATGGGCAGAGCACGCGAAAAAAACGTCGGATGGCGGATTGACTACTGGATTCTCTCGAACCGCATTGCAGACCGCATTGCGGATGTCATCATCCATAAGGATACGATGGGCAGCGACCACTGCCCGCTTGAGCTGCAAATCAGCATTTGAGGAACAGACGGCAGAGGCGTTGATATGAAAATCAGCGCCTCTGCTTCCTTTTACACGTTATTCCGCCCCTTTCGGCATATGCAGGCGGCATTCGCGGATTGCCCAAATTGTCCCGATCAACACCTATAACTTTCATATGCAATACAGATTTTCATTTTTTTCTTCAAAAAGACTAGTATTCCGATGGGAATTGTGCTATAATATGGAAACAGAGAAATCCTCTCTCATTCCATCCCAAAGGAGAAAAAAAGATGAAAACCAAATCCTTGTTCATTCTGAATGCTGTTCTTTCTGCCGCGGCTGCGGTCGCTGTCAATACGGTGCTGCATCCGTGCAGCGGAGAAATGGCGATGAAGTGCAACCATACAACACAGGTCGGAACCGTTCTGCTGGCCGTTCTGGCCATCCTGAGCATTGCAGCGCTGTTCGTCAAAAATGCAGCTGCAAACAAAGCGCTGGCGGCTCTGTCCGTCATCGGCAGCGCAGCAGCGTTCTTTCTGCCGGCACTCGGTCACTGCGGCGGTGCCTTGATGCACTGCAATACACACACCATGCCCGCATTCCGGATCGTCGGAGCCTTGCTGTTTATATTCGCACTCATTGCGCTGATTGCAGGATTCCTCAGAAAGCCGCAGGCGAGTGCCGCATGAATACGGCACGCTATGCGTTTCAGGTCATCTCGCACAGCAGATTCCGCAGTATCACCGTGTTTTTGCTTGTTTTCGTCACGACAGTCTGCGTATTCGGAACGGCGCTGTTTACCGATAATATCCGGACAGGCGCTGACAGAATCTACGGCAACACCGGCACCGATCTTTACATAGTTCCGCAGGAATATCTCGAAGACACAAAGGATCTGCTGTTCAAGGGCAAGGCCTGCATGATTCCGTTCAAGACGGATGTATACGATAAAATTGCAGAGCTGGACGGCGCAGAGGCTGTCAGCAGACAGCTCTATCTGGAAACGCTGGAGCTGAGCTGCTGTGCAGTGGGCGGACTGCAGGTCATTGCATTTGACCCGGAAACGGATTTTGCCGTGCGCAAATGGACGGATCAAACGCAGCGGCTCGGTTCCGACGAAATCCTGGCCGGTTCTGCAGGCGCCTTTTCCGTCGGGGAAACGGTCGATCTGTTCGGCCGGACTTTTACTGTCGCCGGGATTCTTGAGGAAACCGGCATGGGCTACGACCAGAGCCTGTTCCTGACCTATGAAGCTGCTGACGACATTACGTCCTCCGCAGAATACAGCTACATGTTCGGAGAGAAAACAGGGCTTGTCTCAATGCTGCTCATTCGTCAGAAAGCGGGAACTGATCTTGCAGCATTGACGAAATCCGTGAAAACAGCGCTGGACGGCTCCGGGCTCGCGGCCTACGCCATCGACGATCTGACCGCCGGAATGAAAAGCAATATCCGGACACTGACGGCCGCAGTCAGGATTATGAACGTGTTTGCGGTTGTCATTGCGTCTGTTTCGCTGTTTGCAATGGTTACGCTGACCTTCCATCAGCGCAGGAAAACAGCCGGCAGTCTGCTGTCGGTCGGCTGCACAAAGGGTCAGATTCTGAAGCTGTTTTCAGCGGAATATCTCTGTCTGTTCGTGCTCGGCGCAGCGGCCGGCATTCTGCTTGTCTGCATTCTGCTGCTGCCGCTGCATGACGTCATCAAAACCGCACTGGAGCTGCCGTATAAGCTGATCTCCCCCGGCGGTGCCGCAGTCATCACGGCGAAAACACTGCTGATTGATCTTGCGATGCTGGCTGCGGCACTGTCCTTCACATTCCGGAAGATCATGAAAACAGAACCCGCACTGCTGGCGGAGGATACATTATGATAACTGCGAACAAGATTACAAAGCACTTCGGGAAAAACGGCTTTGACCCGATCAGCTTTTCCGTGCCTGTGGGTCAGCTGACCGGCCTGACCGGCACCTCCGGCTGCGGCAAGACAACGCTGCTCAACATTCTGACGGGCATGCTGAAGCCGGACAGCGGCACGGTTCTGGTGGACGGCACCGATCTGCAAACACTGCGCGGAAAAGAGCTTGCAGCACTGCGGTCGAAAAAAATCGGCTATATGATGCAGGGCAATGTGCTGCTGCCTGATCTGACCGTCATGCAGAATCTGCTGTTTCCGGCGCAGCTGGCAGGCAAAAGCGTCCAGACGGAGCAGGCTGCAGCACACGCGGAAAAGCTGAAAATTACCAATATTCTCGGCTCGTATCCGGCAGAGATTTCCGGCGGCGAATACCGCAGGGTGATGCTCGCCCGCATTCTGCTGCTCGATACGCCGGTTCTGATTGCAGATGAGCCGACCTCGAATCTGGACAGCGCCAGTGCCGAGCTCGTGCGGGAAGTGCTGACAGAACGCAGGGAAGCCGGCGTGACGCTGCTGATTGCAACGCATGACAAACAGCTGCTTGTCAGAGCAGATGCGGTCATCTGCATGGAGAATTCCTGAGACCGGCAAGAGATCCCGGAGGCCGCCGTGCTTCCGGGCATCTTCATATTACAGAAAAAAATACATCAAAGGGTATAATATTTGTTGATAACATAGAACCTACCGGATTGGTCGGAAAAGTACGGAAACAGTCTTGACATTTCGGATCATTTGTGCTATAATCATACTATCCCGATAGGATAACTAAATAAAGGAAAGAGGAGCGATTACAATGTCCACAGAGCATGATAAAATTTGCAGAAGCTGCGCGGATTGCGGCGTAATGAACTGTCTGAGCAGAAAGGGCAGCTACCCGGAATTCTGTCCCACTGCGGAGCTGACTGACGATGAAATCAACGAGGTTGTTGCACTTTACATGAACAGCCGCATCAACAAGAAGGTCGCGGTTGCATCCGCTGAAATCGAAGGCGAATTTTACGGGAAATATACCCGTGTCGAGGAGATCATCGAGTTTGCACGCCGCATCGGTGCCAAGAAGATCGGCATTGCAACCTGCGTCGGCCTGATCGAAGAAAGCCGCATCTTTGCGCGCATCCTGCGTCTGAACGGCTTCGAGGTCTACGGCATCAGCTGCAAGGTCGGTTCGGTCAACAAGACAACAATCGGCGTTGCGGAGGAATACACATGTATCACCGGCCCGGTCATGTGCAATCCGATCATGCAGGCAAAGCTGCTTGCAAAAGCCAAGGTTGACCTGAACGTCGTTGTCGGTCTGTGCGTCGGACACGACAGCCTCTTCTATAAATATGCGAAAGGTCTGACCACAACGCTCATCACCAAGGACAGAATGCTTGCCCACAATCCCGCCGGTGCGCTCTATCAGGCACGGGCTTACTACAAAAAACTGCTGCACGCACCCGTCGGCGCAGAGCTCGACAGATCGAAGCTCTCCCCCGGTGCGGACACGGAGGAATCAACGAAGGAGTGACCTTTCCCATGAAATATCTGAGACCGCTGCTGCCGCTTCTGTCTCTGGCGGCTGCGGAGATTGTTGCACTGGCAGTGCCGGATTCGCCGCTGCATCAGCCTGCAAATCATCCGTATTTCGCAGTTCTGCTGGTTGTGGTAACTGCTCTGTATTACATTTTTGCACTGCTGAGCAACCATTTTGCAAAGCGCCGGAAAACGCCGCGTGAGCATCCGCTCTTTTACCGTGCGCCGTTTCTTGCAGGCGTGATTCTGTTCGGCAATCTGCTGAATATTTTCACAATCAAGACCGCAATCTTCCCGGTGCTGTATTTTCCCTCGCTGGACCGCGTTTTCGGTACGCTGGTCGAGGACAGAGAGCTGATTACAAAGTGCATCGGCTTTTCGCTTGGAATTCTGTTGAAGGGTGTGCTCGGCGGACTGCTTGTCGGATTCTTTACCGGTCTGGCCATCGGCTTCAGCAAGACGGCTGAATACTGGATCAATCCGCTGATCCGCATTCTCGGACCGATTCCCTCGACCGCATGGATTCCGATTCTGCTGATTGTCTTTACCGAAGCGCGCAATGCGAGCGCATTCATCATCGGCATTTCGGTCTGGTTCCCGACCGTCGTGCTGACATCAAGCGGCATTGCGAATGTCAAGAATTCCTATTTTGAGGTATCCTCCACGCTCGGCGCGGGTACATTTTACAAGATCTTCCGCATCGGCGTGCCGGCTGCCATGCCGCATATCTTCCTCGGACTGTTCAACGGCATCTGCGGCTCGTTCGTCGCGCTGATGACCGCAGAAATGATCGGTGCAAAATACGGCATCGGCTGGTATGTGAACTTCCAGAAGGAAATGATGGCATATGCAAATGTATACGCCGGCCTGATTGTGATTGCCGTGATGTTCTATCTCATCATCACGCTGCTGTTCAAGGTGCGGAACCGTGTACTCGGCTGGCAGAAGGGTGTGATCAAATGGTAAGCTCGATTCGCTTTGACAATGTCAAAAAGACTTTTACAACGATTGACGGCGAAAAGGTTAATGCACTGAGCGGCGTCAATCTCGAAATTGAACAGGGCAAGTTCATCTGCCTGATCGGCCCGTCCGGATGCGGCAAATCGACGATGCTGCGCATTCTTGCGGGACTCGATACGCCCTCTGAGGGCGCTGTGTATCTCAACGATAAAAAGGTCACAAAGCCCGGCAGCGACCGCGGTCTGGTATTCCAGGATCCGAACCTGTTCCCGTGGCTGACGATCTATGACAACATCGCATTCGGACTGAAGGCGCGCGGCATGTTCAAAAAGCGCCGCGGCGATGTATCTGATTTCATGGAGCTGGTCGGACTCAAGGGCTTTGAGCGTTCGTTCCCGCATCAGCTCTCCGGCGGCATGTGCCAGCGTGCGTCGCTTGCCCGTGCGCTGATCGGAAACCCGCAGGCTCTGCTGCTCGATGAGCCGCTCGGTGCGCTCGATGCGTTCACGCGCATGAACATGCAGGACGAGCTGCTGCGCATCAAAAAAGAGCAGAACATGACCATGATTATGGTCACACATGATGTGGACGAGGCCGTTTATCTCGCCGATCAGATCGTCGTGATGACGCCGCGTCCCGCCAAAATCGAAAAGGTGCTGGATGTGAAACTCTCACAGCCGCGTGACCGGAACAATCCGGAATTCATCCGCCTGCGCAGCGAGATCCTGAAAATTCTCGATTTTGCAGGCAAGGAAGCGACCCCCGAATACAATATCTGATAGGAGTTATTTGAAATGGAAATCAAGAAAATTCTTTCGGTTGCTGCATCCGCAGCACTGCTGCTCTGTACTGCCGGCTGCGGCGCAAACAACGGTCAGGGTACCGCACTCGCCGGCGATAATGCTGCCGATAACGGCGAATATGTTCTGAAAATCGGTGAGGCACAGGGCGCGCTCTGCCACGCACCGCTGCAGATTGCAATGGAAAACGGCTACTTCGATGACGAAGGCATCAAGTGGGAGCGCGTTGATTTCGGCAAGAGCGATATTCAGGCTGCGCTCGGCGCGGGAACCATAGACTGCGGCTTCGGTCTGGTCGGCAAGTTCGTGCAGCCGATTGAAAACGGTCTGAACATGGTCATGACCGCCGGTATGCACACCGGATGCACCAAGATGCTGACTAAAAAGGATTCCGGCATCACGAAGCTCGAAGATCTCAGAGGCAAAAAGCTCGCCGTTTCCTCGCTGGCAGGCTCCGAAACGGTAACGGCAAAGCGCGCGCTGTACAATGTCGGCGTTGACATCAGCACGGCAAGCTCCGAAGTGGAATTTCTGGTCTACGGCATGGCCGATATGCCCGCCGCACTGCAGAACGACGCAGTCGATGCGATTATTCTCAATGACCCCATTGCGACAACGGCAGAGAACGAATATGACCTTGCCGTTCTGCTGGATACTGCAACGACGGAGCCTTACGGTTCGGAATACTGCTGCGTGACATTTGTTTCGCAGGAGCTGGTTGAAAAGCACCCGGATATCGCAGCAAAGTTCACTGATGCCTGCCTGAAAGCATCCGCATGGGTCGCAGAGCATCCCGATGAAACCGCAAAGATTCAGGTCGAAAAGCAGTGGGTCAGCGGCAACGCCGAGGACAATGCTGCCATTCTGAAAACATATGAGTTCAAGCCGAGCGTGCAGGGCGGCTACGATGCACTGGTCAATGTCGCCAATGACCTCAAAACGATCGGTCTGCTGAAGGATGCAACCGATGTGGATGCGCTGATCGCGCGCTCGTTCAAATTCTTTGACGATGTACCGGATACCTACAAGATTGAAGGAGATACCTTCACGCCGGTACAGGCAGCGAAATGAAAAGGATGATATTACATGAATTCTGAGAAGCTGAAAAAGCTGACGCTTGCAGGTGCGCTTGCAGCTCTGACGACTGTTGCGACCCTGTTTATCCAGATTCCCTCCCCCACCAAGGGCTATATCAACATCGGTGATGTACTGGTCAATCTGTCCGCATGGATTCTGGGGCCAATCTACGGCAGTGCCGCTGCGGGCATCGGTTCTGCAATGGCCGATCTGATCTCCGGCTACACAGTCTATGCCCCGGCCACACTGGTCATCAAGGCGGGCATGGCCGTTGTATCCTTTGTGGTCTACAAACGGTTTGCGCGGGAACAGAAATCCTACTGGGCGCTGCTGGCCGGCGCAATCGCAGCTGAAATCGTTATGATCCTCGGTTACGCAGTATTTGCGGGCGTTTTGTACGGTTCATTCGCCTCCGCACTGCTGTCTGTTCCGGAGAATATTGTGCAGGGTGTATTCGGCGCGGCCGTCTCCTCTGTTCTGTATGCAGCGCTCCGCAAAAGAAGCACCAGACTGAGTGCATTTTTCTGATTGGCAAATCGCACAAAAAACACAGAATATTTATAAAATCATGGCGGATATGTCGAAAATGGCATATCCGCTTGATTTTTCGCTTTTCCTATTGACAAGGTAGGATAAATGTAGTATAATAATAACATAGCCTATATTTTCGATAGGGATAATATGAAAGGATGGAGCAATATGGCATTGCTGACAATCAATAATCTGTCCGTTGAGATCGAGGAAAAGGAACTGCTGCACGGCGTTTCCATGGAGGTCGGCAGCGGTGAGACACACGTTTTGATGGGACCGAACGGCGCGGGCAAATCAACGCTCGGCTATACGGTCATGGGCAGCCCGGAATACCGCGTGACCGGCGGCAGCATCGTATTTGACGGTGCCGATATCACAAATGAGACACCGGATAAACGCGCTAAACGCGGCATTTTTCTTTCATTCCAGAATCCGGTTGAAATTCCGGGCATCACGCTCTCGGATTTTCTGCGGAATGCGCTGGAGCAGGTCACCGGCCAGCGCCTCAAGCTGTGGGATTTCAAAAAGCAGCTGAAAGCGGCAATGGAGGTTCTGCAAATGGACGCTTCCTATGCAGAACGCGATCTGAACGTCGGATTCTCCGGCGGCGAAAAGAAAAAGGCGGAGATTCTGCAATTACTGATGCTGAAGCCAAAGCTCGCAATCCTTGACGAAACGGATTCCGGCCTCGACGTGGACGCCGTGCGGACGGTCTCGGCCGGCATTGCGGCATACCGCGAAAGCTGCGGCGGCTCCCTGCTCATCATCACGCACAATACGAAAATTCTTGATGCGCTTCATGTTGACCGTGCACATATCATCGCAGACGGAAAAATCGTCAAAGAGGGCGGCGCGGAGCTGATTGCGGAGATCAATGAAAACGGCTTTGAGCATCTGACCGGAAAGGACGCAGTATGAAGCAGAAAACACAGGTCGCGGATATCGACCGTTCACTGTACGATTTCCGGTATGACGAGGACGCGGCGGACTTTCTCAGCAGCGGCATCACACCGGAGATTATCCGCGAAATATCTGAAGAAAAAAATGATCCGGACTGGATGCGCGAATTCCGGCTGAAATCCCTCGAAATCTTTTCCCGGACGAACATGCCGATCTGGGGACCGCCGGTTGACGGTCTCGATATGCGCAATATCGTCACATATATCCGCCCGAAATCCCGCATGAACACCGACTGGAACGATGTGCCTGAGCACATCAAGGAAACATTCGAGCGGCTTGGCATTCCGCAGGCAGAGCGGGAATCGCTCGCGGGCGTCGGCGCACAGTATGACAGCGAGCTTGTCTATCACAACGTCCGCAAGGAGGTCGCGGAATCCGGTGTCGTGTACACCGATCTTGAAAGCGCTATGCACGATCCGAAATATGCGGAGATTATCCGCAAGCACTTCATGAAGCTCGTCCCGCCGACCGATCACAAATTTGCGGCGCTGCACGGCGCAGTCTGGTCAGGCGGATCCTTCGTCTATGTTCCCGCAGGCGTCAAGCTGGAAATCCCGCTGCAATCGTATTTCCGGCTCAACGCAAAGGGCGCAGGACAGTTCGAGCACACGCTGATTATCCTTGAGGAAAACAGCGACCTGCACTTCATCGAGGGATGCTCGGCACCGAAATACTACGAAGCCGGCCTGCACGCCGGATGCGTGGAGCTGTATGTCGGAAAGGGCGCAAAGCTGCGTTATTCGACGATCGAAAACTGGTCGAAAAACATGTACAATCTCAACACGAAGCGCGCGCTGGTCGAGGAAGGCGGACGCATCGAATGGGTCTCCGGCAGCTTCGGCTCGCATGTGTCGTACCTCTACCCGATGAGCATTCTGAACGGGCGCGGCGCATCCGCGGAATTCACCGGCATCACCTTCGCCGGTGAAGGACAGAACCTCGATACCGGCGCGAAAATCGTGCACAATGCACCGGAAACCTCGTCGCATATTGATACAAAATCCATCTCGAAAAGCGGCGGCATCAGCACCTTCCGCAGCGCGGTCACAGTGCATGAAAACGCAGTCGGGAGCCGTTCATCCGTCAGCTGCGAATCGCTGATGCTGGATCAGATTTCCCGTTCCGACACGATCCCCGCCATGGATATCCGCACGGACAAATGCGATATCGGTCATGAGGCGAAAATCGGCAGAATCAGCGATGATGCGGTGTTTTATCTGATGTCCCGCGGCATGGACGAGCAGTCTGCGCGCGCGATGATCGTCAGCGGATTTGCGGGCAATGTCTCAAAGGAACTGCCGCTTGAATACGCGGTCGAGATGAACAATCTCATCCGCATGGAAATGACCGGCTCGGTCGGATAAGGAGGGCTTATGGCAACAACACAACTGAATCAGCTCCCCGCGCCGACCTTTTCATGGCTCGGCGTCAACGGAACGGCACGCGAAATATCGGACGATCTTGCGGATGAAATTGTCATCGACGCAAACGATCATTCCGTATCCAAAATTGAGATCAGCCAATCTGCAAATGTTCATATCAACGGCGGAAAGGAACCGCAGTTTGTGATCGAGCATCTCCATGCAGAAAACGCGGCTGTTAAGACAACAATTCATGCAGAATCCGGCACGCATGTGAAGCTGGTGCAGATTATCACCGGCGGTGCGGTCATTGCCGATCTGCAGGCAGATCTTGCCGATCAGGCTGCGCTGGAGCTTGTACAAATTTATTTGAACTGTGCAGATGCCGTCAGCGCAATCACCGTAAATATGAACGGCAGAAAATCCGTGTTTACGTCAAATATCGGCTACGCGTTTGCGGATGAAAATGCACTGGATATCAACCTGAACATCGTACAAAACGGCAAGAAAACCGAATCCGATACAGCCGTCAGAGGTGTGCTGCGCGGACATGCAAAAAAGATCTTCCGCGGCACGATTGACTTCCGGAACGGCGCCGCAGGTGCATCCGGTACGGAGCAGGAAAATGTTCTGCTGCTGGATGAAACGGTCGTCAACAAAACGGTGCCGGTGATCCTCTGTGCAGAGGAGGATGTCGCAGGTTCTCACGGTGCAACAATCGGACAAATCGACCCGAAGCACATCTTTTATATGCAGTCGCGCGGCATTCCGGAAGCGCAGATTTATGAGATTCTTGCGCAGTCGCAGCTCGGCAGCGTTCTGAAGCAGATCGGCGATACAGAAACGGAGCAATATGCAGCCGCTCTGCTCGGAAGGGAGGAACAGGATGCTTAAACAGGATTTTCCGATCTTTGCAGCATACCCGGACACGGTATATCTCGACACCTCCGCGACCTCGCAGAAGCCGAAGGCCGTGACCGATGCGGTCGCGCAGTATTATGCAACAGAGAACGCCAATCCTCTGCGCGGGCTCTACGATCTGAGCGTCAGGGCAACGGATGCCTACGAAAACGCGCGTGCCGCCGTGCGTGATTTTATTCATGCACACAGCACAAAGGAAATCATTTTTACACGCAACGCGACCGAAAGCCTGAACCTCGTTGCATACAGCTGGGGCCGTGAGAATCTCTGCCGGGGCGATGAAATTTTAGTCGCAATATCGGAGCACCACAGCAATCTCGTCCCGTGGCAGATTGTGTCCCAGAAAACAGGGGCAAAGCTCCGGTATCTGGAATGTGACAAAACCGGTTTATATACAGAAGAATCGCTTCGCAATGCTTTAACACCGCACACGAAAATCTTTGCGGTTGCGCAGATTTCCAATGTATTCGGCGATTTGAACCCGATACAGAAGTTCGCAGAAATCTGCCACCAAAACAACACGCTGATTGTATGTGACGGCACACAGAGCGTTCCGCACATGCCGGTTGATGTACAGGCGCTGGATGTGGACTTTCTTGCGTTCTCCGGCCATAAAATGTATGCGCCGATGGGCATCGGCGTGCTGTACGGCAAACGCGAATTGCTTGAAGAAATGCCGCCGTTTTTATCCGGCGGAGAGATGATCGAATACGTGCAGCGCGAATCCGCAACCTACGCGGAGCTGCCGCATAAATTCGAGGCCGGCACCGTCAACGTCGGCGGTGCGGTCGGACTGCACGCAGCAATCAACTATATCAACCGGATCGGTTTTGAGCAGATTCAGAAGCTCGAAAACGATCTGACCGCACTTGCATTTGCGCAGATGCGTGAAATTCCGGGCGTGCAGATCATCGGCGCGGAGAATGCAGAACAGCATCACGGTATCATTACGTTTGCAGTAGACGGTGTTCATCCGCATGATATTGCAGCAATTTTCGATGCAGACAATGTTGCGATCCGTGCAGGGCATCACTGTGCGCAGCCGCTGCATCAGTTTCTCGGTGTCCCCTCTACCGCCCGCATGAGCCTCGGGCTATATAATGATGAGCAGGATATCGAAAGATTCATAACGACGTTAAAATCAGTCAGGAGGCGCATGGGCTATGACGGATAATTTTTATAATGAGGTTCTGCTTGACCACAATCTGCACCCGCAGCATCTGCATGACCTGCCATGTGCGACCTGCTCGCACGCCGGGCTGAATCCAAGCTGCGGCGACGAGATCACACTGCATCTGCAGGTTGAAAACAATATCGTACAGAGCGGCTCCTTCACCGGCGTCGGATGCGCGATTTCGCAAGCATCTGCGGATATTATGCTTGATCTGATTATCGGCAGGAGCAAGGATGAAGCGATGCATCTTGCATCCCTTTTCAAAAAAATGATTGCCGGAGAAATCACAGATGACGAACTGGACGAGCTTGAGGAAGCAGGTGCTTTACAGAATATCTCCAAAATGCCGGCACGGGTAAAATGTGCCGTACTTGCTTGGAAAACCCTTGAGCTCCTGCTGCATGAGAGCAGTTGACAGACAGGAGGCGAACGTGAAATTCACAACAAAAGCCGAATACGGGCTTGCGGCCTTGGCGGATATTGCGATTCATTCCGAGCAGGGCGAAAAGGCAACAACGATTGAAATCGCACAGCGGCAGAATATTTCGCATAAATATTTAGAGCAGATTCTGCTGCAGCTGCGTCAGGCCAATCTGATTCGTGCATCCAAGGGACAGAAGGGCGGCTATTCGCTGATGCAGCCCGCATCCGTCATTCACATTTCCGATGTCCTGAACGCGCTGGACAGCAGCATTCTCGCGGATGTTCCCGAAATAGAAGAAAACAGCGGCCTGCGCAGAAATATCAAGAGCTGCCTGTGGGATAAAATGAACGGTGCTATGCGCAATTACACCGATCATATGACGCTGGCAGAGCTGATTGAACAGGGCATCTGCCCGGATGACAGCGGAAGCTACGTCATATGAGCAAGCCGCGTGTGATTGTCGGAATGTCCGGCGGCGTTGACAGTGCAGTCACCGCATATCTGCTGAAAACCGCGGGTTATGATGTGATCGGCATGACGCTGAAAACATGGGTCGGCGAGAACGGTGCAGAGAGCCGCTGCTGTGAAATCAGCGATGCACAGGCGATCTGCGGGCAGCTCGATATCCCGTACTATGTGCAGAACTGTCTGCCGGAGTTCCGGGAGCAGATCATCAAGCCGTTTGTGCAGGAATATCTCTGCGGCAGAACGCCGAATCCCTGTGTAATCTGCAACTGTGCTGTCAAGTGGAAAAAGCTGCTGGAAGCCGCAGACGCAATGCAGGCGGATTTCATTGCGACCGGGCATTATGCCTCTGTTGTGCAGATGCCCGCCGACAGACTGACGGTGCAAAAGGGCGCATACAGTCAGAAGGATCAGTCCTATATGCTGTACCGGCTGACGCAGGAACAGCTGGCGCGTACCATGATGCCGCTCGGCAGGCTCTCGAAAGCAGAGGTTCGCGAGCTGGCAAAATATGCAGGCATTTCGGTTGCAGATAAGCCCGATTCGCAGGAAATCTGCTTTGTCCCGGACGGAGAATATGCCGATTTCATTGAAGGAAACGTAGAGCAGGCGCTTCCGCCGGACGGCGATTTTACCGATGAAAGCGGCGCGGTGCTCGGACGGCATCACGGCATTTACCGCTATACGGTCGGGCAGCGGCGCGGGCTTGGAATCGCAGCCGGAAAACCGGCGTATGTGCAGAAAATTGACGCTGCATCGAACCGGATCGTTCTCGGCGATGCGGCCGCTCTGCTGACGCATGAAGTATATTGTCATAATCTGTGCTTCATGGGCATCCCGGAAATGAAGCCCGGCGAACAGCTCGCAGCAGAAGCAAAAATCCGGTATCATCATCCTGCACAAGCCGCGGTCTGTGAGATGCAGGAACACAGAATCCTGCGCATCCGGTTTCAGGAGCCGGTCAGAGCTGCCGCGCCGGGGCAGTCCGCAGTTGTGTATGACAATGCGGGACATGTCCTCTGCGGCGGAATGATACGATAAATATGCAAAGGCGCTGATTTTGATATCAGCGCCTTGCCTTTTATCTGTCTTTATATTTTACGCCCCTTGCAGATCCTGCACGGTTCCGATAAACACCGGAAGATTCGTGTTCGTATCAACGATCATGTAAAGGAACGGCCGGTTCAGGATGACCGTTTTCTTCTCTTTTTCCATCGGATCGGCTTTGAACGTCATTGTAGCAGCAGTTGCAGCCGCCGCCTTTGTTCCCTCTGCATCAACATCAATATGCGTCTTGTGCAGCACGCGGCCGATCATCAGCGGAACAGACTCCGTCATGCCGGAAAAATCTGAGCCTTCACCGAATGCCATCGGCATTCCCATTTCCGAAAGCACCTGGTTCAGCGTCGCGTCCGTATCATAACTGAAGGACGGAATACCGGCACGCACCTCTGCTGTCTCACCTTTTGTCAGCATTTTGCGGAGCGTTTTGCCGTCCAGCTGTTCCAGATATGCACTGACGGTCATGTCCTCCGGCGGAAGAATGCCCGCAAAGGCATAGGGGCCGTCGTAATACCGCAGAAAACCGGTCGCGCCGTCATGCGAAAGATAAATGCTCTCATCGGAATACATCATTTCTGTCCGGATTTTTTCGCCGTCCGCATTCGTAAAATCAGCCTCTTTGACGTCCTCTGATTCATACGCCGTCTGCCATTTGGCATCAAAGCTGACGGCATTGACCAGAACCATCCTGTCATTCGGATTGAACGAATCAATAATCTCCGGAATCATTTGGTCTGTATGGTCATTCACCCAGCTGTTGATATCACCGAGCGTCTTTTGATCGAACGGCGCCCGGAAGCAGTCCGCGCCGAACCATTCGCGGTTGATTTGCAGGAAATCCTGCTTCACGCTAAAGTTGCCTTCCTGCACCCAGATCGCATTGGCCGTGTTCAGCTTACAGCGGTCCGTATGCGGCTGTGCCAGACGCCAGCCGTAAAGATACCGGTCAAGCGTTTCAATGGGGGTTCCCCCGCCGAGCACCTGTTCCATCTGCCTGAGGTTTTCACCTGCTGCACCGTTCGCGGTCATAGCAAGCGCCTGCATCACCGAATACGGCGAGATCATCGTGTTTGTCTGTTCCGCTGTCTGATAAACCCGGCGGAACAGATCCAGCGCGAATGCGGTCTGCTGCTCACAGAACGCATCGTCTGCGGGCTTCGCAGTCAGATCCGATGCATAAGCGACGGGTTCGTCAGCAGGCGCCGGATCTGCCGCCGGAAGCTGCTGACGGCCGCAGCCGGTCAGGAGCATTGCGGAAATCGCCGCCAGCGTTAATTTTTTCATCTTCATATCAGTCACCTCACTGATTGACGTTGTATCCGGCTGAGCCGGCAGATGTTATGACGGAATGCTGTTCAGGATACCGGCAAAGACCGGCAGCATCTCATTCGTATCCACGATCATATACACAAACGGACGGTCAAGCAGGACTGTTTTGAGGTTATCTGATACCTCAGGAGCGCATGAGTCAAATTCCACAGCGCTGATTGCAGCCGCCTTTGTGCCCTCGGTATCCACAGAAATAAAGGTCTTGTGCAGCACGCGGCTGATTGCAATATTGCCGTCGCCGGAAACTGCCATGTTTTTGAAATCCGCAGCATCTTCAAATGCCGTCGGCATTCCCATTTCGGAAAGCATCTTGGAAAGCTCATCCTCATAGGCATAACTGAACTTCGGCATTCCCGCCTCAACCGGCGCCGTTTCTGCGTTCAGGAAGAGATCGCGCAGCCCTTCCGGTGTCAGCTGTGCAAGATATGCCTCCGGCGTCATGCCCTCCTCCGGCAGAATCGCCGCAAAAGCATAATCGCCGTTTTCGTAGGGCTTCAGGAAGCCGGTCGCATGTGCATCCTCAAGATACGTGTGCTCATCTGACCACATCAGTTCCATCTGCTGAGTGCTGCCGTCTGCCGCAGTAAATTCCGATTCCCACGGCTCCTCCTCATAGACAGTTTCCCATTTGGCATCAAAGCTCACCGCATTGATGAGATACATCATAACCTCCGGATCAATCTGATCCAGCAGCTCCGGAATCATGCCGTCCGTATGCTTGCTGCACCAGTCATTGATGGCCTTGACCGTGCTGTCATCAAACGGCGCCTGATAAGCAGATGCTGCATAGTAATCCGCGGCAGTCTGAAGGAACGCCGGATTGACCTGGAGTCTGTCCCCCGCATTGCGCCACCAGACCGAATTGGCGGTCTTGATCTGCGCTGCCGGAAGCTGTTCTCTCCTTGTATAGAGATAGCTGTTGAGCGCATCGACCGGAAGCCCGCCGAGCACCTGCTCCATTTCGGATCGGGTCTGTCCGTCCGCACCGTTTGCGGCCATGGCAAGCGCCTGCATCAGGGAATACGGCGAAAGCAGCACATTCTTCCCGTCATACTTCTTTGCTGTCTGCTGCAGCAGCGAGAGCGCAAAGGCATTCTGTCCAGCAATGAATTCTGCATCCGGTTCGGTACCGGTCACCGCCTGTGCAGTGATACCCGCGGTCAGTTCTGACGCTTTTCCGCTTTCTGCTGTCATATAGCTGTTGCTGCATCCGGTCATGCTGAATGCGAGCATCGCAGCTGCCAGCATGGCTTTGATTCTTGTATGTTTCATATCAAAACTCCTTATCTGTTCTGTCAGCCCCCGGATCGCCTGCTGTCAGTAATCCGGAGATCAGACAAGTGCCTGCCGCAGTTCTTCCGCGGCAGCTTTCATTTCTTCCGTTGAAAAATATTTGCCTTCCATATAAACGGAGAGTCCGCGCACACTGAAAGCGGCTATCGAACCGGTGTAGTCATGCATTTCCTCACAGTTGATCTCATCAGACGAACCGTCCTGCGCCGTTTGCAGGTAGATATAGATCCGGCGGCTGCTGTAATCCTCGCTGTTATCCGGGCTGCTTTCCGAGCAGTAAATCCAGATAGACAGATCCGACTGCACAAGCTCCGGATCATCCGGATCCGTGATTACGCCAAGCTGCGGCGCTCTGCTGTACCACGCATCGGAACGGTCTGTCAGCAGCGGAAGCCCTGCAAGTGTATCGGGCAGTGATGTAATCCCGTACCACTGCAGCATTTCCGCTTCGGTCATAGACGTAAACAGTCCGGTGTCATCTTCACAGCTTTCCTCCGGCGAATCCACGCCTGAATCCGAATGCGGTCTGGTTGTCACGCCCTTCGGAACCTGAAGCAGATCGGATTTGTGATTCTCAGAATCCGCCGCGCTGACAGCTTCCTCCGCGCAATCCTCCGATGCTTCACGTTCCTGCTCCGGCGCAGCGTCGATTTCGGCATTGTCCGCAGCATAATCTGCTTGTGCATCCTGCGCACCTTCATAGCTGTTTGCCTGCGGCGCAGCATCATTCATCATCATCGAATTATTCAGACCAAAACCCGGGTAGACTGCCAGACCGGTCAGAACGACCGCGAGACAGCCGACCGCCAGTGCGGTACGGCGCACCCAGACAAACCGGGTTCTCTGCCGCTGCTGATAAGCCGCGGCTCTGCGGAACACCTCCGCCTGAAATTCATCATTCGTCATTCTCATTGTACAGTCTCACCGTCCTTCCCGATCAGATTCCGCAGCGCCGATTTGGCGCGGTACAGAAGATTATCCACCTGCTTGCGTGATTTTCGCATGATCGCAGCAGCTTCCTCATAGGAATACTGCTCGAAATAAACCAGATGCACAGCAATCTGCTGATCCTCCGGCAGCGTTTTGATTGCTTCGTTCAGCTGTCGCTTCTGCTCGCTGCGGATGGTCTGTTCTTCCAGATCCGTTTCATCCGCGAGCGTCTGCTCAGCCTCCTCCAGCGGCACGGCCCTGGCCCGCTTCCGCTTACGCAGGAAATCGAGCGCACGGCTGCGCGCAAGCATGAAAAGATAGGTCTTCAGGGAACCGCGGTATTTTCCGGAGGTTTCATCCGGATCATAGCGCTTCGGATGTACAACCAGCTCCATAAACACATCCACTGCAATGTCCTCTGCCGCGCAGATATCATGGACATAGCGCTGGATGAAGAATGTCACCGGATTGCGGTATGCTTCGATGATCTCGTTGAAGGCGTATTCATCGCCGTCCAGCCAACGGCGATAATATGCTGCACCTTGTTCCATTGTGTTCTCCATTCTGCTGAAAGCTGCTTTCATATACAGATACGTTCGGGCGGGGGAAAATCCTTATGATTATTTGAATTTCGTCATTTTGTATAAAAACAGCATTCGATATTTATAATATTTAGAGAAATACTTTTTATTTGCTTGCAATTTTGACGAAAATATGCTATAATCACAGGCAAGCGGGAATCATGCCGGAGCCCCTCCCCGGCTGATCCGAACTCCCTCTCATTGAAGAAAGCCGTCCTTCCCCGGGCGGTTTTTCTTTATTCTCTTATTATAATACAGATTGCGCAAAATTTCAAGTATCTTCCGCCGTACATCTGCCGTCCGCGAAAACGGCCGGAATCTTACCGGATTTCCGGGCAAAATCAGCTCCGGAAACGGAATCTTTTGCGATTACTCTTGACAGTCCGGCGCAGTTGTGTTATAATCATCTTATACTACTTTGAAAGGCAATCTGCATCTGAATCATCATAACACGCCGCGGCGGAACCCGCCTTGGTACGATGGCTTCGTGCAGGGTGCTTTTTCTCTTTATTTATCAGTTTTATCTGTGCAGCTTCCCGCCGGGAATCTGCACCGGAATACGGAAAAGGATCGGTCAAACAGAACATGGATCTTGAGAAGCAGAAACGCGCACCTGTATACGAGGCGCTGGAACGGCTCCGCAGACAGCGGGTCGTCCCGTTTGATGTACCCGGACACAAACGCGGCAGAGGAAATCCGGAGCTGGTCAAGCTGCTCGGCGAGCAGTGCGTCGGCATTGACGTCAATTCCATGAAGCCGCTGGATAATCTTTGTCATCCGGTCTCTGTCATTCTGGATGCGGAAAATCTTGCAGCAGATGCGTTCGGTGCTGCACATGCATTCTTCATGGTCGGCGGAACGACATCTGCCGTCCAGAGCATGATTCTTTCCGCCTGCAAGGCCGGCGAAAAGCTGATTGTTCCGCGGAATGTGCACAAAAGCGTCATCAATGCACTTGTGCTCTGCGGTGCCATCCCGGTCTATGTCAACCCAGATGTGGAGCCGCACATCGGCATTTCCCTCGGCATGGAGCTTTCCCAGGTCGAGCAGGCCATCCGGGACAATCCGGACGCCGTTGCCGTTCTCGTCAACAACCCGACATATTACGGCATCTGCTCGGATATCCGCGGGATCGTAAAGCTCGCACATGAGCACGGCATGAAGGTGCTGGCTGACGAAGCACACGGCACACATTTCTACTTCAATGACGATCTGCCCGTTTCCGCAATGGCTGCCGGCGCGGATATGGCTGCCGTTTCCATGCACAAATCCGGCGGCAGCCTGACGCAGAGCTCGCTGCTGCTGCTCAATCACGGTGTCAATGAGGGCTACGTGCGGCAGATCATCAATCTGACGCAGACCACAAGCGCTTCCTATCTGCTGATTTCCAGCCTCGATATCTCTCGCCGGAATCTCGCACTCCGCGGCAGGGAGTCCTTTGCAAAGGTCATGCAGATCGCAGAATATGCCCGCAGTGAGATCAATGAGATCGGCGGCTATTATGCCTACAGCACAGAGCTCTGCAACGGGACCAGCTGCATGGGCTATGATATCACAAAGCTATCGGTCTATACCCGTGATATCGGCCTTGCCGGCATTGAAGTTTACGATCTGCTCAGAGATGAGTATGATATTCAGATCGAGTTCGGCGATATCGGCAATATTCTCGCATATATCTCCATCGGTGACCGGATTCAGGATATTGAACGGCTGGTCGGCGCGCTTGCCGATATCAAACGGCTCTACTCCTGCGACACGACCGGTATGCTCTCGCAGGAATACATTCCGCCGAAGGTCGTTGCAACGCCGCAGGAGGCCTTCTACGCAGACAAGGAAATGCTGCCGCTGGAACAGACAAACGGCCGCATCTGCTCGGAATTCGTAATGTGCTATCCGCCGGGCATCCCGATTCTGGCGCCCGGTGAGATCATCACCGAGGATATCATCAACTATATCCGCTATGCAAAGGAAAAGGGCTGCTCCATGCAGGGCACCGAGGATCCTGAAATCGAGCATCTCAATGTTCTGAGGTGATTGGATGAAAAAACTGATCGTTCCGGTTTCGGTACTCGTTCCGGCCGGCCTCGTTGCCCTGCTGACGAAATCCGAAGCGGCTGCCCTGACAGTTCTTGCCGTTTCTGTTGTGATCTGGGCAATACGTCTCATCCGCTCGGCACTCGGAAAGACCAGAGCAATCGAGGATGTCATCCGGCACAAGGATGACTGACTGCACACAGGCGCTTTGTTTCAGATACCGGAATCCGCCGAAAGAGGAACACGCATATGAAACAAGTATTGATCGCCGCTGCCGTTGCTGCGGGATACCTGATTCTCAGTCTGCTGACAGACGGCTGGGCATGGACATGGCTGATCTGGATTTTTTACGGCATTTACCGGCTCTCTGATATGATCCGGAAATCCAATGACGAGTGAGGGAAACGACATGTTTTTCAAAAAGAAAGCGAAAGCGGCTGAACAGCCGCAGGTCAAAATACCGAATGATCTGCATACGGAAATGTACCAGACATTTCTGAATGCACTGAAAGCTGCACTCTCGCAGCCGAATCCGGCCATGACGCCGGAGCAGCTTGCAGAGAAACTCATTCCGCAGAGCGTTTTCTCCGATGCGGAACGCGCACAAATGCTGAAGGAAGCCCTCGGGCAGTAAGATTTCACAAAGGAGGAACAGAAATGGAATTCTGGTTTTCCGAAATGCATACGGACAATGTCAAGGCGTCGATCCGCTGCGAAAAACAGCTTTACAGCGGACAGAGCGACTTCCAGCGCATTGACGTATTTGATTCCGCTGAGTTCGGACGGTTTCTCGTCTCGAACGGCAGCGTCATCTTTTCCGAAAAGGACGAGTTTATCTACGATGAAATGATCGTCCATGTCCCGATGGCCGTGCACCCGGATGTCAAGCATGTGCTCGTCATCGGCGGCGGTGACGGCGGCGTCGCAAGAGAGCTTTCGCACTATGACGAGATCAAAACGATCGACGTCATTGAACCCGACGAGATGTTTGTCGAGGTCTGCCGCAAATATTTTCCGGATAACGCAAAGGGTCTGGACGACCCGCGTGTGACCATTTACAATCAGGACGGTCTGCGCGCACTGCGTACCCGCCACGGCGAATATGACCTCATCATCAACGATGCGACCGATCCGTTCGGACACACCGCAGGACTCTTCACCAAAGAATTCTACGGCCTTTGCTATAAAGCGCTTGAGGATGACGGCATCATGGTCTATCAGCACGGCAGCCCGTTCTACGATGAGGATGAAGCCGCCTGTCAGTCGATGCACCAAAAGGCATTCCGGGTATTCCCGATCTGCCGCGTCTATCAGGCACATATCCCGACCTGTCCTGCGGGCTACTGGCTGTTCGGCTTCGCATCCAAAAAATATCACCCGCTCCGTGATTTTGACGCCAAACGCTGGAAAAAGCGCGATATCAAAACATGGTACTACACCCCGAATCTGCACACCGGCGCATTCATGCTCCCGAAATACGTGGAGGAGCTGATGGAGGGCGCAGAGGAGCGGAAGAAATAAGGAAGCGCTTGCATCTCTGATGCGATGCGCAAGAAGTATGATATCCGATACCGTTTATCAATCCGTCCGCACTGCGGACAGCTACAGGAGGTACAATCACAATGAGCAGAGTTTTAATCATCGGCTGCGGCGGCGTGGCATCCGTCGCCATTCAGAAGTGCTGCCAGAATGACGCTGTATTCAGCGAAATCTGCATTGCAAGCCGCACCGTGTCCAAGTGCGATGCGCTGAAGGCAAAGATCGAAGGCGAGGGCAAATCCAGGACCGTCATCACAACCGCAGCCCTCGACGCTGACAACAAGGACGCTGTGCTTGCTCTCATCAAAGACTACAAGCCGGACGCCGTACTGAACCTCGCACTCCCCTATCAGGATCTCACCATCATGCAGGCCTGTCTCGAAGGCGGCGTGCACTATATTGACACGGCAAACTACGAGCCGGAGGATACCGACGATCCGGCATGGCGCGCGATCTACGAAAAGCGCTGCAAGGAGCTCGGCTTCACAGCATATTTTGACTATTCGTGGCAGTGGGCATATCAGGAGCAGTTTGAGGAAGCCGGTCTGACGGCGCTCTGCGGCTCCGGCTTTGACCCCGGCGTCACCTCGGTCTTTACGGCCTATGCGCTCAAGCATTACTTCGATGAGATTCACTATATCGACATTCTCGACTGCAACGGCGGCGACCACGGCTATCCGTTTGCAACGAACTTCAATCCGGAAATCAATCTCCGCGAGGTCTCCGCAAACGGCTCCTACTGGGAAAACGGTCACTGGGTCGAGACGGAGCCGATGGAAATCAAGCGCGTCTACGATTTCCCGGAGGTCGGTCCGAAGGACATGTATCTGCTGCACCACGAGGAAATCGAGTCCCTCGCAAAGAACATTCCGAACGTCAAGCGCATCCGCTTCTTTATGACTTTCGGCCAGAGCTATCTGACGCATATGAAGTGTCTGGAGAATGTCGGTATGCTCTCCACCACGCCGGTCAATTTCAACGGCACCGAGATCGTGCCGATCCAGTTCCTGAAGGCTCTGCTGCCGGATCCGGCCTCGCTCGGCCCGCGCACAGTCGGCAAGACGAACATCGGCTGCATCTTCACCGGCATCAAGGACGGCAAGGAAAAGACCATCTACATCTACAATGTCTGCGACCATCAGGAATGCTACAAGGAGCTCGGCTCGCAGGCCATCTCCTATACGACGGGCGTTCCGGCCATGATCGGCGCTGCGCTTGTTGCAAACGGCACATGGCGCAATCCGGGTGCGCGCACGATTGAGGAATTCGATCCGGATCCGTTCATGGATATGCTGAACAAATGGGGTCTGCCGTGGGTTGTCGATGAGAACCCGCAGACGGTGGAATAATGCGGCGGCAGGATCTGCCGACTCCCTGCTATATCATTGATGAAGCAAAACTCCGGAGCAATCTGGAGTTTTTGCATCATGTGGAAGCGGAGAGCGGCGCGCATATTCTGCTGGCGCAGAAGGCGTTTTCGTGCTTTGCTGTTTATCCGATGATCGCAGACTATATCAGCGGCACAACCGCAAGCGGGCTCTATGAAGCACGGCTCGGCGCAGAAGAATTCCGCAAGGAAAATCATGTTTTTTCGCCGGCTTACGATCCTGCGGAATTTGCAGAGCTCTGCAAAATCTGCGACCACATCAGCTTCAACTCGTTCAGTCAGCTGGAAAAATACCGCCCGGTCTGGGAACAGGCCGGCGTCAGCGTCGGCATCCGCGTCAATCCGGAATGCTCCACGCAGGGCGATCATGCAATTTACGATCCCTGCGCACCGGGCTCACGGCTTGGCGTCACACGCGCAAACTTCCGCCCTGAGCTGTTAAACGGCGTTGAAGGACTGCATTTTCATACGCTCTGCGAACAGAATGCAGACGATCTGCTCACGACCTTTGCGGCGTTTGAGGAAAAATTCGGGGAATTCATCCCGCAGATGAAATGGCTCAATCTCGGCGGCGGACATCACATCACCCGCGACGATTATGACGCAGAATCGCTGATTTCGCTGATCAAGCGCATCCGGTCGCAGTACGGTGTTGCAGTTTATCTTGAGCCGGGCGAGGCCATCGCGCTGAACGCAGGCTGGCTTGATACCGAGGTCATGGACATTGTGGAAAACGGCATCAGGGTGCTGATTCTGGACGCCTCCGCTGCCTGCCATATGCCGGATGTGCTGGAAATGCCATACCGCCCGCCGCTGAAGGATTCCGGCGAATGGGGCGAAAAGCCGTATGCATACCGGCTTTCATCGCGCACCTGTCTGGCCGGTGACATCATCGGCGACTACAGCTTCGACCGCGAAATCCGCATCGGCGACCGCCTGACCTTCTGCGACATGGCAATCTATTCCATGGTCAAAAACAACACCTTCAACGGAATGCCGCTGCCTGCCATCGCAATCCGGCACGAAAGCGGTGACTGCGAAATTCTCAGACAATTTTGCTATGAGGATTTCAAGGGGAGACTGTCCTGACAGTTTCCGCACGGAAAAGGAGCACACAATGAACACACCCAAACAGGACGGCTTTTCCATGCCGGCAGAATTTGAACCGCATCACGGCACTGTGATGATCTTTCCGGAACGTCCGGGCTCATGGGGAAAGGATCCCTCGGCGGCGCAGCAGGCATTTTCACAAATTGCAGCAAGGCTTTCTCAGTGCGAGCAGGTCTATATGCTCGCCGGCGATCAGACCGCTGCAATCGCCGCAGAGATGCTCCCGGAAGCTGTAAAGCTGCTGCACATTCCGACGGACGACAGCTGGGCACGCGATGTTGCCCCGACCTTTGTCCGCAATGCAGCCGGCGATATCCGCGGGATCTCTTGGCAGTTCAACGCATGGGGCGGCGATTTTGACGGCCTTTATCCGGACTATGCACAGGATGATGCTGCCGCAGAGGCCATCTGCACAGCGCTGAACGTCCCCTGCTATAACGCCCGGCCGTTCGTGCTGGAAGGCGGCGCCATCCACTGCGACGGCGAGGGTACAGTGCTCGTTACAGAAGTCTGCCTGCTCTCCGGCGGACGCAATCCGCAGCTGACAAAGGAACAGATCACCGCAAAGCTGCTGGAATATCTTGGCGCGGAAAAGGTCATCTGGATTCCGTTCGGCATCTACAACGACGAAACGAACGAGCACATCGACAACATCTGCGCATTCACGGCACCGGGCGAGGTCGTGCTGGCATGGTGCGACGATCCGGACGATCCGCAGTATGCGATGTCCCGCGCGGATTACGATATCTTATCAAGCGAAACCGACGCCCACGGCCGGAAACTGAAAATCACAAAGCTGCCGGTGCCGCATAAGCCTGTCTGCGTCACGGAAGCCGAATGCAATGACTATATCTTTGCCGAGGGCGAGGATACGCGCGAGCCCGGCGAGCGCCTTGCTGCATCCTACGTCAACTTTTATTTCGGCAATGACTGCGTGCTCGTGCCGCAGTTCGGCGGCGCATACGCAGAGGACGACGCAAAAGCGTGTGAAATCCTGCACGGATGCTGTCCCGGCCGGGAGATCGTTCCGATTCCGGCGCGTGTGATTCTGCTCGGCGGCGGCAATATCCACTGCATCACACAGCAGATTCCTGCGGCCCGTCGGCTGTAAACAGCCAAAATGCTCCGGCTTCCCGTTCAGCGGGTTCCGGAGCATTTCTTTTTCATTCGCGGTATTCTCTGTGGAATGTCATGCAGATGCGGTCACGCTGAAAGCCGATTGCTTCCGCCGTCCGCATCGAGCCGGTATTCGCAATATGATGCGCCCAGACCGGCGTTTTCCCCTGCGCGGTAATCTCCCGCATCACGGCAGCCGCAGCAGCCTTTGCAAGTCCCATTCTGCGGAAATCAGCCGCAGTCTCTACGCCGATATCGGCAAAGTCTGAGGAGACAGCAGCCGTAAATGCAGCAGCAGCGACCGTTTCGCCGTGCATCACACAATAGCCGATGCCGTTTGCAAGGAACTGCTCCGGCGCATCCCATGACCATGCAGGGACAATCCGTCCGGTGATCCGCGGGAGCAATTCTGCATCCGTCCGGTGAAGCGAGAAGCCCTCCGGCAGCGGCAGCTCCGCACACGCCGCATCCGCATGATAATATACGCGCTGTTCTGCGAGAATTCCGCGCTGCGCTGCAAAATAGCGGCAGACATCCGCATCATCGGAAATCAGCAGAAATCTGCGTTCAGGCTGCGTATCCCCGAAAAAACGCACCGCGATCTCATTCAGGAAAGCGGGCTCCGGATGTCCGGAAAGATACGCAAAACCGCAATTATGCCAGAATAAAACTGCATCTCCGCCGATGAAAATATCGCCGGACTGCACGCCCTCCGCAATAGAAAGCGGATACACCGCATCACCGGACGCATGAGCCGCAGCATCGTGATACTGCCGGAAATCTGCCATCAGAATCTGCTTCATGATTCTCCCCCCGATTCTGAAAATCAAAAAACCGGAGACAACTTGTGTCCCCGGTTTTTTTATGTGCATGTTTGAATCTGTTCTGCGAATTACACGCAGCCCTGAGCCTTCATAGCCTCAGCAACCTTCAGGAAGCCGGCAATATTTGCACCAGCGACCAGGTCATCGCCCAGGCCGTAGGTGTTTGCAGCCTCGATGGAAGCCTTGAAGATGTTTGCCATGATGTTCTTCAGCTTTGCATCGACCTCTTCAGCAGTCCAGCTGAGACGCTCACTGTTCTGAGACATTTCGAGACCGGAAACAGCAACACCGCCTGCGTTGACAGCCTTGGAAGGAGCAACGACAACGCCTGCTTCCTTCAGCAGCGCGATTGCCTCGTTGGTGGTCGGCATGTTAGCGACCTCAACGTAATACTTGACACCGTTTGCGATGATCTTCTTTGCTTCCTCAACGCCGACTTCATTCTGCGTTGCGCACGGCATCAGAATGTCAGCCTTGACGCCCCACGGCTTCTCGCCCTTGAAGAACTTTGCAGACGGGAACTTGTCAGCATAGTCCTCAGCGCGGTTGCGGCAGGATGCTCTCATTTCGAGCAGGAAGTCAACCTTTTCGTCGGTGGAAATGCCGTCCGGATCGTAGATATAGCCGTCCGGACCGGAGATCGTGACGACCTTGCCGCCGAGCTCGTTGACCTTCTTGATGGTACCCCATGCAACATTGCCGAAGCCGGAAACTGCGAAGGTCTTGCCCTTGATCTCATCCTTGAAGTAGTCAAGCATGTTCTGGACATAGTAGACAGCGCCGTAGCCGGTTGCCTCCGGACGGATCAGAGAACCGCCATAAGGGATGCCCTTACCGGTCAGAACGCCGGTGAACTCATTCTGGAGTCTCTTGTACTGGCCGAACAGATAGCCGATCTCACGGCCGCCGACACCGATATCACCGGCCGGAACGTCGAGGTTCGGACCGATGTGACGGTAGAGCTCGGTCATGAAGCTCTGGCAGAAACGCATGACTTCTGCATCAGACTTGCCCTGCGGATCGAAGTCAGAACCGCCCTTGCCGCCGCCCATCGGGAGAGAGGTCAGGGAGTTCTTGAAGGTCTGCTCAAAGCCGAGGAACTTGATAATGCCGATGTAAACATTCTTTGCAAAACGGAGGCCGCCCTTGTACGGTCCGATTGCAGAGTTGAACTGGACGCGGAAGCCGCGGTTGACCTGCTGCTTGCCGTTGTCATCAATCCACGGCACGCGGAAGATGATCTGGCGCTCCGGCTCAACCATACGCTCGATGACGCCGGCCTCAACCAGGTCAGGTCTCTTTTCAACAACAGGCTCCAGTGTGCTGAGCACCTCTGCAACCGTCTGCAGGAATTCCGGTTCGTTCGGGTTACGCTTCTCTACCTGCTCATAGACAGACTTCAGGTAAGCATTCTTCAGTTCCATAATTCAATTCTCCTTACAAAATACAAATATGAACTCGGGACTTGTGGTCCGTCTTCTATTATACCACATTTTCCGCATTTTGCAACTGTTTATTTGTATCCTATCTGATTCAGATTTTTTCAATATATTATGCGGAATAATCCGATATTTTAGCGCAGTACTTATTTATTGTGACCTTTATAAATATGTACATACTATGAATATCGTTAAAACTGAAACAAACTGTATTTCTACGCAGTACAACTGCAAACGTCACCCGGTCAAATCTGACGTACTGTTCCATTCTGCAAAGGCTGTATGCGATTGTCACCCGCTATGCGTATCTGTGTGCTTTTTCTGCCTGCCGCTGATTCGTTTGATACGTCAAAATTCAGCAATATGATTATATTACGAAGAGCAATCACAACTATAATTATTACAATACGTCTTGTTTATTATGCAGTATGCTGAAATCATAAGCGAAATATTGACAAATTAAGCAGCATCCTGTATACTAATTATAGTTTAACATATCAATGAATGTGAAGAGATTTGCCTTGCAAATCATTCACACGATTTGCTTATGGTAACCTCTTTCCTTTATCACCGGATGGCTGCTGCAGTCGTCCGGCTTTTCTTTTTTCAGCAGCCTGCACAGCAGCAAAAATGACAGGGTTTTGCCGCCCTGTCATTTATGTTTTATGTGCTGCCGCGCCGTATAATGCAAAGCAAAGTGCTGCAATGATTGCTGCGGTGTTATGTTTCATAGTATACTCCTTCGATTGTAAAGTATTTCCGTTTTGAAAAACTGCCGCCTCTGTATATCACAGAGGCGGTTATTCCGTTCAAAATGAATACAGCATCAGGTCCTCGTCGCCGTTTTGCCGGACGGTTTGAAATCCGAGCTTCCGGTACATCTCCGCGGCGTAGTTGCTGCGCTGCACGGAGAGCGACACACCCGGATACCCCATTGCACGGAGCATTCCGAGCATCGCCTGCATCAGCGCCCTGCCGATGCCCCATCCGCGGTACTGCGGATACAGCGCGATTGCCAGCGAGGGCGTCTTGTCATCCAGATGCCCGTAATCCTGCATGATGCGCGTCCAGACAGCGCCCGCAGGCTTTCCGTCCACAACGGCCATCAGTGCGCAGTCATCCGGCTGTTCGCCGAAATCCTGAATATAGACCTGCAGCTCCGGTTTGTCAATGATCTCCCGCGGAGGCGGCGCAGCCCCCTCCGGCACAAAGATCGCCTCATAGAGAAAATCCCGCAGATACGGATAATCCGCCGGTTTCATTCCGCGAATTCCGATCTCCATTATGCCTCCGCCGGTTCCACGGTCACGCCGTTTTCCGTTCCGCGGATATGCAGCACATGCAGCGGCCGGTCGGAATCGACAATCAGACCTGCAATCCGGTCCTCAACCTCATCGCGCAGCACATGACGGATATCACGCGCACCGTAGCGGTGTCCGTGCGCCTTCTCTGCAACGTATTTCAGCGCAGCATCGTCCCAATCCAGCAGCAGACCGCGCTCCGAAAGCGCCTCTGCCGTCTCCTTGAGCATGAGATCCGCGATCTTCCGGTAGTCCTCGACAGTCAGCGGCTTGAACACAATAATCTCATCAATACGGCCGACAAACTCCGGACGCAGGAAGTCCTTGAGCGCCTTCATCGCCTTTTCGCGGGAGATTTCCTCCTCTGTGCGGTTGAAGCCGACGCCGGTCGATTTATCCGTGCTGCCCGCATTGGACGTCATAATGATGATTGTATTTTCAAAGTTGACGGTTCTGCCCTGCGCATCGTCGATTTTGCCCTCGTCGAGAATCTGAAGCAGCAGATTCATGACATCCGGATGCGCCTTTTCGATCTCGTCAAACAGAATCACGGAATAGGGTCTGCGGCGTACCTTTTCGGTCAGCTGACCCGCCTCGTCATAGCCGACATAGCCGGGAGGCGAACCGATCATACGCGAAACTGCGTGCTTTTCCATATATTCCGTCATATCCAGACGAATCAGCGGCTCCGTGGAATCAAACAGCTCATTCGAGAGCACCTTGACAAGCTCCGTCTTTCCGACACCGGTCGGGCCGACGAAAATGAAGGATGCCGGTCTGCGGCGGGCGGTCATCTGAATGCGGCTGCGCTTGATTGCGCGTGCAAGCGCACTGATGGCTTCCTCCTGTCCGATGATATGCGCGGAAAGATGCGTTTCCAGATCGCGCAGCTTGGCGTACTCGGATTCCTCGATCTTGTTTGCGGGGATTCCCGTCCAGATTTCAATCACATGTGCAAGGTCGCCTGCCTCCACACTGACCGCAACCGGATTGGCCGTCAGCTCATCAAAGCGCGATTTCATCCGGATCATCTCGCCTTTGCACTCAGCGAGCTTCTGATAATCGGGATTGTTGTCCGATTCAATCGTGTCGATCTCCTCCTGCTTTTCCGCCATATCGGCTGTCAGACGGTCAAGCTCAGTCAGCTCCGGATGCCGGATGCTGACATAAGCGCAGCTTTCGTCCAGCAGGTCGATTGCCTTATCCGGCAGGAAACGGTCTGTGATATAGCGCTCGGAGAGCACCGCGCAGAGCCGCAGCATCGCCGGGGAAATGCTGACACGGTGGAATGCCTCGTAATACTTTGCAACGCCCTTCAGGATCTCGACGGTATCCTCAATGGTCGGCTCATCGACCTTGACCGGCTGGAAGCGGCGTTCCAGTGCGCCGTCCTTTTCGATATACTTCCGGTACTCCTCAAAGGTCGTTGCGCCGATCACCTGCACCTCTCCGCGTGATAGCGCAGGCTTCAGGATGTTCGCTGCGTTCATAGAGCCCTCGGAGTCGCCGGCGCCGACGAGACTGTGCACCTCATCAATGAACAGGATGACATTCCCCTGCTCCTTGACTTCCTCCACAAGTCCTTTGACGCGGCTCTCGAACTGGCCGCGGAACTGCGTACCAGCCACAAGGGCAGTCATATCCAGCAGATAGATCTTCTTATCCTTCAGGTGGAACGGCACATCGCCGGATGCAATGCGCAGGGCAATGCCCTCTGCAACGGCTGTCTTGCCGACGCCCGGTTCACCGATCAGGCAGGGATTGTTTTTCTGCCTGCGGGAAAGAATCTGAATCACGCGGGCGATCTCGGTATCGCGTCCGATGACGCCGTCCATTGTGCCCTCCTCAGCACGCTTGCTGAGGTTGGAGCAATAGCTGTCGAGATATTTCAGTTCCTTTTTGCGCTCCTTTTTGCGGCGTTTCCGGTCATCTGCATTGCGGTCCTGCTGGCGCTCGCCGCCGGAACGCTGGAACGGATTGCTGCTTGCAGGCTTTTCCTTTTCCGGTTTCTCACCGGACTTTTCCTGCTCCGTCACGGGACGGTCGGTAAAAAGCCGCTGAATAAAATTTGGCAGCGTACTTGCGCCGCCCATCTCAAAGTTTTCGTCGTCCATGAGGTCCATCATCTGGTCGCTCATCTGCTCAACGTCTTCATCCGTAATGCCCAGATGCTCCATATACTCGGACACCTGCGGAATATTCATTTTTTTGGCGCAGACAAGACAAAGCCCCTCATCCCGTTTTTCAGTACCGTGCATACTGGTGATAAACACCACTGCCGGTCTTTTCTTACACTGACTGCATAAAACCATTTGCTGCCGATTCCCGAACCCGGGAACACACTCCTCTCTCAAATTACACTTATATGATATGGATACGCCTCTGCCGCAAGCAGCGACAGAGGTGCAGTTTTGTTAAAGCAACACGCGGAGCTGATCGTAGAAGTACCGGAAAATCCACGTATCACGGATATCCTCATCGTTGAAGCACAGGAAGTTTCCGCCTCCGAGCATGACGATCAGACGAACGATCATTGCGATCAGAATCACCATGACAGCTGCCTCAATGAGACCGATGACACCGCCCAGCGCATGATCTGTAAAGGTGCGGATATTAAAGAACATTTTGTTCTGCATCACAGTTCCGATTACGGCTGCGATTACCATCAGAATCGAGAACATAATCAGGAACAGGAAAATCTGCAGAACCTCTTTGGTCGGCTCCTTGCTGAACAGATCCTCAACCTTTTCAGCCTTCTCCTCGGAAGTCATGGACTCATCGTAATAGGTATGGATCATATCCCGCATCAGCTGCGGGTCTTTCTTCGCTGCATCGGTAAAGTCCATCCGGACATATTCCGGCAGACGCTCATAGAGCTGCTTGCCGTATGCAGAGATAAACGCTTCCTGCAGTACAGCCGTCACATCATTCCGTGAGATGCCTTCCGCACCTGCCTTCCGAACGATGTAGTTATAAATCCGCTCATCGAACGGCTTGTCGTCCTTCGCAGTCAGGCATTCGCGGATTTCAGCTTCCTTCAGTTCAAAACCGTACTGCTCCCGTTCAATCGCGGTTGAAAAGGCATGGACAAAATCCGTATGGCTGTTCGCCGTTTCGACAGCGGAAATATTGCTTTCTCTTGCCACAGCCTCATAAAGCGCATCCGACACGCCGAATGATACAAACGATGCGATCAGCGCTGCAACAATGTAACCGATTCCGAAAATCAGCACCTTGCACACGCCGCGTTTTGCATTGGAAAAAAGAACATAACCGATAATTACGATCACAAGTATGTCAAAAATCCATCCGAATCCGCTCATGCAAATAATCCTCCCTGTGCAGCTGCCCGTTCGCAGGCGATCCGCACATTTTATTTACTGTTCTTTTCTGTGCCGAAAGTCGGAGCATCCATACGGCCGATATGGTCATAGCAGTGCAGGAACAGGTAATCTCCGATCAGAAGAATTCTTTCACTGTTATCCGTCACCGGAACCGTACCGAGCCGTTCACCCGTCATAGACAGACTCTCCAGCTGACTGCGCAGCTGCACAAGAACGGTTTCGCGTTCCGGCTGGAGCTGAATGTCCATCACGGCTTTGTCGTAGATCCGCAGCACAGGTGCAGCAGCACTGCCGTTCAGAATCACGACGGAATTTGTCCGCTTTTCATTGTTTGAAAACACCAGTGCTGCTGTCTCGCCGGAGAACACACCGCGATCAAGGGTGTCCGGGTACGCAAAGCAGGAGATCAGACTGCCGTCCGCACCAAGATAACAGCATTGGGTATCGCCAAGCACAAATACTTCTTCCCCACTTGTATTATATACCGAAATCGCCAGCATGTCAAGAGGCTGACTCGTCCAAAGATCTGTTTTCTCTGTAAAACTATAGGAATGAATGACGGATTTCAGTTCTCCGCCGTCCGTTTCGGAGCTGACAGCGAAGCATCCGCCGTCATCATTATGGAACGAGAGATCGGAAATCCGCTCGACGCAGTGCCGCTCATAGATTTTCTGCCCCTTCTGATTGAACACCAGCATCTTGCAGGAGCAGGTCTCTGCACTTGTAACCAGCGCGATCTGACCGTTCGGCGAAACTCTGCCGAAAATGATCGGATCGTCAGTTTTTTTCTCAAAGCGCGTTTTGGCAACCGTTTCGAGCCGGAAGCTGGTGCCGCCGGATTCATAGATCAGCGCATAGTCGCCGGCCGTCTGCAGCATGGCACTGCCGTAGGAATGCTGCCGTGCTGCAATCTGCGAACCGTCCGTCTCATAAAAATAGAGATAGGCGTCGCTCAGCAGCAGCAGCTTTCCGTTTGCCGAACCGGTCTGATAATCCGTATCTCCGAACACGCTGATCGGGAGATTGCCGTCCGATTCCGCATTCGCGCCCAGCCGCTGATTCTGGTGCCGCATGCCCATTGTTTCCAGCTTCGGAATCCACGAATCCCGGCGCTGATAAAGCACGAGCACGGTCACTGCCAGCAGCAGCATCCAGATACTCTGCTGCAGCACCTTCCTGCGTTTCTTCCGTTTTCGCATCGCATAGATGTCTTTTGCGCCCTTCGGCAGTTTCTCTTTCCCGGCGCTTTGCTTCTGCATATTCATTGCAGTCCCTTCTTTCGTTTGCGCGTCTGTTCCATCTTTCTCTCCGGAACGGACACCCTGCGGTCAGTAAAATACACGGTTCAAATACAGCCCGTGTGCCATTGCGGTCCGGCCTGCTGCCAGACGGTCCTTCGCCGCGAGAATCTGCGGCATCGCATCCGGCGGAAAAACGCCCTCATTGATATCCAGCAGCGTGCCCACAAAAATCCGCACCATATTATACAGAAAACCGTCTCCGCTGATCCGGAGCTCGACTGCATCGCCGAAGCGTTCTGCTGAAAAGCCGAAGATCGTGCGGATACAGTTTGTCTCCGCAGTAGCCTGCGCACAGAAGCTGTGAAAATCATTCGTCCCGACAACAGCCTGTCCCGCCTCACGAATCAGATCCACATCCAGCGGTCGCCGGTAATGGAACGCGAGGTCTGTGCGGAACGGGTTTTTGCTTTCATGATTGTGGATCAGATAGAGATATTCCTTTCCCTTGCAGTCAAACCTTGCATGAAAGGATGCCGGAGCATCCTCGCATGCAAGGACGGAAATATCATCCGGAAGATAGCCGTTCAGCGCCCGCACCAGATTCCTGCACCGGATCTCACGTTCCGTATGCAGGTGCAGCACAAATTCATTCGCGTGAACGCCGGTATCCGTCCGCGAGCAGCCGTAGACAACCGTCGGACCGTTCAGCACACGGGAAAGCTGCTTTTCCAGCTCCGCCTGAACTGTCACAGCATTCGGCTGACGCTGAAACCCGTGATACTTTGTTCCGCGATAGGCAATCTTCATTTTCAGTGTTCGCAATGTGAATCTTCCTCCGTCTCATCTTCCGGAACCGAATAATCCGCAGACAGCAATGCATCCACAGAAAAATCTTCCGGCAGCTCCGCAGCAGTTTCTTCCGCCGCAGGCATTGGCTCCGCAGCCATCTGCTCATTTGTCTGCGCTGTTCCGGCATCTCCCCGCTCAGCAGCAGCCGCACGGCGGTGCTTATGCAGCACGATACTGTTAATCAGCACAATCAGCAGATAAATGAATATGCAGGATGCACTGACAATTACGCCGACCATCAGTCCGGGCGGCATGAACTGCATCCGGATCTGGTGCTTGCCTGCCGGCACACGGATCCCGCTCATCGCATTCAGCATACGCTCAACCGGGACGTCCTTTCCGTCCACAGAGGCAGTCCAGCCTTCCTCAAACGGTACGGAAAGATACAGCACAGAATCCTTTTCGGTCTCCACGGTGCCGGTAAAGCGATCCTGATCAAAGGAAGTCAGCTTCAGCGGAGACTTGTGCATGATTTCATAGCCCTTGCGGTATACGTCCTCGTCAAACCGCACCAACCGGACAGTGATCGCACATTCCGTTCCCGCAAAGATATTCATTTCATATGAAATCTTGTCACCTTTTTTTCGTTCGCCGAGTGCACAGCACTGCTGCTGTGCTGGAATCTTAATAAAAGGCTTGTCAATAAATATTCTTTCGTCATTTACAAAAACATTGCAAATTTTCATCGCCGAATCCGGTTTTTCATCCCACCGGTAATATAAATAATACAAGCCATCCTGCGGAATTTCGTATTCGATATGGAAAACCGGCTTGACAATATCGTCGCCCTCTGCATCATCGATGAATTCCTCCGCAATAAAGGAATACTGCTCACCGTTACATTTCAGATCCATAAACTCTGCGCTGTGCTCTTTTTCCGCAACTATAGAAAACAGTGGCTTTTCAATTCCGGTCATTTTCGTAAAGAGCTGATCCAGCACATCGCTGCCAAGCATGTTCTCATCCTCCGGCAGCTGCACAGCTTCCGGAACACAGAAACCGAGATCCGTATCATAACGGTTTTTATACGGACTGTACGTGTCCTCCGGAACATTCTCCTGCATCGGATCGCAGCTTGCAACCGCCTTGTTGGCTACTACATACTGCATGTCCGTCAGCAGCATCGCAAACGGCGTAGTCTCACGGAAAGAATAAAAGTAGCCATCCCCGCCGTTCTGGAGACCAGTTTTCTCACAGAACTGCTGCATACCATTCGGAATCATGGAATTAAAGACAGAACTGCCGTGTGGAATATCGTAAAGCAATTCAAAGTCAAGCGTATCATCGAGCATAACTGCGGTCCTGCTTAATGCTTCCGGCGTCATCTGATCGTCAGAATTGATAGCAGAAACTGATTGGGAAATGGTTTTATCCGGAATAATAGTACTTACAGAACAGTCAGCCGACAGCAAGCTGTTCTGCAGGTATGCGCTCATTCCAAGTTCACCGGACACAAGCACAATCAGGAACAGATAGAATGCCATAGAACGCTTCGGGAAGAACCGGTAAAAACCATACAGCAGGAAATACAGGCCGCCGCAGATTGCGATCACCAACGGAATGTCAACCTCACAATAAGTCGCAGCGCAGTAAATGACCCCGGCGCCAAAGCCCAGCATCAGAATGCTGCCGAAGAATGTCCGCAGCACAGTTGTCCATGTTTTTCGCGGCTTCTCCGGAATATCGTGCAGCGTATCCGTGAAACGCCAGCCGATGAATGCCAGCACAAACGGAACCAGAAAGCCGAAGCGCTGCACAGAAACATGCGGATAATGCAGACCGTGCCATACAAAATTCAGCGGTGCATACCAGAAACTCAGCATCAGAAAGACAAAGAGGAAGCAGCCGTAAACGCGTTCCTTGAGCGGAATCTTTCCGGATAAGATATAACCGCCTAACAGCATAACAGCAAGAATGCTGGTTGCATAAAATCCCGGATGCGAATTCAGAACAATATCCTGGAACGGCGCCAAACCACCGATCAGCTCCTGAATGGATGAATATACCTCCGTCCAGTTTGTAATGGAACTGCCGTAGGTTGTTGTCTGACGTATAGCCATGAACGTCGGAATAAGCAGAACGCCGCCGATTCCCGCTCCGACAACGGATAGGCCCAGAAATGTCAGGGCTTCCGTCAGCAGAGAACGAAGCGGGCTTTTCACAACGATCATCAGACCGACCCAGACAAGGCCTGTCATCACACAGATGATAAAGCCCATGTAGTAGTTAAAGGCAATGCAAAGCCCAAGGGCGATCGGATACAGCCGGAAATCCCGATCCCGTACCATCCGGATCAGACCGGCACAAATCAACGGCAGCATCATAATAGAATCCAGCCATACAGTCTGCAGTGAATTGCCGATCAGCCACGAATTCAGCGCAAACATCACAGAAAACACCACAGATGATTGTGTCAGTGCAGGGCGGACTGTCTGCAGCAGAATCGAGAAAAAGTATCCCGCCAGTGCAATCCGGACGCAGATCGAAATGGAAAAAAATGCAGGCAAAACTGATTCCGGCAGAAGTACAGCAATCAGATTAAAGGGATTGAATCCAAAATAAGCATATGTCGGAATCAGACTCAATCCCATGCCGGAACGCCATGTATACAGCAAACTCTCCTGAGAGCGCATTACACGACGAAACAGCATAATATACGGATAGTACTCAGCATTTGCATCGCCCCTGAGAAACAGGTTGTCGCCAAACGGATAAAACTGAATCAGCACCATACAAATCAACAGTGCAGCCAGCGGAATCAAAAAGCTGAGCAGCCGATAGATCCGATTCCATTTCCGTGTACTGCGGTCCAGACGTTCCATTCTTCATCGCTCCTTTTTACTTCAACATTCGCTTTTTTTGATTATTGTGCCGATTCCGGAAAAGAATCAGCATAATCGCTGCACAAAGCAGCGATCCTGCACAAATCGCAGCGCCAGGGATCATCCCCTGCGGTATAAACTGCATCTTGATCTCATGCACGCCCTTCTGCAGCGGAACCCCTGTCATCGCATCGAACAGCGGAACTGTTTCCGCCGAAACGCCGTCTACCGTCACATGCCAGCCCTTATCATAGGGAACGGACAGATACAGCATTGTATCCCTTTCTGCATTGACTGTACCGGTCAGCGCTCTGCCGGAGCATGCCGTCACCTGAAAACGCTCTTCCGTGCATTTCTGATAAAAGCGCTCAAATACGGCTTCATCCAGAATGGCGGCAGCAATCCCGACATCGCCCTCCGTGCCTTTTGCAAGATGCAGCTCGATCTGAATCTCCTGCCCTTTTTTCAGCTGTCCGATCGGATGAAGCGTCGTAAACGGTTCAAAGCTGTTTGAAAGCCCGAATGCCTGCTCAATCTGACGTTTCCCGTCAACAGAAACATAATACGCATGAACAGCGCCCTGAACCTGCACATCCGCCTGCAGATCAAAGATACAGTACCCGTCAGCATCCGCAGTATAGGATAGAATCAGACTGCCGTTCTTTTCTGTACCGACAGTACAGTGCAGCCTATCCGCAGACGGTTCCGCCTGCATCGTTCCGTCTGTTTCCGTCGATGCAGCCGGCAGCATCCGGAACAGCGGTTCATCAGAGCCGCTCACGCTGCAGAACAGCTGATTCTGCCGATCCGGATATGAGCTGCCTTCAATCACAGAATCAGCAGCCTGCTCCGGCAGACAGAACCCGACCGGAAGCACATAACGGAAGGCATACGCAGCAGAATCACCAAGCCTGCGATAAAACTGCGGCGGTTCGGGTTCCCCGTCAGGAGAAATCACATACTGCTGCGATAGCATCAACGCAGCCAGCGGCGACAGATCACTGTACTGATAATAATTGATGCCGTACTCGGAATCCATTCCGATGCTGCCGCAGAAGCCGCAAAGCTCCGCAGGCGTCAGGGAAGAAAACAGTTCAGAAGAGGACGGCAGCTCATAGAAGAGCTCACGGTTATACACGCGGTCACTCATGCCGTCTGTCTGATGCAGCGCCGTCCGGTAAAGAAGCTGCTGCTTTTCAGCATCCCCGCGCAGAAGCGCAGCAGACTGTTCAATCTCCGGACGCGGCGTCAGCTGGAAAACGGTAAAGTCTGCGCCGCGGTGCTGCATCACAAGGCTGAGATTCACAAAAGCCTCTGCACCGGCAAGCAGCAGCAGCACAAAATGTGCAAGTCCGCGGGATTCCTTCCGTGCGGCAAGCCACACGAGAACCAGACAGTACAGCGCCGCAAACAATACAGAAACCATCAGCACATCCGAAGCCGATTCCAGATCGGCAAGGTACAGCCACCCTGCCGTCACGGCGGTCATGCAGCCGATCTGCAGAAAGCGGATTCCGCGCGCCTTGCCCTCCGGCGCATCCCATGTGCTGACATACCGCCATCCCATAAACGCAGTGACAAGCGGAACCAGATGCGCAAAGCGGTGCACAAATCCGTTCGGAATGTGAAGTCCGTGCCAGACATAATTCAGCGGCACGTACCACAGGCTGACCATCAGAAACAGGAACAGCATTCCGGTCACGATGCGTTCACGCAGCGGGATCCGGCGTGCGGTCAGATATCCGGTCAGCAGTATCACTGCAAGCATTCCGGCTGAAATATTCGGCAGACCGGTGTGCATGATCGGGAATGTTCCGTCGATCATCTGCGTAAAGTATGCGGGCAGACTGCCGTCCACAAGATCAAGCGGCGGCAAAAACTGTGCCGGTGATGCCGTGCGTGTCAGCGCAAAAGCCATCGGTACAAGGGAAACAGCTGCAATTCCGGCAGCCAGCACCGAACAGCCGAGAAATCTGCCGGTCTCACGCGGAAATTCACGCAGCTTTTTTTTCAGAACAATCAGCAGACCGATCCAGCAGAGTCCTGTCATGCAGCAGGTGATGAAGCTCATATACGGGCTGCAGAACAGCGACAGGCAGAGCACTGCGACATAACGAACCGGTTTCCGGTCGCGCACCAGCAAAATCAGCCCGGAGAGCACCAGCGGCGTCAGAATGACCGTATCCAGCCAGATCAGCTGAAACTGATTGCTGACCAGCCATGCATTCAGCGCGTAGATCAGCGAAAAAACCACATTGCTGAGGTCTGTATTCTCCGGGCGGACAGTCCGCAGCAAAACGGAGAAAAACAGTCCTGCAAGACCAAGCCGGAAACAGATCGAAAGGCTGAAAAACGGAATCAGCGCCGTATCCGGCAAAAGCAGCCCGATCAGATTCCACGGGTTCAGACAGTAATACGCAAGCAGCGCCCAGAAGTTTGAGCCCATTCCGGCAGCCCAGCTGTAGAGCAGGCTCCCGCCCTGCCGGACCGTCCGGCGAAACAGCAGAAAAAAGGGATAATACTGCGCACCGGCATCACAGTCGAGCATCGTGCCGCTTCCGAACGGGCACTTCCCGTTTATCGCATAGATCAGCAGTACAATTCCGGCAGGCAGCAGAAAGCTGAGTAAATGACAGATCAGATGTTTTCGTTTCATAACAGCCTCAATGCAGCACTGTATTCAGAGTGATAACGGCGGCAAACAGCAGCAGCGTCAAGCCAAGCGCGACATAATCGCGCAGGCCGCTTTTGAGCTGCCGCAGACGGGTTCTGCCCTCGCCGCCGTGATAGCAGCGGCATTCCATCGCAAGTGCAAGCTCCTCTGCACGCCGGAACGCCGAAACAAACAGCGGAATCAGAATCGGCACAAGTGCCTGCGCCCGCTGAATCAGGCTGCCGCTTTCCATATCGGCGCCGCGCGCCTTCTGTGCAGCCATGATCTTATCGGTCTCCTCAATCAGCGTCGGGATGAACCGCAGCGCAATCGTCATCATCATGGCCAGCTCATGCACCGGCATTTTCAGCTTTTTCAGCGGCGAAAGCAGCGATTCGATTGCATCGGTCAGCACGATCGGAGAGGTCGTGTAGGTCAGCAGCGAGGTACCCGCAATCAGCAGGCAGATCCGCACGAGCATAAAGACCGAGGTCTGAACGCCCTGTTCCGTCAGCTTGATGAACTTCCATTCCCACAGCACCTTGCCGCCGCTCAGCAGAAACAGATTCAGCACGCCGGTAATCACCAGCACCGGCACAATCGGCTTGATGCTTTTCAGCAGCATTTTCGGCGGAATTTTGGAGCAGATCATCGCAACGGCAACGAACAGCAGCCCTGCCAGCAGAGAGGTCAGATGCTGTCCCCAGAACAGCATCACAAGGAACACCATCGTAATGATGATCTTATAGCGTGCGTCCATCCTGTGCACGACGCTGTCCATCGGAAAATACTGTCCGAGTGTGATATCCTTCAGCATTGCGGTGCCCTCCCCTCCAGCTTCGCACGCAGCAGCTCCGCACCGAAGGGCACGGTGTAGACCTCTTCCGGGAAGGTGATGCCGCGCTCCCGCAGCAGGCGGAATACGCGCGTGATCTGCGGCAGGGCAAGACCCATCTGCTCCAGCTCGTCGCCGCGTGCAAATACATTTGCAGGCGTGTCGTAGCAGACGACCTTTGCATGAGACAGCACAAGCAGCTTGGAGACATATTTGGCAACATCCTCCATGCTGTGCGAAACCAGCATGACCGTGCAGCCCGTGCGCTTATGATATTCCCGCAGCTGCGAGAGAATCTTGGTTCTGCCCTTGGGGTCAAGACCGGCTGTCGGCTCATCGAGAATCAGCACACGCGGCTCCATTGCCATGACGCCGGCGATTGCCACTCTGCGCTTCTGTCCGCCGGAAAGCGCATAGGGCGCTTTTTCGAGCAGCTCCTCACGCAGGCCGACGGCCTCTGCGGTTTCCCGCACTCTGCGGTCGATCTCCTTTTCGTCAAGTCCCATATTCTTCGGGCCGAACGCAATATCCTTATAGACAGTCTCCTCAAACAGCTGATATTCCGGATACTGGAACACCAGCCCGACCTGAAACCGCACGGCTCTGCGGTCGGCGCCCTTCTCCCAGATATCCTTGCCGTCCAGCAGAACAGTGCCGGAAGTCGGCTTCAGCAGCCCGTTCATCATCTGCATAAGCGTGGATTTGCCCGAACCGGTATGCCCGATGATGCCGACAAACTCCCCCTGCTCGATCTGCAGGTTGATATGATCGACCGCGGTTTTCTCAAACGGCGAACCGATGCTGTATGTATAGGTAAGGTCTTTTGCTTCCAGAATCGGCATTGATAAGTTTCCTTTCCGGCGGGGATTGCCCGCGAAATCAGAGCGACAGCTCAGCTGCTTTGCGACTGCACCAGCTTTGCAATCGCATCCGCGGCGGCTTCCGGCGTCATAATCTCCGGATCGAGGTCGTAGCCTGCCTGCCGCAGCAGCTCACAGAGCTCTGTCGGCTGCGGAACGTCCAGCCCGAGATCACGCATCTCCTGCACATGCGAAAACACCTTTTCCGGCTTGTCGTCCATATGCACGGTGCCGTGGTCAATCACAATGACGCGGTCGCACTGGGCAGCCTCGTCCATTTCATGCGTGATGAGAATGACCGTGATCCCGTAATCGCGGTTCAGCAGCTTGATCGTCCGCATAACCTCTTTTCTGCCCTGCGGATCGAGCATGGCGGTCGGCTCATCGAGTACGATACAGTCCGGCCGCATCGCAATAATGCCGGCGATTGCAACGCGCTGCTTCTGTCCGCCGGAAAGCTGGTGCGGCGCATGACCGCGGAACTCGTACATGCCGACGGCATGAAGCGCCTGATCGACACGGGCGCGCATTTCGTCGGTCGGCACCCCGAGGTTTTCCAGCCCGAAGGCGACATCCTCCTCGACGATGGTTGCAACGATCTGGTTATCCGGATTCTGGAACACCATGCCGACATGCTGCCGGATTTCAAGCAGCTTTTCCTCGTTCTTTGTGTCCATGCCTGCAACCGTGACCGTGCCCTCCGTTGGCAGCAGAATCGCGTTCAGCAGCTTGGCAAGCGTCGATTTGCCGGAGCCGTTGTGTCCCAGCACCGCGACAAGCTCGCCGTGTTCAAATTCCAGTGAGATGCCCTTGAGCACCTCGGTCGGCTCGGCATTTTCCTCCGCAGCAGGATATGAAAAATGCGCGTTTTCTATGGTTATGAGTTTTTCCATCGGCAGTGCCGGCCTCCATTGATCTATCGTTCGCCGCAGTCAGAGCGTGAACGGTCAGTCAGAATTTCTGTATGTCGGTATCAAGTATCATCTTCTTGCAGTCATCGCAATAATATGCCTCAATCGAAAAAGACGCAAGACCGTATTTTGCAGCAGTCAGCTTTCCGTTCCCCATCATTCTGTCAAACAGGGACGCGGACTGTTCTCCGGCCTTCCAGGTAATCTGCGAGCGGTCATGCCCCGACAGAACACCCTGCTGCATTTCTTTTCCGCAAAACGGACATTTCATCTGTTATTCTCCTCCGCATAGCGCGGCCATTGTTTCTTCCAGCAGTCTGAATACCCTTGCGATCTGGAATCCGTCCGCAGAGGCGTGATTCAGCCGCACCGTAACGGGCATCATCAGCCGGCCGTTTTCTTCGCGGTAAGCGCCCCAGTTGATAATCGGATTGAAGTAGAGGTATCCGTCCGGCAGCTCAATATTCAGGGAATCGTAGCTGAGCCACGGCAGGCAGGAAGCATCAAACCAGTTCGGGTGATTCGCCTCGTCAAGGCCGTAATCCCGCGTATTCTGTGCCGCTTTCAGATCAGAAAGCGCCCGCGCATAGAACACGGTATAATCCGTATCATATTCCGTATACGCAACGGTAAAGGTCTCCGTATCGTCGTGGAACACATACTGCGTCGGGTTGATTTTTTCCCAGCAGAGCAGACGTTCGTTCTGCCAGTCCCATGCAAGGCGGTAATCTTCTTTTGCATTCAGCGCACGGCTGAGCACATAAAGGAAATTGAGATAAAACCGCGTACCTGTCTCTTTGGAAAACTGTTTCAGCGCGGTCACATCCACTCTGGCCGTCACAGAAACCGAGCATTTGCAGTCCTGCGAAAAATGCCGGAATACGCCGCGACGGTAATACGTTTCCATGTCAACAACTTTATATTGCATCTTGTATCATGACTCCTTTGTCATGCTGTCATCGGCGACGACTGCCCGCCTGCATCTGCAGCCATGACTGCATTATCAATTTCTGCGGCAGCAGCTTGGCGCCGAAATAGGTCAGCTTCGGGAAGAACCCGTAAACGGAAAGATCCTTTCCTGCTTTTGCATCCCGCAGCGCTTTGGCCGCGACGCCGTCCGGCTTGGTCATCGCCGCGAAAACCGTCGGCGAATGCTTGGCACCGGTCTGCGCATTGGCAATGAACCCGGTATCCATCCAGCCGGGACAGACGGCCGTCACACAGATGCCCTTCTCCCGCAGTTCAAGGTTCAGCGCCCGCGAATAGCTCCGCACAAAGGCCTTTGTCGCTGCATAGACATTGAGATACGGCAGCGGCGTGACCGAAGCAAGCGAAGCGATATTGAGAATGCGGCCGCCCTTTTTCATATGCGGAATACAGGCAAGGCACATGCCGACCGTTCCGCTGATGTTCAGGTCGATCATGTTGCGGGACTGTTCCGCGGAAAGATCGCTGTATGCGCCGAATTTGCCGTATCCGGCACTGTTGACCAGATACCGCACGCGGACGTCCTGCGCGTTCAGCATCTCCGCGAATGCGTCCATGCTTTTCTGTTCGGAAAGATCAAGCGGCACGGGCTTCAGACGGCCGCCGCTGCGGGAGGCCATTGCTTCCAGCTTGCCTTTGCTCCGCGCAATCAGCCAGATTTCATCCAGATCAGGCTCTCTGCAGAGCAGCTTTACAAATTCACGGCCGAGCCCGCTGCTCGCGCCTGTGACCACAGCAATCTGTTTCATAGGGTTCTCCGTTCAGTCAGAGGTTACAGCTTTCCGTTTCTCCAGACGGTACATCAGGCCGTTTTCCGGCTCTGTGATGCCGTCCTTGTATTCGTATCCGAGATGCCGGTAAAAATCCACGCCGGTCAGCGAGGCGGGAATCTCAATACGATTCGCCCGCAGCGCATATTCATCCTGCTCAAGCGTTTCAATGAGCGCCCGGCCGATGCCTTTGCCCTGATAAGCCGGCAGCACAAAGATCGTCAGCAGAATGCTTTCCGTGACGCTGCCCCAGAAGGGCGCAACCGTACCGGTTCCGACGATTTTTCCGTCCGCACAGGCAACATACATATGTCCCTGCGCAGCACGCTCCAGCAAAACCTCCGCCGTATGCGTGCGTTTCAGTTCTTCAATGTATTCCGGCGGATAATCCTTTGCATTGCTGACAGCAGCTGTCTCACAGACAACCGCAGCAACCGCTTCGGCATCTTCCTTTTTAAATCTTCGTATTTCCATTTTAAGATTCAGCCTGCCAGATTGCCGTCGCGCCGCACGGAAGCGCAGCCTTGGCAAGCTCCACCGGCAGACCGATTTCATCTGCGGAAACCGTTCCGCCGAATTTCGGCACAATCAGACTGTGCAGCAGATAGCCCATTACCGACGGCGAAAGCCCCGTCGTATAGCTGTTGAGCAAAAAGAAAAGCGGATTGTCAGAGAGCACATCGAGACAGGCCTCCACCAGCGGATAAATGCTGTTTTCGAGCTTCCAGATCTCGCCGCCCGGACCGCGCCCGTAGCTCGGCGGGTCCATGATGATTGCATCATAGGTCTTGCCGCGGCGCGCCTCTCTGCGGATAAATTTTTCGCAGTCATCGACAATCCAGCGAACCGGCTTCTCCGTCAGGCCGGATGCGGCGGCATTTTCTCTCGCCCACTGCACCATGCCCTTTGCCGCGTCCACATGGCAGACTTCAGCGCCCGCAGCCGCGCAGGCCAGCGTCGCGCCGCCTGTATAGGCAAAAAGGTTCAGCACGCGGACGGGCCTTCCCGCACCGCGGATTTTTTCAGTCATCCAGTCCCAGTTGACGGCCTGCTCCGGGAACAGTCCCGTATGCTTGAAGCCGGTCGGGCGGACGATAAACCGCAGCGACTGATAACCGATCTGCCAGCTCTCCGGCGGTTTTCTGTGATATTCCCACTGTCCGCCGCCCGATTTGGAGCGATGATAGTGCCCGTCAGCATGATGCCAGAGATCTGTCAGCGGCGCCGTCTGCCAGATGACCTGCGGATCCGGCCGGATCAGCGTGATATCACCCCAGCGCTCAAGCCGCTCGCCGCATTTGGTATCAATCAGGCGGTAATCCGCCCAGTTTTTTGCAATTCTCATATTCCTGTTCAGCCTTCCGCAGCATCCGCCGAAAACGAATGCCGCTTATTTGGTTCGCGTCTGAATCACCTCTGCGATTGCAAACGCATAATTATTGATTCGCTTGAAGTCGCGTCCCTCCAGCATGACACGGATGGACGCATCGTCCCGGCGTTCCCGCACAAGGATTCTGCCGTCTGTACCGAGCTCGTCCTCACACGCCGCAATAAAGCGCGTGATCTGCGGGTCATTCTTCCAGATTTCGCGCCAGTACTGCGGAATCCGGACAGAGACCGCGACCTGCGGGTCGTGCTCCATGACGCCGGAGAGCTTGCTCAGCGGCTGACCGGTTCGCTGCATGACCTGCAGAATCCGCGCGGCCGTCAGCAGACCGTCCGGCGCAGGCGCGTCGTCGAAGTAGAGATAGCCGGAGCCGTCTCCGCCGAGCGCCAGCCCGAAGTTGTGCATCTTATCGAGCACAAACTGCGGCGCAGGCTGCGTAATATGCAGCGGAATATTTTTGGCCTTCGCATAGCGCAGAAAGCCGAGATTCGTCATGACAGTCGCTGCAACGCCGCGCTGCATCACATTCGGAGCAGGTCTGCGTGCAGTTTCCTGCTGCTGCAGCCGGTCCTCACAGAGGATTGCCAGCATCCGATCACCGTCGAGCAGCTCGCCGGATTCGTCCACGGCAAGGCATCTGCCGCCGTCGCCGTCAAAGGCAAAGCCTGCATTGCAGTTATAGTCCTTGACCAGTTCCAGCAGCGGCTTCATCGACTGCACGCCGCAGTCCCGGTTGATGTTGATGCCGTCCGGGTTATAGTTCATCAGCAGCACCTCTGCGCCGATATGGCGGAACAGTGCTTCTGCGATCCCGCTGACCGAGCCGTTTGCGCAGTCCAGAGCAACACGCAGCGGCTTGCTCTGCTGCAGATCGGCAGGCGTATTGAGTCTTGCCGCCAGCAGTCTGAGATAGCGCTTCTGCGCATCGGTCTGCCGGGCAATGAGGCCGCAGTTCTGATGCGATTTCAGCGGCAGCGCTGCCGAGGACGGCAGCAATCCCGAAATCTCATCAAGGAGCTCCGGAGACATCGGCGCACCGTTCCGGGAATATAACCGGACGCAGATCGACTCAAACGGCAGGTCGCCGCCGGTCAGCGCGATGCCAGCCTCGGCATCCTCTGCCGAAAGCATCATCGCCATGCCGGACGAGGGCAGGACGCCAAGCGTATGCGCAATGCCGCCGCCCGCGCAGATACCGGCACAGAGCGCAGCCTCCAGTGCCTCCGCTGCTCTGCGGGGATCATGGGAAATATAAAACACCGGCGGATGATTGCTGCTCCGGCCGACAGCCTGCGCCGCCGCTCTGCCGAGCCGCAGCATCAGTTCACATGTGATTTCGGTGATTGCCACACCGCGCAGGCCTTCCGGCCGCAAAAATCTGCTCAATGTCTGTTCACCTCTGTTCAGCAGGATGAGAAAGACCGTGCCTGTCCGGCAGGGTCATTCTGCCGGTGATTTTGTTTCCGGCTGCGGATCATCCTGAATAATATATCCGAAGATCATGCTCCGTCTTTTGAGATAATCCTCATATTTTGCGTGATACACACGCCCGTAGCTGTTATATGCATTATAAACCAGCAGGCCGCTTTTTCCCTTCTGCAGACAGACCGTATGCACGGACGACCGCAGCCGTTTGCCGCACCAGTAGACAAAGACAACCGTTTTTCCGCTGTCCAGTGCTTCTGCGACCGGTTCCGGTCTCCTGACACGCTTTGCGTGCAGCCCGTAATGCTTCAGACAATGTCCGAGTGAAAGAAAATTCGTGCCCCAGAATCCGAGCAGCACGCGGAACCGCTCCATATATCTTGCAATTTCCAGAAACTGTGCACGGCGTCCGTGCAGCAGCAGCGCGTTATAAACCGCGATGACCTCGCATCCGCTCCGGCTCATATTGGAAAGGCCGAATTTCATACCGGATACCGCCCCCAGACCCTGACCGTTAATCAAGCCCTCCGGAAGCGGTATCTTTTCATTGTATCTGAAATTGCGTTTCGAGAAGAAGCTCATAGTCCCCTCCTGACTGTTTCCGTCCCAGAATATTACAGCATATCCGAAAGCGAATACTGCTGACCGATCACGCGGTCATCGACCGGATAACCGAGATGCTGATAGGCAAGCTGCGTTGCACATCTGCCGCGCGGCGTCCGTGCAAGCATTCCGAGCTGCATCAGATACGGCTCGCAGACATCCTCCAGCGTCACGGCCTCCTCACCGATCGCGGACGCAAGTGTTTCCAGACCGACCGGCCCGCCGTGATACCCGCGGATCATCATATCGAGCATTCTGTGATCGAGCTTGTCCAGTCCGAGTTCATCAATTTCAAGCCGCTCCAGCGCCTCCCGCGTAGTCTTGGCGTCGATGACGCCCGTTCCGAGCACGTCGGCAAAATCGCGGACTCTCCGCAGCAGTCTGTTTGCAATACGCGGCGTTCCGCGGGAACGTCTTGCAAGCTCCATGGCGCCGTCCGTCTCACACGGAATATCGAGCAGCATCGCACTTCTGCGGATGATATCGCAAAGCTGCTCCGGCGTATAGAGCTCCAGCCGCTGCACAATGCCGAAGCGGTCACGCAGCGGTGCGGAAAGCTGACCGGCTCTTGTGGTTGCGCCGACCAGCGTAAAGGGCTGCAGATCCACGCGGATCGACCGCGCAGAAGGCCCCTTGCCGATCATAATATCGAGTGCTCTGTCCTCCAGTGCCGGATAGAGGATCTCCTCCACGGCACGGGACAGCCGGTGAATCTCGTCCACGAACAGCACATCGCCGCGGCCGAGATTCGTCAGCAGCGCGGCAAGATCGCCGGGCTTTTCGATCGCCGGGCCGGAGGTCACCCGCAGGTTGACACCCAGCTCATGCGCAATAATGCCCGAAAGCGTTGTTTTTCCGAGTCCGGGCGGGCCGTAAAGCAGCACATGGTCGAGCGGCTCGCCGCGGCGTCTGGCCGCTTCGATATACACCGCAAGATTCTGCTTGACCTGCTCCTGCCCGATATAGTCATTCAGTGTTTTCGGACGGAGAGAAACCTCCAGATCGCCGTCCTGCGGCAGAACCTCAGGACTTGCAAGGCGCTCCTCGTCCTCCTCAAACACGGGATTTCCAGTTTGAATCATAAAATCAGATATCTCCTCAGGCACTCAGTCAAAGTGCCAGAAATAGCTCCGGATCTTGTCCTCCGGCAGCGGACTCCACTTGTCCTTTCCGGTCTGGATGTACCAGCTTTTTTCTTTTGCATCCCATTCCATCCAGCCGTAATCGCCGTAATCCGAGGACACGCCCTCATACCAGTACTGCCAGACCGGCGGATCCATTTCCGAATTCAGGAAGAAATAGCAGTCCGTCTCTCTGTCGTAGTAGCTGTCATATTCCGAATCCCACGGAACATCCCGGCCGAGTGCGGAAACATAGATCGCATCGTGCTGCTCTGCCTGCTCATGATAGCCGTTCGGCTCCTGATGGTAGCCGCCGTAATTGTCATTGCGGTTACAGCCGCCGAGCACGATCCAGAGCATCGCTGTGATGATGCCGCAGATCACCAGCACCCCGAACAGTGTGCCGAGGCAGGACTTGGCCTTATAGCCGGCCGACGGATTCGAGGAATAAGATGATGTCGGAGCCGTGCTGCTGTAGGAAGCCGGTGTGCTCTGCACAGGCTGCGGCTGCACCGGCACTGCGTTGCTCTCCTGCAAAATGCCGCCGCAGTTCGGACAGGTCAGCGGATGCAGGCCGTCGTCAGAGGGCTTTCCGGTCACTCTGCTGCAGCAGAACGGGCAGTCATAGAGCATTGCAGCGGGCTGCTGTACAACGGTCTGCTGCACATATGTCGTGTTGCCGCCGCTCTGATTGCGGCTCAGCGCACTGCCGACTGCCATGCCGGTCAGGAAACCGCCGGAAGAAGAATGCCTTCTGCCGTAGTCACGGCGCGGAGGCGGAGGAGGCGGTGCGCCGTATCCGTGCTGCGGCGGACGCGAACCGCCGAAGCCGGAATGATGAGAACCGCCGGGAGGCGGCGCGGAATGCGATGAATGCCCGAACGAAGAGTGCAACGAGTGCCCGAACGAAGAATGCGATGAATGTGAAGAATGCGACGAGTGTGAAGAATGTCCGGATGAATGCGAAGAATGTCCGGACGATGACGGACGCGAGGAGTGTGAGCTTGACGGACGTCCTTTCGGCGGCATTGCAATTACCCCTTTCGTTTCTACAAAGCTGTACCGTTCTCAGTCAAAATGCCAGAGCTGATTGGCATCGTATTTTTCCGGGAGCACAATCCAGTTATCACGGCCGTTCTGGATATACCAGCGGCTCTCGCGTGCATCCCATTCCATCCAGCCGTAATCGCCGTAATCGGATGAGATTCCCTCAAACCAATACTGCCAGATCGGCGGATCCATCTCGGTATTCATGAAAAAGTAGCAGTCTGTCTGCTTGTCATAATATGCATCATATTCCGAATTCCACGGAACATCACGCTCCAGCGGTGCAACATACATGCTGTCATGCGCTTCCGACTGCATCCCGATTGCATGCTGCTGATTCTGGTTCTGGTTATGATTGCTGCTGCCCCATTTATTCCTGTTCAGCACAACAACCACAGCGATAAAGACGATCAGCGCGATGAACGCAATGACGGAAATGCAGCTTCCGATCAGCGAGCGGCCGCCGCCGATATAGGACGAGCGGTGATACGGACGCCCGTAATCCGGCCTGCCGTAATGATGATACGACCCGCCGTAATGCGAGTGATGATGCGAGGGGGAATGATGATATCCGGATGAATGCGACGAATGTGATGAGTGAGATGAATGAGAGCTGTGAGACGAATGCGATGTCGGACGGGATGAATGAGAACTTGTCGGTCGGCCTTTCGGGGGCATTTTGAACTCCTTTCAAATGAAACGTCCCGTTCTCTGCGAATGCAGGGGAATCAGACTTCTTTCACGGCAGATGCCGCCTTCTTCTCCGGCGCATGGTTTGTTTCAGGCTTCGGAGAAGGCTTCGGGCTGCTGAGATGCGAGCTTTCCGGCTTCGGGGAAGGTCCGCCGGCAGCCTCCGGCTCCGCGGCTGCTTCAGCAGTCAGCATTTTTTCCTTCGGTTCTTCCGCAGCGGTTTTCTCAGCGGCCGGTTTGGAAGAATGCGAGCTTTCCGGTTTACACTTCGGGGGCATAACAGACACTCCTTTCCTTTGCAGAAACCATCAGCGTTCAAAGAAGCGCTTCTTGCGGATATAGAACGGATCCACATCCTGAATTGCTTTTTTTGCAGCGGGCTCTTCCAGACTGATGAACACCAGCGAATCGCCCTGCTTGGTGTAGCTCTGCAGATATTTGGAGAGCGGGAAGAACAGCTTTCTCGTATTGCCGTTCATATCGAATACAAAAAGAATCTGCGGTTTTTCGCATCCGCGGATCATCTCGACCAGATAGCAGGCGTCCACATTGGACTGCTTGGCGAGGAACCGCGTAACCGGCCGAAGCAGATGATCGACATTCCGCTGGCATTTGCGGTATTCGATCGTTTCCTCCTCCTTCATGGAGATTGCCGGAATATTCAGGTTCCGCGCAACCATGAGAATGCTCTTGATTTCCTGCGAGGAAAACTCCTTGCCGTAGGAATTCGGATTCAGCACGGCATTCGCGGACTGGATCAGGTCAAACAAGCGCAGGCAGTTCAGGCGGTAGCAGTTGACAAAGCGCTTTGCAAACTGCTGCAGAGAACGGTAACTCGTGAAAAACGGAATGAAAATATCGCCGTCAGGATTTTGCGTTGTCACAAGCTCCATGGAAATGCCGCCGTTGACCTCATCCTGCTTCACCGGCCTCTTGCATATGACATAGACATCGCTCTTAATCAGCATCTGGAGAAACAGCGAGCGCTTCTCCGGCTTGGTAATCGCTTCCTTCAGCAAATCGTCGAGATTCATGGAACAATCCTCCTTTTTCTTTCTGTATTCACTATGGCGCCGTGTTCAGAACAAATCAGAACGGTGCAGGGCTGTCGTATTCGCCCAGCGCATATTTCAGCGCGTCACCGGTATTGGCAAGATAATACATTGTATCTTCGATCATTGCCGTCGGCCATGTGCCGTAGGTCGGGCCGGAGCCGTAAATCTTCCGGATGGCAAGGCCTTCGAGTTCACCCTTCTTCATCCGGAGCTGCACCTCGTCCATTTCCTTCAGGTCAGCATCCAAAGAGGCTGCTTTGAACCGGAAAACCTCCGCAATATCAGAAGCCGTTTCCGAAGCACCTGCAAAGTCCGCAGCTACGAACGAATAGTCACCGTCCAGCTTTTTGGCATCGGCACCCATTTCCTTCACCGCAGCAGTCATTGCATCGGAAATCTCCTTTGCCATCCTGTCAACCATCTTCACCTTGGCCTGACTCATGTAATCGACCATGGCCTGCAGCATTCCGACATCCATGATCCAGCCGTCCTCGGTGTGCAGAACATACATCGTATCGACAGCGTTGGAGCCGTTGTATTTCAGTCTGGTTTCAAACGTGTAGATCAGATCGACCGGCACAAAGACCTCCAGTGCCTTTTTGGCGAGCTTCTCGTCATCGGCATCAACGGTCAGATTTTTCTCCACGCGCTCCTTCGCTTCCGCCAGATACTGCTGATAGGTTTTCAGTGCGGCCTCGTTGCAGCTGCCGTTTGAGACCTCATAGCCGTCAGCGGCGCAGAGCGTCTCCAGCATCCCGTCGATCTGCTCCTTCATGTCCTCCTCAGAGGGATTGTAGCCGGAGAGCATGGTAAAATCGCCCATCTTCTGCAGATTGGAGCGTTCGAGCACCTTTTCGCGGTCACCCTTGACACAGGACTTGAAAAATGCCGTAGCAGCTTTGTATGCAGCATCATAATCCTTTTTGTTGCCGATGGATTCGGCTGCCTGCTGCTGTTGTGTGCCGGACTGTACCTGCGCATCCGAAGTACTGCCGCCGCCGCTGCTCTTTCCGTCACATCCGGCCAGAATCGGTGTGCAGAGCAGAAGCAGCGCTGCACAGCAAATCAGTTTGCGTTTCATGTTTTCTGGTTACCTCCATTCGGCCGTATCAGCCAAACATATTTTTACCGAGCTGCAGCAGTGCCAGCCGGATCAGCTCCGATGACGGAAGCGACGGATCCAGCGAAGCCAGCACCCCTGCGGCCTCTCCCTGCGAGTATCCGAGTACCTGCAGTGCCGACAGTGCCTCATCCGTGCTGCCGCTTCCCGCAGCGGCAGGTACAGCAGGGAGACCTTCCGCCTGCACGGACTTGGACACCTTATCCTTCAGTTCCAGTACGATCCGCTGCGCGGTTTTCGCACCAATTCCCTTTGTATGCGTAAACTGTTTGTAGTCGCCCGAAGCAACGGCGAGCGCAAAGCGATCCGGCGTAAAATCAGAGAGAATTGCGAGTGCCGCCTTCGGCCCGATGCCGGATACACCGGTCAGCTGGTCATAGCAGCTGCGCTCTCCCCTGCTGAAAAAGCCGTAAAGAGCCATTTCATCCTCCCGGACGGCGAGCCTCGTGTAGAGCATCGCATCCTCGTCAACGCCGCCGACGGCCGCAGCGGTCTGCAGACTGGTTCTGCAGGCATAGCCAACGCCGCCGCATTCAATCACAACAAGATTCGGTTCCTTGTGGCAGATCTTGCCGCGAATATGATCTATCACCGATATTCCTCCGTTTTGTTAATAATCGGGCTTGGCACAGTGCCCGTGACAGATGGCCAGTGCCAGTGCGTCGGCCGCGTCATCCGGCTTCGGAATCTGACTGAGATGCAGAATTCTGCGGGTCATATCCATGACCTGCTGCTTTTCCGCCTTGCCGTAGCCGACGACCGCAGATTTCACCTGCAGCGGCGTATATTCAAACACCGGAACCCCGTGCTGAGCACAGGCAAGCAGGATCACGCCGCGCGCCTCCGCGACCAGAATGCCGGTCGTCTTATTCGTATTGAAAAAGAGCTTTTCAACGGAAAGCGCCTGCGGCGTATACTGCGTCAGGATATAGTTCATATCCTCGTAGATCTGCTGCAGCCGCCCGCCGAAATCCGTATGGGCCGGTGTCAGGATTGCGCCGTATTCGACCGTTTTGAAATTCATGCCCTGATAATCCACAACGCCGAATCCGACTGTTGCGTAACCCGGATCAATTCCGAGAATCCGCAAACCGATCACCTCCATACTTACTCCATCCTATTATACCATAAATGCACCGCCGATTGCAAGAGGTATGTGCAACATTTCCGGAAGATTTTCTCATTTTTTGGTGAATCGGATAAAAAACAGCAGCAGAACGGTTTGCTCTGCTGCTGTTGGTGTTATTTTGCCTTTTGAGATTTTTTTGTTTTCTTGTCGGATTTCGCGTTCGTTTCCTGTGTTTCGGCTTTTTCCTTCTCCGCAAGCGGATCAGCCGCCAGAATACCGAGCAGCATCCAGAACACCGGTGCAACCGTCAGCACAGACATACCGACGATTCCGGCAGCTGCATAGAGCACAACTGCACCGCCTGCCGACATCCGCACCCAGCTCTTGACAGCGCCTCTGCGCTTCCATGCCAGCACAAAGCAGATCACGAGCAGCGCAAGATACATCAAAAGCGAAGGAATGCCGCGGGTTGCAGCAATATAGAGATAATCGTTATACGGATTGTCCACGGAGTTCGGGTTCGACATCACATCCATGCTCGTTTTCAGCTGCGTATACACGAAGTTATCCGGACCGACACCGAGCAGCGGGTCGATTTTGACTGCACGGACGCCCTGCTGCCAGCAATAGCGCAGCACGGAACACGCATCGTAAATCTCGAAATCATGCTCTGTACTGGGCGAATAAGCACCGGACATTGAAACGCGGTAGTAGCCGTTATCCCAGACCAGTCCGCCGTCATACAGTGCCGGATAGCTGTTGCCGTCCTTGGAATACTGCATGGTGAAGCCGTTCGGAAGCAGCGCCTCCTTGACATTGTTCTCGCGGGCGACAAATGTCATGCCTTCCTGCGGAACAGTTGCCGCATTCTTCAGCGGGTGGAAATACGCCTGATTGACCGTCGGTGTCAGATAAACCCACAGTACGGCCAGAACCGCCGCTGCACCTGCAAGCCCCGGAATCAGGACTGCCTTGCCGGTCGCCTGCTTCCGCTTCCGGATGAACAGGATGACTGCAAGCAGCAGAATCCCGAAGCCTGCAATCAGGCCTGCAACAGTCTGCGTTTTCAGTGCCGTCAGCACGGAAAGGAACATGCAGATATACGCGAGTCTGCGCGTTTTCTTCTCCTCCGCAAGCAGCGCAGCCGGTACTGCAGCAGCACCGAGCATCGCCATCAGCATCGCATAGGTAATCGGTGTTTCCGCCATGCCGGTCGGAATGCGGACATTCCAGAACAGCAGCGGTTCAATATTGCGGTAGGGGTTCAGTCCCTTGTTTTCGTCCAGGAAATCAATAACCGGAATCGCCTGCAGGAACCCGATCACGCCCTGCACTATGCCGAATGTCAGCAATCCGCGTGCAAAGCGTTCGAGATCGCTCTTTTTCCGCAGCATCGTGCCGAGGAAGAAGATACCGGCGTACATCAGCAGTGCGAACCAGCCTTCCTCGTGTCCCGAATAGCCGAGCAGCGAGACTTTCAGATCATAGGAATGGAAGCGCGAGATCATTGCCCAGATCAGGCTTGCAAGCAGCAGCAGATACGGCACGGCCGTCCCCTTGGAAAACTGCTTGCGGATCAGGCCGATCGTTGTCGCAATCAGCGCAAAAACACCGACCGTTGAAAAGGCCAGCGACATTCTGCGCAGCAGCAGCAGAAAAAACACCACCACACCGCCGAAGCCGCCGTTTTCCAGCAGCTGTGCAAGCGTCGATTCCGATGGCGCAAGCATATGGTTGAGCAGCTGCGAAATGCCGGTTGTCCAGAACAGAATCAGTGCCAGCTTGCCGCAGCCTGCACGGAACTTATCGAGATCCATGTTCAGGATAAAATTGGATTTGTCGGATGTACCGAATAATGTTTTAGCCATACGATCCCTCTTTACAGCAATGCGCATGATCCGGATCGGAATCATGCGCATGAAGTTTTATTACTTTGCGACATCAACCGCGCGGCTCTCGCGGATCAGGTTGACCTTGATCTGACCCGGATATTCCATGTCATTTTCGATCTGCTGCGCAATTTCTCTTGCAACGAGAACCATGCGCTCATCGTCGATGACCTCCGGCTTGACCATAATGCGAACCTCACGGCCTGCCTGCATTGCATAGCACTTCTCCACGCCTTCATAGGACATGCAGATTTCCTCGAGCTTCTGCAGACGCTTGATATAGCTTTCCAGATTTTCGCTGCGCGCACCGGGTCTTGCAGCAGAAATCGCGTCCGCAGCCTGCACGATACATGCGATTGCGGTACGCGGCTCCACATCATTGTGGTGCGCCTCAACAGCATGAATGACCTCTGCCGGTTCCTTGTACTTGCGGCAGACATCCACGCCGATGGCAACGTGCGAGCCTTCGATCTCGGCGGTCAGCGCCTTGCCGATATCGTGGAGCAGACCTGCGCGTCTTGCCATGTTTGCATCAAGTCCGAGCTCCGAAGCGAGGATGCCGGACAGCGTTGCGACCTCGATGCTGTGGTTCAGCACATTCTGACGATAGCTGGTACGGAACGTCAGTCTGCCGAGCAGACGGATGAGCTCCGGATTCAGGCCGTGCACATTGGTTTCCAGAACGGCGCGTTCGCCCTCCTGCTTAATGCGCTTTTCGACCTCTCTGCGTGCCTTATCGACCTTTTCCTCGATGCTGGCGGGATGGATTCTGCCGTCCACGATCAGCTTTTCGAGGGCGATTCTTGCGACCTCGCGGCGAACCGGGTCAAAGCACGAAAGCGTAATGGCCTCCGGCGTATCGTCAATGATGAGATCAACACCGGTCAGCGATTCGATCGAGCGGATATTTCTGCCCTCACGGCCGATGATGCGGCCCTTCATCTCATCGTTCGGCAGCGGAACGACGGAGACTGCAACCTCGGAGACCTGCTCCGCGGCACATTTTGCGATTGCCATGGAAATGTGGCTTCTTGCGATGTCCTCGCACGCAGTTCTGATCTGCTGATCGTATGCAGAAATCTTCACTGCCTTTTCATGTACGAGATCCTGATCGAGCTGCTTGAGCAGATAATCCTTTGCCTGCTCCTTGGAGAACTCGGAAATGCGCTCAAGAAGGTCGATTTCGCTTCTCTTGAGCCGTTCGATCTCCTCCGAGCCGGTTTTCTTGATCTGCTCTGCCTCAGCAAGGCGTTCGTCCGCCTGATGGAGCTTTGCCTGCAGCTGCTCCTCGCGGCGTTCAAAATGTTCTGTTTTCTTGTCGAGATTTTCTTCCTTTTGCTGGATTCTGCGCTCCTGACGGCTCATATCCGCTCTGCGGTCCTTAATCTCCTTTTCTGCATCGGTACGCAGCTTGAAGATCTCGTCCTTGGCTTCCACGAGCGCCGCCTTTTTACGGTCCTCCGCTTCCTTCGCGGCGGAACTGCGAATCCGTTCTGCTTCCTTTTCCGCACTGCCGATTGCAGCTTCCGCATCCCGCTTCCGCTGCTCGATGCCCTTCGCAACACCGCGTGCTTCGGCCTTTTCGACCTGGGAATCGACATCCTGCTTGGCACGCCGGGAGCCGATATACACACCGGCAGCGGCACCGATCACAAGACCGACAAACAGCAGCACAAAAGCAACGGGACTCATGGAGGCAGCCAGCATGAGGGTACTCAGTGTCATACCTGTGATTTCCTCCTAACATAGTCAAATGGTATGGTATTTATCATTTGATTCTGCGGCAGGAAACACGCCGTTTGATGATTCAGTTTTGAGAGTGGGGAAGCTCCTCTGCACATATTTCTGTATCCGGCGGGAGTCTTCCGGTATCAATGGCCGGCCGCACCGTCCTGACACGGTATACGGGGCGATAAAAAATCAACAGCGGCATCTGCCGCAAAACACCATCGGAAGCCGCAGAAGCTGAAAAAAGCCCTGTCCTTCCGGTGCAATGCATAATACACAAACATAGTATACTATACTTTCAGCCGAAAGTCAAGAGCTTTTTTCATATTTTTATACGAATTAACATTCTGATTCAGCCGGAGCGCACAGACAGCAGAAGGATTATTCCACAACGGTCAGTTTGCCGAACGAAAAACGATTTCTCATATCTTCATTACTATCCAGATTATCCTCATTCAGAATGAGAATCTTTGGCTTTAAGGTATCAAACCCTTCCGACGGCTGCACGCAAAACACTGTACCTGCCGGAACATCAGGAATCTCAAACTCTGCTTCAAATGCAACTGTTCCTGCCGGGAACATCGTTTCATCCGCATCTGCCTGAATAATGATAAACTCGTTCTCTTCCGTCAAAATCGAATAGAGTGCCTCCGACCTTTCCTGTTTATGCAGAATATCATTCATCGGCAGCTCAACTGACCGAACCGGAAGCGTTTCTCCGGTATCTTCCCGGACGCAGCAAAGAGCAGCCTGAATACCGATAACAGGAACATCCTGTGTAAAAACGCCTCTGACCGTGACAGTACTGCCTGCCCGGACATTCTGCGACTCAATTCTGATGAACGGCGCATGCAGCTCAGCCTTCTCTGTCGTCGTCACAGTTGTCGTTGTCGTGACCGTTGTTGTGACCGTTGTCGTAACAGTCGTTGTCTGCGTTGTGCGCGCTGTTGTTGTACGTGCTGTTGTCTGTGTCGTTTCGGTTGTGCGTTCCGCCGTTGTTGCTTCGGTTTGCATTGTTGTCACCGCTGCGGCGGAAGAAGCCGGAGCCGTTGTTGCCGCCGTGGCCGATGCTGTCGTTTCCTTTTCCCTTCCGGATGCGGTTGTCCGCGGCTTGCGCGTCGCTGCGGAGACGGTCGTTCCGGTCACCGGTGTTTCTGTCAGCGTTGTCATCGTTGCAGAGGTCTCCTCCACAATGACAATCTCAGAATCAGGCTCCTCAGAGCTTTCGGTATCCGCAGGCTTCAGCAGGCCGGAGCGGAACACCAGAATGCCGACCACCGCCAGAATCATGCAGGCAATCAGCGGGGCCGCACGGTAGACAAGCCAGCCGACTGTGCCCGGACGCTTGCTGTCACGCAGCTCAGCGGCCGGTACTGCAGCAGATGCTTCCTGTCTTTGCGCAGCCTTCTTCCGGATCTGCTCCTCAATCGCAGAAATCCGTTCCTCCGGCAGCCGAAGCTGCCCGCCGAGTTCCTGATAAATGCGCGGTGCCTTTTCATCAAAATCTTTCCGCTTCATGCTTCGTCCACCCCCGTTTCTCTGCGAATCATTTCTCTTGCCCTTGCAATCCTTGTCCGGACGGTGCTTTCGTTCATTTTGAGCATCTGCGCCGTTTCGTGCACCGAATATCCCTCCACTGCAAACAGCAGCAGCGGCAGCCGGTAGCGTTCCGGCAGCGCATAGAGCGCCTGCATGACCTCACGCAGTTCACCGTCCGAATCGCTGACCGGAATCTGCTCCATAATCTCCTCTGCGGCTCTGCCGCGGCGGAACCAGTGCTTCAGCTGATTTTTACACCGGTTCCTCGTGACGGTAATCAGCCATGCCCGCGCATGACCTTCATCCGTAAAATGCATACCGGATTCCAGCAGCTGCACAAAGACATCTGATGTGATATCCTCCGCCTCCGATGGATTTTTCATAAACGACATGGCGACATTATACACGGTATTGACATTCTTCCTGTATAATGTATCAAATAACTGATTCTGTTCTGCGTCCTGCATGTTACCACTTCCCTCCTGCGCACGGAAAACCGCGCAGAATCTCCCCACTGATATATATAACAATTCCGGCTGCAAAATGTCCCGCTCCGAGGAAATAACCGTCATCATGCACAATTAGCAGTCTTGTTATTTGTCTATTCTGCCGAATTTCAAAATTGAATGAAACATTTGCCCCTGTTCAGGTGTTTACATAACAGCGGCGCAGGAGAGCCGTCATACTTCCCGCACCGCATGCATCCTGTTCCGGAAATGTCCGCAATCTCAATCCTGCATACATTTCTCAAACGGCATTATATCATATTGCGGCGGGAAATGCAAGCCGGCTGTTTCCCGTTCTCCCCACGAACAAGCTGCAGCTGCGGCAAAGGATTCTGCGGACTCTTTCCGGAACCCGGTCAGACATTCTATATCAAACTACATGAAAGAAGGAGGACGGTCTCTTTGAAGAAAAAGAAACTCCCAATCAAAACAATCAGTCTGCTCAGTGCTGCCTGTACGGCGCTGTGCTTCGGATCGGCACTGTCCGCATCCGCAGCAGATCTCCCGGCATTCTGCCGCATGGGCGATCTGAATGCAGACGGCAAGGTTGATCTCAGAGATTCCCGCCGTGCACTCACCGCCTATGTCAATGACTTTATCGGCCTTCAGGACAGCACGGTCAACGCTGAAAATTTCGCCGGCGATATCAATATGAACGGCAAAATCGACCTTTCCGATGCCTCAAATATTCTCCGGTACTACACCTACACCATGATCGGTGAGCAGCCGCTCTGGGCAGATCTCCGGAAGGTCAACTCCGTCAAGGGCGGACTGACTGCTGAATACATCGGCACACCCATAGAGCTTCCGGACGGCAGCTATCTGACTGTTGACACTGTCTCCGGTGCGGTTTACCGTCCGTTTGCACTGTCCGGTCTTTATGTCGAAATCGGCTGTGCGGAGGGACGTCCCGGCGAAACCGTCGAGGTTCCCGTTTACATCTCCTGTGCGGACGGCCTTGCAGGCTTCATGCTCGATATCAACGCAGGCGATCTGACAGTTACCGATTTTTCATCGCCGCTTAATTCCAATGACTTGGCGTTCAATCCGGCCATGAGCGATAAGTCCTATACCTGCAGCTGCATTGTATGGGCATCCAATGACGGCCTTGACCGGACATTCGAGAACGGCTCGCTTGCCGGAACGATCTCCTACCGCATCCCTGATGACGCGGAAGCCGGAACGGTCTATCCGATTCAGATGGATTCGATGCTGCCGGACGATCTCGAATTCGGCGATACGGTACCGCTGGAGACGTATTACAGCAGCCGCGTTTCCGAATTTGTATCCTCGAAGCCGGATACCAACATTCAGAGCATCGCCTTCACCGAGCTTGACGGCGTTGTCATTGTTAAGTGATTTTTCCTTTCATGATACAGCGCGCCGGTTACATGAATCTCCCTGATTCACCGGGAATGCAGAACCCCGGCCGATACCGGCGGACCGTGCGGGGCCGGTGCATTGCGAAAACCTGCACGTTTCGTGATGCACCGAAACGGTCCTGCCGCACCATGCACTGCACTCACTGAATATTTTTGTATGAAAACAGCATGATCTTTGAACAAACCGCGGGACAATCATTCCCCGCAGAAAAGGATGGGGCACTATGAATCTAACCTATTTGCTTTTGCTGCTCCCGGCGCGTATTGTGCGCTGGCTGCTGCATTGATATTTCTTCATCATCACTCTTCACATGACACTGATTTTTCCTGACTCACGCAAAGAGAGGGCATTGGGAGAAGAAACCGATTCCGGCTTCTTCTCCCGCTTTTTTTTGCGCTCCCGCGGCAACATTGTCACACTGCACAAAGAACAGCGTTCTGATTTGTGCATCCATACAAATCCGCATTTTGTGCGGGACATTTTCTTCCGCCGATTGTTTCTTTTACAGCGGCGCAAAGAGAAGCCGCCGCAACACCTTTTATCCAATCCCAATTCATCAGTATACGGATTCAATTCCAGAGGAGGTAATCACATGAAAAACACAAAACTGAGAATCGCATCTGCAATCTGCGCATCTGCCGCACTGTTCAATCTCTGTGCCGCTGCGCCTGCATCAGCAGCCGGATCTGCTGCTGAAAAGACCATCGCCCGTCTCGGAGACATGGACGGCGATCTCTCCGTCGGCACAAAGGATGCACGCGCTGCACTCGTTGCATATGTGGAAGGATTTGTCGGTGTGACAGACGGAAAGGTCACTGCGGACAACTGGACCGGCGACATCGACGGAAACGGCAAAATCGACCTGCGGGATGCTTCCAGCATTCTCAAATACTACACCTACACCTTCACCGGTCATCAGCCGCTCTGGGCAGATTTCCGCAAGGCGACCTATGTAGAGGGCAAGAATGTTCCCGCGCCGTCAGAACCGATCATCGAATATAACGAATTCGGCCCCGTTACAATCGGTTCGGAAAACGGAGAGACGGTCTTTATGCCGTACACGCTGACAGGCATGTACCTCGAAGTCGGCTGCGCAGAGGGCGCTGCGGGCGAAACCGTCACGGTTCCGGTCTATATCTCCGGTGCAAACGAAATGGCCGGCCTGCAGATGAGCCTCATCAATGATGAAGCGCTGACACCGCTTTCCGCCGCCATGCCGCTCCCCGGCTTCAAAGAAAATGACTATGTGTTCAACGCCATTGAAGAAGAGGAAACCACGATCGTTGTCTTTGCAAAGCCGGAAAATATTCCGGTCACGGACGGCGCCGTCATCGCAGAGGTCACCTACAAGATTCCTGAGGATGCTGTTTCCGGTACGCATTACAGCATCAATGTTGATACTGAGTTCTCGAAGTTTGTGACCATGGACGGCGATGCATTCCAGTACACGCTGCTGAACGGTATTGTCACCGTCAAGTAAGCAGTACAGCACTTCTCAGAAAAGCATACTCCACTTTATAGAAAAACAGCAGGAACCGCAGTGAGGGCGTCGGTTCCTGCTGTTCTTTTTTTGATCGGTTACAGTGTATCCGCAGCAGCCTCCGCATGAACAATGTCATAGCCTGCTGCGCGGATCAGACGGTTATAGACCGCAAGTCCGACGCCGTCCGTGCGCGGTGCCCGGACATACAAATGCTGCACGCCCTCTGCATCGGCTTCCCGCAGCGCCGCGAAAAATGCTGCCGCGCGCGCTTCGTCCGTATCGCCGTAGGGTCTGCACGGAATGCCCAGCGCCTCACAGGCGGGCACATCCGCATCAAAAACCAGCGCCGTGACGCCTTCGCCGCCGTGCTTCTGCATATAGCGGAGAAAATCCGCCTGTCCGCCCTGCACGAGCGTCACCTGCGCATTCGGTGCATAGTGCTTATACTTCATGCCCGGCGAGCGCACGACCGTATCCGGTGAAATCTGCGCCAGAACCGCATCGTCCACGATGACCCTTTCCGCAACAGTGCCGAGCTGCTCCGGCGTAACAAATCCCGGACGCAGAACGCGCACCGTCTCCGCGTCGTCCAGCACGATCACGGTCGATTCGACACCGCACAGACAGCTTCCTCCCTCAAGGATTGCCGGAATCCGGCCGTCCATATCCGCAAGCATATGTGCAGAGGTCGTCGGGCTGGGACTGCCGGAACGGTTGCCGGAGGGCGCCGCAATCGGCACGCCGGATGCCCGGATCAAAGCCTGCGCAACCGGATGTGCAGGGAACCGTACCCCGACGGAATCCAGCCCGCCCGCCGTCACGGAGGGGATCCGCTCCGAACGCGGCAGAATGATCGTCAGCGGCCCCGGCCAGAAGCGCTCTGCGAGCTTCTGCGCAAGCGGCGGAATCTCTGTCACGAGCGGCGCCCACTCGGATAAATCTGCAATATGCACAATCAGCGGATTGTCCGCAGGTCTGCCCTTGGCCGCAAAGACCTTCCGCACCGCATCGGGATTGCCCGCATCGCAGGCAAGGCCGTAAACGGTCTCCGTCGGCATGCCGACCGGCTCTCCGGCGCGGATCAGCTCCGCAGCATATGCAATGCCGTCCTCATGCAGCAATTTTGTGTTCATGCTTCTGCTCCCTTCTGCGCGGCCAGCTTTTCGGCCTGTTCCGCCGCCAGCAGCGCTTCAAATACCGGGTCGAGATCGCCGTTCATCACATCATCGAGACGGTACATCGAATAACCGATGCGGTGATCGGTCAGACGGGACTGCGGAAAATTATAGGTCCGGATCTTCTCGGAGCGGTCGCCGGAACCGACCTGCGTTCTGCGCGCAGCCGCGACCTGTGCATCCTGCTCCGCCTGCGCTCTGGCAAAGAGCCGCGCACGCAGAACAGACAGCGCCCTGTCCTTGTTTTTATACTGGCTGCGTTCATCCTGACACTCAACGACCATGCCGGTCGGCAGATGCGTCACACGGATGGCTGAGGATGTTTTGTTGATGTGCTGACCGCCTGCACCGCTCGAACGGAATACGTCAATGCGCAGATCGTTCGGGTTGAGCTCCAGCTCGACATCCTCAACCTCCTGCAGCACTGCGACGGTCACCGTCGAGGTGTGGACGCGCCCCTGCGATTCGGTTTCCGGGACACGCTGCACGCGGTGTACGCCGCTTTCAAATTTCATTTTGGCATAGACGCGGTCGCCGGAAAGCGAAAAAATGACTTCCTTGGTGCCGCCGAGTTCTGTCTCATTGAGGTTCATGACGGTCTGCTTCCAGCCCTGCCGTTCCGCGTACATTGAATACATCCGGTGCAGCGAATGCGCAAAGAGCGCGGCTTCCTCGCCGCCCGCGCCGCTGCGGATCTCCACAATGACATTGCGGGTATCCGCGGCATTCTCCGGCATCAGCAGCCGCCCGATCTCGGCTTCCAGTTCGCAGAGCCGTTCTGTCTCGGTCTTCCGCTCCTCCAGTGCCATCGCCCGGAATTCCGCATCGGTCTCCGGATCGGCAAGCATGAGCGCAATTTCTTCCAGCGTCTCCCGGCAGGCCGTGTAGCTGCGGTAAGCCTCGACAACCGGCGTCAGCAGCTTGTATTCCTTCATCAGCGCCGCCAGCTTTGCAGGATCAGCCGCCGTGCTGCCGTCCTGAAGGCGCTCTGTCAGTTCGTCATATTTCTGCTCCGCTCGCCGGAGCTGATCTTCCATCTGCATGGGAATCTTCCTTTCTGCTTCAGTCCATACTGTTTTATTATACAGCTTTTGCGCAAAAATAGCAAGTCCCCGGCGCTGCATCGCAATATTTTTTTCAAAAAGTACGGAATCATCATGTGCATGAATCTGACCGGAACAAAAAAACGCCTGACTGTATCTGAAAAACAGTCAGGCGGTTTCAGTTTATTGTTCAGGAGGTATCGCCGATGGATTTACATTGATGATACGTCCCCAAAGGGAGTTTGCCCTCATCACAGGTCATCGCACAGCGATCCTTTTTTTTGCAGGCAGATTCCGTGCGGAAACAGAATTACGCAATCAGGAACGGTTGAATGCGTGCACAGCTGCATAGCACATATAGACGTCGATCTTGCTGACAACCTCAAGCGGCGCATGCATCGAAAGCACCGGTACGCCGACATCAACCGTGTCGATGTTCAGGTTTGCAAGATAGGCTGCGACCGTGCCGCCGCCGCCGATATCGACCTTGCCGAGCTCGCCGGTCTGCCAGATCACACCTGCGTTGTCAAAGAGTGTGCGCATCTTGCCGATGAACTCTGCGGAAGCGTCAGAAGAGCCGCTCTTTCCGCGTGCGCCGGTATACTTCATCATGCAGACGCCGTAATTGAGATATGCGCAGTTTCTGCGGTCGTTGACGTCGGAGAAGGTCGGGTCAAATGCTGCGGTGACATCGGCGGAAAGGCACTGCGACTGCGCAAAGACTGTATGTGCTTCGGTTCCGAACGCAGCTGCAAGATCCTTCATGAAGTGATAGAAGTATGCAGAGCACAGGCCGGTGTTGCCTTCGCTGCCGATTTCTTCCTTGTCTGTCAGAATCACAACAGCCGTATGCTGCGGGTTCTCGGTATCGAGCAGCGCAGCCAGCGCCGGATATGCGCAGACGCGGTCATCGTGCCCGTAGGCGCCGATCATGCTGCGGTCAAAGCCGAGGTCGCGGGCGCTGCCTGCCGGAACGATCTCCAGCTCCGCAGAGAGGAAATCCGCTTCGGTCATGCCGTATTTTTCGTTCAGAATCTGCATGATGCGCAGCTTGACAAGATCGCTGCCGTCATCACTGCGGAACGGACGGGAACCGATCAGAAGATTCAGTTCCTCTCCCTTGATACCCTGTCCGAGCGTGCGCTTGACCTGTTCGCTTGCAAGATGCGGCAGCAGATCGGTGATGCAGAAGATCGGGTCGCCGGGATCCTCACCGACGGAAACCGTTACGGATGTGCCGTCCTTTTTCACGACGACGCCGTGCAGCGCCAGCGGCAGAACCGTCCACTGGTACTTTTTGATTCCGCCGTAATAATGCGTTTTGAACAGTGCAAGCTCATTGTCCTCGTAGAGCGGCGACTGCTTGAGATCAAGACGCGGAGAATCAATATGCGCTGCGGAAAGCCGGATGCCGGATTCCAGCGGGTCGGTACCGATGACAGCTGCAATCACGGCCTTTCCGCGGTTGCAGAGATAGATCTTGTCGCCGGCCTTGACCGGTTCGCCGCGCTTCCACGCACGAAAGCCCTTTGCTTCGAGAAGTTCAACGGCATAGGCAGCTGCCTCACGCTCGGTCTTGCTGCGGTTAAGGAATACCTTGTAATCCTCGCAGAATGTGTCGCATTTCTGAATCTCCTCATCACTGAGCAGCAGTGCAGCGTTTTTCTTCTGCACCAGCAGGGATTCCTTCAGCTTTTTCAGTTCGTCCTTCTGTTCCATGACAGATTCCTCCTTGAATTGATTTTGTGTCAGCTTCGCTTCAGCCTGACATCGCAGGGTCTGAGCGGCTGCGTCAACGGCCTGTTCCAGTTCGGCAAGACCGCCGTTATTTTCAATGATAATATCCGCATGTTCGCGGAAAAACGCCTCAGTATGCTGCGCGTTGATCCGCTGCTCGGCCTGCTGTTCGGTCAGACCGTCGCGGGACAGAATCCGTGCCTTTCTGCTGTCGCGTCCTGCAATGACAGCCGTTATGGCATCGCAGAAACGGTAAATGCCGCTTTCAAACAGCGTTGGTGCATCCAGTAAAATGATATTGCTGCCCTTTCTGACACAGGCAGCAGCTTCCGCACGGATTTCAGCGGTAATATACGGATATATAATTGCTTCGTAGCGTGCTCTGGCCTGCCCGTCGCTGAAAATCAGCGCGGCAGTTGCCTTGCGGTCGAGCTGACCGTCCGGCAGCAGAAGCGTCTTGCCGAACACCCGGCAGAGTGCCTGCAGACAGGGCGCGCCGGGCTCCACGACCTTCCGTGCAACGTGATCTGCGTTGATGACAGCAAATCCGTGTCTGCGGAACAGATCACTGACGGTGGTTTTTCCGGCGCCGGTCTGACCGGTCAGACCAATCAGAAAGCAGGATTCAGTAAACATGCCCGTTCCTCCTTTTGCGTTTATTATAGCACATTATCCCGGATTTTTCAACCCTCGCCGCGAAATTGCGATGTTTTCGGGCATTTTCATCGGTCAGGTCTGCTGATTGGTCAACAACCGGTCAACTTTGATGTTCCTGAACGATGCAGGAAGATAGAATTATCGCAGCTTTTTGTATTCTGTCAGTCAGCTTCACGCTTCGGCATTTTCGGCATTGCTTTCGTCACAGCTTCACAGCAATGCAGATCGTTCTTCTTGAGCGTATGAGAGTAGATTCTAAGTGTTACATCAGGACGTGCATTTCCTGCTCGCTTGGCAGCATCCGCAATGCTGATGCCTGCCTGAAGCTGCAAGCTGACCGATGTGTGACGGAACATATGGGGATGGATTTTTTGCAGCCCGTGCTTCTTGATAAAGCTGTTCAGAAAAGCACGAACCGTATTCGGATTGATGCAGCCGCCGTATCGTTTTTTGGCATAGAATATCGCATTTGCTTCATAATCCCACTTGCTGCCAAAACGCTCCGCCTTTTTCAGATAGTAGGCGCGAAACTGTCTAAGCATATCCATGATGCTCTCGTCCATTCCCTGTTTTCAGGAGGGGTTCGTCAAAGCTGTGTCCGCTGTACAGTTCATAAACCATCTTCATATTCAGATAAGCGTCGGCGGCATCGGTCATGCAGTTGATCGAGGCTGTGTATAACAGCCCTTCAGTCTTGTCCGGATTCAGGATATAGGCTAGGCTTTTTTGTACTGTAATTCTGACAGGTACTGACTTAACAATCGGCATATCTCGCTGAGACCTCCTTTCAAAATTTCAATATCCTCTGCATAAATGCTGTGTGTTTCATTCGCCTTCCGTGCGACCTAGTTCAAATTATTGTTAATCGTTCGCATCGCGTTGACGAGTGGGGTTATACCGGAAACATCCATCTGAATAATTTGACCGTTCACCACCATGCGGCGGATGTACTCACTTGTTTTCAGATTTACTTTTGTGGCTTTCGCTTCAATGCGCGCCCATTCATCCGGCTCGAAAATGATCTCCTTGCGTTTAATCTGTTTAATTTTTCTCAAGGTAATTCTCCTTCCTGATAGTTTCGGTAATCATTCCGATGCGATTGATTATCGCAGGGGTATGCGTTAAGGGGCGTTTTGCCGCTTAACGCTGCGACGAGGGAGTACGCCATACTCGCCGCCTGAAAGAACCGGAGTATACGGTTTCTTTCTCTGCTTGCTACACCAAGAAAAATCAAAAAAATACGGATACTCCGGATTTGCCCGTTTTTCTCCTGAATCGCATACCCCTTGATATTTGGAATCGTATTCGGTTTGACTTTTTGCTGCACCTATGATATAATCGAATCGTAGACAGTGGGGGTGATATGAAAATGTCGGTCGAAAATTATATCAGACTTTACGCTAATAGTTCATCCGAGCTCATCGAGCTGATGCAGATTTTATACCCATCCAGCCCGAATGAGTTTGCAAACAAAAGCTGTTTTATAAACGAGCATATCAAGGTATCTGCTCTCTCGCTGAGTGAAAGAACGATGCAATGGTTGGAAGAGGACTATGGTGTTCGTGTGAATCATTCTCTTTCCTTCCGTTATTTTTCATATTCTGATTGCAATTCAACTGACGAGTTGATATATGTGCTGAAGCAGATAGTTTACCGCCTCAACTGCGATCTCCTCTATCAGCCAAACGGCGACAATCCTGTCATGGTGCGGCGTTCCGGAATACTGCTGTTCGATGATTATTTTGAACGGTATTTCGGAAAAGGTGCCTCTGATTCCCTGCGTGAACAGAACCGCATCAAGATCACAGCCGATATGTCAATGGAAGAAATCATGGAACGCTGTGTAGATAAATTCGGTGAAGATTTCAACTGGTTCATGCTGCCAGAAGAGAAACGCGAAGCAGTCTTTGTTCCCGAACTGAGGCTTGAACTCGGTGACGATGATCCGTTTTTTGACGGTCGGGTGTATGCGATATACAAATGCGAAGCGAATGATGATATGCTGTTCCAGTCGGTGAGGAAAGACGGAACTGAACTATGGCGTATTTATCATCTGACTTACGCACATCGGCGTGAGCGAGAGGGATTCCCCATTCGGTGGAATTTTGAAAGCGGACAAGAAGCAGCAGAGTTTATCATCAATCAGTATGTTAAAGATAACGAGAGCTGCGGAATAACACTATCGTAATTCTTACCCAACTGAATACACATGAAGCATATCTGCATAAAATCCGGTTCCGGATCAGGATTTTCCTTTGCCTTTTCCATAACCAAATTCGTCAAAGCCCGTTCAGCAATGCTGCTTGGATCGCCGTCAGGGCGTATCCATTCTTTCAGGTTTTCCTTGCCGAGCATGACCGGCATCCGGTCATGAATTGTCCGCACAGGTGCAACGGATTCTCTTGTCAGTATAGAAAATACCGGAACCTGCATTCCACAATGCTCCTCAAAGCGGTACAGACCGGCAAGATAAGTGATTTCAGCCCCTTCAGGCTGGATCGCATACTTTTCTTTCTTGATACTGTACTGCTCATTCCCATTCCGAAAACCAACTTCGGAAGGCGGGATACCCCATTCATAATACCATGAAGCAGGAATAATACACCGCCGTCTAAATCACGAATCCTTCCACAAAGCCTTTTGATCGGCAGTTTCGATGCGACAGTTGATGATTGGCTTGGGCGTTACTTCATGTGTAAAGCCCCATATCATAGGAAATACCGCCATATTTCCCTGCTTATTCGGTGCAAGCACCGCCGCTGTATCAGTCGGGCGAATGTTGCCGGACATAGCTATACTCTTTGCTAGCTTTCGCATCATTTCGTCAGCAAGTGTCAGCTGTTGCGCTTTCTCTATGAAATAGGATAAAGAATGGCAGTCTGCATAGAACCAGGTACACATGATAATCCCCCCAACAAAAGCGAACATATATTCTCTTTTGATTATACCACAAGAGAACTGCTTTGTCAATAAGGCGCGCATCAAAACAAAAACCCGAAAAGCAATTGCTTTTCGGGTTGAAATATGATAATATCAGCTAACTGTCAGCGTGACCGGCGTGGTAAAGAGATAGTATCCGTTTTGATTCATAATCCGGCAGACAAACTGATCGCCGTTTGAATACTCATTTGCTTCCCAACGCAGTGTCGGCGAAATGCCTGCGGCGTTTTCAATGAAATCCCATCTGTTGTATCTTTCGACATAAAGGAACCACTGATAATGCAGGTTTTCGCCAAACAGTGTGACCTTGAATTCTGCGGTTTCACCGTTCGGGACGCTTACACTGGATGGTGCGGCTGCGTTCATGTAATCGTAGTAACTCATGTGGCTCCGGAGAAGATGATCGAGCACCACCGACATTTTCGTGTTGATATATTCCATGCTGCCGAGTCCGAAACAAAACTGCATCGTTCCGTTATACTCGTCCCAGTCCGATCCCTGTAAAGCTGCGCCGTCCAGATCAAAGTCATAATCCAAAATGCCGTCATGGTTTGTATCTGCAAAAGAGTTCACACACTGTGCTTTCAGATATTCATAGTCTCCCGTATAATCGTCCAGCCACGCATGCTCTCCTTCGTGGAAATCCATTTCGCGGAAAACCCATCCCTCGTGAATGGCAGTCATTTCTGCATCGCTTTTCAGGAAATAATCATACCCTGAACCCTTTTGATCATCCCAGAGTGTATCGACCTCATAATATTGATCAACACCGTTGTTATTGATTTTGACGACGTTCCATGCGTGACCTTCTCCCATACTGTCGCCGATCACAGCGGATTCAATGCCGGCTGCATGCAGCAGCATCGTATATGCCTTGGAATACGAGGAGCAGACGCTTTTTCCGATGCCGTTTTTACTCATAGCATAGCTCAGAAAGAACGCGGAGTGGTTAAAGTTTCTCATATCCTTTGCATTCTGGCGCCAAGCTTTATTGAACTCACAGTGTCGGATCAGCCAGTCATGCAACTGCCTTGCTTTCAGCGCATCACACATCCAGTCGTTGGAGTTGTCCTCACTGTCGGGATCATACGATGTTTCTGTTTTCACAACATACTTGCACAGTTCCTCACAGTAATCGTCGATAAATTTGACATTGCTGCATTGTGCAAAAAGCCTTTCAATGATGCTGTACGCCTGTGGATCCAGCACCGGATAAGTGATACCGTTCTCGTCTGTAGCATGTCCCAAAATCGGGCGGTTGTTAATAGTCTGAATATTCCGGCACTCAGAAAATACCGCTGAAGTTCCTTTAACTTGACAATCCTCACGAATCACGACGCTTGTCAATTGATTACAGTTCAGAAATGCATTCTGATCAATTAACGTAACACCTTCCATTGAAACGGATTTCAGCTTGTCGCAGCCTGCAAACGTACTATCTTCTATGACGGAGACACCTGCCGGAATGGTAATACTTTGAAGATGTGCGCGTGCAAATGCAGAAACACCGATTTTCTGAAGCGAACTCGGCAGTGTAATGCTGGTGCAGGTGCAGGCTTCAAAAGCACGCGCTCCGATCTCTCTGACTGTATCCGGAAGTGTGACAGAAGAACATTTCAGAGCGTTCGCTGCTCTGTCGTCAATTTTAATGACGTTTTTTGCCGAGAGTTGCTGCGGAATGATGAGCGGGCCGCAGTCGTGCGGTCCTCCCCCAATGCTGTAGATCGTAACTCCGTCTGAATTATCGTAGTAATCGTATTTGACCTCGTATGCACCAATATAAGTCTTGCAATTGTGGTATTCGCCCAGGTCTTGTCCGTTTGCTGCATGCGCGGTGATGCAGACAGGTTCAGACGGTGCAGCGGGGATTGCGCCGGGAAATGAGCCGAGGATTGCAGCGGCGGATACGCCTGTCAGTGCCGCGGTCATCAGTGCGATTAATCTTTTGTGTTTCATGCGGTGATCCTCCTGAGAATGTTTTTGATTTCCGGCGCATCCTTTGCAGGAGAACAGCGGCTTCCGGAAAGAAATAATGTAAGGGGAGCTGTTCTGTCCGTTATTATACAATCCTCTTGCACAGGAAGTCAACAGAATTTCAGTAAGCTGCAAAATAGGGCGGGTAAGCTGTATTTTTTTGACGGTAAGTTGCAAGCAAAGAACATCAGTACATACAGCTGCAAACAAATAGCGAGGGTTCCCCAAGTGGTTTTCCTCGCTTTGTAGATTGCGGACAGTGCTCTTCAGGCGCACTCCGCAGTATAACAGAAATACAAATAAATCGTACTACGCATAAAACAGGGGTATTTGATTGTCCCCTGTTTTCTATTATTGTTGACATTTTCACCCCGACCATGGTATAATAGGGTATACCCTATTTTATCAGGCAAAAAGCCACGAAAAATTGGTAAAATAGGGTTCGATTCCGATTTTTTAGCCATTGGAAAGTTGAAGTCTAAACCCTATTTAGCCAAGAGAGGCATCTATGAATTTAGCTTATGTGAGAGTATCTACACGGGAGCAGAATGAAAGCCGTCAAATGGTTTCTCTGGAACGATTCGGTACCAGTGTGTATGAGCACTCGGTTGCTGTGACGGTCGAATGCCTGCGTATCGCCGATCAGTTTGATATTGCAGTTGACCGGCGTTCACTGATTCGCGGCGCATTGCTGCATGATTACTTTTTGTATGACTGGCATTCCAGGCCGAAAGAACACCGTCCGCACGGATTTACCCATGCAAAGACAGCTTTGGGCAATGCCGAGCGTGATTTTCAGATCAATCCGATCGAAGCCGAAATGATCCGCTGCCATATGTTTCCGATGAATATTCTGCGGGTTCCGCATCACAGGGAAAGCATCATACTGTGCCTTGCCGATAAGACAGTTGCATCCAAAGAAACCCTGAACGGCGGGATTGCCGCAATCAAACGGTTCGGCAGCGGTATCAGGAGAAGCTGAGTGCACTCAGCATCAGCCATGCAAAGAAATAAGCAAACGGCAAGAGATAAGAATGCCCTTGCCGTTTTTCTTCAGTGTGGCTTTGATTGCTTCGGATACGATTCCTTCCACGCCCTCGATGAGATAGCCCTGCAAATCAAAATCTTCGCGCATTGTATCACCCCAGTAAATCTTCAACAGCCTTCCTGACATCATCCATATCGGCAGTCGGCTCAAATCTTTCGAGCACCGTGCCGTCCCTGCCGATCAGAAACTTCGTGAAATTCCATTTGATATATGCTTTGTCCCCGAACTTTTTATTATTCAGGTCAGCAAACTTGTTCAGTGCTGCGTTTTTCAGCCCCTTGCCAAAGCCTGCAAACGGCTTTTCCGCTGCCAGAAATGCAAACAGCGGTTCTGCTTGTTCGCCGTTTACGTCAATCTTTGCAAACTGCGGGAATTCTGTGCCGAACTTCATCTTGCAGAAGGACTGAATCTCATCGGCGCTCCCCCGTGCCTGATTTGCAAACTGATTGCACGGAAAATCGAGAATCTCAAAGCCCTTGTCACGCAGGTCACGGTACATCGCTTCCAGAGGTTCATAATGCGGCGTAAACCCGCAGCCCGTTGCCGTGTTGACAATCAGCAGCACCTTGCCCTGATAATCACGCAGACTGACATCCTCGCCGTTTCTGCTCTTGACAGTGAAATCATAAACGGTTTTCATCTTCTCATTCTCCTTTCGCATCAGCGGTCTGGTTTTCCAGCAGTTCGTTCAGCAGATCACGCAGCAGCAGTGCTTTTTCGGGTGCGATATTCACGCAGCTTCCGACCTGCAGCGGAATGTCTTTCGCTTTGAGTTGAAGCGCTCTGCCCTTGTCGGTCAGTGTAATGATAAACGAGCGCTCGTCGGACGTGCTCTGCTGCTTTTGAATATATCCCTGATCGCGCAGTTTTTTGAGGATCGGGGAGAGCGTGCCGCTGTCGAGCATCAGGCGCTTGCAGATTTCCCCGACGGTCAGCCCGTCCTGCTCCCACAGCACCAGAAACAGAATATATTGTGTATATGTCAATCCGAGCGGTTTCAGATACGGCGTGTAGAGCGATGTGATCACCCTGGACGCAGCATAAACCGGAAAACAAAGCTGATTGCCGAGCTTCATGGCTTCACGATAATCATAATCCATACAATAACTCCTCCTTATTATCTCTTGCTCAATTATATTGTATCAAATATAAATGGATTTGTCAAGCTGTTTACATTATTTTATTTTGTAAACAAATATGTGGCCTCTTGTCATTTCTGAGGCATTGGAGTATAATAGGAATAAATAAAACACAATATGAGGTGAAATATGAAATTCTATGAATACGGAGATCACTCAAAACCGCTGATTATTATGCTGACCGGCTCATTCTGCCCCGCCAAAGCATTGAAATATCTGTATGAGCCTTTATCTGATGATTTTCATATCATCATTCCTGAATACAACGGGCATTACAAAGGCAGCAAGCCCTTCACCACAAGGCAGAATGAAGCGCATGAAATTGTCTGCTGCCTGAAAAAGAGAAGCATCAAAACAGTTTCTCTCATTTACGGGCAGTCAATGGGTTCGGAAATCGGCATTGAATTGATGCATCAGCTTTTGCGCAGTCAGATCAGGGTTCAGCACGCGCTGTTTGACGGCGCACCGTGCATCCGTCTGTCGCGGCCTTATAAAGCGTTCATGTACTTCAAATTCAGAACGATGATCAATATGATGCGGACAAAATCTGTTGACGAGGTATTGCAATGGAAATTCCTGAAAAAATTTGTCAACGGAGATACAGAGGCAGTGCGCCCGATGCTGGAATCGCTCATTTCGGTTGCGCCGTATCTGACGAATGAGACGATTCACAATGAGAATGCATGCTGCTATACATTCGATTTTCCGGGATTTTCGGCTAAGGCTCAATCCGGAATGCATTTTCTGTACGGGGACAGTGAAAAAGCATATAAAACCTGCCATGCGCTTGTAAGGAAGGCGTATCCCCATGCCCGAATGACGGTATTCAAAGGCGAGGCACATTTGACTTACTCCGCAAAGCATACAGAGGAATACATCACGCTCATCAGACATGAAATGAAAAGATGACCGAGGCGGTTATCCTTTATCAGAAGATAGCTGAATAACGATGAATCATTCAGATATAGCGCTTTAGTTAAAGATTTAATATAATTCAGAATTGTTCTGCGTTGTTCATTGATTCATGTCTAAGCATTTCAATTCCATTTGTTTGAAAGATACGCCCGTCAAATACTTTTTTGACGGGCGTGTTCTGATATATTCGCTTGTCTTGCTGTAATTTGGGCAACTTTTGGTCAACTACGATGCGGTAAATGGCATCTGATTGAGCCTGAGTTGATTCTTGGGGTATGCGGATATTTGCGATCCAGCGTACTTTTTGAGCCTTATGGAAAAATAAGGAGAAGCTGCGATTATAATAGCATATTATCCCGTAAAAAGCAAGCAGAGAGTAAGGAATCTTCCGATGTGAATTGTCTGCCGAGGAACTTTAGATCAATACCCGCGGGCGCTGCCCGCTTATAGCATATTGTCGCACAAAAAGCAAGCAGAGAACAAGGAATCTTTCTGATGTGAGTTTTCTGCCGGAAAAAACGCAGCAAAAGCGGCCAAGATTTCTCTTGACCGCTTTGCGTCAGTATTCTTCAGAAGTTTGTCTGTTTTTCGGGATAGTTCACTGCGAATCAAGCAAGGCCTTTTTCGATCAGACCGACTTGACTCTCAGCTTTTTGAGAAGTACCATGACATCCATGATTGTCACCAAACCGTCCTCATCCAGATCAGGCTCAGCGCTTACAAGATCTGTTATCTGGTTTTCTGTCAGGGTGTCATCCTCTGCGACAAACCGGGCAAGAAGCACGGCATCGGCTACGGATACTTCGCCGTCATGATTAAAGTCTCCGCTGTTCGCAGTTGTCTCCGTCGTTGTAGTTGTCGAAGTCACAGTTGTCTCTGTCGTTGTTGTTATTGAGGTCACGGTTGTTTCTGTCGTTGTAGTTGTTGAAATCACAGTCGTCTCTGTCGTTGTAGTCATCGAGGTCACAGTCGTTTCCGTTGTTGTGGTGGTTGTAGATGTCGTAGTCGCCTTCGTCGTTGTAGTAGTTGTCGAGGTCGTAGTCGCCCTCGTCGTTGTGGTAGTTGTCGAGGTCGTAGTCGCCTTCGTTGTTGTGGTAGTTGTCGAGGTCGTAGTCGCCTTCGTTGTTGTAGTTGTTGTGGTCGTAGTTGCCTTCGTTGTTGTTGTAGTTGTCGAGGTCGTAGTCGCCTTCGTTGTTGTAGTTGTTGTGGTCGTAGTTGCCTTCGTTGTTGTTGTAGTTGTCGAGGTCGTAGTCGCCTTCGTTGTTGTAGTT
>JAFRTG010000035.1 GCA_017427265.1 Oscillospiraceae bacterium | reverse complement strand
TCGATCGTTCTCAGCATCATTGCAATGAACATCGACCGCCTTGCGGCGATGCTTTTGCGCTTTGTTCAATTCTTCCAGGGCTCGGGATATCACACGGTCTAATAGAGATCTCTTGAAATTTGGGGACTTGTTGAGGAGAGAGATGATATGGGCTGGACACACAGGAAAAGGAGATCAGGGCAAATCGCAGTGTGCCTCTGATCTCCTAAGCCAAACCCGCTGCCCATATCGATTATCGACTTCATCTCTGCCGGTTTGGCTATGTGTGACTCTAATACTCATATATAAATATGCTGTCCCTCTTGTTCTGTCGTTGCACTTGATGTCAGCTTATTTCATTATACGGTGTGTTTTGTAAAGCCAAGCACACAAAAATCTTTATGATATAGTTGGCACCCGTTAGAAAGAAAAAACATGATACAACACGATTCGCATCTATGCCGATCCGGTTAGTGAAGAAATAAGATAAAAAGGTACAAACTAACTAACACTCATATAAATCCAGATAGAAAGGATCTGATTTATATGAGTGAAAAAGAGTACGCGGTATCGTTTTATGGAGAGAAATATCGTAAAAAACCAGAAGGTAAAGAAGTCGCAATGATTTCGCGGGGGCTGAAACCCAATAAGCTATCATATAGCTTTCTGGCTCGTCAAGTAGGGGAGTCAGGCTGTACATTTGCTCCTGCATTATTCAACGGTTCAAGAAAATCGGAGAATTTCGCAGGAATGCAGATTTTTGCGATAGATATTGATGAAGGTGCTAGCTTCGTACAGATCAAGGATCGTGCAGATTTGTATCGTATACCGATTCTGTTTGCATACAGGAGCTTTTCATGGACTTCAGAGCATGAGAAATTTCGTGTGGTATTTGCCGCAGACCGATTTATTACCGATGTATCTCGTGCGAAGGAAATCATGCTTATATTGATGAAGATCTTTGAGGAATGTGACGCCCACTGTTCTGATGTAGCTCGTATGTTTTTCGGCAGTACCAAAGGGCTTCTGTATTTGGCCGAACAGCCAGTAGAGTTTACTATGAATGACTTGACGATAGCGCTGAATTGTTATATGTATGACCGATATGGAGAAAGTCACTATACTGCTCATCTCCGCAAATTCTATGATTCTGCTGGTGTTGAAATACGAAAAAAAGTGCCGATTCACGCAGTTTGCCAGGAAAGTGATGGCAGACGAAGAACCAGCCATATAGACTTTAATGTTTTGAAAGAACGTTGTCAGCTCTATCGTGATTTTGTTGAAGGGAAAGAGTACTACTATTATAAAGAGCTCTTTCTTATTGCAACCAATTTGATCAACGCAGATAAAGGAAAAAACAAATTTCTACAGATCATTAATTCTCCTGTAAATTCGCATTGTGAAGCATACCATACGCGCAGCTGGAAGATGATCCTTAATACCCTGATCGACATGAACTATCATCCACAGTCCTGTCAACAATGTCCGCATGAATCGTCGTGTCCGCACTATAAAAATATGCTTTTGACAGTTGATGCTGGTAAATACGGAATTCGACCAATCTACAAAAAAGAGTATGTTTCGGTTCATGACGCAGAGGAGAGTTTAGCTGACAATTTCCGGCAAGCTGTAGAAGGGGATACTTATGGAATAAAGCTTATTATCGCTCAGACAGGGCTTGGCAAAACTAACACCTATCTGCATTATCTCAAATCCACAGACAAGAAGTTTATTATAGCAGCACCGACACATAAGCTTATTAGTGAATTATATGAGAAAGCACTTGCACTCGGCGTAACGGATATTTTTTGTTTTCCAGAGTTTCCGCAGATATCTGATAAACTTATAGCCCAAATTGAAAAAATATATCGAATCGGGGCTGGCAGGATCGGTTTACAGCATATCCGCAGCATTGCAAACAAGTTAGAGAAAGATGATCCAGATCGGTTCAAGATCGAAGAATACCTTGAAAAGCTTGACGCGGCATATGGTTTTGAAGGCCACTTGTTAATGACGCATCAGCGTTTTTTGTATTTAAGGGATACTTCACCGTTGTTGATGGGAAGAACAGTCATAATAGACGAAGATATCTTAAGCACCGCATTTCCTACTGTTACAGTACAGATTGATGATATAAAGCGTGCGATGAAAATGGACTATTTTGATGAGACAGCGAAAATCAGAATAAAGAGAATCCTGACAGGGCCAACTTATCAGCGACATCATCATAATGCAAGTCCTCATCTACTTGAAGATGATCTGGCGGAATTGATTGACGGTATCCAAACAAATGTACTGGATCTATTGAACGCAAGAGTTCTCATCAAAAACGATGATGATATTACCTATATCAAAAGCACCTGGTTACCGACCAATAATATCACCATCATGTCCGCAACCGCAAATCCCGATCTGTATAAGTGGCTGTTCCCGTATACAACCATTACAACGTACCGCTGTAAACAGGCAAAATATCTGGGTAGGGTTTTACAGTACACAGATAGTTCTTATAGCCGAAAAAAACTGACTGGTTCCGAAGAAAGCACTCAGTTAATAGCGAACATCAAACAAATCATAGACATTCAGCCCGTTATTACGTTTAAATGCTGCACAGAGATATTCCAGACCGAATATCACTACGGAGCGATTGAAGGACTGAATGTGTTGGAAGGCAAGGATATTGCCGTTGTCGGTTTACCCAATACGCATGAGACCGTATATAAATTGTATGGGATGTTAATGGGAGTCGAGCCAGAGAAAGACACATGGAGATACAAGAGAATCGAGTATAATGGATATGAATTCTACCTCAATACCTTTACAAACCACAAGCTCAGGACTGTACAGCTGTGGATGATCGAATCAAATCTTGAGCAAGCCGTTGGTCGTGCAAGACTGTTGCGATACCCTTGCACAGTTTTAGTATTTGCAAGATTTCCGATTGATCAGGCAGAGATTGTTTGAAATACGACGCTCAAGTTGACCAGTATCCATTATCTTGAACATGTCGTGATTACTGAAATGAACGAATTGCTATTGTGCAACGAAGTATACTGAAAGCATTGTTTCGTTGATCTGAGAGTACCTTTAGCAATTCCTACTAACTGGAAGTGCTTCTCAAAAAAACTCGCTTGGTGATTATTGCAGTTTTCTGTATATATAATATACAGAAGATTGCATTTCTCACCATTTCTTATTTGATATAAGGATTCAAGCTGGAGAGTTCCGGCTGTGAGAATCGATTCCAGTGCGTAAAAATATGAGTCCTCTGGATCATATACTATTTATACTGTTTACTTGTTAGGATCCGATGATACAATCCAGTGATGAGTAAAGTATGATGATTTGAATACAAATAATGAACGAAAGCCCCTGCCATTTGGCAGGGGCAATTTATATGCTATGGGGAGGGAAGCGCATGAAGAATTGTTCCAACTATGATAATTATTATCTTCGGTGCATATGTCGCGGTACTGTTCTACACTATATTATTAACCGTTATACCGAATTATGGAAGGCGATGGCTTACGTATCATGTTCTATCATACTCTTTTAGGAACAGCTTTGATATTACATACACTCTCAGAAACAATCGCGAAGAAAATTGAGAACCTTTTCATTATTATATAAGTACGTCACTAGATTTAAAAACAGAGCAATATGAACAGCGAAATATCAAGCATTTCTGCATGACCACTCTTATTTTTTCAAAAGCGGTGACGCTGCTTTTGAATTTACAAGAAAACAATGTGCATGGAGTGTACCGTCTGAATCTTCAAAGTCGCCAGAGATGAACGCTTCGCCTACATCAAGCATAGGCAATCTATTCTTTGCGTACTCCCTAAACTTAGGCGGAATAGTTTCGATAAAATATTTGATATGATCCGTGCTGCACTTGAAAGCTACTTTCAGTCCGCTCTGCGCAACCATTCTTTGGAAATTTCGCGATCCCTTTCCGATAAACATTTGCAGAATTGTGATGACACTTAGACGTAACTTACTACCCTGATTATAAAGCCGTTTCACAGAGTCGGTATCATAGACGGGGATATCCTGTGATTTAGAATTATCGCCTGCTTCCTCAAATACTATAAACAGGGGAGGAGTATCTTTTTCGTTTTCGGCGAATATCCTCTTTTGATAATCAAACAGCAGCTTACATAATTTAATCTTCTCATTGTCATCGATTTGATTGTTTACAATATAAATCTTATCAAGAGAACTCACGAACTCCTTCATGATCTCTTCCGCAGTCTCGGCTTGACCATGACAAAAATGCTCTGCAATGAACGCCTCATCATATTTGCATTTACTGAGCTCGTACCGGTTGTAACTGGATGCTTCGCTGTCAAATACAATGATACGATATCCTAATTCATGCAACCCTGTCAGCAGCCTTGTGGTCACGAAATATGTCTTACCTGTTCGTGTATTTCCCTGTACCAGTACTGAACGATTCTCTAGCTTTCCGATAGGCCAGTAGATCTGCCTTCCATATTTATCGCTACCTATATTAATTCGGGCAATGCCGTCATTCATATCCGGCACAATAACGGGATGTAGTTCGGGAAGCCTACTGACCGTCTCTTCCTCCAGCGCAGACAGCTTTACAGCCGTGTAGAGTTTCCGTTCGTCTATAGGCATCCTGAAGCATTGCTTGTCCAGATAGTTGATAAAAAGATGACCGCCCTCATTTAATATCCGAATCAAATTTTTGTTTTCCACAACAGATGAGGCGAACAGCTCATCAAAATAGCTGTTTGAAAACAGTAACAGCGGTTCACCCTGATGCTCATAAAGCAAAGCCTGATCTGATACAGAAAGGTTTCTGTCATACAGCCGAACAGTTACTCTTTCTGCTTGAATGAATTGGTTTATCTGCCTGACAAACCGATCACAAATTGTCTTCTCTTTAAGCAACAGATGGCTTTGAATTAGAAAAGCTGTAATCCTACTTGTGCTTTTTACGGTTTGAGTTTGACTGGCTGATTGCTTGCTTTCACTGCTTTCTGCTATGCCATAAGTCTCAAACATCGCATTTACAAGATAGGTGTAAATCTCATACACTATTTCAATTTGATTTGTATCCCGGGAATAGGTCGTGCGTAAGAGATGTGAAATTAAGTCGTTTTTCTGATGCTCGAAATAATAGCCGATATTATCATATAGCAGACTGATAAAATCTGCTATAATATCCTGGCATTTCCAATCGGCTGGGGACAAACCAGCAGCATTGATAAAAATACATTCCTTTGCAATATCCTTGAATTCAATAAGTTTTCTGCGGGTGAAGATTACAGTGGCGCAATCAATTGTTTCCTTATTTTCTCTGAAGAGCCCGTTACAAACATGTTCAGAAATTCGATGAATCTTCATACGATTTTGTTTTCTAGAATAGTCATTGAGGTCATCATCTTCAAAGAATACAACCTGATCCCGAGAGTGAAAGAACATCGTTTTGAGTTCATCCTGTTTCGATGTCACTTTGATCTCAGATAAACGTTTGATATCTATAATGTCCGATGACACACTTGCCCATGCGGCTGCTGATTCCTGCTGTTCAGTATCGTGACAGCCATAAATGATGATAACTTTGTTCAAAACCGGTATGATATTGAGGGGAAGAGCCAGTAAATCCTCAAGACACAATGTTCCAAATCCCCATGTAAGCAGTAGCTTGGACTGCATGTTTAAGAAACGATATATCTGATAAAAATTTTGAACAATCAATTTTCTTTCAGGGTCACTCAAACCATCTGTATCTTTCAAATTAAGAGAATAACAATCAATTCGTTCTTCTTTTGGGTCTTTACTATATTCCCGCAAAATATACTCTACCAGCAGTTCATTTGTGTCAATCCCCCTGTTGATAGCCGGAAATGGTACATGCTTACTGCCGAACGCTTTTTTGATATGCTGGACAAGCTGATGATTTGTCAGTAATTCTTCGTTAAATTCTATTTCAAGAGGTTCCATTGAGGCTTTAGCTTTATCCCAATATACGCACTCTATTTTAAATGTAGTCTGATCGTTTTCCAATCCTTCATATACACACTTTGTAATACAACATATGCGAAAGTATGTCAGAGTATAGACTTTATCTTTGACTTTGGAATGATACTGGTGTTGAGAAACGTTTTGACTGTTTACCTTACCGACCTGAGTTGTCTTTTCAATCGCAACCATGATTGAATTGGCATTTTCCCAGAAGAAGAATTGATCTGTATTCTCTATTTCGCCTTGTGCCGTTATAATCTGCTGAGGGGGATTCATAATTTCTGGTTGCACAAAAGACTGAGGTTGTTGCGGAAATGAAGGAAGTGAATTCTTCTCCTTGTACTCTTGGGTTTCTAATATCAATCCTTTCTTAATTCCGGTAAACTGTTCCATTAAATTGGGCTGCTGGTCAGATTTTATTTCAGAATGATTGTTCGAATGACTGTCATCCATTCGTATTCTCCTCCTTTACAACAAGCTGTTGATAAAACAGTATCCCATTGATCATTCATATGACTGTTTTGCAATTTGTCTTTATCAGCGTCGGTTTTACTATTCATCCTATTGCTATTTTAGCATAAAACGCCTTCTGTGTCAAGCGGAAATTGGCTAAAATGCACTTCAGACTCATAGCATTTGTATGATGCGAATGACAATCAAACTATTCCGAATTTGTCAATCACCAATAAATGAATTATATATTATTGATATGACTCCGTGTCAGGATCTGATGATACGATCATGGTACCCGCATAGGGTCAACCGCCGAAAGGCGGATCATAGGGAACATAACAAATGAACTTGGAGGTGAGATCATTGTTTAAAAATCCGCGCTATTTGACAATCGGAGTGCAGACAGAGATTCCCCTTATGGTGCAGACCTTCATCTGGAACTGCATCGATCGACTTCCGGATGAAGCCGACTATTTGCAAGTTTTCAGGCTGTCATCATTCGGCGGTATGCAGCAGATCATCCACGAGTCAGAAGAACCTGCATACAAGAAGGTCTACCTGTTTCCTAGCGAGAATCCCGTTACCGAGAAGCTGTATGTCATCGACAGCGAAGAACACAGTACTATGCTGCTGGCATCCGAATATTAACGACAAAGCCTCCGCCGATTGAACGGCGGAGGCTATTTTTGTTTCAGGAGGTATTTCTATGGAAGACGAAAGAAGATACTGTTTTCTCTGTCATCATGAGCTCGATGATGACGAAGACTATGAAATCGACGGCGAGCATCTGTGTCAGACCTGCTATGATGAGCATACCACAACCTGTGATCACTGCGGTGAAGTGATCTGGGCGAACGACTCAATTTGTGATGATCACACGACACTTTGCTCCTGCTGCTTTGATGACCACTATCGCCGCTGTGAGAGCTGCGGGCGCATCCTGAATGACGGTGAAGTTTTGTGGTATAACGACTATCCGTACTGCGAACATTGTTACGACCGTCTGGATGTCGAGATTGAGGAGTACGGGTATAAGCCTGACCCGATCTTCTATGGTGACGGCGACCGGTTCTTTGGCGTGGAGCTTGAAATCGACTGCGGCGGAAAAGACAGTGAAGCAGCAGGCAGAATCAAGGGTGAAACCAATATGCGCTGCGAACACATCTATTGCAAAAGCGATGGCAGCCTTGATGACGGCTTTGAGATCGTCACGCACCCGATGACGCTGGATTATCATATGCACAATATGTACTGGGAAGATGTGCTGCGAAAGGCAGTGAATCTTGGGTACAAGTCTCACATGACATCGACCTGCGGACTTCATGTGCATGTGAACCGCAATGCGCTCGGAGAGAATTATGAGGAGCAGGAAAAAGTCATTGAGCGGATCCTGTTTTTCGTGGAACTCCACTGGAATGAGCTTTTCATCTTCTCACGGCGCAGCCAGCATAATATGAACCGGTGGGCGGCACGGTACGGCATGGAAAAGACAGGTAAGGAGATTCTGGACAAGGCGAAAAAAGGTAACACAGGACGCTATGCTGCCGTCAATCTTTGCAATTATGCTACGATAGAATTCCGACTATTTCGCGGTACCTTGAAGGTCAATACCCTGTATGCGACCTTGCAGTTTGTGAATCGTATTATTGAAACTGCATTGACCATGACCGAGGATGAAATCTCATCACAGTCATGGTCAGATTTCGTAGCGGGAGTGACCGAACCTGAGCTGCTCCAGTATCTCAAGGAACGTCGAATCTACATCAATGAAGAAGTCAATGTCGAGGATGAGGTTTAATTATGTGTGCTGTTACAGGATTTTTGAACTACGGACATAAAGTGCCGCATGCTGTTTTGCTGCATCTGGTGAAGGCTCTGACGATCGCCGCAGAATGCCGCGGCACAGATGCAACAGGTATCAGCTATGTCAATAAAGGTGAGATCGTGATCTATAAGAAGCCGAAGCCAGCTCGGAAGCTGAAATTCTATTTCCCGATGAACACTGAAGCGGTCATCTGCCACAATCGTATGACGACGCAGGGCAGCGAGCTCCAAAACTATAATAATCATCCGTTTCAGGGCATCGCTGGTACACCCTTTGCTTTGACTCATAACGGCGTGATTTATAACGATGCCGAGCTTCGCAGGCAGCATAATCTGCCTGAGCCGAACATTGAAACCGACAGCTATATTGCGGTTCAGCTTCTGGAAGAGCATAAGAGGATCTCGTTTGATTCGCTCAAGACCGTTGCGGAAGAACTTCGGGGCAGCTATACCTTTGCACTGCTCGATGTTTATAACACGGTTTGGCTGGTAAAGGGCTGTAATCCGCTGTATCTTGTTCACTTCCCTGAGCTTCAGCTTTATGTTTACGCTTCGACAAAGGAGATCATGAATAAGGCGCTGAAGACTGTACACCTGCATAAGTTTCGTCATGTGGAGATTGAAACGAAGGAAGGGGATATTCTGCGCATTGACCGCAGCGGAAATGTTCAGTGCGGAAAATTCACACCTAAAGAAGATGACTGGCATAGCTTCCGTTTCTTCCCGTCCGGTTTGTACGGATGGGGTACCCTCACGGACGATAATACCGAATTTGATAACAGCTACGCTGCCCTGATCGAACTTTGCGGGTATTTCGGCGTGGATGAGGATGAAGTGATGAATCTCTATGAGATGGGCTACAGTTTGTCCGAGATTGAGGAATTCATCATGAATCCGAAGTCATTTGAGGAAGTATTCTGCGAGGGATTTTAACATCCGAAACATCAATCATGAACCGTCTCAAAAAGTATACCTTTTGGGACGGTTCATTTTTTATCGAAAAAGTGTGTCTAAAAGTCCCGATTTGACTTTTGAAGCATTCCAAAAATGCAAGGACTTTTTGGAACAGAAAGGAGCCGATTATGGAGAATCGAACTTATGGTTATGCCAGAGTATCCAGTCGTGAACAGAATGAGGACCGGCAGATTGAAGCTTTGACGAAATACGGGGTGCCTTCGGAAAACATTATCATCGTAGACAAATGCTCAGGAAAGGATATTGAACGTGAGGGGTATCAGTATTTGAAGCGGCAGATTCTCCGTGCAGGCGATACGCTTGTCATCAAAGAGCTTGACCGCCTGAGCCGAAATAAGAGTGACATCAAAGCAGAGTTGGAATACTTCAAATCTATCGGTGTGCGTATCAAGATACTGGATATTCCGACCACCCTCACAGACTTTCCCGATGAACAGATGTGGGTCATGGATATGATCAATGCTATTCTAATCGAAGTCTTGGGTAGTATTGCAGAAAATGAGCGTAACAAGATTCGCAGTCGTCAAAGGGAAGGCATAGAAGCTGCAAGGAAAAGGAAGGTTCAGCTCGGACGTCCTGCGCTTATAAAGCCCGTAAATTTTGATAGTATAGCGGAAAGGGTTGAATCCAAAGAGTTGACGGTCGCTCAGGCTATAAAGATCTTAAAGATTTCCCGGTCGGCGTATTATAGATTCCTGCATGATTCGTTTTAAAATAACACAATATGAACTATTATATAAAAATATAATGAGGAGGTCATGCAAATGGCTAAAAGAGCAAATAACGAAGGCTCCTATCGGAAACGCAGTGACGGTCGCTGGGAAGGCCGAGCAACAGCGGGATATGATTTCCGCTCAGGAGATAAAAAGCGTATATCGGTTTATGGAAAGACACAAGCGGAGGTCATCGAAAAACTGCGGAAACTTGAATACGAGATTCATTGTAAAGAAGTCGTTGATCCAACCTCTACGACTTTATTGGAATGGCTGAACTTGTTTCTCAATGTATACCAAAAGAACAAACTGAAGCAATCTACCTTCATTGGGTATAGAAGCTATATTGATAAGCATTTTGCGCCAGCTTTTCCGAACCTGAAACTCAAGGACTTAACAACCAGACTCCTTCAGGATTTCTACAATTATAAGATAGAGGAAGAAGAATTATCGCCCAAAACCATCATGAATATTAACCGATTTCTACATAAGGCGATGCATCAGGCGGTAATAGAGCATTATATAGCGTTCAATCCATGCGAGGGTGTTGTGCTGCCAAGGGCAGATAAGCCTTGTATTGAAGTCATGACCATTGAACAGCAAAACAGGTTAGTATCCGTTTCGTATCAGCATCGCTATGGTTTCTTTGTCAGACTAGCCCTTGCAACAGGTATGCGAATTGCTGAAATCACAGGACTTCGCTGGGAAGATGTTGATCTGAACAATAGGTGCCTTTATGTCAGAAGGACATTACAGCGATTGTCAAAGGTTGATTATGACGGTATCGGCAATTCGACAGAGATAGTGATCCAGACACCTAAAAGCAAGAACTCTATTCGGATGATTCCCTTGATTCAGCAAGTTGTTAAGGAATTCTACCAATGGCGAAGCTTACAGGCGCAGGATTCGACCAACTATGCAGGACAGTACGAAGCGTCGGGGTTTGTTTTAACAAATCAATTGGGCGGATTTATGGAACCACGCACACTGAAAGACTACTACAATAATATGCTGGCTGCTGCCGGAATTGGGCACTTCACTTTTCACGCAACAAGACATACTTTTGCAACAAGGGCTATGGAACGCGGAATGGATGCCAAAACTATTTCGGCTTTACTCGGCCATGCTTCGACATCATTCACTCTTGATACGTATACCCATGTGCTGGATACGCAGCGTCGTGAGGGGATGGCTCTGATGGACGATATGTTTGCAGTTCAGAATACCTGTCCTTACCCTGTGGTAGTTTCAGCCGTTAGCAATGGGTACTTGCTGAACGCGGTTGACTTTAATGGTATATCAGTTTTGGCGCAGGATGTCATGCAGGGGATAGCAGAGATCAAAGAGAGGATCATTGAGAAATTTGACGGCATGATGCTGCCTCCCGCTACGCCTTCTGATTCACTTGTGTTGCAGCCCAATGAGATGTATTTTCTGATACAACTATAAAATGAAGCAGGGGGACGTTATTGTCTCCCTGCTCTATGTTTTTTCGTTTTCATTTAGAAAGAACTCAAAAGATAACTCATAAGATTGCCTTATCATAGAATTTGACCCCTTGTAGTTAGATACCTCTTAATATAGCATATACCCTATTGGAACTGAATAACAGACAAAGCCCTGAGATATGCTTGCACAAGCATTTTTCAGGGCTTTGTCTGTTATTGACATTCCCTTGCAGATAGGATATAATGATAATGCAACTAAACTTGTCATAAAACATATTTTTTTGACAAGTTTGATTGGTGGACGTTTTGCAAATGCCGTGTTATAATTTTCATAGACATCAGATAGAGGAGAATCACTATGAAAAAGATACTGAAGATCACGGCGATAGTTATCGTTTCGCTGATAGTTGTTTTGTTAGTCGCTTTTTTGGGTTATTGTCATCATAATCTTCACTGGTACGACAAATACCAAAAAGCACTTGATAAGGTCGGGGCTGAGGAAAAGCAGTTTGCCCTGCAAAACGGTAATGTCATCAATTACGGCGAAGTCAAAAACGACAAGCCCGCACTTCTTCTTATCCACGGGCAAATGAGCGTATGGGAGGATTATGCGCTTGTAATGCCTGAGCTCTGCAAGAACTGGCATATTTATGCGGTCGATGTTTACGGACACGGCGGTTCATCTCACGATGAGAGTCTTTACTATATTGATGTGAACGGCGATGACCTTATCACATTCATCAATGAATTGATCGGTGAGCCGACTGTTGTTGCAGGTCATTCCAACGGTGCGCTGACTGCCGCATACATTGCGGCATACGGCGGAGAGAATATCGCAGGCGCAGTGCTTGAAGATCCTCCTGTTTTTTCAACAGAGGGTGAAGGCTGGGAGCAGAGCTTTGCATACCTTGACACCTACAAAAATCTCCATGATTACAATAATTCGGATATAACCGAGTGCTGGGAAGCATATTATCTTCGTCACTGCTATTGGGGTCAGCTGTTTATGAAAGACGCCATGCCTAGTATTGCGGACTATGCGCAGAGCTATCACGAAAAGCACCCCGATGAGCCTGTGAAGATAGGTTTTCTGCCGTCCTCGATATGGTATGTGTTCCAATTTGCACAGGAGTATGACTTTGCATACGGAGAGCGCTTTTATGACCTTACATGGAATCACGGGCTTACACATGAGCAGATACTTTCCGATATTGATGTGCCCTGCGTTTATATCCACGCAAAGGAAAATTCCGCTGAGGACGGAACATATCTCTGTGCGGCTTCCCGTGAACAGGCTGAACGTGCGGTATCGTATATCGGAGACAATTGCCGCCTTATCGAAACAAGCGACAGCGATCATGTTATCCATACGTCACACAAGGACGATTACATCAAAGCTGTCGATTCATTACTGGAATGAGGGAGTATCATGCTGAAAGAAAACCTTATCATGCTTCGCAATATCCATGGCTTTTCACAGGAGGAGATAGCCGAGAAGATCGGCATATCACGGCAGGCTCATGCAAAATGGGAGAATGGCGCTACAGTTCCCGATATAGAAAAGTGTATGCGCCTTGCCGAGGTCTACGGTGTGACCATAGACAGTCTTGTGAAAACAACGACTCTTGACGGAAAAAAAGTTCTTCCGCCGCCGCAGAAAGGCAAAAACATTTACGGTTCTGTAGTGATAAACGAGCGCGGACAGCTTGTTATCCCGAAAGAAGTCAGGGAAAATTTCGGATTGACAGGCGGTCAGCGACTGATCGTTCTGACCGATGATAAAGAAGGCATCGCCCTGATACCTTCAGAAATGTTTGAAAAGAAGATGCGTCAGGCAATGGAATATGCTTCTGTTCAGCCGGAGGAATAAAATATAGGTTTTTTCTTTTCGGACGGTAAAGTTTTCCGCTCCGCAAGCTCGGACGGCTTTGAAGGGCATTTCCGTTCGCCTGAAAGTGCTTTCAAGCAGAGGTCGGCTTGGCAATGCCGTGAGTGGCTTCATACTCCCTGACACGGCGATAAAAAGTATTAGCCGACAAGCCCATTCTCCGCATAAAGTCTCTGCCTGTGATGTTCTTCACTTTCCATGTATCACCGAAAAGAAAGCCCAATCTCACAATGAAATTGGGCTTTCTTGGTTTTACCTATAATCGTTCCGAGACAGGTATGAGATTTGCCTCAGAGAGTTCTAAACAGGAACCGTAACAGTCATGAAGGCTTTTATTATATTGGATTAATTGCCTGTATTCGAAGTGCTGCTGTTATCAGCATCCCAACAATCCAATTATAGATAACCTGTCTGTATGCTGCTTTGCTTATTCCTTCCTTGATGCTTGACACTTTAGGAACAGCGAAAAGTGAGTAAAGATATAATAGTAGCATATCTACTACAGAATAGAAATATACTATAAAAGAAAAGGGAGCAGCTCAATTTCAATGATTAGCTGCTCCGGTTGGGGTCAAATTGGGGTCAAATCAGTTGCTATGAGTTATTTAGGCAAAGAAAAAACCTCGTAGAATTACGTATCTACGAGGCTTTTGATTGGTTGCGGAGGGCGGATTTGAACCACCGACCTTCGGGTTATGAGCCCGACGAGCTACCGGACTGCTCCACTCCGCGTCCTGACAAATATATTGTATCATATATCAAGTCAAATGTCAAGAAGTTGCGTGAAAATCGTCGTGTTGCACAAAAGTCGTATACAATATCAATTTCTATTGGACTTTAGGAGGCGGTGAATGCGTTGGATTATGCGAACCCTGCTGCTGTTTATCTGCGTTTGTCAAAGGATGACGGAAAATGTCGCAGCGAATCTGAAAGCATATCGAGCCAGCGCATGTTTCTGCAACAATATGCGGCGGAAAACGGAATTGAAATATGCGCGGAGTATGCTGACGACGGAATCTCCGGAACAGTCCGGAACCGCAGCGGATTGCAGGCCCTGCTCAGGGCGATTGAGGAGGACAAAATTCACACTGTGCTTGTCAAGGATCTATCGCGGCTGAGCAGAGACTATCTGCACACCGGTGAGCTTCTTGAATCATGGTTTCCGATGCACCGGGTACGGTTGATTGCTGTATGCGACGGCGTCGATACGGGCACTGAATCTGCTATGAATGATTTTTCGCCAATTCGCGCTATGATGGACGACTGGTATGCACGCGATATTTCCCGTAAAGTCCGTGCTGCGGTTTATGCGCGGCAAAAAGCCGGAATATGTACGTTAGCGCGTCTTCCCTACGGATATATAAAATGCAGCGGAAGGATTGTGATTGAGCCTGAAAAAGCAGAGCATATTCGCATGATTTTCGCTGAATATCAGCGCACCGCCAGACTTCAGGCGGTGTCAGACTACATGGAGCAGCTGGGGATTCCGCAGCCGTGCGGCCGGAAGGGACACTGGTCAACTGCATCTGTTCAGCGTATTCTGCGCAATTCAGCATATGTTGGTAATATGTATCTGCACCGGACGCAGCGATTCAGCTATAAAAACAGCAGGAGACTTCATTTACCGCACTCTGAATGGATCGAACTGAAAATTCCAGCGATTGTTTCTCAGGATGATTATAACGCGGTGCAGTTAATTCTGAATCGGCGGCAGCATAGGCACACAAGGCCACACTGGCTTTCCGGGAGCGTGTTCTGCGGACATTGCGGAAGCCGGATGACTGTTTCGGGCGACAGACTGTTATGCGGCGGTCGCAGACGCGGAAACGGCTGTGTCTGCGTCTCTGCTGACTTGCGCGTGATACTGGAACAGATTGAAGAAGCCTTGACGGCGGACGGCGTATCCGTTGATTTGTTTCGTTTACAGAATATCATAGATCATATTATATTATCAAACACGCAGCTGACAGTTTTTGTGAATTATCGAAAGCGATAAGCGGATTCATAATTCCCATATGTGTATATTTACCAAATGTGTGCTGGAAAAAACTATGCTGTTTCTTCTTGTTATTTTACAGGAAATATGCTATAATAAAGAGGACAATCGAAAAAAAGGGGATTATTATGAAATATCAATCAGATACAACAGAGCATGAGGAACTGATTTTCGGCAGAAATGCTGTTCTGGAAGCATTGAAAGCTGATACACCTCTGAATCATATTCTTGTGACATCTATGAGCGGCAGTCTCGGTGCGATCTGCGCAGAGGCCAGAAAGCGCGGGATTGTGGTGAAACAGACCGACAGCCGTAAACTTGACCAGCTGACCAACAACGGAAACCATCAGGGTGTCTGCGCAGAGGGCGCATGTACCGGATATGCTTCGGTTTCCGATATCCTTGCCGTCAGCAAAGAGAAGGGGACTGCGCCGTTCCTGATTCTCTGTGACGGCATTGAGGATCCGCACAATCTCGGTGCAATTATCCGGACTGCAGAGGCAGCCGGTGCAGACGGGATTATTCTGCCCAAACGCCGGAGCGCTTCGCTGACACAGACCGTGTTCAAGACATCAGCCGGCGCTGCAAGCTGGATTCCGGTTGCAAGGGTCGGCAATCTTGCAACAGAAATGATTGCCCTCAAGAAGCAGGGCATATGGTTTTACGGCGCAGATATGGACGGGGAAACTGCGTCGCGCACGGATTTGAACGGTGCGATCGGCATTGTCATCGGCTCTGAGGGCTTCGGGTTAAGTGCGCCTGTACGTCAGCAGTGCGATGCCATCATTTCACTGCCGATGTTCGGTAAGGTGAATTCCCTGAATGCGTCTGTCGCAGCCGGTATTCTGATGTATGAAGCGGTCAGACAGCGCGGTGCAAAACAACCGTAAGAAGATTACAGAAAGGGATGCATGAAGAATGTCGTCCAAACGTCATAAAAAGAAAAAGCAGCCAAACGATCAGCTGCCGGCTTTGCAGACTGAGCAAAGTGCCGCTGAAAAGAATCCTGCGGCTGATGCTGCGGAGTCAGCCGGTACGGATGCTCAGAAGCAGGTTGCTTCCGGATCGGAGCCGCTGCAAACAGACTCGAAAACGCCGGATGCTGCGCCGGGAGATAATACGGAATGCAAACCGGAGGGCGCAGCAGAGCAGGCTGCACCGGATCCGAAGGATGATAAAAAGGCCGCAGAAAAAAACAGTGCAAAAATCGTTGTGCCTGCGCGGATCAAGGTAAAAACAGACCGCGACGGCAATCTGATCGAATCCGGAACCGAAGCGCCGAAAAAAGCAGACAGTTCACTGCGCAGCGCGGAGCCGGTTCGGACAGTGACACCTGCAGATATCAAAAAGCCGCAGGTTTCTTTTATGAACTCGATCGCAAATGTGGAGGCGGAAACGCGCGGCGGCCGCGGAACACCTGCAACATCGCAGGCATATGACCATGCGGTTCTTGTCACCGATCAGGAGGATAACGGCAGCTACCACCCGAAAATCCGCCGCATGAGCGATTCCACACGAGCCAAGGAGCTGCGGAAGCGTCAGTCTTCGGACGGGCAGCCGTATCAGCGGGTGACGCCTGTTTCAACACCGCAGACATTGCCTGCGTCCAAGCTGCGCAAGCGAAAAGAGCATAAGGTTTCGCAGGAGGTTCTTGAACGGATTCCGGAAACACTGAAGCAGCATCCGCTTGAAAAGCCCAAGCCGATTCGCTATCTGAAGCAGGCGGAGCATACACAGATCATTCTGTCCTCTGACCGGGAAGATGCGCGCGACAAGATCAATATTGATGTGCGGTATCAGAATGAACGGCGCAAACGGACGGATCTTCCGCTGGAAGCAAAGCCCGTTACGGAGAACGATCAGATCAAATCCGTCCGCAATGACCTGCTTGAGCTGAACACGAGCCAGACGATTCGTGTGGTGCTGCTTGGAATCCTTACGTTTTTCAGCTCGATTGTGACACTTCTGGACTGGGTTCCGAATCTCCGGATTCCTGCTTTTCTTTCAAGTCAGGCATCTCCGTTCAGTTTTCTGACGATTCAGCTGCTGTTCGGATTTGCAGGTCTGCTGCTCTGCGGAAGTCTGCTGAAAAACGGTTATCTCAAGCTGATTCAGTTCCGGGCGGACTGCGATTCCCTCGCAGCGATGTCAATCATATCGGCTGAGCTTGCTGCTTTCCTGATGCTGCCGAGCCAGAGTATGCTGAAAAGCGGAACCGTTTCGGTTTATATCTCCGTCGGCTTGCTCTCCCTGCTGCTGAACGCGGTCGGCAAGAAACTGATTGCGACCAGAGCACTGCGCAATTATGAGCGGCTGACCGACGGAAATCCGAAATACGGTATCCACTATGTTGAAGATGAGCGCCGTTCAGAGAATCTGACACGCGGAACGACCGGCGACTTTCCGATTCTTGCTGCGATGCAGCCGATTGAAGAACCGGAGGATTTCCTGAAATACACATTTTCGACTGACATTGCGGATAAGTTCTGCAGGACTGCAGTTCCGCTGATTTTGCTGTTTGCACTGGTATTTTCCGTGCTCATTTCGTTTATCCGCGCGCCGCAGGTTGAAAGTGCCGTCTGTTATGGCATGTCGGTGTTCGCACTGTGTTTTTCTGCATGTGCATGTACGGCGATTACGCTGATCTCGAATCTCCCGATGGCAGCCGGAACGAAGGATTATGTCCGGAATTCGGGTCTGCTTCTCGGCTATCAGAGTGTGGACGATTTCTTTGATGTCAATACAATCATGGTTGATGCCGTGACGCTGTTCCCGCGCAATGCGACCAAGCTCGAATCCATCCACGTTGTCGGCGAAGGCCACATAGATCAGGCGCTTCAATATGCAGCAAGCCTGACCCAGCATGCCGGCAGTATCCTGAAGGATCTGTTCTCCGGCGCAATTCTTGCTGAGGACAACATGCTTCTGCCTGTTGAAAATTATGCGTATGACGAGGGCAAAGGCATCAGCGGCTGGATCGGAAACAAGCGTGTGCTGCTTGGCACGCGCGACATGATGATCGAGCACAGCGTGGAGGGCATTCCGGTTTCTTCCAAGGTCAAGGGACTGACGCCGCCCGGTGCGGAGGCACTGTACCTCTCGGTGGCCGGCAGCGTGTCTGCACTGTATATCATTCGGCTGGAAACGAACAAATCCGTGAAGAAATGGATCAGGGAGCTCGAACGGGAAAATCTGTTCCTGATTATTCGCAGCAACGATGCGATTCTGTCGCAGCGCCGTATCGCCAAGATGTTCGGTGTCCGTGAAGAGCGATTGAAGATTATTCCTGCGCGTCTCGAAAAGGATTTTGCTGAGGAGACTGCGCCGCTAAAAAAAGGCAGCCCTTCGATGCTTTGTGCCGGCCGTCTTGCCGGATTCGTGCAGACGATCGTCGGTGCCAAGCGCATTCGTTCTGCTGCAGCGATCGGTATGCTGGTGCAGACCGTCACAGCCTGTCTCGGACTTCTGTTTGCGGTTCTGTTTATCTTCATTCGTGCCTATAAGGATGTCAGCGGCGGCGTGCTGCTGATGTATCATCTGATCTGTACGATTGTTACGGTTCTTTCTGTTCGCATGAAGGATACCTGATGCAAGTGAATATGACAAACCCGCCTGACTGTATTTGATGTACAGTCAGGCGGGTTTTCTGATCGGATGACAGGAAATCCGGATATCGTTTACTGGGCAAATACCTTGCGCAGTGCTGCTGCAAATACTGAGCGGAAAACAGGTGCTCGGAGACATCGTACAGTCGGATACTGCTCAATCGTGATACGGGTATTCGGCTCCGCGTCAGTGAAGATGAAAACCGGCCGGTTCTCCGTAAATGACAGAATTTCATCCAGACATCCTGCAGGAAGCGAATTCAGGTCTGACTGGCGCAGTACAACAAGATCATACGGCTCTGCCTGTATTTGAGCCAGCTCCAGATGTGCTTTGAGATTGCCGTAATCCGCCACCCAGTCGCTCTGCATACCGGATTCGCGCAGCATTTCCATCGTTGCAATCGCAGCAGGCTGCTGGGAATCCCAGACCAGCGCGCGGCGGCCGAACGTGTAGCGCAGCGGAAAGATGATCTGCTTGGGGACAAAGGTCAGCGGAAGCCGCAGAATGACAGCAGTCGCATTATCAGGCAAACGAACAAAATCAAGAGTGCCCTTCATCAGAGCGATCAGCCGCTTGCTGAAATAGAGATTATGCTGCTCAAAATCCGAAGGCTTCAGCGGAATTCCGGATGCTGCTGTGCGGAGCGGATCACTCTGCGGGATCGGAGAAAGGAATCCGCTTTGAATGTCCTGCGAGATGCTGTCTCCCTGTGTGACGAGCGAAAACTCATAGATTGCTTTGTTAGTCAGGCCGGGGATCGGGGACTGCGCGAGATGCAGTGTGACGGTCGAATGATCCGGCAGGGAACGGATGACATTGATAAACAGATTGTCCACTAGGAACAGCAGCCGGTCCGGATCACAAAGGACTGTTTCTTCCGTGACATGCGTCAGATAGGTAATCATCCGGATCTGTTTTTCATCTATGATTTTTCCGGATGTCTGCCGGATTTTTCGCAGCAAATGCAGCAGCTCGGTCGGCTGATTCAGAAGCGGCAGCTGATTGTTTTCAATCAGCATCATATCCTTTGCTGTTTCCGCCATCGCGGAAAGCTGGTCGAAGAGCTGGTAAATATGGCTGAAATCATCGTGGCTGCGTTCGTTTTCCGGCAGATCGTGTTCCATCTGGTCAATTCTGCCGTAAAGGCCGTTCAGTGCAAGCTGGAAGCTGCTGGCCAGATTCATAAAGACATGTGCACGCAGGATCCGGCGGCGGTCGATTTCACGGATGTTTTCCTGCAGTTGTTCCTTTGCAGTATAGAGTGCGTGGAGATTGGCGTCACGCTTCTGAATCTCCTCGTTCATGTCCTCGATGCAGGTCATGACATAGCTCTTTCCGTTTTCATTCCGGAAAAACCGAACGGCGATCTTGCACCAGATGTATTTCTGCGTTCCGTCCGGATCAACCAGGAACAGATGCTTGATTTCGCGCTTGTGTTCTCTGGCTGCACGCATGATCTGATCGAAGGAGAACAACTGCCGGAAAAGATCACGCTGCTCCGGATAAATATTCTGTTCGCCAAAGCGTGCACAGTATTCGCTGAATACGTTTGTCTCACGGACAGCGACCAGATCGTTGTCGGTCGGCTTATAGTGTCTGATTGTGTCCGTATCAAGATCGGCCTCTCCGATTCGCAGGAACGATGCCTGAATCATTCTGTCGATCTTGCGGCGCAGAATCAGCTGTTCATGCTCGGACTGGGTAATATTGATCTGGCTTTTGACCTCGTCGTCAACATCCGAAACATAAATCATGGTATGCAGAACGCCCTGTGCGTCAGCATCCAGATACATTTCTGCACGGACAAAGCGCCATTCGCCCTCTGCCTTATGGCGGTAATCAATCGTGATCTGGCGCTTTCCGCGCTTATAGCTTTCCTCTGCTGCTGCCGGGAGAAGCGCCATTGCAACGCGCTTATAATCCTCCGGGTGGCAGTTCGGCATAATCAGCTTTTCAAAGAATTGTCCGAACGGACAGTCAAACGGCGGCATGACCGTATGATTGGCGATCCGGTAGCAGCGGGAAATCTGCGTACCGTAATCATTATCGACAAACCAGACATAACGGTTCCGAATGACGGTATAAAACTGTGCGGTCAGAGATTCCTGCCGGCGCTTGGATTCAATTTCCTGCCGTTTCTGCGCATCAATATCCTGTACAGCGTAAACAGCCTCAGTCGGCTTCTGATTTTCATCAAAGGCAGTGAAGGTCAGAACAGAGCGCGTCCACTTTGCAGTTACATTCGGGTCGCCGTCCGGGTCGATTCGCCGGTATGTGAACGAGATGCGGTTATCCCGTTCCGCATCGGGACGGCAGAGTGCATTCAGAGAGAGCCCTGCCTGAAGTTCGTCCCTTTCATCCGGATGCACCATTGCAAGCAGCTTTTCATAAACGCCCTGATACGGGTAGATGGCATCCAGAGAAAAGATCTGTGCGAGATCCGGTGAAGCAGAGCAGATCATCGTTTCGCCGGTGACAAGATCAATATGCAGCATCAGCCGGAAAATATCGGATACGCTTGTGACAATATAGTCATTGCGCTGAGAGACAGTTTCCAGCTCCTCAGCCTGCAGGTGCATGTCATTGCTGTCTTTTCCGAGCAGAAGAATAATATCATCCGATGCAGCTGCAAGCGAATAGCTTGCCCATCGGTATTCTTCATCAGAGAGGCGGCGCACTGTGCAGGCCGGCGTGGCTTCCGCTTCCGCAAAGTGCCGGATATGATCCGCAGAGAAGGAGTGCAGAAATGCCTCACGATCCTCCGGGTGAATAACGGCGCCCGCGTATTTTTCAATATAATTTAGGAAAGAGGCGAAATGCGCCTGTGTGTTCATCAGCTCGTTTTTATCACTGATGACAGAAGCAGAGAGCGTATGCCGGTCAATACGGATGGATGTGAAATATGCTGAATGCAGAACCGCTTTCATCAGGGTCAGAGCCTGCGGCGGCGGGCCGTAGGGACGGCGGTCGATTGTGATGACAACCGCCGGTTGAGATTCCCATTCGATCGTGACCGCATGAACGACAGCTACGCCCTCAAACCAGGGCTGTTCTTCCAGATTCAGCGGAGCAATCTGGCTGCTGGTGCGTGCACGGTTCAGCAGGTTTGCAACTTCCTCCTGCGGAAAAATATCAGAAAACGCGGATGCAGTATCAGCATCCGGAAAAAAATTCTGTGCTGCCGGGTTCAGATACAGCAGCTCTAAGTTTGTCCGGCCGAAAATCAGAACAGCGTCATCACGCAATTCAAGAAACATTCGGTCTGTTTCATGATTCCACATCTACGCTTCCTCCATTTCCTCAAAATTCCCCGTAAACATGTGAAAATCTGCTAAATATCTTTTATTATACCAAATCAGCCGCTGAAAGTCAATGACTCAGCGGCTGATTTCATCCGTATACACAAAAAGCATCAAAACATTTGCATCATTTCTGCAGGGGTATGTGCAAAAGTGCTCGCTCCGTTGGCTAAAAGAATATCCTTATCCCGGAATCCCCATAAAACACTGATGCAGGGAACGGCAGCATTCCGCGCCGTCTGGACATCGACCTCGGAATCTCCGACATAGACACATGCGGAAAGCGGCAGGCCGAGCGCCTCAGCGGCTGCATAGACTGGATCCGGCGCCGGTTTCAGCGGAACGCCTTCCTTCTGCCCGATCGCAGTATGAATACAGCCGCCGAAAAACGCTTTGCAGAGAGATTTGACCTGTGCGTCCGGCTTATTGGACACAACTGCAAGCAAATAGCCTTTGGCTGAAAGCGCTTCAAGCAGCTCCGGGATGCCGGCATAAGGAGCCGTTGTTTCACGGCTTTTTTCAGCATAGATTCGCCGGATGTCAGTCAAAACTGTTTCATATTCCGGATTGCTTCGGCCGTTTTCAACGGCGCGCTCTACCAGAACTGCAATGCCGTTTCCGACGAATCTGCGGACCTCCTCCGTGGTGCGCTCCGGCAGACCGTGTAGGCGAAGTGCAGCATTCAGACTGTTTTTCAGGTCGGTCAGCGTATCCAGAAGCGTACCGTCCAGATCAAAAATGATGCCGCGGAAACGGGAGCTGTCCATTTTATGCCTTCTTTCTGTAATAAAATCTGTTTTTCGCGTAAATACGCTGTTTCACATGGAACATCCGGCCGGATCAAACAAGCTGCCCTGCTGCAGGCCGTCTGCGGCCATCCGCCGGTCGATCGTTGTCAGAATCAGATCACGCTGCATGATCCAGTCCGGACCGAGCAGCTGATCGCGCAGACAGTTGCCCGTCATGCGGTGCACGGTAATCGCCGGGTCAAGATGCGTGACCGCGTCGATTGCCCGGTCAATATAGGTCTGCATCGTAATCGGCTGAAACGCACCGCTGAGATACTGCTCTGCGAGTACTGTGTTTTTCATGACGAACAGGCTGTGGATTTTGATGCCGTCTGCGTGCACGCTGTTGATGACCTGAACCGTGCGCAGAACATCCTCGCGCGTTTCACCCGGCAGCCCGATAATCATGTGTACGATGATTTGCAGGCCGTAACGCTTCAAAAGTCTGACTGCTTCCAGAAAACACGGCAGGTGATAACCGCGGTTGATTGCGTCTGCGGTTTGATCGTTCGCCGTCTGCAGGCCGAGCTCGACCCATACCTCGTATTTTTTTGCGTATTCCGCGAGGAGTGCCGCAATTTCCTCTGTGATGCAGTCAGGCCTTGTTCCGATATCCAGCACCTTGATGCGTTCGTCGATCAGCGCTGCATCATAGCGTGCTTTCAGGACATCAGCCGGTGCGTAGGTGTTGGTAAAATTCTGAAAGTAGAGAATCCATGCGGAATCTGCCGGTGCGTTTGAGAGAACGGCTTCCGCTTGCTCCCGTATGGTTTTGGTCGGGTCAAGCTGTTCTCCGGCGCCGCGTTCTCCGCAGAACGTACACCCGCCGTATCCGCAGGTTCCGTCGCGGTTCGGACAGGTGAAGCCGCCGTCGATGCAGATTTTGCGGATTTTCTTTCCGTAGCGCTCATGCATCATCTGGTTCATTGTCCGGTAGGGGTGCTTCATGAATGCTTCTCCATTTCAGCCAGAACCGTTTCTGCAATCAGCTTTTGACCTTCTTTATTCGGGTGCGGGTCGATGTAGTTCTGACCTGCGACTTCGGAGATATCAGCGGAGACATCCTCCGGAATTTCGATTTCGGTTTTGCCGATAATCGGCGCAGGATCCGCTTTTGCAAATGCTGCAGCAATGTCAACCGGAATCAGGTCGCTGTGCGCAGCTACAAAGTCCGCAATGACCGTATTGGCTCTGTCGATCTGGCTCTGCGCAAAGTCGCCGAAGTTTTCCTCAGAAGGATAAAGCTCCGACTGCTCCACGCCGACATACGGATTGTAGATGTTCAGCACATAGAACTCCGCATCAGGGTTCTTTTCGCGGATCATGGTGTATATTTGTTCCAGGTCGCTGCTGAGCTTTTCAATATTGGTATCAAGCCGCTGCTGCAGCTCGGCACGGAATTTGTCCTGATCCTGCATGGCTTCCTGTATGTCAGCCTGAATCTGCTCAAGCTGCGAGTCCGTAATCTCCGTATAGTCCTCAATCTCGTATTTATCCGTCAGCTCCGTCATATAGTCAGAGTAGACACCGAGCAGATTATTTGCGCCGATATACATGATAATGCGGTCAGCCGACGGCAGCTTGACGGCACGGCCTCGTTCCAGACGGAATACCAGATCGCTGCTGTCGTCTCCGGAGATCGCATAATTATAGTCATGCCATTTGATGCCGTCCCGTTCAGTCAGCGTATTGCAGACGATGCCGGAATAGCGCTCATTGTCATAATCGTCCATGCCGTAGCCGAACGAGATCGAATCGCCGAGCGTTACCATGACTTTTTCTTCCGGTTCAGAGGAAACCGGCTCTGTTTCGGGTGTTTCGGCAGCCGACTGCTCCGGTACAGATTCCGGAGCGGCAGATGAAGCGTCCTTGCACCCGGTGAGCAGAAGCATTCCGGCAGCTGCAATCAGCAGCAGTTTTTTGTTTTTCATATCAAACACAACCTTTCTCAGTTCGGTGTTGGATTGAGCAGTTCCTGACGAACCGACGGAATATAGTGCTGATAGATTTCCATCAGCGCATCGGTCAGCGCATCCTCTGAATCGTACTGGGTTTTCGGCAGATTTGACTGCTCGTAGAGAGCCGGACCGTACAGCGTCAGTGTGCTGTATTCAGCATGGCACCATTCAAACGGACTCTGCGGACTGCCGAGATAGATTGCCAGATACACGTTTTTGTCATCGGCCTGCTGCAGAGAAATCACGGTCTTGTTTTCTGCGTCATAGCGGGGATTGTAAAGAACAGTCGGCGCTTCATCATATTTTTTCGTCTCGCCGTTCCAGAAAAAGACCGCATAAGCAAGCTGACCGTAATCTGCTTTTATACGGATTGAGAGATCATAGTCACCGTCAAAATCGGAATCAAACAGCGAATATTCCTGTTCTGCACCGGAAAGAAGCGGCGGACATTCTGCAGGCAGCTGCACGGATTGATAATTACCGCCGGCCAGCCGTGCCGAAAAGCCGTTTTCATAGATGCGGTAGGCAAAATATTCGGGCAGCGGCGTTTCTGCGAAGTCCTCGCCGCCTTCGCCGTGATAAGCCGGCATGTTGCTTGCAGGAAGCGGAAACAGCGTTTCAGTCGGCTGTTCCGCCGCAGGATCGGTCTGCGCAGGGAGAGATTCCGGCTGCGGCGCTTTGTTGTCCGGTTCATCCGGTTCGGCGGTTTCAGATGCTTCATCAGAAGCATCCATTGAGCTGATACCGGATTCCTGCGACGGTTCCACGGATTCTGCGTTGTTTTTCGCAGAACGGCATGAACAGAAGGAAAGCAGCACACAGCTGAAAAGCAAAAGGGAAATAGCATGTTTCATGCGGGGCATCCTTTCTGAAACAGCACAAGGAAGCGGAGAGGTGCTCTCCGCTTCCTGTGTCATTTACTCAAAAAAGTCACGGTATCTCTGGAGCGTATCGCTGATGCGATCCCAGATGGTGATATAACCGTCGTGCTCCTCGAACACCTTTCCGTGAGAATTACCGTTGTCAAATTTCATCTGCGTGAAATTGTTGTCAAAATGCGGCACATAGGTATTCGGGTGACCGTTCGGGTCAGAGCATCTGCGGCGCAGTGCGTCAATAGTGACATTGCCGAGCTCCTGCTTCAGCTCAAAGAAAGCGCGCAGAATCTTGTGGTTGTTCTGCTGCGGATTTCTCGCCCAGCGCGGAATACGTGTATTGGCCTTGCCCCATTCGCTGAAGCGCTCGCTGCGCTGCGTTGTACGCTGATGATTCGGCGTGCCGCGGAGCGGGGGAGGCGGGGGCGGTACCGTACCGGGACCCGGCTGCGGCTGACGGGGCGGAATCTGCGGCTGTGTTTCCGGTGCACGGAACTCATTGGCAGCAGACTGCAGTGCGCGTCCGAGATAGCTGCGGACAAATTCTTCTGCAACTGCATCGCGGTTGTCGCCGGTCAGCTGCAGTGCAAGCTCAAATTTATCGGCCAGAGCATCCGGCAGATTGAACATGATTGTTTTCATCATAAACCTCCGTTGGTTTGAATGGCGGGTTGTTTATGATATGATTATAGCACTAATTTGCAAATTAGTCAAGTGCTAATTTGCAAATTAGAGGATTTGTAACCGGATTGTAATATCTCAAGAGGCTTTGTGCGATAGAAACTTCCTTTTCGGTTTCTCACGCACGGGCTTTTCCTCTGTTTCCGCACCGAACGGCCTCGGCTTTGTCAACCGGTCAAGCCATGGTGTCAGCAGGTTCATCATGACGATTGCAAACGGAATTCCCTCTGCAAATCCGCCGTAATGCCGGATCAGGAAGGTCAGCACGCCGACGCCGATGCCGAACAGAAGCTGTCCCGGATGCGTCAGCGGTGCGGTCGTATAATCCGTTGTCATGAAGCATGCACCGAGCATCAGTCCGCCCGAAAGCAGCTGCGCAGGCAGGTCGTATCCGCCAGCAAGCGTCAGAACGGCAAAGCTGCCGAGGCATCCGATCGGAGCGAACGGCGAGGCCGTACCGGTCAGGTAGAGAAACAGTGCGCCGAGTATCAGACCGATTGCGCAGGTTTCGCCGACACAGCCGGCTGTATTGCCGAGCAGCATGTCAAAATAGGATGCATGTGCGCCGGTCAGCGGCGTCAGATCCACTGTCTGCGCGGTCTGCGGGAGCCGCCATTTCGTCATGTCATTCATGAAGAGGACGAGCAGAAAGATTTTTGCGGTCGCAGCGGGATTTGCAAAATTCTGACCGATGCCGCCGAACAGCTGCTTGACGATTACGATTGCAAATACGCTGCCGACACCTGCCTTCCAGAGCGGAATATCCGGCGGAAGCGTCATGCCGATCAGCAGGCCGGTGACAGCCGCGCTGAGATCCTGTACGGTCTGCCGCTTTCCGGTCACTGTTCTGAAAATAATTTCTGCTGCAATGGCTGTACCGGTTGTTGTTCCAAGCAAAAGCAGTGCGCTGAATCCGAAGTTCAGGACGCCCGCCAGTGCGGAAGGGACCAGTGCCAGCAGGACATACAGCATGATTTTGGATGTATTTGCGTTGCTCCTGATATAAGGAGATGCACTGGGTATTTTCCTTTTCTTCATGCAGTCTCCTTTCAGTCAGCAGGCAGGATTTTTTTTGCCTGCTGGTTAATATCTGCAACAGGCCGCTTGGCCGGGCAGACATAGCTGCAGCAGCCGCAGTTCATGCAAAGACGGAGTTTTCCGGTTTGCAGTGCGCGGATATCCTGTCTGTAAAAAGCGCGGTTGAGCTCCATCGGCATCAGATTCATCGGGCAGGCCCGCATACAGCTGCCGCAGCGGATGCAGTCCGATGCGCGCTGAACGAGCTTCCGGCGACGCATAGCCGTGAGACCGTTCTGCTGCCGGATAATGACTGCATCTTCCAGTTTGATTTTCTCGCCCATCATCGTACTGCCACAGAGCAGATCTCCGATGATATCCTCGTCACATGCCGTATATTCCAGCAGATCGCGGACAGGCGTTCCAACCGGAACAAGGAGATTGCACGGTTTGCGGACAGCAGTTCCTGCAACAGTGACAGCGCGTTCGACGAGCGGGATTCCTGTTTGACTGTAACGGTACAAAAACGCGCATGTCGCAACATTCAGAACCAGCACGCCGATATCGGCCGCCGTCTGCTTTTCCGGTATGACTCTGCCGCATGTATGGAACACGAGCACTTTTTCCGCGCCCTGCGGATATACAGCGGGAAGCGGAATTATTCTGATGCCCTTCTGTCCTTCGCAGGCTTCTGCCATGCGTTTGACTGCAACAGGGCGGTCACTGCGGATTCCGATTCTGGTTTCCTTGATTTTCAGCAGCTTCATCAGCATCAAGGCGCCGTTGATGATATCTGAGGGCGATTCGGTCATCAGACGGCCGTCAACAGCAAGATAATGTTCGCATTCTGCGCCGTTCAGAATCAGCAGATCGGGTTTTCCGGCATCTTCCAGCTTCCGGAACGTCAGATCTCCGGCGCCGCTGAGTCCGACACAGCCGGATTCCTTTGCGGCACGGATCAGATCCTCTTTTGTATTGATTTCCGGCGGAACACAATCACCGGAAACAGTCTGTTTCCCGTCCGGACGAATCTCAATACAGGGCACGTTTTCTTCGGATACTGTGCGGTATTCGGAGATTGCAGTTACAGTGCCGGATACGCTTGCATGAACCGGAACGCTGTCCGGCTTTTCAGCTGCGCCGATGCACTGTCCGACCGCTACGCTGTCTCCGGCGCTGACTGTCGGCTTGCACGGCGACCCGGTATGCATCAGCATCGGGATCCGGACAAGCGCAGGCAGTGGGAACGGCGTAAGCGGCTTTTCTTCTATGCGTTTTGTGTGCGGCAGACGAACGCCGTTCAAACGCTTCATGTTATCTCAAACCTTTCTTTTGTGCCGCAGCAAAGCACAGACAGAGGGAAAGGGAACAGCTGCTTGTCCGCAGCTGTCTGATCCTTTGAATCTTCTCATGTAATTTTTTCAGCCTGTACCATTGTGTTTTGCTGCATAATATGGTATAATGGTATTACGGTCTGTGCTGTGTCTGCAGCGTATCGCGTGTTCTTGCGATGCTGTCCTCGCTGATCTGAATGAGATTCAGCAGAGACGATGCATATTCCGAGAAATCCTTGGAAAGCGTCGCCGTGGTGACATACAGCGTTTCCGCGTCCTCGACCGAGTCGTTCGTGCCGAGCGCAATGCCGCTCGAAGCAGCCTTGATATTCGATTCGTTCAGCGAAATGATTGCGTTTGCGCTGTCGTTTGCAACAACCTTCGGTACACGGAACAGCTTTTGGTCATTGTGCGGACATGCATTGTAAATGATGCGGAACAGCTTATAGACCGAAAGCATCAGATACGACGAGACCTCGCGGATCAGTGTGACGGAGTTCGCGCGCTGCGAGAACGAAAACAGCAGGCTGATCGAATTGTTGATGATTTTGCGATAGAAGCGGATTGCTTCGTTGGACGGCATCTCGTTGTTGCCGTCATCATCCGGGATTTCTTCAAGCGTCAGCGTCTTGCCGCCCGGTTCGGGGGTTCTTCCAAGCAGATAATCGCAGGATACATTATAGTAATCGGCGATTCTTACCAGAAAATCCAGACCGCATTCACGGATGCCCTTCTCGTAGTGTGAGAGAAGCGCCTGTGAGATACCGAGGTCTGTTGCAGCTTTTTTCTGGCTGATCTTACGCTCCTTGCGCTGCAGGGTAATGATGCGCGGAAAATCATCATTCATGACTTACGGACTCCCTTCCATTCTAAAGTAGACTGTGCATTTTCAAGCATTTTGATACTCTTCAATTATATAACATGTAGTATAATTTGTAAAGACCTATCCGAAAAAAATATGTTACAAAAATGGGTTCTCATTTTTGTTGAAAACCCACAGTCTGACAGAATCCAATCCTGAAAGGAAGCATTGTTTATGAAAAATTATCATATTTCGTTGATTCGGCACGGCAGAACCGATGCCAACGACCGCGGACAGTACATCGGAACGACCGATTATCCGCTCAATGACCGCGGCCGCAATGAGCTTTATGATAAACTCGACCGTTTTGTCTATCCGAAAGTTGAGCTGGTATACAGCAGTCCGCTGCAGCGCTGTACTGAAACGGCGGAGATTCTGTTTCCGCATAAAGAGATGAAGATCGCAGAGGATTTCCGCGAGCTGCATTTCGGACAGTTCGAGGGCAAAACCGCATCGGAGCTGCTGCAAAACGAAGACTACCGGACATGGCTGAAGGGCGGCATGGACGTCAAGCCGCCGGAAGGAGAGAGCGTGGCAGAGCTTTCTGTCCGGACATATCAGGGGCTCTATAAAATCCTGCTGGAGATGATGCAGGAGGATCTGCAGCACGCCGCACTTGTCACGCACGCGGGGGTCATCTCCAATATCCTGACCTGCTTCGGTCTGCCGAAGCTCGACCCGAAGCAGATTCAGACTGCGCCGGGCGAAGGCTTTGAGATTCAGATCAATCCGCAGATGTGGCAGCAGGCACAGGCATTTGAGATTCTCGGCGTCATTCCGTTCCTGCCGGAGGAATCTGAAACCTTCTGAGGGAGGCTGTCATGGTAGTTGAAATAGTTCTTTCGATTGTCATTATTATCGCGCTGCTGCTGTTTTTCGGTGTTTCTGTACAGACGATCCTGACCGGTGCGGTGCTGATCCTGATTTCGCTGGTTGTGCTTGCAATTATCCTGATTGCAGTGTTCTTTTTCGTGACGGATATTTCGCTGCTGTTCCGCAGGCGCGTCAAGGGAAGATTTTTGCGGATTGACGATACTGCCCGCTTTGACCATGCGGTATATGATGTCGGCGGAACGGAATATCACTGTATATTTCCGGCGGAATCCTACGGCCGCAAACGGATTTATCATACGGACAGGGAATATATGCTGCTGATTTTACGCTCCGAAAAACGCAATTCGGCTTATGACCGGCACAGCCTGATTACGATTCTGTTCGGAACGGTGTTTTCGGTGATGCTTGTCTCGCTGCTTGTGCTTGCAGCGGCATATTTCCGCAAGGTCATCTGATTGTTGAATATGGAAAAACCGTCCTTCTGTTCTGCCGGAAGGACGGTTTTGCTGTATGTGAAGCTCAGGCGGTTCCTGCATTCTGCGGGAGATCCAGTTTCTCCTTGGCGAGAGAGAGCATCAGCTTGATGCGGTTCTGCTGATTGACCCGCGTGGCTCCGGGGTCATAGTCGATGGCGCAGATATTTGCATCCTTGTACTTTTCATTCATTCCGCGGATCATGCCCTTTCCGACGATATGATTCGGCAGGCATCCGAACGGCTGGACGCAGACGATATTGCTGTATCCTTTCTCGATCAGTTCAGCCATTTCGGCAGTCAGCAGCCATCCCTCACCCATGCAGACACCGCTGCTGATGGTCTGCTCGCCGAGCATTTTCAGCTTCGGGAACGGAACCGGCTTTTCAAACTGCGGATACTCCTTCAGCACAGTCAGCATGGTTTTTTCGAGCCGTTCAACATACCAGACAGCCACTCTGCTGAATGTGACACCCTTACGGTCACCGTAAAGCCGGTGATTTTCACGGCCGATATTCAGGCTGTACATGGCAAATCCGAGAATGCCCGGTACCATAACCTCTGCGCCCTGCTCAACCAGAAAATCCGGCAGATGATCGTTTCCGAAATCAGCATATTTGACATACAGCTCCCCGACAATGCCGACACGCGGCTTGACGGTTTTGGTAATCGGAATATCGGAAAAATCCTTGGCGATTGCACGGAAATTGCTTCGGATGCTGTGCATGGTCAGTCCCTTGTTTTCACGGATCTGATCTGTGAGAATGCGGCGCCATTTTTCCATAACAGCTGCAGCATCACCCTTGTTGTTCTCATAAGGAACGATCTGATTGCGCAGCAGCATGACGAAATCACCGTAAAGCCATGTGATCAGACCTTTCAGGAACATCAGCGGAGAGATATCAAATCCGCTGTTTTTTTCGATTCCGCCGAAGTTGACCGAAACAACAGGCACATATTCCAGACCGGCTTTTTTCAGCGCCTTCCGCAGCATATGCACATAGTTGGAGGCGCGGCAGCCTCCGCCGGTCTGATAGAGCATCAGTGCGGTCGTTTTGGGGTCAAAGTCGCCGGATTCGATCGCATAGATCAGCTGACCGATTACCACGATCGCCGGATAACACGCATCATTGTGCACGTATTTCAGACCGGTGTCGATCACCTTCTGCCCGGAGTAATCCAGAAATGCAACCTTATAGCCGGCATCACGGAACACCGAGCCCATCAGGCTGAAATGAACCGGCAGTGCATTCGGAATCAGAATGGTATGCGTTTTTTTCATCTCCGGCGTAAATTCCGGATAGAGTTCATTGGTGGCCAAAGTCTATTCCCCTTTATTTCAGATCATCAAGTCCTGCGGCCGCAAAAAGGCTGCGCAGGCGGATTTTTGCAGCACCGGCATTGGTAACCTCATCAATTTTCAGCTGCGTATAAATTTTGCCGGATTTTTCAAGAATTGAGCGCACCTCGTCGGTGGTCACGGCATCGACGCCGCAGCCGAATGATACAAACTGCACCAGATTGATATGCTCCTCCGGCAGAGATTCGGCAACAAAGCGTGCTGCAAGATACAGTCTTGCATGATAGGTCCACTGGTTCAGAACGGTCGTGCGGAACGGATCCACGCGGCAGGCGATGCTGTCCTCTGTGATTACGACGGCGCCGAGTCCGCAGATCAGCTTATCCAGCGCGTGATTGACCTCCGGATCAATGTGATACGGTCTGCCGGCCAGAACAATGACGGGCAGATTGTTCTGCTTTGCAGCCTCAAGGAATTCTTCCGCTTTCTTCCGCACCGCATTCATATAAAGATCGTATTCGCGGTAAGCGCATTCCGCTGCAGAACGGATCTGCTTCAGCGTAAACTGCTGATAGCCGTATTTCCGGAGCAGTTCCCGGAACTTTGAGGGAAATGTCTTTTTATTATGGATACCGACAAAATCGTGCAGATACGGAATATCCTTCAGTGCCTTGATGTTGATGTTGGCGACTTCGGGATAATATGCGACAACCGGACAGTTATAGTGGTTGTCACCGGCTTTTTCGTCAACATTGTAGCTCATGCACGGATAGAAGATCAGATCGGGCTTTTCTGAAAGCAGCGCCTCCATATGTCCGTGCAGCAGCTTGGCCGGGAAGCAGATCGTATCGGAAGGAATCGTATGCTGCCCGGAAAGATACAGCTTTCGTGTCGAGTCAGGCGATACAAGAACATTGAAGCCGAGATGCTCAAACAGTGTGTGCCAGAACGGCAGCAGCTCGTAAATGTTGAGGGCAAGCGGAATGCCGACGGTCGGCTTGCCGTCCTCTCTGCGGTTCTGCCGGTATTTTTTCAGCAGATTCCTTTTCTCTTCATAGAGGTTATATGCCACCGGAGAGGATTTCAGGCGGAGCGGCTTCTCACAGCGGTTTCCGGCGATGTAGGAATGATCGCCGCCGAACGAATTGACTGTAAGCTGACAGCGGTTATTGCAGCCCTTGCAGGTAACTGTGCGGACGGTATGCGTAAAGCTGCGCAGCTGCTCTGCATTCAGGATGCGGCTTTTGCCGGACGCCTTCTGCTTTGCATAGAGCGCGGCGCCGTAAGCGCCCATGATGCCGGAAATCTCCGGGCGGACGACTTCCTGTTTCAGCTCCATTTCAAATGCACGCAGCACGGCATCGTTCAGGAAAGTGCCGCCCTGCACTACAATATTCCGGCCGAGCTCTGATGCATTCGCGCAGCGGATAACTTTATACAGTGCATTTTTGACGACGCTCATCGAAAGACCTGCGGAGATATTCTCGACAGAGGCGCCGTCCTTCTGCGCCTGCTTGACAGAACTGTTCATGAATACCGTGCAGCGGGAGCCGAGATCGACCGGCTGATCTGCAAACAGACCGAGCTTTGCAAAATCTGCAATGCTGTAGTGCATGGCTTCGGCAAAAGTCTGCAGGAAGGAACCGCAGCCCGAAGAACACGCTTCATTCAGAAATATATTGTCAATCGCGTGGTTGTGAATGCGGAAGCATTTGATATCCTGTCCGCCGATATCTATGATAAAATCGACGTCGGGCTTAAACTTTTTTGCAGCGGTATAATGCGCAATGGTTTCGACGATGCCGAAGTCAATGCCAAATGCTTCCCGGATGATATCCTCGCCGTAGCCTGTCACTGCCGAACCGGCGAACCGGATGCCCGGATATTTTTCGTATAAAGCGGTCAGATAATCCCGGATGACCGGCACCGGATTGCCCTTGTTTGACTGATAAATGGTATCAAGAATATTGCCGTCGATATCGGTGACCGCAGCCTTAATCGTTGTGGAGCCTGCGTCAATGCCGAGGTACATGTCTCCCTGCGGCGCGTCAATATAGCGGATGTGCGAGGAATTATTTTTGTGGCGTGTACAGAAAGCATCGTAATCTTCCTGAGAAGCAAACAGCGGCTGTGCGGTCATATAGCTGCCGGAGGCAGTATAGGCTTCTGCGCGGCCGGCAAGCTCCGTGAGAGAAAAGCATTCTGTACCGCACTGCAGCGCCGCGCCGTAGGCGACATAATAGAGCGCGTGTTCCGGGCAGATTCCCTGCAGCTTGAGTGTTTCGTCAAAGCTCTTTCGCAGCATATCAAGATAGGTGAGCGGACCGCCGAGATAGAGGATATTTCCGGCGATTTCCCGTCCCTGCGCGAGCCCGCCGACGGTCTGATTGACCACGGCCTTGAGAATGCTGGCTGCAATATTCGGAAAGCCTGCACCCTGATTCAGAAGCGGCTGGATATCCGATTTTGCAAAGACACCGCAGCGCGATGCGATCGTATAGATCTTGTCTGCCTGTTCTGCAAGCCGGTTCAGCTCGTCCGGCGTTACACCGATCAGTGTTGCCATCTGGTCGATGAAGGCGCCGGTTCCGCCGGCACAGCTGCCGTTCATACGTGCTTCAAACCCGCCGGTCAGGAACAGAATTTTCGCATCCTCGCCGCCGAGCTCAATGACAACATCCGTTTCCGGATTCAGCCGCGTGACCGCCATGCGCGTGGAATACACTTCCTGCGCAAACGGAACGCCGAGTGCCTCAGCAAGTCCCATGCCGGCCGAGCCGGAGATCGTAACAAGCATTTGCTGTTCGCCGGTCTGTTCCGCAATTCTGCGGAGATACACAGCCGTCATTTCAGCAATTTTGGAAAGGTGCCGCTCATAGGAGGAAAAGAGGATTTCATTCTGTTCGCCCAGAACAACACATTTGATAGTCGTGGAACCGATATCCAGTCCGAGTCTCTTCATACACAACCGTAACTTTCTGTATCCAAATTCAGAATCCTTTGCTATACAGCAAGAAACACCTGTATTGCTTGAACACAGGTATTCCGATTCTGTTACACCTTCTTATTATAACATATCGGGAACGAAATTACAAGGGCAGCAAAAGGAAAAAGATGAATGAATCCGAAACATAATTATTCAGAGCGAAATATCCGGAGTGATGCGGGTTTGAAACTGCGGCTTGAATGTTTGCTTTTTTATTGCGAATGGTCATTGTGTACAAAATATAAATAATACATTGACAAATTACCTGTGAAATGGTATAATAACTATAACGCAGGTACACTGCGAACGTAACGAGAGGGAGTTATTTATGAAATTCTGGAAAACAATCAGAAAACGGGCTGCCGGCTGCTTGCTGGCGGTCAGTGTGGCTTTGTCTGTATTTCAGCCGGGCTTGTTTCAGGTCTATGCAGAAAGCGGAAACTGCGGCGAGTCTGCGAAATGGAGTCTGGAAAACGGTACGCTGACAATCAGCGGCCAGGGGACTGTGACGAGAGCTGTTTGGAGCCCTTATAAGGCGAAGATTCAATCCGTTGTGGTTGAAAACGGTATTACCACGATTCCGGTAAATGCATTCAGCGGTTACAGTGAACTGAAGTCTGTCAAGCTCGCAGACAGCGTCACAACGCTCAATGCCTATTTTGCAAATAACTGTGCGAAGCTGGAAAGCGTCAGTTTGCCAAAAAATCTGAGTACGCTTCCGGCCAATGCATTTTCGTACTGCACATCTTTGAAGGCAATCGAACTTCCTTCTTCACTGGTAACGATCGGCAACAGCGCGTTTAACGGCGCTGTCGGACTGACTGAGATTGTGATTCCGGATCAGGTGACTACAATCGGTGCAAGCGCTTTCTACGGAACGAATATCAAAACTGTCACACTCGGCAAATCCGTGAAGGAACTCAAGAGCAATGCTTTCGGCATGTGCTGTTTCCATGAGATTGAGATTCCGGATTCCGTTACGACGATTGAAAACGGCGCAATCGGAAAATACTATAAATATGTCTCCGTCAGCAACGGAAAAATCGTCGGAAGCTATGACGATTCCCCCGGAAAGACCGTTCTGATCGGCAGCCCCGGCGGAGCAGCTCAGACGTATGCACAGTCATCCGGTCTGACGTTCCGTTCCAACAAGGAGCATACGCATGTCTGGTCGGAATGGAAGGAAGATCCGCCTGCTACCTGTGAAACAGACGGCAAACGGGTTCGCACCTGCAGCGGATGCGGTGAGACGGAAACCGAGAAAATCGCGGCTTTTGGCCACAGCTGGAGCGACTGGAGCACAGCAAAAGATCCGACTTGTACGGAATCCGGCGTCAGCCGCAGAACATGTCCGAAGTGCGGCAAGACTGAGGAAAAGGAAATTGCAGCAACCGGCCATAGCTGGACCGACTGGAGTACAGTTAAAAATCCGGCTTGTACGGAATCCGGCGTCAGCCGCAGAACTTGTCCGAAGTGCGGCACGACTGAGGAAAAGGAAATTGCAGCAACCGGCCACAGCTGGTCTGAGCCTGTTTACAAATGGTCTGATTCCCATGAAAGCTGCACCGGCGAAATCAGCTGTTCTCGCTGCGGTGACATCCGGCAGAAAACAGTGCTTTCGTCTTATGAAGTCGTGACATCGGCCAAGGTCGGTACTCCGGGCGAGGGGCGGTTTACGGCTGTGTTTGACGAATCACCGTTCCGCACACAGACAGTTTCCGTTGAAATTCCTGCGTTGAATTCCCAATGGAGTAAGCCGGAGTATACGTGGTCTGCGGATAATCTGTCCTGCACCGCCTCACGCAAGGATTCTGTCAGCGGTGAAGTCGAGACGGTTTCCGTCAAAACAATTTATGTTGTGAAAACGGAAGCAGGTTGTGTGAATGCCGGTACTGCGGAGTATGTTGCACGATTTGAGAACACTGCTTTTGAAGATCAGGTCCGTCAGGTATCAATCCCTGCAACCGGACATCACTTCGGAGAGTGGAAAACCGACGTCCCGGCATCCTGTACCGAAAACGGCAGACTGAGTCGTACCTGTTCTAACTGCGGCGAAAAGGAATACAGCGAGATTCCGGCTCTTGGTCACAGCTTCGGTGAATGGAAAACTGATTCTCCCGCAACCTGTACCAAAGAAGGCAGAATGATTTCCGAATGCGAACGCTGTCACGAGGCAAAGTATCAGACAATCCCGGCGACCGGTCACCATTTCGGTGAATGGAAAACCGACAAGAAACCGACCTGCACGGAGGACGGAACTATGATCCGTACCTGTTCAAACTGCGGTGAGGTTGAAACGGATTCGATTCCTGCTACCGGACATGACTGGACTGCATGGAGCGTCACCCGTGAGGCGACTATTACGGAGCAGGGGGAGGAGCGTTCTGTCTGTACGAAATGCGGCGCGATCCGCACCAAGAAAATTCCGGTTCTGACCAGCTATGCAATCACGGTTTCCTGTAATGAGGGCGGCAGCATCTCGCCGGACGGCGAATTCCGCGTCGCGGAGGGCGGTACCGCTATCTTTACGATCCGCCCGGAGAACGGCTTTCATACAGCAGCGATTTTGCTGGACGGAGAGTCGGTTTCTGCAACGAATGAGGTGCGGATTGCGGATGTCCGCGAAAATCATACGCTTTCCGTTGTTTTCCAGAAGGATGCGCCGGTTTATAAAAGAGCGTGTACAGCTGTATTTGTGAAGCCGAACCGCGATATCTGGCTCAGTGACGAAAAAGCATTTGCTGCCGGCGATTTTACAGCTTCTGCATTTATCTCCGAGGGCGGGGATGTCGTGGAAAAGGATATCACGGCAGACTGCAGGACAAATGCAACGCCGGAATCTGCTGCGGCCGCATCAGAAAAATACGGAAGCGGTTCCGTCAGATTCACCTATACCGGAAAGGATTCGGAGATTGCAGCTTACTTTAAGGAAAACGAGGTGAAAACCGGAATCACCGTGTATCTGCGCGGCGACTGCGATATGGATCAGAAGATCAGCCTGAGAGACGCAAATCTTGCACTTCGTTATTATGTTTATAACTTCATTCAGTCTGAGGAAACGGTTTTCAACGATTTGCAAAAGGTAATCGCAGATGTAAACAACAGCGGCAAAGCCGATCAGCGTGATGCAAGATATATTCTTTGCTATTACACGTATCGCTTCATTCATCTCGACCCGACGTGGGATGAGATCATACATGTAAAATAAAACCGGCGGTTTTGTATCGTCCGGAAAACGAAAGCCCGAAGGCAGAGCATGTCATCTGCCTTCGGGCTCTTTTTTACGGCTGCAGGCTGCCGGACTCCGGTGCGGAAAACCGCTGTGCAGCAAAATATAAAACGATCTGCGGCAGCATAGCAAGACAGCAGACCGCAAGGACGCGATTCCACGCAAAACCGCTGTCCGCATCCATTGACAGCTTTACAAATACAGAAACCGGATAGCGGACAGGCGTTTTGACATACAGCAGCGGCCCCATATAGTCATTGACTGACCGCAGCAATACCAGAATGCCGGCTGAAATCAGAACCGGGCGCAGCATCGGAATCAGAATATAGATCAGCGTCTGAAACGAATTGCAGCCGTCGAGTTTTGCCGCCTCGTCATAGGTTTTTGGTATTCCGTGAAAAAACTGAATCAAAACAACGATCAGTACCGTGTCAGATGCAAGTGCAGCGGGGACAAGCAGCGGCAGATACTGCGGAGAATCAATCCAGCCCAGCCGGTGAAACAGCAAAAACTGCGGAACATAAAGCACAGTCTGCGGCAGAAATACCGTGGCTGTCAGCAGTACAAGCAGGATGCGTTTGCCCCGGAACTGAAACCGCGCAAAGCCGTATGCGGTCAGTGTGGCGGAAAGAAGGGTGAGCAGCATTTTCGGAACAGCAATGCAGTATGTATTCCGGATTGCACGCAGCAGATTGATCTGCCCGCCGTAAGAATCGAATGCTTTTTTCCAGCCCTCGGCCGTCGGATGCTGCGGGAACAGTCCTGCTGATGAAAAATCCTGATTGCTGCGGAATGTCGCAATGACAAGCCAGAGCAGGGGATAGACGAGAATACATGCACCTGCGGACAGAATCAGATATCGGAGGAGCATGCTGCGGGCGGAACGCCGAAGCGGCTTCATAGGATTCCCCCCTCGTCAGCAGCGAATACAAAGCGCTTCCGGAAAAAGAAAAATCCTGCACTGAATCCGGCAGACAAGATGAAAAGCGTCCATGCAAGTGCGCATGCATACCCCATGTCATTTGCGGTGAAAGCACTTCGGTAAAGCAGAACAGAAAGAAATCCGGTTGCACCGCGCGGGCCGCCTGCCGTTATGACAAACGGCGCACTGAACTCCTGAAACGCATTGCAGAATGCGAGCATGATATTATAGTACAGGACAGGGGAAATCAACGGAAGCGTGATGCGGAAAAACTGTCCGGCCTTTCCCGCACCGTCCAGTGCAGCCGCATCGGAGATATCCTGCGGAATTTGCTGCAGTGCGGCCAGAAACAGGAGCATCGGTGCGCCGAATTCCCAGACCCGCAGCAGAATGATTACCCACAATGCCGCATGACTGTCGGAAAGCCATGAAACGGCAGGAAGGTGCAGAAAAACCAGCAGCTGATTCACCGCACCGCGGTCGCGGAACATTGCTTTCCAGAGAACAGCTGCAGCAACGGATGTGCCCAGAATCGCCGGTATATAATACAGCGTGCGAAATACGCGGATGCCGCGCAGCCGGCCGGAAAGCAAAACGGCAGCAAATAAAGCCGCCGCGGTTTTCAGCGGAACACAGATCAGCGCATATTTGAGCGTCAGTCCGCATGCCCTGCGTGCCTCCGGGTCAAATGCGATCCGACGGTAATTCATCAGGCCGTATGCGGAGATGCCGCGGAACAAATGGAAATCTGTGAAGCTGCAGAAGAATGAATAGAGCATCGGTCCTGCACGGAACAGCAGAAAGCCAAGTATCCACGGGAGCAGATAAAGGATATGCCGGTTTCGTTTCAGAAAACCGGCAGAATCGGATGACTGTCTCATGCGGTTCCCCCTGATTGTTTGTTTTCTTTCGATACCTCTGCAGCAGCAGCCTCAGTCATCATCAGGATACCGACCCCCTTGGGGTCGTTGCTGACAACAGGTTCGGAGAGATAATAAGCAGCGGTTCCGTCTCTCCGTGTCTGACCGCCGAGTCCTGCTGAACTGCAGATATCCTTCAGGACAAAGCCTTCCTCCGTTTGCATGAGCTTTTGTTCACGAACAGTATGCAGAATCGAAAGACCGGTTTCTGTCAGCGATTGCGGGAGCAAATGGCCGGATACTCCGCGCAGAATCGCATAGGCAATCATCAGCGAGCCGGATGTTTCGGTATAATTGCCCGGCAGCTCCTGACGGTCGATGACCTGACAGAACAGGCCGCTTTTTGTCCGGTAGGGGAGCAGTGCCTCTAAGGCATCCTGCAGTGTCCGGGCAGCTTCCGCTTTCAGTTGCTGCTGTGTATCCGGCAGCAGATAACCGATATCTGCAAGCGCCATCAGAAACCAGCCCTCTCCGCGAAGCCAGAATGTACGGGAGCGACCCGACACGGGATCAGCCCAGATTTGTGTCCGGCTTTCATCGACAGCATGATAAAACAGCCCGCTTTCAGAATCGCGCAGATTCCTGCGGATATAACAAATCCACCGGAAGATCTCGTCAAAAATCACATCATTTCCGGTACGTGCTGCATATTCTGCATAAAACGGCCCTGCCATAAACGTGCTGTCAATCCAGACCTGCTGCGGATAAATGCCCTTATGCCAGAACATCCCGCTTTCCGTGCGCGAATGCGATCTGATTTGTCCGGCAAGCCAGTGGAATGCTTTCTCATAGCGCGGATCGCCGGTCTGATCGGATGCAAAAAAGAGCGATTTGCCGCAGTTGAAGCTGTCCATGCTGTGCAGATCGGCAGGATAATCTGAAATTCTGCCGTCGGGTGAAATCCGCTCTGAAAGATATTGCAGAATGAAATCTGCGTAGATTCTGCTGCCTGTTGCTGTGTAAAGCCGCTCGCAGCCTAGAAGCACACAGCCGTCCTCGTAGTTCCAGTACGGCTTGAACGGCCGGTACCGGCGCAGATAATCCAGGAAAAATTGCTCGGTCATAGGTCATTCTCCGGCAAGGGCAGCCTGAATTCCGGCTGAAAGCCGTTCTGCCGCTTGCGAAACCGTATATTCCCCGTAGCTTAAACCCGTAAATGCATCTTCATAAACCCCGTTGATGCCTTTCAGCGATGCATGTTCAAAATCCGGATCAATCCGGAAGGTAATCCATTCTGTCATCCGCTGATAGGCTGTGGCAGGGATATTCCCCAAAAGCCCTGCCTTGCTGCAAATGTCATAACCCTGATGATTGAGCGGAATGCCCCGCTCTGTACCGAGAATCCGCACTTCGTCCGGCTCGCTGACCATGGAGGCAATCAGTTTTGCGCAGGCTTCCGGATATTTCGTATGCTTTGAAATTGCAAACCCCAGCGAAATCTTGGAAAAACCGCCGCGGCAGCTGCCGAGATCGGTAAAGTAACTGCCGACAGTCAGCGTTTGCCCGTCCGCAAGCGCATTGACAAATTTTCCGGACGCCGAATCCCATTCGTAGATGCCTGCATACCGGCCGCTGATCCAGTTTTCGTCCTTGTCAAAGCTGTCAGCCCCGGAGCCTGCAATCCGTTTCAGCGGCGGAATCACATGCTGCTTTTCGAGCTGTTCAATCTGCGACAGCGCCTCCGCAATCTCAGATTCGGAATATTGCAGCTTTTTATCCGTAACCCATTCTCTGCCGTATCTGCACTGCAGCAGATAAACCAGAAACAGCATTCTGTCATACCATCCGAGTGCAAGCGGGTAATAATCTTCGCCGAGCTTTTCCCGAAAGACTGCGCCTGCCTCGCAGAGATCTGCGTAGCTTTCCGGCACCGAAATGCCCGCTTCGGAGAAGGTTGTCTCATTCCAGAGAAATACCCGTCCGGTTTCGCTGACCGGCACGGCCAGCAGCTGACCGTCCGTGCTGCACATGTCGAGCACATTTTGGCTGTATTGCGACAGGTCAATGATATCGCTGTAATTCTGCAGATCCAAAAAGCCGATCCGGTCAGAATTGTAGTCTGTGAGCCAGTTCTGATTGACCTGCATGACGTCCGGTTCGGTTCCTGCATAAAGCGCCGTTGCGGCTGCCTCCTCCCATCCGCTCCATGCGCCGTACTCCGTATGTACCGTAATCTCAGGATGTGCGGCTGAAAAGACCTCCACAGCTTCCAGCGTTGCCTGATGCCGTGAATCACCGCCCCACCATGAAAAACGGATTTCCTGTGTGCTGTCTCCGGTGCTTTTGCATCCGGCAGCAGAAAGCAGAATGGCTGCTGCGGCCGAAAGTGCCCCCACACGTTTTCGCATACCCATCTCCTATCGGCAGATCCCTGTGTCCGCCTGTGTTCGTTTTTTTCCTCAGCTTTTATTATATCGGAAATCATAAGGTTTGTCAATCCGGCACCGCAATTTCTGGGAATCAGGTCAGAGAAACACCGCATTTTGATGCTTGACAAATCCTATCATATATGGTATAATTTTTTGAGGATTGCAATGACGCGCCTTATCAGTTCTGCTGATAGGGCGGTTTTTGTGTATACCCGATTCCGGAACAGGGCGGATTCTGTCTGACTTTTGGATAGTTCGTTCGGTTTGCCCATTGCATTTTTCCGCGATTTATGGTATACTGTGAGAGAATCCGGAAGAAGGGGGCGTTTCTATGTCGTCGGATCCGATACGGCAGGAATTGACGATGCTCATGAAACGTGCCGTATTCCTTGATATTGCTGCATATTTGCTGAGTATCCTGTTCCTTGGCGTGACGCTGCGGTTTGCACTCGGGCTTGTGATCGGAACAGCTGGGCTGTTCGGCTCGCTGCTTCTGCTGCGGCAGAGTGTCCGGCGCGTGGAGGACGATGCAAAGCGCTACGGCGCGACAAGCCAGCGGCGTTATCAGGTATCCTACGCAATCAGGCTGCTGATATTTGCAGTCGGATTCGGTGCAGCGGTGGTATTCCGTACTGAAATATCTCCGCTTGCGGTTGTGATTCCGATGCTGTATCCGCGGCTGATTTATACGACCGGTGCTCTTTTTTCCCGCACCGGCCGGCAGTCCGGCCAAAAAAGAGGTGAGAAAAAACAAAAATGAAAATTCCTGCTTTTCTACAGGGATCAACTGAACTGAGTGTGACCGGTCCGAAGGTTCTGGCATCCTTTCAGATCTTCGGCATCACGATCAATTTTACCGAAACCGTGATTCTGGAATGGATTGTAATGGCTGTTATCATCGGGCTGTGCATCTTTCTGACCCGGAATCTGAAGGTCCGGAATATTTCCAAGCGGCAGGTCATTGCTGAGATGGCTGTTGAAGCAATCACGAATCTGGTGCGTGACACCATGGGCAAACGATGGCTTTCGTTTACGCCGTACATCGCAACCGTATTCTGCTTCTCGATCTTCGGAAGCCTCATCAGTCTGTTCGGCGTGCGTGCCGTGACATCTGACTTCTCGGTGCTGATTACATGGGCGCTGATGACGTTTATCCTCATTACTGCGACCAAGATCAAGTACGGCGGTGTCGGCGGTTATCTGAAAGGCTTTGCAGATCCGATTCCGGTCATGCTGCCGATCAACATTCTGAGCGAGGTTGCAACGCCGACCGCAATGGCACTGCGTCACTTCGGCAATATTGCCGGCGGTTCCATTATCATGGGACTGATCTACTTCGGACTGACGAGTCTCAGCCACATGATCCGTCTGCAGGTTCCGATTCTGACAATCGGTATTCCGGCGGTTCTGTCCCTGTATTTTGACTTATTCTCTGACTTTATGCAGGCGTTTATTTTCATCATGCTGACGATGGTATTCATCAGCAATGCAGGCCCTTCTGACGACGAAGCTGCGTCCTCGGCCGCCTGATTATGAAAATCAAGTTTATTTTTACTTTACGGAGGTAACTATTATGGATATGGGTGAAGCAATTATTCTGGCAGGCTCTGCGATCGGTGCAGGTCTGGCTATGATCGCGGGTATTGGCCCCGGTATCGGTGAAGGCTATGCAGTCGGTAAGGCCTGCGAGGCCATCGCTAGACAGCCGGAAGCATCCGGTGCCGTCACCAGAACGATGTTCGTCGGCTGTGCCGTTGCGGAATCAACCGGTATCTACGGCCTGATTATCGCCTTGCTGCTGATCTTCCTGAAACCCTTTACCTGATAAGCGAACACAGTAAGATACAGTAAGAGAGGCTGATACTGAATGAAACTTGGATTTTTATCCATTGATATCGGTACGATCCTGTTTTCATGGATTAACCTGATGATTCTCTTTTTCGCGCTGAAGCATTTTCTTTTCAAGCCTGTTCAGAAGATTCTGTCTGAACGGCAGGAGGCGGTTGACAAATCGCTGAAGGATGCCGAGGATGCCCGCGAACGTGCGGAAGCTGCCGAAACGGCATATACCGAGAAGCTGCAGCAGACGAAAGAGGAATCCGCTGAAATGCTTCGCAAGGCGACCAGAAAGGCGCAGCTGCGCTCTGAGGAAATCATTGCGGACGCGAAATCCGAGGCTGCTGCAATCCTGCAGGCGAACCGGGATGAACTGGAGCGCGAAAAGCACCGTGCGGAAAGCCAGCTGCGCTCTGAGGTTTCCGGTCTGGCCGTGATGGTTGCAGAGAAGGTCATGGAGCGGGAAATCAATCAGGCCGATCATGAAAGACTGATTGATGAATTTATAGATTCGGTGGGTGATGTGCAGTGAGCTCAGAGGTTTCGGCGGTTTACGCAAATGCGCTGTTCTCACTTGCAAATGAACAGGGCGATGCGGTTCTGCAGCAGACACGTTCCGATCTGCGGCAGACGGCAGTGCTCTTTTCACTGAATCCGGAGCTTGTCAGGCTGCTTTCCCTGCCGACGGTTTCCGTCAGCGAACGGATCGGGATTGCGGAGAAGATCTTCGGAAAAGAAGGTCTTGCGTGCAGACTGCTGTTTCTGCTGATCGACCACGGACGCATTCCGTTTCTCGGCGAGATTGCCGATGAATTCGATGCGCAGATGCTCGATTATCAGAACATGGCAGAGGTCACTGTGACGACTGCTGTTGCAATGAGTCCCGGACAGAAGGAGCGCCTGCGCAGTGCGCTGGAAGCCAAGCTGCGGAAAACCGTCCGGATTACGGAGCGGATTGACCGCTCGGTGCTCGGCGGCGTCATCGTGCAGTACGGCGATACCCAGATTGACAACAGCCTGAAATACCGGCTGGATGCGCTGCGTGAAAAGCTCGGATAACCGCGGATTCCGTGCCTGAACGGTGCGGCTGCGGCTGTACACAGCGAAATATATCTACAGAGGGATTATAATGAATTTAAGACCAGATGAAATCACCGGCATCATCAAGGAACAGCTGAAGAACTATGAGGCGAAGCTGAACCTTGCCGATGTCGGAACGGTAATCACTGTCGGAGACGGCATTGCAAATGTGCACGGTCTGGAACAGTGTATGTCCGGCGAGCTGCTCGAATTTGAAGGCGGCGTCTCCGGAATGGCACTGAATCTGGAGCATGATTTTGTCGGTGCGGTTCTGCTTGGTTCCGATCACAATATCAAGGAAGGCGCGACCGTAAAGCGTACCGGACGCATTGTTTCCGTTCCGGTCGGTGAGGAGCTGCTCGGCCGTGTCGTCAATGCGCTCGGCGAACCGATCGACGGCAAAGGACCGGTTCTCACCAAACAGACGATGCCGATCGAAAAAATCGCACCCGGCATCATTACGAGAAAATCTGTTCATGAGCCGCTGCAGACCGGTATCAAGGCAATCGACTCCATGATTCCGATCGGCAGAGGACAGCGTGAGCTGATTATCGGCGACCGCCAGACCGGCAAGACCACAATCGCTCTTGATACGATCATGAATCAAAAGGGCAAAGATGTGATCTGCATTTATGTTGCAATCGGTCAGAAGCGTTCGACCGTTGCAAATGTTGTAGAGACGCTGACCAGGGCTGAGGCTATGGCCTATACGATTGTTGTCTCTGCGACGGCTTCCGAGCTGGCGCCGCTGCAGTACATTGCACCGTATTCCGGCTGCACGATGGGTGAGTATTTCACCAATCAGGGCAAGGATGTTCTGATTATTTACGATGATCTTTCCAAGCACGCGGTTGCATACAGAACACTTTCGCTGCTGCTGAAGCGTCCGCCTGGACGCGAGGCCTATCCCGGCGACGTGTTCTATCTGCATTCCCGTCTGCTGGAGCGCGCCTGCTGCCTGAATGAGAATTACGGCGGCGGTTCACTGACCGCTCTGCCGATCATTGAAACGCAGGCCGGTGACGTTTCGGCTTACATTCCGACGAATGTCATCTCCATCACCGACGGACAGATCTTCCTTGAAACGGATCTGTTCAATGCCGGTGTGCGTCCGGCTGTCAACCCGGGTATTTCGGTTTCCCGTGTCGGCTCTGCAGCACAGATTCCTGCGATGAAAAAGGTTTCCGGTTCACTGAAGCTGACCTATTCGCAGTACCGTGAACTGCAGGCCTTCTCACAGTTCGGTTCCGATCTGGACAAGGATACGAAGGAACGGCTTGCCATTGGCGAGCGCGTTGTGGAGGTGCTCAAGCAGGGCAAGAGCAGTCCGCTTTCCGCACCGGATCAGGTTGTGATTCTTTACGCAGTTACGAACAATCTGCTGCGGGATGTTCCGGTCAAGCGTGTTGCTGAATTTGAAACTGCGCTTTTGCAGGAGATCAACGAAACGCACAGCGATATCATTGATGCAATCGAGGAAACCGGCAAACTCGCGCCGGATACCGAGGCTGAACTGAAAAATGCGATTGCAGAATTTGTAAAACGATTTGTCTGATTGGAGGGGTGAACTTTGGCTGCTTCCAATATGAAGGCAATCAAGCGCCGGATCAAGAGCGTGGAAAGCACCATGCAGATCACAAAGGCAATGGAGCTCGTTTCTTCCTCCAAGCTCCGGCGTGCAAAGGCTCGCGCCGAGCAGGCAGTTCCGTTCTTCAATCTGCTCTATGAGACCATGAGCGAGGTCGCTTCCGAGGCGGTTGGGTTCCATTCCGCTTATACGGAGCTCCGGGAGGAGGGCGCTGCACTGCTTGTCGTCATTGCCGGCGACCGCGGTCTTGCGGGCGGTTTCAATATCAATGTGTTCCGTCTTGCTGACCAGCGCATCCGCGAGCTGGAAGCGGAGGGGCGTGAGGTCATTCTCATGACGGTCGGCAAGAAGGCGTCTGAACACTATGCCAAAACAACCAAGCGCGTGCTCGGTACGTTTGACAACGTCGGCGAGACCATTTCGACATATACCGCGCTGCATATGGCGCAGCATATTGTGCATTTGTTCGATCAGGGACATCTTGCGCTCGTTGACGTTTTCTTCACGAATATGGTGTCGCCGCTTTCCCAGGAAGCCCGTCAGATGCAGGTGATTCCGGTTCCGAACATGGAACTGAATCCCGGCGTCCGGAGCCTTACGCACTATGAGCCGAGTCCGGAGGCCGTGTTTGATTCCCTGATACCGCAGTATCTGGCAGGTATTCTCTATTGCACGATTGTCGATACCTATGCTTCCGAACAGGCGGCACGAAGAATGGCAATGGAAAATGCTTCCGACAATGCGCAGGAGATGATCGACGATCTCTCGCTGAAATACAACCGCGCGCGGCAGGCGTCCATCACGCAGGAGCTGACGGAAATCGTATCCGGCGCGAATGCGCAGGGGTAAATGCGGCTCCGCGTTGTAATCTGATATATCCGGTTCGATGAATCGGACCCTTTATCCAAAATAGCAGAAAGTGAGCTTTCTAATATGGCTAACGAAGAAGTCAAGCGCGGCGGTACCGGTAAGATCGTGCAGATCATCGGTGCTGTCGTGGACGTGCGGTTTCAGAAGCACGAGCTTCCCAGACTGCTGAACGCAATCGAATGCGACAACAACGGGCAGAAGCTGGTGCTGGAGGTCGCACAGCATATCGGCGATGACATTGTCCGCTGCATCGCCATGAGCAGCACGGACGGACTTGTACGCGGTCTGGATGCCGTCGATACCGGCAGCCCGATCCGGGTTCCGGTCGGCAGGGAGACGCTCGGCCGCGTGTTTAATCTGCTCGGCGATCCTGTCGATGAGCAGCCGGCTCCGCAGACTGAGGAGCGCTGGCCGATTCACCGGGATGCGCCGTCCTATGAGGAGCAGGCTGCATCCTCCGAGGTGCTGGAAACCGGCATCAAGGTCATTGACCTGATCGCGCCGTACCTGAAGGGCGGTAAGATCGGTTTGTTCGGCGGTGCCGGCGTCGGCAAAACAGTTCTGATTCAGGAGCTGATTAACAATGTTGCAAACCAGCACGGCGGTATTTCCGTTTTCACCGGTGTCGGTGAGCGTACCCGTGAGGGCAATGACCTGTATCATGAAATGAAGGACAGCGGCGTTCTCGAAAAAACCTGTCTGGTTTACGGACAGATGAACGAACCGCCCGGAGCCAGAATGCGTGTTGCGCTCTCCGGCCTGACAATGGCAGAGTATTTCCGCGACACGGAAGGACAGGACGTTCTGCTCTTTATCGACAATATCTTCCGCTTTACGCAGGCGGGTTCGGAGGTGTCGGCGCTGCTTGGCCGCATGCCTTCTGCCGTTGGCTATCAGCCGACGCTTGCAACCGAAATGGGCGCGCTGCAGGAGCGTATTACCTCGACCGGCAAGGGCTCGATCACATCCGTTCAGGCTGTTTATGTGCCTGCGGACGACCTGACCGACCCGGCTCCGGCTACAACCTTTGCGCACCTGGATGCAACGACGGTTCTTTCCCGTCAGATCGCATCCCTCGGTATTTATCCGGCAGTTGATCCGCTGGAATCGAGCTCCCGCATTCTTTCGCCCGAAATCGTCGGACAGGAGCATTATCGTGTAGCGCGGCAGGTGCAGACCATTCTGCAGCGCTATACAGAGCTGCAGGATATCATTGCAATTATGGGTATGGACGAGCTTTCCGATGAGGATAAGCTGACAGTCAGCCGTGCGAGAAAGGTGCAGCGCTTCCTGAGCCAGCCGTTCTCGGTTGCTGAGCAGTTTACCGGTATGGAGGGTAAATATGTCCCGATTGCCGAGACGATCCGCGGCTTCCGTGAGATCATCGACGGTGAGCATGACGACCTGCCGGAATCTGCATTCCTGTTTGCCGGCACGATTGACGATGTGATTGCCAAGGCACGCGCAATGGAGGAGGATGCCGAATGAGCGTTTTCTCGCTGCAAATCATTACGCCGGAGAAGATCTTTTTTGAAGGCGAAGTGCAGCGCGTGATCGTCCGTACAACGGAGGGCGATGTCGGTATTCTGGCAAAGCATGAAAAATATGTTGCGGCACTGCCGTCCGGACCGGTGAAGGTCATTCTTTCCGACGGTTCGCAGCGCATTGCAGCGCTTTCGGGCGGTGCAGTCAAGGTATCGCCGGACAGAACCGCGATTCTTGCCAATGCCGTGGAATGGGCTGAGGATATTGACATTGACTGGGCGAAGCGCTCCGAGGAAGACGCACGGCGCCGCAAGGAAAACAGTAAAGATCAGCAGGAACTGCAGTTTGCAGAGATGAAGCTCCAGCGTGCACTGAACCGCCTTCGCGTTTCCGGCATGAAGGAATAACTCGTTTGTTCCTGTCAGGTGAATCGGACAGAGAGGTGAACAGCATGAAAAAATCCGGCATAATTGCCGCAGCAGCGCTGCCCGCTGCATGTGCTGCCGTACTGTTTTCTGCTTCTCTTCGGCCGTTTCTGCAGATTCAACGAAATGAGATCGGCAGTCTGCAAGCGCTCACACCGCAAATGCTCCGTGAGGGATATTTAGCGGAAGGCGTTCTGGACAATACAGACGGATGCATTGCCGAGCAGACTGTGCGGAATACGGTGTACGGATTTTCAGCATCTGCGCATCCTGTATCCCGGTACTATGTTTTTTCGCGGCCGGACGGTAAGCTCATGCTTTATGAGACCGGCCGACAGGAGGAATACGAACAGCTTGACCGTCTGGCTGAGGCGTGTGAACAGTATCACGCAGCTTTGCTGGAAACGGTCGAAAAGGACGGCCGGAAAGCAGATCTCCGTGCCGTGACAAAGCCAGCGGTGACATTTCAGGCATCCGGAATCATCCGGTCCATGCCGGAGGATGTCCGGCGCATATTCTCGGAATGGTACGGAGAAGCATATACGGGACGCTTTTCCAAAGCATGTGAAACAGTGTATCTGATTGCACAGACAGATTATTCCGCAGTCAGGAAAAAGGCCTTTGTCTGCGCGGCCTGCGCGGCAGCTGCCTGTATTCTGATTGCGGCGGCAGGTATTCTGTATTGCAGAGAAAAACGGAATCAGCAGTGAAAACTGATTCAATAAATCATGCAAAAAGAGGGGTTTGCATATGAAAAGGATGAAAAAGTTTGCGGCAATTCTGACTGCGGCTGTCATGCTGGCGTCACACGGAATCGCAGCAACCTGTCCCGGCACGTCTGCATTTGCTGCGGACGATACGCAGGACGACTGGCTGCATGTGGAGGGCGACAAGGTCGTTGATATGAACGGCAATGAAGTCTGGATGACCGGTGTCAACTGGTTCGGCTACAATGTCGGCTCGCAGGTATTCGACGGCGTCTGGAATTCCAATCTGCATAAGGATTTGCAGGATATTGCGGATCACGGCTTCAATCTGCTCCGTGTTCCGATGTCTACAGAAATTCTTATCCAATGGAAGAATAAAAAACCGGATCCGATCATTAAAGTCGGTGAATGGGAGAATCCGGAGCTGACAATCGAGGGTGTTGCCGGCGGCACGCCGAAGTACAGTTTAGATGTATGGAATCAGGCTGTTGAATGGTGCAAGGAATGCGGCATTAAGATCATGATTGACATTCACTGCGCCACAACCAATGCAGGCGGCCATACTTATCCGCTGTGGTACGATGAGAATTTCGGTACCAAAGACTGGCTCACCGCATTGGAATGGTTCTGCGATACTTACAAGAATGACGATACGATCATTGCGATCGACCTGAAAAACGAACCGCACGGCAAGCCCGAAGAGGGCAAATTTGCCAAGTGGGACGAAAGCAAGGACGAAAACAACTGGAAATATGCTGCTGAACGCGGCGCTGAGGCCTGTCTCTCCGGAAATCCAAACCTTCTGATTATGGTCGAAGGTATCGAATGCTATCCGGATTTCGACAGAGGCGCTGACTGGACAACGCCGTCGGTCGATTATGCGCACTACGGTGAGCCGAGCAAAGTTTTCGGCGCATGGTGGGGCGGAAATCTCCGTGGTGTCAAAAAACTCCCGCTGGACGAAAAGCTGAAAAGTCATATCGTCTATTCGCCGCATGATTACGGCCCGCTTGTTCACCCGCAGTCGTGGTTCCATCTTGTTGGACAAGGAAATACCATTTCCGGTTATGATTTTGACCGGCAGTCTCTGCTGGATGAATACTGGCTCGATACCTGGGCATACATCTGTGAGGAGAACATCGCGCCGCTTCTGATGGGCGAATGGGGCGGCTTCATTGATAAGGAGCATGACGGTTCCGGTGCAAACCAGGAATGGATGAAGGTTCTCCGCGACTATATGATCGAAAAGCACATCCATCACACATTCTGGTGCTATAACTGGAATTCCGGCGATACCGGCGGACTTGTCCTTGAGGACATGACAACATGGGATATGGATAAATACAATCTCGTCAAGCCGGCACTCTGGCAGGATGAAAACGGCGTATTTATCAGCCTTGACCATAAGTATAAGGTGGGCGCAAACGGCCAGTCGCTGAGCGAATACTATAGCGGAACACATACGAATCCGCCGGTCACCAAGACGACAACTGCTACGACCGCCACAACGACCGTTACGACCGCAACGACGCTTTCCGAGACAGTCAAAACGACGAGTGAAACAACCGTCACAACGACTGTTTCGCAGACGGTTTCCACAAGCACATCAGGTCCTTCAGAAGAATGGTACCGTCTTGGAGACGCCAACCTTGACAAGTCGGTTGATGTATCCGATGCTGTTCTGGTTGCGAAGTTCTCCAGCGGTGACAGCTCTGCACAAATTACCGATCACGGTCTTGTGAATGCAGACTGCGACGGCAAGAAGGGCGTTGATTCGGATGATATTACTGTCATCCTGAAGTACATTGCAAAACTGATTGACGAAACCGGTCTGAAAGCACCGCAGTAAATTCAACACAAACAGGCGGCAATTTTGCCGCCTGTTTTATCAGGAGTATATTATGAGTCTGGAACAAACACCCGCCTCTGAGCGGATTCATATCGGATTTTTCGGTGCGCGCAATGCCGGAAAATCCAGCCTGGTCAATGCATTGACCGGTCAGGATGTATCCATTGTGTCGCCGGTCGCGGGAACAACAACCGATGCTGTCAGCAAAAGTATGGAGCTTCTTCCGCTCGGTCCGGTTCTGATTACCGACACCGCGGGCTTTGATGACAATGATGCGCAGCTCGGCGCACAGCGAATTGAAAAGACCAAGCGGGAGCTTTACCGCACGGATATTGCAGTTCTGGTGACGGATGCTTCGGCTTCGTTATCGGATACTGACCGCGAACTGATCGCATTGTTTGAGCAGGAGCATACGCCGTATCTTGTGGCACTGAGCAAATCCGATATGCTCGCTGAGCAACCTGCGCAGCTCCCGAAAAACAGTTTTTATGTCAGCGCACAGACCGGTGAGGGGATTCATGAACTGAAAGAAGCACTTGGCGCGCTGGCAAATCAGGATGCGCCGGAGCGGTTTCTGATCCGTGACCTGATTCAAACAGGGGATGCAGTCGTGCTTGTGACACCGATTGATGAGTCAGCCCCGAAGGGAAGATTGATTTTGCCGCAGCAGCTGACTTTGCGTGAAATTCTGGATGCAGGTGCATGTCCGCTGCTGACCCAGCCGGAACAGCTGCCGGGACTGCTGCAATCACTGAAAACGCCCCCGCGGATGGTCGTGACGGACAGTCAGGCATTTGCTGCTGTGTCCGCTGCGGTTCCGGATACCGTGCCGCTCACCTCGTTTTCGATTCTGATGGCGCGATATAAAGGCTTTCTGAAAACCGCCGTAGCCGGTGTGCAGGCATTGCAGGCGCTGCCGGACGGCGCATCGGTTCTGATTGCAGAGGGCTGCACGCATCACAGGCAGTGCAATGATATCGGTACTGTCAAGCTGCCCAAAGCGATTCAGCGCTTTACCGGAAAAGAATTCTGCCTTTCTTATTGCTCCGGCGGTACATTTCCGGAGGATCTTTCGCTGTATGCGCTTGTCATTCATTGCGGCGGATGTATGCGAACAGAACGGGAAATGCTTTGGAGAATGCGCACGGCTATGTCACAGGGCGTTCCGTTTACGAATTACGGCACCGTTTTGGCCGCATGCAGCGGGATTCTCGAACGCTCACTCATGGGAGATACATTATTATAACACAAAAAGCCGGAGAGCAGTTTCTCCGGCTTTTGTATTGATACATTGCATCAACTGACGTAATTCGCAACTTTTCCGGCTTGGATATCGGGAGCAGGATCATTCAGAACGCCCATGAAAACCGGCAGGTTTGTGTGCATATCCAGAATCATATAGATGAACGGACAATCGAGGCGGATGATGGTTTGCGGCATGCTGTTCTTTCGCATGGATACAACCGTTGCCGCACCGGCTTTTGTGCCGAGTTCGTCCACTGAGATAAATGTTTTATGCAGGACATAGTCAATATACGTTCCGCCGAGAGAATCAAGACCTGTGAAATCAGCTGCGGGCAAGAACGGCAGTTCCATTCCCATTCTGCTCAGCGTATCATTCAGCACTATATCATAATCATAGCTGAACTTCGGGACATAAACCTGAACCTCTGTTTTCTTGCGGCTGTCGAGCAGTGCTTTGAGGGACTCACCGGACATCATGCCGATATAATCGGAAATCGTAACGGCCTGCTCAGCGTCCGGAAGGATCGCGGCAAATGCATAGTCTCCGCCTTCGTAATATTTGAGGAAACCGGCACTGTATTTATCAGAAATATATGCATCGGCTGTGCCTTTCATCATATCAACCGGCTTGACCATATCCGCCTGGACATAGAAATTCGCTTTGCGGTCGAGCGGTTCGAGCGGCTCGCTCCATTTTGCATCAAATGCGAGTGCATTGATGAGGAACATAACATTACCCGTATCAATCTGGTCAAGCATGTGCGGAATCATACCGTGAGTATTGTCAGAAATCCATGCATTGATATCGTTCAGTGTACCTTCGTCAAATGCTGCGCGGAACACAGCAGAATCATAGTAATCTGCTGTTGTCTGAAGGAACGCCTGCGGAACCTTTATGACAGATTCATCATCCAGAATCCAGATCGAATTTGCAAGATCAAGGGACGCCTTTTCAGAAGAAGCAAGATTTGATGTGTAATCGTAGTAGTATTCGTTCAGGGCGTTCATTTCCAGCGTTCCGCCCAGCACCTGCTCCATTTGCTTTTTGGTTTCGCCCTTGGCGCCGTTCGCAGTCATAGCGAGTGCCTGCGTAACAGAAAGCGGCGAGATCAGCAGGTTCGGCTTTTCCTGCTCTGCAAACGCGCAGTTCCGGAACAGTTCAGATGAGAAATTCAGCTGGCTGAGCACGAATGCATCGTCAACCTTTTTGCCTTCGATCGTATTCGGCGTGATGCCGTCAAGCAGGTTCACGGATTGATACTGCGGATTGACCGTCTGCGCGCCGAGCGTTTTCCGCAGATGAACAATGAATTCCAGAACCTGCGTCAGATCATCTGAATCAACAACCTCATTCAGATCAACGTCAGCATTGATCTTACCGGCATCTGTGATCTTTGCGGTGGAATCAGCGGATGCAAATTTTGCAATCAGAACAGCATCGGAAACATCCACAATGCCGCTTTCGTCAGCGTCACCGTATATTACCTGCGGTGAGACAGACGGTTCGTCAGCTGCCGCCGCAGACGGCACAATGCAGCTTCCTGCAATCAGATTTGCTGCCGCCAGAATGCAGAGTGTTTTTTTGAGTTTCATAATCAATCCCTCCCTTTCACGACAGAAACTCGGCATGTTTTACGCTTACTCCCATTTCAGAAAAGTGCTCCTGCAATTTACCCGTTGGGATAATGATTTCTGACATGATCCCGGCTTTCCTTCACGAGCTCTATATAGTTTTTCCGGAACGGTTCATCGAGCTTTTTATCAAGCTGTGCTTCGATGATCCACAGCACAAACTGTTCCGCAATATCCTCGTAATATTCTTCCTTCTCACTGATTCTGTAAAGAAGATCTGAAAGAACAACGGCTTGTTCATGCGTTAACTCAATCGTCATATCTATGACCTCCGCTGCATTTCGGTTTATCTCAGCAACACAATTTCAAAAATGGAGTTCAACTATATTTTTATCATAGCATGAATGCGGTACAGTGTCAACTGTTTTTTATCATTCTTTTTACTTTCGATTTATTTTTGGTATTATGCACAGCAAACGGAACACGTAATTATGCGTTTTGACATAACAATAGCCCGTACAAAGCTGCTGTACGGGCTATTGTCTGGCATTGTATGAACGCATTCGGTCATTGTGAATAAATTGCTTTGCCTTTTTCTCGCATAATTCATACAGCAGCTGAATCACAAGGCCGGATAGCATTGAGCAGGCAAAAACCTTTGCAATTACGGGAATTACATGCTGAAATCTGGTCACAACGGTCGGATATGTTGCATTCAGTTTTTTATAAAATATTGCGTCGAAGATAAATGAGATCAGATATGCAGGATACGTTGCATTGCTGAGACGCTGAAGCACAGCAGTCATTGCCCGGCTTCGGATGCGGATATCAAACAGCAAAAGAAAGAACATTGCACTCATCAGAACGGCCGGCCAGGAGCCGTAATCGTCATAGTGCCAGGAAAGCCAGACGGAACCGTTTTCCTTGTTCATCATGCTCTGATAGATCGTTGTCAGGGAAAGCAGAATCCATGCGATCAGGAACCAAAGCAGAAAACGCATTTTTGTGCGGCGAGTCCGTGAAGGCGGATATTCGCGGACGAAAGCGCCGATCAGATAGTACGCAATCGGATAACCGCGGACAAAAAAAGCCGGGAACGGCCGGATCTGCGTTGAAACGTCATTGCCGACATAGAAGGTCGGCGCAACCACAAACAGAAAGCACGCAGTCATGACCATCAGCAGCCGTTGTTTTCTGTTTTTCAATCCGAAAAATGCTGCATTGATAAAAGGAATCAGCAGAAACAGCGTGAAATAATATTCGACATACCAGCCGTAGTGTGCGTCCGTATACATGAACAGGCCGCGGATAATCTGCCATGCGGTATAATCCATGTGGTAATAGAACACATTGAAAATGACATTGCCCAGACTGATGACGACGTAGATGACCAGCACGCGGATAATCTTCGGATAGTACCCGGCCGAAAGCGTCTTGTGACACATCAGGAAGCCGGTTGTAATCATAAACAGCGGAACGCAGTTGAATGCGATCCATCTCAGAAAAATCTGCGGAGCACCGAACTGCATTGTGATCGGCGTACCGTAGAACCCCGTGTGGAGAAACGTGTGTATACAGATCACAAGCAGCAGCGCAAGATTCTTGACGATGTCAATGCCGGAAAAACGAATCTGCCGTTCAGATCGTCGTTTGCTTCTTTTTTTGCCGGAAATGGCTGCTTCGTATTCCGGTTCCATTGCGTCACTCCTTTTTATGAAGCATGCTCGGAGCCGGATGCAGCGTCCAGTGCAGCTTCAGCAGTTTTCAGCAGCAGATCAGAACGGTCGTCACCGCCCATAATCCGTGCGATTTCTTCAATCCGTGCGGCACGGTCAAGTACGGTGACTTCGGTGTTCGTGGCAGTTTCTGTGCTGTGTTTTTCAATCAGAAGATGGTGATTGGCCTGTGTCGCAAGCTGTGCCAGATGTGTGACACAGATTACCTGATGATGCGCAGCAAGCTCACGCAGCTTCAGACCGATTTTTTGTGCAGCCTTTCCGCTGACGCCGGTGTCGATTTCATCGAAAATCAGTGTGGGGATTGCATCGCGCTCAGCCAGAACAGATTTCAGTGCGAGCATCATGCGGGAAAGCTCGCCGCCGGATGCGATCTGCGCAATGGGCTTCGGCGGCTCGCCGGGATTGGCGGAAATCAGAAATTCAGCATGATCCATGCCGTTCGGGGTCAGCTTTCCCTGTGTCAGAGAAACGGACAGCTGCACACGCGGCATATTCAGATAAGCGAGTTCTTCACCGACGCGGCGCGAAAACGCTTCTGCGAGCTTCTGCCGGTGTACTGTCAGCTGTTTAGCCAGCTCTGTAACACGGTGCAGACGTTCACTGCGTTCATCGGTCAGGCGCCGAAGGTTGTCGGAATCTGTCTCAATTGCTTCGACTTCTTTCAGGGCATCCTCATAGATCTGCCGCAGGCCGTCCGCATCCGTATGATATTGCAGCGCGAGCGTATTGACAGCGTTGCGGCGATCGGAAAGCCGCTGGAATTCAGCAGGGGAGAGCATCCCGGTTGTAAATCCGTTGACTTCATCGGCAATGTCACGCAATTCTATATTGAGTGCTTTCAAGCGCTCATGCAGAGATTCCGCCTGACTGTCGGCAGAAGCGAGTCTGCCGAGCTGTTCACAGGCAATCGCCAAAGCATCTGAGATATTTTCGTCGCCGTCAGTCAGCATTCTGGAGATCGTGCCGGCAAGTTCTGCGGTTTCTTCTGCGCGTGATGCAGCATGAAACTGCTCATCCAGCAGGCGATCCTCCTGCGGCTGCGGATCGAGCTCACCGATTTCGGCAATACATTCCTGCAGCTGTTTTAAGCGCTGGATTTTCTCCTGCTCTGTTTTTTTCAGCTGACTGAGTGTACGCGCAGTTTTCTGCAAGGCAAGGAACTCCTGCTGATAGCTCTGCAGCAATGTTCGGTCATTGCCGAACCGGTCCAGAACCTCAAGATGCCGTTCCGGGCGAAGCAAAATCTGATTGTCATGCTGTCCGTGAATATTGACAAGCGTTTCTCCAAGGGCACGCAGCAAAGCTGCAGGAGCGGATTTTCCGTTGACTTTGCCGATGCTTCCGCCGTCAGACGAGATCTCGCGTGTCAAGAGCAATTCGTTATCATCAGCAGGCTGTCCGTATTCTGCGAGCACTGCTCTTGTATCCTCGGAGATCGGAGAAAACTGTGCCGTGATTACAGCCTTTTTGCATCCGGTCCGTACCAGATCCTTACTGGTACGCTGACCGAGCACAGCCTGAATTCCGTGAATCAGAATTGATTTTCCGGCACCGGTTTCACCGGTAAATGCGTTAAAGCCGTTTTCAAGCGGAATCTGAGCTGATGCAATGACAGCGAGATTTTCTATGGTGAGTTCCTTTAACATGTTTTACCCCCAGATACGGGTTTCAAGCAGATGAATCAGCTGCTTTGCGCTTGCCTCCGAGCGCGTCAGAATGAAAATCGTATCGTCACCGGCGATTGTTCCGACAATCTCCGGAAGCTGCATCCGGTCGAGAACAGCACAGGCCGCCTGCGCAGAACCCGCATGGCAGCTGATAACAACAGTATTCATCGCATAATCAATTTTGACAACAACGTCATTCAGCAAGCCGTTCGGCGCCTGCGGTACGGAAGGCGCCTGTACGTAACAGCTGATTCCGGCCGCTGTGCGCTTTTTGCGCAGCTTCAGCAGCCGGATATCTCTTGAGATTGTGGCCTGTGTGACGGAGAAGCCGTTTTCCTCCAGCAGGTCGCGCAGCATTTCCTGCGTATTGATATCGTTGGATTCAATCAGCTTCAAAATCATTTCCTGTCTTGCGTTGAGCATGATCGTGCCCTCCATTTAATGTCCTGAAAATATGACGGAAATTAACTCTTTATACATCCGGATCCTGCTTGCTTTTGAGCGGCCGCATCAGTTTTCCGTTCAGTGCATCATAGAACGCATAGCCCTTGCAGTCCACAAACGGCATATACTGCTCGGATTTCGTAACAGTAAAGGATTGTGCATTATGCAGTACAGCAATCTCCGTACCGTCCGAGTGGACGTTGAGACCGCCGTCACCGACGCCGCGGTACGTCACACGGATTTCGCGCTGCGGAGCGAACAGCATCGGTCTTGCAAACAGTGAGTGCGGACAGACCAGATTCATCTCAATCAAAGAAAGATCGGGCTCCATCACCGGGCCGCCCGCAGAAAGCGCATAGGCTGAAGAACCTGTCGGTGTCGAAAAAATAATGCCGTCAGCGCGGTAGACACCGATCTGGAATCCGTCAACAGAAACAGCAAAATCACAGATTCTGCCGTTCATGCGGGATGCATAGATATCGTTCATCGCATGCTTCGTCAATCCGTCGTGCTCGCCGCCGCAGATTGTTGTTTTGAGCATCATACGGTTTGAAATGGAATAATTGCCGCTTTGCAGCCGATCCAGCATGTCCAGCTCTGTGGCTTCAAATGCTGCAAGAAAACCAAGTGTGCCGGTATTGACGCCGACCAGCCTGACCGGTTCCGTACCGCGCCGGGCAGCATCTTTCAGAATACGGCCGGCACAGCGAAGGATGGTGCCGTCACCGCCGATTGCAATGACAAAATCAGCACGATCCATTATTGTTTCCGGCGGACAGAATTCAATTTCGGGGATATCAGAGAAAAGCTCTGCGAGGGACTGCTCCATACGGATTCCGGCATGAAGCGCGGTCAGTCTTGCACAGATTTCCTTCGCAGTAGCGATAGCCTTGGGCTTGGATAGGTTCGGATAAATCAGACAAATCATGACGGTACTCTTTTCATATATAATAGGAATTCCGTGTTTCCGCTTCCGCCTTTGATCGGCGATTCGCATTCACCGCAGGGAACAAGCCCGTGCTGTGCACAGCAGTCGCGGATTTCACGTAAAACCTGCATCCGGATTTTTTCATCCCGGACAATGCCGTTTTTATTCAATGCACTCCGGCCGGCCTCAAACTGCGGTTTGACAAGCAGAACAGCCTGGCCGTCTTTCCGAAGCAGCGCGGTCAGGCAGGGGATAATCTGTCGAAGTGAGATAAAGGATACATCACAGCAGATGAAATCAGCCGGAAGGCCGTCTGTTTCAGGCGGAAGCTGCCGGATATCCGTTCCCTCAAGAACAGTCACACGCGCATCCTCCCGAAGAGAAGGCGCAATCTGATCGTGCCCGACATCCACTGCAATCACATGTGCTGCACCGTTTTGCAGCAGGCAGTCCGTAAAACCGCCGGTTGAGGCACCGATGTCAAGGCAGGAGAAGCCTTCCGGATTGATCTGAAATTCTGAGAGCGCATACCGCAGCTTATATCCGCCGCGTCCGACAAAGGGCAGTGCTTCTGTGACGCAGAGCGTATCATCCGGCATAATCTTTTGCGATGCCTTCATGCAGACGATCCCGTTGACGGTTACGTGACCTTCCGAGATCAGCGTCTTCGCACGGTTGCGGCTGCTGCAGAGACCGCGTGCAGTCAGCGCCGTATCGAGCCGCTCAGCCATTGCGGAGCTCCTTTACTGCCTGCAGAACGTCCTCTTCGGTCAGACCGTTTTCCGCAAGACATGTGTTGACCGATGCCTGCTGTACAAACCCATCAACAGCACGACATCGGAACGTGCCTTTCCAGCCTGAAATCATAAGGCTGGCCGCAAGTTTTTCACCGATGCCGCCGGTTCTGCTGCTTTCCTCAAAGAAGCAGATGTTCTGATAACCTTCTGCGATTGCAAGCGTTTCCTGCGGAATGGGGAAGATTTTGGTCAGCCGCAGAAATCCGCAGGGAATGCCGGATGAATGCAGCTTTTCAACTGCTGATGCAGCATACTCGGAAAATCTTCCGTAGGTCACCACAAGCGTTTCCGTCCCTGCCTCATGCGTAAAGTCTCCGTTCGGCTTCAGAACAGAATGCTCTTTCTCCTTGCCGCGCGGATACCGAACTGCTGCCAGTCCCTTTTCCTGATAAATCGCCCTTCCAAGGCAGTAGATCAGTTCTGCATAATTGGCAGGGGAGTAGATTGCGCAGCCGGGAATGGATGACAGCATCGGGACATCAAAAATGCCCTGATGTGTCTCACCGTCCTCGCCGACAAAACCGGCGCGGTCTACACCGAGTACAACATGATAGCCCGCAATCGCGGTATCATGCAGAAGCTGGTCGAAGCCGCGCTGCAGGAAGGTTGAATATACAGCAAATACAGGGATTTTCCCCATTGAGGCAAGTGCAGCACAGAAGGTCACGGCATGTTGCTCTGCAATGCCGACATCATAGAATCTGTCCGGAAATGCAGAGTAGAAAAACTGCAGGCCGGTACCGTATTTCATGGCAGCTGTGACTGCACAGATTTTCTGATCCTGTTTTCCGAGATCAGCAAGATGCTTGCCGAAAACCGTCGAGTAGCATTCGTCAATGGAGAGCTCCGGATCCTTTGCATCCAGATCAATGCGGTCAATGTCCGCATGCGTCAGATCAACGCGGGGGACGCCGTGATATTCGCCGGGATTGTCCTCAGCAGGCTTGTAACCCTTGCCTTTGATTGTATTGACATGCACAACGACAGGCCTGCGGTAGCTTTTGGCAACCTGCAGAGCCTCGTCCAGCGCTTCGATATCATGACCGTCCACCGGTCCGAGATACACAAATCCGAGATCCTCGAAAATCGTGGACTGCACAATATTATGGCGCATTTTGTCCTTGGTGTTTTTCAGTGTGACAGCGAGCTTATCGCCGATTGCCGGCGCCTTGCGGATTACGCTTTCGACCTTCCATTTTGCCTTGACATAATCCGAGCTGCTGCGGATTTTTGTGAGATATTTTGAAATAGCGCCGACATTTTTGGAGATAGCCTGATTGTTGTCATTCAGAATGACAATCAGGTTTGACTTTGTTTTTCCGGCGTTATTCAGTCCTTCATAGAACATGCCGCCGGTCATTGCACCGTCACCGACGATTGCAACTGCATAATGTTCGGTGTCGCCGGAAAGACGCATGGCTTCCGCCATACCGAAAGCAGCAGAAACAGCCGTGCTGCTGTGCCCTGTGATAAATGTGTCATGGACGGATTCTGACGGCTTCGGGAAGCCGGCGAGTCCGCCCTGCTGCCGGAGTTCAGGCAAACGGGCAGCGCGTCCGGTCAGAATTTTGTGTACATAAGCCTGGTGCCCGACGTCCCAGACAAGCCTGTCTTTCGGGGAATGAAAATTCCGGTGAATGGCAAGCGTCAGCTCGACGACGCCGAGATTGGATGCAAGATGTCCGCCGGTCTGCAGGACAGTATCAATCAGCAGCTTTCGGATCTCGGCGCAAAGCACATTACACTGTGCAAGCGTCAGTTTCCGGAGCCCTTCGGGCAGCTGCAGTGTATTCAGCAGGAGATGGGGATATGCTTGTGTTTGACGTTCTCTGTTCATTTTCTTCTCCGTTCGGCAGATGTTGTGTCTGCCGTTCCGTGTTAGATATTTGCCGGTTCACCGGCGTTTTTTCCGAATTCAGATACAGTCAGCTTCGCCTGTTCGAGTTCCTTGCGGCAGGCATCGGCAATTTTCGCTCCTTTTCCGTAGAGGGCTACAGCTTCTTCAAGCGGCAGACCGCCTTCTTCCAGTCTGGCGGCGATTTCGCTGAGCTGAAGCATACCTTCTTCAAATTTCATGGGTTGATTCTCCTTCCGGGATATCCGTCACGGCCGCAAATGCGGAGCCCTTTGCAAAATGAATCTGCAAGGTATCACCGGATTTCAGCTGTGCGGCATCCAGTACAAGCGTATCATTCTGATAAACCAGCGCATAACCGCGCTGCAGCACTGCGATCGGGCTGACCGCTTCAATCCGGTTCAGCAGCAGCATAAGCGACTGCTCTTTTTGGCTGAGCAGCTGCTGCACTGCGTGATCCAGACGCGCTGAGCGGGCAGCGATCTGTTCCGTTTTCATTTGTATGCTGTGTACCGGGCTCTGCTTCTGCAGACGGTTCTGTACTGCATTGAGCGCATTTTCGGACGATTCCAGTATCCGTGACATTGCACGGTCAAGGCGCTCACGCAGCGCGCGTAAAGCCGCAGACATTTCCGTCAAATCCGGAACCGCCAGTTCGGCTGCGGCAGAGGGCGTCGGTGCGCGCAGATCTGCAACTTCATCTGCAATACAGTGATCGGTTTCGTGACCGACTGCACTGATGACTGGGACAGGAGACAGGAAAACCGCGGTTGCAACCTCTTCAGACTGGAATGCAGACAGATCCTCATTTGAACCGCCGCCGCGTCCCATCAGAATCAGGTCACAGCCGTCATTACCGGCTGTACGGAGGGCGTCAGCGACCGATTGCGGCGCCTGTTCTCCCTGAACAACAGCGGGATAAATACAAACGCATCCGATCGGATAACGCCGCTGCAGAATCTGCAGCATGTCCTGAAGAGCAGCACCGCTGCGGGATGTTACAATACCGATTTTTTTCGGGAAGGGCGGAACCGGACGTTTCCGCTCCGGTGCAAAATAGCCGAGCTTTGAGAGCTTCTCACGGCGCTGCTGCAGTGCAAGCGCCTGTGCGCCGACGCCGTCCGGCTGCATGTCCGTCACATTGACCTGATAAGCACCGTCCCGTTCGTAGAGCGTGACCGTTCCCTGCACAATCACATGCATGCCGTTTTCCGGATCAAACGGCAGTCTGTCTGCATGTGACCGGAACATCACGGCTCTGACGGATGCTTCCTCGTCGCGCAGACTGAAATAGCAGTGGCCGGAACGGAAATTCCTTGTGAAGTTTGCGATTTCTCCGCGCAGCAGAATCCCGCGCAGACGTTCATCCTCCTGCAGCCGGAATGCAACATAGCGGTTCAGTTGACTGACAGTTAAAATAGACATGCCTGCTTCTCCTTCCACGCTGCATAGACTGCGATTCCGGCAGCGTTGTCACATGAAAAAGCCGGCTCTGCAAATGCGGACTCCAGCGGAATGCGCCGCAGTTCATCCTGAATCAGCTGATCGGAAAGAACGCCGCCTGCATAGAGCACAGCAGGATTTCCGCATGATGCGGCGGCTTCCTTCGTCATAGCCTTCAGTACCGCAGAAAGCGAATTGAGGCAGTACCGCGCAATATCCGCAGCAGGCACGCCGCGGTTCAGCATTTGTTCACACTGATTCTGCAGACCGGAAAGCGAACAGCATCCGTCTTTCAGCTTCACCTGCATATGTGCGGATGAAGTGCTCTGCATGGCCAGCTGCTCAAGCGCCGGACCGCATGGAAACGCAAGTCCGAGCATCATTCCGACACGGTCAACAGCCTGTCCGGCTTTGAGATCGAGTGAGGAAGATACCGGTTCAATCTGCAAAACCGCGTCTGCATCCGGAATACAGCGGACGCAGTCAGTGGTTCCGCCGCTGACATGGAACGCAAGAAACGGCGCAGCATCCGGTTTCAGCCAGTGCAGGCAGTTCGCAGAATAGAGCGCCGCAAGAATATGTCCCATCTGGTGAGAGGTCTCATAGAGCGGCCTGCGATGAACGGCGGACAGAATTCTTGCAGCACCGCGCCCGGCCAGAAAACAGGGCATATAAGACCCTTCGGCGGATCGCGGAGACACAGAAACACCGAATGCATCCGGTTCTCCGTCTGCATCCTGCATCAGCTGTTCAATTAAATCCGGCAGCTGCCGCGTATGATGAAAGACTGCATCGCTCTGCCGCAGCCCTGCCTGTCCGGTCGGTACCGGTAAAAGCTGTTTGCGCTGCAGCATGACACCGGTCTCCGGATCAAACCACGCACAGGATGTTGTATAATTGCTGGTGTCGATACCGAGAATTTTCATGATTCGGTCTGTTCAGTCACCGTCTGCGGGTTTTCTCTGGAATAGGCACCGAGCAGACCGTTGATAAAGCGGACATCCTCTTCATTGTAGGAATAGTTCTCTGCAAGCAGGACAGCCTCGGAGATTGCAGCATTGACCGGCGTTTTCTCAACATAGAGAATCTCAAAGAACGCAAGCCGCAGAATCGTCAGCGTCAGCTTGGCAATTCTGCCGATGCTGCGCTTGGGGCTGTATTTCTGGATCAGAGCGTCAATTTCCTCCTGATGTGCAAGCGTGCCGTTTACGAGGAAACGAACTTCTTCATTGACAATGATTTCGTCAATTTCCTCTGCGATCTCGTAAAGCACATCAATCGGGTCATCGCGCAGTGCAGTCTCAAAGAGCAGCTTCATTGCACTGTCGCGGATTTCGCGTCTTGTAATTTTCGGCATGAATGGAATCCTTTCCGTATTTTCAGTCATCAAAGGCAATATCCGAAGCAATCACATGCACCTTGGATACGACCACACCGGCCATGCTCTGGACATTTTCCTTGATATTTTGCTGCACCTGCTCGGCAACAGTCGTCAGACGGTAACCGCTGGACAGCACGAGCCGCACTGTAATCTCGACCATGTCATTGACGACAGACACGCTGACCGGAGCAGGTGCCGGACACAGCAGGGATCCCTTCACCTCTGCAAGCTCAGCAACGCCTTCGACTTCCATCGCGGCAACGCCTGCAATGGAACGAATCACATTTTCAGAAATCTTGACTTCTCCGGAAGCCACTGCTTTTTTTGGATACTGATTGCTCATTCTGATTTCCTCCTCGGATGAAACAATAAAAAGCAGGCTGCGGCGGAAAGCAGTCGCTCTCAGCCTGCATTGATACATCTTATATTATACCAGATTTTTTCCGTTCGTACAACCTTTTTTTGAAAAAAAGCAGTGATTTCCGAAAAATTTTTTTATTAAGGCTTATCAGAAGCCGGCTCCGCATCGGCTGCTACCTCAAAAATCCGGATGCCTTCAGCGGAAATATCGGATTCGGACATCACGATTTCTTTAATCGCCGCTGCCTGCTGCGGGGCAAGTCCGTCGCTTTCAACGACCACCTTGGCGGACTGACCGTCCAGATATACGACGCAATCAGAGAACCCCTGCGAAAGAATCAGATTCTCGATGACGCTTTCGCTTTCCATCTGTTTGGAGAGATGTACCGCGTCGATTGCGTTTGTTACCATTTCATCATTGCTGAGATCGCCGCCGCCGATGATGCTCTGAAGCGTCTGAACGGCGGAATCCCGGCTGTTTTGTTTGTCGAGTCTTGCCTGCGCAAAATAATCAGCCCGTGTCGGATTTGCACTGACCATTTCCGCAGTACCGTAATGGGCAAGATCATCCGTATCTGCCGAAGCCGGCTTTTCTGCCTCATAGCGAAGCATTCCGTCCGGTATCAGCTTGCCGCCGCCGGAGAGCGCATAGTTGAGATAGACCGCACCGCCGAGCAGAAGCGTCAGTGCACTGAGGATGATTTGTCGTTTTCCGATGATGATTGCAGGTTTTTTCATAGATAAAAACTCCTTTCAATGGCTTGCTGAATACTGGCCGACAAAGATTCTGGCCGGCGGGATTCCGAGCAGGACGACAGCAGCATGCGCCACACGCTCACGAACGGCCGCATGTCCGCCGCCGGTGCAGAGAATTGCTGCACCGCAGATTTCCGGACTGTGTGTTTCCGTGACGAGTGCGGATTCAGTTCCGCCGTTTCGCAGACGGACAAGGGATGTTTCCTGCTGCTGATTCCGCTCGCTGCACGAGGATTTGACCTCTTGCGCATAAACCTGTTCAGCTGAGCTGCTGACGGTAAGCATGATTTCCGTTTTACCGACGCCTTCGAGCTGTTCGAGCAGTTTTTTCAGACGGATTTCCAGTTCATCCCTGTATGCATCTGCTGTCTGCACAAACTGCGTCGTGTCTGAGGGTGTTCTTTGCTTTGTATCCTGCCGGAGACGGTCAGAGAGCAGCAGGAATCCTGCGGCCAGAATGCAGCCTGCTGCCATAACGGCTTTTTTCTTCCCCGGAGATAACTGCCGCAGGATTTCATGCAGAGATGCGATCAATCCGTTTTTCCTCCCTCCGTAATTCTGACATTGCCGCCGAGCCATTCCAGCAGGTAAACCCTGCCGGTCAGCAGGTTCCCCTCTGTCTGCACCTCGGTAATATCTATGCTGCCGTTCTCTGTGATATGCGCATCGACTGCTGTGACCCTGCACGGAACTTTACGCTCTGCAAGCTCCCGGTTCAGCGTCTGCATCACGCTTTCACAGACTGCATCGGTGCGTGCCTGATCCGCCATGCTGCATATCTCATCAGATGTAAAAGAGTCTGCTGTTTCGTCTGAATACAGCGGTGAAAAGTCAAGATTTGTCAGCGGCTTCAGAATTGCAGTTGTCATCAGCACGGCAAAAATCAGTCGGACCTGACGATCAAACCGTTCCATCGGCAAAATATGCTCTGCAAATGTCAGTCCGAGCGCAGTCAGGCACGCACTGAGTACCGCTGTCCGTATGGTATCCATGGAATGCCTCCTAACGGTTCCCGACTAGAATCATCATGATTGCGCTGGAAAAGATCAGCATGACCGCATAGCAGACCAGAATCGCAAAAGCAGCTGACAAAACGGTTTGCGCGTTTCGGAACAGGCTGCCCAGCGTTTCCGTACCGGCGGTTTCGGCAACAATCTGCATGAGCCGGAACACAGCACGGTAACAAAGCAGGGACAGCAGCGGCGGGACAGTCAGCCAGATAATCACAAGAATTCCGACTGCGCCTGTACTGTTTCGCAGTAATATGATGCTGCCCTGAACAGTGCCGTATGCGTCCGACACGGCGCTTCCGATGACCGGAATCACGCTCGACGTCAGCAGCTTTGCGGATTTTGCAGCCAAAGAATCTGCTGCGGAGGCTACAAAGCTCCGCACCGACAGGAGTGCAGAAAACAGAGCCATCACCGTGCCGAGTGTCCATGTCACAGCGGTTCGGAATCCGCTGACAAACTGTCCGAGACGCAGTTTCGGGTTGACTGCATCTGCAATGCCGAGCGCTGTTCCCCACTGCAGCAGCGGAAAGAGCAGACGGTTTGCAAGCAGCATGACAGTTTCTGTCAGAAACAGCACGAAAACATGATAGGCTGCACCGCCTGCTACAGAGCCGCCTGCCGCGAGAAACCCGGCAAAGACAGGAATGTAACCCGCCATGAAAGCCTGTCCGGTTTCCAGTGCATCTGCCGTGCGTTCAAGGCAGCCGCAGAGAGGCTCTGCCGCTGCGGTGATGCATATAACAGCGGAAACTGTATCAAATACTTGTCGCACAGAGGAATCCGCAGCAGCATCACCCAGACTGCCGAGCAGAGTCAGAAGGATTGTCAGCGCCAATAGTCTGCCGCCGAGACGGAGCGGTTCGGCCGCTTCCGAAGCAGCAGTCCGCAGCAGTGTTTTCAGTCCCGAATGCGGATCCATTTCACGAAGTCCTTCGGATTGCTCCGGTGATATCCCGGCCTCAGCGAACAGGTCGGCGGTTTCTGCCGGAATTTCCAGCTGCTGCAGCGTTTCTTCCATATCTGCAAGCGGATTCTCAGCCGCTTCCGCATGCAGCACGCAGCAGGGCAGCAGACATATCACGATCATAATCCGGAGAATGAAACGCAAGATATCACCTCCTCCAGCAGTTGCTTCAACGGTGAAAATAATGGAAGTGCAAGCAAAATCAGCGTAATTTTTCCGGTCAGAAGAATGCCGGATGCCATTGCCGATTCGCCGGCATCTTTGCACAAATCGGCCGCGAGCTGCGTGATACAGCAGATACCGACCGCCTTGGTGATACATGCAGTTTGCTCCGTGCTAAGTCCGCCGGACGACAGAAGTGCATCAATCTCCGTTAGCACCGGCATCATGGCTGTGACTGCACATCCGGTTATCACAGCGCCGAGCAGCAGCGTCATCAGAAGCGCCTGCTCCGGCGCATACCTCTGCAGTAATTTGGCAATCAGAACACCTGTCATGCCGATTCCGGCAGCCTGAATTGCCGTCACCATAGCCCAAAGACCGTTTTGACGCGGTCAAACAGATCCTGTATCTGTGAGATAATCAGCATCAGAACGACAATCAGGCCGGCCAATGTTGTCAGCATAGCCTGTTCTTCACGTTCTGCACGTTTCAGTACCAGATTCAGAACTGCAACGATGATACCGATGCCCGCGACCTTGAAAATCAGGTCGATATCCATGTGAACCGCTCCGTTTCCTATTATCAAAGCAGCAGGATGACGGCAAACAATCCGCCGAAAAGCCCCATGCTGCGGTAAAGGCTGCTTTTCTCCCGCGCTGTCTGTTCAGCTTGTCTCTGCAGATCCGCAAGCCGTTCCGTGCAGAGTGTCAGGACGGAAAGCTGTCCGTCGAGTGCGGTACTCCCAAGTGTCTGTCCGACGGCAGACAGCACATCATGCATTTCTGTTGTCAGTATCCGGTCAGACCGTAGCGCGTTTTCCCAGCAATCGGGGAACTGCCCGGCGTTGACTGCTGCGGTCTGCAAAAATTCCAGCGACCGGTATACCGGGTTTTCTGCTGTCATCCGCAGCAAATCTGCAGTCAGGGGAAGCGAGATGCGGAGCTGCCCTGTGATTTCAGTGAGCCATTGCCGCAGCAGCCGCAGATATGCAGCCCGCCGATGCAGTTTGTCAGCAGCGGACTGTCCTGCCGAAAGACTGATGCCAAGCAAAAGCATCACGCCGATCAGTTTTTGCATGTTTGTCCTCCGAATGTATGGATGCCCGCAATCTCTCCGCAGCAACGGCCGGTTCCGAGCAGATATGCTGCATGAAAGATGCCTTCGTCTATCAGCCGCTTCATCTGCTGACGCCTGAACAGGTCAGCAAAGGATTCTGCATGTGCTGAAGCAATCAGACGGACGCCGGTATGGAGCATTTGCAGCAGACGGTCGGCTTCGTCACGGCCGCCGAGCTCGTCGCAGATTAAGACTTCGGGGGACATGACGCGAACAGCTTGTTCGACCGCTTCTGCTTTGGGATAGCCGTCAAATACGTCTGTCTGTGTGCCGACGTCAAACTGCGAAATTCCGTTCCGGGTTGCGGCAAGCTCTCCGCGCTCGTCCAGGATACAAACCCGCATCCTGTTGCCGAATATCCGCGCTAGATCACGCAGAATCGTTGTTTTTCCGGACGCAGGCGAACCGCAGAGCAAAACACCGCCTGTACGCCGCGGGTCACCGATCATGGCAGCAAGCGGCTCTGCACAGCCTGTACGCTCTGACGCAATGCGGATATTGAGACCGCTGATATCGCGCACACCGGTCACGCATCCGTTCTGTAACACTGCTGTACCGCAGATACCGACTCGGTTGCCGCCCGATGCGGTCAGATACCCGTGCACAATTTCGTGCTGATAGCTGTGAACGGAATGCGCGCAGCAGTTCCGGAATACAGTATCAAGAGCCTGTCCGCTGACAAAGCATCCTTTCTGCCCTGTGGCGGTCAGCGCGCCGCTTTCCGTGACTGCGTATTCCGTCCCGCCGCGTACTGCATGAAGCGGCCTTCCGCGTCTGAGACGCAGTTCCTGAATCTCAGCTGCTGTTTCCGGATTCATTTTCCGGAACGGTATCTGCAGTGAGGCTGTCAGGCAGGGGAGGATATCAGATAGTCTGCTGTTGACTGGCATTTGGAAAACCCGCCTTTCGCTGATCTGTTTTATCTTATGCCGGACACGCCCCCGATAGAATCAAAGGCAGCAGATTTTTTGCAGCATAAAAAATGTCCCGCCTTTCAGGAAGGCAGGACATTTTTCCGATATTCTGTTTTTTTGAATCAGATGCCGATATTGCCGGTGCTGTCAGCGTTGAAGAACTGATTGCTTGTTTCGGTGTAATAATCGCTCTCTTCCAGCGATGTGAAGTCCTCGTCGTCCGGGTCAGGGAGACGGGCTCCGCAAACACCGCAGAAAATGTTCTTTTCGCTGTTTTCAGCATCGCACTTCGGGCACATTTTGAAGCCGCGGAGGGTGTTCAACTCAAACTTCATTTTCTTGATGCGTCTGCGGCGTGCGTCGATATCGTCGCACAATGCACGGAAAACAGCCGGATCTTCATCAGGATTCTTGTAATACTTTTTTCCGAGATCTGCAAAAATCTCCACAATACGCTCCTCTTCATAGAGGATCTTCCGCTTGAGGTTACTGACTTCAGAGACATTGGATGCCTTTTCGCTGATGCCTCTGCTCATGTCACTGACCTTGTCAAATATGCTCATGAAACACACTCCATTCCGCGCCGTAAGCGCTGTTTCTGCCTGCTCCGGCGTTCTATTTTGCAGGTTACACAGTTCTCCTGCAATATACCTACATACTTATTATACACTTTTCGAGCTTCATTGTCAATAGCTTGTGTAAAGAATTTAGCGGAATCATGCAGACAGAATCAGATGTCGTATGCCTCCTCAGCCGTCAGAATATCAATATGTTTTTTCTGCAGAATCTCAAGAGCAGCCTGCTCGTCGTCCACACAGATGACTGTATCGGCGCGGCCGGGGGTCCGGTTGACAAACGCATACATATATTCGACGTTGACATTGACCTCGTTGAGTGCTTCAAGCACGGTTGCGACGCCGCCCGGGCAGTCCGGAACCTTGACGCCGATCACAGAGGTCGCCTTGTATGTCCAGCCGTTCTGTTTCAGAAGCGCTTCGGTTTCTTCCGGCTTGTTGACGATGATGCGCAGAATGCCGAAATCGCGTGTATCTGCAAGGCTCAGTGTCCGCAGATCAATGCCTGCGTCAGCAATCAGTCTTGTCAGCTCTGCCATTCTGCCCTGCTTGTTTTCCACAAAAACGGAAAATTGCTTGATCGTATCCATCGTAAAATCCTCCTTATTTCAGAGAGTTAAGGTTTTCTGACAAATCCCGGATAATAGATTTTGCCGCTGCCGCCGTCGATATAAAGGAACAGCGGGTAAAGCGAATCCAGCATCTGTTTTGCCTGCGGATCATCCGGCTGCTCAAACACGGAAATGAATCCCGGATGTTTTTTGCTTTCTGCGTATCCACCGTGGGTGAACGCACTGCCGTCCGCAGCGGACATCTCCCAGATGCCGCCGGAGAATGTGATGCGGAACTGCATGTTTTCACTGTCCTGCAGGCCGAAACGGTTGGCGAGTATACTGAGCTCCGTTCCGAGCTTTTCCTCATCCGGCTGTGCTGAGTAGGTCTGCTCCGCTTCGTTGTAATATGCTTTGGAATATTTGTCATTCCGGAGCGTATCAGCCGGAACATAATTGACTGCAAAGTCCTTACCGGTCTCATACCTGCCTTCTACAGTCATTCCGTACATCGGTGTGCAGAGGAAATCTTTGTGCAGCTCAATGGCAGACGACTCCTTTACACCTGAATTCCGCAGTATGCCGATCGGGAGCTTGGAGTAGGCATATGCAGCAGAGGACAGATAGATTCGCGGCGCAATCTGTTCGGGTAAAGCGCCGGTTTCATTCAGCGCCGTGAGGCGATCCTGAATCCACTGTGTTTCATCTGTCCCATTGACAACAGCATCGGCATAACTGAATCTCAGTGCTGCCTGATTTGCGCTGTATCTGCCTTTCCATTCAATGCCTGTTGTCGAATCCAGCCGCTGTGCAATCAAAAACTGATCTCCCTTGAGCGTAACGCTCATATCAGGTTCCGTTTCTTCTGAAAAAATCTGCTCGAAAGCTGTATCCGGGTCAGAGCGGTATGCCTCGGCCATATTTTTGATGCCGTTGACGGAAACATACGTGCCGTTTTTTACACCGACGCTGCATCCGGTCAGCAGAACTGCGGATGCAAGTGCGGTGAAAGCTGTCAGAAAATGTTTTTTCAAGTTTGGGATATCCTTTCGTTTCTATCAGGATGTCAGAGGAATCAGTCGTGCAGCTTGCGCTTGTCGATGACGCGAACCGCTTTTCCTTCGCTTCTGGTGATGGATTTCGGAGAGACGAGATGCACCTTCGGATTGATGCCAAGCATCGTCTTGATTGCAGAAGCAAGGCTGCGTTCCTTTTCCTGGATGTCCTTCATCTTGTCAGAGAACTGCTCTGTGTTCATCTCGACACTGATGTCAAGCGTATCCGTATTATTCTTGCGGTCAACCTCAATGAGATAGTTCGGAGAGTAGCCCTGCTCGATCAGAACAGTTTCAATCTGAGACGGGAACACGTTGACACCGCGAATGATCATCATATCATCGCTTCTGCCCATCGGCTTGCACATCTTGATGAGGGTTCTGCCGCAGGAGCACTTGCCGCGTGTCAGCTGACAGAGGTCTCTTGTGCGGTAGCGCAGCAGCGGGAACGCTTCCTTTGTGATGCTTGTGAACACAAGCTCACCGACCGAGCCTTCCGGGAGTACCTCGCCGGTTTCCGGGTCAATAATTTCCGGGATGAAGTGGTCTTCGTTGATGTGCATACCGGTCTGCTCCTCGCACTCAAATGCGACACCGGGACCGGAGCTTTCAGTCAGACCGTAGATGTCATAGGCCTTGATGCCGAGCGACGCTTCAATCGTGCGGCGCATTTCCTCGGTCCAGGGCTCCGCACCGAAGATACCGGCCTTGAGCTTGATATCGTCCGGAGTCAGTCCCATGTCGTGCAGCGTTTCACCGATGTATGCAGCATAGGAGGGGGTGCAGCAGAGAATCGTTGCGTTCAGATCGCGCATGAACTGAATCTGGCGCTCTGTGTTGCCCGAAGACATCGGCAGGGTCAGACAGCCGACCTTCTGCGAGCCGCCGTTGAGACCGAAGCCGCCTGTGAACAGGCCGTAGCCGTAAGCGACCTGACATACGTCCTCTGCAGTGCCGCCCGCTGCGGTAATGGCTCTTGCACAGCATTCATCCCAGAGATCGACATCGTGCTGCGTGTAAAACGCAACCACGCGCCGGCCGGTCGTGCCGCTTGTGGAGTGGATTCTGACGCAGTCCTTCATCGGAACTGCGAGCATTCCGGTCGGATAAGCGTCACGCAGATCCGCCTTGGAGAGAAACGGCAGCTTGTACAGATCGTCAACAGACCGGATGTCATCCGGTTTTACACCTTTTTTGTCCATCAGATCCCTGTAATAGGGGACATGCTCATAGACATGCTGAACCTGCTTGACGAGTCGTTCGCTCTGCAGCTTCTTCATGTCTTCGCGCGGCATCGTCTCAATGTCCTCACGCCAATATTTTGCCATTGGGTTACTTCCTTTCAAGTGTTATTTTCAGATTCGCGTCACTCACAGGTATGTCACGGTAATGATGATGTTTGCTGTGTCTGTTATACTGCTTTTCTGCCCAGAGCAAAAGCCTTGCGGTTCATTTCGATGAACTTTTCCGGCACGCATTGGTTGAGCGCCTCCTGCCAGACAGACTCGTCAAAGTCCATCTTGCCGGAAACAACGCCCATCAGAACAACATTCGATGCTTTTGCGCTGCCTGCCTGCTCTGCAAGGGACAGTGCATCGACGGCAGTAACGTCAATGCCCATGCCTTCGAGCTTTTCGACGATGCCTTCCGGATATGTTGCCGCACCGGTAATGACAGGCATCGGGTCAAGTGTCTGGGTCGAGGTGACAATCTTGCCGCCCTTCTTCAGACAGGAAGCCCATCTTGCGGCTTCCAGCAGCTCAAACGAGATAATAACATCCGCTTCGCCCTTTTCGACGACCGGGGAATAGACGGCATCACCGTACTTGACATAGGTCACGACGGAGCCGCCGCGCTGCGACATACCGTGTACCTCGCTGACCTTGACGGCGTAGCCCTGCTGCAGCAGAACATTGCCGAGAATGCGGCTGGCGAGCAAAGAACCCTGTCCGCCGACGCCGACGATCATAACAGATTTCGTTTCCATTTACAGAACTCCTTTTCGTTCGTAATTATCGTTTTTTATGAATACGGAACATTTCGAGCTTTCCGCATTCCGGGCATTCGTAGATCTGTACGCTGAGCGAGCCGGAAAGAAAGTTATCCCAGTGCTCCATAAAAATGCCCCATCTGCCAAGCTGAATACGTTCTGCCCCGCGGTATTCCATGCGGATGCCGCAGTACGGGCAATCAATTCTTCGTACCTTGTGCGGAACTGCTTTTTTCATATGCTGCTCACTTTTCGATTGCGCTGAATTTGCAGAGCTCCTCACAGATGCCGCATCCGACGCACTGCGTATGGTCGATGCAGGCCTTTCCGTTCTTCATGGAGATGGCCGGGCAGCCGAGCTTCAGGCACATCTTGCAGCTCTTGCACTTGTCGGTATCGACATGGAGCGGGGGATTGTGCTTGACATATTTCAGCAGCGCGCACGGACGGCGGCTGATGATGACAGACGGCTCATCTGCAGCCAGTTCTTCAAGAACCGCCTGCTCCATTTCTGCCAGATGATACGGATCGGCAACGCGGACACGCTTGATGCCGATTGCATGGCAGAGCGCTTCCAGATCGACGGCAGCAGCCGGGTCGCCCTTGAGGTTCTTGCCGGTGGTCGGGTTCTGCTGGTGACCGGTCATGCCTGTGATGGAGTTATCCAGAATGATAACGGTAGAATTGGAAGCATTATACGCTACATTGACCAGCGAATTCAGGCCGGTGTGCATGAAGGTAGAGTCACCGATGACGGCAACGGTTTTGTTCTGGGATTTTTCGCCGAGCACCTTGTTATAGCCGTGCAGGCAGGAAACAGAGCTGCCCATGCAGATTGTCCAGTCAATGGATTCGAGCGGCTTTGCAGCGCCGAGCGTATAGCAGCCGATATCGCCGGAAACGGTAATCTTGTGCTTTGCAAGCGTGTAGAATACGCCGCGGTGCGGACATCCTGCGCACATGACCGGCGGACGGATCGGCAGCTGCTCCGGATAAGCGGTAACTTCCGGTGTTGTGCCGAGCAGCTTTTCTGCGATGATAACCTGATTCAGCTCGCCGATGCAGCCGAAGATTTCCTTGCCCTTGCAGGCAATGCCGAGCGCCTTGGCATGCTGTTCGAGAATGCCGTCCAGCTCCTCGATGATATAAACGGTTTTGCACTTTGCCGCAAAATCAAGGAACAGCTGATTCGGCAGGGGATTCGTCATGCCGAGCTTGAGATAGTTGACCTTGCTGCCGAGTGCTTCCTTGGCGTACTGATAGGATGCGCCGCAGGTGATGACGCCGATATCCGAGCCGTTGTCCTCAACCTTGTTGATCGGAGCGGTTTCTGCATATGCAATGAGCTTCTGTGTACGCTCTTCAACCACAACATGACGGTTCTTGGCGTTTGCAGGCACCATGACGTATTTCTGCGGATTCTTGGCGTAAGGCTTCAGTTCCTTTTCCTGACGCGGCAGCTGCTCGACAGCACTTTGAGAGTGCGCGACTCTGGTTGCCGTGCGGATGAGAACCGGTGTATCAAACTGCTCGGAAATCTCGTAACCGAGCATTGCAAAATCCTTGCACTCCTGCGAATCGGACGGCTCCAGCATCGGAACCTTGGAGGCGATTGCATGATGCCGGCTGTCCTGCTCGTTCTGAGAGGAATGCATACCCGGATCGTCAGCGACTGCAATGACCAGACCGCCGTTGACGCCGGTATAGGCGGCGGTGTAGAGCGGATCGGCCGCAACATTCAGGCCGACGTGCTTCATGGCCGCGAAGGCTCTTGCACCGGCAAAGCTGGCGCCCAGCGCAGATTCGACTGCGACCTTTTCATTCGGAGCCCATTCTGCGTAGACTTCATCGTACTTTGCGATTGTTTCGGTGATCTCTGTGGAAGGTGTACCCGGATAGCTGGACGCAAACCGGCAGCCTGCCTCATAAAGACCTCTTGCGAATGCTTCATTGCCAAGCATCAGTTTTTTCATGTGTATTCTCCTTTTTCCCGATTCCGTGCAGAATCGTTTGTTAATGATTGAAACGGCACGCAGCGTGCCGGCAGTTCAGACCGTATTCCGTTCCGAAGTTTCAGAGTCCGTCTGTTCCGGCGTGAAATACGGATTGCAGATACACCGCAACGGCATCCTCTGTGTTGCAGCCGATGACAGTGTCCGCAAGTGCTTTCAGTTCGTCCGCCGCATTTCCGACTGCGATTTTTTCGTCACAGGCGCGGAACAGCGGCAGATCGTTAAGGTTATCGCCGAATCCGACAACCTTTTTTGCACCGGTCAGCTTTCTGAGCTTTTCGATGCCGTGATATTTTGACGCATCCGGAGCTGAGATTTCCAGATACCAGATCTCCGGCTCATAGACATCCCGGTAGTAGGCAACGGAAATGCCTGCAATCTGCCGGACAGCATCATAAACAGGATCGAGCCGCGGCTTCGGCGCATTCAGCGACAGGTAAACAGGTTTTTTATCAGCAAGATCAGCAAGCTGCTGCACCTGCACAAACGGCTTTTGATATTTATCACGACGCTCCTGGTAGTAACGCTTCATATGCGGCGTGGAAAGCTCCGTGTAGCAGCAATGCAGCGTATCCTCAGGCACGCAGAAAACAAAACCGTTGAAGCCGTATTCCGCATACAGGCGGATGACCTGCAAAAAGATTTCCGGCCGGATTGCGGCCGCAGATACGATCCGGTCACGGACAGGATCGTGCAGAACAGCGCCGTTCTGTAAAATCAGCGGAAGCTGCATCGGGAGCTTTTCCAGAATCGGCATGACGGAAAAGCTGGTTCTCGCCGTGGCGACCGTCAGCGGAAGCCCCTGTGCCAGAAGCGCAGACAGAATCCTGACGGAGCGGTCTGAGACCGTGACATCCGGCTGCAGCAGCGTTCCGTCCAGATCGGTTACATAAAGAGTATCAGTCACAGCTTTCCTCCACGGGTGCGTATTCGATGCGGATGTCCGGCAGGGATTCGATCTCGGCAAAGCTGTTCATCAGGCCGTCCGGCTGTTCGGGATCGTTTCTGCCGGATGCAGGCGGCGCAAACAGCTTCAGTGTCAGATCGCAGGGCGCTGTCAGTGGTTTCTCAAAGAATGCGGGCATCAGGTCAACAAAGCGCGTCTGCGGTGCCTTATAGAACCAGCGTCCGTGCAGCTCCAGCATATAGTTTCCTTCATCGCGGAAGGTGAGCTCACAGTAATGCGGGTTGCCTTCAAAATGCAGACGGATCGCAAGACCCTCTGCATCCTCGGCGCTGCCCCAGCGCAGTGTCGCGGGGAGTGATGCATCGCCGCAAGAAGTCAGGGTCGGCCGGAACAGGTCATCGCGGATCCATTTGCGGAATGTCCGCATCACAGGCTGCGCGATTCCGCATTCCGGATTGGACGGATCCTCTGTTTCAAGTCCAAGACGTCCGCGGTCGCGGAACTGATAAAAGTTGATGGCGGTCAGCCAGTTTTCCGGATCGTTTTTCAGCAGCCGGAGAAATTCTTCAATCATTTCGCACTGACCGTAGGGGCCTGTCACATCGCCGTCCGCATTGAATTCGCCCATCGTCATCGGCTTCGGTTTTCCGCCGTTCAGGGCTTTGAAACGGTAAAACGAGCGCTTCGTGAGATTGTATACATTCCGGCTGCTGTCGCGGCGGTGCGAGTGGCCGCCTTTCTCCGCGATATCATACGGCCAGCCCCAGTGCAGCGCCAGATATTTGTCCACAGACCAGATATCCGCAGCGCGAACCGTACATGCAAAGGCTTGCTCCCGCACCATTTCCTGAGATTCAGGATCCTCGATGCCGCCGATGCAGATTACCGTCCGGACATTCGGCGCATGTGCGCGGATCACCTCGCTTGCGTGCACAAAAAATGCAGCAACCTCTTCAAAAGAAGCGCGTTTGTTGAAGGAAAACCAGCCGCCGGTTGCCTCGTGGTTGAGCCGCAGCATCAGGCGCCCGTAAGGGCGCAGATCCTGTGCGATTGCAATCAGATGGTCGTCCGTCACATGCGGATCGCAGGTCAGCGTCAGGATGACATCCTGTCCGTGCCGGCGGATATCCTGTATCTGGCGGAAAACCGGACCGTTCCGGGAACCGTTCAGGCCGCCGGTGTACGGAAAATAATCGTCATAGGGATAATCCCACTGGAATGAAACGACTCTGTCCGCGAAAGCATGTCTTGCACGCATCGGAAACGTCTTATCCAGCGGATAGTAGCAGTACATCAGGTTGACAGCCCGCATGGGTCTGCCGAGTGTATGCAGAATATAATCCTGCGAAACATATTCTCCGCGCTCGCTGCCGTCTGTCAGATCAGCGGCACAGCGTGCAGGGCCCATGTGAATGCGGGTAATGGAGAGATTCATCTGTATACCTCTGTGTTCAGCGGGCGCACGGTGTCAGTCTGCAAAGTATTTATCAAGCAGCTCACGCTTCAGCTTCCAGAGCGGCTCGGACAGATCGACGTAGTATGCGTGCGGATTCTCAAAACGCTTGACCTCATCCCAGATAGTATCAAGCTGCTCGCGGCAGTAGGTGCGCATGTCCTCGATTGACGGGGATTCGTAGACGCATTTGCCTTTTTCAAAGACGGGAACCTGCAGCCGGACAGCCTTGAAATTCGTCAGCGTCTTGCGCTTATAGGTAAACTCCGGATCGAAAATGACATACGGCTGCGTGTCGTCGATGGTTTCATCTGCAAGCGTGATGACGTCAGCAATCGCCATGCCTGTTTCAAGATCAAACAGACGCCACGGCATCTTGAAGCCGGGGTTCGTGATTTTGGATGCGTTTTCGGATATTTTCATCTTCGGAACCAGCGTATCCGGTGCCTCCGCCGTACCGGCAGCTGCCAGCTTGTAGACGCCGCCGAATACCGGTTCGGAGCGGGATGTCACAAGACGTTCTCCGACGCCGAAGCTGTCGATCTGTGCGCCCTGTACGAGCAGATCACGGATCAGATATTCATCCAGCGAATTGGAGGCGACAATCTTGACCTCCTGCAGTCCTGCTTCATCCAGCATGACACGGGCTTTCTTGGAAAGATATGCGATATCGCCGCTGTCAATGCGTATGCCCTGCGGCTTGTGTCCCGCAGCTTTCAGCTCCTGAAAGACTGTGATTGCATTCGGAACGCCGGATTTGAGGACATGGAAGGTATCAACCAGCAGTGTGCATGCATCCGGATAGACCTTTGCATATGCGCGGAAGGCCTCAAGCTCGGAAGGGAACAGCTGCACCCAGCTGTGTGCCATGGTGCCGAGCGCCGGAACACCGAATTCACGGTCGCAGATCGTGCAGGCCGTACCGGCTGCACCGGCAATATAGGCTGCTCTTGCGCCGTACAGTGCGCCGTCGCCGCCCTGCGCCCTGCGGGAACCGAACTCCATGACCGGACGGCCGTCTGCCGCGCGGACAATGCGGTTCGCCTTGGTCGCAATCAGCGACTGGTGATTGACGGAAAGCAGCAGCATCGTTTCGATGAACTGCGCCTGTATCGCCGGGCCGCGGACAGTCATCAGCGGCTCGTGCGGGAAGATCGGCGTGCCCTCCGGAATTGCCCAGACATCACAGGCAAATCTGAAGCGGGCAAGATAATCCAGAAACTGTTCGGAGAAAATGCCTCTTTCACGCAGATAGCAGATATCTTCCTTTGTAAAGCGCAGATTTTTCAGATATTCAATCGCCTGCTCAAGACCGGCCATAATCGCATAGCCGCCCTGATCCGGAACCTTGCGGAAGAACAGGTCAAAGCATGCGGTCACATCGCCGAGACCGTTCTCCAGAAAGCCGTTTGCCATCGTCAGTTCGTAAAAGTCTACGAGCATGGTCAGATTGCGTGCAGCAAACAGCGAAGGCTGTCCGTTCGGTGCAATGCTCATATTGTTTACCTCTTTTCTAAAAAAGTACAGGACGGCGGCTCAGCGGCTTGCCCGCCGGAACACCGTCCGATCGAAAACGCCCGGAGCCGTGCAGCCGAGCGCGGTTATTCTTATATATTCTACTACAAAAAGCCGTTTTCGTCAAGTCTTTTCTGCGTGTTTCTTCGTTACAAATCTGAAATTTGTCCTGCATGGCTTGCATTTCGGAGATAAATATGGTAAAATGACTGCATAGGCACTCAGCCACTGAAACGGAGGTCAATATAATTATGAGCGAAATCAGAAATCCCGATCTCTGGGAATCCGGAGAACAGAAAATTGCATGGGTCAAAGCAAATATGCCGCTGCTGCGCGGAATCGAAGAGGAGTTTTCCAAAACAAAGCCCTTTGCCGGAAAGCGTATCGCACTCTCGATCCATCTGGAAGCAAAGACCGCTTATCTTTGCCGCGTACTGGCAGCCGGCGGTGCTGAAATGTATATTACCGGTTCCAACCCGCTTTCCACACAGGATGATGTAGCTGCGGCACTGGTTCACGGCGGTCTGAATGTTTATGCATGGCACGGAACGACACCCGCTGAATACGACACGCACACACGCCGCGTGATCGAAGCAAAACCGCATTTCATTATTGATGACGGCGGTGATCTCGTTACGCTGATTCATAAGGAATATCCGGAGCTGCTGGAAAATGTCATCGGCGGCTGCGAGGAGACGACAACCGGCATTCTCCGTCTCAAGGCGATGGCGGCTGCGGGAGAACTGAAATTCCCGATGATGCTCGTCAACGACGCAGACTGCAAGCACCTTTTTGATAACCGCTACGGAACCGGACAGTCTGTCTGGGACGGCATCAACCGCACGACGAATCTGATTGTCGCCGGCAAGACTGTTGTCATTGCAGGCTACGGCTGGTGCGGAAAGGGCGCAGCTATGCGTGCCAAGGGGCTCGGCGCAAAGGTCATTGTCACCGAGGTTGACCCGGTCAAGGCGATTGAAGCGGTCATGGACGGCTTTACCGTTATGAAGATGGAAGATGCTGCTGAAATCGGTGATTTCTTTGTCACGGTGACCGGCTGCAGCCATGTCATCACAGAAAAGAGCTTCCTCAGAATGCACGAAGGCGCGATCCTCTGCAATGCCGGCCATTTTGATGTCGAGGTCGATATGGCAGGACTGCGTGCGCTGGCTGTCAAATCGTTCCCGGCACGCAATAATATCATGGGATATACGCTGCCGAACGGTGTGACCGTTTACGTCATTGCAGAGGGCAGACTGGTTAATCTTGCTGCCGGTGACGGCCATCCGGCTGAGATTATGGACATGAGCTTTGCAATTCAGGCGCTCAGCGCTAAATGGCTGACGGAAAACCGCAGTTCCGTGACGACGCTGCTGAACAATGTACCGCGTGAGGTTGATGAGGCTGTTGCACATCGCAAGCTGCAGAGCATGGGCATCACGATTGATGTTCTCACCGAGGAGCAGCGCAGGTATCTCTACGGCTGAGAAAGTTCCCGGCTTGCCAAGCGGTTCGGATGGTATAAAGCACAAAGCCAAAGCCGGCTGATTCGGGGAACCGATCAGCGGGAATGAAACCGGTATCCTGTGAAAATAGTCAAAGGAGTGATATTCTATGAGTGAAACTGCAAATGCACTTGCCGATTTCCTGACGAAAATGGATCAGAAGCTCGATGCACTGGACGGCAAGGTGGAGCGCTATTCCGCATACCTGGTCAAGAAGATGAATGAGACATCGGAATCGCTTGCCAATATGCAGACGGCACAGCTCAAACTGCTGACGGAAAGCCTTGATACAATGGGCAGTCAGATCAGTGCAATGGAGCGGCAGATCGGCGCTTATCTGTCGCCGGATACGACCAATGATGCTGTGATCGCAAAACTGAACGAAACCGCAGACGCACTGCAGCATACAATGGAACGCAGCATCAACCTGATCGGTTATCACGGAGACAGACTCCAGCGCAAGCTGACGGAAAGTGTGCAGCAGGTGGAGAACGGTCTGAAACAGCAGAATCTGGTTATTGAAAACCCGGAAGCGGTGCCTGAGCAGCTTCATGCGATTCCTGAAAATCCGGACGGTACGTTTGAAAATCCGGAGATCGAAGTATTTGAAAATCCCGATGCAGCAGTGGAAAATCCCGATGCTGTGATCGAGCGCGGAGAGGAGCAGTCATCATGACGGTGAAAGAGCAGTATGAGCGTTGCGTGGAATTTGTAAAATCGCGTATCAGCTTCAAGCCGGAGATCGCGTTGATTCTCGGCTCCGGACTCGGCGGCTTTGCGGATAAGATTGATGTGAAATCCACACTGGATTATAAGGATATTCCCGGCTTTCCTGTATCAACCGTAGCAGGTCACGCCGGCAGATTCGTTTTCGGATACTGCGACGGCGTACCGGTGGCGGTCATGCAGGGCAGAGTACATATGTATGAAGGCTATACGCCGCAGGAGGCGGTTCTGCCGGTCAGACTGCTCCGTCAGCTCGGCGCTGAGGTGCTCTTCCTGACGAATGCGGCAGGCGGCATTCAGGCCGGTATGCACGCAGGCGAATTCATGCTGATTACCGATCAGATCTCCAGCTTTGTGCCGTCTCCGCTGCGCGGGGAAAACCTCGACGAACTCGGCGTCCGGTTCCCGGATATGAGCGAAATTTACAGCAAGAGGCTGCAGCAGCTGATTCGCAAAATCGCTGTCAATGCGGATATCCCGCTGAAGGAAGGCGTTTATGTCCAGACAGCAGGCCCTGCATATGAATCTCCGGCAGAAATCCGGATGTTCCGGCTGCTCGGCGCGGATGCCGTCGGCATGAGCACGGCAATCGAAGCGATCGCAGCGCGCCACTGCGGCATGGAGATCTGCGGAATCTCCTGCATCAGCAATCTTGCGGCAGGAATCTCGCCGCATCCTCTGACGCATGAGGAGGTCAAAGAGGCGGGCGACAAGGCTGCTCCGCAGTTTGAACAGCTTGTCCGCGCCGCAATTTCAGGCATTCACAACATCATCTGAACAGACATACGAAAAAGGAGGCGGCTGAATGCAGAAATATCCGAAGGAAGAAAAAATGCTCCGTCAGATTCTGAACTGGGAGCGAAAGCACCTGCGCAGCCGCACGAAAGTGAACTACGCACTGACGGTCGATCTGCTGAAAAACAACGGGCTGGATTCAGATTTCCGCAAATATATTGTGACAAAGGAATACAGCTATGTTTCTGATACTTCCCGCGTTTTTGACCTTGGGCACTACGGCGAAACCGTAAAGAGCTGGCTGACCGAAGCCTGCAGCCTGATTGATATTTTTCATGAGCGTCATGCTTTGCGCGGCAAAATGGAAAAGCATCTGCGGGAGGACGGGCTTTATGAGCAGATGGAACGGCTGTTTTATTCGCTGATGTCCGGTTTTTTGCATACGATCTGCTTTTTTCAGTATGACAGAATCATGCAGGAATCCTATCGGAATGCCGGAATTTGTCTGATCCGCAGAACACTGGGACAAGCGCAGAAGCTGCTGGACTATTACGGCTCCTATCTTTCTTTGCAGGGGAGCGCATCCTTTGCGGATCCTTCCGATGAGGTCGGCAATATTCAGCTTGCAGTGGAGTCTATGCAGGAAGCATTGCAGCAGGCGCGCAGCAGCACAGATTCAAAGGAGTAATTTCAAATGATTCGTTTTTATAACGCACGAATTCTGACCATGGCAGACGGGTGCGAAATCACAGAGGGTGAGCTGTGGACGGACGGCGATGTCATTTCCTATATCGGAGAGACGCCCGCAGAGCTGCCTGCTTTTGAGCGCGAGATCAATGCGGGAGGCAATCTTCTGATGCCCAGCTTCAAAAATGCGCATACACATTCCGCGATGACATTTCTGCGTTCGTTTGCAGAGGATGTTCCGCTGCAGAAATGGCTGTTTGAAAAGGTGTTTCCCTATGAGGACAGACTCACCGCCGAGGATGTCTATGCATTTGACCGCCTTGCGATTCTGGAGTATCTTGCTTCCGGAACGACTGCATTCTTCGATATGTATTTTTATCCGGACAGCACTGTGCAGGCCGCGATTGAATCCGGTATCCGTGCTGTGCTCTGCGGCAGCATCAACGGCACCGTTAAGGATGTTGAACGGCTGAACGACCAGTTTCAGAAGTTCCGTCATATTCATCCTCGCATCGGATACCGCCTCGGTTTCCATGCGGAATATACCAGCGATGAAGGGCTGCACCGCGGCGTTGCAGAGCTTGCGCACGCCGAAAAAGAACCGGTTTACACACACATCAGCGAAACAGAGCGCGAGCATCTCGAATGCATCGAACGGCACGGCGCATCGCCGGCGCAGTATTTTGAATCCATCGGTCTTTGGGAGTACGGCGGCGGCGGCTTTCATGGTGTCTGGTTCGACGGAAATGACCGTGCGGTTTTCCGCAGAAACGATCTCTGGATGGTTTCCTGTCCGGCGTCCAACGCGAAGCTGGCAAGCGGTATTGCACCGCTGAAGGAAGCATACGAAGAAGGCGTGCAGCTTGCGCTTGGTACAGACGGTCCGGCTTCCAACAATGCACTTGACCCGTTCCGTGAGATGTATCTCGGAGCCGTCCTGCAGAAGCTGCGCCATAACGATGCAGCCGCGATTCCGGCAAATGTGATGCTGCAGGCCGCGACAGTCGGCGGCGCTCGTGCAATGGGTTTGCATGACTGCGATATTCTTGCGCCGGGCAAGCAGGCTGATCTGATTCTGATTGATCTGCATGCACCGAACCTGCAGCCGATCTACCATATTCCGGAAAGTCTCGTACTGAACGGCTGTACGGGCAATATCCGCATGACGATGTGCGCCGGAACGATCCTCTATGAAAACGGCGAATACTTCATCGGCGCTTCTCCGGAGGAGATCATTGCCGATACTGAAAAACGCATCAGCAGACTGACAGGCTGAACACAAAGCTCCGGATTCCGATTGTCCGGAGCTTTGTGATTTGATTCCGTTCCGGTTGACGAACAGACGCTTTTCTGTTATAATAATGTAGAATTATTTATAACGATTGTGCGACTGTAAAAGATGCTGCGGGGATTTGCGTAAAAAGCGCAGAGAAACGAAAGGATTTTGTTTTGGAACAATATATTTACCGCGGAACAAAAAGACTGCGCTGCGGATATACGACAGGATCATGTGCTGCTGCTGCTGCAAAGGCCGCTGCGGAAATGCTGCTGGGCAAAATTTCCTGCGGACATGTTTCGCTTAATACACCGGCCGGAATTCCGCTTTTGCTCGATCTGACGGATATCAGCCGGACAGAAGAATCGGTTTCCTGCGCGGTTCAAAAGGACAGCGGTGACGATCCGGATATTACAAACGGTATTTTCGTTTATGCAGAGGTATCGAAAGCGGATTCCGGAATCGCCATTGAGGGCGGCGAGGGTGTCGGGAGAATCACAAGGCCTGGTCTTGACCAGCCGGTCGGCAATGCTGCAATCAACAGCACTCCGCGCCGGATGATCGGGGACGCTCTGCATGAAATTGCACAGAAATACGATTATTCCGGCGGGTTCCGCGTTATCATCTCGGTTCCGGGCGGAGATGTGCTTGCCCAAAAAACCTTTAACCCGCGCATGGGCATTACGGGCGGCATTTCGATCATCGGCACAACCGGCATTGTGGAACCGATGAGCAACGCCGCCCTGGTTGAAACCATCCGTACAGAGGCGAATATGCGGCGGGCAGCCGGATCTGAACATCTGCTGCTGACTGTCGGCAACTACAGCGATTCTTTTTTGAAGCATTTCAGGCCGGAGCTCGCAGAACGCGCTGTGATGTGCAGCAATTTTATCGGCGATGCACTCGATATCGGTGTGACGCTTGGATTTCAAAGCATTTTGCTGATTGGGCATATCGGCAAGCTCGTAAAGCTCGGCTCCGGCATTATGAATACGCATTCATCCTGTGCGGACGGGCGTATGGAAACGCTGATTGCCTGCGCGGCTCTTGCCGGAATTCCGCGGGAAATCCTGATGCAGCTGCCGGATTGCGTTACCACAGATGCGGCACTCGATATTCTGTATCAGCATCAGAATGTGCAGGATATGCTGCGGATTCTGACCGAACGCATCGGGTTTTATATTTCTGCGCGTGTGAAGGATCAGGTGCAGACCGGCGCAGTCATCTTTTCCAATCAGCACGATATTCTCTTGAAAACAACCTGTGCGGATGCAATCATCTCAGCGATGACGGAGGAAGCAATATGATATATTTTGTCGGTGCCGGCTGCGGTGCGCCGGATCTGATTACAGTTCGCGGAATGCGTCTGCTGGAACAGGCTGATGTGATTATTTATGCCGGCTCGCTTGTGAATCCCGCGCTGCTGCAATATGCAAAAGAAGGCTGCGAAATTCATAACAGCGCAATAATGACGCTGGACGAAGTGCTTGCAGTCATGCAAAAGGCGGAAGCAGAAAAAAAAACCACCGTGCGGCTTCATACCGGAGATCCAAGTATTTTCGGGGCGATTCGGGAACAAATGGACAGACTGGATCCGCTTGGAATCGGCTATGAAGTCTGTCCGGGGGTCAGTTCGTTCTGCGGTGCAGCGGCAGCGCTCAAAGCGGAATATACATTGCCTGATGTCTCTCAGACGGTGATTCTGACGCGCATGGCATGGCGGACGCCTGTCCCGGAACGTGAGCAGATTCGTGGCCTTGCTGCGCATCATGCGACAATGGCTGTGTTTTTGAGTGCCGGCATGTCTGCGGAGCTTTCTGAGGAACTGCTCGCGGGCGGATATGTACCCGAAACGCCTGCGGCGGTCGTTTACAAAGTGAGCTGGCCGGATGAAAAGATCTTCCGCTGTACTGTCGGAACGCTTGCGGAAACTGTTCGGGAAAACGGCATCCGCAAGACTGCGCTGATTGTTGTCGGCGATTTCCTTGGGAATGACTATGCGCTTTCAAAGCTCTATGATCCGGCATTTGAAACAGAATTCCGTGAGGCGAAGCAATGAAGCGCATTGCAGTAATCAGCCTGACCGAGCGCGGCCGTGCGCTGTCGTTACAAATTCAAATGCAGATGGTTCAATTTGAAATCAGCCGTTTTTGTTTTTATAAGCATACGGACAGCCGGGCAGATGAATTCCGTGATCTTGCAGTGCTGACAAAATCCGTTTTCCGGCAATTTGATGCACTGATTTTCGTCTGCGCCTGCGGCATTGCCGTCCGCATGATTGCACCGCATATCTGTTCCAAGCAGACGGATCCTGCGGTGCTTGCAGCCGATGACCGCGGGCAGTATGTGATTCCGCTGCTGTCCGGGCATCTGGGCGGAGCAAACGCGCTTGCACAGCGGATTGCATCTGAAATTCATGCACACGCCGTTATTACAACGGCTACGGATATCGGCGGGCTTTTTTCCCCGGACAGCTTTGCTGCAGCCAATCATTTGCTGATGGATGATCCGGAAGCTGCAAAGGAAATTGCAGCTGCGGTTCTGGACGGTGAAAAAATCGGGCTGCATTGCACATATCCTTACAGAAATCTGCCGGCGGAACTGATTCTGACTGATGAAGCGCGATGCGGGATTGTGATTGCAGATTCTGCCGGTTTCTCTCCGTATCCGGTGACACTGCATCTGATCCCGAAAAACATTGTGGCAGGGATCGGCTGCAAGCGCGGAATCCCGCATGAAAAAATCGAAGCTGCTGTGGTGTCAAGAATGACGGCTGCCGGAATTGATGAGCGGAGAATCTGTGCAGTGTCCAGCATTGACCGGAAGGCGGATGAGCCCGGTCTGCTGTTGTTCTGCAAGATGCGGAATGTGCCGTTTCATACATTCAGCGCCGGACAGCTGATGCAGCTTGCGGGCGATTTTTCACATTCAGATTTTGTGGAAACCGTCACCGGAACCGATAATATCTGCGAACGCAGTGCAGTTCTGTGCAGCGGCGGAGCACTCGTAATGTCCAGAACTGCCGGGGACGGCATCACAGTTGCCGCAGCGGCACGGCCGGTCGAAATTGATTTTGAAAAGAGGATGCTCTGATGCTATATGTTGTCGGATTCGGAAGCGGTGCACGCAGCTGCATGACAGCTGCCGCGGAACATGCGCTGCTGCAAAGCGATCTGATTATCGGATATAAAACCTATACGCAGCTGGTGAAGCCGCTGTTTCCGGATAAACAATTTCTTGAAAACGGAATGCGGCAGGAGACGGAACGTGTCCGGCTGGCACTGGAATCTGCACAAACGCAGACGGTATCGCTGATCTGCAGCGGAGACCCGGAGCTTTACGGCATGGCGGCTCTTGTATATGAATATCTTGCTGAATATCCGGGCACAGAAATTGAAATCATTCCGGGAATTACTGCTGCGTTCAGCGGGGGGGCTGTGCTCGGTGCACCGCTGACGCACGATACCGCGATCATCAGCCTGTCTGATCTGCTGACACCGATGGACAAAATCGAACGGCGTCTGCGCTGTGCGGCGGAAGGCGATTTTGTAATTGTGCTGTATAATCCTTCGTCAAAGCAGCGTGCGGATTATCTGCAGAGAGCCTGCGGCATTATTCTGCAATACCGCGCTCCGGAAACGGTTTGCGGGTACGTGAAAAACATCGGCCGGGACGGAGAATATTCCTGCATCTGCTCACTTTCTGAATTGCAGCACACACAGGTTGACATGTTCACTACCGTCTATATCGGCAACTCGGAAACAAAGGTGATTGCCGGAAAAATGGTCACGCCGCGCGGTTACCGTCATGGATAGGATTCTGATTTTCGCAGGTACGACTGAGGGCAGGGAGCTTGCCGAATTCTGTGCAGAAAAGCAGATTGATGCAGATGTGTCAACTGCAACAGAATACGGTTCATCGCTTCTGCCTGCGGGGATCGGTGTTTTGTCAGGCCGGCTGAACAATGAAGAAATCTGCACTTTATTGCGCAAAAAACGGTACGCAGCCGTCATTGATGCAACGCACCCTTACGCACAGGCCGCAACAGATAATATCCGGTCAGCATGTCAGCAGCTTGCGATTCCGTGCTGGAGACTGCTTCGGAAAACGCTTCCGGTGTACGGAGAATCTGTCACCGCGCTGGAACAGATGACGGCACTGCTCAATCAGACAGACTGTACCGTACTGAGCACGCTTGGAAGCAAGTCCGTTCCGGCATTGACCTCGGTGCGGAATTTCCGTTCACGAATCTGGCTTCGGCTTCTGCCGTCTGAATCTATCCGTTCAGACTGTGTTCGGCTCGGATTTGATTCCGGTAAGCTGATTTTTGCGAAAGGTCCGTTCAGCACAGAGCAGAATCTTTCGCATATCCGTCAGAGCGGTGCTGAAATTCTGCTGACAAAGGAAAGCGGCACAGTCGGCGGTTATCCGGAAAAAGCGGAAGCTGTGAAACTTGCCGGCATCCGGATGATTACGCTGTGCAGACCGGTTGAAGCCGACTGCGGATATGATGAAGCGGAAATACGCAGAATGCTGCTGCTTATGAAGGAGAAGGATTTACGATGAAGGTCTATCTGATCGGTACCGGAGCAGACGGCCGCGGGACATTGACTGCTGAGGCGGCGGAGAAGATTGCGCAGGCTGAACTGCTGATCGGTGCCAAACGAATGCTGGCGCCGTATATGGATTCCGGCAAAGATCTGGCATGCCTGTATCAGCCGGAGCGCATTGCTGAGGTACTCCGGAACAGCGCTGCGGATTGCGCTGCGGTTCTGCTTTCCGGTGACAGCGGCTTTTTCAGCGGCGCCAAAAATCTGCTGCCGCATCTCAGCGATATGGATGCTGTGATGCTGCCGGGTATTTCCTCCATGTCGGCGTTCTGTGCAAAATGCGGGATATCATATGAAAATATGCGCTTTATCTCACTGCACGGCACATCTGCGAATATTGCAGTTCATGCAAAAATGAACCGGCTCTGTTTCTTTCTGCTCGGCGGAGACATGACTGCTGCCGCGGTCTGTCAGCAGCTGACTGCGTATGGCCTTGGGGAGATCCGCGTACACATCGGTATGAATCTCGGCTATGAAAATGAGCAGATCCTGCATGGCAGGGCATCTGATTTTTTCAGCCTTCCGAACGAAACACTGACCGTCATCATCACAGAGAACGCGGATTATTTGCGGTTTATTCCGTCTGCGATTCCGGACTGTGATTTCATACGCGGAAAAATTCCGATGACGAAGGCTGAAATTCGCTGCAATGCGGTTGCTGCGCTGAACATTACACACGAGGCAGTCGTATGGGATATTGGCTGCGGGACAGGCTCTGTGGCGGTGGAAACGGCCTTTCGCTGTCCGGACGGTCAGGTGTATGCGTTTGACTGCAAGGAAGAAGCGGTACACCTGACGGAACAGAATGCAATTCATTTTTCGTGTGATAACATCACAGCAATAAACGGATACTGTCCGGATATTCTGCGCGATTATCCCGCGCCTGATGCGGTGTTTATCGGCGGTTCCGGCGGCGAGCTTCCGGGAATATTTGCGTTGATCGCTGAAAAAAATCCCAAAGCGGTAATTGCGCTGACAGCCGTTTCGCTGGAAACGCTTGCGCAGGCTGTACCGCTTTTTGAACAGTACTGCAATGCATATCAGACCGTTCAGATTGCAGTCACAAGAACAAAACAGATTGGTTCCCATACGATGTTTGAAGCGCAGAATCCGGTCTGGCTGATTTCGGGAGGCTTCGGATGCAGCGCGTACTGATTGCCGGAACCGGAAGCGGATGCGGGAAAACGACCGTGACCTGCGCGGTTCTTTCCGCGCTTCGTCAGCGCGGCGTGAAAGTGTCGGCGTTCAAATGCGGTCCGGATTATATTGACCCGATGTTTTACCGTGAGATTCTCGGCACGCCCTCGCATAATCTCGACAGCTTTTTCTGTGACCGCAATCAGCTGTGCCATTTGCTTGAAGCCGGCTGTCAGAGCGCAGAAATTGCCGTGATTGAGGGCGTAATGGGCTTTTATGACGGGGCGGAGGGCTCCGCTTATCACATTTCCGAAATTACGGAAACTCCCGTCATTCTTGTAATCAACGCGCGCGGCATGAAAGAGTCCATCGGCGCTGTGATGCAGGGATTTCTGCAGTATCAGAAACCGAACCGTATTGCAGGGTTCATTCTGAATCAGCTTCCGGAGCGTCTCATTCCGTTTGCAGAGCAGCTTTGTGCAGAGCTGCACACCGAATATTTCGGCTGCCTTCCGGTTCACGAACATACACTCAAAAGCAGACATCTCGGACTCGTTACTGCATCTGAAATAACGGATATTCATGAAAAAACAGATGTGCTCGGCAGACTTGCCGAAAAGCATATTCTCCTTGATAAAATTCTGAAAGTCAAGTGCGGACCGATGCCGGCATACAGGAAAACGGTGATACCGAAACTGAATTCACAGCCGGTCATTGCAGTTGCGCATGATAAAGCGTTTTGTTTCCAGTATGAGGAAAACCTTTCCATTCTGCGTGAAACCGGCTGCGAAATCCAATTCTTTTCTCCGCTTGCAGATGCGCATTTGCCGCAGGCTGACGGATTGCTGCTCTGCGGCGGGTATCCGGAGCTGTATGCAGAGCAGCTGTCTGCCAATCAGACCATGCTGGCTGAGCTCCGGAATGCGGTTCAGGCGGGGATGCCGGTCATTGCAGAATGCGGCGGCTTCATGTATCTGCATGAGGAAATCGAAACGAAAAACGGTCATTGCCTGCCGCTTGCCGGTGTGATCCGCGGCAGGGTTTTTCCGACAAAGCGCCTGCAGCGTTTCGGCTATGTCTCGCTGCACACCGATGCAGACAATCTGATCTGTGATGCCGGGGAAACGGTTAAGGCACATGAATTCCATTACTGGGACAGCACGAATCCCGGCAGTGATTTTTCAGCCGGTAAAACAGACGGACGAACATGGGAATGCGGACACGCCAGCCAAACGATATACGCAGGCTTTCCGCATCTTTATTTCCCGTCAGATTATCGCATTGCACTGCGGTTTGCATCTGCTTGCGCTCTATTCGGAGGAAAAGATGGATCGTATTCATCTGATTGAAAAGCCTGATGATTCTGCGTATCTGGCGGCGAAATCTCATTGGGACAGTATTGCAAAGCCGCTCGGCAGCTTCGGTGATCTCGAAGAAATGCTGCAGAGGATTGCAGCGATACAGCATTCTGCCGATATTGATATTTCCGGACGGACGGCGGTTATTTTCTGTGCCGATCACGGCATTGTGGAAGAAGGCGTGACACAGTGCGGCAGCGATGTCACAGCGATCTGTGCAGCGGCAATCGCCGAGGGCAGATCCAATGTCAATGCGATTGCGCGCGAATTTCATGCAGAAGTTCTGGCCGTTGATATCGGCATGAAAACAAATGCAGAGTCTGACAGGATTATACAAAGAAAAATCGCAGCCGGAACGCGGAATTTTACAAAAGAACCGGCCATGACTGAAGAACAAACAACCGCAGCAGTCAGAACCGGAATTGATATTGTCCGGGAGCTGAAAACGGCCGGAACCCGAATGATTGTATCCGGTGAAATGGGCATCGGCAATACGACTTCCGCTTCTGCAATCGCAGCAGTTCTGCTGGGACTTCCGCCGGAGGCAGTCACCGGACGGGGCTCAGGTCTGTCTGATGACGGGCTGCGCCGGAAAATCAGCACAATCCGCCGCGGCATCGAATTGCACAGACCGTCCGCTGAACATCCTTTGCACCTGCTGCAAATGCTCGGCGGGCTTGAAATAGCCGGCATGACAGGTCTGTTTCTCGGCGGTGCCGTATACCGGATTCCGGTTATTATTGACGGGGTGATCTCCGCAGCTGCCGCGGCGATTGCATACCGGCTGAATCCGCTCTGTGCGGAATATATGCTTGCAAGTCACTGCTCCGGCGAACCTGCTGCGAGCGGTCTGCTGCATATGATGCACCTGAAACCGGTCATAGACGCCGGACTGCGGCTCGGAGAAGGCACTGGCGGACTGCTTCTGCTGCCGCTGCTCGACGGCGCACTTGCGCTCTACCGGTATGCGCACAAATTTGACGACGAACCGATCGAGAGGTATACAAAACAATCATGATGATTCTGGTGACAGGCGGTTCCAAATGCGGAAAATCGCGTTATGCCGAGTCTCTTTTCCGGAACAGAACCGAGCAGAAAATATATCTTGCTGCGATGCAGCCGTTCGGCGAGGAAGCACATACTGCAATCAGACGGCACCGCATCATGCGTGCGGAAAAAGGGTTTCTGACCGTTGAACAGTATACTGATATCGGCCGTGCAGATTTCCCGGACGGCAGCGCAGTCTTACTGGAATGCATGGGCAATCTTCTTGCAAATGAAATGTTCCGCGGAGATAAAATCATAGACTGTGCGGATAAAATCATATCTGATATTCAGCAGCTTTATCAGCGGACTTCCTTGCTTGTTATTGTGACAAATCAGGTCGGAAGCGACGGAATCACTTACGGAGACGGTACCGCGGCTTATATCAGCGCGCTCGGCAGAATCAATCAGAAAATCGCACTTGCAGCTGACAAGGTCATCGAATGTATATACGGCATACCCGTCACGGTAAAGGGGTGAACATATGCTCAAATCGCTGATTTCCGCTTTTTTGATGTACTCACGCATTCCGGTGCCGCAGGTTGCTTGGAAGGAAGAAAACCGACGGTATGCGCTTGGATGGTTTCCACTGATCGGCGTGGTCATCGGCGGAATGCTTCTGCTCTGGCATATGTTTTGCGCCCGTTTCGGCTGCAGCCGGATGCTGTTTGCGGCTGTCGCCGTGCTGATTCCGATATCAGTAACGGGCGGCATTCATCTTGACGGCTTCTGCGATGTGACGGATGCGCGTGCTTCCTGCGCTGACCGCGAAAAGAAACTGCAGATCATGTCTGATCCGCATATCGGCTCGTTTGCCGTAATTCGCGTTTGCCTGTATCTGATTCTGCAAACCGTGCTGTTTGCACAGATTTCTGATATCCGGAGTACGGCGGTGATTGCCTGCGGATATATTCTTTCGCGTTCCTGCAGCGGATTGTCAGCCGTGACGTTCCGCTGTGCCAAAAAGGAAGGTACGCTGCAGGATTTTGTAAAACCGTCGCACCGTTCCGTCACAATCGGTATGGTCTGTGCATTTGCAGCCGCAGCAATTTTTGCTATGCTTCTGGCGGATTTCATACGGGGATGTGCAGTGTTCGGCGGCGCCTTGCTGTGTTTTCTGTACTATAAATATATTGCATATCAGGATTTCGGCGGAACGACCGGCGATCTCTGCGGCTGGTTTCTGCAGCTTTGCGAGATTACCGTGCTTGCAGCAGCCGTTTTAGCCGGAATCGTCACGGGGGGACTTACATGATTCTGATTACAGGCGGTGCCTATCAGGGAAAAACCGCTTATGCACAGGCACATGTTCCGTTTGCAATTACCGACGGCGCCTGCTGTGACTTTGAAGAAGCGAAATCATCGAAAATTCTGAAGAATTATCATGTTCTCGTTCGCCGTGCCGCAGACGCCGGAATGGATGCAGAGGCTTTCACGGAAAAGTTGTGTCAGGAAAATCCGGATTGTATCATTCTGATTGACGAAATCGGCAGCGGCATCATACCGATGGAAAAACCGGAACGCATCTGGCGTGAAACCGTCGGGAGATGCGGCTGTATCATTGCTGCACATGCTGACAGCGTCATCCGGCTGGTATGCGGGATTCCGACTGCAATCAAAGGAGCATTACTGTGAAAATCTTGCTGATCCGGCACGGAATGACAGCCGGGAATTTGAAAAAACGGTATATCGGGCGCACGGATGAGCCGCTCTGCCCGGAAGGAATCTCGGCCCTGAGAGAACGCCGCTTTCCGCAGTGCGATGTGATTGTTTCCAGCCCGATGCAGCGCTGCATCCAGACAGCCGGGATGCTTTTTCCGGGCATGAACGCCGAAATCTGTGATGCATTCCGCGAATGCGATTTTGGATTGTTTGAGGGGAAAAATCACACAGAACTGAACGGGAATCCGCTTTATCAGGAATGGATTGACAGCGCCGGCGAAATGCCGTTTCCGGAAGGGGAATCGCCGGATGCTTTTCGCAGGCGCTGCTGCGGCGGGTTTCTTGCGGTCACACAGAAGCATCAGTCTGCTGAAAGCATGGCAATGATTGTGCACGGCGGTACGATCATGTCTGTTTTGTCGTATTTTGCAAAGCCGCAGCGTGACTATTTTGACTGGATGACTGAGAACGGCCGCGGTTGGTGCTGTCAGTATGACGGCCATACACTGATTGTTACGGAGCGCATATAACATGAAACACCTGATTCCGGCTTTGCCGCTTGTCATCGGATTTTTGCTTGACGCCTGTATCGGCGATCCGTACCGGATGCCGCATCCGATCCGTCTGATCGGAAAACTGATATCTCTGCTGGAGCGTATCATACGAAAAAACCTGCACAATATGCGTTTGGGCGGATTTATTCTTGTTGTTACCGTTCTGTTTGTATCCTCGATCATTCCGCTGACGATTCTGCTGCTTTGCTATCGGATTCATCTTGTTTTCGGATTAATTGCGGAAAGTTTCCTGATTTTTTATTTGCTTGCGGCGCGTAATCTGCGCGACGAAAGCATGAAGGTCTGCCGGGCAGCAGAAGCCGGCGATACCGAGGCTGCACGCAGGACTGTTTCCATGATTGTGGGGCGTGACACTTCGGTTCTTGACCGCGCCGGAATTATCCGCGCAGCGGTCGAAACAGTAGCGGAAAACACCTCTGACGGTGTGACTGCACCGCTGTTCTATATTGCATTCGGCGGGGCTGTCGGCGGCTTTTTTTATAAAGCTGCGAATACCATGGATTCGATGATCGGCTATCAGAATGAAAAGTATGCTGACCTCGGAAGATGCGCGGCAAGGTTCGACGATGTGCTGAACTATATACCGTCAAGGCTGTCTGCCTTGCTGATGATTGCGGCTTGTCCGCTGCTGCATCTGGATGCGAAACATGCATTGCGAATCTGGCGGCGTGACCGCAGAAAGCATGCAAGCCCCAACTCTGCGCAGACAGAATCCGTCTGTGCCGGAGCATTGCATCTGCGGCTTGCGGGGGATGCATGGTATTTCGGGAAACTGCACAAAAAGCCGTATATCGGGGACGATGACCGGGCGATCGAACCGGCAGATATCCGCTGTGCAAACCGGTTAATGTACTGCACCTCTGTCCTGATGCTGATTCTCGCATCCGCGGTACGGTGCATTTTGTTTTGGAGTATTCTATGATGAAAATACACGGCGGAAATATTTATCAGAATAAAGAAATGCTTGATTTTTCAGCGAATATCAATCCGCTCGGAATGCCTGACGCCGTGCGGAGGGCAATTCTTGACGCCGCAGGAAACTGCGTTCATTATCCGGACCCGCACTGTACCGCACTGACACAGTGCATCTCCGGATTTGAGCAGATTCCGCCCGCGCAGATTGTTTGCGGAAACGGTGCAGCAGATATGATTTACCGTATTTCACACGCTTTCCGGCCGAAGCACGCGCTGATCTGTGCACCGACCTTTTCGGAGTATGCCTTTGCGCTGCGGGAAGCGGGATGCAGCGTCGCGGAATATGCGCTTGACCCTGCAGCGAATTTTCAGCTTGACGAAGGCTTTCTGTCTGCAATATCGGATGAAACGGATATCGTGTTTTTATGCACGCCGAATAATCCGACCGGTCAGCTGATTTCGCCGGAACTCCTGAAGAAAATCGCAGATCAATGCCTTGAAAAGCATGCGCTTCTGATATCGGACGAATGCTTTTTGCGTTTTACGGAATCTCCTGCGCAATACAGCCTGCGTTCATATTGGAATGAGAACTGTGTGATTCTGAATGCTTTTACAAAGCTCTATGCGATGCCCGGCCTGCGCCTTGGCTATGCTGTCTGCGGAAATGAATTGCTCGCTGAAAAAATCCGATGTACCGGACAGTATTGGAGCGTATCCGTTCCTGCACAGGCTGCCGGAATTGCCGCGCTCCGGGAAACGGAATGGATCCGGAAAACCGTCTCATATCTCAAGGCAGAGCGGATGTTTTTAGAGGAGCTTCTGCCCGCCGGCGGAGTGACGGTTTATCCGGGGAGTGCGAATTTCATGCTGCTGAAAACTGAACCGGAGTTCGGTGCGAAGATGCGGGAACGCCGGATTTTAGTCCGAAGCTGCTCGGATTTTCACGGCCTGTCATCTGCGCATTTCCGGATCGCAGTCCGCACGCATGACGAGAACCGCATGCTGCTTGCAGCTGTCAGAGAGGTGTACGGATGAGAAAAGCAATCATGATTCAGGGCACGATGTCCGGTGCCGGAAAAAGCCTGCTGACAGCAGCTTTATGCCGTATTTTCCGGCAGGACGGCTTCCGCGCTGCACCGTTCAAATCGCAGAATATGGCGCTGAATTCTTATATAACACCGGACGGTCTGGAAATCGGGCGGGCACAGGCTTTGCAGGCAGAGGCCGCTGGGATTGAGCCCTCAGCGCTGATGAATCCGGTCCTGCTCAAACCGACAACCGATGTCGGCTCACAGGTTATTGTCAACGGCAAGGCACGCGGCAATATGCGGGCAGCAGAGTATTTCAGACGAAAAACCGAACTGATTCCGGATATCCGGTATGCATACGAAACACTCGCTTCGCAGTATGACATCATCGTCGTCGAAGGCGCCGGAAGCCCGGTTGAGCTGAATCTGAAAGAAAATGACATTGTCAATATGGGGCTTGCGGACATGCTGCGGATTCCGGTGCTGCTGGTCGGGGATATCGACTGCGGCGGTGTGTTTGCGCAGCTTTTAGGCACTTATTCACTGCTTGAACCGCATGAGCAGAATCTTATAAAAGGCCTTATTGTCAACCGGTTCCGCGGCGATCTGTCCCTGTTTGACGACGGCGTCCGGATTTTAGAGCAAAAAAGCGGGAAGCCTGTTCTCGGCGTGATGCCGTATATTCAGCATGATCTTGAGGATGAGGACAGCCTCTCACAGCGGCTGAACAAATCGCAGAATACGGGGATCATAGATATTGCGGTGATCCGCTTTCCAAAGATTTCCAATTTCTCTGATTTCGATGTATTGACGCAGTATGCGGGCGTTTCTGTGCGGTATGTATCAGCGCCGGAACAGCTCGGCAACCCGGATTTGCTGATTCTGCCGGGCACCAAAAGCACGATTGCAGATATGCAGTGGATGCGCGAAACCGGTATGGAGCAGGCTGTATTCTCGCTTGCCCGGCGCGGATTCCCCGTGTTCGGTATCTGCGGCGGATACCAGATGCTTGGATGTGAGATCTCTGACCCGGCGTGTGTTGAATGCGGGGGGAGTATCCGCGGTCTCAGCTTGCTGCCGGATTGCAGAACTGTTTTTGATCCGGAGAAAACACAGACGCAGACAGCGGGGACTTTTTGCAGCCTGCCCGGCTTTTTTTCCTGTTTATCGGGTGCTTCCTTTTACGGCTATGAGGTACATATGGGCAGTACGGAAAGCAGCTCTGCACCGCTGACGAGCTGCGGCGGCCGTTATTCCGGCAATATCGCCGGCTGCTATGTACACGGGATATTTGACAGCGCAGCGGTTTCCGGTGCACTGGTTCATGCGCTGTATCAGGCAAAGGGGCTGCAATATCACGGAGAAGTGCTTGACCGCCGTGCGCATCGTGAAGCGCAGCTTGATCTGCTTGCTGATACCGTGCGGAAGAGTATTGATATAGCAAAGGTCTATCAGATTATGGAGGATGGTGTATGAAGCTCGAGTACGTTCTGCCGGCAGATATCGAACGCCGCAGCTTTGAGATTATTGAATCTGAGCTTGACCGTGAGATTCCTGACGACATCAAGCCGGTTGTCATGCGCGTGATCCATACGACAGCAGACTTTGATTATCTCGACAGTCTTTATTTTTCACCGGGTATGATAGAAACAGCGATGCAGGCGATACAGAAAAAGGCTGTTTTTGTGACAGATACCAATATGGCAAAATCCGGGATCAACAAAGCAGCGCTTTCGCGGCACGGCTGCACATGCGAATGCTTTATGGCAGACGCGGATATCGCGGATGCAGCAAAAAAGAACGGCACAACCAGAGCAACGGCATCTGTTGAGAAAGCCGCCAGGCTCGGAAAGCCTGTCATCTACGCTGTCGGCAATGCTCCGACGGCGCTCATCCGGCTGACGGAGCTCATTGAGCAGGGGATTTTCCGTCCGGAATTTGTCATAGCAGTTCCGGTCGGATTTGTCAATGTGGTGCAGTCAAAGGAAATGCTGATCGCGTCCGGAATCCCCTGTATTGCCGCACGCGGGCGAAAGGGCGGGAGCAATGTTGCGGCGGCAATCTGCAATGCGCTTCTGTATCTAGCTGACAAAAAACTGTAGAATATGCAAAAAAAGCTGCGGAATACTTGCAATTCTGCGGCAACTGCGCTATAATGTCTATTGTTCATGAACAGAACCGAATATGAAACAAACGGTGCCGGCTGCCGGAGCTTCTCCCGCAGCGGGTTAAAAGGGAAGCAGGTCAGAATCCTGCACGATCTCGTCACTGTATTTGCTGAGCGGTATTCAGCTGCACGGCCGCCGTGCGGAGTCACTGAGCAATCGGGAAGGCTTTGAATACCGTGCTGAAGCATAAGCCAGGAAACCTGCCGTCTGTTGGTACAGAGCCGAACGGCTCAGATCACGAGGGATTGATCGTACTGTCTGCAGGCTCTCCGGCTTTCGGAAGGGTCTGTCTGCGATGCTTTCTTTCCCGGCGGAGAGGGAGCATTTTTTATTGCGATTCATGCGCCCTTTTATCGGAAAGGATGTATAAAAATGAAAAGGAAACTTGCTGTTATCATGAGTCTTGCAATGATGGCTGCTGCGGTTACCGGCTGCGGAGAATCCGGTTCCGTTGCAGATACACAGAATACGGAGAGCAGCGCTGCCGAAACAACTGCTGTCCCGGAGGAATCCTCGGTTGAAGAAACAACTGCTCCGGAGGATGCGTCTTCCGAAGAGGAGGAAGAGCCTGAGGAAGATGAGGAAAACTACGATACCGGCGATGCATCGCTTGACAATGTACGCAATCAGGACGAGATCGGCGAAAAGGAGCTGCTGGTTCTGAGCTTCGGTACAAGCTACAATGACAGCCGCCGCCTGACGATTGGTGCAATCGAGGATTCGCTGGAAAAGGCGTTTCCGGATTACAGTGTGCGCCGCGGCTTTACTGCAAATATCATCATCGACCATGTGAACCGCCGCGACGGCATTCTCATTGACGATGTGGATGCTGCTTTGCAGCGTGCAATCGACAACAACGTCAAAACGCTTGTTGTTCAGCCGACTCACCTGATGAACGGTCTGGAATACAATGATCTGATTGATCAGGTCGGCGCAAAGTCCGATGCCTTTGACAAGGTCGTATTCGGCAAGCCGCTGCTCACGAGCGATGACGATTTCAAGCGCGTGGAAGCGGCAATCACCGACTGGACAAAGGAATATGACGACGGAAAGACCGCGATCTGCTTCATGGGTCACGGAACAGAGGCCGATTCCAATGCGGTTTATCAGAAGATGCAGGATCTGCTGACTGCTGACGGCTACAAGAATTACTTTGTCGGCACGGTGGAAGCAACGCCGTCCGTGGACGATGTGCTGAAGCTGGTTCAGGCGGGCGATTATGAGCGCGTTGTTCTGGAGCCGCTGATGGTTGTTGCAGGCGATCACGCCAACAACGACATGGCAGGCGATGAAGAGGATTCCTGGAAATCCGTTTTCGAGAGTGCAGGCTATGAGGTCAAATGCGTGGTACGCGGCCTCGGTGAAAATGAAGAAATCCGCAAGCTGTATGTCGAGCACGCACAGGCTGCGATTGATTCGATTCAGTAATATTACGATCCGGACAGTTTCGGCTGTCCGGTTTCTGTATCGGGAGGAAATTGTATGAAACAGAAGACTTGGACGATCGCACTGCTCTGTGCGCTGCTTTTGACCGGCTGCGGCAATACGCTGCCGGATATGCAGCCGACTGATACTGCACCGGCTGTTCAGGAAAGCGCAGCAGCAGAAACGGCAACAGAAATCGCACCGGAAACCACACAGGCCGAAACGGTCACTGCTGACGAATCCTCGCTTGCCGTCGCAACAGGCGATGATGTCATCGAAGCAGATGCAGTCGGATACGAGGGCATGGAGCCAGTTCCGGCCGAAGCGGTCAAAGAGGGCGAATACCAGATTTCCGTCGATTCCAGCTCGTCCATGTTCAAGATTGCGGACTGCAGGCTGACTGTCGCAGACGGCAAAATGACCGCTGCGCTGACAATCGGCAGCAAGAGCTATGAATATCTCTTTGCGGGAACGGCAGAGCAGGCTGCACAGGCCGATGTATCAGCGTTCATCGCTCCCGACGAAACAGACAGCGGCTGCATCTTCACATTCCCTGTGGAAGCGCTCAATCAGGCAATCGACTGCGCTGCATTCAGCCGCAAAAAGCAGCTATGGTATGACCGCAAGCTGGTCTTTCGTGCGGATTCGCTCCCGGAGGATGCGCTGCCCCAGCAGGAAAAGGTCACCGCTGCATCCCTCGGACTTGCAGACGGCGAATATACGGTAGATGTGACACTGGAGGGCGGCTCCGGCAAAGCCAGCGTGCAGTCTCCCGCCAAGTTGACTGTCTCCGGCGGTCAGGCAGCAGCGGAGATTATCTGGAGCAGCAACAAGTATGACTATATGATTGTGGACGGCGAAAAGTATGAGCCGACCGATACCACCGAATTTTCTGTTTTTGAGATTCCTGTCTCCGCTTTTGACCGCAAACTGAAAATCACAGCAGATACGACTGCCATGAGTACGCCGCACGAGATCGAATATACGCTGTATTTCGATTCCGCCTCCGTCAAATGATGAAACGGGTTCTTCCGTTTGCGGCAGCATTCATTCTGCTGACCGGCTGTGCGGCGCATACAGAGCCGGACACAGCCGGTTATCAAATCACAGGTCAGATGCCGCTGGAATATGCGGAGCAGTTTTCCGTCGATCACTGCACGGACGGCTGCTTCGTCATTCACATCGCTGCTGAAAGCTATCTGTTTGTGCCGGACGGATGTTCAGAACCGGAAGGGAATTCGCTGCCTGTCATTCGTCAGCCGCATGGCGATATTTATCTGGCTTCCTCCTCCGCAATGGATCTGTTCGATGCGATCGGCTCGCTGGATGCGGTTACGATGACATCGACAGACATCGGCGGCTGGACGCTTCCTGCGGTACAGGACGCGATGCAGCGCGGGGAGCTCACGTTCATCGGCAAATACAGCGCGCCGGACTACGAGGCACTGACGGAATCCGACTGTCCGCTTGCGATTGAAAACACGATGATCTCGCACAGCCCGGCTGTCAAAGAGCAGATTGAATCGCTGGGCATTCCGGTGATCGTGGAACGCTCCAGCTATGAGCAGCATCCGCTCGGACGCATGGAATGGATGAAGCTCTACGGGCTTCTGCTCGGCAAAGAGGAGGAAGCGGAAAAGGTCTTTGAGGAGAAAACTGCGGGATTTCATGCGCTGCAGCTCCCTGATATTTCCGATGCCGAACGCAAAACGGTCGCCTTTTTCAGCGTGACAGCAAACGGGGCGGTCAATATCCGCAAGCCGGGCGACTACATTTCACAGATGATCGGCCTTGCAGGCGGGCGTTATATTTTCACCGCAGACGATCTGCATATTGACGACAACGCGCTTTCAACCATGAATATTCAGATGGAAACATTCTATTCGATTGCGAAGAATGCAGATATCCTGATCTATAACAGCACAATAGAGGGACAGCTGGATTCCATCGCGCAGCTGATTGAAAAGTCATCTGTTTTCAAGGATTTTCGTGCAGTACAGGACGATGCTGTATGGTGCACGGAGCAGAATTTCTATCAGCAGACGACCGGTGCTGCGGATATGATGACCGACCTGAACTACATCTTTTCCGGTCAGGCGGAGAACATTGAACAGCTGACCTATCTGCACCGGATTCATTGAGGTATCACATATGGAAAAACGGCGTATGCTGCGCGTTTCGATTTGTTTTATCGGGCTGCTTGTGCTTGCCGGGCTTTTCTTCTGCCTGAGCCTGATGTCCGGCAGCACCCATATATCTCCGGCATCGGTTTTCGGCATTCTGACCGGTCGTCCTGCGGACGCTGCATCGGTGCGCATTCTGACCGATATCCGGCTGCCGCGGACACTTTCTGCTCTGATTCTCGGCGGCGGGTTATCGGTTTCCGGCTTCTTATTGCAGAGTTTTTTCCGCAATCCGATTGCCGGACCTTTTGTGCTCGGAATATCGTCCGGCGCAAAGCTGACCGTTGCTCTGCTGATGATTGCAGCACTGCAGCACGGTTTTGTGATGCACAGCAGTATGATGATTGCAGCGGCATTTGTCGGTGCAGTATTGTGTATGCTGATGGTGCTGCTGTTCTCCGGCAAGGTACGGAGCATGGCGCAGCTGGTGATCTCCGGTGTCATGATCGGCTATATCTGTAATGCGCTGACCGATCTTGCAGTGACATTTGCAGATGACGCCAACATTGTCAATCTGCATAACTGGTCAAAGGGCAGCTTTTCCGGCGCGGACTGGCAGGATATCCGTGCGATGACGCTTCTGGTATTTGCTGCGCTGATCGGTGCATTTCTGCTCTCCAAGCCGATCGGTGCCTATCAGCTCGGTGAAGCGTATGCAGAAAATATGGGTGTCAATATCCGGCGGTTCCGGCTGCTCCTGATTCTGCTTTCCAGTTTGCTGTCTGCATGTGTGACGGCGTTTGCAGGGCCGGTATCCTTTGTCGGCATTGCCGTGCCGCATCTGATGAAAGGGATGTTTGGTACGGCCAAGCCGCTGATTCTGATTCCGGCGGCATTTCTGGGTGGCGGTGTCTTTTGCATGGGCTGCGATCTGATCGCACGCACGCTGTTTGCACCGCAGGAGCTGAGTGTCAGTACTGTAACAGCAGTGTTCGGCGCACCGGTCGTCATTTATATTATGCTGCACCGTGCAAAGGAAAGGAGCACATCATGAATCAGAAGGAAGTGCTGCAAACGGATGCGCTTTCTGTCGGATACAGCAAAAAGATCATTGTTGACAGGCTGACATTTTCCGTTTCTGCGGGCGAAATATGCACGCTGATCGGTCCGAACGGCGCGGGCAAATCGACCGTTCTGAAAACAGTTGCTGCACAGCTTCCTGTACTTTCCGGAAATATTGCGCTTTGCGGCGACAGTCTCAGTCTGCTGCAGGAGAAGGATATATCCAGACGGCTTTCTCTACTGCTGACGCAAAAAATAACTGCTGAGCGCATGACCTGCGGTGATGTTGCCGAAACCGGCAGATATCCGTATACCGGAACGCTCGGCATTCTCAGCGCAGAGGATAAAAAAATTGCACGGGATGCGATGCAGCTTGTCGGAGCGTCGCATCTGTATGACACCGATTTCCGGCAGATCAGTGACGGACAGCGGCAATGTGTGATGCTTGCGCGCGCAATCGCACAGCAGCCAAAGATTCTGCTGCTGGATGAACCGACATCCTTTCTTGATATCGGGCACAAGCTGCATATTCTCTCGCTGCTGCGCAGACTTGCAAAAGAACGTCAGATTGCCGTGATTCAGTCGCTGCATGAGCTGGATCTCGCGCAGAAGTTTTCGGATACGGTTATTTGTGTACACAACGGAACAGCGGAGCGGATCGGCACACCGGAAGAAATTTTTTCCGGAGACTATATCTCACAGCTCTATGAAATTCAAAACGGGATATATGACCCGCGGTTCGGCACTGCAGAGCCTTCTGCAGAATCAGGAGAACCGGAAATATTTGTGATCGGCGGAGGCGGCGCAGGAATTCCGGTATACAGAAAGCTGCACCGCATGGGGATTCCGTTTGCTGTCGGTGTCCTTCATGAAAACGATCTGGAATATCCGGTTGCGTCCGCACTTGCGTCTGCAGTGATCACGGAGAAAGCATTTGAACCGGTCAGTGAGGATGCAGTCAGGAAAGCATCTGCGCTGATGGAACAATGCAGACAGGTGATTTGCTTCATCAGCAGCTTCGGTACCATGAATCAGAGAAATGAAACGCTGAAAAATCAGGCTGTAGATTCCGGAAAGCTGTGCACAGAGTTTGCAGAATAAAAAAGCATCGCATCTGCGTTAAATCTGCGCAAATGCGATGCTTTTCGTATAAGCAGGTGAGGGGAATCGAACCCGAGGAAACGTCACGCAGATTCGTGCATTTCAATGTTTCGTGTTGCATTTTGTGTTGCATCGAGCAATTCCTCGTAGTAATCCGACATGATCTGATCGGCCTTCCGGCGGTCCTGCGAAAAGGTGTGCTGATAGACCTGCTGCATGGTCTGAGTGCCGGACCATCCGCCGCGCTCAGCTGCAACACGGTCCGGGATCCCGCGGGCGTGCATGTCACTTGCGGAGATGTGCCGTAGATCGTGGAAGCGGACACCCTCGAAGCCGGCTTTCTTCATGGCGTTGACGAATCGGCCATAGATCGCGCGGCCTGTCAGCTCTGTGATGTACTCCGTCTCGGATGCGAGAATCATGTCTCTGAGGTGTGGAGGCAGCTCCACATAACGCCTGGTTGCATCCGTCTTCGCAAGCTCCTTTTCGATGTGCGCGCCTCTGACGGTCACGATCACGCGATCAATGCGAAGCAGGTTGCCCTCCACAGCGCTCCTGCGCACGCCTCTGACCTCTGAGAGCCGCAGGCACAGACACATAGCCAGCAGCACCGGAAGCTCCACAGGCGTTCCGTGAACGGCTCTGATAACGTCCTCAGAGGTTGGCAGATCGCGTTTGAGCTGTTTTACTTTGCGCGGCAGCGTCGTCCGTAGGATGAAATCGGGATTGTGCATTGCAAGCGCCGCTGCGAGCAGCCCGTGCGCATTGATGACGGTTTTCGCGCTGTGCAGCTTCGCCTCACGGTTGACCTCGCGCTGCACATCCTCACGCGTCAGGCGGTCTATCTGGATATCCATGATGCCGGCAAGATGATGCCGGCGGATGTTCCGGTATCCGTTTACTGTGGTCGGCGACAGGACGCCGTCCTTGCTTTCTATATACCTGTCTATCGCCTCGCCGACGGTCATCCGTCCGACGGGGCGTTTTTTCTTTGCCACGAACTCCGCGGCAAGATATTCCGCCTCGCGTTTGGTGGGTGCCGTGAAGCGCTTGTAGATACGTTTGCCGTTCGAGTCGTAGCCTATGAACTGATTGACGCTCCAGCTGCCAGAGGGCAGTTTTCTCGCTTTTGCCATGTTCTCACTCCCCTTTGCTGTGCTTTATAGCTTGGCTATAATCTATTATAACACTAAAATTCAGAATTGTCAACAACAAATTAAGGCTTTTGTATTGACAATTCCGAATAAAAGAATTATAATATAGACAGGCTATACAGGAAGGGGGGTGTGAGGAATGGATGAAAGCAAAACCGAACCGAGGCGTGAGCTCGATCCGGGCTTGCTATTGAGGTATGAACGCGATCCAGCCTTGATTCAAAAGATTGCTGCTAATAACCAACAGCTCCGTGCTGATCTGGCTGTAATCAAGCAGCATTGCGACTCTATCAATGCACAACTGGATGAAATGATTGCAAATATGGACAGAAGGCGCGCAGAGCGGGAACTCGAAGATGAAGAAAGGAAAAAGCGCCGTGAAAAAGAAGATGCACGGTTTCAAAAGAAATCCCGGCTTGTAATAGCTATTGTAATAGCTATCTTCGTTATTATTGATATATGGATATTTTTACTTCATTAGCCATGCAATCAACATAGCGAGACCTTCAGCTGCTACTGCACCAAACAACGCAAGTAAAAGATTATATCGCTTATCAGCTTTAGCCGCTTTTTCGTTTGCTTCATTAGCTTTACGCCGAGCATCATCCAAATCGCGTGTGAGATCCTCTACTCGCTGATTGAGCAGCGAGAGTCGCTGGTCGATTCCAGATACTGTTTCGTTCAATTCGCTTACATCCTGTACCGTTTGATCGAAGTTACCTGCCATACTCATGATCGCATCATGCTGTTCAAGACCGCGATCAAATTTCTCGCTTGCAAGCATCGCGTTTCGTTCCATATCTGTAGCGATGCTGCTTGCGAGCCTACCGCTTAAAGATTCACCGGCATTCCAAATGCTATCTGGCAATTCCATTTTATCACCCATTTTTTTCAACGAATATCATTTCTGTAGAGAGGAGGAATAAATAATGGCTGGCTCCACTATTCATTATCATTCGGATAATGGTGCCGCAATGAAAGCTGCAACCAGAGTGGCGCTGATAACAGCAGCAGCTTTTTTGTGCACCTGTCTGATGAAGTGGCTGCTTACTGACTCAGATGACATTCGGTTCTGATATTAGAGTTTACTTGAAATATAAGCAGCAGCGGCTTCTTTGAGAATCTCAAATGTGAATGACAATCCAGCTTTTGCACCTTTTTTCAATAGTTCTTTCCACACAGTTTCTGATCTTACGCTGTCAAGAAACTTATGCCCTTCATACGTTATATCATTACATCTAATTCTGAGTATCGCATTATCCGCATCAATCACATTGGCATCAATATACTCAGCTTCATGAAGCATCATCAAAGTATATGCTACAACCATACGGTCGTATTTTTTTAGTTTTTCAGCTTCATACAGATCGGACAATTCCACGCAGTTGTATTGGAATCCGCCATTTGTGCCCGGCAATTCTTCTAAAGCTAAGCATTCTTCGAGCGTTAATAAAACATCTCTTGCACATGAATAATCAATTTTCATTTAATCATCCTCGTTTATTCTAATCACGATACACTTTCTTTCCGCAGATACTCCTCACCGTTCTGCTCGGCCATGACCTTTGCTCTGCCGATGATCTCGCCCTGCTGGGTGTCGGTCAGCTCCTTGAATACCTTTACGATCGCTTGCTCGTTCTCCGTTAATTCGGGGAGCGAGCTTTTTTCGCCGCCGTCAAAAAGATAACCTATTGTGACATGGAAATAATCAGCGATCGCTTGAAGGATTTCATACTTTGGGATAGAGCCGTTTTTCCATGCAGTTACTTTTGATGAACTAAGTTTCAAGACTTCTGTTGTGAACTTTGTTGGAGTTGTGCCGATTTCGGCACACAAAGCGTTGATATTGTCGTACAGCACAAAAATCACCTTTCCTTTTTGTGTAACATTCTGAAATTCTGAAAATCAGAATATTTATATTGACAATTCTAAAATTCGGAATTATAATATACCTAGGCTATGGAGCAGACAAACCGCCGCCCATAGCAAACGACTATGTGCGAAGTGGTGTATTCTGTTGATGTGGCAATCTCATTATACACCATTTTGCACAGATAGTCAATACCACAGCTATATATTTTTAGAAAAGGAGTGTGAAAACATGGCATTGAGCGAAAACCTGAAAAAGCTGCGGGAGCGTGCAGGCATGACGCAGGCGGAACTCGCGGAAGCGGTCGGCGTATCGCAGCCCACAATGGCGCAGTATGAGTCCGGTCTGAAAGTACCGAGCGTCATCACCGCAGTCAGAATTGAGCAGGTGCTGCATACGACCTGTTCGGAACTTGTCGGCAAGGAGGCATGACCTATGGCAAAGAAAGCAACCGGAAAGCGCACGCCGTCACGGATCATCTGGGATCTGATCGCGGCGGAGATGCAGCGCCAGAAGATGACGCAGGGCGAGCTGGCCAAGCGGGCACATGTAAACCCCTGCACGGTCACATCTGACAGCAAGGATCCGGGCAAGATCCCGCAGCATCGCGTGTGGCTGTACTTTGCAATTCTCGGTCTGGATCCTGCGATCGTGCTCCGTCCGCTTGCGATCGAGCACGCAGAGAACATGATAAGGAGGGAACCCGAATGCTGAAGATCGAGGCGACAGGCAGCCAGACAATGTTATCGTGTCTCGGTTCTCCGTCTGATCTGGCGACTGAAATGGCACATGTCGTGCAGCATATTGCCGAAAAGATTATTGCCGTCGCAGAACCGGAGGATCGAACAGAGCTTGCGGCAACGCTGGCGGCTGGGTGGTCGCTCGCCGTGAAAAATGCGCTGAAAGAGGTGCAGAGCCATGACGAACGGTGAAACCATGATGTGTCTGCTGATCGCCTGCGGCACGATCGCATCGCTTGCAGCCGGGTACTGTCTCCACATGAGAGCCGTTGTGCTCGACATCCTGCGCAGCGAGAAGAAGCGCCTGCAGGCATGGGCCGATGAGCGGGCCGAGAGGCTTGCAGAGGAGCGCGTGACAGAGCTGCTCCGGCATCTGAGGATCAATGTCCCGGTTACGCTGATCAATGAGTCCGGCATCGACTGGGGCGATGGAAAGGAGAAAGCACATGACGCTGAAAATGAAAACGTGGCTGCATGAGCACGGGCTGACGGCTGTGCAGGTGGCAGAGCGTGCCGGCATACTCGTGCCGGATATTTACAGGCAGCTCAGCGGTGGTATGGCACCGGATCCGTCACTGCGGGACACGCTTTGCGGGGTGTACGGTATGACGGCGGACGAGTACAGGGAGGCGATGCCGTGAAAACTCTGCCGAATTTCCGCACTGTGACGCTGAAACTAACGCGGCATGAGGTTTGCAGATTACTTGTGCTGCTTGCCGCGCTTCCGCCGGATGTGTCTAAAGAATACCCTGCTATCCGGCTGAAAATGCGAACTCAGCTCGATGCACACGATGAGAAATGGAAGGAGGTTGACACATGAAAGCACTGAGAATTGACGATGTACCGAAGCTGATTGAAATGCG
>JAFRTG010000034.1 GCA_017427265.1 Oscillospiraceae bacterium | reverse complement strand
TGAAACTTAGTATACATAGTCAAAGTGTTCCACTAATGAGAAAGGAGAGATATTTATGCGAATTAATTATGATAAATATGGCGCAATTATGGGAAAGGAGTGGTGAAAGTGCGTGTAAATAAGGAGTGCGTAAAATATCTGAAAATTGTCAATCATCGGCTTGAGATGGCGTGTGTTGGTGACCGTGTGCAGGCGGGTGTCATTATTTCCAATTCCGAGGTCGGACTGGGCGCAGTCTCCGTGCAGCCGCTTGTCTATACGCTTGCTTGTACGAATGGCATGGTGGTCAACAGTATGGGTGAACGCCGTACCCATGTCGGCAGAGCAGCAAAGGCGCTGGAGGACAGCTTCAATATCTACACCGATGAAACCCTCGAAGCCGAGGACAAGGCTTTCATGTTGAAGCTCCGTGATACGACAATGGCTGCCATCGAGGAGGTAAGGTTTGCGCAGATCGTCGGTGTGTTGGAGCAGAGTCACGGTGCAAAGATCACAGGCAGAGTACAGGATGTTATTGAGCTGACCGGCAAGGCGTATGACCTGAATCAGCCGGAACAGGACAGCATTCTGAACTATCTCATCAAAGGCGGAGATCTCTCCCTTTATGGCTTGTCCAATGCCATCACGCGGGCTTCGCAGGATGTAGAGTCCTACGACAGAGCCACTGCGCTGGAAGGCATCGGCTGGCAGGTTGCAACCATGCCGGCAAATCAGTGGAAGGAGATCAACGCATGAGCAGAACATGGAAAGACAGAAAAGGATATAAAACACGCAGAAAACGCCACGGATACCCTGTGCCGGAGATCTGCAATTATACTCGCGGCAGCTATGAAGATTACGATCACAGCGATGAGGAACTGTATGTGGACGACCAATGCTGCGAAAACTGCCGCTACCGCTGTAATTGTCACCACACGCCGTTCCCGTCGGGATGGTGCGAATACTGGAAGGACGGCAGATATTGAGAGAATATGTTGTCGAGAACGAGTTTGTCAAGGCGGTAAAGGCTGCCGGCGGTGTGGCGTATAAGCTGACATCGCAGACAGCTAACGGACTGCCGGACAGACTCGTTCTCTTTTTTCCTGCAAAAACGATATTTGTGGAGCTGAAAGCACCGGGGAAAATGATGCGTCCGCTGCAGCGAAAAAGGCGGTATCAGCTTATGAAGCTGGGCTTTCCGGTTCTCTGTATTGATAAGCTGCAGCAAATTAAGCCCTGCATCGAAGCCATATTATCATGGACTCCAGGAGAACCTTTCCCGGAAGGAATCGGTGCAAAGATACCCGATCTGGAAATGGCAATGCTGCCGGCAGATATGGATGACTTCGGAGAAACGCTTGAACCCATTGATCCGGAGGACTTGATGGGCTTCTACGAACTTGATGAGGACGGTGATGATGCATGAAATTTGTACCGCATGACTATCAAAGCTACTGCATCGAGTATATCAAGACACACATCATATCCGCCTTATTCCTCGATATGGGCTTGGGCAAGACGGCAGTCACGCTGACGGCACTCCGCGACCTCATGTTTGATGAATTGAAAGTGTCAAAGGTACTCGTCATCGCTCCTCTCCGTGTCGCCCGTGACACATGGCCTGCCGAGGTACAGAAGTGGGATCATTTGCAGGACATCGAGATTTCCGTCATTGTCGGTTCTGTGAAAGAGCGAACAGCGGCGGTGAATCACAATGCGTTCATCTACATCGTCAACCGTGAGAACGTGAAATGGCTCGTGGAGTACTACGAAAAGAACGGTCTGCGCTGGGATTTTGATATGATCGTCATTGACGAGCTGAGTTCCTTCAAGAACTACCAGTCTCAGCGCTTTAAGTGGCTGCGGAAGGTGCGACCGTTCGTAAAGCGGTGGGTAGGTTTGACAGGCACACCGACCTCCAACGGTCTCATGGACTTGTGGGCGGAGATCGGTATCCTTGATGGCGGCGAACGGCTCGGACGGTTCATCGGTCGTTTCCGTGAAAGCTACTTCAAGCCGAGCAGCATGAATCCAAGCACAGGTGTGGTCTTCAGTTACACACCCCGTCCCGGCGCAGAGGAGCAGATCTATAGCAAGATCTCGGATATCACGATCTCTATGAAGGCGCTTGATTATCTGGATATGCCGGACTGCGTGTATGTCAATCATGAGGTCGAGATGAATGTTGCTGAGCGCAAGCTGTACGATCAGCTAAAGCATGACCTCATCATTCCATTGGAGGACGGCGACATTGATGCCGCCAACGCTGCATCGCTTTCAAACAAGCTCCTTCAGATGGCAAACGGTGCTGTCTATGACGAAAACAAGGAAGCCCGTGTCATTCACCAACGCAAGCTGGAAATGCTGGAGGACTTGATCGAAGCCGCCAACGGACAGCCTGTGCTGATTGGATACTGGTTCAAGCATGACCGCAACCGTATCATCGAGCATCTGACAGCCTGCGGCTATGCTCCGAGGGATATCAAGGACAGCGCAGATATTTCTGACTGGAACTCAGGAAACATTCCTGTTGCTCTTATACACCCGGCATCGGCTGGACATGGTCTGAATATTCAATCCGGCGGTCATATCATGATCTGGTTCGGGCTGACATGGAGTCTTGAACTGTATCAACAGACGAACGCAAGACTCTGGCGGCAGGGACAGCAGCACACTGTCACGATCCACCATATCGTAACAAAAGACACTGTGGACGAGGATGTACTTGCTGCTCTCGCAAACAAGGATGTGACGCAGGAAAAGCTGATTGCAGCAGTAAAAGCCCGTCTCTGAAATGACGACAATTTGACGACAAAAAGGTTACGTCATAAAAGTAACGCCAAATGCTGCAAAACGGTAACGCCTTTTTATTATCTCGGAGGTGAATTTCTATGGCTCGAAAGAACAACCGCATGAAAACAGAATACCACAGAGGGCTCGGCTTTGATCCGAGAAAGTATATCTCTGCCCCTGCACTGCGTCCCACGCACAGAGAACCCGACCGCACACCCCAGCGCGGAGATATCTGGTTTGCCAATCTCGGCACACACCCCAATTCCAGTGTGCAGTCCGGCACTCGTCCTGTTATCATCATTTCCAATGATATCGGCAACAGCCATGCCGACACGGTCAATGTGATTCCGATGACCAGACACCTGAAAAAACCGGAGCTGCCCTGTCATACACAGCTTGATCCGCACAGTGTCATCGGCGGAAGTCAGCTTCTCGCACCGTCAATGGTGCTGGCGGAGCAGCTCACTACCATCAGCAAGTATGCGCTCCGCACCTTCGCAGGGCATATCTCTGATGACGTGGCAATGAACCGCATTGAGACTGCTGTTTTGTCACAGTTTGCGTTGGAAAGGAGTACCACTGAATGCCTGTAAATTTTGTCAATATTCCGGATGTTCTGAAACAGACGGCATCCTTCTGCGTCTGGAAGATGGAGAAACGCAGCAGCAGACCGACCAAAGTGCCGTATAACCCACGCACAGGTACAATGGCGAAAACCAATGATCCGTCCACCTTCGCAGATTTCAAGACCGCAATGAAAGCATATGCTATCGGCGGATGGGACGGTATCGGCTACAGAGTTTCCGAGGGCATCGGCGCAATCGATATCGACCACTGCATCCGAGAGGACGGAAGTCTGAACGATGTGGCAGCATCTATCCTCGGTATCTTCAGCACAGCATATTTTGAAAAATCTCCCTCCGGCACAGGTCTGCGTGGCTTCTTCAAACTGTCTCCCGACTTCGCCTACGATAAGACCGTGTATTACATCAACAACCGCAAGCACGGTCTTGAGGTCTATCTGCCGGGGACAACGAACCGCTTTGTGACGGTCACCGGCGATATGTTCCGTGCAGGCACAGTGGAGCGTGACGATGATGCACTCCGAAATCTGCTCGACACATTCATGAAACGCAGCACCCGTGTATCTGCAAAGACAATCGAGGCATCGTCCTATCTGGATGATGACGGCGTTATCGCTCATGCGCTTGCATCCGAATCCGGCGACAAATTCAAGGCACTCTACGAGGGCAATTGGGAGGAAGGCTACGATTCACAGTCCGATGCGGATATGGCTTTTGTCTCTATGCTGTGTTTCTGGTGCGGCAATGTGGAGGAGCAGATCGACCGCATTTTCCGTTCATCGGGCTTGATGCGTGACAAATGGGATCGCAAGACCGGCGACGCAACCTACGGACAGATCACGATCCGCAATGCTGTCGCTACCAACTCCGCTGTCTATACACCAATTCAGGATTCCTCTGCGGAGGATGATTTTGATGCATTGGACGATGATCAAACCGAAGAACACGCAAGTTTCCGCCCCGATATGTCCCGCATCACGCTCACACTGGATGAAATGCAGCCGCATACGAACCCGCGCTACCAGCGTGATGAGATCGGTATTGGAAATGCCTTCGCCGATTATTTCAAGCCCATTGCCCGTTTCAACGGCGACCGCAATGTCTGGTATGTCTATGACGGCAAGGTCTGGCAGCCGGACGAGAATGCTCTCGCAGTAGCCGAGCTTGCCAAGTATCTCGCTGATCTGCTGTATACCTTCGCATTGCAGATCAAAGATGAGGACACCCGCAACAGATATATCAAGCGTGTGCAGAAGCTCCAGATGCGAAAGAACCGCAAGACGATGGTGGAGGACGCAAAGTCTGTGCATCCGATCAGAATGTCGGCGTTTGATGCCAATGTCTATCTGCTGAACCTTGAAAACGGCACACTGGATCTGCGGACACTTGAATTCCATGAGCATGATCCCAAGGATTTTATTACAAAGATCAGCCACATCGACTATGATCCGAATGCAGTCTGCCCTCGCTGGATTCAGTTTGTGGATGAGGTCATGGTCGGCAGGAAGAATGTCGCACGCTATCTTCAGAAAGCCATCGGCTACTCCCTGTCCGGTGATACCTCACTGGAATGCTTGTTCATCATGTTCGGTCCCACAACCAGAAATGGCAAGACCACAACCATCGAAACGATCCTGCGTGTTATGGGAGAATACGGCCGTTCTGCCAAGCCGGATATGCTTGCCACAAACTATTTCCGCGGGCAGTCCAACGGCTCTTCGGATGACGTCGCCCGTCTTGCCGGCGCAAGATTCGTCGGTATTTCCGAGATGGAGCAAAAGCTGACGATCAATGCAAGTCTCACAAAGCAGCTCACCGGTAATGGCTCTATCACAGCACGTTTTCTGTATGAGGGCTATTTTGAGTTCCATATGCAGGCTAAGATCTTCATCGACACGAACCACCTGCCGAATGTCACTGACCGTACTCTGTTTGAGTCAGGCAGACTGAAAATCATCCCTTTTACCCGTCACTTCGAGGATCATGAGCAGGACAAGACTCTGAAAACAACGCTGATGCAGCCGGAGAATCTGTCCGGCATTCTGAACTGGTGTATTGAAGGTTATAAACTCTACAAGGCAGAGGGACTTGACGAGCCGGATGAGGTGAAGGCAGCGACCGAGGAGTATCGTGTGGAGTCCGACCGTATTGCTCAATTCATGCGTCAGTGTCTGAAAAAGGAGAAGGGCGCAGAGATCAAGGCTTCATCGGTCTACAGCCGCTACAAGACATGGTGCAGCGACAATGGATGCAAATATGAGAGTTCTCAGAATTTCTATAAGCGTCTTTCTCTGGAATATCTCATCGTTAGGCGCAGACCGTGGAAACAGACTACGACCGGAAACATGAACCCGTTGTCGCTTGTGAACGATGTCGCTTGGGTAAGTGGCGAAGAACCGGGAATGGATCTCGTGCCTCTCGATGATGAGGAGTGACCGAGCTGCTGTCGGCGTATATCCTATAGCCGTATTGTCGGCGCATAAGCCGAAAAGTGCCTATCTACTGTAGTTTTCTATTGCTTCTAGTATATATATTTATTCTATATTCTATTTTATGTAGCAAATGTAGCAAATGAATATATAAATATTACTATAAAGAAGAATATAGGAAAAGTTATGTAATGGAATGCTACAAGTGCTACAGAGATAGGGAAAATGAAGTAATATCAGTAAAAAACTGTGGACATCTGTTGCAAATGCCCACTTTGTGACTGCTACAAGCGTGGCAGGGGCAACAGGTGTCAAGGTTAGAAGTATTTTTATCAGGAGAACTAAGTCTATGAGAATCATTACAAGCGAACAGGTATCCGCAGGACATCCCGACAAGATCTGCGACCAGATCGCAGATGCAATCGTAACCGACTGCCTTCAGCATGACCGCAATTCCCGTGTCGCCATCGAGTGCCTTTTCAAGAACCGCTGCCTTGTGATCGCCGGTGAACTGACAAGCACCCACGAGCCCGACTACAAGGCACTGGTGCAGCAGGTGTTTGACCGCATCAACAACGGCGGCGCAGAGAATGCCGATGCCGGTCTCGATTACAAGCTGGATTTCACAGCCGATGATCTGGACATTGCCGTTCTGGTCGATCACCAGAGCAGCGACATTGCCCTCGGTGTGAATGTCGGCGGTGCCGGTGATCAGGGCATGATGTATGGCTATGCGACCAACGAGACACCGGAGCTTCTTCCGATTCCCTTCGTGCTGGCAACGAGATTTCTGGAGCTGCTGAAAGCGTATCCTTGCCGTATGCTGAAAGCGGATGCAAAGGCGCAGGTCAGCTACGACTATGACAGCGGTCGCATTACCACCTTCCTCTGCTCGGTGCAGCATACACACGATGTGAAAGTGGAAGATTTCAAGCCTATCATCGAAAACCTCATGATCCGTACCGCAACCGAATACGGACTCAATACCGATTTTGTAAAGCTCGTGAATCCGACCGGCAGATTTGTCCTCGGCAGTTCGTTTGCCGACTGCGGTGTGACCGGACGCAAGCTCGCCTGCGATACCTACGGTGGCATCGGGCATATCGGCGGTGGTGCAATGTCCGGCAAAGATCCGTCTAAGGTTGACCGCAGCGGCGCATATGCGGCGAGAAAAATCGCAAGGGATATCGTCAGCGCCGGATATGCAGATATGGCAGAAGTGCAGATCGCATACGCCATCGGTGTGGCAGAGCCTGTGTCGGTCTATGTAGAGACCTTCGGCACCGAGCATCAGGATACGGAGTTCATCAATCAGTACGTCCGTGAGAACTATGACCTCACACCGAGAGGAATCATCGATGGTTTGGGACTTCTCGATGTGAACTATAACGCCGTTTCCGCATATGGACACTTCGGAAAATCGGGTCTTCCGTGGGAGCAGTAAGAGCCTCTAAAAAATTTTTTGAGAAATTTTTGAAATCGACCCGCCATTTTGGTCACTCCCACGACAATATATGAGGGGCGTTGTTCAGCACCGACTGCAAGACAAGCTGTGGTACTGACCGCCCCTATCACTATGGAACCAACACCACTGTGGAAAGGAGGCAGAGACAATGCCAAGCAGACCAAAGACACCATGCCGCCACCCCGGCTGTGCGGCGCTCGTACCCTACGGCACCAAGTACTGCGGCAAGCACTACTCTCTCCATCCGGAGGACACACGCTCCGCAGGCAGCCGAGGCTACGGCACTGCATGGAACAAAGCACGCAAGCGTTACCTTGAAACACATCCGCTGTGTGTGGAGTGCCTGAAGCAAGGCCGCTACGTCAAGGCGACCGATGTCGATCACATCAAGCCGCACCGAGGAGACAGTGTTCTCTTCTGGGATCAGAGCAACTGGCAGAGCCTCTGCCATCGTCACCACAGCATCAAGACCCGAAACGAGGATCACACCCCTGAGTACAAGTATTGACTGTGGCTCAGGGGTGTACCTATGGGGCGGGGTCTGGGGCTGGGGCGCCCCTCCGGGGGCGGGGCGAAATCTCTAAAATGAGGGCAGCACAAGACCGTCGGCCCCTCTCGTGTGAAAAAACGCGAATTTGCAGGGCCCCCGGTCAGTTGGAACCCTGACAGAAATTGAAATATGGATTGCACAGAAAAACGAAAGTACTGATTTATCGTGCTTTTCCAAAAGCTGCCGTCGGTTTAGTCGGCAGCGGTGTACATACGGCGTTTCGTTACAAACCGCATCGTAAAAAGGCGATTTTTCACGCAAAAAGATGAAAAAACAGCTCGTTTTTATCATTTTACCGAATTTTGAGATTGCGGTCTTGGTGCAGCCCGTGTGGATACCGAAAACCGCAAAACTTCGGAGGATTTGAGGTGGCAAGCAGATGACAGATGCACAGAAAGAGCAGGTGCGGACAATGCGGATGCAGGGTATCGGATACCGGCTGATTGCAAAGTCACTGGGCTTGAAGATCAATCAGGTGCAGTTATTCTGCAAGGCACATGGGCTTGCAGGAAATGGTGAACTCGCTCGGCTCAACTATCCGATCTGGTGTCAGCAGAACAGCTGCTGTCCGGTGTGCGGTGCAAAAGTCACGCAGCCGGAAACCGGTAGACGAAAGCGGTTCTGCTCCGGACGCTGCCGTACAAGATATTACCGAATGAAAAAAGATCTGGAGGAATGAAAATGCTTGTGACAGTTCTATGCCTTACTTACATGATGGTCATTATCCTGATCCATGCGATCTGGATCAGCTCCATCATCAAGCACGATGGCAAGTGCCATTACCACGACTGCGGTCACTGTCCATATGACGGGTGGTGTCCGATGCAGGAGGAGAAGCAACATGACGCTGACAGAGAACTTCATTCGTAATGCGATACAGCTTGACAGCGGTGCGGAGGTCATGTACGGCAGTGATCAGGTGTATGACACTTATCCTTGCCTCTTTCCAACTGTGGAATTCATGCTCTCAGCTACAGATGCCCTTGTTGAGGTCGCCGATAGAATCCGAATGGAGAAGGGGTATCTCCCGATGCACCCGAGGGACGGCAGAACCGATGATGTAGACTGTGATGGCTGGTATGATTTCTATGTGGGAATATCAAAACTTCCCGGCGACCATAAGGAATGCAAACTTGACAGCAGCATCAGCTTTGTGGTTGTCAATTCAGATTCCGATGACAACGAGGATATGTACAGCATTGACCTGACGGAATCCGAGCAGGCGTATGTGTATGAAATACTGAACCGGCAATGCCGAAGATATCATGGAAAAGACTGTGCCGCACTTCTGGCAGAGTCTGAAAAGGAGCTGATAGATACAGCATGAGAATAATAAAACGCAACGGCGCTGAGGTGCCGTACGACTGTGAAAAGATACGAGCCGCTATCTCGGCGGCGAATGATGAAGTGTCTGAGAAGATATCAGATACAGTGATAGGCTTCATCGTGGGTAAGGTCGAGCAGCGGTGTGATGCCCTTGCAAGACCTGTCCATGTCGAGGAAATTCAGGACATGGTCATTGATGAACTGAATCACGCCGAAGCGTACAAACTTGCACGGCACTACAGCGAATACCGCCTGCGTCACGAACAGCAGCGTCGGATGAATACCACGGACGGTAAGATCCTCAGTCTCCTTGAACGCAACAACGAGGAGGCAAAGCAGGAGAACGCCAACAAGAACCCGATCATCAATAGCACGCTCCGCGACTATATGGCGGGAGAAGTCAGCAGAGACATCTGCCGGCGTTTCCTGTTTCCGGAAGATGTGATTGCCGCCCATGACGACGGCATCATTCATGTACACGATCTGGACTACATCGCAGAGCCGATGCACAACTGCTGTCTGGTGAATCTGGAGGATATGCTTCAGAACGGTACGGTGGTATCCGGCACTATGATTGAGAAACCGCACAGCTTTTCGACTGCCTGCAACATCGCAACACAGATCATCGCACAGGTCGCATCAAACCAATACGGCGGGCAGACAGTGTCTTTGGCACATCTTGCGCCTTTTGTGGATGTCAGCCGCCAGAAGATCCGTGCAGAGGTGTTCGAGGATGTGAACTGTGACTGCGGTGCAAAGCTGTCAGATGATGAGATCAACCATATTGTTGAGAAGCGTGTACGCCGTGAAGTCAAGCGCGGTGTGCAGACGATCCAGTACCAGATAAATACACTTCTCACTACCAATGGACAGACTCCGTTTGTCACGGTGTTCATGTATCTGGACGAGGTGCCGGAGGGACAGACCAGAGATGACCTTGCGCTCATCATTGAGGAAACGCTCCTTCAGCGTATCGAAGGTGTGAAGAACGAAAAGGGCGTGTGGATCACACCGGCATTCCCGAAGCTGATCTATGTTCTCGATGAGGATAACATTCATCCCGGTTCAAAATACTACTACCTCACCGAACTTGCCGCCAAGTGTACGGCAAAGCGAATGGTACCGGACTACATCTCTGCAAAAGTGATGAAACGGCTGAAGGGCGATGTGTATGCCTGCATGGGCTGCCGGTCCTTTTTGACACCGAGCGACAGCCACACTTATTGGGGGCGCTTTAATCAAGGTGTCGTTACCATCAACCTTGTGGATGTTGCGTGTTCCGCTGACGGCGATGCAGACAAGTTCTGGCAGATACTCAAAGAACGCTGCGAACTGTGCCGCAAGGCTCTGATGTGCAGGCATGAGCGCCTGAAAGGAACGCCGTCCGATGTAGCGCCGATCCTCTGGCAGTACGGAGCATTGGCACGGCTCGGTAAGGGCGAGGTCATCGATGACCTGCTGTATAACAATTACAGCACCATCTCCCTCGGCTATGCCGGTATTGCGGAGATGACCTACCGGATGACAGGCTGTTCGCATACAGAGCCGGAGGGTAAAGCCTTCGCCATTTCGGTGATGCGATTCCTGAACGATAAGTGCAGCGAATGGCGCTCTGAATCAAACATCAGCTTTTCGCTGTACGGCACGCCGATGGAGAGCGTCACCTACAAATTCGCTCAGTGCTTGCAGCGCAGACACGGCATCATCGCGCACGTTACTGACAAAAGCTATATCACCAACAGCTATCATGTTCATGTGACAGAGCCAATTGACGCATTCACCAAGCTGTCTTTCGAGGCTGAATTTCAGGAGCTCTCTCCGGGCGGTGCGATTTCATATGTGGAAGTGCCGAATCTTCAGAACAACATTCCTGCGGTGCTTGCGCTGATGCGGCATATTTACGAAACGATCCTGTACGCCGAACTGAATACCAAGTCTGATTACTGTCAGGTTTGCGGATATGACGGAGAGATACAGATCACCGAAGAGGACGGCAAGCTGATCTGGGAATGCCCGAACTGCGGAAACAGCGATCAGCGCACACTGAATGTCTGTCGCCGCACCTGCGGATACCTCGGAACGCAGTTCTGGAATCAGGGGCGCACCGCTGAGATCAAGGATCGGGTGATGCACCTGTGAACTACTGCGGTCTGAATAAAAACGACATTGCCAACGGTGAAGGTGTGCGTGTATCGCTGTTCGTCAGCGGATGCCGGAATCACTGCAAAGGGTGTCATAATCCGGAAGCATGGGACTTCAACTACGGTCAGCCGTTCACTGCCGAAACTGAAAAAGAAATCTTAGATGCCCTGCATCCTTCATGGATACAGGGCATTTCCGTACTCGGCGGTGAACCATGCGAGGAGGAAAACGAGCGTGTGCTGCTGCCGCTGCTGAAGAAGATCTGGTGGGAGATGCCGGAGAAAGATATCTGGTTGTTCTCCGGATACACTTACGAGATGCTGTGCGGCGAGGAGATCCTCCGGTATGTCGATGTGCTTGTGGACGGTCCGTTCCTGCTGGAGCAGAAGGATATCTCCCTTGCATTCCGGGGCAGCCGGAATCAGCGCATCCTGCGCCTGCGGAATGACGAGGTGGTCGGCACCCACTCCCTCAGTCGAGGGGGCGGAGCTTCCGGGCGTACACCTTCTCGATGAACTGCCGCTGGCGTTCGTTCTCCAGCTCGTAGACCACCCGATGGTGATTCCTATCGATCTTTTCGACCTGGATCACATGATCCGGCATGGCGGTCTTGAGCTGTGCGCCCTTCTGGTAGTTGTTGATGATAACCTCGTACTTCATATCTGTATCCTCCGTGTTCTGTATTCGGTGGGGTTTCCCCTCGTTCCGTTGTACCCATATTACCACGTTATCGGGGTAATAGCAAGCGGCTAAATGTACAGAACATCGGGCGCAGATAACGCACATTCCTTGTGCAGATCATGACCGGGAAAGGAGCCGTATGAGCCGAAAATCAAAGAAGAATAAGCCTCGCATCGTGCTGAAAAATGCGGTGCGGTGTGATAAGTGCGGATGTGCATTTGTGCCGGAAACGCTGACACAGCGCGAGGGCGAGATCGAATACAGCTTCTTCCGCTGCGACTACTGCGGCAAGGCGTATCTCGTATCCGTGACAAATGCAGACCTCCGCAAGGATATCCGCAGATACAGAACGCTTGCAGAGAAGCACAAGATCAAGCCTCTCAGCGAACAGACTCTCCGTGAGATGGCTGCGCTGAAGGAACAGAACTTAAAACGAGCCGCCAAGCTGCGGCAGATATATATTCTGGAGGGATGAGATGAAAACAGCAGAACTTCGTATGATCCCTGTCTCGGAACTGAAGCCTGCGGAATATAACCCCCGTAAAAAGCTGAAGCCCGGCGATAAGGAATACGAGAAAATTAAAAACAGCATCGAGGAATTCGGCTTTGCCGATCCGCTGGTAGTTAATGCCGATATGACAATCATCGGCGGACATCAGAGACTGACAGTAGCAACGGCGCTCGGATACACCGAGGTACCCTGTGCCGTGGTGGACATCGACAAGGTTCGTGAAAAGGTGCTGAACATTGCGCTCAATAAGATCACAGGCGCATGGGACGAGAATCTTCTGGCGGAGCTTCTCGAAGATATTCAGAGCAGCGATTTCGACCTCGGCAAGACCGGCTTTGATCCGCCTGAGATAGAGCAGCTTTTCAATCAAGTACACGACAAGCAGGTCAAAGAGGACAGCTTCGATGTGGAGGAAGAGCTGAAGAAGCCGACTTTCTCACAGCCGGGTGACATCTGGATTCTCGGCAGGCACAAAGTTATCTGCGGCGACAGTACAGTCGCAGAGACATACACAAAGCTGATGGACGGTCAGAAGGCAAACCTCGTCCTGACAGATCCCCCTTATAATGTGGATGTCGAGGAAACCGCCGGCAAGATCATGAACGATAACATGAGTGACAGCGATTTCTATAACTTCCTGCTTGCCGCCTATAAATGTATGTATGACAGTCTTGCCGATGACGGCAGCATCTATGTATGGCACGCCGACACTGAGGGGCTGAACTTCCGCAGGGCATTCAAGGAGGCGGGATTCCAGCTTTCCGGCTGTTGTATCTGGAAGAAAAATTCACTGGTTCTCGGCAGAAGTCCCTACCAGTGGATTCATGAGCCGTGCCTGTTCGGCTGGAAGCAGAAGGGCAAGCATCAGTGGTATGCCGACCGAAAACAGACAACCGTCTGGGAGTATGACAAGCCAAAGAGCAGTCCCGACCATCCGACCACAAAGCCGATCCCGCTGATGGCGTACCCGATCAAAAACAGTACCATGACGAACGGTATCGTTCTCGATCCGTTCCTCGGCAGCGGTTCCACGCTGATCGCCTGCTGCGAGACAGACCGTGTGTGCCGTGGCATTGAGCTTGATCCGAAATTCGTGGATGTCATCGTCAAACGGTATCAGGCATGGTGTCATGAGAAGCAGACCGCCGAGGTCGCATATGTTATCCGTGACGGACAGAAGCTCTCCTTCGATGAAGCGGTCGCAGCGATGCCGCAGGACGGTGATGCCGGTGAGTGATGTGAAATGCGTTTTATATCACGATAACTTTCAGAACTTCAAATCCTACTGCATTCCGAAGGCACAGCTTGTCATCGCAGACATCCCGTATAACATCGGCGGCGATTTTTATGCCAGCCGTCCCGACTGGTATGTAGACGGCGACAATCAGAACGGTGAAAGCAGCAAAGCGCACAAGGCGGCATTCCACACGGACTACACCTTCAACATTGCTGAATACTTTGCTTTCTGTAACCGGCTGCTCAAAAAAGAGCCGTCCAAAGGTGAAAAGGACGCTCCGTGTATGATCGTGTTCTGTGCCTTTCAGCAGATACCGGAGGTCATCCGGCAGGCGGAGAAATACGGCTTCAAGAAGTATCAGTTTTTGTGCTTTATGAAGAATTACAGTCCGCAGGTGTTGAAAGCGAACATGAGGATCGTGGGGGCAACGGAATATGCACTGGTGCTTTACAGAAATAAACTGCCGAAGTTCCGCAATACCGATGCAGACGGCAAGCGGCACATGATCTTCGACCACTTCGACTGGGTGCGTGACGGCAAGGATATTCCGAAGATACATCCTTCGCAGAAACCGGTGAATCTGCTGAAACGACTGATCGGTATTTTTACCGATGAGGGTGATGTGGTCATTGATCCCTGTGCCGGTTCCGGCACAACGCTGCGTGCGGCGAGGGAGCTTGGGAGACACAGCTACGGATTTGAAGTCAGCCGGGATTTTTACACGAAAGCCTGTGAGCAGATGCTTGGGGAGGTGCAGGATGACAAAGCATGAATGTGCGGTCGTAACCGCTTTCACAGATATTTCGATGCTCAAAGGTGATGATCTGAAATATCTGTACGACTACCTTTCCGGCTTCATCGGCAGACCGGTGTATACACACGAGATCCCTGCGGTGGCGGCAGCTTACAGGGAGCAGATCAGAGAGGACTTCATTGCGCTGTGCCGGAATGCGACCGATGGCTGATCTTATCAAAAGCATCGGCTACGATCAGGGTGAGATCATCCGAAACATTCTGAGACTCCATGTGCCGGAGGGAAAAATCGACTGCGATCCGACCTTCAGCACAGGGGGGTTCTACAACGGAACAGATATCGCTCTGCCGCAGTACCGCTTTGACATCTCCCCACAGAGAGCAGATGTGGTGCAGGCAGATGCAAGGAATCTTCCGCTTGTGGATGGCAGTATCTCCTGCATGATGCTCGATCCGCCGTTTCTGGCGACAAAGGGAAAATCGCTGAACACCACTGACGGCAACATCATCAACAGACGTTTTGGCGTATATCCAGACGAAAAGAGCCTGCACCGCTGTTACTCAGACATGCTCACCGAGGCATACAGAGTTCTGAAACCAGACGGCATACTGATCTTCAAATGTCAGGATAAGGTCAGCAGCGGCAAGCAGTATATGAGCCATGTGTATATCATGAACGAGGCTGTGCGGATAGGCTTTTACCCGAAAGACCTGTTTGTGCTGCTTGCGAAAAGCCGTCTCGTAGCCGACTGGCAGAAGCGGAATCAGAAGCACAGCCGCAAGTATCATGCGTACTTTATCGTACTTCAAAAATCTGACAGGCGCATCGAGTACGTCTGAGTCAGGAGGAATAAATGAAAACAAAACATCTGACGCTCGGCAGCCTGTTTGACGGCTCCGGCGGTTTTCCGCTTGGCGGCATCCTCGCAGGGATCGAGCCGAAGTGGAGCAGTGAAATTGAACCTTTTCCGATTCTGGTGACGCACAGACGTCTGCCGGGGATCAAGCACTACGGCGATGTATCTACGCTGAACGGTGCAGAGCTTCCGCCGGTAGATATCATCACATTCGGCAGCCCGTGCCAAGACCTGTCCATTGCGGGCAAGCGTGCCGGAATCCATGACGGTGATCGGTCGAACCTGTTCTTTCAGGCGATTCGCATCATCAAAGAAATGAGGGATGCAACAAATGGACAATACCCGCGATACTGCGTCTGGGAGAACGTCCCCGGCGCTTTCTCCTCCAACGGAGGAGACGATTTCAAAGCTGTCCTCGAAGCAGTTATCGGAGTTAAAGAAAAAGGGATCGAGGTGCCTGCGCCTGAAAATCACAGATGGGCAAAAGCAGACGTATATCTGGGAGACAGATGGAGCGTGGCTTACCGAGTTTTCGATGCTCAATACTGGGGTGTCCCCCAGCGAAGAGCAAGAATCTACCTTGTCGCAGATTTTGCTGGCAGAAGTGCCGGAGAAATATTATTTAAGTCCGAAGGCATGTCTGGGTATACTCCGCAGGGCTTCCGTTCGTGGCAAGGAACTGCCAGAGGTGCTGAAGAAGGCACTGGAGAGACAGGCGGGCGGACTGACGCTGGAGGTGGAACCCTCTGCCTGAATCCGCAGGGCAACAGTGGTGTCGGCATCACCGAGGACAAAGCGCTTGCGCTGGTCGCCCAGGATCATGGCAATCATCCTGCGGTGCTTCACGCAGTCGGCATTGACGGCTACAATGCCGCAGTGACCGATGATACCGCAGCAACGCTCGGTGTAAATTGCGGAATGTCAACCGGCAGAAACGGTGTCCTACAGGCGGCGGGTTTCTCAACGGAACACAGCGCAAAGGCTCGGAGCATCGGTTACGAGGAGGAGGTTTCTCCCACACTGAGAGCCGGTGTCGTTCCGGCGGCGCTCTCCGTGGAGAATCATCCGACTGACGGAAGAATCCGTATCCGTGAAGATGACACCTGTCAGACACTTTGCAGCAGAGCCGGAACAGGCGGCAATAATGTACCGCTTGTGGCGGAGCCTGTTACGCTGAAGATCAGGTCAGGCTGCGAGGGCGGCGGCAAGGGCGCTCTCTGGCAGAAGGATATGTCAGCGACACTCGGAACCCATAATGACCAGACGCTCTTTCAGCCGGAGGTCAGGGCTTTCGGTGTATGCAGCAAGCATTCCAATGCGATGATGTCGGACAACCCGCACAGCGGCTTTTACGAAGCGACAACAAGCAGAACGCTCGATCAGAGCGGCGGAAATTCCGTGACATCGAATCAGGGCGGAATCTGCGTGGTAGCCCCTGCACCGGAGACATTCGATGTACGTTTCACGTCCGAGGGCACGAAAAATGCTCGTGGACATTGTTATCCGACAGACATCTCCCGATGCCTTGATACGAGCGAGGCGAATCCAGACAGCAATCACGGCGGAGTTGCGGTGGTGGCTCTTGAACCGGGTGCGGCATCCCGTGTCGGCGGTCATGTATACAGTGACGGCAAAAGCGGTACGCTCCGAGCGAATGCAGGAGATAATCAGCAGGCTGTCGTGATGCCCGAAACATTCTCGTTGCAAGGCTCAATGATCGGCAGAGCCGACAAAAATGGACCGCAGGGTGACGGCATCAATGAAGATGTGTGTTTCACGTTGAATACCGCAGATCGCCATTGCGTAGTCGCACCTGATCCCTCCTTCACAATCTCCCGTGACAACCACTTCGCTGTTTCAGAGGATGTATCCGTCACGGCAGTGGCAAGAGGTCCTGCGACAGTCGCAGCACCGGCAGACCACTACTGCACCAGTAAAAATTCACACCATACGGTAGCGGCTCATGAACAGGCAAACACGCTGGTCGCATCTGACTGGAAGGATCCTCCGCTTGTGAACGACCTTCCGAACGATGAGCCGGTGTATATCGTCCGCCGCCTGACGCCGGTGGAGTGTGCCCGTTTGCAGGGATTCCCGGACTGGTGGTGCTCCGACCTCGCAATTCCCGATCCTTCCGATGCGGATATTGCATTCTGGACGGAGGTCTGGGAGACATGGCGGCAGGTCACCAATCCAAACGGCAAGCCGAAAACGGAAAAGCAGATCCGCAAATGGCTGGCTGATCCGTATACGGACAGTGCCGAGTACAAGCTCTGGGGCAACGGCGTTTATCTTGGAGTTGTATATTATGTGATGTGCGGCATTGTATGGTCGATAAATAAAGAGTAAACAGCAAATTTACTTCACATAATATTCTTGAAATCATCGTTCCTTTCTTGAGAGATTACCGCATATATTCCATAATTATGTGGTAATATTCTCTTGAAAGGACGTGATGGCATTGTCGAATATGACAGTAGAACAGTTGATCATGGATGCGACGGAAACATTGCATAAACAAGGGTATTCACCTAAAAGGTGCAAGTATGTTATCCTTGCATGGAAGCGATTTCTAGATTTCTGCAATCTGAATGGATATACTCATTACTCTCACTCGTTAAAAGATCTGTATATTGCAGAAATTACTCATCAAGAGCCGAAGTATAAGGATTCAACTATTAAGCGCAAAATTCAGTGCATCAAAATGTTGGATCTTATGTATTATCGTGGAGGATGGAGGATGGGTGAGCTTAATCCGCTTTCTGAGTTACCACAAGAAGCTATGGAATTTCTTGATGCTCAAGATAAATACCTTCAAAAAACTGGGCATTCAGAAAGCTCTTGCTCAACCATGCGAAAAGGCATTTCAAATGTTTTGAGATACTTTCAAAGTATTGGAGTAACAAAATTGTCGCAAATCGATAAAACTCACATCTCCTCATATGTGCTATCACTAAATGGCCATGCAAGGAGTACTATTCGTTGTGAACTCAGCAGATTAAGAAAGTTTTTATCATATTTGTACTTGTTGAATTACACGGATAATGACCTGACATCATTTGTGCCACAGTACCGACTGGGTAGCTCTCAGAGTATGGTAAAAATATGGGAATCCGATGAAATAGAAGCTGTTCTTGAGGCAGTAGACCGTTCATCAGTCAAGGGTAAGAGAGATTACGCATTTATTTTAATTGCTGCTGAACTTGGTGTTAGAAGTAAGGATATACGTGAATTAAAGGTTTCAGATTTTGATTGGGAAATATGTTCAATTTCATTTCAGCAAAGCAAAACACATAAGCCCAATGTCCTACCTCTTTCTGAGAGAGTTGGTTCTGCAGTTATTGATTATTTGCAGGTAAGACCAGAAACGGATCATGATTACCTATTTGTAAGCATGAATCCTCCCTATGACAAACTGAAATCATTTGGTACGGCATTTAAGAGATATGTTTCACGATCAGGTGTAAAAATACCTACGAAAGCCCACCACAACCTGCACTCACTTAGAGCTACGGCTGCAACCAAATTGCTCGATGCAGGTGTTTCGCCTGATGTAATTTTTTCTTTCTTAGGACATTCAGATAGAGACTCTCTCGCACATTATATTCGATTAGATATTGAAACCTTACGCGAATGTGCGTTATCGTTTGAAGATGGTGAGCTTTTATGAGTCGTATATATCATTATCAGAGTGGCTTAGCTAATCAGATTAATTCGTTTATTGCAGAGAAACGGGTACTCGGATGCAAATACGACAAAGAAGCCAAAACCTTTTGGACAATGGATCGCTTCCTTTTAAGTCAAGGCGTAACAACTCCAGTTTTATCTCAGGAAGTTGTTGAGAAATGGTTAGCAAAAAGGCCGAATGAAAAACGAAAAAACCAGAAATGGCGATTGAATTTTACTAAACGGTTTGCTGAGTATCTTCAAAGAATGGGTTATGACGCATATTATCCTGATTATTCTATTTCATCCAGAGACGATGCTGATTTCACACCCTATATATTCACAGATAAGGAATTAGCTCAAATCATCAATTATTTTGAAAATATGCAGCCGAGCAGACAATATCCGATTGCTCACATAGTTTATCCGTTGCTATTCAAAACATTAATCTGCTGCGGACTGCGTGCTGGTGAAGCTGCCACACTCAAGGTCAAGGATGTTGATATTATGAGAGGCGTACTGACAATACGTGCGGCCAAACATGACAAGCAACGTTTTGTTCCGCTTTCTGAAGGTTTATGGGAGGAATACGAACAGTATTTTAGAGAGGTTCATGAAGGTAGTTCTAATGAGGATTATTTTTTCCCTAATGCGCGTCGTAATGCTCATCACACAAATGTTATTTATGATAGATTCCGAGAAGCACTTTGGTACTGCGGAATTGAGCATAAAGGGCGCGGATATGGGCCCAGAGTTCATGATCTAAGACATACTTTTGCCGTTAGGGCTATGCAGAAGCTAAAAAAATCTAAGGGGGATATTGTTAATTCACTTCCATATCTATCAGCCTATTTAGGTCACTGCAATATGTCCAAAACGCAAATATATCTTCATTTAACAGCAGAATGTTATCCGGAATTTTTGGAAAACGAGTCAAAATATCTGGGAGATACAATTCCTACATGGGAGGTGCCTGATGAGGACAACTGATTTTTCCGTACATTTGACTAAATTCCTATCTCATTATTTACCGGAATTAAAAAACCTAAGTCCAAACACGATTGCATCGTACTGTGATACATTCAGATTATTGCTTAGCTATTGTCAAGATGTAGAAAAGAAAAACATAGAAAAAATCACTTTGAAAGATTTTACACCCGAACTGATTGATTGCTTTATGCTTTGGCTTGAGACAAACAGACATAATAGCGTTAATACACGCAATCAAAGACTAGCAGCGATTCATTCATTTACCAAATATCTACAGACACAAGAACCACGCCTTTTATTTAATTTTCAGAGAATTCTAGCAATTCCGGTTAAAACAACTGAACGAACAGCAATACAGCCACTTACAAAGGAAGCTGTTTCAGTTCTATTGCGTCAACCGAATACAACTACACGTCAAGGAAGAAGAGATGCAACTATCCTATGTTTACTATATGATACCGCCGCAAGAGTACAAGAAATATGTGATCTTAAAATTGAAGATGTACGATTAGAACATCCTGCTCATGTGAGAATATACGGAAAAGGGCGTAAAACACGTACAGTCCCTATTCTTCCAACAACGGCTAAAAATCTGAAAAACTATCTTACAGAAATGCACATGCTTACCCCCGAAAAAAGCCATTTGCCGCTATTTACAAATCGTAATGGTCAAAAACTCACCAGAGCAGGAATTACTTATATTCTGAATAAGTACGCTAAAATGGCTTCAATGATTGATTCGTCAATACCACCAAAGATAAATCCACATCTTTTGCGCCACACAAAGGCAATGCACATCTATGAATCAAATAACGATTTGATTAGCGTGCGTGATTTTTTGGGACATTCAGATATTAAAACAACGGGAATTTATGCTCGTTCCAGTCTTGAAATGAAGCGTAAAGCTTTGGAACAAGTTCAAAATTCGCCTGTTCATGAAATTCCCTCATGGCAAAAAAGTAAAAATATGATGGATTGGCTCAAAAATTTTGGTTCTCAAGGAACTAAGTAGCATAGAGGAGGCAGGTCTAAATTGATCTGCCTCTCTTTTCTTCTCAGAGTACTCAATATATTATGTTGAGTACTTTTACACAATTCCGCTATCTACCGCCCATTTTATGCCGCACATCACATAATATACAACTCCAAGATAAATCCCGTTATGTACAGCTTTCCATAACGGTGTGGCGCTTCCTTGCACTTATTTCGTGCTTTCCGGCATCGCATGGGCAGCGCAGAGAGATACACAAAAGTGAACGCATAACGTGCCCGTTTTGAAACGCGATAGCGTATAAGTCCGATTCTGCGTTACTTCAGATTCGCAGAGATACACTTATTTTGATTTCTTGTCCCCGCCAAGCTCGATCTTGCCGTGCTTTTCCTCGTACTGCTCGATGCAGTCACGGATCAATATCAGAATCTGACTGTTGGCAGAACGCCCTTCATAGTCAGCAACAACGTGTAATTTGTCAAGCATTTCCTGCTCGATTCGGATGGATAAACTCTTAATAGCCATAATAAGACTTCCTTTCAAACTTACTATGACTATATTTTAGACGCATTTTGTGGTATAATGTTTGAAATAGATACAAAGTATATCTAAAACATATCTACAAGGAGCGATGCGTTATGAAAATTGCAATCATCGGATCGAGAGGACTTCATGTGAATGACCTTGAAAAGTATCTGCCGGAGAATGTCACAGAAATCGTCAGCGGAGGAGCAAGGGGCATTGATTCGGATGCGCGGGCATATGCACAGGTACACGGCATTCCGCTGAAGGAGTTTCTGCCGGATTATGAACGCTTCGGCAGGAGCGCCCCGCTGAAACGGAATCTTGAGATTATCGCCTATGCCGATGTGGTGCTTGCATTCTGGGACGGACAGTCCCGCGGTACAAAATATGTGATCGACCACTGTCGGAAACAGCGTGTTCCGGTCAGGGTTTTCGCACCGAGAAAGAAATAGTAATAAAGAAGCCTTGCAGCAAATTGTGAACATTCTGATACTAAATCAGATGTTCTGCCGCAGGCTTCTTTTTTACACTCGTATTATGCACAATCAGTGGGGCGGATATACCCCGTACATTCTCCGTTTTACAGTCTTGCATTCCGGGGCAAAAGACGGTAATATGTGACTACGAAAACGCCGCAGCCCAAGCGCACAGGGCGCAAGGGGCGGCAGTAAAAACGGAGGTTTTATTATGGAAATCAAGTACAATATCGAAAAGAGCCAGCGCAAGGCACTGGCACAGAAAATCGCAGAGATCATCGGTGCAGAGGTCAAGTACCTCGGCGTTCCGAGCTGCGCCTACCAGATCGACTTCTTTACCCTCGGCAAGGATGCGGTTCTCAGTTTCACCGACCGCAGCGACACCGAGATCGTGGAGAAGGTTCTGGACGGACTTGCCGATGCAGGCTACAACGGTGAAACAATCACTCCGCCGGCAGGAACAGATACCGCAACGGAAGCCGAAGAGGACTATGTCGAGATCGATGTGACCATCATCTCCGACACCGAGGAGGATACGCCGGACACCGATGAAGATGTCACAAATGACAATGAGCCGGAAACCGAAACGAACGGCTTCCCGATTGCGGTAACGGTCGCCCTTCCGCTGGCTGACCACACGGTGCAGAGCCTCACGAACCTCATCTGCATGATCCACGCAAGGGGCGCACTTCTCAGCAAGGCGACCTGCGGAGCATTCGCCGCCGATAAGAGCCTTGTGGATGAGATTGGCGGACATGAGTTCCGCAGCACTTACGAGCTGATCGCCTTTATCAGAGAGTGGGAGGAAACGAACCCTGAGCTGAAGGGCATCCGCTTCGCCGATGACAAGCTCATCTTTGACGGTTTCGGTGAAGCGCCGGATACCGACCATGTGCAGGCATTCACGAACCTCGCCGCAGCGATGAACAGCATGGCACTGACGCAGAAGCGTGTGCAGGCAAAGGATGTCGATGACAGTAACGAAAAATATGCAATGCGCGTCTGGCTGGTACGCATCGGCTTCGGCGGCGCAGACCACAAGACCGACCGCCGCATCCTTCTGGAGCATCTGACCGGGCATACCGCTTTCCGCAACGATGAGGAAAAGGCAAAATGGACGGAGCGTCAGAAGGCAAAGCGTGAGGCGGCAAAGGCCATCGCGCAGACCACCGAGGAGGAAGAAAACGATGCAGTTTCCGAATGAACATGAACTGACAGCCCTGCGGGAGCGTTATCCCGCAGGCACCCGTATCCGCCTGAACCATATGGACGATCCCTATGCGCCCATTCCGCCCGGAACGACCGGTTCTGTGGATTATATCGATGATGCCGGCAATGTCCACATGAAATGGGACAACGGCAGAACGCTCTCCCTAATTCCCGGCGAGGACGACTTCACAATCATCACCAACGAGGAGGAAAAATCATGATCTACTTAGCCTATGGCTCAAACCTTCACATCGGGCAGATGCAGCGGCGCTGCCCCACAGCCGAAGTCCTCGGCACAAGCACGCTTCACGGCTACCGGCTGGTATTCAGCGGTGTGGCGACTATCGAACCCGATCCCGACCGCAGCGTTCCCGTTCTGCTCTGGGACATCAAGCCTGCCGATGAGATTCCGCTTGACCGCTACGAGGGCTACCCGCACCTTTACCGCAGGGAGACTGTGCAGGTCGAGCTGAACGGCAAGACGGTCGATGCGATGGTTTACATCATGAACAGCAAGGGAGTCAGACCTCCCGACAATTTCTACTACGGCATCATCCATCAGGGATACGAAATGAACGGGCTGGACATCTCCTTCCTCGAACAAGCTCGGCAGGAATCCCTGATTAACCGCTGAACGCACCACGTTCGCCTGTGTGGGGCTTTGCGGATATCCTCCGACAGTTACTCCGTTTCGGTTTCTGCCTCACACAGCGCGACACGGCGCGTTTTTCGGCAAGGCGTAATATGCACAACAAACGGCGAAGAATCGTCCGTTATGATCTGTACATTTACCCGCTTGATAACCTCCGCAGGGTATGGTAATATGCTACACAACGGCAAGGCAATGCCAGCCAAATACCCTGAACGGAGGAGATCACATGAGCAAGAAAAGATACTACCTCGCCTACGGCAGCAACCTCAACCGCAGACAGATGCAGATGCGATGCCCCGGTGCAAAGCCGGTAGGAACGGCGCTGCTCGAAGGTTACGAGCTGCTCTTCAAAGGCAGCAAGACCGGATTCTACCTGACCATCGAGCCGAAGCCGGACGGCGTTGTTCCGATCGCGGTCTGGGAGGTCACAGCGGAGCATGAGAAGATGCTCGATCGCTACGAAGGCTGCCCGGTCTGCTACTATAAAAAGGAGATCAGACTCCCGGTGTTCCGCACTGCAAGCGGCAGGACGGTGATGACAAACGGCTTTCTGTACATCATGAATGAAAAGCGACGACTCGGAGAACCGACACCCCGATACTTCTGGACTTGCGTGACAGGTTATCGGTCATTCGGATTCGATCCCGAATTCCTCTATGAAGCCTACGAGCGAAGCGCGAGGGATCTGTATAGATAAAAGCAAAAAACGACGGAACGGCAGGGCTGGATTCCTGCCTTCCCGACCGCCGATTTTATACCGAAATGGGTGCTCCCGAAAATGTGAGAACCTATTCCATCGTATCCAAGTATACCATAAAAATGCAAGTCTTTCAAGTATGTAAAATCACCAGAGATTCGGAAAAAATACACTCGAATGATCTGTACATTTAGCGGCTTGCTATTTCCTCCCAAAGACGGTAATATGTGACACAACGAAAGGCACACAGCCTTCCGAAAACCGAAACGGAGGATACAAAAATGACTGAGAAAACCGCACAGCAGATCAACAGAATGAAGGAGCAGACCATTGGGGTTGAGGTTGAGATGAACAACATCACCCGCAAGGCTGCCGCAAAGCTTGCCGCCGAGTTCTTCGGCACCGACCGCAGCGAATACACAGGCAGCCGCAACGGCTACGAAACCTACAGCGCCTGGGACGCACAGGGACGCGAGTGGAAATTCCAGCGCGACTGCAGCATCAGCGGACCGGACAGCGAAAAGTGCGAACTGGTCACACCAATCCTGCACTACGCAGACATCGAAACCCTGCAGGAGCTGATCAGACGCCTTCGCAAGGCAGGCGCAAAGAGCGACTACACAAGAGGATGCGGAGTTCACATTCACATCGGAGCGCAGGGACACACACCGCAGAGCCTGAGAAACCTCGCAAACATCATGGCAAGCCACGAAACACTGATCGCCGAAGCAATCAAGGTAGACCACAGCAGAATGAACCGCTACTGCAGAACGGTCGACCCGAGATTTCTCGACCAGCTCAACCGCAAAAAGCCCCGCACGATGGCACAGCTTGCGGACATCTGGTACAGCTCACAGGGATGCAGCTACGGCAGAACACACCACTACAACGACAGCCGCTACCACATGCTCAACCTGCACGCCACCTTCACAAAGGGTACGGTCGAGTTCAGACTTTTCCAGTTCGCACCGCCCTCCAACGGCAAGCAGAACGGACTTCACGCAGGCAAGCTCAAGAGCTACATTCAGCTTTGCCTCGCAATGAGCCAGATGGCAAAGGACCTCAGAAGCGCAAGCCCCAAGGAACAGCAGAAGGAAAACAAAAAGTTCGCAATGCGGACTTGGCTGATGAGAATGGGCTTTATCGGAAGCGAATTCGAGACCGCAAGAGAAACGCTTACCGAAAACCTTACAGGCGACAACGCATTCCGCTTCGGCAGACCTTGACGGGTCTGCCCTGCGGGGCGGATTCAAAAACGGAACGGCACGGCGGCACACACAGCCGCCACGTCGCCCCGTGTGGGGCGGAAGGGGTATCCTCCGAATCGGTATCCCATCTCAGTCAACCGCGCCACACAACGCGACACGGCGCAAATGTGGGCAAGGCATAAAATGAACAACAAACCGTGAAGAACCGCCCTAAATGATCTGTACATTTACCGGGTTGCTATTTTTCGAGTAAAGAGTTAATATGTCACTACCGAAAGGAAAACACCGCAAAGGAGTCATGAACATGACAAGCAAAGAACATATCGAAAGCCTGCGCCGCCACGGAGTGCGTCTACTCGGATGGGACGGCACGACCAGAGAGATCCCCGCCGACTTCCTCGAAACGACCACCAAGATGCTGAACGACATTCGGGCACGGAAGATCACCTACAGCATTAAGGTCCCCGAAACCGACGAGGAGATGCTCCTTGCAATCTGGGACTGCGGATACGCAGAATCGGGCAGCGCCGATGAGATTCTCAGCCACACCGAGCGAACCGAAGAATGACATCCTGCCGCCTTCGGGCGGCACACCACCAACTACATAGGAGGAATTCACATGAAAGACCGAGTAAACGAACCACGCAAATGCCCCAAGTGCGGACGCACCTACACTGAGCGACCGGCGCTGTCCCGCTACGACAACGATACGCTGATCTGCCCCGACTGCGGCACGAGGGAAGCCCTCGAAAGCATGGGCATCAGCATTGATGAGCAGGACAAGATCCTCGGCATCATCCACGACAAGTACATTCCCGAATAAGGGGCGCACAGCGGGCGGTGTGGGGCTTTAAGGCTCTGCGCCGCTTGTTTGTTGGAAGGATTCCGGGCGCGACACGGCGCGTTTGTGAGCCTCCTGTGGGCTTGTGTATATGTACCTGTTCAGCACGATGAAAACGGCGACTCTTCTACGATTTATTTTGCACATAGGCGTGGACTTATTGCGAAGATCATGGTAATATGCTACACAACGGCAGGGGCAGACAGCCCGCCGAAATTCAAAACACGGAGGATACGAACATGAACGACAGCTACTTCGAGGAGATGACCTTCCGCTGCGCCGCCTACGAACGCGCCAAAAAGGAACGCGCCGAGCGCAAGCAGCAGATCGCTGAGGCACACGGCTACGACAGCCCGGAGATGGACGCTTGGTACGCCGAGGAAAAGGTGGCAGGACCCTACCCCTACAGCGGCGGCGAGATGAAAGCCTACTGGGTTTTCAAGAATCGCCGCGAGAACGACAACAACGAGTTCGAGATGAGCGACTACTGCTGGGACAAGGAATTCCACGATTTCATCGGAACGCTCCGCAAGCTGGGCATCACCGAGTTCACGCTTACGAATCAGAGCACGGCGCTGATGGAAAACATCTACGGATTTATCGCAGAGGGCTGCACGATAGTCGGAACGCACACCATCACAAAAAAGAGCCTGCGCTGGGGCGAGGAAGAATACGAAACGGCACAGGGCATCCTTTTCAAAGTGAACTGAATACGACCGCAAAGGGGGCGGGCAGAACCGCCTGCCCCATAAGCTGAGCAGAACGGAGGTGAACAGCATGGCAAAAATCGTGATCGTGGTCGAGGGCGGACTGGTGCAGGAGGTTTTCAGCTCCGAAAAAGACACCGAGGTCGAGCTGATTGACCTTGATACTGAAGAAGGACAGGCGGCAGCACCGGAAACGGAAATGCCGGAATTCAAGGTGTGGTGAGATACACATACTGCACAAGAATCCATGCAGATACGCCAAAAATGATCTGTACATTCAGCCGCTTGATACACTCGGCAGGAAGAGTTATAATGTCGCTACCGAAGGGAAAACCTCGGAAATACATTCTTTTGGAGGATACGAAAATGGCAGATTACTACATGAACGGCATCAAGGTGCGTTTCAGCATCGCAGACTACGCTTCCGACCCGATGGTCATGGCGATCACCGCAATCGCAGAGGATGACGAGTTCGATGCGGTGCTTTCGGTCAACATCGGCAGCAGCATCGGGAACGGCACACTGATCCCGCGCAACTGCACCTTCATCGACACCAACAACAATCCGACCGCAGTGGACTTCCTGCGGAGCATCGGCGCAAAGCAGTACGAGCGTTTCGGAGAGCCGGTCTACGGATACAGCGGCTTCTGCTGCTACCCGCTTTACGAATTCCCGGATGACCTGTTGCGGGAGATGGATGCCGAGGGCTACGAAAAGCACTGCAAGAGCTACGGCGGAGCATTCCTGATGGCACAGCGCAGAATGAACGCAGAGATGTTCGGCGCAGACCTTTTCGGATAAGATGCGATTGGATACAGCCCCTTCGGGGGCTGTTCTTCTGCATGGCTTTATGTACAAGGAACTGCGCAGATACGCCAGAAATGATCTGTACATTTAGCCGCTTGCTATTCTCCGGGAAAGACGGTAATATGTGACACAACGGAAGGGCAGAATGCCCGCCGAATACAAAACACGGAGGATACTACCATGAACCCCAACACACTGAGAAACCACCTCACACTGCTCGATGCGAACACGGCGATCAGCCGCGAGGACTTCGAGACCCACTTCTGCAAGACTGCGGAGCGCATCACATTCACCTTCAACGGCTGGGACGGCAAGAGCTACGACGGTGAGAGCCGCAGCGGTTATGTTTACCGCACCACCATCGAGGGCTACGAGGATGTTCGCTTCATCAAGGTCGGCAAGGGACTGCACTACATCGACGAGGACAGCGACATCATCGAAAAGGCTACGGGCATCGCCCACAAGGAAGCCGAGTGGCTGGTCGATGTGAAAAGAGCCTGAACGGAACCCAGCGGAGCCCTTCCTGCGGGGAGGGCCTACCGCCACGATAATGTACACAGAAAAGTGCGGGTTTTCTTGCGAAATAATCTGTACATTTAGCCGCTTGCTATTATCCGGAAAAGACGGTAATATGGTCACAACGGAAGGGCTGAATGCCCACCGAATACAAACCTTGGAGGAATTGAACATGAGCACGAATTCGAGAATCGGCATCCTGCATGAGGACGGCACCACGGAAACAATCTACTGCCACTGGGACGGCTACCCGGAGCATCAGATGCCCATCCTCACCAAGCACTACGACACCGCCGAGAAGGTCAAGGCGCTGCTTGCCCTTGGTGACATCAGCATCCTCGGCGAGCGCCTTGCCCCCAATGCTGACGAGCAGCACAGCTTCGAGAAGCCTGCGGAGGGTGTGACGGTCGCCTACCACCGCGACCGCAAGGAGCCGCCGCAGCCTGCGGTCACGCACAAGAGCGTTGTTTCCCTGATGAGGGACGACTGGGGCATCCCGTATTACTACCTTTTCGATGAGAGGACGGGACAGTGGCTCCCGCCGACCGAGGATTGACAAGTTCAGCCCTGTGGGGCTGGCTTGCGCCACGTTCGCCTGTGTGCGGTTTTCCAGCGATTAGCGATAAACTTGCCCCTGCGGAAAACCGCCCCACACGGCGCGACTGTGCGTCTCCTGTGGGCATGGTGTACTATGTACAACAAGTGGCGCAGATACGCCGATTTTGTTCTGTACATTTAGCCGCTTGATATATTCCGCAAAAGACGGTAATATGGTTACAACGGCAGGGGCAGACAGCCCGCCGAAAACAAAAACGGAGGTACACCACCATGACCAAGAAAAAGCTGAACGAGATCAAGACCACCCTGAACTTTCTGCGGAACGGCAGAAACGCCACCGAGCAGATGACCGAAGAAGCCTGCCTTGAGGTTTACGGCATCTCGAAGGCGCAGGCACTGAAAAACATGGACAGCAGCATCGCCAAATACGAGCGCGAGCTACAGAGAACCGAGCATCCGCTGGAGGGCATCGACAAGAAGGTCTACGAGATTGCCGCAAAGCACCTGATTCTGGTAGCCGAGCGCGGAGACCTCGAAACCCGCCACTGCGACCGCGAGGACTTCATCGAGGTTTCGGTCTGGGGACTGGAAGCAGCCCTGAAAGAAGCCTACGAGGCAGGACGCAAGAGCAAGTAAACGAACGGAGCAGCGCAGCCCTTCCGCAGGGAGGGGCTGCCAAACCCGAAGGAGGAAAGAACATGGATACATACGAACAGGTCAGATGCCTGACCGCAATCATTGCGAACCTTTCAACGGATGGACTGCTCACTGAGCGGATTGCAATGGAAGCACTTCTGGAAGTCCTTGAACCGCAGGAGCTTGCTGAGATGGGCTACGGCGACCGCGTGAACGCCTACCTTAAGGAATACGGAGGTGAGAAAGAATGATCGACCTAATCAAAGCGACAAGGGTACTTTCCAACGAGGAGATGTACGCAATCGACTGGTTCAACAAGCACGGCTTTGAAGGCACGCTCGACCGGCAGTTTCCGAGAAAGGCAAAGTTCATGGTCGGAAAGAACGGTGTGACCGACAAGTTCGAGCTGCTGTGCTGCGCCGACTACGACATCGCCGCATACATGGAGCAGTACGGGCGCTCCTTTGAGATGCTTTGTGAACTGACACGGCTGAGAGCAGAAATGGCTCGGCAGATGGCAGAATAAGCCGCCACGTTGCCCTGTGTGGGGCTGTGCCGGGAAGATGCGTACAGCTTGCCCCTGCGGAAAGCCGCTTTACACAGCGCGACTGTGTGCGACCTGAGCGATGTACAATTCCGCCTGATTTTCCGCCTCATGTCTGGTACATTTATTTTGCGAAAAGGCGTGGACTTATCGCAGAAAAAGAGTTAATATGTCACTACCGCCAGACAAGCGGAATCATACAAAAGGAGCGAATCTACATGAAAATTCTGGTATGCGAACCCGGCAAGCACCCCTACGTCAAGGACATCGAACACACCCTTGAAAACCTTCAGGCGGAGGTGGACGGCTACATTCAGGCAATCTACCCCTTCGAGGAAGAGGTCGGTGTGATCGTCAACGAGGAAGGGCTGTTCCGCGATGACCTTGCATGGAACAGAACGGTTGAGAAGTACGGCCCGATCAAAGGCACCTTCTTCGTCTGCGGTCTGGGCTTTGAGGATTTCACAGGGCTGACCGATGAGCAGATTGAAAAGTACAAGGCGATCTTCTGGGAGCCTGAGATCTTCATCCCGACACCGAACGGCATGGTAGTGCTTCACATTATTGACTAAAACAAAGGCGGGGCTGCCCTTCACCGGGCAGCCGAATGCCGAAAGGAGAAAATACATGGATATCATTTACACGTTTGAACAGATGGATCGCAAAATCTACGAACGCAAGAGCAACGGTCAGAAGTCGGGCTACAGCCTCGGTGCAAGGAAGGCACTGTGGAACTACAAGGACAGCCGCCGTCACAACAGCAGCGAGTACGAAGTGACCGACCTGCCGAACGAGGGCGACATGGAGGATTTTCTTAACACGCTCCGCATTGCCAATATCACAACCATTGTGGTAACGGCAAAAACCACAGTTCTGATTGAAGCACTGCATCAGATGAGACGGCTCGGCTGTACGGTGTATGGGCTTGATTCCATTACCCGCAACGACACCGACTATCATGTCATGGACGACTACGAGGTCGAAGGCATCCGCGTAATGCTTTGACCACATCAGGGGCAGGGCTTCGGCTCTGCTCCGCGTCTTCGGTCGGCGGCATAATATGTACAACAATCAGCGAAAAATTGCCTTGCACATTCTGGTAGTTTAGCCGCTTGCTATTACGGGGAGATCATGGTAATATGTGACACAACGGAAGGGCAAACGCCTCGCCGAATAAAACAAACGGAGGATTCCACCATGAACTTTTTTGAAACCGAACTGAAGAAGATGACCGCAAAGGTCGCCGCCATGAAGAACCCCAAGCTGGTCGGAAGCGCCTGCATCGCCCGCCTTACCGACACCACCACGGTGAAGGTCGAGTTCGCAAGATGCATCGAGGCGGACCGCCGCTACGACATCCTGATCACGGTGCTGAACCGCACCGAGGGCAAGATCGACAGCCTGACGGTGAAGTTCGAGGACCTTTGGGGCAAGCACGAAGGGCTTTACGTCTGGACGGCTTACAACGATCCCAAGTGGTACGGCTACCACCCCACTGCAGCGGACTACACCAAAACGGCAAAGGCAATCAGCGAGTACCTTGAAAACTTCGCCGACTGAAAAATGAGCCGCCCTTCTCCGGAGGGGCGGCATCCCCGAAAGGAGCATCTACATGAATACCGAAATCCAGAAGGCATTGGAGCAGATCGCAATGGAAGAAAGCCTTGTGCTTGCGGAGCGCGGCAAGCTGGACTTCCGGGGCATCGATGCGGATACCACCGAGGTCAGCATAATGACGCTCCGCATGATGCTGGCAAGAGCCTACGAGCTGGGCAGAAACAGCAAGCCCTGACTTGCGCCACGTTTGCCCGTGTGGGGGCTTACGGCTTTCCTGCGGATAACTTGCCCCGCGATAAAAGCCGCCCACACGTGACGACTGTGCGCCTCCTGCGGCAAGGCATAATGTACACAATTCGGTGCGATAAATCGCCGGAATGATCGTGATTACTCACGCTTGATAATGTCCGCAGATCATGGTATTATGTGTACAACGGAAGGGCGGGAAGCCCAGCCGAAAAACGAGCATACGGAGGTACACACCATGAAAACGAAGCAGGAGCTGATCGAGAAGGCAAAGAAGGAGTGGGGCGAGACTTGGGACGCTGGCATGATCGAGTACGATGCCGAGTACAACGAGTACATCGTCTGGGTAGGCAAGCCGGACATCTACAAAGCCTTCTTCGATGCCGACACCCTCAGATGCATTGGCACGAAGTGCTGAAAACAACCGCTGCCCTACGGGGCGGCACCACACCAAAAACAAGGAGGACATTTACATGAGCAAAAACACCACAAAGTGCGGCGCAGCCGAAGAGCTGGAACTGACCGATGCACAGGCAGACCGCAACGATGACATCTACGAAGCAGCATTTGAATTCTGCAAGGTGCTGACCGAGAACGATGACCTCGAATGGGACATGGCATTCCTCGGCGAGATTGCCGACCTTGCGGCAAGCATTATGACTGAGCAGGGACACAAGGTGCGCTTTCCCAGTGTGGTCACCGAGAAGGACGGCAAGCAGTACATCGAGGAGTTCTACGGCGGCTGAACGGCAAAACGGAGCAGTCCTTCTGCGGAGGGGCTGTTCCGCGCCACGTTCGCCTGTGTGGGGCTTACAGCTTTCCTGCGGATAACTTGCCCCACGCTGCAAGCCGTCCACACGGCGCGTTCTGGTGAGTTTTACGGCAAGGCATAATATGTACAACAAATGCCGAAAAATCGGCCTGCACATTCTGGCAGTTTAGCCGCTTGATAATGTCCGCAGATCATGGTAATATGGTCACAACGGAAGGGCGGAAAGCCCACCGAAAACTACGAAAGAGCGAGGGAAACACTATGTGGACACACGGCACGATCAACTACAACGGGAGCGCATACCGCTACAGCGTGAAGCACTTCGAGGAGCCCAGCAAGTTCGGCTACAAGGAGGGCAGAGCCTCGAAGATCTGGATCGAGCGCAGCGGCGAGACGGTTTTCAACTACGACCGGGGCATGGATGTCAAGGCGGCTGACAAGGATACCAAGGCAGTCCTTCAGATGCTCCTCGACAAGTTCAACTGAGAAAAACGGACGGCGGGCGGCAGCACAAAGCCGCCCCATTGCCCCACAGCAAGGAGGTGAAGCGGATGGGAGCAATCAGTGAGTTATACCGGGGCAGGATCAGCGCACCGACCGATATCAAGGTCAGGGCAGATGAATACGACAAGCTGAATGCGAATGCGTACAATCTGTATGATCAGATCACCGATGGAATGGAGATAGAAGCGGCGGCATCAATCGAGAAATTGGTCGATATACATCGACAGATGGAGTCGATCACCTCGGAGGACAGCTACACAAGGAGCTTTCGTGATGGTGCAAAGTTGATGCTGGATATGCTGAACGGATAATCATGGTGGATAAATACATGGGAGAGGCTTGCAGTACGCAGGCCTTTTCTTTATGCACATTTTTATTGGAAGGAGTGATGCGGATGGCTCAGAGAGGCAGAAAACCAAAGCCTACAGCGATCAAAGAGCTGGAAGGCAATCCGGGTAAGCGTCCGCTGAATGATGCAGAGCCGAAACCGGAACGCAAAGCACCTCCGTGTCCGAAGTGGCTGGAACCCGAAGCGAAAAAAGAATGGCGCAGGCTGTCAAAGCAACTGGAGCAGATCGGTGTGCTGACCGAGGTCGATCAGGCGGCATTCGCATCGTACTGTCAGGCATATGCCCGGTGGAAGGAAGCCGAGGAATTCATGACACAGCATGGAACTATCGTGAAAACGAAATCTGGCTACTGGCAGCAGGTTCCGCAGGTGTCCATTGCTCAGACCTATCTGAAGATCATGAATAAGATTGCAGAGCAGTTCGGTCTGACTCCGGCGGCAAGAAGCAGGATCACGGCAGGAGCAGATATGAAAAACGCTGCCGTTGACGATATGGATGAACTACTCGGAGGTGGCTGATGGCAGGAACGGCAAGGGCGCGGGAACGTCCGAAAAATTATCCGAAGCTGAAGGACTATCAGCCTACACGCTTCATGCTGCCGGAATCGCACTACGATGCTGCAAAAGCGGACAGGGCTGTGCGCTTCATCGAAAACCTCTGCCATACCAAAGGTCGCTGGGCGGGAAAGCCCTTCTGGTTACTTCCGTGGCAGGAACGCATCGTGAGAGATATTTTCGGCATCGTCAAAGAAGATGATACCCGGCAGTTCCGCACAGCCTATGTCGAAATTCCAAAGAAAAATGGAAAGTCCGAGCTTGCCGCTGCAATTGCACTGTATCTGCTTTACGCTGACAACGAGCCTTCCGCCGAAGTATATGGCGCTGCAGCCGACCGACAGCAGGCCTCCATCGTATTCGATGTCGCCAAGCGTATGGTCGAAATGACACCGGCGCTGCTGAAACGTTCTAAGATCATGGCGGCAACAAAGCGTCTGGTGAATTACAGCAATGTTGGCTTTTATCAGGTGCTTTCCGCAGAAGTCGGTACCAAGCACGGACTGAATGTATCCGGTCTGGTTCTTGATGAACTTCATGCCCAACCGAACCGCAGCCTTGTGGACGTTCTGACAAAGGGCTCCGGCGATGCCCGTACACAGCCGCTGTACTTCCTGATCACAACCGCCGGCACCGACCGCAACAGCATCTGCTACGAATATCATACAAAAGCAAAGGATATTCTGGACGGCAGACGTATTGATCCGTCCTTTTATCCCGTGATATACGGTCTTGACGATGATGACGACTGGAACGCCGAGGAATCTTGGTACAAGGCAAATCCATCACTGGGGCATACGATCACCATCGACCGAGTACGTGATGCTCACCGAGAGGCACTGACAAATCCCGCCGAGGAGAACGTGTTTCGTCAGCTTCGTCTGGATCAGTGGGTAGGCAGCGCCGTCGCATGGATTCCGGAGCATATTTATGACAGGGGCAACCTCCCTATCGACCTTGAAAAGCTCCGCGGGCGGGAGTGTTACGCCGGACTTGACCTGTCGAGTACGAGCGACATTACCGCTTTTGTACTGGTATTCCCTCCGCTGCATGATGGTGAAAAATACATCGTTGTGCCACACTTCTGGCTGCCGAGAGAAACGCTTGATTTGCGAGTGCGGCGAGATCATGTTCCCTATGATGTCTGGGAGCGTATGGGGCTTTTTCATATCACCGAGGGCAATGTTGTCGATTATAATTTTGTGCGCAAGACAATAAACGAGCTGCACACGATGTATAACATCAAGGAAATTGCTGCCGACCGCTGGAATGCCACACAGCTTATCACCGACCTTGAGGGTGACGGCTTTACCGTTGTTCCGATGGGTATGGGCTTCAAGGATATGTCGCCTCCGATGAAAGAGCTGTACAAGCTCATTCTCGAAGGGCAGTTTATACACGGCGGCAACCCTGTCCTGCGCTGGATGGCGGGTAATGTGGTCGCTGAAATCGATGCGGCGGAGAACATCAAACCGAGTAAAAAGAAAAGTACAGAAAAGATTGACGGCATCGTGGCATGGATCATGGCGCTTGACCGCTGTATCCGTCACGAGATGCAAGGCAGTGTATATGATGAACCCGATCACGATCTTGTGGTCATCTGACAGGAGGTAATGTTTATGGGCTTTTTGAGCTGGCTCGGCATCAGCAAGCCGAGAGATGCGCCGATGCTGCCGGATATTCAGGATAATGTCCGTGATTCAGGCAGCTTATTTGTGTTCGGCATGACGCACAGCGGAGAGCGTGTCGATGAACGCACGGCAATGCAAATTGTTACCGTATATGCTTGCGTGAGACTGCTCTCCAATACTATCGCCGGACTTCCCCTGCACCTATACAGATACACCGGGCAGGGCGATGACAAGGAAATGGCGACCGATCATCCGCTGTATAAGATTCTCTACCGACAGCCAAATCCGGAGATGTCCTCATTCTCGTTCTGGGAAGCCCTCATGTGCCACCTTTTATTATGGGGGAACGCTTACGCACAAATCGTCCGAGACGGCAAGAATGAAATTCTCGGATTGTATCCGCTGCTGCCAGAGAATATGGAGATCGACCGCGATCCGAAATCCGGCGACCTATTTTACACCTATCACGCCTACACCGATGAAAAGCCCGGCGAGCATGACAAGGATATCATTTTCCGCAGGGATGAAATTCTGCACATCCCCGGCTTAGGCTTTAACGGACTGGTCGGATTCTCACCGATAGCAATGATGAAAAACGCACTCGGTGCAGTCATGGCAGTGGAGCGATACGGCAGTGCATTCTTCAAAAACGGAGCACAGCCTGCCGGAGTGCTGGAGCATCCGGGAGTTCTGAAAGATCCGCAGAAAATTCGAGATAACTGGACGCGGGCATACGGCGGGGCAAGAAACGCCCACCGCATCGCAGTTCTCGAAGAAGGTATGCAGTATAAGCCAATCTCCCTGCCGCCGGAGGATTCGCAGTTTCTTTCCACGAGGGAATTTGATGTGGAGGAGATTTGCCGAATGTTTCAGGTTCCGCCGCATCTGGTACAAGACCTCAAACGCAGCACCTTCAATAACATCGAGCATCAGGGCATCGCATTTGTTCAGTATTCGCTGATGCCGTGGATCATCCGCATTGAAAAGGGCATCATGAAAGACCTTCTGCTCGAAGAAGAACAGGATGTGTATTT
>JAFRTG010000033.1 GCA_017427265.1 Oscillospiraceae bacterium | reverse complement strand
GTTAGTTCTCCTCCATATTTTCAAAGTAGAAAGCAAGTGCCTTTTCAATAGTTTCCGTGATTTCCTTAGCCTTGACACCCTCGCTGAAATACTTGGTATAGGTATCATTGCTGATCTTCACGCTCTTGGGCTTCGGCTTTGCTTCGCTGTCCTCTCCGCTGATGATGCTTTCAACGGTATAGCGGTCGATATTGCCCTCGTTGTCAGCAGAGGATCGAAGCATTTTTGCTGTTTTCATGTCGATTTTTGCTTCCTCAGCACACTCAGCAATGACTGCCTGAGTATCGTCTGAAATGAATGAAAGCTCAACGCCTGTCCTGATAGCAATATCTCCGCTGTCAACAAGAACTTTCAGCTCGTCTATCAGCTTATTTATGCGGATTAGACGGACAACTGTGCTTCTTCCAAGACCGTAATGCTCACCGATGTTGTCATTCACATCAGGTGCGGACTTCATTCCCACTGGGTCTGAAGTTGCTGATTCAGGGTTCTCCATCAAAGCAAGCTCCCTAAAAATATCATTTCTCTTGCCCTGAGAGAACATTTCGCTGTGCCGGAGTGCAACGGCAGCAGCCTGTTCGGAAATTCTGAGGTTTTCAAAGCCTCTCTGCATCACATTAGATTCAATGACGTACATCTCGGCTTCGTCCTTGGAAAGACCTGTCTTGATGATTGCCGGAACGGACGGAAGTCCTGCGATCTTTGAAGCGTTCCAGCGGTTATGACCGATCAGGATTTCGTAATCGTCACCGTCAGGCTGAACGATGATCGGAGAAAGGACACCGTTTTCCTTGATACTGGCAACCATATCGTCCAGACGTTCACCTGTGTAAAGCTCAAACTTATGGTTGTGATAAGGTTTGAGTTGTTCGCAAGGTATCTGCTGAACTGCTGTCTGCGCAGGGGCAGACAGCATAGCACTTAAATCAAACTGACCGTTCATTGTTCAGTCCTCCTCGTCATCATCTTCGTCGGTGCAGTAGTCAAGACCGTTCTGCAACTGGAGAAAGATTCCTGCGTAACGGTCGTGTTCAGCACCGTCGCTGTTCATCATGGCTTCAAGGAAGAAAGCCTGTGCTTCTTCACGATCATCCCACTCCTGCTTCTTGCCGTAGCAGACAGTAGTGACCTTGCGGTTGGGATTCATTGCGAGTTCTGACATACTTAACATCTTGAAAGCACCTCCATTGCAAGATTATCGTATTCCGTACCCAGCTTATGGGCAGTCATACAAAGCGGTGTACCGTTTTCGGAGCTTTTTGCAGCTTCTACGGATTTGCTGATCTGCGTCTTAAACAGCATAGCTCCGTATTTTTCATGAAGCTCCTCAAGGGCATTTCTGCTGACGCTCGTGCGGTCAACCATAGTCGGAAGAACACCAAGCATTGCGATTTTAGGGTTAATAGCCGTCTTGATCTGTTCATATAGAGAGCTGAGCGCCTGCAAACCGTCAAGGCTGAACTTCTGTGTCTGAACCGGTATGATAAGCCTGTCCGCAGCAGTGAGTGCATTGATAAGGAGAGTTCCCAGGGACGGCAGGCAGTCAATGATTACAAAATCATATCCGTAGACATTGTCCTCGGAGAGTATCCGGCGAAGTATTGTTTCCCTCGAAAGTGCCGTCTGCATAAGCGTTTCGCTGTTGGCGAGATTGATGTCAGAGGGGATGTAATCTACACCGGCGGTTTCATTATGACGGATAATACTGTCAACAGCGCGTGTGGGCTACCGCTTTCAACACAAGGAGGAAATGATATGAAAGCAGGTCTGCCGTTTAAGCATAATGTTTATGATAAGAACAATAAGTACTACGTCGTTTTTGATTATAAGGATGACGCAGGCAAAAGGAAGAAAAAGTGGGTTGCCACAGAGTTATCTGTGGGCTGTTCCGATAAAGCACTGAAAGCCAAGACGAAGGAGATCGTTGCAAAGTTCTACGAGGAATTCCTCACCGGCAGCGTAACGAAAGTCGAAGAAAAGGTCGAACCGAGTGCTGCGGTTCTCTCCGCAACTCCCAACGGTACTACTGATCTTGAATTCGGTGATTTTCTTCTGAAATGGCTTGAAGCCGCAAAGCCGAGCATCGCTTTCAACAGCTATGTAGGCTATAAGGGCGTAGTCAACAGAATCAAAGCCTATTTCGACGAACACTACCCGCATCTTCTTCTCAGAGATCTGACCGCATTACAGCTTCAGGAGTTCTACAACGAGAAGTTTAACAGCGGAATGTCTGGCAATACGGTCAAGCACTATCACGCAAATATCCATAAGGCACTCAAATATGCTGTGAAGATGGACTTGTTGAACATCAACGTAGCAGACAAAGTTGATTTGCCAAAGATCAAGAAATTTGAAGCGAACTTTTACACCAAAGAGGAGCTTGACGAGCTTTTTGAAGTGTTCAAAGGCGACAGAATCGAACTGGTCGTACATATTGCCGCATATTACGGACTCCGTAAGAGTGAGATCATCGGCTTGAAGTGGGATTCTGTAGACTTTGATGCCAAAACGATCACGGTTCGCCGTAAAGTGTCAAGCACCTATGGTACGGGTACAGAGGTCATCAGAGTCGATAACGAGCTTAAAACCAAAGCGAGTGAGAGAACCTTTCCGTTGATTCCGCACATCGAGGATATGCTCAGGGAGAGAAAAATCCTTGAGGAGCATTACTCCAAACTGCTCGGTAAGGATTTCGACAGGGAGTATGACGGCTTTGTGTGCAGAGACAACTTCGGTAAGCTCATTACCCCGAACTTCGTAACAGATCACTTCAAACGTGTAATCAGTAGGAATAAGCTGAAGAAACTCCGTTTCCATGACCTCAGACACTCCTGTGCAAGCCTGTTGCTTGCGAAGGGTGCGTCGATGAAGGCTATCCAGGATTGGCTGGGACATTCTACTTTTAATGTTACAGCGAATTATTATAGTCATCTTGATCCTCGTTCTAAAGAGGAATCGGCAGCAATGATCGCTGAGGTCTTTGGCGGAGAGAGTACAAAGGATAAGCAGGATAAGGATAATGAGGACGAAAAAAATCGCAAGCCCTCAAACTGAAAGCTTGCGATTTTGGTGCCGCCGACCGGACTTGAACCGGTACTCCGTATCCGGAAGCGGATTTTAAGTCCGCTGCGTCTGCCTATTCCGCCACGGCGGCATTGGAAAAATTTTTATCAATCGAGTAAAGCAAGTCACTTGGCACATGGGAAAAAATTCTTTTGTGGCAAGACCAAACCCGAAGGAAATAAAGGGAAAAGCGGGATTTTGGTAGAACTCTTGGTAGAAAAGCTCACTAACACGAAAAACTTTTCTACCAGAAAGTTCACAAAATCAAATCAAAGTGCCGTAACTACGGCATTTGAGATTGCTGAAGCGAGAACAGACAAAATCTTATGGCTCAAACCCCTCTGAGGATTTTAAGTCTCTTGTGTCTGCCGATTCCACCACAGCGGCATATTTTGTGACATCAGAACGGTGTCCGTTTTCGTAAACGCTGCGACCGTTTCTGCGCAGCAGTACATTTGTTATTATAGCATATCCAAAGAAAATTGTCAAGCCAACTCTCCCGCGGAGAAACAGCCTGAGCCGTTTCCCCGCACGGATGTCAGCGCAAGATATTCCGATTATTCCTGCCACGGTGTCTGCGTATCGGGATCGAGCACACCCGGCACCTTCAGGTCATAGCCGTTGACCTCGATCAGGGCCTCATCAAGCTCAATCACCATACAGTGCCGCCCGTTGATCTTGTCAAGGCGAACCTTATCCTTCGCGGAATTCTTCACATTCACGACGATCTCCGGCGTTTTGATGACCGTTTTGGACGCGACGAGACGTTCCGGCTTCAGCGTCGATTCGACATGCTCTGAAAAGACCTTTTCCGTATCAGCGAGCTTTTCCTCCGGAACACCTGCCTCCGCGAGCATCCGGTGCAGGATGCGTCCGGTCACCTCTGTCGGCGCGTCGTCGGTCTTGTTTTTCGCAACAATCTCATTGAGTTTTTCGTTGACCGTCGTAACCGTCTCATAGGTCAGATCATCGCCGAGCAGCGTGCCGAGCACCTGCTTCATATCAGCCTGATCCTCCTCGACGGTCGTCTCAACATCGCATTCAAGGAACGCATCTACGAGCTTTTCGTTCGGAGAATTCGGCGTCTTGGTATAATAGAGCACATGGTGCACATCGGTCGCACGGTCAGAAAAGACCGGGAAGAAGAAGCCGTCTGCCGGCGCCTTGCTGATGACCGCATTCGGATTCTCCTGCCGCAGAATCTCATCGTCAAACTGATTGTAGACCAGTGTACCCTCTGTTTTGGCGATCGGGCAGAGCGCAGCAACCAGATAACGGAACACCTGATCGGTGAAATCCGTCTCCAGTTCATCCATTTTGTTTTTGCGCGGCGGATTATACTGACAATACGCCATCAGCACCGCGTAGGGCGCGTCGGAATCGACAGTCTCCGCCAGCTTGCCCAGAAACTGCAGCGCAATATCCTCCTGTTTCAATTCGGAATTCAGCACAGCCGTCAGAAAGGTCTGCGCGCCGTCATCGCTGTACGCATGATTCCGGAACGGCAGCTCAGAGCTCTGCTTGCCGAGGTTCACGTTCAGAACCTTCTTCATCGTGTCAAACAGAATCTGGCTTTCAGGCGCCGGAATACTGCCGGCATTCCGCAGGCATACGCCGCGCACGTTCCGCTGACTGTCCACAAAGGCTGTCAGCACTCTGTCCATCGTGAAATACTTTGCTTCCGGATTAAAATGATTCCGGATCTCATTGAGTTCCTTGCGGTTCATGGTTATCTCCTTTTGCTCTCTGTGGGTACGTGCTCAAAACGAAAGCCGCCGAGCCTCCCCGGCGGCAATATATTTTCATTCAGCGAGACTTGCATTCAGCTTTTCAACAAGTTCATCTGCGCTGACACCGTGCACCATGCACGCTTCTTCGATCGTCTCTCCGCGCGATGCGGGGCAGCCGAGACAATGCATTCCCATCTCAAGGAAGAAGGGCGCAGTATCCGGTGCTGCATCAAGGATATCACCGATCAAAGTATCCTTTGTAATTTCCATTTTCATAATCCTTTCCAGAAAAAACAAGGGCGCAGTATGCACCGCGCCCTTCGGTTTTCAATTACTGCTGGTTCTTGAGCTGTGCATAGCACTCGCTGCAATAGACCGGGCGATCCTCACGCGGACGGAACGGAACCTGTGCTTCCTTTCCGCAGCTTGCACATGTAGCAGTGAAATACTCGCGCTCAGTCTTTCCTGCGTTCTTTCTTGCATCGCGGCAAGCCTTGCACTTCTTCGGATCATTTGCAAAGCCCTTTTCAGCATAAAACTCCTGCTCGCCGGCGGTGAACACGAACTCCTGTCCGCACTCATTGCATACTAAGGTTCTGTCTTCGAACATTTGAATTTTCCTCGATTCTTGAAATTTGGACCTCGACGGAATTCACGCCACCACTGTTGCACATGTATCGCCTGCGGGCAAAGCCCTGAAGCGAATCGGGTTGCAGGTGAAATAATTTGCACGCGTTGGAAGAAATGCAGCCGGGTCATCGAATTGTGAAGGATCTTACCCCGCCTTCTGAATCAGGGACAGTCTAGCCGGACTGCATCGGGCGGTTCTCAGTGTTCTGCCGGAGAATCCGCAGCCGTATCCGTTTTACTCCATACGGCACGGAGTTTGCGTCTTGCACGCTGAATAGCGTTATCGACGCTCTTTGCAGAGATCTGCAGGCGGCCGGCAATTTCGTCATAAGAAGCACCGCTGACAGACAGCCAGAAAATCTCACGTTCCTGCTTGCTGAGGACATCCGCGACCTGTGCATACAGCTCCGAAACATGCTCCTTTTCGAGCACGATCTCTTCGGGTGTTTCCGCACTGTCTGCGAGCATCTCAGCCGTCGGATTCTCCGGATCATCCAGAGAAATATCCGGCAGAAACCCGCCTGTCCGCTTGTCAGTCTGTTCTTTTTTTGAAATATTCCGCATCCTGTTCCGGATACAGACAGCCGCAAAGGTACGGAAACCGGCAGAATGTTCCTGAGAATACGCAGTGACTGCAGCAAGCAATCCGAGCATTCCCTCCTGCGCATAATCCTCAGCATCGGCCGCATTGGAGGCAAAACCGGCCGCCATGCGAACCACTGCAGAGCGATAACGCTCAAGCAGAACCTCAAATGCCTGGGGCTGATCCGCGCAGGCCGAAACCAATGCTTCATCCGGCATCCCGCGAAGCGATTCAAGAGAGAGCCCGTTCATGCTGAGCCTCCTCACGCCGGACAGACACTGTAACCGTATACCGTACCGTCAAATCCGTAGTCTGCTCAGAACCGCAGGCATCCGGAATATGACCTGATATCATCATAACCGAAAGTTGTTTGTTTGTCAAGCAGTTTTCCACAACTCGCCATAAAACCGGCAAAATCAACAGCTTTCAACAATTTGTTTTGGCATTTGAGCCAAATTTCGGGTCAGCCGGCATAATCTGCTCTGCCGTCACGGAACAGATTTCCGCCGTGCGAGTCAATGGTAACAAGCAGCGGAAAATCCGTAAATTCCAGCCGTTTGACCGATTCACAGCCAAGGTCGTCATATGCGATGACCTCACATTTGGTAATATGTGCAGCGGCGAGCGCACCGGCACCGCCGACCGCACAAAAATATACAGCATGATTGCGCTCGATCGCATCGCAGACGGCCTGCGAGCGCTCTCCTTTTCCGATCATGGCAAGCAGACCGGCATCGAGAAGCATCGGCGCATAGGGATCCATTCTGCTGGAAGTCGTAGGACCGCACGCACCAATGGGACGTCCGGGCGGCGCGGCAGTCGGTCCCGCGTAGTAAATGACGGCATCCTGCATGGGGAACGGCAGCGCGTCACCGTCTTTCATCGCAGCCGTAATGCGCTTATGCGCAGCATCCCGCGAGGTATAAACCGTACCGGAAAGAATCACCCGGTCGCCGGCGTGCAGAGCCTGCTGCTCACGCACCAGTGCCGGCAGTTCGGATACATTACAATGATATTCCATGAAAAATCAGTTCCAGCCGTTTCCGTTTTCGCCGGCGCTCTCCGCAAGATCGTCAAAATTGAAATCAGTCTTACCGACCTTTTCAAACGCCTTGGAAGCAACCTCATCAAAGCTCTCGAAGCTCGGAACGCTGTCGTCATCACCGACGGTATTCCGCGCATCAGCGATCACATTCTTCGCCTCATTCAGGCGGCTGCCTGCCTGACCGGACAGATTTTCAAGAACGAGAGAGATCTCGTTGAACTTTTTGGAAACGCTGTCGATCTCGCTGCGAAGCAGTGCACGGACTGTTCTTGCAGTCTCGGTTGTAGTCTTGGTTCTGCGCTCTGCATCCTCAAGAGAAGCACGCACGGATTCTTCAGCATCTGCGACAGTCTGGATCGCCTTGGCATCTGCATCATTGAGCTTCTTTTCCGCTTCAGCATTTGCATTGCTGATGGTTTCATCAGCCTGCTTGTTTGCATCTGCGATGGTTTGCTCAGCCTGCTGATTTGCAGCAGATACTGTACTTTCAGCAGTTGCATTTGCCTCGCTGACGATTGCCTCAGCCTGTGCCTTTGCCTCATTGACGCGCTTTTCAGCTTCGCGTCTGGCCTCAGAAGCGACCTTCTTCGCGGTCATCTGAGCTTCCATGAACAATGCGCTCATATCGAAGCTGGAATCCGCGCTGTTTTCCTTCAGATCAGCGACCTGCTGCTGCAGGCTTTCAATCTCACGATCCTTATCGGCCATAGCCGTTGTCTGCTCAGCGAGCATCGCCTCATATTCAGCAATTTTCTGCAGATCCGCTTCACTGGAAAGGCCTTCAGACTCAGAAAGCATTGCGATCTTCGCATCAAGCTCAGAGCGAAGCGAAGCAGCCTCGGCCTCAGCCTGTGCAGCCTGCTCCTGCAGGGCAGCAATCTGTGCAGCGACTTCTTCATCCGATGATCCGCCGGAGAGTGCCTGTGCCGCAGCATTGGCAAGATCCTGACGCAGCGATTCATTGTCCTCATTCAGCGTAGTCAGTCTGCTTTCCAGTTCTGTAATTTTATTGTTCAGCTCATTCTGCTCTTCACGCGCCATTTCGAGTTCTGCCTGTGCGGATGCGAGATCAGCACGTGCGTCCGTTGCTTCCTGTCTGGCAGCCTCGAACTCAGCAACCGGGATACCGCCTTCACCGCCTTCAATCACCGGGCGGTTTTTCAGTTCATCCTGTGCTGCACGGAGCTGGTTCTTTGTTGTACCGAGTTCGCCGCGGAGACGGGACAGCTCAGCCTCATATTCGGCCTCTTTTGCGTCATCCATGCCGCCGCCTGATTCCGCTTTCTTCTTCATTTCATCGACCTGCTCCTGCAGGGCATAGATCTGCGAATTCAGTTCATCGACATAAGCTAAAACGTCCTCTTTGACAAAACCGCCGCCGATTTTTGTTGTTCTCAAAACATTAGGCTGATCCATAAGTAACGCTCCAATCCTCCGCAAAAAAATGAAATAGTGCAAGGCTTCAAGAGAACGGCCGGTGTTTTGTGCGGCTGTTCGCGGACACAGCCGGAAAAATATCACTCACCGTATAAGACCGTCTCTTATGTACCATATATTATGATACCATATTTTCAAACATTTTGCAAGACATGGAATGTAGAAATCTTAGATATTTATTTGTGCAGATTCACCATATATCTATTTTGATTTCCGGAACAATCGACAAAAAAACAGCAGACTGTCCGCATGACAGCCTGCTGTTTCGGATTTCGGAACTTATTTCTTATCGAGAATCTTGAAGATTTCGGACAGATCGTCATCATCATCCAGACGCGGGATTGCAGACGACGGACGCTGCTGCTGCGGCTTGCGCGGTTCCACCGGAACAAAGCCGTCCACCAGCGGATTCTTGACCGGGATCGGCTCCTTGCCGCGGCCGGTTTTGGTTTCAGCCGGAAGCGGAACATCGTCGATCGCGTTGCTGTCGTCCTCGTCGTAGCCTGCTGCGATGACCGTAATAATCATTTCGTCGCTCATATCTTCCTTGAACGCCGTACCGAGGATGACTTCGACACCCGGCGCAGCGGTCTCGGTGATCTTCTGCGTTGCAGCATCGACCTCGGCAGAAAGCACATCCTCGCTCATTGCGATATTGATGAGCAGACGCTTTGCGCCGTTGATCGAGGTCTCAAGCAGCGGGCTGGAGATAACGGCATTGGCCGCTTCCTCTGCCTTGCTCTTTCCTGCACCGTGACCGATCGCCATATGCGCATAGCCGGCACCCTTCATGATCGTGGAGACATCGGCAAAGTCCAGATTGATATAGCCGTCCTCGACAATCAGATCGGAGATCGACTTGACACCGGTTTTGAGAATATCATCCGCCATTGCAAAGCTCTGGCGCATTGTCAGCGGCTTGTCAACGCCGACGAGCAGGCGCTCGTTCGGAATGATGACAAGCGAATCAACATATTTCTTGAGGGTTTCGATACCGCGCTCTGCCTGTGCCATTTTCTGCTCACGCTCGAACGCAAACGGCTTGGTCACAACGGCAACCGTCAGGATGCCGAGCTCCTGCGCGATCTGCGCAACGACCGGAGCCGCACCGGTACCGGTACCGCCGCCCATACCCGCGGTAATAAAGATCATGTCAGCACCCTTGAGTGCATTGCTGATTTCGTCGCGGTTTTCCTCTGCAGACTGTCTGCCGACCTCAGGTCTGTTGCCTGCACCGCGGCCCTTTGTCAGCTTTGCGCCGATCTGGATTCTCGTCGGTGCTTTGGAATTGAGCAGCGCTTTTGCATCGGTATTGACAGCGATATACTCAATATTTTTGACATCTGCCTGCACCATGCAATCGAGTGCGTTTCCGCCGCCGCCTCCGACGCCGACAACTTTAATATTCACCTGCGGATCAAATGAATCTTCATACACAAAATCAGTCATCAAAGTTCCTCCATTTCGACAGCCCAGTGGGGTCGGGACGACAGAGCCGCCTACAAACATATATTACATTTTAACACAGTTTTCTATTGATTTCAAGTGCATTTCTGCATTTTGTGCTATTGCACAAATCCAAACATCGCAAATAGCAATATTCTATTAGTTTTGCGGTGATGTTGTCTGCGTTTCCGGTACAAAAACAGCCGTTTGTGTCTGCGGCGGCACAGGAATCAGCGGCATTTCCGACGTTGTCGTCAAAACAGGCACAGGCAGCGCTGCGGTCTGAACGGTTGTCAGCGCAGGAACCGCATTCGCAGCCGTACCGGTTACGGCCGGTGCGGATGTCTCAGCCTGATCCTTCTGCTGATAGCGTTCGTATGCCTCCATCGGCACCTCGGAAATCTGGTTATTGCCAATCATCGTCAGGACATATTTCCGCCCCGGAATCAGCTGCTTGATTGCCTCGGCCGCAAACTGCAGCTTATAGACCGCATCGGAAGCGCTGCCCATATGGAACTGCACATCCTCGCCAAACTGCACAAGGATATCACTCTGGTCGGTCATGTCAATGGAGACAATCTGCTCATTGTTGCATTCCGAAACCGCAGAGGTCAGCGTTTTCAGCACATTATCGCGCTTTTCATCCTCTGATTTCAGCACCATGCCGATCGTGCCGAGTGCCGGATTATAGCCCGAAATGATAATCAGGCCGGCCCGCGGCTCCCCCTTGAGCTCCTCAAGCACGCGGTTTGAGGCGCTGACAAGCAGATAGCCGTAGCTCTGCGAGATATTGGCAACCGGCTCTGCCTTTTCGACATTGATCTCAACCGTGGAGGGGAACACGCGCCTGACCGTCACCTTCTCGGCATAGGCCACTTTGGAACGGATTCTCTCTGCGGCAATCGCCGAATCGAGCCGCACAAGGTTGTCCTGATAGGAGATGCCGCTCAGTGCGACAATGTCCTCGTCCGGTACATCTGTCCCATTGTGCACGACGATATCCGTGATATTAAAAAACAGCGTCATGGAGAGCGTAATGCCGATTCCGAGCACCAGCACCGCGACCAGCGTGACATATGCCGTTCTGCGCCGGGTTCTGCGGCGTTTTCGCTTTGCATTCTGCTTCCGGCGGACGTTTGTTTTCTCGATATCCCGCATCGCGTTCTCTCCTTTCGTTCAGATTGATCCCGTTTGCACAGCCGGCCTGTGGAAAACCGGCTGCGGGGATCGGCTGCATTTTCCCACAATTTCCACAGAGTTTTCAACAGCACAAGCCCGTATCTACGCCGAAACTCGCCGGTTTCCGCATTGAAATTCAACAGTTTTGCACTGTTTCCACATAGTTTTCAACATTTTTACGCTCCGACGCCCTGTTTTTCGCGTTCTGATGCAGAAAAACGGCATCTTCTGACCGCTCCGCCGAGACTGTGGAAAGTTTCCGCAAAGTGCTCATAGCCGCGGTCGATATGATGCAGCGCCGTGATGTCCGTCACACCCTCCGCACCGAAGGCGGCAACAGCCATGGCAGCACCGCCGCGGAGATCGGTCGCTTCAACAGAAGCGCCGTGCAGCCGCGGAACACCCTGCAGCACGGCAGTTCTGCCGCTGACGCGGGCATTCGCGCCCATCCGCATCAGCGCCGCAAGATGCTTGTATCTGCTTTCAAAAATGGTTTCCTCGATCACGCTGGTGCCCTTTGCCGTACAGAGCACGGCGGAGATCAGCGCCTGCGCATCGGTCGGGAAACCGGGATACGGCATGGTGCATATGTAAGGCACCGGTTTCAGCGCACCGCTCCGGTCAAGAAAGATTCTGCTGCCGCAGCATCCGACCGTACAGCCGGCCGCTTCCAGCACATGCAGACAGCTTTCCATATCCCGCGGATTCGCGCCGCTGAGACAGATTGATCCGCCCGAAGCCGCCGCTGCGCAGAGATACGTCATTGCTGCAATTCTGTCGGGCATCACGGCATATTCGGTACCGGTCAGTTTCTTTCCGCCGCGGATTACAACCGTGCTCTCTCCCGCGCCGGAAATATCCGCACCGCACTGATTCAGATAATTCGCAAGATCCGCGATTTCCGGCTCCCGTGCAGCATTGGTCAGAACCGTCTCACCCTCTGCGCCGACCGCTGCCATGATGACATTTTCCGTCACGCCGACGGAAGGCAGCGGCAGATGAATCCTTGCACCGCTGAGCTTCTCTGCGGTGCAGCGGATCTTTCCGCCGTCCTCAAAAATCTGCACGCCCATTCTGCGCATCGCCGCAAGATGCATGTCAATCGGCCGCGGGCCGAGCTCGCAGCCGCCGGGCATCGTGATTGTGCACCGGTGCATCCTGCCGAGAATCGGGCCGAGGAACATGATGGAAGATCGCATCGCGCGCATATCCGCATCCGGGATCTCACAGTTTTCCGCACCGCTGTGCCGGATCGAAACCGTGCTGCCCTCTGCCGTACAGCGGCAGCCGAGCCGGTTGAGAATCCTGCTTGCAGCATAAACATCCGAAAGCTGCGGCACCCGTTTCAGAACGGTTTCACCCTCGCAGAGCAGTGCAGCCGCCATCAGCGGAAGCGCACTGTTTTTTGCACCCTGCACGGTGATTTCGCCCTGCAGCGGAATCCCGCCCGTAATCTGCAGCATTTCCTCTGTCATATTGCTTCACCTCTTGCATTCCGGCCGCAGCCGTTTTGCTTTAGCGTATGCCGCACGGAACATTTCTGTGAAACGCGCCTGTTTCGTGCCGCGCCGACATCTTATGCATGTTTTGTCAGCTCTGCAATGACGTTCCAGATCCGCTCGTTTGTATCAGCACGGAACAGCTCGCCCGCACGGCGGCCCATTGTGCTGCGTTTTTCAGGGTTTTCGTACAGATCCTTGATATGTGATTTGAGCTTGTCCGTTGTCAGATCCTTCTGCTCAATCACAATGGCGGCACCGGCCTTGCCGAGCACCATTGCGTTATAATACTGGTGATTTTCCGCTGCTGCGGGATACGGAATCAGGACGGATGCCCGTCCGACTGCTTCCAGCTCGCAGAGCGTCGAAGCGCCCGCACGGCTGATGACCACATCGGCAGCTGCAAGGCAAACGTCCATATCGTGAATATATTCCGTCACGCGGATCCGCTTGTCCTCTGTAATTCCGCGGGCAGCAAGCTCAGCCGGAACGGTATCCTTTCCGTGCTTGCCGTAGGCGTGAATGTGATTGATCTGCATATCCGACTGCAGATGCCATTCCATAATCTCCGGCATGATCTCATTGAGGCACTGCGCACCCTGACTGCCGCCGAACGAGAGAATCGTCATCTCGCCGGTAAAGCCGAGCTGACGCTTGGCCTGTTCGCGCGCCCTCGCGGTCAGATTGCTCCGCACGGGCAGTCCGGTCAGAACCGTTTTTGTATCCGGCGGGAAATACTGTTTTGCGGCGTCAAATGTCATCATGACGGCATCCGCTTTTTTCGCCAGCAGCTTATTGGTCACGCCGGGGAACGCATTCTGCTCGTGCACAGCCGTCGGCACGCCGAGCTGCTGTGCTGCGCGGATCACCGCGCCGGATGCATAGCCGCCTGTGCCGATTGCAATATCCGGCTGAAATTTCTTTACGATTGCGCGGGCATGTCCGCCCGCCGCTGCAAGCAGTCCGAGTGCCTTGAAATTGCGGACAATATTCTGCGGCGAAAGACTCCGCTGAAATCCCGCCGCCTTGACATATTCCATCGGATAGCCGGCAGCCGGGACAAGCTCTGCCTCCATGCCGTCGGGCGTGCCGACAAACAGAATCTCCGCATCCGGCACATGCGCTCTGACAATCCCGGCGATTGCAAGACCGGGGTTGATATGTCCGCCTGTTCCGCCGCAGGCAATCAAAACCTTCATATGTTACTCCTTGTGCTTCCGCATTCTTTGAACAGCGCGGGATAATGCGAGAGAATCATCTGCGTATGATGCGGAACAGTCTCATGCTGCTCCGAAAGCTGCAGAAATTCCGCGGGCTCGACCCAGCGTGCGCTGTCCGTTTCACCGGGCTGCAGGCGGATCTGTTCCGCGGGAACATCCCTGTGCACTTCAAAAAATGCGTGAATATAATCAGCGCGCATAGCCCACCCGCGCGGGATCAGCTCTTTTTCCGTCACCAGAATACCGGTCTCCTCGGAGAGCTCCCGCACCGCGCCCTGCCGTGCGGTCTCCCCGGCCTGTACGCATCCGCCGGTAATCTCCCAGCGGCCTGCATATTTTTTCTCCTTTGCACGGCGTGTCAGAAGCATCTGTCCCGCGCTGTTTTTCGTCAGCACACTGACCAGCATCAGATAATAGCCGTGCGGCACCCGTTCGCCGCGTTTGACGGTCAGGCCGGACGGCTTCCCGTCAGCCGTATACAAATCCAGAATTTCCATGCCTGTCACCTTCCAGTGCTGTATGCTTTCCGGTCCGCGCCGGAATTCAGTCCAGTCTTGCCTGCCGGGAAATGTTCAGCAGAACACCCATTTCCGCCAGCTGCATCATCAGCGCCGTGCCGCCGTATGAGAAAAACGGCAGCGAAATGCCGGTGTTCGGGATTGCATTGCTCACAACGGCGATATTGAGCAGCGCCTGCAGACCGATGTGCATGGTAAAGCCGACCGCGACGAGCATACCGAACTTATCCTTGGCCTTTGCAGCAATATAAAAACCGCGGAACACGAGCAGGCAGAACAGCAGGATCACGGTCACTGCACCGACAAATCCGAATTCCTCGCAGAGGATTGCAAACACAAAGTCGTTCTGCGCTTCCGGCAGATACTGATACTTCTGCCGCGAGGCTCCGAGTCCGAGCCCGAACATGCCGCCGGAACCGATCGCAATCAGAGACTGACAGGTCTGCCATGTTTCATCCTGCATATATTCTTCATTGAACGGGTCGAGCCACGAAAGGATTCGGTTCTGGAAATAGCCGATGCCCTTGCTGTGCATCAGATACAGCACAACAAGCGTCAGGCCGATCGCGCCGACTGCAATCAGAATGCCGAAGTGCAGCGGTCTTGCGCCGCCGACAAAAATCAGCGTAACAGCCAGCACGCCGATAATCAATGTACCGGAAAGATGCGGCTCCGACATCATCAGGGCGGCAACCAGTCCAAGCATCGCCATATAGGGCACAATGCCGTACATGAAGGTATTCATGCGGTGCTCATTCCGGACAATCAGCATGGAAAAGAACAGAACAATCGCAATTTTCATCATCTCGGACGGCTGAAAGGTAATGCCGCCCGTATCGCTGCCGACCTGGAGCCAGCGCGTTGCGCCGTTGACGTTTTTGCCGACACCCGGAATCAGAACCGCGACCAGCATCACCAATGCGACCGCAAATGCAGAGCCGGAAACCCAGAGCTTTTCAAAGAAATGGTAATTGATAACGCTGAGAATGCCCATCAGCACAAGCCCGGCCGCAGCAAACACCAGCTGACGGACGGCGTAATACGTGCCGCTGAGCCCGTCCTCGATTGCCGCCGGATAGGACGCGGAAAACATCATCAGGATCCCGATGACCAGCAGCGCAACGACCGTTCCGAGCAGAACGCCGTCCAGATCGCTGTCGATCAGACGCTTGCCCCTGCCCGCCGGCCTGACATGCGGTTTGCTGCCCGCACGGTTCGATTTTGCAGTTGATGCTGCCATATTATCCGCTCCATTCTTCCGCGCAAGCCTCAGAGCTGCGAGACAACCGCAATCACGGCTGCAAGCACGCCGACAAGCGAAAAGACCGTCACGATCTTGTATTCGCTCCACTTGCAGAGTTCAAAATGATGGTGAATCGGGGACATTTTGAAGATTCTTCTGCCCTCGCCGTATTTTTTTCTTGTGTATTTGAAATAAAGCGTCTGGATGACCACGCTCAGCGCATCGAGCACATAGACAATGCCGACCAGCACAAGCAGCAGATGCATTCTGCACGCAATGCCGATGCCCGTGAACGCACCCCCGAGGAACATCGAACCGGTATCGCCCATGAAGCATTTTGCAGGATGCAGATTCCAGACCAGAAATCCGATGCAGGCACCTGCCAGGGAAATCGAGAACAGCGAGAGCTCCTTCTGCCCGAACGATGCGCAGAGCACCGTCAGCGCAAGCATGGAGACCACCGTCACCGAACCGCAGAGGCCGTCGATGCCGTCCGTCAGATTGACCGCGTTGATCATGTAGATCATGAACAGCATGATGACCGGATAATAGAGAATGCCGAAGTTCAGCTTGACGAACATCAGGTCAATCGTCGTCTCGCGGTCACCCAGCGCATACATTATGGCCAGAAACGCACCGCAAAATACAATCTGGAACAGAATTTTCTGTCTGGGATTCAGGCCGAGATTCTGTTTTTTGACCGCCTTGATGTAGTCATCGGTAAAGCCGCAGGCACCGGAATAACACACCGAAAACAGCAGCACCGCAAGCAGCCGGAGTGCGCGGTGTCCGGTTTCCGGATCGGTGACGTCATCGCCGTGCATCACCCGCCAGACCGCGTAGCCGATCACCGTTGCAATGATACTTCCGGCAATGAAAAGGAATCCGCCCATGATCGGCGTACCCTGCTTGGATTTATGCCACGCAGGTCCTTCCTCAAGAATCGTCTGCCCGAAGTGAATACGGCGCAGAAACGGAATCAGAATCAAACCAAACAGTGCCGCGATCACCGCCGCCGTGACCGCCGAACACATCATCAACCAAATCGGCATTGCAACCTCCGTTCGCGGAACAACTCCGCCTGTTTCTTATGCACGCTCCGCAAAGATGCGCTTTGCGGCATCCGCGACCAGCTCGCGCTCATCCATGTGCAGATGCACACCGCCCGCGATAATCTGGTAATCCTCATGGCCCTTGCCCGCCAGCACGACAACATCGCCGGTTCTGGCAGATTTCATTGCAAGGTAGATCGCCTCGGCTCTGTCCGGTTCGGTCTGATAGGGCACATCGGTGCCCTCAAGTCCGGGCAGAATATCCTGAATGATCTGCAGCGGATCCTCGTCGCGGGGATTGTCGGATGTCACCATGACAAAATCCGCATAGGAAGCCGCTGCCCGCGCCATTTTCGGACGCTTGGCGGCATCGCGGTTTCCGCCGCAGCCGAACACGGCAATCAGCCGTCCGACCGTGCATTCCCGCAGACTTGCAAGTGTTTTTTCGAGTGCATCCGGCGTATGCGCGTAATCGCAGATCACCGTGAAATCCAGTGCTGTCGGAATCACCTCGCAGCGGCCGCGCACACCGGTATAATCGAGCAGCAGCTCGGTCATGACCTGCATCGGGATGCCGATTTTCCGGCCGACGGCAATCGCCGCGACCGCATTGCTGACATTGAACATGCCGGTCATCCGCATGGACATCGGCAGCGTCTCGCTGTGCAGATGCAGAACAAATTTCGTGCCCTCCGTCCGCAGGGAGATTTCATCAGCCATAGCATCAAAGCTGTCGCTCTGCTGCTGACGGATGCCGTAGCTGCTCTTTTCGCAGTTTATTTCGGAGAACAGCCGCTTTCCGTAATCGTCATTGCAGTTGATGACCGCATAGTCGCAGATGTCAAAGAGCATCCGCTTTGCAAGATAATAATTCTCCATGGTGCCGTGCACATCGAGATGATCCTGCGTCAGATTCGTAAAGACAGCCGCAGCAAAATGCGTCGGTCCGATGCGGTGCTGTTCCAGTCCGAAGGAGGAAACCTCCATCACGACGGTCTGCACGCCCGCATCCGCCATTCTGGCCAGCAGCGAAAAATACGCATCGGTCAGCGGCGTGGTATTCGGAGAGGGCAGAATCTCGTCGCCGATCTCATACTGCACCGTACCGATCAGGCCGACCTTCTCGCCCGCGCCGCGCAGCATCTCCTTGATGAGCGTGGCAGTCGTTGTTTTGCCGTTTGTGCCGGTAATGCCGACAAAACGCATTTTGCGTTCCGGGTGACCGTACCACGCGGCACAGAGCTTTCCGTAGGCCTCACGGGTATTCGGAACAAGGATCTGTCTGTCGCCGAGACCGAGATCGCGCTCCGCGATGACAGCCGCAGCGCCCTTTTCGAGCATGGCCTCTGCCGCATCGTGGCCGTCATATTTCGCGCCCCTGATACAGACAAACACCATATCCTTCTGCATTTTCCGTGTATCGTCCGTGACACCGGTCACTTCGGTATCCGGCAGAGCTGTCTGCAGCCCTTCCAATAACGTATACAGCTTCATGTTATTCTCCGTTTTCTCCTGTGCGGAATTCTGGTTCCGCCGGTATTTCACGCATCCTCCTGATGAACAGTTTCCCTGCCGGATGCCCTGAGAGCACCCGGCAGAAGAAAGGATTGAGCGTCGTAAGCAAATTGTGCGGGAGATTATCCCATATCGGCATTGGTACCGAAGCTCAGCTCGATGACCGACCAGCGCTTGACCTGCGTGCCCGGCTTGATGCTCTGCTGCAGCACCATGCTGTCCTCATGCATGGAGCCCTTCGCCACATAGTTCAGGCCGATCTGCGAAAACAGCTCGTTCGCCTGTGCAAGCGTCATGCCGGAGTTTGCAACTGCCGGCACCGTAACCAGATCCGCCTGTTCGGCAGTGCCGGTATAGAGCAGCACCGTGCCGCCCTTGGCGACATTATTGCCGGTGATCGGTTCCTGCATATTGACGGTCTGGCCGTCGCCGAGGATCTCGCATTTCAGGCCGGCATCGTCAAGCATCTTCTGCGCATCCGCAACACTGAGGTCAATCAGCATCGGTACGGCAATGTCTCTGTGCGCCGCTTCCTCTTCCGTATATTCCGGATAGTATCCGAGATACGGCAGTGTTTTTTCGAGTACCGAACGGCAGTAAGGCGCAGCGACCGTCGCGCCGTAGTAATTGTTCGTTGATTTGTCCGGCTCATCCGCCATAATCAGCAGCACGATTTCCGGATCGTCCGCCGGCGCAAAGCAGCAGTAGGACGCGATATATTCGATGTCCTCCGGGCGCTTTGCCAGCTTTTCCGACGTACCGGACTTGCCGCCGATCTTGTAGCCCTTGATATACGCATTGTTGCCGAGGTTGTTATCGACAACATACTGCAGGGCGCGGCGCATTTCCGCAGAGGTCTCCTCGGAAATGACCTGCCGCCGGACATTCTTTTCATTCGTCAGAATGACATTGCCGGCTTGATCCGCAACCTTGCTGACAACATAGGGCTTGAGCAGATAGCCGCCGTTGACGACCGCCGCATAGCCGCAGGCCATCTCGATCGGTGTCAGTGCATTGTTCTGGCCGTAGGAGCTCGCCGCGAGTTCCATCGGCCCCATTTTATTCAGCGGCGTAGAAATGGATTTGGTCTCGCCCGGCAGGTCAATGCCGGTTTTCTCGGTCAAACCGAACGAATCAAAATACTGGCAGAACAGCACCTTGCCGAGCCGCTGACCGATCTCAATAAATGCCGGGTTGCAGGAATTCTTCAGAATCTCCTCGAAGGTCTGCGCACCGTGACCGCTTCTGTTTGCACAGTGAATCGGCTTTTCGCCCGGTACAACCGTGACAAAACCGTTGCAGACAAAGGTATCAGCCGAATAATTGACCTTGTCCTCCTCAAGGCCGGCAGAGGCCGTATAGACCTTGAAAACCGAACCGGGGATATAGGTATCGGAGATGCACTTGTTGCGCCACTGCTTTTCGCGGATCTCGTTCAGCGTCTTGGCCTTCTCGTCCTTGTCGAAAATCGAGGCAAGCCGCGCCTTTTCCATCGGATCATAGATGTCGTAGGGATCATTGAGGTCAAAGCCCTTGGAGGTTGCCATCGCCAGAACGGCGCCGGTTTTTGCATTGAGCATGATACCGCAGCCGCGCTTTGCAACCTTGAATGTATCGACCATATCCGCAACTGCATTTTCGAGATATGTCTGAATCGTCATGTCGATGGTCATATAGACATCGTCGCCGTCCTGCGCCGGATAGGTCTTGGAGTAGCGGTATGGCATTTCCTTTCCGCTGGCATCGCGTGCGGTAATTGTCCGTCCGTCGATGCCGGAGAGATATTCGTCATATTTCTTTTCGACGCCGTAGAAGCCGTGGCCGTCCGCGTCGTTGAAGCCGATGACCGAGGCCGCCAGCTCATTCTGCGGGTAATAGCGCTTGGTATCGGATTCACGCCGGATCGAACTGATTGAAATCTTGCGTCCGCTGCCGGGCATATGGATATCGCTGATATATTCAAGGATTTTGTCAGCCTTGCTTTTTTCAACCTGTTTTTTCAGAATCACATAGTTGTTGTCACGGTCGAAGGCTTCCTGCACCTTTTCCGGCTCCAGCTCCAGTGTCTCGGAAAGATATGCAATGAGCTGTGTCCGGATATCATCGGGATTCACCACATCCGCCTGTGCGCTCTCGCCGGATTCCCGTTTTTTGGCGGCGATTTCCTCAAGCTCCTTGTTGCGCTCCTCGACATTCTCCATTTCCTCGCGGAACAGACCCGGATCCAGGAAGATTCTGTAGACCGTCGCACTCTGCGCGAGCACCGCGCCCTTGGCATCATAGATTGAGCCGCGGGCAGCAGGCTGAATGATCGTGCCGAACTGACGGGAATTCGCCTTTTCGGTATAGACATCGTGCTCCATCACCATGATGCGGAACAGATTGGCAGTCAGCGCCGCCGCACTCAGCAGCACCGTCGTCAGAATCACCGCATTTGCACGGAGCTTCATGCTGGCGGAAGGCCCCTCGGAGCGGAAGCCTCGCTTCCATGTCTGATTTTTCGAGGCCTTGATGCGCTTCGATTTCTGATCGGCCTGCTTCATCTGCTCAAACAGCGATTTTTTCTGCTCAGGTGCCTTTTTCTCTTTCGGATTTCGGGCAAACAGTTTGATCTTCTGTCCGACCTTTTTTGATTTGACTTGCTTTCCGGCAGCAGGCTTGCCATCAAGCCCCTCCTGCTCCCAGTCAAACAGCTTATTCTGATTCTGGTCGGGCTGTTCGTTTTTCTGACCGGATGACCGCAGCATGTATTCACCCCTTCCGGCAGGATCCGCAGCGGATCCGTCATCGGTAAAAAGAAAGGCGGAAAGCATTGCAATGCCCCCGCCTGAACGTAATGGTACAGGCAAGCCCGCTGATGTTCACGGGCACCGTCAGGGAATGCAGACTGACGTTCCGCGTGTTCCGGCTCCGTTTTGGGTCCGAAGCCGATTTTCCGCTCACCTGTTCTTTTGTTTGCAGTGCGGAGCCGCACAGCAATCCCGCACGCCGCAAGTCCGCGGTACTTTGTGAGGAATCCGCTGTGCAGGTGCAGTCTGTTTTTGATGTCTGCACCGTGCCGCTCCGTTCTTTTGTTCTACACATTTTTGACCGATCTCATTTTCCGGCTTTTCACCGTCTGAGTCTCTTTCTTTTATCTGTACCGGAGTCATTGCTCACGGTTACATTCTTATGTTACCTGCCGCGCAAAAATTCCCAGATCCCGACGAGATAGTCGTTGATCGTCACGAAGAAGTTGTCCTCCGGCTCCGTCACAATGACCTCATCCTCGGTCTGCAGCTGAATATACACAATCTGAGACTGATTCAGCGGCCGGAGTCCGAGTTCCTTTTCAGCATATTCCTCGATATTCTTGACCGTCATTTTGCCTTCCATTTCGGATTTCATGCTGACATTTTTCGCAACCAGATCATCATATTCCGTCTGCAGCTCTGCAATGCGGGTATAAACCTCATTCGTCTGGACACGGCCGTAGATGACCGTTCCGATCAGAATGCCGGTCAGAACACCGAGTGCAATCGCGCCGCCCGTCGTAATCCTGTTCGGATTTGACGCGGAGACGCCGCGGGAATAGCGTCCGCCCTTTGAAGTGCGGGGCGCTTCAGGTTTGTTTTGTTTCTTTGTCTTCTTTTTCTTTTTGTTTCCGGGAGCCTTTTTCTGTTCTTTTTTCTGTTCAGGCTCCGCCGGGACATCAATATTGATATTCCCGTCAGTTCCGCTGTCCGCATCCGAAAGGATGTGCTGCAGCAGCAGGGCGTTTTCCGGGTTTGCCTCTTCGAGCATTTTCTGTATCCCGGCCTCCGCCATACGGCGGTTTTCCTCTGTCCTCGCACGGCGCATCTCGCGTTCCTCCAGGATCCGCGCATGTTCCCGTGCAATTCGTTCCGCCTCGGTCATTCTTCGCTGTGCCGCCTGCGATTGCTTCCGCTTATATTTTCTCGCTTTCACAATCCGGCTCATGGCCAGATTCCGCAGGCTCTGCAGCCGCCGCTCCTCAGAGCTCAGACTGCTTTCACGGTCTGATGGAACTGCAATGTCCGTAAAGGGAGCAAAATAGTCCTCTGTCATCCGTGTCACCTCCCCTGTCAAACCGGGACGGCTGCGAATGACCGGCTGCTGTATCTTTTTTATACAGCCGGCCATGCACAGCTTCCAAGTCCACACTCGTTTTGCGCAGTTTCCGGTGATTGTTCTTTCTTTTGTTTGATACGCTTTGTTCTTTCTTTGTGTGCTGCAAACGGTTTACAGCTTTTCGATGCTGCGCAGCTTTGCGCTGCGGCTTCTGGGATTCCGTTCCAGTTCCTCTGCCGTTGCGGTCAGCGGCTTGCGGTGAAGCAGCCTGCCCTCCGGCTTATGTCCGCAGACACAGACCGGGAATTCCGGCGGACAGGTACAGCCTGTACACCAGCCGGCAAACGCCTGCTTGACAATCCGGTCCTCCAGACTGTGAAAGGTCAGAATGACCAGCCGGCCGCCCGGCTTCAGAGACGAAAAGGCAGTCTCCAGTGCTATGGACAGGCAGTTCAATTCATCATTGACCGCAATCCGCAGCGCCTGAAAACTTTTCTTACACGGATTTTTATCCCGCCGTGCTTTGGCAGGAACGCCTTTTTTTATCAGTTCAGCAAGTTCAAGTGTTGTCTCGATCGGCTTGATTTCGCGCGCCGCAACAATCTGCGCCGCGATCTGTCTTGCAAATTTCTCCTCGCCGTAGCGGAATAAAATATCGCTAAGCTCTGCGGCCGAAAGCGTATTGACAAGCTCCGCAGCGGTTCTCCCCTCCTGCGACATCCGCATATCGAGCGGTGCGTCCTGGTGATAGGAGAAGCCTCGGGAGCCTTCATCCAGCTCATGGCTGCTGACGCCGAGATCCAGCAGAATCCCGTCCGCCTTCGTACCGTGCTCTGCGAGAACACGGCCGAGCTCCGTGAAATTTGCATGAACGAGCTCTGCAGGCAGTCCGGCAAGATTTCTTCCCGCCTCTGCAATCGCATCGGGATCCTGATCCATCGCAAAGAGCCGTCCGCCCTCTGTGAGCTGCTCCGCGATCGCACGGGAATGATTGCCGCCGCCGGCCGTGCCGTCCAGATAAATGCCGTCCGGCTTCACCGCGAGGTCTTCAAGCACCTCCCGCAGCATCACAGGGATATGATAAACTTGTTCCGCCATATATCAGACCCCGTCCTCTGCGGCAAGCGCATCGAGTCTTGCCTTGCGTTCTCTGTCCTTCTTTGCGCGTCTGCGCGCCTTGAGTTCTTCGCGTTCCTTCTCGTAAGCAAGCAGCCGTTCCTCCGACCACAGCTCGGCATATTCTCCGACGCCGACAACGACAACTTTTCCGGAAAGCCCTGCATACGCAACCAGCCGTTCCGGAATTGTGATGCGTCCGTTTTTATCCGGCGGGATCCGTTCGGTATCCTTGCCGTAATCGCGGAGCTCGTCCTTGACGTCCTCGTCATCATAGCCGCGGTCAATGAATTCCTGCTTGATCCGTTCCAGTTCTGTACGGTACCCCGCCTCGGAACGCACGACGAGAAAGCCGCGGTTGCCGGAATCGGGAGAGGTAAAGAGTGTATCGCCGACGGAGCTGCGAAAAGCAGCCGGAAAGCTGATGCGTCCGCGCTGATCCATCAGAACAGTTTGTCTGCCTGACATATAAGTCTGTTCCAAAATCAGCGCCTCCCTTCTCAGCCTCCGGCGGGGAGATGCCCGTGAACCGGCTCTTCCGCGGCCGCAGCATTTTTTATTTGCGCTGCTGTTCCGTTTCCGTAGCCTTCCGGCACATATACGATATGCCGATGCGTTCAGCGGGTGGTACCATCATCCTGCTTTCTGCATTTCTTTCTTCTGTTCTACACACTTTGCGATCCTGTACAGATTGAAGAGCCGGATGCGATTCCAAAGGGTTTGAGAGCCCGGATCGGATGATATCCGTTCCAATCTCATTCCATCCAGTGGTTTGCGCTTCCTTTTCTGCCCTCTCATTATATCAGATAATTTCAATCTTGTCAAGCGTTTTGCGCCCGACAATTCGCGGGGCGGAAAATGATCTTTCTGCGCACGCAGGAACGCCCGTTCCGTCACTTTGAAAAGCGCAGAAAATGTCGAAGAATCGTAAAAATCTGCTGAGCGGAAGCCGTGTGTTTTCCAATCTCCGGGATCCTTCCGCATACAAACAGAAACGGCGTGTTTCCGTCAAAAAACGATGTTTCCGTCTCCGGCACAGCGACAGGAACGAGCACGGTTTTTGAACACCCTTTTGTGCATTATGCCAAACACGCTAATATTCCATATCTAGCACCGCTTTCACAGGCAAAACACAAGATCTTGTGTTTCGGGGCATTTCCGGTCGAATCTTTTTCAATATTTGCTGCGAAAAAATTTTTAAAAATATTTCCGGAAATAAGAAATATTTTTCATTTAACATTATAAATCCGTGAAAAACGGGCGCAGAAACCGGAGAAAGCACCGAAAAGCCGGATTCAGTCCCCGTATTATAATAAAGTTGCAGCTCTTTCCTGCATGCAAAATGCCGTGCCCATTCATGCCCGGACCGTCCGCTTTCTGAGCAGCAAATCCTGCAAAAGCCCTGCTGCAGACATCTGCGGGCATGAATGGGCATGGCTTTTCGGGCTTCAAATCCGGATGCAGCCGGGGAAATGAAAAGACCGCGGCGCCCCGAAATCCGATTTTTTTCCGGTTACCTCTTTACATTATTGGAAAAATCGTGTATAATAATATCGTATATCATGACTTCGGAGGTATTTTCCCATGGAACTCAAATACAAGCGTGTCCTTTTGAAGCTCAGCGGTGAAGCACTCGCCGGTGACAAGAAAACCGGCCTCGACTACGATACGATCACGCCGATCTGCCGTGCAGTCAAGCGCTGTGCAGATGCCGGTGTCCAGATCGGTATTGTTGTCGGCGGCGGAAACTTCTGGCGCGGCCGTTCGTCCGGCGCCATGGACCGTACCAGAGCAGACCACATCGGTATGCTTGCGACTGCCATGAATGCGCTCGCCCTCGCGGATGCACTGGAGCATCTCGGCTGTGCGGTGCGCGTACAGACCGCACTGACGATGGCCAGCGTCGCAGAGCCGTACATCCGGAACCGTGCCATCCGCCACTTTGAAAAGGGCAGAATCGTCATCTTTGGCTGCGGAACCGGCAACCCGTTCTTCTCGACCGATACGGCCGCCGCACTCCGCGCAGCAGAAATTGAAGCAGATGTGCTGATGAAGGCCACGATGGTAGACGGCGTCTACGACAAGGATCCGAACAAATTTGCAGATGCAAAGAAGTACGAGCAGCTGACCTTCACCGAGGTTGTCAACAATCAGCTCGGCGTCATGGATTCCACCGCTGCCGCAATGTGCCGCGACAATGGCATGACCACACTGGTCTTTGACCTGCACAGACCGGACAACATTTACGACGCCTGCATGGGACAGAAGCTCGGAACCCTCGTGATTCCGGAATAATCCGAAGCAGAACACCTGTTTATACGGTGTATTATAATAGTATATCCCAGTCTGAAAAAGGAGATGAATCATCATGAATGAAATCATTAAGGAAAAGCTCGACGCTGCTGAAAAGAATATGAAAAAGGTTGTTGAGCGTCTGCAAAAGGAATACGGCTCCATCCGCGCAGGCCGTGCAAACCCGTCCGTCCTTGACAAGGTTCCGGTTGACTATTACGGCACGCCGACCCCGATCAATCAGGTCGCAGCGGTCGCGGTCTCCGAGGGCAGAATGCTGCTCATTACCCCGTGGGATCCGGGCATGATCCGTCCGATCTCCAAGGCCATCCTCGCTTCCGAGCTCGGCATCACCCCGACAGACGACGGAAAGACCATCCGCCTCGTGTTCCCGCAGCCGACGGAGGATCGCCGTAAGGAGCTCGCAAAGACCGCAAAGAAATACGGCGACGAGGCCAAGGTTGCAATCCGCAACGAGCGCCGCGACCTCATGGAAAAATTCAAGAAGCTGAAAAAAGACTCCGAGCTGACCGAGGACGATCAGAACGAAGCAGAAAAGAAAGCACAGAAGCTGACCGACCGCTTCACAGAGGAGATCGACAAGGTCGTTTCCGAGAAGGAAAAGGAGATCATGAGTCTCTGAGCGAACAACAAAGGAGTCTGAATCAATGCCAAAAAAACATGAACCGCCTGTTCCGGCGGATATGATGCCCAAGCATATCGCAATCATCATGGACGGCAACGGCCGTTGGGCAAAAAAGCGCGGAATGCCGCGCACCTACGGCCATGTGCAGGGCGCACTCGCCTTCCGCAAGCTGCTGCGCTATGCAAATGATATCGGCATCAAATATATCTCATTCTATGCTTTTTCCACAGAGAACTGGAAGCGCCCGGACGATGAAGTCCACGCGCTTATGGATCTGATGCGCAAGTATCTGAAGGAAGCCTATGACCATTTCGATCTGCGCACGCGGTTCGTGCTGCTCGGCGATGAGGACGGCTTTGAGACCGATCTGCGTCAGCAGTTCCTCGATATTCAGAAGGATACCGACGATTTCGAGAAAATGACTGCGGGCATCGCCGCCAATTACGGCTCCCGCCACGAGATCACCGGTGCCTGCCGAAAGCTCGCCAAACTCGTACAGGAGGGCAAGCTGCAGCCCGAAGATATCACAGAGGAAATGATCTCGCAGAATCTTTATACAAAAGATATGCCGGATGTCGATCTGATGATCCGTCCGGGCGGAGAGCAGCGTCTCTCCAACTTCCTGCTCTGGCAGTGCGCCTATGCGGAATTCTATTTCTGCGATACGCTCTGGCCGGATTTTGATGCCAAGGAGCTGGATAAGGCGATCGTCGAATTCGCCAGAAGAACCAGAAGATTCGGAGGACTCTGAGCTTCTGCCGGCATGGTTCCTGCTGCGGCAGCATATACTGAAGCAATCCCGCCGCAGCAAAAGACCGCCACAGTTTCCCTGGCAGCGCAGTGCGCAGTTTTGCTGCATCGCAGAATCCGGAACCGGAATGCTCTGCACTGCGTAATGAAATGGAATGGAGGCGCGGCGAATGCCGCAAGGATTTATGGTCACACGATTGATTACCGCAGCAATCGGCGTTGCGATTGCATTGCTTGTCTTATTATTGCACAACACCGTCGTGCTGCCGATTGCCGCCGGTGTGATTTCCGGCATGGTTATTTACGAGTATTTGCGTGTCAACAAGCTGCTGCGCTACCATCTCACAACCATCGCAATGATGATTTATGCACTGATGCTCCCGATGATTCAGGTCGGCATGATTGCCAGATACCGCGGTATGCTGACAATCTGCGCAGTCATCTGCGTCCTGTTCGATTATGTCCGTCACCAGAAGAAAATGCCGGAAAAGACCGTTTTCTGTGCGCTGACCGGCATGTTCGTGATTCCGCCTGCGATGGCGTCCGCCGTCACAATCAACAATGCGCACGAGCAGCACGGCCTTGCATATCTCGTGCTCGCGCTCGGCGGCGCATGGATTGCTGACAGCGGTGCCTATTTCATCGGTACCTTCTTCGGCAAGCAGAAGCTCTGCCCGGCCATCAGCCCGAAGAAAACGATCGCCGGATTTGTCGGCGGCATCGTGTCAAACATCGCGTTCTTCATCATTTTCTGTGCCGTCTATCTCGGCATCATGACAAAGAAGGGCATCGCCGTCAATATCAACTGGTTCGCAGTTGTGATGCTGGCAATGGTCTGCGCGGTGCTCGGCACGCTGGGTGACCTCGCCGCCTCGACGCTCAAGCGTCAGCTCGGCATCAAGGATTTCGGCAATATCATGCCGGGACACGGCGGTGTATTTGACCGCTTTGACAGCGTGCTGCTCGTTCTGCCGTTCTTCGCGGCATTCGTGCAGGCAACGAATTTCTTTGAACTCGCTTAAAAAGGAGCGTTCGCTATGACAAACAGCGTTGCAATACTCGGATCGACCGGCAGTATCGGCACACAGGCGATCGAGGTTGCGCAGATGCACGGCATCCGTGTGACCGCACTCGCTGCCAATACCAAAGTCGATGCGCTGGTGCAGCAGGCGCGTGAACTGCGCCCGGAGCTGTTGTGCATCGCAGACGAATCCAGATATTCCGCACTCAAAGAAGCGGCAGCCGGTCTTGGCTGCCGCCTTTTGGCAGGAATGGACGGTTTGTGTGAAATTGCACAGCATCAGACAACAGAAACTCTGCTCAATTCCGTGGTCGGAATGGTCGGTCTGCTCCCGACGCTGACCGCAATCAAAGCCGGCAAGCCGATTGCGCTGGCCAACAAGGAAACGCTGGTCGCAGGCGGTGCACTCGTGATGTCCGCAGCGGCGGAGCGCGGTCTGCCGATTTACCCGATCGACAGCGAGCATTCCGCAATTTTCCAGTGTTTACAAGGCAATCGACGGGAGCAGCTGAAAAAGATCATCCTGACCGCATCCGGCGGCCCGTTCTTCGGCAAGACCAAGGCCGAACTGCAGAACACGACCGTCGAGCAGGCGCTGAAGCATCCGAACTGGAGCATGGGCAGCAAAATCACGATTGACTCTGCGACCCTGATGAACAAGGGACTGGAATTCATCGAAGCCCGCTGGCTCTTTGACCTTGCCCCCGATCAGATCGAGATTGTCGTGCACCGCCAGAGCGTGCTGCATTCCGCCGTCGTCTATCAGGACGACTCGATGATCGGACAGATGGGCGTCCCGGATATGAAAATTCCGATTCAGTACGCGCTGCTCTATCCGGAGCGGCTCCCCTGCCCGACCAAGCCGCTGTCGCTCACCGATTACGGCACACTGACCTTCGCAAAGCCCGATTACGAAACCTTCGACTGTCTGACCGCCTGCATCCGCGCAAGCGAGATGGGCGGCAGTGCGCCCTGCATCGCAAACGGCGCAAATGAAGCAGCCGTCGCGGCCTTCCTCGCGCGGAAAATCCCGTTTCTGCGCATCGGCGAGCTTGTCACGGAATCCATTGAAAAGATTCCGTCTGCACCGCTCACCTGCTATGAGGATGTTGTCGCTGCCGACCGGGCTGCACGCGCATTTGTCGCAGAACAGATCGCATCATGAAAGCAAAGCAGCTTGCTGTTCCGCTCGCTGCAGCCGTCATATTTCTCGCGGGCATGATCCTGACAGAGCAGCTGCTCTCACCGCCCTACGCCGTCAAAAGTGCCGTCAAGCTCCTGCTGATTCTGGTGCTGACCGGCACCGGACTCAGGCTGAACGGCGTCGGCATCAAAGAGGGCATCCGCTTTCAGACGATGAAGCATCCCGCAGCGCTGATCGCGTTTATGATCGCAGTGATTCCGGCCGTGCTGCTCGGATTTTATCTGCTGCGCAATCAGCTTGACCTGCCTGCAATCCGGCAGGGGCTCATGGAAAAGGAACAGCTGACGAAACAGAACTGTCTGTTCGTGTTCGCGTATATCGCGCTGTGCAACTCCTTTTTGGAGGAAGCCTTTTTCCGCGGCTTTCTGACAGAGAGCTTCCGCCGCGCAGGACTCAAAAAGGCGGGGGCCGCAGTCAGCGCGCTTGCATTTGCGGTCTATCACCTCGGCATTGTGGACAGCTGGCTCAGTCTCCCGATGCTGCTGTTATGCATCGCGCTGCTGTTCGGCGCGGCGCTGTTCCTGCAGTGGATCTGTGACCGCTATGAAAGCGTCAAGGCCAGCTGGCTCGTTCACGGCTGCGCAAATCTCGCCATCAATTCCGTCGGAATCCTGCTGATCTTCTTTTTGTGATGCTGCGTGCGTTTTTACGTAATTTTCACAGGACGCTCCGCGTTCCGACATCATTTGCGTGTATGATAGAATCGGCTTCTGCCGCAAATGAAACGAAAGGACTTTTTTCAATATGAATATTCTGACCGTCATCATAGCAATTCTCTGCTTCGGCGTCATCATCATGATTCATGAAGCCGGACATTTCTTCGTCGCCAAAAAGAGCGGCATCCGTGTGCTGGAATTCTCCATCGGCATGGGTCCTGCGATAATCTCCAAAAAGAAAGGCGAAACAAAGTATTCGCTCCGCGCACTGCCGATCGGCGGCTACTGCGCAATGGAGGGCGAGGACGAAAGCAGCAAGGATCCCAGAGCATTCCGCAATCAGGCGGTCTGGAAGCGGATGCTTGTCACCGTTGCAGGCGCTGTCATGAATCTGATTCTCGGCTTTTTCCTGATTATCCTTGTGATTTGTCTGGATACAGCTGTCTACACGACCAGAGTTGCAGAATTCCACACCGACAAGGACGGCAACGATATTTCAACCTCATCCCAGTGGCTGCAGCCGGGCGACCGCTTCGTAGAAATCAACGGTCTGACCATTTTCACTGCAACCGATATTTCCTATGCGCTGAAAAACGATACCTGTGACACCTTCACGGTTGTTGTCGAGCGAAACGGTCAGCGCGTCACGCTGGAAGATGTCAAATTCCTTGATACGAAAACGAACGGCCTGCTGGATTTCTATGTACAGGGCGAGAAAAAGAGCTTCACGACCATCATGCCCTATACCTGCAAGACCTTTGTCTCAACCGCACGGCTGATCTGGATTTCGCTGCTGGATCTGATCCGCGGAAAATACGGCTTCCACGATCTGTCCGGTGTTGTCGGCATCATCGACACCACAACGGAATTCGTTGCACAGAGCGAGACGCTCCGCGAAAAGGCGCTGACGCTCTTTGACCTGATGTCGTTCATCACGATCAATGTCGGCATTTTCAATCTGATTCCGTTCCCGGCACTCGACGGCGGCAGACTGGTCTTTCTGATTATTGAGGCCATCCGCCGCAAGCAGATTCCGGCACGCATAGAGGGCACAATCCACTTCGTCGGCCTCGCCGTGCTGATGCTGCTGATGATTGCAGTCACCTTCCAGGATATTCTGAAGATATTCCAGCGATGAAAATACTGAGATTGTACTGCCCGTTCGGCGGAAAGCCATGGCCGGGCATTGTACTGACCGGCATCTGCAGCGCAGCAATTCTGCTGTCAGATGCCGCTTCTGTACAGTCGCCGCTGTTCCTGCTGCTCCTGCTGTTTTTGTGTATCGGCGGGCTCTGCGGCCTCTTCTGGCTGGAACACCGCGTCACGGAAGAAGACAGGATTATGACGGAGCAGGCAGATTATGCGATCTGGGGTCCTGTCACACCGAATGTCACGCGCCGTGTTTCAGATATTCAGCCGAATTACAGTTCCCTGTTCGTCGCAATTCTGCTGTTCCTCTGTCTTTTGCTGCCGTTCTATCATACGCTGCTGCTCGCAGAGGATCTGGAGGAGGATGCCCTCTGCACCGTACTCCGTCTGGCAGCCGGGCTGACCATTCTGGCAATCTGTGCTTTTATGCTGCATTTTCTCTATCCGATTTTTGCCAAAAAGCTCAGCAGAGATGCCGTTTATACGATTATCCCGGTTTACCGGCACTATACGGTTGAAAGCCATTCGCGCCGCGGCCTCACATATTTTCACCAGCCCCTCGCAAAGCATTATGTGGTGTTTTATCTGCCGGACGGCCGGTATGTGCTGCCCGTCAAGCGTGAGGACACCTATGCAGAAAACATCATCATTGTCAAAAATAACGGATTCTATCTCTGGTATACCGATGCAGCGGACAACCCTGACATCGCCCGGCGCACCATTCTGTACCGATAAACGCGCTGCACCGCACTCCGGCTGCAGTGAAAAGCGGAGGATGCATATGAAATCAATACTGAAAACACCGCTCGCAAAAAAAATCACCGGCAATCTGACAGCGGACGACGAAGCCCTGATCGCAGCGGCCGAATTTCCGGCGGAGGAGCCTGCCGCACCGGAGCTGGTGGCAAAAAAGCGCGGCGAATTCCGCGGAAACCGCATTGTCCTGCTGGAGGGCTTCGGAATCTTCACGGTTCTGCTGATTATCGCCATTGTGATGCGGAATTTTGCGCTCTGCTTTGCGTTCGGCAGTACGCTGGTGCTGGTTCTGCTTGCGATCATCGCACTGCATCTGCGTCCGCTTCCGGACGAAACTGCCACAATGATGACCATTCCGGTGCATCATATTGAATCCGGCACGCTCGGTGAGGCAGCAATCTGCTATCTGCCGGACGGCAAATACCGGGTACTCTGCAATAAAAAGGTGCCGAATCCGGTCTCTGTCACGGTGTTCCGGTACGGCCGCCACACGAATATTCAACTGAACGGAAAGGAATGGTCAAGATGAGAAATCTGCATCCGGTCAAGGTCGGCACATGTACGCTTGACGGCAAGCATATCTATATCCAGTCCATGCTGAACACGCGCTCGGATGACATTGCAGGCTCCGTCGCACAGGCAAAAAGGCTTGAGGCTGCCGGCTGCGAGATTCTGCGCGCCGCGATTCCGAATATGGACGCAGTTGCGCTGATTCCTGCCATTAAGGAAGCGGTTTCGATTCCGCTGGTCGCAGATATCCATTTTGATTATAAGCTGGCACTCGCCGCAGCGGATGCCGGCATCGACAAAATCCGCATCAACCCCGGCAACATCGGCGCAGCCGACCGCGTCAAGGCCGTTGCGGATAAATGCCGCGAAAAGAACATCCCGATCCGCATCGGCGTCAATTCGGGCTCCGTGGAAAAGGAGCTGCTTGCAAAATACGGCGGCCCGACCCCGCAGGCAATGGTCGAGAGCGCACTGAACCACGCAAAGCTGCTGGAGCAGTATGACTTCCGTGATATCGTCATCTCGATCAAGTCCTCGGATGTGCAGAACATGATCGCCTGCTACCGGCTCGCCGCGGAATCCTGCGATTACCCGCTGCATCTCGGCGTCACCGAAGCCGGAACCGCACGCATGGGTCTGATTAAATCGGCCGCAGGCATCGGCTCGCTGCTCTGCGACGGCATCGGCGAAACGATCCGCGTATCCCTGACAGCCGATCCGGTTGAGGAGATTGCAGCCGCACAGGACATCCTGAAAGCGATCGGCAAGCGCGGCGGCGTGCAGCTGGTCTCCTGCCCGACCTGCGGCAGAACGCGCATTGACCTGATTTCTGCTGCCAATGCGGTTGAAGCAGCGCTGCGCGGCTGCGAGAAGAACATCAAGGTCGCAGTGATGGGCTGCGTCGTCAACGGCCCCGGCGAGGCCAGAGAGGCTGACATCGGCATTGCAGGCGGCGACGGCTGTGCCGTGCTGTTCAAGGGCGAGCAGATTCTGCGCAAGGTGCCGGAATCGGAGATCGTCCCGGCTCTGCTCGCAGAGATCGAAAAGCTGTAAGCATCCCTGAACAGTTCGCCTCTGATCTGAGGTGCCAGACTATACCGAAAGGAATGAACGCGCATGGCGCAGACACTGCGTGAATTTCTGCGTGAATACGGTGCAAAACTGCCGGAGAACGTGCTGGAAGGAACCATCCGGCGCGTTCTTTCCAATCGCAGCAGAAACAAGCTGTTCTTTGAAACTGAATACAAGAAGCCGGTTCCGTTCGCTGCACTTTCGGAGACCGAAGCAGCGCTTGCAGACCGTCTGCAGGTGCAGAGCTTCCGCATTTTGTGCCGCTATCCGGCGGAGAGCTTTTCCGTCGAGGTGCTTCCGGAGCTGTTTCTGACGCTGCGCCGCGAAATTCCGATGATAAACGGTTTTCTTGAAGATGCGGCGCTTTCGCTGCATGAGAACACGCTGGAAATCGGCCTGCAGCACGGCGGCGCGGACATTCTGGAAAGCACGCATTTCCGCGAGGAGCTCGCCCGCGCCGTGCATACGATGTTTTCCGTCCCGCTGACGGTGCAGTTTGCAGGCGAGCATCTGCATGTCAGCGAGGAGGAGCAGGCACAGATGCAGTCAGATGTTCTTGCCGCACTCCCTGCCGACCGGATGCTCCCGCCGGAGCCGCAGCAGCAGGCGCCGGAGCAGCCTGTGTTCTCTGCGCTTTCGTCCCTGACGCCGGATGTACAGCCGGTTCAGCCGGACCGCCCCGACAAGGAAACCCTGAATGTGCTCTACGGCCGCGTGATTAAGGAAAAGCCGGTCTCGATTGATTCCGTCGTCCGACAGATCGGCGGCGGCATGGGCGGTCAGGCGAAAAAATTTGCGATTGCCTGCGAAGTCTTTGCAAAGCCCGAATCCCGGACGCTCAAAAACGGCAAGACTTTGCTGACCTTCCCTGTTACGGATTATACCGGAAGCCTGCTGGTCAAGATGTTCCTCGATGAGCAGAAGCTCGCCGACTTCCCGGTTGACAAATGCAAAAAAGGCGCATCTCTGCTGATTTTCGGCTCTGTCGCCTACGACGATTACGACCGCGACATTGTCATCAAGCCGACCGCGATCAACAGCTACACCCCCGACCGCCGCACCGATGATGCGCCGGTCAAGCGCGTGGAGCTGCATCTGCATACCAACATGTCCGCCATGGATGCGGTCACCTCTGCGGAGGCACTGGTGACACGCGCCCATGAATGGGGACACCGCGCCATTGCCATCACCGATCACGGCGTGGTGCAGGCCTTCCCGGAAGCGATGAACGCGACCGCCAAATGGAAGGATTTCCGCGTCATTTACGGCTGCGAGGCCTACGTCGTCAACGATCTGGAAGCCCAGTCGGTCATTGACCAGCCCGATCCGCGCACACCGCAGGATGAGGTCATTGTCTTTGACGTCGAGACGACCGGCCTTTCGCCGCAGCACGACCGCCTGACGGAAATCGGCGCGGTCAAGATCCGCGGAATGCGCATCATCGACAGCTTTGATATCTTTGTCAACCCGGAGCGCGAGATTCCGCAGAATATTCAGGAGCTGACGCATATCACACAGGACATGGTCGCCGATGCCCCGAAGGAGCGCGAGGCCGTCGAGCAGTTCTTCGCGTTCTGCGGCGAGAACCCCGTTCTGATTGCGCACAATGCCTCGTTTGATACGTCATTTATCCGTTCGGTCTTTTCGCGGCATCAGAATGCCCGGCCGTTCGTCACGCTCGATACCGTGCTGATGTCCCGCGCCATGCTGCCGGAGCTCGGCCGCCATAAGCTCGATACGATCGCCAAGCACCTGAAGCTCGGCAAATTCGAGCATCACCGTGCCGCAGACGATGCGCTGATGCTCGCAAAAATCTATCTGACACTGATGGAACGCCTCACCAAGGAAAAGAGTATTCAGACGCTCGGTGATCTGAATATTGTTCTTCCGGCGATTGACCCCAAAAAGCTGAAATCCTATCACCAGATCATTCTTGCGAAGAACCAGACCGGCATCAAAAATCTCTACCGTCTTGTCTCGTATTCGCAGCTCGATTATTTCTATAAAAAGCCGCTGATTCCGAAGTCGCTGCTGCTGAAGCATCACGAGGGTCTGCTCTACGGCAGCGCGTGTGAGGCGGGCGAGCTGTTCTCCGCAATCGTGGACGGCAAGCCGGATGCAGAGCTTGATAAGCTGGCGAAATTCTATGATTATCTCGAAATTCAGCCGATTGCGAACAATGCCTTCATGGTGCGCAGCGACCGTTATCCCGCACAGACCGAGGAAGATCTGCGGAACTATAACCGCAAGGTGCTCGAAATCGGCGACCGCCTCGGCATTCCCGTCGTGGCGACCTGCGACGTACACTTCATGGACGAAAAGGACGGCATTTACCGGCAGATTCTGCAAAGCGGAAACGGCTTTGAGGACACCGGCAATCAGGCGCCGCTCTATCTGCGGACAACCGACGAGATGCTTGAGGAATTTGACTATCTCGGCGCTGACCGGGCCTATGAGGTCGTCGTTACCAATACGAATCTGATCGCAGACAAAATCGACCGCTGCCATGCGATTCCGAAGGGAACCTTCACGCCGTCGATTCCCGGCGCAGAGGAGGACCTGATCCGCATCACCACGGAAAAGGCCAAGAGCATCTATGGCGATCCCCTGCCGGAGCTCGTCGAAAAGCGTCTGAACCGTGAGCTCGGCTCGATCTGCAAGCACGGCTTCTCTGTGCTGTATATGATCGCGCAGAAGCTGGTCGCAAACTCCGAAAAGCACGGCTATCTGGTCGGCTCCAGAGGCTCGGTCGGCTCGTCGTTCGTCGCTTCGATGGCCGGCATCTCCGAGGTCAACCCGCTCGTGCCGCATTATGCCTGCCCGAAGTGCAAGCACACCGAATTCATCACGGACGGCTCTGTCGGCTCTGGCTTTGACCTGCCGCCGAAAAAATGTCCGGAATGCGGCACCGATATGAAGCGCGACGGCCACGACATCCCGTTCGAGACCTTCCTCGGCTTCGACGGCGACAAGGCGCCGGATATTGACCAGAACTTTTCCAGTGAATATCAGTCCGAATCGCACCGCTATACGGAGGAGCTGTTCGGCCGCGCAAACGTGTTCAAGGCCGGAACGATCTCCGGCGTGCAGGATAAGATTGCATACGGCTATGTCAAGCATTATCTGGATGACTGCGGCATCACTGTCAACAACAGCGAGGTGAACCGGCTTGTCGCAGGCTGCGTCGGCGTCAAAAAGACGACCGGTCAGCATCCGGGCGGCATGGTCGTTGTGCCGGAGGATTTTGACATCTTCGATTTTACGCCGGTACAGCAGCCGGGTGACCCGGACGAAACCGACGATTCCGGCATGATTATCACGACGCACTTCGACTTCCACAAGCTGCATGATACGATTCTCAAGCTGGACGAGCTCGGCCACGTTGTCCCGACGCTCTACAAGCATCTTGAAGACCTGACCGGCATGAAGATTGCCGACGTCCCGACAACGGACCCGAAGGTCTTTCAGATGTGCACGGACTGCTCCGTGCTCGGCGTCACGGAACAGGATATCTTCTGCCCGACCGGCTCGCTCGGCATCCCGGAAATGGGCACAAACTTCACAATCGGAATGCTGCTGGACGCAAAGCCGAAGCTGTTCTCGGACTTCCTTCAGATTTCCGGTCTGTCTCACGGTACGGATGTGTGGCTCGGCAACGCAAAAGACCTGATTGCCGACGGCACCTGCACGATTTCCGACGTTATCGGAACCCGTGACTCGATCATGACCTATCTGCTCTATCACAACGTCGAACCGAAGCAGGCCTTCCAGATCATGGAGGATACCCGTAAGGGCAAGGCGCCCAAGACCTTTACGGATGAGCGCATCCAGATGCTGAAGGATCATGACGTACCGGACTGGTATATTGAATCCTGTCTGAAAATCAAGTACATGTTCCCGAAGGCGCATGCGGCGGCTTATGTTACCGCTGCGATCAAGCTGGGCTGGTTCAAGCTGTATAAGCCGCTCGAATACTATGCGACGTATTTCTCCGTCCGCGGCGGCGACTTTGACGCAGCCCTCGCCGTACAGGGCATCGACGCGGTGCGCAACAAAATTCAGGAGCTGAACACCAAGGGCAAGGAGCGCACCAAAAAGGAGGGCGACCTCCGTGATATCCTGCTCATCGTCAATGAGATGATGTCCCGCGGGTATTCGTTCCTGCCGGTCGATTTGAAACGCTCGCATTCCCGCGATTATCTGATCGAGGACGGCAGACTGCGCATTCCGTTTGCCGCGATTGACGGCATCGGTGAAAAGGCTGCGGACAAGCTCTATGAGACCGCGCAGCACGGCGACTATATCTCCGTGGATGAATTCCAGCAGCTTTCCGGCGCATCCAAGGCAACGATCGACGCACTGGATGCACTCGGCGCGCTGGGCAATCTGCCGAAATCCAATCAGCTCTCGCTTTTCTGATGTTTCTGCGAGAAACGGAACAAAAATCGCCCCGGAGCCATTCGGGGCGATCCGCATCATAAGGAGCCGATATGACAAAAAAACAAAAGGGACTGTGCGCCGCTGCCGCTGCAGGGGTTTTACTGATATGCACAGCGATCACACAGCGGGACACTATTCAGAAATACTGCGCGGATAAACAGGCCGTATCCGCCGCGCAGCGTTATCTGCAGCAGAAATACGGCATAAAGGGAACGGTTCTGGAAACCTGCAATCTGTTCTCCTATACCAATGTCCGGTTCAAAGATCAGGATATGGAATACTGTGTCTATCTGGACGCAGAGCAGCAGCCGCTCCTCGACACCTATCAGCATGATGAGATGACCGCGGCGCTCAAAAAACAGATTACGGATCGGTATCCGGACTGTCTGGATATTCAATTATCACTGTCCGGCCCTGAATGGTACATCGAGGAAACCGGAGATACCGTGCGTTCTCAGTTCGGTCTGGATGCGGACAACAAATATGACGGCAGCAATCTTGACGCAGTTCTGACAGGCTGCAAAGTCGATCTGACAGCTGTTTTTGCTGAAACGGATTTCACGGATTTTCCGCTTGCCGAACAGCTGAAAGCATGGGATGCAGACGGCACGCTGTTCTCCTTTGATACAAAGGAACACGCAGAGGAAGCTCTGAACAGCCCGTATTTCACAGACGCTGTTTTATGGCGGGACGGTGTCATGTATGCGCCGCATATCACGCAGATGTGCACATTTGACAGCAAAAGCCACAGCAGCGAACTCAAAAAATATCAGCTGAACGAAGGCGACGGCTTCCTGTTCTTCTCGCCTGATGTACCGGATGCACGGTGCATCGGGCCGGAGCCGCTCCCGGTGCAGAGTCTGACCGAAACGTATCAGTTCAACACCGGCACCGCGGCCGTATATGTCTATTACCCGACCGCCGCCCTGCCGGAATACCGCAAGCTGTGCGCCGTATGCGATCCCTGCGGAAAGAACGACCCGCAGGAACTGGAACTGACACGCTGCGGCGATTATACAGTATTTGTTCTCTCCTCGCGTGACAACGCCAATCCGCGCTGGACACTGATACAAAAGCAACAATAGAAAATGCAGATGTGCGCATTGCTTTGGGAAATCCTCTGAAATCCGGCGAACCCGGCTGTTTTCTCTTGACTTTTTCTTGATATTATGGTATCATGTTATCATGTTAGCAAGCTAAAGCGAAACGGAGCCCGCGCCGGCATTGATCTGAAGTTCGCCGGTTCCGTTTGGAGTATCTTCGGCGTGTGATTCTTTTTGTGAAATATCAGGAGAATCGGCAAACGAAATGCAGCTTGCAGATTACAGAACCCAAAGGAGTTTTTATGAACAAATCTGACCGCATGACACCGGAGGGCACCGGCAGTGCCGGCTCCATTCCGCAGAATGCACGGCATATCAAATGTTCATCATTCTCCTGCTGCATCCATCCGCATCAGAACCCAAAGGAGTTTTTATGAATAAATACGACCGTATTACGCCGGAGGGCACCCGGGACGCATTGTTTGCCGAGTGCACGCTCCGCCGCCAGATCGAAAATCGCCTGAACGGCCTCTTCACCGCAAGAGGCTACAGCGAAATCATCACCCCGACACTCGAATTCTACGACGTTTTCAACCGCGATGCACAGCCCTTCCCGCAGGAGCAGATGTATAAGCTGACCGACGCCAAGGGCCGTCTCATGGTGCTGCGCCCGGACAACACCGTCCCGATTGCGCGTGTCTGCGCAACCAGACTGCGTGCAGCCGGTCTGCCGCTTCGCCTGTGCTATCAGCAGAACATCCATGTGATCTCCCCGTCCCTGAAAGGCCGCGACGATGAAATCTCGCAGGCGGGCATCGAGCTGATCGGCTCCGATTCGCGCATGGCGGATCTGGAAGTCGTCGCCGCTGCGATCGACGCACTGCAGGCCTGCGGTGAAGAATATACGCTGGAGCTCGGAAACGCAGCCTTCTTCCGCGCACTGATGCAGCAGCTCTCGGTCTCTGAGGAGCTGAAGGAAACCATCCGCGACTGCATCGAGGCAAAGAATTATCCCGCCCTGAACGATCTGCTCGATACGCTGCCGGAATCCGATATCACAAAGGCACTGCGGATGCTGCCGCGTCTGTTCGGCGGCGAGGAGGTCTTTGACAAAGCCGCAGCAATCTGCTCCGGCGATGCGTTCCGCGCCATTCTCAATGAGCTCCGCTCGCTCTGGCAGGCGGTCACGCAGTTCGCAGGAAAAGAGCGCATCAAGGTCGATCTCGGCATGATGCCCCGCACGGATTACTACACCGGCATGATTCTCCGCGGTTATCTCTCCGGCTACGGCGACGAGATTCTCTCCGGCGGCCGCTACGACAATCTGATTGCCGAATTCGGATACGATGTCCCCGCAACCGGCTTTGCCGTCAACATTGACGCCGTTGTCAAGGTACTGAGCAAGCAGGCGCCTGTCTCCCCCGCTGCCCCGCAGACCAGCAATGTTCTGATCTGGGCGGCAAAGGGCTGCGAGTCTGAGGCGGTCAAGGCTGCGCAGGATCTGCGTGCAAAGGGCATGGTCGTGGAGCATTCGCTGACCGATACGCTGGAGGATGCAAAGAAATATGCGGCAGCACACGGCATTGCGACCGTTCTGCCGATTGATATCAGCGGCACAGACTGCGGAAAGGAAGTGTGAGCCATGCAGAGACCGATTCGCATTGCACTGACAAAGGGCAGACTGGAAAAGGATACCGTCGGCATGTTTGAGCAGCTCGGACTCGACTGCACCGCCGTGCGGGAAAAGGGCAGAAAGCTGATTCTTCCGGTCGGAGACGGCAGCATTGAAGTTGTGCTGGCAAAGGCAAACGACGTCATTACATACGTGGAGCACGGCGTCTGCGATCTCGGCGTCGTCGGCAAGGATACCATTCTGGAGATGCAGGGCAAGTTCTATGAGCTGCTGGATCTCGGCTTCGGGCGCTGCAAATTCGCACTGGCCGTCAAGAAGGGCACCGATTTTTACAGCGGATACGGCGTCAAGACGATCGCCTCCAAATATCCGAACGTCACCCGCCGCTTCTTTGAAGCAAAGGGCATGGACGTCGATATCGTCAAGATTGAAGGCTCTGTCGAGCTGGCACCGCTGCTTGAGCTCTCGGACGGCATCGTCGATATCGTCGAGACCGGCACCACCCTGAAGGAGAACGGACTGGAGGTCTTTGAGGACGTCTGCCCGATCTCCGCAAGACTGATTGCAAACACGGTCAGCATGAAGCTCCGTCAGCAGGAGCTCGAAGCGCTGATTTCCAAAATTGAAAGCTATTTTGCAAACAAATAATCCCGTATCACTGCAAGGAGGGAACGATTATGCAGATTATTCGCTGCAACGGCAAGGACGAAGCCGCATTCTTTGCGCAGCTTCGCGCAAGAAACGCTGCACCCGATCCGAAGGTCGTGGAAACTGTCACGACGATTCTTGAGGATGTCCGCACAAAGGGCGACGCCGCCGTGCGCGCCTATACCGAAAAATTTGACGGCAAATGCCCCGAACAGTTCGAGGTCGATGCCGACACCGTTTCCGATGCACTGGAAGCAGCTGACCCGAAATTCGTCGAGGCGCTGCTCAATGCCATCGAGAACATTGCCGATTTCCACAACCGTCAGAAGGAGCAGGGCTTCTGCAACACCCGCGCAGACGGCGTCATTCTCGGCCAGAGACTCCGCGGTCTGGAGCGCGTCGGTCTTTATGTGCCCGGCGGCACGGCTGCCTATCCGTCCTCTGTGCTGATGAATGCAATCCCCGCAAAGATCGCAGGCGTCAAGGAGCTCATTATGGTGACGCCCCCCGGCAAGGACGGCAAGCCGAACCCGGATATTCTCGTTGCTGCGTCGCTCTGCGGCGTGGACCGCATCTTCCTGATGGGCGGTGCACAGGCTGTCGCTGCACTTGCCTACGGCACGGATTCGATTCCGCGTGTGGATAAAATTGTCGGTCCGGGCAATATTTTCGTTGCGACTGCAAAGCGTCTGCTCTACGGCGTTGTTGATATCGACATGGTCGCCGGTCCGAGCGAGGTGCTCGTCATGGCCGATGATACCGCAAATCCAAAATATGTCGCCGCCGACCTGATGTCGCAGGCCGAGCACGACAAGCTCGCATCTTCGATTCTGGTCACAACCTCTGAGCGCGTTGCAAATGAAACGCTCGCAGAATTTGAACGGCAGATGGCCTATCTCGAACGCCGCGAGATCATCAAGTCCTCGCTCGACAATTTCGGCGCAATCCTGATCTGTGATACACCGGAGCAGGCCGTCGCGCTTGCAAACGAGGTCGCACCGGAGCACCTGGAAGTCCTGATGGAGAATCCGCTCGAATACATCGGCAAGCTGGACAACGCAGGCTCTGTGTTCCTCGGAACCTATGCGTCGGAGCCGCTCGGCGATTACTACGCCGGCCCGAACCACGTTCTCCCGACCAGCGGAACGGCGCGGTTCTTCTCGCCGCTTTCCGTTTACAGCTTCGTCAAGCGTTCCAGCTATATCTACTATACCGAGGATGCACTGCGCAGTGCAAAGGATGACATCATCCTTGTCGCAAACAAGGAAGGCCTGACCGCACACGCAAATGCAATCGCTGTCCGGTTTGAGGACTGAAAGGATATTGCCATGTTCAAATTACCCGATAAAGTCACGCAGCTGAAGCCCTATGATCCGATCACCGGCAGCTATGCCGTGCGTCTGGATGCGAATGAATCCTATTTTGATCTGCCGCAGGTGCTCAAGGATAAAATTGCGGATCAGATCGAGCAGATCGACTTCAACCGCTATCCGGACCCGATCGCAACAGAGGTCATCGAAGCATTTGCTGCATACTACAATCTCTCGCCGGACTGCGTCACCGCCGGAAACGGCTCCGATGAAATCATCACGCTGCTGCTCAATACCTTTATGGAAAAGGGGCAGAAGCTCGTAACAGTCTCCCCTGATTTCTCGATGTACGGCGTATACGCTGAGCTCGCAGAGATCGAGGTCATGACCGTACAGAAAAAGGAGAATCTCCAGATCGACACGGATGCGCTGATCGCCGCCTGCAAGGAAGCTAATGCCGTCGTGTTCTCGAACCCCTGCAACCCGACCTCGCTCGGTATGCCGCGTGCAGATGTCGTCCGGCTGATTGAAGCCGTGCCGGACTGCATGGTGATCGTTGATGAAGCCTATATGGACTTCTGGGATGAGAGCGTTCTCGACCTCATCAACAAATACCCGAACCTGATCGTACTGCGCACATGCTCCAAGGCGATCGGTCTTGCAGCGGCCAGAATGGGCTTTGCCGTCATGGATCCCTATAAAACAGGATTGCTGCGCGCCGCAAAATCGCCCTATAACTGTGACGCAATCTCGCAGAAGATCTGTGCAACCGTGCTCAAAGAGCAGACGCTGCTCCAGCACTGCCGCGATGAAATCATCGTGCAGACTCAGCGGCTCTATACGGCAATCACCGAGCTTTCGCAGCGCTATCCGGATCTGCTGGAAACGGTCTATGCACCGCGCACCAATTTTGTCTTTGTCAAAACCGCGTATGCACGCGAAATCTTTGAGCAGCTCCAGAAGGCAGGCATTGCCGTCCGCTGCTTCCCGCACGGTCTGCGCATCTGCGCCGGCACGCGCCGCGAGCAGACACTGCTCATCAGCGAGCTTGACCGCATTCTGCAGCCGAAATAACATGCAGCAATCAGAAAAAATGATTGCAGGATGTCCGTTCAGGCTATTGACAAATCAAATCTTTTCATGTATAATATAAGAGCCTTATCATGAGCGGCGGAGGAAACGGGTCCTGTGAAGCCGCGGCAACCGCACCGAAAGGGTGTATGGTGCCAAATCCTGCGGCGTATATTGCGCCGGAAGATGAGGAACGTCTGCTTGTACATTTCAAAGCGGTATGCGTTCCTGCATACCGCTTTTTTGTTCGGCACATGATGCGGCGAATTATTTTAGGAGGTTCAATATGAAGCGCTTTTTTACGTCTGAATCTGTTACGGAAGGTCATCCGGATAAAATCTGCGACCAGATCTCCGATGCAATTCTGGATGCGATCCTGGAACAGGATCCGACGGGCAGAGTTGCCTGCGAGACCGTCACCACGACCGGCCTTGTCATGATTATGGGTGAGATTTCCACCACAGCACAGGTCGATATTCCCGCGATTGCCCGCGGGGTGATTGTCGATATCGGCTACGACCGCGCAAAGTACGGCTTTGACGGCTATACCTGCGGCATCATGACCTCGCTCGACCAGCAGTCCTGCGACATCGCACAGGGTGTCGATTCTGCCTTTGACAGCGCCGACAACAAGGACGAGCAGGGCGCGGGCGACCAGGGCATGATGTTCGGTTTTGCCTGCGACGAGACCCCGGAGCTCATGCCGCTGCCGATCTCACTTGCGCATAAGCTGGCACTCCGCCTGACCGCTGTCCGCAAGGACGGCACCCTGCGCTATCTCCGCCCGGACGGCAAAACGCAGGTCACAATCGAATACGACAACGACAAGCCCGTGCGCGTCGATACAATCGTAATCTCGACACAGCACGCCGCTTCCGTCGATCTTCAGCAGATCCGCGAGGATCTGATTGACCTCGTCATCAAGCCGACCGTTCCGGCATCGCTGATCGACAAGGACACCAAGATCTTCATCAACCCGACCGGCCGCTTTGTTATCGGCGGTCCGCAGGGTGACTCCGGTCTGACCGGCAGAAAGATCATCGTCGATACCTACGGCGGCTACTCCCGCCACGGCGGCGGCGCTTTCTCCGGCAAGGATCCGTCCAAGGTAGACCGCTCTGCTGCCTACATGACGCGCTATATCGCAAAGAACATCGTTGCAGCAGGTCTTGCAAAACGCGCTGAGGTGCAGCTCGCCTATGCAATCGGCGTTGCGAAGCCGGTTTCCGTCTTTGTCGAGACCTTCGGCACCGGCATTGTCGATGAGGAAAAGCTCGCAGATGCCGTCAGCAAAGTCTTTGATCTGCGTCCGGCCGGCATCATCGAAACGCTGGAGCTCCGCAAGCCGCAGTACCGCAAGCTTGCTGCATACGGCCACATGGGCAGAGAGGATCTGCTGCCCGCATGGGAGCGCACCGATAAGGTTGAAGCACTGAAGGCTGCTGTCGGTAAGTAAGCTGGTTCTGCCAAAATGATGCGGGTGTTCTGTTCAGTTGTCAAGCTGCCAAAGCGCATCCTGCTTTCGGCGTTTGCGGGATCGAACTGCCTTGCTTGCATCGTCCCGCTGCGCACACATGCCGCGGCACACCGGTTCCGCCGCAGCGGATCCCGAAGCGCCCGTATCGCTCTCTGTAAACCGTACTGATATGAAAAAAAGTTGCACGTTTCCGTGCAACTTTTTTGTTTTTGGATACAATCTGACAGCTGATCCCGATTATGCATCGTCCGCCGATGCGGTCCGCCGCAGCAGCTCTGCTTCGTCGATGATCTCGATGCCGAGCTCCTCAGCCTTGGTCAGCTTGCTGCCTGCGTCATCACCCGCGACGACCACGCTCGTCTTTTTGGAGACAGAGCCGGATACCTTGCCGCCGTGCGATTCGATCAGCGCCTTGGCCTCGTCGCGCTTCATGTTCGGCAGCGTACCCGTCAGCACAAATGTCATGCCGGAAAAGCGCGTACTTGCGGCCGCTTTCGGTGCATACGCCATTTTGACGCCGCGTGCCGTCAGCGTATCGACCAGCGCGGCAAAATCAGGCTGCGCAAAGGTCTGCGCAACGGATTCCGCCATGATGTCCCCGAAGCCTTCAATCGCAGCAATATCCTCCGCTTTTGCGCTGCGGATTGCTTCCAGCGAACCAAAATGATCGCAAAGCAGCGTTGCCGTCGCTTGTCCGATATTGCGGATGCCGAGCGCCGCGATCACGCGGTCAAGCGGCTGCGATTTCGACTGTTCAATCGCCGCAAGCAGATTCTCCGCCGATTTTTCCTTGAAGCCTTCCAGCGTGAGAAGCTGTTCCTTTGTCAGCGTGTAGAGGTCAGCAGGCGTCTGAATCAGCTTTTCATCGAGAAGCTGCTGCACAATCGCAGGGCCGAGACCGTCAATGTTCATTGCATTCTTCGATGCAAAATGCACGATAGAACGGAAAATCTGCGCCGGACATGCCGGATTGAAGCAGCGGACAGCCGCTTCCTCGCCGTCACGGTCAACGGGACCGCCGCAGACCGGACATCGCTCCGGCAGCTGATACGGCACCGAATCCGCCTCATGCGATTCCGACGCAAGCACCTCCGGGATGATATCCCCCGCCTTCCGCACACGAATCAGATCGCCGACACGGATATCCTTTTCCGCAATAAATTGCTGATTGTGCAGCGATGCACGCGAAACGCTCGTACCTGCAAGCGAAATCGGGTCAAACACTGCAACCGGCGTCAGCGCACCGGTTCTGCCGACCTGAATCTCGATCGAGCGCAATTTTGTCACTTTTTCCTCCGGCGGGAACTTGTATGCAACTGCCCATTTCGGATATTTTGCGGTCGCACCGAGCTGCTCGCGCTGTGCAAGATCGTTCACCTTAATCACAACGCCGTCGATGTCATAGGGCAGCGTGCCGCGGGAATCTCCGATCCGCTCGATCTCTGCGCGGATCTCCTCCGCCGTCGTGCAGAGCGCATACGGAATCACCGGAAAGCTCAGTGCGCCGATGCGGTCGATCGTCTGCGCATGGGTTGTCAGGGTCTCACCCTCGATCCGCTGCAGATTGAACACCCAGATATCCAGCCGCCGCGCAGCCGTCACCGAAGCATCCTTCTGCCGCAGCGAGCCGGCCGCAGCGTTCCGCGGGTTCTTGAAGGGCTCCTCTCCCGCAGCCTCCTGCTGGGCGGAAAGCCGCTCAAACGATTTCCGCGACATATAGACCTCGCCGCGCACCTCCAGCACGGGCGGTGCGTTTTTCAGCTTCAGCGGAATGCTGCGGATCGTTTTGAGATTGGCCGTCACATTCTCGCCGACAAAGCCGTCGCCGCGTGTCGATCCGCGCGTGAATACGCCGTTTTCGTATTCCAGCGAAACCGAAAGGCCGTCGATCTTCGGCTCAACGGTAAAGACCGGCGCGTCCACGGTTTCCTGCATCTTGGCGACGAACGCCGCAACCTGCTCAAACGAAAAGACATCCTGCAGGCTCGCCATCTGCACGGTATGCGTCACCTTTTCAAATTTGCCGGACGCAACACCCTGCACACGCTGCGACGGGGAATCCGGCTCCTGCAGATCGGGGAAGGCTGCCTCTAAATCGCGCAGCTCCCGCATTTTCGTGTCATATTCATAGTCCTCTGCTGTCGGTGCATCGAGATCGTAATACTCATGCGCCATCCGCAGCAGCTCGGCGGTCAGTTCCCGGACACGCGCCGCAGCTTCCTCATGTGTCATGCTTTTGCCCTCCCTGTTCCTGCGCCTCCGCCGGGCGGAGCCGCTTTTTCATCGTATCGTGGCAGAGATAATCGCCGTTTTCGCACGCAATGATGTGATAACCGGTCTCCTGCCAGCCGTGCCGGAGATACAGTGCCTTGGCCGCAAAGGACGCATCCAGCACCGCCTCCGGATACTGCGCCGCAATCAGCCGCTCGGCAAATGCGATCAGCGCACCGCCGCAGCCGCATCCCTGATATGCAGGCAGCACAAACAGTCTGCCGATGTCGTTTTCCCTGACCGTCACAGTGCCGACGGCCTGTCCGTTTGCTGAAATATACAGATATACGCAGTTTTCGGCGATATCCTTCCGGATTGCTTCATCATTGTGATGATGCAGAAAAAACGTAACCGCCCCGGCAGGATAATAATGCGGATAGACCGCCTGAATTGTTTCGCGGGTGATATCGCGCACAGTTTGCCAGTCATCCGAACAGGCCGGACGGATTTTTCCGTTCCGCTGTTCAGCTTCCATATTCATGCTCCTGCAAATATGCCCGGATCACCGGTTCCGCATCGCGCATCCGCAGCGGGAAGCCGTGTCCGCAGGCCAGCCACTTCGGGTTGATGTCCAGTATCTTCCGCAGCGACACCTGCATCAGCGGAATGCTTGTTGCATGCGGCGTGATATCTGGCTTGCCGAAAATCGCCGTAAAAGCGTCTCCGCAGTAGAGCACATCCCCGCAGAGAATGCCCGATGAGCCGCGCGTATGTCCCGGCAGGTGCACGATCTCTGCGTCAAAGCCGTATTGCTTCAGCAAATCCCGGTCGGCTTCCTCAAACAGAATATCCGGCTTATAATGCGGCGTTTTCACCAGCGCTCCGCCGATATTCTGCGTGATGTTCCGGATTTTCCAGCGGGGATCGGTTGCCTGCACCGGCTGCGATGCAAAATTCCGCGGCAGATCCTTGTCCGCCTCATGCAGCAGAATCTTTGCGCCTGTCTGCTGTGCAGCGGCCGCTGCATTCCAGTCATGATCCGGATGCCCGTGCGTCAGAAAAATCCATTTGACATCATAATCCGCAATCCAGTTCAGCAGACTGCGGCGGTGCATGAAAAAGCCTGTGTCCACGAGCAGATCGCCCTGCTGCCCGCGGATAATATAGCATGTGACGTCAGACAGCGCATACAGATTGATATGCCCTGTCCGGATGATCGGAGTATCCATAAACTGTACCTCTTTACAGAAATTATATCATTTTACCGTCTTTTACGGAAACGGCAACCTGCCATTCGTCTTCATAGACGACCGTGCCGACAAAATTCGTATATACCACATCGTAAGGTACGCGGTACTTGTCCAGCAGCTGCACCGCAGGCTCCAGTTTTTTTCGCATATGCTCCGTGCTGCTGCATTTGAAAAAGGTGATAACCGGCTCGTGATTTTTGCAGGGCTCCGGTTCGGGAAGCTCCGCCTTGAACCATTCGTCAATGGAGATGAACAAGGCTTCTTCTTCCGCAGTCAATGTTTTGGATTTGATTAAATTCCAGCAAAGACTGAATATTCCTTTCGGATAGCCCGTGACATAGGAATTGTCTCTGCCCTGAATGCGCATATACTGATACATTGTATTTCTCCGTCATTTGTATGCATCGGCGGGATGGAAATACCGTGAAAAAAGGGATTTCCCGCAGACCATACCGTTTTGATTCACCTGATACAGCAATCCGGCACGGGAACTGCGGTCAGCAGCAGCCCCCGTGCCGGCTCACGTTTCTGTTCACTGCGTCGGCTGCCAGCCGGAAAAACCCTCGTAGCGCAGCGGCTCAGCTGCGGGCGGCTGCGGAAACGCATCGGCCGACGGCACAAATTCCTCTGTCGGGAATGAGATGCGGTTGAAAATCTCGCAGGGCGAATCCGTGTCCGCCGAGCAGGTCTTGGCCGGGACGTTGTACGGATACGCAGCAACGGTCATCGTGACCGGGCGCGTCAGCTCCACAACCGAGAATACGCCGAGCGTCAGCACGACGGTCCGGCGCGGAACCGCAGGCTCCGACGCATCCTGCTGCACCGGCGGCAGCACGCAGATGCGTGTTTCCAGTGCGATCGGATCGACACACTGACAGCTTGCCGTCGGCAGATTGACGACCTCGCAGCAGCCGTTGGTCTCTCCGACCCGCGCACCGCTGCTGAAAAAGGTCTTTGTACTGGATTCGCTGCCGTACAGAATCACGCTCTTGGATGCAGACGCCGTCCCGCGCATCACAGCGGGGCTGTCGCACGCCCGCGTATAGCACAGCAGCTCCACCCCGAAGGTATATGTGATGTCCACGGTATAATAGCCGCGGTTGAACGGGATCGGCTCAACGCTCAGGCAGATGTTGTCGATCGTGCAGCAGCGCGTCTTGACGGATGTGAACTGCGGGGGCAGCTCACCGCCGGAATCGAGCATCACCTGCAGATTCGTGATGCAGTCCTTGTCGCTGCAGCTGTCGAACACGCGGTCGAGCTTCACCGGCACGGCACTGATGCTTTCGGCATTCGGTATCTCACTCATATGGATTCCTCCCGATCTGAAGATTGGAGTTCCGTGCGCAGCGCAGAGCGTGCAGCTTGCGGAATCCTCACTGCCAGTATATTCGCCCGGAAGGAATTTTGTGACAGTCTGCCGCCGTTTGGGCGGTCAGATGCCCGGATATCAGGTGTTTTTGTCTACCTGATGGAACTGCTTGAGGTTGCCGATCTTTTCATTGCGCTCCTCAAGCACATTCTCGACATCTGCCCAGTCAAGCCCCTGATTGGCCGCGAGCACCATTACATGATAGAGCAGATCGTTGATTTCGTTTGCCAGCTCGTTGTTATCCTTGTTCTTGGCTGCAATGACGGTTTCGGTTGCTTCCTCGCCGACCTTCTTGCAGATCTTGTCCACGCCCTTGTCAAACAGATAGGCGGTATAGGAATTCTCCTGTGCGGTTCCGGCCTCAAAGGCAGCCTTGCGTGCCTTGATAACCTCAAAAATCTCCTGATAAACGGTCATACTTCATTCTCCTCATCATTCTGATAGATTTCATTGAAAAAGCAGCTGTATGCACCTGTATGACAGGCAACGCCGGTCTGCTTCACATTGACAAGCAGCGTATCATTGTCGCAGTCCGCAAAGATTGAGACAACCTTCTGCAGATGGCCGGATGTTGCGCCCTTGTTCCAGTATTCCTGCCGTGAACGGCTCCAGAACCAGGTGTAGCCGGTTTCCAGTGTGCGCCTGAGGCTCTCCTTGTTCATATAGGCAAGCATCAGCACGGTTTTCGTATCAACCTCGTAGCAGATCGCAGGGATCAGCTCCCCCTTCTGAAAGAAGCGGTCAAGGTCATTCAGATCAACTTTTATCATATGCTTCTCCTGTCTGTTTCCTGTTCGGAACGATTGATTTATTATACCATATAATGCAAAAAAAAGCAAGGGAAATTTAGGCGGCAGTGCCGCCCTCCATTGATCTAAAGCTCTCCGGCAGATTGACCGTAATATAAAACTTCATACTCTCTGCTTGCTTTTTATTTTATAGTATGCTATAATAAGGATATTATTAAATCAAAGGAGCCATTCATATGGTGAATCTTGAACAGAACTATGATGTTATCATTGCGGGCGCCGGTGCCGCAGGCTGCTATGCAGCACTGCATCTGCCCGCAAATCTGCGTGTTCTCCTGCTTTCCAAGCGCGAGGCAACACTCTGTAATTCCGCACTTGCACAGGGCGGTATCGCCGGTGTCTGGAACTCTCCCGGCGACAATATCGAGCTGCACGCCAATGATACCCGCATCGCAGGTGCTTTTACGAACAATCCCAAAACCCTGCAAATACTCGTTTCCGAGGCTGCGCAGGATATTGAACAGCTGGTCGAATACGGCGTGGACTTTGACAAAAACGAGGACGGAGACTACGACCGCACGCTGGAAGGCGGACACTGCCGCCGCAGAATCTTCCATTACCGGGATTCCACGGGCGCGGAAATCCTGCGCGGACTGCTCGCACAGACACGGAATCTCCCGAATGTGACAATCTCCGAATTCACCGTCATGAGCCGCGCCATGCAGACTGAGACAGGCTTTTCCGTCGAGCTGCTGCGCGACAACACCTTCACGACGGTAGACTGCCACTTCCTGATTATGGCAACCGGCGGCATCGGCCGTGTCTACGAATACACGACGAACTCCGCCATTGCAACCGGCGACGGCATCCGCATTGCCTACGAGCTCGGTGCCCGCATCAAGAACCTCAGCCTGATTCAGTTCCACCCCACCGCATTCAACAACAAGCATACACGCGAATGCTTCCTGATTTCTGAGGCGGTGCGCGGCGAGGGCGCCTATCTGCGCAACTGCAACATGGAACGCTTCATGCAGCGCTATGACGACCGTCTGGAGCTTGCGCCGCGTGACGTTGTCTCCCACGCGATCATTCTGGAAAGCCGCCGTACCGGCTCCAATGACTTCTGGATTGACATTTCCCATAAGGATCCGGAGGAGGTCAAGGCGCGCTTCCCGAAAATCTATAACAAGCTGCTCGAACAGGGCTACGATCTGACCAAGGAGCCCGTGCCGATCTATCCGTGTCAGCACTATCTCATGGGCGGCATTGACGTCAACTCGAATGCGCAGACCCGCGTAGACCGGCTCTATGCCTGCGGCGAATGCGCACATACCGGCGTACACGGCAGCAACCGTCTGGCGAGCAACAGCCTGCTGGAGGCGCTGGTCTTTTCCCGCCGCGCTGCGCAGGAAATCGCAAAGGAATCTGAGGACATTACTCCGCGCTTTGCCCGCGGCGAGTTCAAGCCGGTCACCGCGACCGAGCCGATTCCGCACGGCATCCGCACAGAGCTGCGCAAGATCCTGCAGGAAAACTATTTCGTCATCCCGAATACCGAAAACCTGCCCAATGCCTATAACCGCATCACGGAGCTGATCCAGCTGATCGCCTGTGAGGACTGGAAAATGGATCTGGACTATCTCGAAGCCAAATCGCAGGCCACCTGCGCTTACCTGATTCTGGAGGAACAACTGTAATGGAGCTGCTGCAATCATATGTAGACGAGGTCATCCTGCGCGCACTGCACGAGGATATCACCGGCATGGATGTCACCACAGATTTTCTGCTCGATGAGGCACATGAATCGGACGCCTATCTCATGGCCAAGGATGAAGGCGTGCTCTGCGGCATTGACATTGCGGCGCGCACCTTTGCGCTCGTCGGTGACGGCGTTGTCTTTACGGCGCTTGCAAAGGACGGCGACCGCGTCAAATACGGCGACATTCTTGCGACCATGCACGGCCCGACCCGCACGCTGCTCAAGGGTGAGCGCACTGCGCTGAATCTGCTGCAGCATCTTTCCGGCATTGCGACAGAGACCCGCAGATGCGCGGATATCGTCGCCGGAACCAAGGCCTCAATCGCGGATACCCGCAAATGCATGGTCGGCATCCGCGCCATGCAGAAGTATGCCGTTCGCTGCGGCGGCGGCAAAAATCACCGCTTCAATCTCTCTGACGGCGCTATGCTGAAGGACAACCATATTGATGCCTGCGGCGGCATTCTGCCTGCAATCACGCAGCTGCGGCAGCACATCGGACATATGGTGCGCATTGAGGTCGAGGTCCGCACACTCGACGAGCTGCAGCAGGCGCTTGCAGCCAAAGCCGATATCATCATGCTGGACAACATGGACAACGCGACCATGCAGGAAGCTGTCCGCATCACGGACGGCCGCGCCCTGCTGGAAGCCTCCGGCGGCATCACGCATGAAACACTGCGCGGCGTTGCCGAAACCGGCGTCGATATCATCTCGATCGGCGCACTGACGCACAGCGTCAAGGCCTTTGATATTTCGATGAAGTGGGGCAAGCGCTGAACCGCCCTGATCCGTATACATAAAGCCGCGCCGGATGATCTGATTCCGGTGCGGCTGTATGTATCCGGCCGACGCAATAAGTTGCAGCAATAAAATTATTCCGCACCCCTTGACACTGTGGCATATATCGTGTATAATTGATTTGCAAGGAAAAAGAAGAAGCATCGTTTCAGCAATATTTTTACAAATCCTCCATCCAAACGCCGTTTCTAACGGAACCCCGCCGCTCTGTATCAAGCAGAACCGGCTCGGTAATACATTTTCAGGAGGACTATCCCATGAAGAAACGCACCATCATCACAGCACTGACTGCAGTTCTGACAGGCATCACTGCAGCAGGAACCCCGCTCGCCGCAGCGCTCCCGACAGCCATTGTCGCAGAGGCGGCGAATGAACAAACCTGCAGCGCCGGCGGATTTGAGTATTCGTATGTTCCGGGCTCTGACACTGCAAAGGTAACAAAGTATACGGGAACCGATACGAACCTTATCATTCCGCCCTGGGTTCTCACACCGGAAGGCTGGAAAACCGTAACGGAAATCGGCAGCTATTTTGTCCATGACACAACTGTCGCACCCGGAAACAGATACCCTTCGCTCCGGCCGCTGGTCTCTCTGACATCGGTCATTATTCCGGCTGCGGTCACACGAATCGACGATAACGCATTCTGGAACTGCACAACCCTTCAGAACGTCGGTTTTTGTTCTGATCTGCTCTACATCGGCGCCAGAGCATTCGCAAAATGCAGCGGCATTACACAGCTTTATTTTCCGTCAAGTTTTCTGTCGGTTGACCTGGAAGCATTCTGTGAATGCGAGGGCTTAACCTCTCTGGAAATCCGGGGCGTTTGTTCGCTCATGGGCGGATCCTTTTCTGACTGTATCAGCCTGAGTTCCGTACAGCTGAATGCAAACTGCCATGCAAGTGACGGCGCTTTTAACGGCTGCACCAGTCTGGACACAATTAACGGTGTTTGCCCGTGGAACAAAAGCGCATATACCAATTACCATGCTGAACCCCGTTTTACGACAAATCAGACAATCCGTTCCATTTATCTGAACTGTTTTTCTGATTCCTCCCGCGTGAAGTTTAACGATGATTACTGCACTGCCCTCTGCGACTATGTCGTTTCCACAGAAACCAAACCGTGGATGAAGGATGCCCTCAAGGCACGGCAGCTGTTCCAGTGGGTGTGCGATCACTGCCACTTTGAGCCGAACAATGCAAACTTCCATAAGTTTGAAAATCAGGATTACTCCTCTGTCTTTCTCAGCTACGGTCTGTACGGAGAGGGTGAATCGGTTTGTGCAGGCTATTCCAAAGCCTATTCCATGCTGCTTTCTGCTGCCGGAATCGAGTCCTATCTGGTTCGCTCCGACTTAAACGCACTGGGTATTGCCAATAATGACATTGAATACTGGGGCGGAACCGGCCATATGTGGAATATGGTCAAGATCGGCGGAAAATATTATCAGTGCGACGTCAGCAATGCCGATACAAGCGGCCGCGGCTTTGAATGCTTCCTTCTGAGCGATCAGAAGATGCTGACAGACATTCACAACAACTGGTACAAGCCGACCAAAGTTGCCGATCACTGTGCACATCCGTATCTGACCTATGATGAAGCGGCCGGCCGTGCTGCGCTGAGCCAGTGCACCACCACGTACACCGATACAAACCATGACGGCATCCGCGATAACGACTATAATCTGAACGGCTCGTACACAACCGCAGATCTGACCTATGTCGCTGCCACAGCGCCGTTCTTCAACAACGGCTTCGTTCTGAACAACAACAGCCTGAGCATTTTCCTGAACTATCTGGTTGCCGCAAACCTTTCGCCGGCTGATGTCCGGAATCTTGCCGTGAACGGCTATCATATCATTTAACACGTACCATAATGCAAACAAAACGGGCGCTGACTGATTTGTCAGCGCCCGTTTTTCTGTAATTGATTTACGCCTCCGGCACTTCCACGGTGATTTCCTCAATCAGCGCGCGGAGCGGCTCGACGCCCTCTCCGGTCACAGAGGAAAACACGGTCACGCTGAGATCCTCAAACTGCGGCAGCTCGTCCGGGAGCGCCGCAAGCCGCGCCGCCCGCTCGGATTTGTTCAGCTTATCCGCTTTTGTCAGGACAATCGCAAACGGCATTTCCGTGTCAATCAGGAAGTTTACCATCTGGATATCATTCTGCGTCGGCGGATGCCGCATGTCAATCAGCAGCAGAACAGCGCGCAGATCGCGGTCGTCCTGCAAATATGCATTGATGAGCTCCTGCCAGCGCTTCAGCTCCGATTTGGAGCGCTTTGCATAGCCGTAGCCGGGCAGGTCGGCAAAGGTCACATGCTGGCAACGGTAAAAATTGATCGTCTGCGTCTTGCCCGGAACCGAGCTGACACGCGCCAGATTCTTCCGCTGAAACAGCTTGTTAATCAGCGTGGACTTGCCGACATTGGAACGCCCTGCAAACGCGATCTCCGGAGAATTGCACTTCGGCAGCTGCGCGGCAACGCCGTATGCGGCAGTGAACTCCGCAACATTCCAGTTCATGGCAGCATTCCTCTCTTTCTCGCCCGCGGCTCAGGCCTTCACCGTACTGCGCGGCTTTCTGGGCATCGAAATCGGTGAAAGTGCGATCTTCTGCGCCTCATCCGCAAGCAGCGGCTCCAGCTTGGTATCGTACTGCGGCGGAATCAGTGCCGTTTCGAGCACGGTCTCGACATTTTCGCACGGAATAAAGCGGATCGCTTCCCGCACTGTCTCGTCAAGCTCTGCAAGATCCGGCATATTTCCGGCCGGAATCAGCACGGTACGGATGCCGTTTTTATAAGCAGCCATGGATTTTTCCACAAGGCCGCCGATCGGCAGCACCTTGCCGTGCAGCGTGATCTCGCCGGTCATGGCGATATCATGCCGCACCGGAATGCCGCTCAGCGCGGAAACCAGTGCCGTCAGCATCGTCACACCTGCGCTCGGGCCGTCCTTCGGGACAGCACCCTCCGGTGCGTGAATGTGGATATCCTTGGTCTTGAACACTTCCGGATTGATGTCGTGCTGCTTTGCAACGGAGCGCACATAGGAAACCGCGAGCTTCGCGCTCTCCTTCATGACGTCACCGAGCGAACCGGTCACCTGAATCTCGCCCTTGCCCTCCATCGTCAGCACCTCAAGCGGCATCAGCACGCCGCCGACGCTTGTCCACGCAAGACCGTTCACAATGCCGACCGAATCGGCCTTGGAATAATAGTCCTCTGTGTACTTGTGCGGGCCGAGCGCTTTTTCCAGTGTTTCCGGCGTATACTGCACCTTCTTGACATCTTCGGTCAGAATCGCCTTGGCACACTTCCGGCAGAGCGATGCGATTCTGCGCTCCAGTGTACGCACGCCCGCCTCTTTTGTGTAATAGTCAATCAGATCATAGACAGCCGCATCGGTAATCCGGATCTGCGTCGCCTTCAGGCCGTTTGCCTTGATCTGCTTTTTGATGAGATGCTCCTTCGCAATGTGGAACTTCTCCTCGCGGGTATAGGAATTCAGCTCAATGACGTCCATACGGTCATAAAGCGGCTCCGGAATCAGCGAGGAATTGTTTGCGGTCGTCAGGAACATGACCTGCGAAAGATCAAACGGTATCTCAAGGAAGTGGTCGCGGAACGCATGGTTCTGGGCGCTGTCAAGCACCTCAAGCAGTGCTGCTGCCGGATCGCCCTTGAAGTCGCCGGAGAGCTTGTCAATCTCATCGAGCAGAATCAGCGGATTCATGCTCTTGGCCTGCCGCATCGCTTCGATGATGCGTCCGGGCATGGCCGCGACATAGGTCTTGCGGTGGCCGCGGATCTCCGCCTCATCGCGCACGCCGCCGAGCGACACACGCGCATAGTTTCTGCCGAGCGACTTTGCAACCGACTGCGCAATCGAGGTTTTGCCGACGCCGGGAGGGCCGACCAGACAAATGATCTGACCGGTCAGATTCGGCTGAATGGCGTGTACGCTCATTGCCTCAAGCACGCGCTCCTTGACGCGCTTCAGGCCGTAGTGGTCTTTATCCAGCTGCTCGCCGGCCTTGCGGATATCGAGCTTTTCCTTTGTGCGGACACCCCACGGCAGCGAAAGCGCGACATCCAGATAATTGTGGATGACATAGGCCTCCTGCGAACCGGACGGCATTTTCGTCAGCTGATTTGCTTCCTTCCGCAGCTTCTCCTTGACCTCATCCGACGCTTCGAGCTTGTCGATCTTTTCAAGATACTGCTGCGGCTCCGTCGAATCCGCATCACCGAGCTCCTCGGAAATCAGGCGCATCTGCTCCCGCAGATACATCTCACGCTGTCCCTGGTCAATGCGCATCTGCACGCCGGACTGCAGCTCTGTCTCGACCTTGAGCACCTCGTTCTCGCGGACGAGCACCGCATACAGCAGTGTCAGGCGCAGGAACAGACTGCTCTCCTCCAGCATGATCTGGCGGTCGTGGTAGTCGAAATCAAGATTCGACCAGATTGCCTCAAACAGCTGCGGTGCATTTTCCTCTGTCAGCACCATCTCGGCAAACTCCCGCGGAATCTTGCGGGAAAGGCGGCAGTGCGCCGCGTACTCCTCCTTGACGGAATTGACAATGGCCTGCATTTCGATCGGTGTGGAGCGGTTTCTGCCGTAATTCGGCAGCGGCTTATATTCCGCCTGCCAGTAGCCGCCCTCTTCCGGCAGCATCAGACGGACTGCCCTCGCACGGGAAATGCCCTCAACCAGCACGCGGGTTCCGTCACGGCCGCGCATAACCTGCCGAACCTCGCAGATCACGCCGACCCGGAACAGATCGCGGATTTTCGGCTCTGTCACCGCTGCATCACGCTGTGCGACCAGAAAAATCCGGCGGTCGCTGTTCAGCGCAGCATCGACGGCCTTGCGTGATTCCGCTCTGCCCACCTCAAAATCTATCACCATATGCGGAAACGCAACCAGTCCGCGCAGCGCTACCACAGGAATCAGCTTCTGCTCCTGTGCGTCCTGTTCTGTGATGTCATCTGTGCGATTCTTCTCCTGCATATCTCTTTCCAATCTGCCCTGCGCGGCATCTCCCCCGCCTGTCTCCGTGCGCAGCCGAAGCAGGTACAATAATATATCAAATGCGGATTGATCCGCTGAATCTGCCGTAATAACATTATACATGATTCCGCAGCAAAAAGCAAGCGGAAAACCATGCCATACTGTGATATATAAGTGAAAGTTTTGCGAAGGAATCCCAGCGGTTTTTTCCCTGCGTGACAGAGAATCTCCCGCAGTACCGGAGACCGCAGGAGATTCTGAATTGACTCTTATGCCGCTGAAACTTCCTTGCCCTCGACGGTCAGCAGCTTGGGAACCGTCCGGTTCTCCACGCAGTCTGCCGTGACGAGCACCTTCTTCACATTGCCCATAGAAGGCACATTGAACATGGTCTGCATCAGGACGCCCTCCAGAATGGCACGCAGGCCGCGGGCACCGGTCTTCTGCTCCAGCGCACGCTTTGCGATTGCGACAAGTGCATCCTGCTCAATTTCAAGCTCAATATCGTCGTATTTGAACAGCTTTGCATACTGCTTCACCAGTGCGTTTTTCGGCTCTGTCAGAATCCGGACAAGAGATTCCTCGTCCATTTCGTCGAGTGTCGAAATGATGGGCAGTCTGCCGACCAGCTCCGGTACGATGCCGTATTTCACGAGATCCTGCGGAATGACCTTCCGGAAGATGTTCTCGGATTTTTCTTTTTTGGAGAGCACCTGTGCACCGAAGCCGAGTCCGGAGGATTCCGTCCGGCTGACGATATGCTTTTCCAGACCGTCAAACGCGCCGCCGCAGATAAACAGGATGTTCTTCGTATTGATATGGATGAACTCCTGATTCGGATGCTTTCTGCCGCCCTGCGGGGGAACATTCGAGACCGTACCTTCGATGATCTTCAGCAGCGACTGCTGGACGCCTTCGCCGCTGACATCTCTGGTCAGGGAAGTATTTTCAGATTTACGGGCGATTTTATCAATCTCGTCAATATAGATGATGCCGCGTTCCGCCGCTTCGACATCGAAGTTTGCTGCCTGAATCAGGCGCAGCAGAACATTCTCCACATCGTCGCCGACATAGCCGGCCTCGGTGATCGTCGTCGCATCCGCGATTGCAAACGGCACATCCAGAATCTTTGCAAGTGTCTGTGCAAGATAGGTTTTGCCGGCACCGGTCGGACCGAGCAGCAAAACATTGCTCTTCTGAATTTCCACATCCTCGCCGTCATCCTGGCTCAGAATGCGCTTGTAGTGATTGTAAACAGAAACAGCCAGCGAAATCTTCGCCTTGTCCTGTCCGATCACATATTCATCAAGAACCTTTTTGATTTCTGCGGGCTTGAGCAGATTGATCTCCTCAACCGACTTGTTCGGACTTTTCTTGCCTTTTTTCGGCTTGACGTCCAGATCGCCGTAGAGCAGCTCATAACAGTAGGTCACGCACTCATCGCAGATGTTGTTCGGACCTGCGGAGAACATGCTCTGCACCTTGTTTTCCGGCTTTCCGCAGAAGTTACAGGTTCGCATTTGTTTTTCCGGCATACGCTTTTCTCCTGTCAGTTTGATTCAGGTTTTGATCCGGTTCGGGAACGGCGTTGCACCGCCGGCCGGCAGCTCAGCGCTTTGTGACGACCTTGTCGATCAGGCCGTAGTTCATCGCTTCCTGCGCCGTCATGAAGTAATCGCGCTCAACATCGCGCTCAATCTCCTCCAGCGGCTTGCCGGTATTCTCAGAGAGAATGCGGTTCAGATTGCCTTTTGTCCGCAGCAGGTTGTCCGTGCGGATTTTGATATCGGTCGCCTGACCGGAAAGGCCGCCGCCCATAATCAGCGGCTGGTGAATCATGATTTCACTGTTCGGAAGCGCCATACGCTTGCCCTTCGCACCGGAAGAAAGCAGCAGTGCGCCCATCGACGCAGCCAGACCGATGCAGATCGTGGCAACATCACACTTGATATACTGCATGGTATCATAAATGGCCATGCCGGCTGTGACAGAGCCGCCGGGGCTGTTGATATAGAGCGAGATATCCTTTTCCGGATCCTGGCTCTCAAGGAACAGCAGCTGTGCGACAACAAGGCTCGCCGTGACATCATTGACATCCTCAGAAAGCATGATGATTCTGTCATTCAGCAGGCGGGAATAGATATCGTATGCCCGTTCACCGCGGTTTGTCTGCTCAATGACCGTTGGGACAAGGCTCATATGCATATTGTTCATGGTTGTCTTCCTTTCGGTAGGTGCGGCTGCACGGAAATCCGCGCCCGCCGCAAAAAAGCAGATTTCCGGCTTCTGCCCCGCAGGGTATTGCATGCGGGGCAAAAAGCCGGTTATTCGATCTGTTTACATCCGGATTATTCAGCGTCAGCGGCCGGAGCTTCTTCAGCAGCCGGAGCTTCCTCTGCAGCTTCCTCAGCCGTTTCGTTATCGACAACAGCATTGCTCTTGATGAGCTCGACGACCTTCTGCACGCGGAGATCGGTGCGGTAGTCCTCCATCGGAATCCGTGCCTTGACGAACTCAACCGGAGCCTGCATCTGTGCAGCGAAGTCCTGCAGTGCCTCTTCCAGCTCGTCATCAGAGATCTGGATGTCCTCGGTATCTGCGATCTTCTCCAGTGCCAGACGGAGCGTGACCTCCTTCTTGGACTGCGGCTCATACTCATCGCGGAGCTGCTCCATGGTCATGCCGGTCAGCTGCAGGTATTCTGCCAGCTTGAGGTCGCCGTACTGCTGCTGCAGCTGGCTCTCAAACTCGCGGATACGCTGGTCGATGCGGCGGTCAAAGAGCACCTGCGGGATCACAGCATCGGTCTGTGCAACGATGGTATCGAACACAGCATTCTCGAACTGAACCTGTGCCTGCTGCTCAGCAGACTCGGTCAGCTTTGCCTTAATGTCGTCGCGCATCTCTGCGACGGTATCAAACTCGGAAACATCCTTTGCGAACTCGTCATCAAGCTCCGGCAGCTCCTGCACGGTGATGCCGAGCAGCTCGGTCTTGAAAACAGCAGGCTTGCCTGCATAACGCTCGTCCGCATACTCCTCCGGGAAGGTGACATTGACATCAAACTTGTCGCCGATGTTCTTGCCGACGATCTGCTCCTCAAAGCCCGGAATGAACTGGCCGCTGCCGAGACGGAGCGGATAGTCCTCACCCTTGCCGCCTTCAAATGCGACATCGTCGATGAAGCCTTCAAAGTTGATCTTGACCTCGTCGCCTTCCTGTGCAGCACGGTCATCGACATCGACAACGCGAGCCTGACGGCTGCGGAGCATCTCGATCTGCTGGTCGATATCCTCATCGGTGATCTCACGGACTCTCATCGGAGCGTGGATACCCTTATATTCGCCGACGGTAACCTCCGGCTTGGTGATGAGCGTTGCCTTGCAGACAGCACCCTCTTCCTTGGAGCAGGAAACCAGCTCAACGGAAGGACGGTCAATGATGTTGATATCCTTCTCGCGGATGATGGCATCGAGCTCAGCCGGAATCAGGCTGTTCACAGCGTCCTCAAAGAAGACCTCCTCGCCGTAGAGCTTCTCGACCATCTTGCGCGGAACCTTGCCCTTGCGGAAGCCCTTGACTGCGATATCCTTCTTCTGGCGCTGATAAACGCGCTCGCAGGCAGCCTCGAGATCCTCAGCGGTGATGGAGAAGGTGACTTCTCTCATATTTACGTCTGTTTTGACATCGGACACTAAACTCATCGGTTGTTCCTCCAACTTTTCGTTATTCTTTGCCGCAGAGCGTTGCCGTTCTGCGAATCACTGCATATTGACAGATACACTTTATTATATCACAAACATGCAATTTTTTCCAGCGGTTTCAGCGGTTTCTTCGCTTTCAACAATTTACATTATCTTTTGCGGTATAAACTGTACATAATCCCCTGCGATCAGATGGTAGCAGATGCCGTCGCGTTCGCCGTTGATCGCATAGCGGTGCTGCGAGCGTCCGTGCACATGCCCGTACCAGCAGTCCTTGACGGGATGCTTCCACAGAACATCCAGTATTTCGTAATTGCAGCTGCTGCCGTAGATCGGCGGATAATGCAGAAACACGATCGGCTTCAGCCCCTGTGCCTCAGCGGCATTCAGGGACACCTCTAGGCGCTGCGCCTCTCTGGCGCTGATCTTGGCATCGTCCGGGCTGACGACATCCGTGTCCATGTTCACCCATCCGCGTGTTCCGCAGATGCCCCATTCGCCGTAGGCATAACAGTTATTGTGCAGGAGCTTCAGCGTATTGAGCTGATGGGCTTCCAGAAATTCCGTCATCTTCTTCATGGTCGCCCACCAGTATTCGTGATTGCCCTTGAGAATGATTTTTTCCTTGCCGGGCAGCGCATCCAGCCACTGAAGATCCGGAAGCGCCTCGTTCATCGTCATGCCCCATGAGATATCACCGGCCAGCACAACGGTATCCTCCGGCTGAATCAGACTGCACCACGCATCATGCAGCAGTGTGACATGATTCTCCCACCCTGCAAAAATATCCATCGGCTTCGACGTTCCGAAGGACAGATGCGTATCTCCGATCACATACAGGCTCATCGGATTCCCAGCTTTTCCTTCACATATGCAGGCATTGCATCCTGCGCAACGGAATCGGTAAAGCGCACAGCCTTTGTTTTCAGCTCTGCGAGTGCGGCCGGAATCTTCATGCCGGATTTCTCCTGCAGCAGATTCAGCACGTCATATTCGTCCGCGCCGTCTGCACTGCCGCCGACCGCGCTGAGCACCGCAGCACCGAACTTATACGGATTCGCCGTGGAGGCAATCAGCATCGGCTGCTGCTCCGCCGCCTTGGCATTGTAGTCTCTTGCCGCGCAGATGCCGACAGCAGTATGCGTATCGCTGAGATAACCGTTCTCGGAGAACACCTTGCCGATCATGGCCTTGGTCGCATCATCATCCCAGAAGCTGCCGGAGAACTCCGCCTGAATGCGGTTCCGCAGCTCTGTGCCGACTTCATATCTGCCGTCGGTTTTGAGCGCCGTGAACCACTCGCGGATCTGTGCATCGTTGCCGCCGGTCATGTGATAGAGCAGACGTTCCAGATTGCTGGAGATCAGAATATCCATCGACGGCGAGACCGTTGCATGGAAGGTACGGCTGCGGTCATAAACACCGGTGTTGATGAAATCGGTCAGTACATTATTGATATTGGAAGCGCAGATCAGATGTGCAATCGGCACGCCCATCTGCTTTGCATACCACGCAGCCAGAATGTTGCCGAAGTTGCCGGTCGGCACCGTGACGTTGAAGCGGTCGCCGTCCTTCAGGACGCCCTTTTCGAGCAGCGTGACATAAGCCGAAATATAGTAGACGATCTGCGGCACAAGGCGTCCCCAGTTGATGCTGTTCGCACTGGAGAACTGCATGCCGTTTTCGTCGAGTGCTTTCTGCATGGCCGGATCGGTGAAGATAGCCTTGACGCCGTTCTGACAGTCATCAAAGTTACCCTTGACCGCGCAGACACGGACATTTGCGCCCTCCTGCGTCTGCATCTGACGCTTCTGCATGGAGCTGACGCCGTCCTCCGGATAGAACACCATAATTCTGGTGCCCGGCACATCCTTGAAGCCTGCGAGCGCGGCCTTTCCGGTATCGCCGGATGTCGCCGTCAGAATGACGACCTCCTTGTCCGTGCCGGTCTTGCGGATTGAGCGCGTCAGGAAGTGCGGCAGAATCTGCAGCGCCATGTCCTTGAAGGCGCAGGTCGGACCGTGCCAGAGCTCCAGCAGCATCGAGCCGTCCGCAAGCGTCGTGATCTCCTGTACATCCGGCGTCTCAAAGCTGCCCGATTCATATGCATTGTGCGTGCATTCGCGCAGCTCCTCATCGGTAAAGTCCGTCAGATACAGCTTGAACAGCCGGGCGGCACGCTCCGCATAGGGCAGTCCCTTGAGCGATTCAAAATCCGCTGCACTGAGCTCCGGGATGAACGCCGGCACAAAAAGGCCGCCGTCCGCCGCGATGCCCTGTGCAATCGCCTCTGCGCTGCTGACAGTCAGCGCACTGTTTCGTGTGCTGTGATAAATCATATGTAAATCCTCCTTGACATTTTTACCTTTCAAATCTAACGCCAATAATCAGAAAGCCTGTTGTTTCTCCCCAGCGTGCTCCTTCATGAATATTGGCCCACTCAGGTCCATAACCATTCTGATTTCGATATGTTTGAGCCCCTAACCAACATGCACTTGTAAAAGGGACACATTGCAACGGTTCATATCTTGCAAAGTCGAGCTGCGATATTTCATCAGCCAATGCAGAAAGGCGCGTATTTCCTCTTAGATAATGGCTTTGATTCTGTTCAAGTGCCATTTTCAAATCCGTTATTGTTAATCCGGTGTTTATTACAGAAAAACGACCCTTAACATCATCAACCCTAATAATAATCAAGGAAAGAACAGTTCTTTTTCTTATTTCACTAACAACTATACCAAAATCAGTCTTTCTCTTCTCAATTTTTTCAACCCATTCGGTTGAATAAAAGTTTCTCAATATCAGGAATTTAGCATCCGAAGCATAGAAATCGTCTATAATCGGTGTAGTCTTTGAATTCTTTTGGAGTTTAACCTCCATAGAGTTTTCTTCATTGACCTCATATACTAAATTCAAGACCGCTTGTAATGATTGGTGGCGCTTCAATCGGCTTAAATGCGATTCCAACTTGGCTTTCTGGTCTAACAAATCAGCCGTTTTCAGCTTTAACGCCTCGATCTCCTCATCAACCTCTTGAATTTCATCTTTCAAATCGCCAATTGTTCGAGACAGCAAGGCTTCTTCATTCATTTGAATACCGGACATAATCTCACCCCATCAGCAAAAAGGTTGTAGCCCGTTCACATGGCACTAACTTATAAACATTGCGTCGCATACCCCGTCGCATCAAATGCGTTTTCGAGATACTCAATATGCCGGACAAAGCCGCCCGTATATTCCGCCTCAGCCACATCAAAGCGCGGCTGCAGATCGCACGGATTTTTCAGCAGATACTGCTCTGCCGCGCGAATCAGAAAGCGCTGCTTCTTCGCATCGACGGCCGCCGCCCCGGAAACCACCGCACCCGGACGGCGTGTCTTGACCTCCACAAACAGCAGCCATTCGCCCTGCCTTGCGATGATGTCGATTTCCCCGCCGCGGATCGTGAAGTTCCGGCAGAGAATCTCCGCGCCGCGCTGCACCAGATAGGCACAGACTGCGTCCTCGCCGAGATTACCGGTCTGCCGCTTATTTGCCGAGCCGCTCATAATACTTTTTCAGAAAGGACGGCCGGTGCGCCGGGCACGGACCGTACTGGTCTATGGCCGCATAATGCGCCTTTGTGCCATAGCCCTTGTGCGCCGCAAAGCCGTACTGCGGATACTTGTCATCCAGTTCACGGAGCGAAGCATCTCTTGCGGTTTTTGCAAGCACCGAGGCTGCTGCAATACTCGCGGATTTCGCATCGCCCTGCGGAATCGTCGCAGTTTCAATCTGCAAGCCCGGCAGCTGATTGCCGTCCACAAGTGCGTAGTCCGGATGCAGCTTCAGCCCTTCGACCGCTCTGCGCATTGCAAGCAGCGCTGCCTGTAAAATGTTCAGGCGCTCGATCTCCTCAACGGATGCCGAAGCGACACACCATGCAAGTGCCTGCTCCCGGATGACGGGCGCAAGCTCCTCTCTGCGTACCTCGGAGAGCTTTTTGCTGTCGTTCAGCCCCGGAATCACAAGCTCCGGCGGCAGAATCACCGCAGCCGCATAGACATCGCCCGCAAGCGGACCTCTGCCCGCTTCGTCCACGCCGCAGATGACAGGAAAATGCTCCCGCACTGCCGCGTCAAAATCGTAAAGTTCCTGATAGACCTTCAATGCACGCGGCATAATCTGCTCCTTTCATATACCTGCCCTGCAAATCAGAGCGGCTTTTCCAGTGAAATCCGTCCGAGCTTCGTGCCGCGGAATTCATCCAGCAGGGTGATCGCCGCACGCTCGGTATTCGGTACGCCGCCGGACAGCAGCATTCCGCGGTTCTTCGCCATCAGCTCCAGATAGGCAAAGCCCTCTGCTTCCAGCTCCGGCGGGATTTTATACCGCATTTCCAGTGCCTGCGGATATTCCGTATGCAGCAGCGTCATCAGACGGGCTGCAAGCGCCTCTTTATCGAGAATATCGTCTCTTACGGCGCCTGTCATTGCAAGGCGCACCGCAACGTCCTGATCGTCGAGCTTCGGCCAGAGCACGCCCGGCGTATCGAGCAGCTCCACGCCGTCCGTTGTCTTGATCCACTGCTGTGTCCGCGTCACGCCGGCTCTGTCCTCGGCCTTGGCACGCTTTCCGCCTGCAAGCCGGTTAATCAGCGATGACTTTCCGACATTCGGAATGCCGAGAATCATCACGCGGATCGGTCTGCCCTTCATGCCCTTGGCGGCATACTTTTCCAGCTGCTCCTTCAGGAGCTCCCGGAGCGCCGGAGCAAACTGCTTCACGCCCCTGCCGGATTTGGAATCCGCCGTAATCACAGCGTATCCCTTCTTTTTATAGAACTGCACCCAGCGCTGCGTGACGTCCGGGTCAGCCATATCTGCTTTGTTCAGTATCATCAGCCGCGGTTTCTTTCCGGTCAGACGGTCCAGCTCCGGATTGCGGCTGCTCATCGGGAGTCTGGCATCCAGCAGCTCGGCGGCGGCATCGACCAGCGGCAGGCTCTTTGCGATCATCCGCCGGGTTTTCGCCATATGGCCGGGAAACCACTGAATGTCCTTCATATCTTCCATATTACACCTCCGTCATTCCGGCGGTACATCACCCGACTGTGCCGAAGCTCCTGAGCGGAGAAATCCGCAGCAGCACCTTGCCGACAATTCCGCTTTCCGGAATCAGGCCAACCTCATCGGAACGGCTGTCCTTGGAAATATGGCGGTTGTCGCCGAGCACGAACACATAGCCCTCCGGCACCGTAATCGGATAGGTAAAGGCATATTCATCGCGTGTCGTCAGGGAGCTGGTATACGGCTCATCAAGTGCCTGTCCGTCCACATAGACAATGCCCTCTGCAAAGTCAATGTTGACCTCCTGTCCGGCTGTCGCAATCAGGCGCTTGACAATCCGCTTATGGAATCCGGCATCGCGTGTCACGACATTTCCGCTGTCATCGAGCAGGTTTGCGTTCTCAACATCCAGAATCAGGATATCGCCGCGCTCATACTCTTTGTCAAGACGGGTCACGAGCAGTCTGTCCTTGTCCGTCAGCGTCGGAAGCATCGAGGTGCCGTCCACATCCGCTGTGCAGATCAGATAAGTCAGCATCAGCATGACGACAAACACGGAGACCAGAACGGACTCCAGCAGATCCATCAGATCGCCGAAGAACGATCCGCCCTGCTCTGCAGCACCGGTATTCTGTGCTGCTGCGCCGGTTTCCGCAGCGTTCTGCAATGTATCCGCGCCGGTCGGTTCCGCAGCGGTTTCAGTCAGTTCTGCAGCGTTCTGTGTGGTTTCGTTCGGGGATTCCATGCTGCATCTCCTCCGTTTCAATCAGAATATCAGAATAAGTAGTCAAACCGTTCCTTGAAGGAATCGCGGTCATCCTCATCCCGGTTATAGCGCACGACCGCCGTGCCGAGCAGCTCATCCTCCGGAATCAGCGCCACGTTGGGAGAACGGCTGTCCATGCTCTCGTTCCGGTTATCGCCCATGACAAACATATAGCCTTCCGGCACAGTCAGCGGATACTGGAATGCGCCGCCGTTGCTCCGGGTTGCTTCGGCAATATACGGTTCATCAAGCTGCTGACCGTCCACTGTCACGATACCGTTCTCAAAGTCAATGTCAATCGTCTGGCCGCCGCGTGCAATCAGCCGCTTGACCAGAATGATCTTGGAGCCGTCTGCGCGGTAGATCTCCTTCTGATCGGGATCGGAGAACAGCCCCGCCTCGTAATTGTCAATGACGACAACCTGTCCGTTCTTCGGCTGATACAGCGGGGAAACAATCAGAATCTTGTCCTCGGTCAGCAGTGTCGGGTTCATCGAGTCACCGGAGACCGTCACCGGGCGGAACAAATACGCAAAAATAAGGAAAAAGAGAAAAAACGTCACAACAACAGCTTCTGCAATATCCATGACATCGGCCAGAAAGCCCTTGATGCCGCGCGGCTCTTCATCCGTGCCCGTAATCCTGATTTCTTCAGACATAATGCATTCCTCTTTTCATCATTCAATCAATAAAAACAAAAGGGGACTGCGCCAGTCCCCTTTCGCTTGTTTGCAATCAACGAACCAGTCCCTTGACCTTTGCCGCCTTACCGACTCTGCCGCGCAGATAGTACAGCTTCGCTCTGCGAACGACGCCTCTGCGGACGATCTCGACCTTGTCAACAGCAGGGGAATGAACCGGGAACACGCGCTCGATGCCGACACCGTGTGCAACTCTGCGGACGGTGAAGGTCTCGCTGATGCCGCCGTGCTTCTTGGCAATAATCGTGCCCTCGAAGATCTGAATACGGCTCTTGTCGCCTTCCTGAATGCGGACGTGAACCTTTACGTTATCACCGACATTGATCTCCGGCACATCTGCCTTCATGCTGGACTTGCTGATTTGCTCCAAAGCGTTCATTGGAATTCCTCCTTGAATTGTTTACGGATGTTCATACATTGCAGCACGGCCTCCCGGCCGTCCAGAATCCCTTTCCTATGTGAACGCGAAGGGCAAATGCAGCGGACCACCCATTTGTCAGAATGTTGTGTGCATCGCAAAAGCAACGGAAAGCCGTCATTTTCACATGCACATGGCATCTTGACCTCGCCGGCCAAGGACCGGCGGATATTCAAATGCTGTATTATTATACCACAAGCCCCGCAAAATTGCAAGGGGTTCGGGCGTTTTTTTTCAAATCGGGCAAAATTTGCATCTCCTGCCGGGCGGTTTTATGAAAAAGCACAGCAGGCCCGTCAAAGCGATACGGCGGCTCCGGTCAGGGAGCCGCCGTATGTTCGCAGTGCGCCGGCTGGGATTAGCCCTGCTCCGGTGCACCGACGGGACATGTATCTGCGCAAGCGCCGCAGTCAAGACATGCTTCCGCGTCGATGACGTACTTGCCGTCGCCCTCAGAGATTGCGCCGACAGGACATGCATCTGCACATGCACCGCACTGGATGCAAGCATCGCTGATTCCGTATGCCATAATTGTTACCTCCTGTAAAATAAAAATGGTGGTTATGTTGGAACAGGAAATCTGTTCTCACTCATATTGTAGCATATTTTCGGAAAAAATCAAGTAGTTTTCAAAAAAAATTTTTTATCCGGCGTGTATCGGCAGAAAACTTTGCCGGCACCGCAGTAAAAATGCGGAAACCGGTCCGTTCCGGGCCGCAACGCTGTTCAATCTGCACAGTTTTCAAAAAACTTTTCCGCTTCATATTTGCGCGTTTCGTTCAGCAAGATTTTTCATTTCCGGCAACATCATCCGTTCCGGATTGTGAAGAATGGTGAAATATCGCCGGACAATTCAAATTGCTTTGCATCATCTTGACATATTTATGAAGATTTGATATAATATAGTATGATATTTGAATCACAAACCGGCCTGCCGCAGCTGTCTTTTTTCGCACAGCCGCAGGCCGTCAGAAAGGGGGCATCAACTTGCATCATTTCAAGCTGTTCCGGCAAACCGCCGCAATACTCGGCATCCTGCCGGCTGTCACATGCTGCCTTTCCGTCCCCTGCCCCGTTGCCGCCGCCGCGGAAACAGAACAGATATCTGCTGCAGACGATGCGCTCCATACGCTGCACTTCGAGCCGCAGATTAGCTACAGCGACTACTACGATGCACACTGCGGCGAGCCATCGCCCTCACAGGATATTGTCATTCCCGGATGCGATGCGCAGGAAACCGCCGGCGGGGATTTTTCGGTTGATACGCTCTGCGGCAGAGACGGCGTTCTGATCTGGAGCAGCGCCGAGGGTACCGTGACATATGATCTGGACGTTCCGGAATCCGGCATCTACTGCGCGGAGATCTCCTACTGCGCAATGGAATCGCCTGCCGACCGCGTCGAGCTGGAGCTGAAGCTGGACGGCAGTCTCCCGTTTGAAGCTGCATCCCGCATCTGCCTCAATAAGATTTTCGTCAACAAAACCGATATCCGCACGGATTCGCGCGGCAATCAGATCCGCCCGGCGCAGGTTGAAACCCCTGCATGGCAGACCAAATATCTCTGCGACCCGGACGGACTGTTCAATACGCCGATGATTTTCAGCCTGCAGAAAGGCCGGCATGATCTGACGCTCACCGGCATCAAGGCATCGCTCGGCATCGCAGCGATCCGCTTCTGCCCCCTGCCGGAATCCGAGCCGTACCGTGCACCCGCCGCGGATGCGCTGAACCAAACGCCTTCCGCGCTGCTGCGGCTTGAGGGCGAATCTGCCGTATACAAATCCGCGCCGACACTCTGTCCGGCATACGACAACAACGCCTATACCGTCTCGCCGTCCGATCCGGTCAAGATGGTCTATAACACAATCGGCGGCGCGAACTGGGATCAGGCCGGTCAGACTGTCACATGGGAGATTCCCGCAGGAACACTGCCCGGCAGCGGCTGGTATAAAATCGGCATCAAAGCGCGGCAGAATGTCATGCGCGGCTTCTATTCCAACCGCCGCATTCTCATTGACGGAGAGCCTGTCAATGAGGCATTCGATCAGGTGAAGTTTTATTATGATACCGACTGGTCGCTCACAACTGCTTCCGCACCGGACGGCACGCCTGCATACGTGCATCTGAGCGCTTCCGGCGATCACACGCTGACACTGGAAGCGATTCCCGGCGAGATCGGGGAAACCATGCGGAAGCTCGAACGCACAACCGCTGCGCTCAATACCTGCTACCGGCAGATTCTCATGGTAACCGGCCCGAATCCGGACAAATACAACGATTACTACGTCGAAGAGAGCATCCCGACGCTGCTTGACGATTTCCGCCGTCTTTCCGGCGAACTGAAGGCCGCACAGAACGGCATCGAGCAGCTTTCCGGCACACTCGGCTCCGAAGCGGCCGCCCTGCAGCGGATGTATGTGATTCTTGACAAGTGCATCGAAAAGCCGAGCCGCATCCCGGAATATGTCAGGCAGATCAAGGAAAACATCTCGACGATTGCTGCATTTATCTGCGATTACCGCGATCAGCCGCTCGAAATCGACTATCTGGAAATCGCATCACCCGACCGCGATTTTTCCGATCTGAAGGGCAGCTTCCTCAAGCAGCTCGGATTCCGCTTCCGGGCGTTTCTCGGTTCGTTCACAGAGGACTACACCACGCTTTCCGATGTCGATACCGACCGCGAAGATGTCATCAGCGTGTGGGTCAATCTCGGCAGAGATCAGGCGCTGGCGGTCAAGGAGCTGACCGAAAACGAATTTGCACAGCTGCACCCGGAGATTCCCGTTGCGGTCAATCTTGTGGCAGGCGGTGTCGTCGAGGCGACGCTTGCGGGCGAAGGCCCTGACGTTGCACTGTTCCTCGGCGGAGAATTCCCGGTCAATCTCGCCTGCCGCGGTCTGCTCGCGGATCTGACGCAGTTTCCGGATTATGCGGAGGCTGTGCAGGATTTACAGCAGAATGCGACTGTCCCGTATCAGTTCCGGGACGGCGTTTACGGAATGCCGCTGACACAGAGCTGGACCATGATGTTCTACCGCTCCGATATCCTGACGGAGCTCGGCTTCAAGGAAGTGCCGCGCACATGGGACGGCATCATCGAGGCGCTTCCCGCACTGCAGCGGAATCATCTCGGCGTCGGCCTGATTCTGCCCGGTGCCAATGTCTCCCCCGCAACCGAGCCCGGCCATACCTTTGCCTCGCTCGTGCTGCAGCAGGGGCTCAATTACTACGACGAAGCACAAACAAAAACGCAGTTTGATTCCGTTCCGGCCATTCAGTGCTTTGAGAAATGGACGGACTTTTACCGCGACTATAAATTCATGCAGATTTACGATGCATACAGCTATTTCCGCACCGGACAGTACCCGATTGTCATTGCCAATTACAGCTTTTACAATCAGCTCTCCGTTGCGGCGCCGGAAATCCGCGGACTCTGGGACTTCACCGTCATGCCGGGCACGGAGCAGCCGGACGGTACAATCAATCATGCATCCAACTCCGGCGGCTCCGGCGCAATCATCTTCAATAAGGTCAAAAACAAGGAAGCTGCATGGGAATATGTCAAATGGTTCAGCTCTCCGGCAGTGCAGACGGAATACGGCAGAGAGCTGGAAGGGCTGCTCGGCCAGATGGGACGCTACGAAGCTGCCGGACTCTCGGCGCTTTCGCAGATGAACTGGTCAAAATCCGAGCTGGCAGTTCTGACGGCGCAGCGCGATGCCCTTACGGAAATTCCGATTCTGCCCTCATCCTATGCGGTCACGCGCAATATTATGAATGCATTCCGCGAAACGGTCAACTCGCACGAGAACCCGCGCGATACCCTGATGTACTATAACAGCGACATGAACGACGAGATCCGGAGAAAACGCGAAAATCTCGGTCTGTCATAATCTGCAAAAAGGAGGTGCCCGGTTTGGTCAACGGCGCAAAAGGCACGGAATCCATCGGTGCAAAAAAAGAACAGCGGAAGCAAATCCTGCGGCAGATCGCGCAGAACCGCGAGGCCTACCTGATGATGGCACCGTTCATGCTGGTTTTCATCGTATTCACGGTAATTCCGGTTCTCATGTCGCTTCCGGTCGGCCTGACGGACTTTGATCTGGCACAGTTCCCGCCGAAATGGGTCGGGCTCAGCAACTTCTATAATCTGTTTCTCAACGACAGCATTTTTATCAAATCCATCCGCGTGACACTGGTGTTCGCGCTGTTCACCGGTCCGCTGAGCTATGTGCTGAGCTTTCTGCTCGCATGGCTCATCAATGAAATGAGCAAACCGCTGAAGGTCATCTTCACGCTGATTTTCTATGCGCCGTCGATGGCTTCGGGCGTCTATGCCGTCTGGCAGCTGATTTTTTCCGGCGACAGCTACGGCATTGCAAACGCTGCCCTGATGAATCTCGGCATCACGCATTCCGCGATTCAGTGGCTGACGGATTCGCGCTATATCCTCACGGTCGTCATCATCGTGCAGCTGTGGGTCAGCATGGGCGCGGGCTTCCTTGCGATGCGCGCAGGCTTCCAGAACATTGACCCGGCGCAGTATGAGGCCGGTGCGATCGAGGGCATCCGGAACCGCTGGCAGGAGCTGATCTACATCACGCTGCCCGGCATGGGACCTTCCCTGCTGTTTGCGGCTGTCATGCAGATTGTTTCTGCATTTACGGCAGATATTGTTGCGAGAAATCTGGTCGGCTTTCCGAGCACGGATTACGCCGCACATACCATCATGACGCACGCCTATGACTACGGCTGGGTGCGCTTTGAGATGGGCTATGCCTCTGCAATCTGCATGATTCTGTTCCTTGCGATGTACGCAGCGAACCGGCTCATCAACAGGCTGCTCGGCAAATATACGGAATGAGGAGGCATGACCATGCGGAAGCGTTCCTCTGCGGCTGAACGGAAACCGGCCGTCGATCCCGGAAAACTGAAGGCATCCAGCCGGCGGGCAGGCAGAAAAATCGGCGGTTCCGTGCTGATCTTCCTGTTCCTGACGGTGCTCGGCATCTTCATGGTGCTGCCGATCTGGCTGATGATCGTCAATTCGGTCAAGCCGGTCAATGAGATGTTCATTTTTCCGCCGAAATGGTACACACTGAACCCGACGCTCGACAACTTTAAGGATACATACCGCGTGCTCGGACAGATGTGGGTGCCGTTTTCACGCTATGTATTCAACAGCCTTTTTGTCACGGTCTCCGTGACCGTGCTGCAGTGCGTCTTTGCATCCATGGCAGCGTTTTGTCTGGCGAAGGTCAATTTCCCCGGCAGAAAATTCCTGAACGCCGTCATCGTCCTCGCGCTGCTCTATAACAGCAATGTCATTTATCTGATGCAGTATATGGTCATGGCCAAGCTGCATCTCATCAACCGGATGGCCGCGCTGATTCTGCCCTCTGTCGCCTCGACGATGGGGCTCTATCTGATGCGGCAGTCCATGACCGCGGTGCCGGATGCCATGATCGAGGCGGCCAAGGTGGACGGCGCAGGGCTGTTCACGATCTGCTGGCGCATTGTCATCCCGAACCAGAAGCCCGCGCTCATGACTATGGCAATCTTCGCATTTCAGGGCGCGTGGAATATCACCGGCGGCACCTTCGTCTATGACGAATCCCTGAAAACGCTGCCGACTGTCATTCAGCAGGCCGCAGCGGGCGGCATCTCGCGGCAGGGCGTTGCCATGGCCGCCGCCGTCATCCTGTTTGTCCCGCCTGTACTGTTCTTCATCCTCGCGCAGAGTCAGGTCATGGAGACAATGGCGCATTCCGGCATCAAGGATTAAGCAGGCAAATCTGCACAGGAGTCAGAATATGGCAAGAGAAGCACATTTTATCATGAACTGCAGCAGCTATACCGACAGCATTGCGGAGATCATCCGCGCATTTCAGCTGATCGGCTGGCGCTTTGCCGACGGGCAGACCGAGTTTCTGCCGCTGCATGACGATGACATGTTTGACTGGCAGTCAGAGCCGCTTTCCGCAGAGGAAGTGCTGGCAATCGTCACAGAGAAGCAGGCGTGCGGCGAACGGTGCGGCGTCATCCTGTATCATCAGAGCTCCGGCAGGGGCATTTCCCTGCTCGCACAGAACACCGCGGAAATCATGGTGAATATCAGCATCAACCGGAAAACGGTCTGCGGCGATTTCACAGATGCGTCGTGGTATATTGAACACATCGCCGCTGAGCTGGAACACATCGGCTGCACAGTGCAGGCAATGCAGTACAGCGAAATCATCGGGTGAAGCGCGGAGGCGGTTCTCCCTGCATCACATTTTGGCTGAATCAGCAACAGACTGAACGCAGCACGGGAGACATCCGGTGCGCTTCAGATCAATGCCCGCGGGGGCTGCCCCGCAAGGAGGCGGTTACGCTTGAAACTGAATATACAGACTTTGCGGCGCAGAACCGCCGCCTTTCTGCTCACCTTTGCGGCAGCCGCTTCCGTGCTGACGCTTCCGGTCTCCGCAGAGGAGCCATATGACGTCTACAATTACGATTCGCTGGAGAAGGCAGTGCCCTCGCAGGCAGGCTATCTGGCAGAGCGCGCTGTCTCCGGCAAAGACCTCGGCACCGTGCCGCTGAACAGCCCGCAGGATCTGTTCCGTGACCGGGACGGCAGCTTTCTTCTGGCCGATTCCGGCAACAACCGGATTCTGATGATCGACAGCGATTTCACAAAGGTCACGCACATCTGCGACCGCTTCACCATGCCGGACGGCTCGGAGACTGCGCTGAAAAATCCGCGCGGCGTTTACCGTTCGCCGGACACCGGTCTGCTCTATATCGCGGACAGCGACAACGAACGCGCACTGATCTGCACGCCGGAGGGCGAAGTCGTCCGGGAGATCAAAAAGCCCGATTCTCCCGCCTACGACGCACAGCTGACCTTTCTGCCGCAGAAAATCCTCTGCGACAGTGCGGGCAATGTCTATATCGTTCTGAGCAATACGACAAAGGGCGCCGCCATGTTCAGCGCCGAGGGAGAATTCATCGGCTACTACGGTGCAAACGCCGTCGCACCGACGGCAGAGGTCATTGCAAACCGCTTCTGGAACCTGATTGCATCCGAGCGCGAAAAGCGCTACCGCACGCGCAATACGCCGACCGCCTTCGATAACTTCGACATCGACGCGGAAAAGGGCTTCATCTATACATCGACCTCCTCCGGCAGCAATGAGACGGACACCGTCAAAAAGGTCAACCCGGAGGGCTACAACCTGTTTGATTATATGTCGGACTATCGCTGGGGCGATCTGTTCAGCACATGGTATTCCGGCACATCCTATAAAACAAAGATCATTGATGTGGATATCGGGGACGACGGCTCGATCAACTGCCTCGATCAGACGACCGGCAGGGTCTTTCAGTACGACAAGGAAGCAGATCTGCTGTTCATTCTCGGCTCCTCCGGCGATCAGCTCGGAACCTTTTCGCCCGGCAGCGTCACCGCACTGGAAACAGCAGGCGCCGGCTGCGAGCACATCTATGTGCTGGACGCCGGCAAAGGCACTGTCACCGTGTTCGGACAGACGGTCTTCGGCGAGACCGTACACCGTGCGACAACGCTCTATAACGGCGGCTATTACGAGGAAGCGCTCGAACCGTGGCTTGAGGTGCTCAAACGGGACGGCAATTACCGCCGCGCCTATATCGGCATCGCCAGCGCGTACTTCAACATGGGGCGCTACAGGGATTCCATGACATATGCCAAAAAGGCGGACTCCTCCCGGCGCTATAACCGTGCCTTTGAGCGCTACCGCGCCGAGTGGCTCCGGGCGCATCTGGACGGGCTCCTGCTCGGAGCCGCCCTGCTGCTCGCAGCGCTCATCGGGTTCCGGATCTTCCGGCGCAGACACAGAAAAAAAGGAGGTGCTGCAGCATGATGGATCTGACACAGCCGCAATGGGTCAGGCATGTGATCCTTCACCCGTTTGAGGGCTTTGAGGATCTCCGCTGGAAAAAGGGCGGCACGCTGAAATATACCGTTATCATCATTGCAGCACTGTTTTTCTCGCTGATTGCATGGGACCGCTGGTGCGGATTCCAGTTCCGGCCGCTGCCGGATGCGCTGTTCAGCGTCGTGCCGTATATCATGCGGTCGGTCGTATATTTCCTCGCATGGGTCATCGGGAACTGGGCTGTCTGTACGCTGCTCGACGGCGAGGGCACAATGAAAAACATCTGCATTTACAGCTCCTACGCATTGATTCCCTATATCGTTTCGACCTTTATCAATGTCGTTCTTTCGCATATTCTGGTGCAGGCAGAGGCGGTATTCTTCGCGGCCGTCTATTACACCGGTCTGATCTGGTCTGCGGTACTGCTGTTCTCCGCGATCAAGGCGGTGCATCAGTATACCTTCACCAAAACCGCAGCTGCAATCCTGCTGACGCTGTTTGCCATGCTCGTGATCCTGTTCCTGGCGGTGCTGTTCCTCAGCCTGTTCCAGAAGGTCTTTGTTTTCTTCTACACGCTGTATACAGAAATCCTGTATCGCGTGCGCGTGTAAAGGCGGTGCGGCCATGAGAATACAGAAACGGCTCCTGCGCGGGCTTGCCGCCTGCCTGATGCTTCTTTCCTGCTGCAGCGCAGTTTATCCTGTCTCCGCAGAATCTGAAAGCGAAACTCCCGCGGCAGAGGATGCAGATACGGAGTGGAAAAAACGCACAGAAGCAGAGGTGCTTTCCAATATGCGGCTTGCAGCGGAAAACAACCGGCTGGCGTTCTATGTCTGGGATGAGGAAAAAACCGACTCCGAAAACGGCGTTCCGCAGGAGGATCGCTTTGCACTTGTCAACAAGAAAACAGGCTATATCTGGTGGTCGTCTCCGGTCAATGCGGAGGGCGACGATTCCGCGACGCCTGTGCTCCGGAAGGAGCTTGCATCTGCAATGGTGCTGACCGAAGCCAAAATCAATGAGCGCTCGACGGCAGATCACCGCTCCGGCGATGTCCTGAAAACCGTCATTTCCGTATCGGATATCAAAAACGGCGTCCGCGTCACCTATTTTTTCCGCAAGGCCGGCATCAAGATTCCGGTCAGCTATGTGCTGCTGGACGACTGCCTTGAGGTGCGCATCGACACATCGGAAATCACCGAGAAAAACGGCCCGGACAGCGAAACGCCGCGGCTTGCACAGGCACTTTCCGTCATGAACGCATTCGGCGCGGCTGACAGCACCGAAACCGGATATTTTGTCATCCCAGACGGCTCCGGCGCTGTCATCGGCTTCAACAGTCAGAAGCCCGGCTCAAAGCCCTACCGCCAGATGATCTACGGCGACGATATCACCGCCGTGCCCAAGACGAAAGGCATTGTCACAAAAGGCGTTTCTTTGCCGATGTTCGGCATCTGCAAGGGAGAAAACGCGCTGCTCGCCGTCGCGGCAGAGGGAGACGGAAGCTGCCAGCTCTGCGCCGATGTCAGCGGCGCGGGTCAGTCAAATACAGCGTATAACCGCTGCTTTTTCCGGTTTCTGCTGCGCAGCGCCGATCAGTATTATCTTGGCGGCGATCAGCTGACGCCGCTGGACGTCTACGAAAAAACGCTCTCCGACCGGACAATCCGCGTGCGGTATTATCCGCTGGCACCGTCTGACGATATCAACGCAGACGGCGGAAAAGCACTCGATTTTACGGATATTGCTGCTCGGTACAGACAGTATCTGCAGGAAGATCTGCATGTTCAGACCGCATCCGGAAAAGATGATGCGCCGCTGTATGTCAGCCTCTACGGCGGCTGCATGAAACAGCGCAATGTCCTCGGCTTTCCGGTCTATCTGAAAACCCCCATGACGACCTACACCGAAATGCAGCAGATCCTTGAGAATCTGCGTGCAGCCGGTGCAGATCAGCTGACCGTTTCGCTGAACCGCTGGACAGATGCAGGCATCAGCGGCAAGGTCGATTATAAAGCAAAAGCCTCGCATACACTCGGCGGCAGCGGCGCATTCCGGCAACTGACCGATTATCTTGACAGCACCGGCACCGCATGGTATCCGGTTGTCACAAATGCCGCATTCCGCTCCGGAAACGGCTACTATGCACTGACGGATACCGCCGTGCGCGTTTCGGGTGCCTTTGCCCGCATTGTGGACTATGAACGTGCCTTCGGTCTGCCGGACAGCAGCAGAAAGACCCGTTCCCTGCTCTCCCCGAATGCATTCCCGGCGCTCTACCGCAAGCTCGCGGATCACTGCAGTGCCGCATCGCTGCACAGCATCAGCATCGGCGGACTGAGCGCTGCACTCTACGGCGATTACGGCAAAAAGAACGCGGCTTCCCGCGATACTGCAAAACAGTATCTCACAGAAAGCCTGCAGCTGCTGAATCAGAACGTCGGCGGCGTACTCTCTGCAGATCCCAATGCGTATGTCCTGCCGTATACGGAAGCAGTCAGCGATCTGCCGCTCTGTTCCAGCGGCTTCAGCATCTTTGACGGCGATATCCCGCTGTATCAGCTGGTGCTGCACGGGGTACTCCCCTACGCATCCGGTGCAGTCAACGGCAGTGCCGATCCGGATCAGAGCGTTCTGCGCGCAGTCGCCGCCGGAAGCAATCTGCAGTTCGATCTGCTCGCAGCCGATACGGACCGGCTCCGCGATACGGATCTCGATGTGTTTTACTATGCCCATGCCGGTTACTGGACACAGAGTGCTGCGCAGTATTACCGCTTTGCGAAAGAGATTCTTTCACCAGTCAGCGATTCATATATCATCCGCTATGAAGAGGACGGCAGCCGCATCACGACCTGTTACGCAAACGGCATTGAGATCGTTACCGATCTGCAGGCATGTACCGCAGCGGTAAACGGAACGGTTTACCGCCTCAAAGACTACACAGAGAAAGGAGCCGTGATACCGGAATGAAAATCCCCTACGAACGCAGAAAATCACTGTACGGCTACGGCTTCATCTCGCTCTGGCTGGTCGGAACGCTGCTCTGGTTCCTGATTCCGCTTGCGGAATCCTTCTGCTACTGCTTTATGGACAACCGGCTGCTGAAGCCTTCGGCAGGCGGTCTGCACAAGGTCTGGCTTCCGCTCGCAAACGGCGAATTTCTGGCAAATTTCCGCTACGCCTTCGCTGCAGACCCCTACTACAAGCAATATCTGCTCTCCGTACTGAAGGATACTGCGGTCACGACACCGATGATCCTGATCTTTTCGCTGTTTATTGCGGTCATCCTGAACCAGAAATTCAAGGGCAGAGGCTTTGTGCGCGCAGTTTTCTTTCTGCCGGTCATCATTGCAACCGGCCCTGTTTATCACATTATCAGCGGCAATATCGCCGCAACCGGCGCTGACAGCGGCGCACAGTTTTCCACGCTGTTTGAAACGGATATGGTCGGCAAACTGCTCGAATTTCTTGGGATTATGAACATCAGCGAATCCGTCAGCGATGCAGTCAACACCGTCACAACAAACATCTTTGGCCTGATCTGGAGCTCCGGCATTCAGATTCTGATTTTCCTTGCGGCACTGCAGAATATCCCCCCTTCAGCCAAGGAGGCCGCAGCAATGGAGGGCGCGACCGGCTGGGAGTTCTTCTGGAAGATCACGCTGCCCTATGTCAGCCCGATGATCCTCGCAAACTTCATTTACACGGTCATTGATGCCTTCACTAAAACAGATAACGCCGTCATGGCGCGTGTGCTCGAAAAACAGCAGCTGGATATGGACTACGGCTATGCTGCGGCGATGTCGTGGAGCTATTTTGCCATTGTCATGATTCTGGTCGGCATCATTACAGTGATCCTCAACCGCTTCATTTTCTATGAAGTTGAATAAGGAGGTGCTGTGATGCGACATTCATCTGCAAAACCAACAGAAAAGCAGTCTGCAGCCGGCACAGTCCGCACCGCAGAGCAGATCGGCAGCGGCATGACCCGCAAGGAAGCCATGCGCATCCGGATGCAGCACATGCAAAAATCAGAGATCGCCTATCTGCGCAGAAAGCGGCTGCTCGAAATATGCTGGCCGGTTTTCCGCTTCCTGATCCTGTTCGGACTGGCATTTGTGATCCTGACGCCGCTGCTGTTCATGATCAGCTACGGCTTCCGCGACAGTGCCGATATGACCGATCCGACCATCATCTGGATCCCGCGGCACCCGACGCTCCGCATCATGAAGCAGACGATCAAAGCGATGGGGCTGACACAGCGAAGGAATAATCCGCTGCTCAACACACTGTTCCTGAATATCGGCTGCTCAGTCTGTCAGGTCATCACCTGTGCCGTCACCGGATACGGATTTGCGCGGTTCCGCTTCAAGGGCAGAAATCTGCTCTTTGGCATTGTCATCCTGATGATTCTTGTTCCGACGCAGATCATCTCGATTCCGCTTTACATGACCTTCCGCAACTTCCTGTTCGGCCATGTCAATCTGATTGACAATCCGCTCGTCATGTATCTGCCGGCGATGACAGCAAACGGCATCCGCGCCGGTCTGATGATCTTCATCTTCCGGCAGTTCTTCCGCGGACTGCCCAAGGAGCTTGAGGACGCCGCCTATCTCGACGGCTGCGGACCGCTCCGCACCTTTGTCAGGGTCATGGTGCCGAATGCAGGCTCCTCGTTTCTGACCGTATTCCTGTTCTCGATTGTCTGGTACTGGAACGACTATTATGTTGCAGGCTCGTTCTTCTCGAACAAAAAGACGATCTCGATGGTGCTGAAAAACCTCGATGCCGTGCTGAATCTGGCAATCTTCAACAGTGCGACCGCACAGATCAGCGCACGGGAGAAGATCGTCTGGCTGGAAGCAGGCTGCCTGATCTCGATTACCCCCATGCTGCTGCTCTATATCTGCCTGCAGAAGCACTTTACCGAGGGCATCGAGCGCTCCGGTCTTGTGGGGTAAAAGCCGCGTTATCCGCAGAAAAAACGAAAATGCCGGTATGCGCCCCAAGCATACCGGCATTTCATTGATTGACGGATCATTCCTTCTCAAAGCACCTGCGCCGAGACGGGGAACGTCAGTGCGGAACAGCACAGCAACATGAACAGAACGATCTGAATGACCCTGTTCACGGCGATTGCCGCTGAACTTCTGTGTTTCATGCTGCCACCTCCCGGATATTGCGCACGATGATGTCGTGCAGCAATTCGACGTCATAATCCCCGATGATCGGCTCAAGGTGCGAATCGCCCACCCCTGAATCATCCGTCAGGAATACATAGTTGCTGTTTGTCATGATCGCAGCTGCTCTGCCGAACAGCTCGGTCTCGCGGGCTGCATTCGAGGCCACGACCGGCACCAGATGCACACCGCGCTCCGCTGCAGATGCAATCGCGCGCTGCAGCTTTGTTTCCGTATCAGTACCCGTATGCGGCGGCGCATCGAAGATCAGGAATGCGATTTTTGCAGTATCATCGCTCCAGCTGCCGTTTGTGATTGTCTCCTCCAGAATCTGCGCAACAGCCTCCGGCTCATCGCCGCCGCCCTGTGCATATTCCTGATTCAGCAGCTTCTGAATCTCCTTCACATCGTCCGTGAACGGATTGCAGCGCGTGACGTATTCATCGCCCTCATCCTTATAAAAGTTCACGGAAAACGTCATATTTTCGTTGGAAACCTCACCGGCAATCGCCGCAAAATCCTTCTGGAGATAGGTGATCTCATCGCCCATCGAACCGGTCGTGTCCAGAATGAACATGACCTCTGTTTTCTTCGGCTGTTCAGGCTTCTCCCCGACCTCTGCGGTAAAGGAAAGCGTCGGTGCGCTCTGACCGCCCTGCGCGTTCGCGTCCTCAGCCGGAACCTCACAGGCGATGTCCTCTGCGCCTTCTGTATGCAGCGTCAGCGTCTGGCCGGCTGCACGCTTCGGATAGAACAGATAGGCATTGCCGCTGCGGTCGGTCTTTGCACGCCAGAGCACATTGCCGTCTGAATCGGAAAGCGTGACCGGCTGATTGTACACCGCATCTTCTCCGGATTTGACCTGCAGTGCAATTCTGTGCACCGGATCCAGTCCGTAGGACGGGAATGTAATCGCGCCGTTGTGAATCAGGTTGACAAAGAATCCCCAGTTTTCGTTATCGTTCCACTCGCCGGCGGTCAGCACAAAGGGCTGTGCATTGTCATCGGCGGGCGGTTCTGTTTCCGCTTCGCTCTGTGATTCGGGAATTACCTCTGCTGGCGGCATGCCATCTTCATCCGCCGTCTTCTCAGGCAGCTCTTCAAATGCAGCCGGTTCGGCGTCAAGCGCCGCGGCTTCTTCGCCCGCTTCCTCCGCAGAAAAGTCCCCTTCATAGACCGCTTCGCCCGAATACTCAGCCGGACGGAGCGCCTCATCAGCAGCCGGTGCGCTTGCGCCGCTGCCGCAGGAACAAAGCAGCATCACCGGCAGAGCACATCCGGCCAGCAATCTGAACCGTTTCTGTTTCATCTCAGATTCCCTCCTTTTCGGAATATTTTCTTCCGCGCCCGGATTTCTATGCTCTCATTGTATCACAATCTGCTTCACTTTACAACAACAGGCCGGTGAAGATTCCGTTACAATGCAGTTACGGTTCCGGCGGAATCATCACATAAAAACTACAAATTGATAATTGACAAAGCACGCCGTTCTGTGTTATACTTATTTTATCTATCATTCATGTGCAGGAGGATCGCATATGCTCACAGACATTGAAATCGCCCAGTCCGTTCCGATGCGCCCGATCACCGAGATCGCGCAGACCGCCGGCATCCCCGACGAGGCTCTGGAACAATACGGCCGCTACAAGGCTAAAATTGATCTCAGCAAGCTGGGATCCGCCGGAACGCCCGGCAAGCTCGTGCTTGTCACCGCAATCAATCCGACCGCTGCCGGCGAGGGCAAGACCACCACAACCATCGGACTTGCAGACGGTATGCGCCGCATCGGCAAGAACGTCATGGTCGCGCTGCGGGAACCGTCGCTCGGCCCGGTATTCGGCATCAAGGGCGGCGCTGCAGGCGGCGGCTACGCACAGGTTGTTCCGATGGAGGATATCAACCTGCATTTCACCGGTGACTTTCACGCCATCGGCGCTGCAAACAATCTGCTGGCTGCCATGCTCGACAACCACATCTATCAGGGCAATGCACTGAACATCGACCCGCGCCGGATTACATGGAAGCGCTGCGTCGATATGAACGACCGCCAGCTCCGCTTCATCACGGACGGCCTCGGCGGAAGAATCAACGGCGTCCCGCGTGAGGACGGCTATGACATCACCGTTGCATCGGAGATCATGGCTGTGTTCTGTCTTGCCGATTCGATCACCGATCTGAAGGAGCGGCTTTCCCGCATCGTGGTCGCCTATACCTACGATGAAAAGCCGGTCACTGCGGGCGACCTGAACGCCGTCGGCGCCATGACCGCACTGCTCAAGGATGCGCTCAAGCCGAATCTCGTACAGACGCTTGAGGGCACACCTGCACTCGTACACGGCGGCCCGTTTGCAAATATTGCACACGGCTGCAACTCCGTGCTCGCAACGAAAACCGCGCTGCAGCTCGGTGATTATGCCATCACGGAGGCAGGCTTCGGCGCCGATCTCGGCGCAGAAAAATTCCTCGATATCAAGTGCCGCATGGCCGGCCTGACACCCTCTGCGGTTGTCATTGTTGCGACGGTGCGTGCGCTCAAGCTGCACGGCGGACTCGCAAAAACAGAGCTCGGCACTGAAAATCTTGCCGCACTGGAGGCAGGTCTGCCGAATCTGCTGCGCCATGTTTCCAATATCAAGGACGTCTATCATCTGCCGTCGGTTGTTGCAATCAACCGCTTCCCGACCGATACCGATGCCGAAATCAGCCTGATTATTGAAAAATGCAAGGCGCTCGGCGTCAATGTCGTGCTGTCCAATGTCTGGGCAGAGGGCGGCAAGGGCGGCGAGGAGCTCGCACGCGAGGTCGTCCGTCTCTGCGAGGAGGAGCAGGGCAGCTTCACGTTCTCCTATGACCTCGGCGGCTCCATTGCAGATAAAATTGAAGCGATCGTCAAGCGCGTTTACCGCGGCGACGGCATCAATATTCTCCCCGCTGCACAGAAGCAGATCGCGCAGCTGACCGCACTCGGCTTTGACAAGCTGCCGGTTTGCATGGCGAAAACGCAGTACAGCTTCACTGACGACAAGGATGTGCTCGGTGCGCCGGAGGGCTTCACCGTCACAATCCGCAATGTCAAGGTCTCCGCCGGCGCGGGCTTCATCGTCGCGCTGACCGGCGACATCATGACCATGCCCGGCCTGCCGAAAAAGCCTGCCGCTGAAAACATTGATGTTGACGCGAACGGCAGAATCTCCGGACTGTTCTGAATCCGTTTTCCGGATTACTTTTAGAAAAAAGGGAGGATTGTATGCAATGGAAAGTAATGTGATCGGCATTCTGGTCACGATCATCGTCTATCTGGGCGGCATGATCGCCATCGGTGCCGTATTCTCAAAAAAGAACAAGGACGTCAGCGATTTCTACCTCGGCGGCCGAAAGCTCGGCCCGCTGGTCTCTGCAATGAGCGCAGAGGCCTCCGATATGAGCTCGTGGCTGCTGATGGGTCTGCCGGGCGTCGCGTATCTCTGCGGTCTGGCCGAAGCGGGCTGGACGGCCATCGGCCTTGCAGTCGGAACCTATCTCAACTGGCTGTTCGTCGCCAAGCGTCTGCGTGTTTACTCACAGCGCACCAACTCCATCACCATCCCGGATTTCTTCTCTGACCGCTATCACGATGACAAGCATCTGCTCTCCGGCGTTGCGGCTGTCATCATTCTGGTTTTCTTTGTTCCGTATACCGCATCCGGCTTTTCTGCCTGCGGCAAGCTGTTCGGAACGCTGTTCAACATGGAGTATCATACTGCAATGATTCTGGCCGCGGTCATCATCATCGCCTATACCAGTATGGGCGGCTTCCTTGCAGCGAGCTTCACCGACCTGATTCAGAGCATCGTCATGACGACCGCTCTCGTCATCATCGTATTCTTCGGCATCAGCAATGCAGGCGGTCTCGGCGCTGTTGTCGATAACGCAAAATCCATTCCGGATTATCTGCATCTGACGGTCACACGTTCTCTCAATGCGGACGGCACCTTCTCGCAGACCGGTTACGGCTTCCTGCCGGTCGTTTCGACACTGGCATGGGGTCTCGGCTACTTCGGTATGCCGCATATTCTGCTGCGTTTCATGGCGATTGAGGATCAGCACAAGATCAAGCTCTCCCGCCGGATCGCAAGCATCTGGGTCGTGATTGCAATGGCCGTTGCAATCTTCATCGGCTTTATCGGTATGCAGATGACAAACAACGGCACGCTTGTATCGCTGTTCGGTGAAGGCTCCGACAAATCCGAAACCATCATCATGGAAATTGCAAAGCTGCTTTCCATGCACGGCTTTGCTGCTGCTGTCATCGCCGGCCTGATTTTTGCCGGCATCCTTGCATGCACCATGTCCACCTCGGATTCGCAGCTGCTGGCCGCATCCTCCTCGATGTCCGAAAACATCCTGAAGGGCGTATTCAAGATGAAGCTGAACGAAAAGCAGTCTATGCTGGTTGCCCGTGCTGTGCTCGTTGTGATTGCCGTGCTCGGTGTCATCCTTGCATGGGATCCGGACAGCTCTGTTTTCCGCGTTGTTTCGTTCGCATGGGCAGGCTTCGGCGCAACCTTCGGACCGGTCATGCTGACCGCGCTGTTCTGGAAGCGCTCCACCAAGCAGGGCGCTGCTGCCGGACTGATCGTCGGCGGCGTGATGATTTTCGTCTGGAAGTTTGCCGTTCGTCCGCTCGGCGGTGCATGGAATATCTATGAGCTGCTGCCGGCGTTTATCTGCGCACTTGCCGCAATCTTTATCGTCTCCCTTGTGACTGCTGCACCGGACAAGGCTGTCACAGATGAATTCGACGCTGTCTCTGCTGAACTCAAGGCGTGAATTGCAGTAACACTTTTTCTGCAGCCTAAGGCACCGATTGTTTCAATCGGTGCCTTTCTTTTTGTTCTGTATTGACAAGTTATTTAATTCGTGCTATAATCAACTTGTATGAAATAAAATTGCGATATCATGCGGATGCTTAAATCATGGCAGGCGCCATCCCCTGCCGGTCGGCCGCATGTTCCGGCAGCAGCTTGAAAACTGAATGAAAAACGGAAAACGGCGGAAGTCTCTCTGTCTGCACTTTCATTTTACACATTTCACCATTTTAATCTGTTTTTACGGAGGAACAAGCTATGAAACTGAAAAAAATGTTATCGCTCCTGACTTCTGCCACGCTTTTCACAGGCTTGATCTGCGCATCGCCGGTTCTGCAGGATGGCACGCTGTTGTTTGCATCCCCGATTGTTGCAGAGGCTTCCGGCACGGTTTATTCCGGCCAGACAAACGGCATTCAGTGGAATCTGTCAAGTGCCGTCACGCTCTATCTGACTGCGAATACCTCTACCCGTGAAATGGCCATCAAGGGCAGCAAGATCACCGGTGACCATGTCGAAGTGACCGTCCCGGACACCTTCACCTACAACAATCAGGTTTATACGATCACCGGCATTCTGGACAATGCATTCAGCAACCAGACCAATCTCGGCGCCTTCAAGGGCGATCCGCGGCATATCGCATGGATCGGCAACAGTGCATTTGCTTACTGTACAAACCTGACCGACATCTCGTTCCCGCGCAGAGGCGGCAAGGGCCCGGTCGATCATATCGGAGCCGGCGCATTTTCAAACTGCACATCGCTGGCATATGCGGATTGCTTTGAAGCCGCCTATATCGGTGACGGCGCATTTTCACAGTGCAGCAGTCTGCAGATGGCATGGCTGAGTAATACAGAATATCTCGGCTCCAACGCATTTTCCGGCTGCACCGGTCTCACCGTCATCGACCTGACACAAACAGCGCTGACTTCGATCAGCGGCCTTGCTTTCAACGGCTGCTGGAGCGCCAAAACAATCCGCCTGCCGGAAACCGTCACGCAGATCAACTGGCTCGCATTCTCTAACTGCTGCGCACTCCAGAAGATCTACATTCCGGATTCTGTCACGCATATCGAGTACGGCGCGTTTGCGCAGTGCACCGCTCTGCGCACTGTTCTGATGTCCGAAAACATTGTTTCAATCGGGAACAGTGCATTTTACGGCTGCAACCAGATGCGGTTCTTTGTCTGCAAAAATCCGAATGCTTCAATCGGCTATCAGGCAGTCGGCTATGCAAATTATAACGGTTCCGGCACCCAGAAGATCAACGGTTTCGTCATCTGGGGACGCGGGGGCGGCATTCAGGACTATGCAAGCAGCAACGGCTTCACCTATAAGGATGTCAACAGCATCGACATGAATACATACACATCGAATTTCCGCCAGTACGAGTGGAGTCTTCCGAACGCAAGCGTCAACTGGGCAAAAAGCAACAAGTATTATTTCAACGCGCAGCACCGGCCGTATGCAAACACCCACTACGGCGCTACCTTTGCTGGTATTTGCAGCGGTATGGCTGCAGTCAGCGCACTGACTGCAAACGGTTTTATCTCTGTTCAGTCTTATGCACCGGGCTATTCCACGATCCGCCAAATCAATCAGCGCGGATATATCCCTGATTTCACAAAATCCTATGTGACAACGGTCTGGGCAAATCTTACCCTGATGGGTGAATATTCAACGGAATACCAGAACAATGGTCCCGTTAAGTTCGGTACGGAGATGCTGCGCTACGCTGAGTACATCACCTACGGTGCGGATAAGGCAGTCTTTTCTGTGCATCAGGCCGGCAAACCGGGACATTCCATGGTCTGCTTCGGCATGGAGTTCAAGCAGAACGCAAGCGACCGCAGCTCCAATTCCTACTGGAACGGCAAGGATGCCCGCATCCTGATCTACAATGTCAACAGATCATCGGATTACAAATCTGATTACATCTATGTGAATCTGACAAACGGCAGCTGGTCGTGGCCGAATACAGGCGGCTACGATGCCTCGCGCTGCTCCTTCAATATGGGAACACCGGAATCCATGCTGGCTTGCCCAAGCGGCTGCTCGCCTGCACGATTCCTCGACATTCTTTCGTGCCACGGCTGATTCGGAACTGACGTTTTATTCCGACTTCTGAGAAATACTGCACGGCTCTGCCGTTTTCCGTTCTGCTCCGGAACGGAATATCCCCTGCTGTTTTCCAAAACGGCGGGGGATATTTTTGTACGGAAGTGTGGTGTTTCTTAACAATACAACTCAGAACGGATGCGGACAACCATACAACTTACCCCCTGATTTTTGCATCTTACCGCCCGAAAAATACATCTTACCCCTCTGAAAATGCATCTTACTTGTATCCTATTGACTTGCGGTGCAATATCGTTGTATAATCTAGTCATAACATTTCAGAAAGGAGTTTTCCTCTATGACTTCCAAAAAAATCGTATCCATTGTTACATCCATCGCTCTGCTTTCCGGCGCACTTTGTGCAGCACCGATTCAGCCGGACGGCACTTCCCTCTTTTCTGCACCGATTGTTGCAGAGGCAGCGCATATCTTCTCCGGCGCAAAATCAGATCTGGTATATTCTTCCGACTGCATCGGAACCAAGCTGTACTTCTGGAAGGATCCTGCAGACGGTCATCTTGAGGTCTGCGGCTGCGAAACAAACGGAATGGTCAATTATATGACAATTCCGAATACCTTCAAGGGCTCTCCTGTCACCGGAATCCGGTATCATGCATTTGACGGTCAGACCAATATCCGTCAGGTCAACAATTATTCCGGCGCGATCAAAACCATCGGAGAAGCAGCGTTCATCGGCTGCACGAATCTGAACAGTGTTCCGTTTGTCGATCAGAATTATAAGAGTTCGGTTCTCAGTGTCGGCGTCTGCGCATTTCAGGGCTGCACAGCACTGACAACTGCAACTGAATGCATCTCCAACGCAACGGAGATCGGCGCACATGCATTCTGGGGCTGCACGGCTCTGACTGAGGTCAAGCTGGATGCAATCAGCTCGCTCGGTCAGGCAGCATTCTACGGCTGCACCGGCATAACGAAAATTGATCTTTCACAGTCGCCGCTGACAAGCCTTCCGGCATTTGCTTTCTATCACAGCACCGCTGCAACCGAGATTCATCTTCCTGAAACCCTGAGAGGCATCGGTGCACAGGCCTTCTGCGGCTGTGCTTCACTCCCGAAGATTTATATTCCGGATTCGGTCACAGCAATCAATTCCGCAGCATTCATGAACTGTACTGCGCTGAAAACCGTTATGATGTCCGAGAACATCTCGACCATTGCTGACCACGCATTCTTTGAATGCCCCAACATGAAATTCTTTGTCAGCAAAAAGAAAAATGCATCCATCGGCAGCTGGGCAATCGGCTGGCATCTGGAAAATACGCTTCCTGTCAGAAATACAGATTTTGTGATCTGGAGCACCGGCGCAGGCAGTGTCAAAAACTATGCAACAAACAACGGCTTTACATACCGCAATATCAGCACCGCAGCTTCGCTTGCTTCTGACCGCTTTGTAAATTACGAATGGGCAACAACCAGAATCGCGGACTGGGGTGTCAACGGAAAGTATTATTTCACAGAGCAGCACAAGCCATATGTCAATTCCTCATGGTATGATTTTACGTTCAGCGGATACGGCGCTGCACTGGAGACTGTCAGTGTACTGACCTCGTCCGGTTTCATTTCTGTATCGGATTATGCACCCGGATATGCCCGCCTGCGCGATATCAATCCCATCCCGCAGAACGTCTCTTCCTATGTCTCTACAATCAATGCGCATGACAGCACCACGGTACGCGACTATCACAGCGAAAAGAAATTCACCAAGGAAATGCTGCGCTATGCAGAGTATATCACCTACGGTGCGGATGCTGCGAGAATGCTCGTCAAACAAAACTCCTGCAACGGGTTCTATGCAGCCTGCTTCGGTCTGGAGCTCAAATCATATGCTTCAGACAAGAATGATGCCTGCTGGGACGGCTGGGATGCCAGAATCATGGTATACCGAACCGATAACAGAACAATCCACAACAAAGCAGACTATATCTATGTCAATCTCACGGACGGAAGCTGGCGAATCGGCAATGTTTCCAATTCATCCAGCTACAGCTTTACCATGAACCATTCGCTGGATGCACTCATCTACAACAATGGCATGACCGCAGAGCAGTTCCTCGCTGCAATCCGGAACTGACCTTACGAATGCTTTCTCTTCTTAACAACTCCTGTGCGTTTCCTTCTCCAGGGAACACCCTTATATCCCCTGCTGCAGTGATGAGCGGCAGGGGATGCTTTTTTGCGGCGCTGACTTGACTTTTCGGTTCTTTTGTGCTATACTATCCATGTATGTTTTGTGCATGAAATTATCCGCAGAAAGGATGTATCACGATGAAGAGTTATCAGCCGCTTGACAGCAGTCCGAAGCTCGGAAAAATCCAGCAGGACATGCTGAAAAGCTGGAAAGAGGAAAATGTTTTTGAGCGCTCTGTCCACAACGGGCAGGCAGAAGAGGTCGTATTCTACGACGGCCCTCCCTTCCCGACCGGTATCCCGCATCACGGCACGGTGCTTGTTTCCTTTATCAAGGATCTGATCGCACGCTACCACACCATGAAGGGCTATTCTGTCCCGCGTGTCTGGGGCTGGGACTGCCACGGTCTGCCGATCGAGACACAGGCAGAAAAGGCACTCGGCATCGACAGCAAGACCGAGATCGAGCGCACAATCGGCATCGGCAAGTTCAATGATGCCTGCCACGACATCGTCTCCAAGAACAACGAAACATGGCGCGAATACGTCGATCAGATGGCGCGCTGGGTCGATTACGACGGTGCCTACAAGACCATGAACCTCTCCTATATGGAGTCCGTCATGTGGGCATTCAAGCAGTGCTATGACAAGGGCCTCATTTACCGCAACTACCGTGTCACGCCGTACTGCTGCCGCTGCGAGACATCGCTTTCGATTTCCGATACAAGAGAATCCGACTCCACCCGTCCGCGTCAGGACAGATGGATCATCACCAAGTTCAAGACCGACGAGCAGCTCGACGGCAAGCAGGTCTACTTCCTCGCATGGACGACCACGCCGTGGACACTTCCCTCCAACCTCTGCCTTGCAGTCGGCGAAAAGCTGACTTATGCATATGTTGAGGTCGAGGGCGAGGTCTTTATCGCCTGCAAGGCAACGCTTTCGCACTTCCCGAAAATCTTCGGCAAAAAGCCGGTCATCCTGAAGGAATGCACCGGCGCAGAGCTTGTCGGCAAGACCTACGAGCCGCTGTTCCCGTACTTCGCAGATAAGGCAGACGAGGGCGCATTCCGTGTCGTCACCGCAGATTATGTCGGCTCTGAGGAAGGTGTCGGTATTGTTCACACCGCACCGGCCTTCGGTGAGGACGACTACTGGACCTGCCGCAACCACAAGATCCCGATGGTCAATCCGGTTGACGAGAAGGGTCACTTCACGAAGGAAGTCACCGATTTCTACGTCGAACAGGACGCAAAGACCGTCATCGAGATGAACCCGACCGTCATCCGCTTCCTCTATGACAACGGCAAGGCTGTTGCAGACGGTACGATCGAGCATAACTATCCGCACTGCTGGCGCTGCCGCGAGCCGCTGATCTACAAGGCAATGGATGCGTGGTATCTCAATATCGAAAAGCTCAAGCCGCGTCTCATCGAGCTGAACAATACGCAGGTCAACTGGATTCCGGATTCCGTCAAGGATTCCCGCTTCGGCAAGTGGCTTGAGAACGCCCGCGACTGGAATATTTCCAGAAACCGTTACTGGTCCACGCCGATCCCGATCTGGGAGTGCCCGGACTGCGGCGAGCGCGTCGTGCTCGGTTCGCTCGACGAGATCGAGCAGCGCTCCGGCAAGCGTCTGGACAACCTGCACCGCCAGTTTGTCGATGAGATCACATTCCCGTGCAAGTGCGGCGCAACCATGCACCGTGTACCGGAGGTTCTCGACTGCTGGTTTGAATCCGGCTGCGTGCCGTTCGCACAGAAGCACTATCCGTTCGAGAACAAGGAGTGGTTTGAATCCCACTTCCCGTGCGATTTCATCGTCGAATACACCGGTCAGATCCGCTGCTGGTTCTACTATCTGCATGTTATGGCGACCGCCCTGTTTGACCGTCCGGCGTTCAAGAACTGCGTCGTACACGGCACCATTCTCGACGAAAACGGCAAAAAGCTCTCGAAGTCCAACCACAATTATACCGACCCGATGGCACTGATGAAGGAATTCGGTACCGACGCATTCCGCCTGTATCTGTTCCAGTCCAATGCAATGCTCGTCGGCGACCTGCGCTTTAAGGACAGCGGCATCAAGGATATGCTGCAGCAGCTGATTCTGCCGCTCTGGAACGCATGCAACTTCTATATTTCCTATGCAAACATCGACGGCTACTGCCCGGAGACTGTTCCGGTGCCGCAGTCGGATAATGAGCTTGACAAGTGGATTCTCGCGCTGCTTTATGAGACTGAGCAGAAGATCACGCAGAACATGGAGCAGTATTTCGTCAATCACTTCACCGATAACCTCGATGCACTGATGGACGGCCTGACGAACTGGTTTATCCGCCGCTCCCGCCGCCGCTTCTGGGGCAAGGAGATGACCGCGGACAAGAAGAACGCTTACGACACGCTGCTCTACGTGCTGGTCAACACCTGCAAGCTGTTCGCACCGGCCGCACCGGTTCTGTCGGATTATCTGTACCGGATTCTGACCGGCTCCGACTCCGTGCATCTGGCACAGTGGCCGCAGATTCCGGAAGCATTCTGCAATCAGGCACTGCTGCATGAGATTGCCCTAACCAGAAACGTCATCTCGCTGGCACATGCGCTGCGCAGCAAGAACAACATCAAGATCCGCCAGCCGCTGAGCAAGCTGCGTGCTGCAATGGTCTCGAAGGAATCCGCAGAGATCGTCAGCCGCTTCACCGGCATCATCGCCGAGGAGCTGAATGTCAAGCAGGTTGAGATCGTGGACGACGTTTCCGCGATTGCAGATGTCCAGTACGCACCGAACTTCAACGCGATCCGCGATCTTTACAGAGACCGCGTTCCGATTCTGATTAAGGCGATCAAGTCCTGCGCATTCCGTCTGACTGAGGATGCAGCCATCCTGACCATCGACGGCAGCGAGGAATCCTTTGATCCGGACATCATCCTCGTGACGTATCAGGCCAAGGACGGCGGTCATATCATGAGCGAGCACGGCATCGTGGTTTCGCTTGATCTGACCATCACCGAAGAGCTGCGTGCAGAGGGTATTGCGCGTGACCTCGTCCGTATGATTCAGGATGCCAGAAAACAGAGCGGCTGCGAGATTTCCGACCGCATCATTCTGCAGCTTGAGGGCTCGTATCCGGCTGAATTCACAGATTACATCTGCGGCGAGACGCTTGCAACACTCGGTACGGTCTCCGATCCGCTGACCGCATTCGAGGTTGAAGGTCTTGACGGCACCGTAAAGGCCGCCATTGCCAAGGCGTAAGCAAACAATTCTTCAAATCACATAATATCTGCAAAAGGCGCTGATTCCTGCAGTCAGCGTCTTTGTTTTGATTTTGGTATAAAAGGCGCCCCCGCCGCAGCACGGATTGTACTGCAGCGGGGGCGTTATTCCGTCGTAATCAGCAGCGCACTGCTCAGCTTGCAGAGCGCTCAGTCGATTTGAGCCATGCAGCCGCGAGCTCGAATGCTTCGTAAAGCGTCGGGCGGACGGCCGTCTTGGAGATTGCCTCCATCGGGTTCAGACTCTTATCGGTTTTCATGAGATAGCACTTGATCTCTGAGGCGGTCCGGAGCTGGTTCTCTTCTGTTTCCGCAGTAATGTTCATCATGACGACATACGGTGCAGCCATGCTGCCGTAGTAGATCGTCTTTCCGCTGCGAACAACCGGACGTGTCTTATAAGTGAAATAGCTTTCGCTCATGGGTCAGCTTCCTTTCTCATGCGGAATCCTTGATTACCAGGTCATCGTGAATTCCTTGTCGGTGTCATCGAATATTTCAATATTGGAAATCAGCGTATCCACATAGGTTTTTCTGCAGCGGAAACGTGTTTCGCCGTTGATGACAATATATGCCTTCATGCTGCCTGCATCATAGAATTCGACCTCAACCGGCCGCTTTCCGTCCTGACGCTTCAGCGTAATCTTTGCAAGTGCTTTGTCCGGCAGCTCCGGATCGTCGTAAACGAGCTCCTCTGCCTTGGTCTGGAGCACATAGGTATACAGCTTGCGGAACCGCTCAATGCCGTCCTCATCCTGATCCTTGCCGTTGTACTTCAGCACGTAATCATCCTTGCCGCCCTTGCCGTTGAATTCGAGCTTTTTGCCGTCGGCCTCATAGATCAGCGTACCGATATCCCAGACATAGGTATCGAACACATTTCTGGAGATGATATCCTCCGGCTTCAGATCATCATAGATAATACTGTCCTCAAAGAAGCCGTAAACGCAGGGAATTCCTTCCAGCATACCGTAATAGTATTTGGAACCGTCCTCGGTCTGATAGGAATCGCCCAGCTTAAAGACAAAGGTCTCCTTTGCATCCGTCTTTGTTGTGACGGTGACAAACGGCTCATCCAGACCGTATTTCTTCAGATCGGCTTCTGTCGGATGCGGCTTGACAATCTCATTGGCAGTCAGGCCGTACATGCCGTGCGTGGCAGGCGAGGATTTATCGCCGCTGATGAGCGAATAGACCGGCTCCTTCATGACATGCAGCGCCATCGAACCGCCGTTGCTGTTCTCGGAATAGAACGGATCGTACTCAAAATAGAAATCGTAATCCAGATCGCTGCGCTCGATACGGACAGAATTGACAATGGTCGTGTCATCCTCTGCCTGTGTCTCCTTGAGCGTTTTGCCGAGATAATTGTACGGGCTTTCGAGGAACGGATCCATCGAAACGTCGTTGACCGTATAGATGGTATCCTGACCTTCCAGACAGAGATAGCGCTCGGATGTGATCGGCGCCTCACCGCCGATCAGGAACACAATATCGTCGGCCTTGTCAACCGAAAACGTGACCTTCACCGGCTCATCCAGACCGAAGCGTGCCATTTCTTCTGCGGAAGCATGCTCAACAACCGTATCCGTTGAGGTCAGCTCCGGCGAACGTGTCGCAAGCAGACGGATTGAAACGGTATCCATCGGCAAATCCTCGTAGCCCTCAAGCACGTAATTTGCGATTTCCTCTTCAGTTTCGTTCCCGTCAGCATCAGTCGTCTTGACCTTGTCCATCTTCCGGACGGCGACATAGGATTCGCCGTTCGGATTTTCGACAGAAATTTTGTTGATATCATCGCTGTGCACATGCCAGAGCGGTGTTTCGGTTTTTTCAGAAACCGTTGAGCTTTCTTCGGTCTTTTCAGGATCCGTCATTTTCAGGGCAACAATGCCGCCGCCGATTGCCGCCAGCAGAACAGTGCCGCCGATAATCCCTTTGAGGGTTTTGTTCATTTGTTTCGTCTCCTTACATAAACGAGGATACCGAGGAATCCGACAAACAGCGGAATCACAAAGATCGTGATGTTGCGGATCAGAATTGCGCTGCCGTCAGAGATGGTCAGCTTTGCCTGATCCAGAGACTTGCTGGTTACGGTAAAGACATTCTCCTTGCCGGACAGCTTGTTAATCATCGTAATCAGGTAATTTGCGTTGTCATAAGAGGAGCTGTTTCCGGCAACCTGATAATCGAACAGCAGAGAAGAGCCGAATGCGATCAGGCTGCTCTTGTAGGAATCGCCGCCGCTGAAGAAGTTCTGCTCTGCGAGCACTGCAACATTGTACTTATCCTTGACGGCAGTTTCCGGATCAAAGCCTTCTGCATTGTCCAGATCGTACAGGCAGCAGGAATCGGAGGTCGTCAGCAGCGGATAGGTATTCCGGCCGGAGTTCTCCGTGAAGAGCAGGTTGATCGGGCAGCTGTTCGGGGCAACAATCGGAATGGAGCCGACCGGATAATTCTCATTGAGAGAGGTATCGGTCTGCACAGCCACGACCGGAACATTGCTCAGCGGACGCAGGCTCAGCGCAGTCTGAACCAGCTGTGCCTTTGCGCTGTCGCTCTCAATGACAATCGAATTGTCAAAGGAGATGCCCCACAGTGCGAGGAATTCGTCGAGCTTGGTGGTTGCAGTATGCTTATAGGGTGTGCTGAAGTAGATCAGATTCTTGCCGCACTTGCCGTCATTGTTGAGGAAGTCGGAGAGCTTCGTGATCTGCGCTTCGTTGAGGTCTGCACACGGTGCGCACAGAACCAGCACATCATAATCGGAGCTGAGCTCCTCTGTTGCGATGTCAATGGATTCGACCTCATAGTTATTTTTGGTCAGGATATCGCGGATACGCTGGAAGCAGCCCTCTTCGACCTCGTCATAGATCGTGTTGTCATTGAACTTGTCAATCATGCCGATTTTGATCGGATTCAGGTCGGTCACGCCGATGATGGCGGACATCAGAGACTGCTCACCGATGAACTCAACTGTTTGGATCTGCTGACCGGTGCTGTAGTCGTAATCGTTTTTGGAATTGATGAGATCCGTGAACGGCACAACCTTGACAAGCTCGCCGCAGGTCACGACGATGCTGCCGTAGCTGACGCTCGCGTTGGTATCCTGCAGATAGGTTTTCTGAATCTCAGGATGCGTCTGCGGATCAACGTATTCCACCTCAATGTGGCCGTTGGACTCCGCCTTGAAGTTGCTCAGTGTTTCAGAAAGCACCCGCAGATCGCTCCGGTTCTCGAACACGCTCTCGTTTGCGAGCATGGTGAGCTTGATATCCTGATTGATCTTTTTCAGATATTCCGAAGTCTGCGGATCAATCTCATAAAGATTCTTGGTAGTCAGGTCAATATTCCAGTTATAGCGCTCATCCAGCATATTGCAGATGACGTTGATGCCGACAATCACGGCAATCACAATCAGTGTGATGAGCGTGGCCAGTGTACCGTACTTGAACTTCTTGCGGCGTGCAGCGCTTTTCAGTGCGCGCTCGCGCTCCTCCTCCGGTGTACGGGAATGTTTCTTCTTTTTGCCGTCTTCCGGGTCGTCTCCGATGAGGGCATCAGCTGCATCCTCTGCCTTCTCCTTCAGCGTCTCAGCTGCATCCTCTGCCTTTTCCTTGAGGGCATCGGCTGCGTCCTCTGCTTTTTCCTTCAGAGCATCGGCTGCGTCCTCTGCTTTTTCCTTCAGAGCATCGGCTGCGTCCTCTACCTTGTCCGTGACATTCTCCGCCGCAGATTCCAGCGCATCCGAGGCGGATTCGAGCTTCTTTTTGATATCGTCCTTTTTGCTCATGATGAATCCCTCCTTAACTCCAGCGTCTGCGCTCAAACACGCGGATAGTCAGATAATTGAACACGACCGCAAAGCTGATGTAGAAAATAATCGTCGAAACATTGAACAGACCGCAGGTGATTGCCATATACTTGCGGAAGAAGGAAAGACGGTTCAGCACAGTCTGCAGAATGCCCTCATTGAGGTTGCTTGCAATGACATCAATCAGGTACAGCAGCATCAGGGAAATGAACGTCATAACCGCAGCTGCGATCTGGTTTTCGGTCAGAGCAGAAATCAGCTCGCCGATGGAAATGAATGCGGCTCCCATCAGGAACAGCGCAAGGAAGTTGGAAAACACGATGCCCCATTCCACAACGCCGTATTTGCTGAGAATCAGCGCATAGAAGAACGGCATCACAAGGCCGATGGTGTACAGTGCGAGCGCGGCAAAGAACTTGCCGAACACGATCTCGCCGAGGCTGACCGGTGCGGTCAGAAGCCCCTGCTCGGTTTTCTGCTTTTTTTCCTCACTGAACAGACGCATCGTCAGAATCGGAATCAGGATCACACAGATCAGGAACATGCTCTGGAACATGCCGGACATATCCGTCGTTGCCGAAACAAGACATGTCTCAAAGAAGAAATAGCCGAAGAATGCCCAGAATACTGCAAGAAAGATGTAAGCGATGCTCGATGTAAAATATGCACCGATTTCGCGTCTGAATATTGCGCCCATTATGCCTGCTCTCCCTTCTGTTCTGCCTTGTCATTCGGATTTTCGATCACAAGGCCTTCGCCCATTGTAATCTTGAGGAACATATCCTCAAGTGTCATTTCCGCAGAACGCATTGCGAGGAGCGGCCAGTTGTTATCACGCACGATCGCAAACAGATCGCGGCGGATATCGTTGCCGGGCTCTGCTTCCAGCTCGTATTCATAGATACCCGGTTCACGCTGCATATCCGCACGGCAGTATTTGATGCCCGGAATATTGCGCAGCGCCTTGATGATCTCCTCCCGCGGGCCCTCGATGCGGGCGATGAGGCGGTGATCGGCCGAGATGCTGCGGGACAGGTTCTCGGTTGTATCGTGTGCGGCGATGATGCCGTGGTTGATAATGATAATCCGGTCGCAGACAGCCTGGATTTCACTGAGGATATGCGAAGAAAGAATCACGGTGTGGTTCTTTCCGAGCTTCTTGATCAGCGAGCGGATATCGAGAATCTGCTGCGGATCCAGACCGACGGTCGGCTCGTCCAGAATCAGAACCGGCGGATTGCCGATCAGCGCCTGTGCCACACCGACACGCTGCTTGTAACCTTTGGAGAGGTGCTTGATGATGCGGTTCTGCACATCACCGATTTTTGTCAGGGTCATAACCTCATTCAGATGGGCTCTGCGGGGCAGCTTGCACTTTTTCAGATCATAGATATACTGCAGGTAGCCCTTGACCGTCATGTCCATATAGAGCGGCGGAAGCTCCGGCAGATAGCCGATATAGGATTTTGCCTTAATCGGGTCCTCAAGGATGTCCACGCCGTTGATCAGCGCCTGACCGGATGTCGAGGAGATATAACCGGTCAGCATGTTCATCGTTGTGGATTTTCCGGCGCCGTTCGGCCCGAGAAAACCAAGGATTTCTCCGTCCTCAACGGTGAAGCTGATGTCATTGACGGCATGTTTGTCGCCGTAATGCTTCGTCAGATTTCGCACTTCAATCATGGATGGTTTTCAGTCCCTTCACATAAATATTGTGTGTGTTTTTTTACACACACTTTTGGAATTATGATTTTATTGTAGAGGCTCCGTGTGATAATCCGGTGTCAGGCCTTTGAAAGTTCCGGACACATTTCACGCGGTGCCGCTGCTGCCTTTTGACGGGAGCAGGCGCATTCTTGTACGGATATCCGCCTGCAGCTGTACGGAAAGTGCTGCAAGCGAGACAAACGGCTGCTCCGGACGCAGAAAGCCGCAGAGCGTAACCGGAAGCAGCTTGCCGACAAGCTCGCCGCTCCATCCGATCAGATGCGTTTCTGCAATCGGCTCCGCGTTTCCGCCGGTAACGGTCGGGCGGACGCCGATGTTCGTAATCGACGGGATCATCTCCCCGTTATATGCCGCAAACGACGCATATACGCCGTTGCGCGGAATGCACTGCCACGGCTCGAAGGTCTGGTTGGCCGTCGGGACGCTGAGCACCGTGCTGCCGATATGATTGCCGGTCACAACGGGGGCAAGAATCTGATAGTCTGTGCCGAGCAGGAAATTTGCATTTTCGATCTGTCCGCTTTCCAGAAGTGTACGGATATGACTGGATGAGACAGGAACCGCATTGGCATCGCAGACCTGCGGCACAATCCGGACATCAAATCCGAACTGCTTGCCGAACCGGATCAGATCATCAGCGCCGCAGGCCGCGCCGTGTCCGAAGCGGTAATCCGCACCGGCCACAACCGTACTGACATGCAGCTGTTCACACAAAATTTCTCTGCAGTATTGCGCGCCGTCCATCTCCGCAATCTCCCCGAAGGGCAGCGCAAGGACGGCCTCTGCACCGCACTGCAGCAGCAGCCGGCGCTTCAGTTCATCATGATAAATATACCGCACCGGATGTCCCTGCTTCTGCGGCATCGTCTCCGCTGCAAAGGTCACCGCATGGCACGCTCCGCAGGAGACAGCTTCCGCAATCACGCTCCGGTGTCCGAGATGAACGCCGTCAAACAGACCGAGCGCAGCAGTGATCCGACGGCCCGCCGGATGAATAGCCGGCTGCAGCGCTTGCTGTTCCAAGAAAGATCATCTCCTCACAGATTTTTATAAACACGCAGAACCCCTGCTTCCCGGTCAGGCTCCGCCAGACCAAGAAACGAAGCATCCGCACCGTAGACTCTGCAGCGCAAAGATGCTTCCGGAATCCGCGCAATGCGATTCAGGTCAAGCCTGACGCCGTTGCGGTAAAGCCGCGTCTGCGCCTCGCTGAGCAGGATTGCCGGTAGCGCCGAAAAAAGCCTGTCCGTTGGAACGATCAGTTCTTCCAGCGTGCCGGAATCGGCGGCCTGCTGAACCGTCTCAAAGCTGTGTGCCTCCGCGAGCGTGAACCCGCAGGCGGCCGTCCGCAGCAAGGACGTCATGCAGCAGCCGCAGCCGAGCGTCTGACCGATATCATGCAGAATTGTGCGCACATACGTGCCTTTTCCGCATGTGATCTCGACCGTGCCGCAGCCGGTCTCCGCATGGAATTCAAGCAGTGCGATCCGTTCGACAAACACATTCCGCGCAGGGCGTTCGATCTCCCTGCCCGCGCGTGCGAGCTCGTAGAGCCGTTTGCCGTTGATCTGCACAGCGGAATACATCGGCGGAATCTGCTGAATCTCACCGCAGAACTGCGGAATACAGTTCAGAATATCTGTCTCCGTGACAAGAACATCATGTGTTTCGAGCACGGTTCCGGTGCTGTCCTGAGTATCGGTAACTGTTCCGAGCCGGAACCCGGCACAGTAGGTTTTGGTTTCGTCCGGCAGAATATCGCAGGCTCTGGCCGCTGTCCCGATCAGTACGGGCAGAACGCCCTCTGCCATCGGGTCGAGCGTGCCGGTATGCCCGAGCCTTCTGATTTTCAGGATGCCGCGCAGCTTTCCGATCACATCAAAGGACGTGAAGCCCTGCGGCTTGTTCATGACAAGGATTCCGCTTTCGATCATGATTTCAGCATCGCCTCTGCGGTATCCATCAGCTGTTTGCAGACGGCCTCCGGCTCGCCTTCATGAATCGTACAGCCGCTCGCCTTGATATGGCCGCCGCCGCCGAACTGCTTGCACACCGCGGAAACATCGGCGTGCTCGCCGCCCCGCATCGAGATGCGGTAGCTGCCGTCCGGCTGCTGCTTGCAGGTGATGCCGATTTCGACGCCGATAATCTGCATCGGCAGATTGGCAACGCCGTCCACCTCATCTGCGGAAACATGCAGCTCCTCCATCCATTGATAGGGTAAATAGATGAGAGCAACTGCGCCGTTTTCGGAGATGCGGATATTCTGCATCAGGCGGGTGTCCAGGCGGATGCGTCCCTGCGTTTTCAGAATGAACAGCTCACGGTTCAGTCTTGCATAGGGCAGATCGGGAAAAGCGCGCTTGATCTCGCCGACAGCCGCAAAAGTCTCAGCACCTGCATTGCTGAACTGGAAGCATCCGGTATCGGTCGCCATGCCGACATAAAGGCAGCGGGCGATCTCGCGTGTGAGCTCCAGTCCGTTCTCCTTCATCATCCAGAAGAGCACCTCGCAGGCCGCCGAGGAATCGGGATTCCAGAACAGCTGCTTTGCGTAATGCGTATTGGAGATGTGGTGGTCAATGCAGAGCAGGATTTCCGCATCTGCATCCTCTGCGGGCAGATCGCCGAACAGTTTTCTGTCCGCAACATCCACAGAGATATGCATTTTCGGCTGAAAATCCTCAAACACGACTTCCTGCGTGATTTCGCTGAACATCTCCGGAATCGGATCTGCGCAGACAACACGCGAACGGATGCCGAGTGCTTTCAGAATATAGTAGATCGCGTAGCCGCCGCCGACGCAGTCGCCGTCCGGAGAGCGGTGAATGAGGATATCGACATCCTCCAGCCCCTGCAGCACCGCATATGCTGCTTTGGCATTGATCTCCGTACAGCTGTTTCCGGTCTGTCCCATAGGAACACCTCCCTGCTCAAATCGCCGTGCGTCCTGAAAAGCGCACAGCATTTTGATTACACCGATTCTGTTTCTCCGCCGTCCGCGGCATCATCGCCGAGTCCGCCGGTCAGTCCGAGATTGCTGAGTTTTTCGCTGATATCGGAAGCATATGCGATGGAATCGTCCGCTACAAAATGCAGCTCAGGCGATTTGCGCAGTTCCAGCCGCCGGAAGAGTTCCCGCCGGATAAAACCGGAGGCCTTTGTGAGCACTCTGCACGCTTCCTTTGCATGATTGATGCCGGACAGGCTGGAAACATATGCCTTACAGTGTCCCATATCGCCGGAGAGCTCTGCGCGCACAATGGTCAGATCCGGAGTAATCCGGGGATCCTTCAGTTCACGCATGACCGCAGTCAGCTCCCGCAGGATATCCTCCTGCACCCGGCCGATCTTGAAGCTAGCCATAATCTTGTATTCCTTTCAGGGCTGCTGAATTAAAGTTGAATGGAGCCGTCAGGTTCAGGGTTATAATAATTGCCTGAGGTTTCCGACTCTTTGAAATAGCCTTCCTCGTCGAAGATACCGTCCTGATAATCAAACTCGTCTCTTGCACTGATTTCTCCGAGCAGAATCCGCTTGACCGTCTCAAAAAACATGGTATCAATCGGGCCGAAATCCGGCCATGCAAGCGCTTCCTTGCAGTACTGGAGCATATCTTCGTTGCTCATTCTCTGGAATTCCATTGATATTCCCTCCGTCCTCCCCTGTTTCAGCCGGCGCACGGCCGGCCGATCCGGGCGGCAGCTTTATTCGTCGCGGTATTCCTCAATGATATAGGCTTCGAGGATATCGCCTTCCTTGATGTCTGCAAACCGTTCCAGCGAAATGCCGCATTCATAGCCGGTTGCAACTTCCTTCACATCGTCCTTGAAGCGGCGCAGCGAGTCGATCTTGTCTTCCGCAACAACGATGCCGTCGCGGACAACGCGGATCTCGCACTGACGGGTCACCTTGCCGTCCAGCACATAGCAGCCTGCGACCGTTCCGACGCTGGAAATATGATAGACCTGACGCACCTCGATGCGTGCCATTGCGACCTCGCGGTACTTCGGGGCAAGCATGCCCTTCATAGCCGTGGAGATCTCCTCGATGGCATCGTAGATGATCCGGTAAAGTCTGATATCCACGCCGTCTCTTGCGGCAGCGTCCGCAGCAACGGGCATCGGACGGACATTGAAGCCGACGATGATGGCATTGGATGCAGCTGCGAGCATGACGTCGCTTTCAGAGACCGCACCGACAGCGCCGTGAATGACCTTGACGCGGACTTCCTCGTTCGTGAGCTTTTCGAGCGACTGCGTAACAGCCTCGACGGAGCCCTGCACGTCAGCCTTGACGATCAGCGGCAGCTCCTTCATCTCGCCCTCGGCAATCTGGGAGAACAGATTATCCAGCGTAACCTTGCGATAGCTCTTGAACTGTTCTTCCTTTGCCTCGTGCTTTCTCTGCTCGACGAGCTCCTTCGCCAGACGCTCATCCTCAACCGCGTTAAACACATCGCCTGCGCTCGGCACTTCTGCAAGGCCGGTGATCTCGACCGGAACAGAAGGACCTGCTTCCTTGACAACCTTGCCCTTATAGTTCGTCATCACACGGACACGGCCGACAGCTGTGCCTGCGATAATCACATCGCCGGTATGGAGCGTACCGTTCTGCACCAGAATGGTAGCGATCGGGCCGCGTCCCTTATCCAGACGGGCTTCGATGACAGTACCCTTTGCTCTGCGGTTCGGGTTGGCCTTCAGCTCGCGGACTTCCGCAACAAGCAGAATGTTCTCAAGCAGCTCTTCGATGCCCTCGCCGGTCTTTGCGGAAACCGGCACACAGATCGTATCGCCGCCCCACTCCTCGCAGACAAGCTCATATTCGGTCAGCTGCTGCTTGACGCGGTCGGGGTTTGCGCCTTCCTTATCCATTTTATTGATCGCAACGATGATCGAAACACCCGCAGCCTTTGCATGGTTGATGGATTCGATGGTCTGCGGCATGATGCCGTCATCGGCAGCAACAACCAGAATTGCAATATCCGTAATGTTTGCACCGCGGGCACGCATCGAGGTAAATGCCTCATGGCCGGGCGTATCGAGGAAGGTAATGACCTTGCCGTCATGCTTGACCTGATATGCACCGATATGCTGCGTAATGCCGCCTGCTTCGGAAGCGGTGACATTTGCGTTGCGGATGCGGTCGAGAATCGAGGTCTTGCCGTGGTCAACGTGGCCCATAACGACAACGACCGGGCAGCGCTCTTCGAGGGAATCCTCCGGATCCTCCTCATCGGTAATGAGGCGCTCCTCGATGGTCACAATGACCTCGTGCTCAACCTTTGCACCGAGCTCCTCCGCAACGAGTGCCGCGGTATCAAAGTCGATTTCCTCATTGATATTCGCCATGACGCCGAGACCCATCAGCTTCTTGATGACGTCTCTGACCTGAACCTTCAGGCGGACAGCCAGCTCGCTGACAACGATGCTGTCCGGAATCATGACCTTGAGCTGCTGCTTTCTGGCGCGCTCAAGCTCCAGACGGCGCAGCTTCTCCGCCTCGGTCTCTCTGGCCTTGCCGGATTTTGCCTGCTGCTTGCGCTGCTGAGACTTCTGGTTGATCTTCTGCTTTTTGGCGACCATATTATCGTTCTTGCCGCCTCTGCCCTGCGGAGCGATCTGCTCATAGCGCTCATTGTACTTGTCAAGATCGACATAGGTACCGCGGGTATCGACCGTATGGCGCTGCTGACTCGGCTGCACCTCGGTCGAAGCGGCAAAGCCGCCCTCCATCTTGACGATCTCGCCGCGCTCCTGTGCCTTTGCAGGCTTTTTGGGCGCTTTCTGGACAGCACGGGGCTGCGGCGGCTGCTTTTTCTGCTGCGCAGCGGGTGCTGCGGCAGGCTGCTGCGGCTTGGCGGCAGGTGCAGCGGGGGCAGGCGCCGGTGCCGGAGCGGGCTGTGCAGCCTTGCGCTCTGCGGCAGCCTTTGCGGCGGCCTCGGCCTGCTTCTGCTGCTGGGCACGCTGCTGATTCTTCAGATTGCGTTCCCGGCGGGCAGCCTTTTCGGCCTGCTGCTTTTCATACATCGCAGCGCGCTCTCTTGCGCGGCGCTCGGTCTCAGCGGCGGTCAGCACGCGGGGGCCGGACGGTACAGGCGCAGCTGCGGGCTCGGTCTGAGCGGGTGTCTCCGGTGCCGGAGCAGTTTCGGCTGCGGGCTCTGCGGGCTTTTCAGCCGGAGCAGGCGCAGGCGCAGCAGGCTGCGGTGCAGGTGCAGGTGCAGCGGCCTGCGGCTGTGCGTCCTTTTCTTTTGCGGGCTGCTCAGCCGCTGTTTTCTTCTTGGGCTCCGTCTTTTTCGGACGTGCGACAGCCTCCGGCTTTGCAGCGCGGGTCGGCTTTTTGGCAGAAGCCTGCGGCTGCGCCTCAGCGGAGCGGTCTGCAAAGTAGGCATTGAAATTCTCTACCTGACGGTTCTGCGTATAGTATTCCAGCAGGTAATTCATTTCAGTGTCTGTCAGTGCAGAGGTCGGCTTTTTCGGCTTGTCGTCAAGCGTCCGGAGCCGGTCAATGATCTCCTGCGCAGGGAGATTCAGATCTGCTGCGAAGTCATTCAGCTTGATTTTGGTTGTTGGCATAGGCATTTACCCCCTATCGGTTTCCGGCGGTCTATGCGGGACCGCGACTGGGCTTTCGGCATATCCGCGCTGCGCTGCACGGATATGCATTTGTTACTTCACTGATCGGATTCCGGCAACAGACTGCTGATCTTTGCCGCGAATCCGTCCTCACAAACGCCGAACACTGCGGTCCGTTTCCGGAAGAACAGCTTCAGCGTATCCATATCAAAGGGCAGCTTCCGGACGGGAAGCGTCCCTGCAAAAAACCGGATTTCCTTTTCCGTTTTGGCGGAAGCATCCGAAGCAAGGAGAAACAGTCTGACATTCCCCTGCTGCGCCGCCTCCTTGACCGCATCAAATCCGAGCAGCAGCTTTCCGGCCTTCCTGCACATCGTCAGGCTCGCGGTCAGCCGGTTTTCCGCAGCGTCAGGCATTCTGTGCCTCCTCCCGCGGAGCGTTCTCTGCTTCCTGCATGGAGGCCTCAAGTGCGGCGTAGATCTCATCGGAGATGCGGCAGGAAAATGCTTTTTCGAGCCGTCTTGCCTTGCGCGCCGCTTTCAGGCAGGAGAGCTGCGGGCAGATATAAGCGCCGCGTCCGGCCTGCTTGCCGGTTGCATCCAGCAGAATGGTTCCGTCCTTCTGATGCACCACGCGGATCAGCTCCCGCTTCGGCTTCATCTCATTGCAGCCGAGGCACATCCGCATCGGGATCTTTTTCGGTGTCATGCCTCAGCCTCACCGTCAAGGCGGTCAAGCTCTGCGGCATCCTCAAGAATCTCATAGCCCTCTGCATCGACATCGTCGGATTCAGGCTCCGGATCCGGGAACTGCGGCTTAATATCAATCTTATAGCCGGTCAGCTTGGCAGCGAGCTTTGCGTTCTGACCCTTGTTGCCGATTGCGAGCGAAAGCTGGTCATTCGGTACAATGACGGTCGCTGCGCGGTTTTCCTCATCCTCGATCGTCGTGGAGATAACCTTTGCAGGCGCAAGTGCGCTGGTGATGAAGGCCTCCGGATTCTCGGAATACGGAATGATGTCGATCTTTTCGCCGTGCAGCTCGCTCAGCACCGTGTTGATACGGGAACTGTGCGGTCCGATGCAGGTGCCGACAGCATCGACGTTCGGGTCATTGGAGCTGACCGCGATCTTCGAGCGGAAGCCGGCCTCGCGGGAAACGGCATGGATCACAACCGTGCCGTCTGCGATTTCCGGAATCGCCTGCTCAAACAGCTTTTCGACAAAGCCTCTGTCCACGCGGGAGATGCGGACAATCGGGCGCTTTTCACGGTTTGCAATCGTGGTGACGAACACCTTGATGAGCTGACCCTCCTTGAGCGGCTCATAGACTCTGGTGGGCTTGCCGTCCACAATCGTCTCGGTGAACAGCTGCTCATTGCGGGAGAGATAGAGCTCGGTGTGATCGTATTCGACGGTGACGGTGCCGCGGAGCGGATCAACCTGCGTGACCTTGACGGTGATGATCTCGCGCTCCTTGGATTCAAACTTCTCCATCATCTGCTGACGGTTGATTGTGCGCAGATCGGTGCGGATGCTCTGCTTTGCAAACTGTGCAATGCTTCTGCCGAACTTGACCGGATCGAGCAGACATTCCACAAGGTCGCCGATCTCGCAGTTCGGATCGTGCAGCTTGGCCTGTTCGTAGCTGACCTCATAATCGGTTTTGGGCTCGCCCTCCACGACGCTTTTCTTCATATAAATGTCAAAGCGGCGGGCCGACGGGTCGATCTCTACGCGGATATCGTCATCCTCAGCGTAGGGATACGCCTTCTGTGCAGCCTTGAGCATAGCGGCCTCGATCTTCTCGACCAAAAGTGCCTGTTCGACACTGTTCTCGCTGCCGAGATCAGCCAGTGCTTCAAAGAACCCTTTATTCATGGCTTGTTATCCTCCTAATATTATGCGAGCTTCTGTTGTCCGGAAGCTGAACTACCTGTTTGGATACGGTCAGTCTGCGGCACGGCGGATCTCATCCTCATCCAGATCGGCGAGGCGGACGAACGCAATGCCCGCAAGCGGGAGTGTCAGGTCACCCGATTCGGTGCTGACGGTCAGATTCTCCTTATCGCAGGAGACAAGCGTGCCCGTGATGTCGCGGGCGCCGGTTTCCGTCGGACGGATTGTCCGGATGCGGACGCGGCTGCCTTCGCAGGCATCAAAATGCGTTTCGCGGATGAGCTCGCGCTCAAGGCCTGCGGAGCCGACCTCCAGCGTATAGGTCTGCGGGATCGGATCCAGCTCGTCGAGGAGCTTGTTGAGCGGCCGGGTGACGGCTTCGCAGTCGGAGATGTTGACCGGCCGTTCCATGTGATCGAGAAGAACGCGCAGATACCACATAGCGCCTTCCTTTTCAAACCGGACATCCCAGACGATGAGACCGTTTTCCTCGGCAATGGGGCGCACCAGCTCGTAGATACGGCTTTCGGTGCCGCCGAATTTTCTGATTTTCATAGGTTTCCACTACTCCCTGCCGGTTTCAGATTCGTTGTGACGATGCGCTAACATAAAACAAAGACCGGAATTTGTTTCCGGTCTTTGTTTCTATATCATCGTTACACTATGGTTATCATAGCACTTTTTCTATAAAATTGCAAGCAATTTTGCGGATTTGCGCACGCTTTTCTATTTTCTGCACAATTCCTCTCCGATATTGAATATGAATCTCGTGATATTGACGTCCGTTTTTTTACATTTTATACACAAAATGCGCAGCAGTTGACTTTTTGGCATTTTCATGGTAAAATAGGGTTTATTCTACGATCAATCTATCACGAGAGAAGGCGGTGACTTGAATTTGAACCTGCAGCTGCATAAGCGGGCAGTCCTTGCCGGGCTGGCCCTCACATCTGCGGTCTGCTTATCCGGATGCGGCATCGGCACATGGCTGCCGTGGCTTTCGCAGCCGGATGCACCGGAGCCCGTCATCTCCGCGGAAACGGCCGTGCCGGTTCCCGCAGTTACGGAAGCAGCTCCGGATCTGACAGCCCTGACAGCTCCGCCGGTTACAACATACACAACAGAAGCGACAGTGCCGCTGACGTCTCTGACGTCGGCTTCCGCTGCGCCGGTCACGGAAATCACAATCGGAGAGATTCCCGTCCCGGAAACGACGGCACCTCCGCCGGAACCGGATGAGCACGGCCTGACCCCGCAGGACTACGCATTCCTGCATGATACCGTTTTCGTCGGCGACAGCATCTGCAGCGGTCTGCGCGTTTACGGCATTCTGCCGGATGACAATGTCGTTGCAAAGGGCAGCGTCGGCGTGCGGAATATTTTCGAGAACAAATTTCCCGTGCGCGAACGGGAATTCGGCGTCTCGTATTCCCTTTATCTGCTTGAACCGAGATATGTCGTGTTTTCGATGGGTATGAACGATATCCGCATGACGACCGAAGAGGAATACTGCAATAACTATGACTTTTTGATGGATACGCTGCATACGGTTCTGCCGGATACAAAATTCTTTGTGGCATCCATCACACCCGTGACCGCCGACTGCGAATTCACTGACAATGACCGGATTGACCGCTACAACGAAGCGATGAAAACACATCTGGAATCGCGTGAGGAAAGCTATGTGGATATCGCATCCTGCCTGAAAATGTGGGATAATACGATGTATCCGGAATACAGCGGCGGCGACGGCATCCATCTTGTTTCCAGCACGTACTACATCATTCTGAACAGTCTCTGCGATTCGCTGGTCGATACCAGAATTGTCGGCGGCTGGCAGGACGGCATCGCCTACGGCTGGGCAAAGAAAAACTGAATCCCGGACAGCTCTGCAGCGCGGGCGCTGATGATGCATCAGCGCCCGCGCTTTTCATTGAATCTGAGGACTGCACTCAGGAGGCTCCCTCTCCGGGGAACAGCCGTTCATGCAGCGTCTTGTCCGAACAGACCGGCAGATCCGTATAGCTGCTGTCAAAGCTATGATCCCGCAGGAGCGTTTCGTCATCCACGAAGCAGTATTTATGCCGCACCGGGCCGCCGGAATCATGCCCGTTTTGATCCACCGGATCATCCCATGTCACATCCACCCAGTAGGGCGTACCGTCCAGCCAGACGCAGTTCCAGCCGTGACCGTTTGAAGTGCCCTCCAAAAACGGGAGTTTATCCTTTTCATCCTGAACGGACTGCCCGCTGTAATAGCGGCATGGAATATCCATCAGCTGCATCAGATACCTGAACGCAGACGAATATCCCGAACAGACAGCCTTGTGTTCAACCAGCGCACCGTAGACCGTGCGGCCTGTGCCTGTGCCTTCTGAAAGCAGCTCCTCCATATCGTAGACTGTATGCGACACAAGATAATCATGCACAAACAATGCCTTTTCCGTATTGCTGCTGCCTGCCGGAATCTGCGCGATGATCTGCTCTGCGGCCTGCTTTGTCTTGGCATACCATTCCAGCACAGGCTGATCTTTGTATTGCTCATCCGGCTGCATCTCAACCAAAGCATTCTCATCATAATTGCCGTTTTCATCGGCAAACGGGATCGTATAGCATTTGCAATCGACGAAAAACAGCTCCGGCCGCTCGTCCCACAGCCAGCGGAACGTATCAGAAACAGTTTTTGAGACTTCTTCACCGCTTTCGCACTGCAGCATATCCGGGTCGAATTCAAACTGCCAGCTGCCGTCTGTCGCTGCCTTTATCATCAGATCGCAAAGCTGTGCATTCGGCCCGCTGACGTTCGCCTCCGGCACGTTCTGCACATCGCGCGGCTGCTCCGGTTGTGACTGCTCTGCACGGGACTGCTCCGCCGCAGAGCTTTCAGCAGAATGCTGTTCACCTGCGCGTATCTGCTTCCGCCAGTTTACAGCTGCGGCAAACGCAAGCAGAATCGGCAAAACAAACATCGCGCAGCAGCAGGCCGGCCTGCGCTTCCGTTTTCTTTTCCGTGTTCTGTATTCCATGTTTTTCCTCTTTCGCCGGCATTTTTTAGCTCTATCATACCATATCCCGCAGAAAAAAGCAATATCCGCCTGCTGTGATTGCTTCGATGCGGCGTTTCCGGCAGGGTGCTTATATAAAACCGGGCTGCCGCAGCACTGTGCAGAATCAGAGAACGGTGCCGCACCGACAGCATTTCTGCCGGAATCGGGCATGTTTTTGGCGGACTTGCCGTATTTTCCCTGCAACCTGTGAACATTTCATGAACTCATGACGGCAGGGCTTTCTTTTTTTCTTGTTTTGTGATATAATAGTAGAGTATCATGCCGTATTATGCGGCAAAGGAGGTCAATAAGTTGAGTCAGGCTGTTTATTCCCTTGGAATTGACGTCGGATCGACAACCGTCAAAACCGTCGTAATAGATGAAAATAAAACGATTCTCTCGCATTGCTATCAGCGGCATCTGTCCCGTGTGCGGGAAACCGTTGCGGAACAGATCACCGCACTGCAGGAGAAATTTCCGGATGCGCAGTTCCGCATCTGCATCACCGGCTCTGCTGGACTGGGTCTTGCCCAGAGTGCAGGCATCGCCTTTGTGCAGGAGGTGCACGCGGCATTTCTCGCGGTCAAGTCGGATTATCCGGATGCGGATGTCGTGATCGAGCTGGGCGGCGAGGATGCCAAGATGATCTTCCTGACCGGCGGCGTGGAGCAGCGCATGAACGGCTCCTGCGCAGGCGGTACGGGCGCATTCATCGACCAGATGGCGACGCTGCTCGGCGTTTCGGCCGATGAACTGGACCGGCTCTCTTTGCAGGCGGAAAAGCGCTATCCGATCGCATCGCGGTGCGGCGTGTTTGCAAAATCCGATATTCAGCCGCTGCTCAATCAGGGTGCCAGACGCGAGGATATCGCGGCGAGCATCTTTCAGGCCGTCGTCGATCAGACCGTTTCCGGTCTGGCACAGGGCAGAACCATCGAAGGAAAGGTGCTGTTCCTCGGCGGACCGCTCTCCTTCCTGAAGGGTCTGCGGGAAGCGTTCACCCGGACGCTGAAGCTCGATGACGAGCACGCGGTTTTCCCGGAGAATGCGCCTGTCTTTGTGGCCTACGGCTGTGCGATGTACGCACAGCAGACCGTTTCCCCGATCTCACTCGCGGAAGCACAGGAAATGATCGCATCCGCGGAAACGGGCGGCAATACCGTCACAGGCGAGCCGCTGTTCCGTTCCCGCAAGGATTATGAGGCGTTCATCGAACGGCACAAGGCGCACGATCTGCCGTTTGCCGATCTGCGCACGACGACCGGCAAGGCCTATCTCGGCATCGACGCCGGCTCCACAACCACCAAGCTCGTGCTGATTACCGAATCCGGCGATCTGCTGTATCAGTATTACGCTGCAAACCGCGGACAGCCGCTCGACCGCATCGTCAAGCAGCTGAAAAAAATCTATGCGGACAAGAACCCCGATCTGCACATCTGCGCATCGGCGGTCACCGGCTACGGCGAGGACTTCATCCGCGCCGGACTCGGCATTGACTTCGGCATTGTTGAAACGGTCGCGCATTTCAAGGCCGCATCCTACTTCTGCCCCGATGTCGATTTCATCATGGATATCGGCGGACAGGATATCAAATGCTTCAAGATCCGCAATCACAGCATCGACAGCATCATGCTGAACGAGGCCTGCTCCTCAGGCTGCGGGTCGTTCATTCAGAGCTTTGCACAGGCGCTCGGCTATGAAATCGCGGATTTCTCCCAGCTGGGACTGTTCGCGGAGCATCCGGTTGATCTCGGCTCGCGCTGCACCGTGTTCATGAACAGCTCTGTCAAGCAGGCACAGAAGGACGGTGCAACCGTCGAGGACATTTCCGCGGGTCTTTCCTCGTCAATCATCAAGAACGCGGTCTATAAGGTCATCCGTGCAAAATCCGTTGAAGAGCTCGGAAAGAATATCGTCGTGCAGGGCGGAACCTTCCTGAACGACGCCGTGCTGCGTTCCTTTGAGATGGAGCTCGGCAGGGACGTCATCCGTCCGGCGATTTCCGGTCTGATGGGCGCGTTCGGCGCAGCGCTCTATGCAAAGGAGCATGAACCGGCAGAGACCAGAACCATCTCCGCGGAAAAGCTGGCAGATTTCAGCTATCAGACCAGAAACGCAAAGTGCGGCGGCTGTACGGCGCATTGTGCACTGAATATCGTCATCTTCCCGGACGGCGGCAGATATATTTCCGGCAACCGCTGCGAAAAGGGCGCGGGCAAAAAGAGCGCCGACGAAGTCCCGTCCATGTATGACTATAAATATAACCTGATTCTTTCGCAGGCCGAACGCGAGGTGCGCGGCGGCAAGCCGGTTGCAACGGTCGGTCTGCCGCTGGTGCTCAGCTTCTATGAGCAGATGCCGTTCTGGACGGAGCTGTTCACGGAGCTCGGCTTTGCGGTGAAGCTCTCTCACGAAAGCGACCGCGAAATCTATTACAAGGGACAGCACACAATCCCCTCGGATACCGTCTGCTATCCCGCCAAGCTGGCGCACGGACATATCGAGGATCTGCTGGAGCAGGGCGTCGATTTCATCTTCTGGCCGTGCATGAGCTATAATTTCGACGAGGGCAGCAGTGACAATCACTATAACTGCCCGGTTGTTGCGTATTATCCGGAGCTGCTCCGCGCCAACAACAGCCGTCTGACAGAAGAAAACTTCATCACGCCGTATATGGATCTGAACCGCCGGAAGGGCGTGTATCTCGCAATGAAACAGGCACTTGCAAAATACCGGATTCCGGCAGGCAAGCTCAAAACCGCGCTGGATCTGGCATATACCGCACAGGCACATTACCGCATGAACGTCGCAAAGGAAGCCCAGCGTATTATTGAAGATGCACGTGAAGCCGGCAGAAAGCTCATCGTGCTTGCCGGCAGGCCGTATCACATCGACAAAGAAATCAACCACGGCATTCACAAGCTGATTGCATCGCTCGGCATGGCGGTCATTACCGAAGATTCTGTTGCGGCGCTTGCAGAGCCCGGAACGCTCGGCGTCCTGAACCAGTGGACATACCACTCCCGGCTTTACCGCGCAGCGCGCTATGTGACGGAGCAGCCGGATATGCAGCTGGTGCAGCTGGTTTCGTTCGGCTGCGGCATCGACGCCGTCACGACCGACGAGGTGCGTTCGATCCTCGAATCCGGCGGCAAGCTCTATACACAGCTGAAAATCGACGAGATCAACAATCTCGGTGCCGCAAGGATCCGCCTGCGCTCACTGGTCGCCGCAATGGAGGAAAGCCCCGCTGCGGTACCGGAGCCGGTGACGGTCTGAGGACGGAAGCATTATGAAAGCATTATCTGACTTGCAGAAGCGTCTGCTGCAGGCGGCGGCCGGAATCTGCGGCGCAGTATCCGGCTGGGCACTGCTCGAAAACACCGTGCTGCTCTGCGTCAGCAAATATGAAGCCGGTTATCCCGGACTGCCGCGCATCGTGCAGATTTCCGATCTGCACAGACGGCACTTCGGCAAGGCACAGAAGCGCCTGATCCGCAGGACAGCAAAGCTGCAGCCTGATATCATCGTCATCACCGGCGATCTGGTATCCCGCGAGGAACGGTCATTCACCGAAACCGTGCATCTGCTGCGCGGACTCCGCAAGCTCGCGCCGGTGCTCGCAGTGCCGGGCAATCACGAGGGCGATCTGCCGCCGGAAAGCTATGAACAGTTCCGGAAGGCCGTCCGGCGCGGCGGCGCGGTGCTGCTCGAAAACGAGATTGTGACAGTCAAAGGCATTCCGTTTGCAGGAGTGTTCCTGCCGCGTTCCTGCTTCCGGGGCGGCAGTCTGTTCGGCCTCCGGCCTGCAGAAGCCTGCAGCGCGGAACTGATGCAGGAGCTGCTCGGCAGCTGCCCCCCGCATACGGTACTGCTGGCGCACAACCCGCTGTATTTCCCCGCCTATGCGCAGTGGGGCGCAGCGCTGACGCTTTCAGGGCATGTGCACGGCGGATTCTTGCGGCTGCCGGGAATCGGCGGGGTGCTCTCTCCGGAGCGTCGGCTGTTCCCGCGGTATGACAAAGGACACTACCGGCAGAACGGCAGTGAGATGGTCGTCAGTGCAGGACTCGGCAATCTGCGGCTGTTCAATCCGCCGGAGCTCTGTCTGATTACGTCCGGAACCGGCAAAAACTGACAGGCTGAGGCATCTGCTGCGGACTCCGCGGCAATGTCACCGCATGAACCCCTGCAAATACGGCAAAGCTACACGGTGCCGCCGGCTGCGGACGGCACTGCAGTTACAGAGAAACAGGCGGATAAGCCGCCGAAAAGGAGCAATATGATAGACCGCAGAAAATACCGGCATTTGTTTTCAAGCTGCTTCGGATTGCTGCTGCTGGGACTGCTGACCTTCTGGTTCGGCATGATCTGGGAACTGTTCTATGCTGATGTCATTATCGCACCGTTCTTCCGGCGCGGCAACTGGGTAGTCATACTGATCTATACATTTCTGACGGCGATCGTTTACAAAGCGTATCACTGTACGCGCTTCGGCTACCTGAAGCGCAGCGATCTGATTTACTATCAGCTGATCGGCATTACGATTGTCAATTTCATCACATACTTTCAGGTCAGCGTCATCGGCCGCCGCTTCATGGCGGTAACGCCGGTGTTCGCCCTGACGCTGCTCGATTTTGCGACCATCGTCACATGGGCAATGCTGACAAGCCGCATCTATTTCCGGCTGTATCCGCCGCGCAGGCTTGTCATTGTATACGGCTCGCCACAGGCGGCGGAGCTCGTGCTGAAAATGAGCAGCCGGGTGGATAAATACATGATCTGCGAGAGCATCAACTGCAGGGAAGGTCTGGAAAAAATCACCGGCCTGCTCGGAGATTTTGACGGCGCCATTCTCTGCGATATCCCCGCAGAGCTGCGCAACGACCTGCTCAAATACTGCTGCGGACACCGCATCCGCACCTACACCGCGCCGAAGATTTCGGATATTCTGATGCGCGGCGGCGACGATATCCGGCTGTTTGATACGCCGCTGATTCTCTGCCGGAACGAGGGTCTGACGCCGGAGCAGCGGTTTGTCAAGCGCATTTTTGATATTGTGATCTCGGCGGTGCTGCTGCTGATTCTTTCACCTGTCCTGCTGATCTGTGCAGCGGCTGTGCGGCTGGAGGACGGCGGACCGGTCTTTTACCGGCAGAAGCGCCTGACCAGAGACGGCAAAATCTTTGAGGTGCTCAAATTCCGCAGCATGATCCCCGATGCAGAGGCAGACGGCAAGGCCGTACTTGCCGCAGATCATGACAACCGCATCACAAAGGTCGGAGCCGTACTGCGCCGGTTCCGGCTGGACGAGCTCCCGCAGCTGCTCAATATCCTGCGCGGTGAGATGTCCCTTGTCGGCCCGCGTCCGGAGCGTCCGGAGCTGACAGAGGAATATTCCAGAAAATATCCGGAATTCCCCTACCGTCTGCAGGTCAAAGCCGGCCTGACAGGCTATGCGCAGGTCAACGGCGCCTACGATACGGAGCCGATTGACAAACTGAAAATGGATCTGATCTACATTGAACAGTATTCGCTGCTGATGGATATTCAGATCCTGCTTATGACACTGAAAACCGCATTATTCCCGCCCGGAACGAATGCAAGTGAGCTTGCCGTTCTGCGGGAAACGGAACACCCGGCACAGAAAAAAATGAAAAAGGAGTAACCGACTATGCAAAACCCGAATCTTCCGCTGACGGCCGTCATTATGGCCGGCGGCAAGGGCGAGCGCTTCTGGCCGAAAAGCCGCGTCCGCTGTCCGAAGCAGTTTCTTTCCCTGACCGGTGACGGCGAAACAATGCTTCAGAAAACCTTCAAACGCATCAGCAGACTGGTTCCGCCGGAGCAGGTCTATGTCGTCACAAACGGAGAATACATGGATCTGGTGAAGTCGCAGCTGCCGGAGGTTCCGGAGAGCAATCTCCTCCGGGAGCCTGCCGCACGCAATACGGCGCCCTGCATTGCACTCGCGGCTGCTGTGATTGCAAAGCGCTGCGGCGACGCACTGATGCTCGTGCTTCCGGCTGACCATCTGGTGCGGCATGAACCCATCTGTGCGGATGTGCTCGAACGGGCTGCTGCGGCTGCCGCGGAAAAAGATGCAATGGTTACAATCGGCATCACGCCGACCTATCCGGAAACCGGTTACGGCTATATCGCATTTTCCGACGCAGATTCCGGCGGCACCGGCGTCTATGAGGTGGATTGCTTCAAGGAGAAGCCCGACCTCGAAACCGCCCGGCAATATGTGGAATCCGGCAATTACCTCTGGAACAGCGGCATGTTCGCATGGAAGGCAAGCACGTATCTGAAGGCAATCCGCGAGCACCTGCCGGCCGTTGCAGACATCACCGACCGGCTGCAGGAAGCCTGCGATACCCCCGGCTTTGAAAAGACGCTGCTGGAGCAGTTCCCGCAGATGCCTTCCATCTCGGTGGATTTCGGTGTGCTGGAGCACGAAAAAACACTCTATACGATTCCGGGCAGCTTCGGCTGGGATGACGTCGGAAGCTGGCCGTCGCTCCGCCGCGTTGCACGCACCGATACCAACGGCAATTACCGCGACGGCGATGTTGTGACCTTCGGAACGAAAAACTGCGTTTTTTCCGGCGGCAAAAGACTGATTGCCGCAATCGGCCTGGATCATATCATTGTGGTCGATACGGATGACGCGCTGCTTGTCTGCGACGTCGATGCCGCACAGAACGTCAAGAAAATTACGGAAATGCTGCGGGAACAGGGCAGAGGCGAACTGCTCTGATCCGCAGCCCGAAATCAGGAAACGGAGGTAGCGGACATGGAAGAATTAACCGGCGATATCATTCTGGAACAGCTGCGCAAGGGACCTGCGGTTACTGCGGTCAGTGCAGGAGTTCTTTGTCTGATTCTGGCAATCTGCATGGGAATCTCTGCGCTGATGAACGGCTTCTTCTTTATTGTTACACTGATCCTCGCAGGACTCGCTGCAATCGCGCTGATTGTCTCTCTGATTGCGCTTTATAAGCTGCTCTTTGTCAAAAAGCACCGGGTTCTGCAGCAGTTCGGAAACCCGATTGCTATGGCAGGCTGTCTCCGTGCGGGCGGTACGGTTGCCCTGTGGCAGACACCGCCGTACCGGAAATACCCGCTGATGATTACAGAGGAATATATTGTATGCCCTGCACGGGTGCAGAGCTATCTGCCGCTGCCGGAGATCCGGAGTCTGCGGCGGTGTGCGGTTCAGCATACCCGCTTCCTGCGAATCCTGTTCAAATCGCGCAGCTTTGCTGCTGCAAGAGCACTTTCCGACTCCCATAAGGACCGCGTATTCCACCAGCACCATCCGATGCCGGATACGGAGCGGTTTGATGTGCTGTTCCTCTGGGATCAGAAAAAACACCGGCACCGTTACTTTGTCTCCGTGGCAGATTTCCATGACGTACTGGCATTCCTACGGGAATACCAGCCGGAAATCCAGGTCAAGCCGGAGAAAACAATATAACACGATAAAGGAGAATGATTATGAAACATGCACTGATTACCGGCATCACCGGTCAGGACGGATCGTATCTGGCAGAGCTTCTGCTGGAAAAGGGATATGAGGTCTATGGTATCTGGCGCCGCAAGAGCACCGTGGATTACGGCAATATTGCGCATCTGAAGGACAAGATCCACCTGATCTATGCAGATATGACAGACATCGTTTCCCTGATTTCCGCCATGCGGATCTCGCAGGCTGACGAGGTCTATAACCTCGCAGCACAGAGCTTTGTTGCAACCAGCTGGGAGCAGCCGATCGCAACTGCAGAAATTGACGCGCTCGGCGTGACAAACCTGCTTGAGGCGATCCGCACGGTCAAGCCGGAAGCCAGATTCTATCAGGCGTCCACCTCGGAGATGTTCGGCAAGGTGCAGGCGATTCCGCAGTGCGAGACCACCCCGTTCTATCCGCGCAGCCCCTACGGCGTTGCAAAGCTCTACGGCCACTGGATCACCAAGAATTACCGCGAGAGCTTCGGCCTGTTCACCTGCTCCGGCATCCTGTTCAATCATGAATCGGAGCGCCGCGGCAAGGAGTTCGTCACGCGGAAAATCACCGATGCCGCCGCACGCATCTCGCTCGGCCTGCAGGAATATGTCGAGCTCGGCAATCTCGATGCCAAGCGCGACTGGGGTCACTCCAAGGATTATGTCCGGGCCATGTGGCTGATGCTGCAGCAGGACGAGCCGGATGACTATGTGGTAGCAACAGGCGAGACGCGCTCAGTCAGAGAGTTTGCGGAATGCGCATTCCGTGCCGTCGGCATTGAGATCGAATGGCAGGGTGAGGGCGTCGATACCCTCGGCATCAACAAGGCAAACGGCAAGACCGTCGTCAGAATCAATCCGAAGTTCTACCGTCCGGCAGAGGTCGAGCTGCTGCTCGGCGACCCGACCAAGGCGGAGACAAAGCTCGGCTGGAAGCGCGACATCTCCTTTGATGAGCTGGTCACGCGCATGGCCAAAAACGATCTGGAGCTTGTAAAGAATGAATGTGGCCTTTGATGCGTCGCCGCTGACCGGAGATCTGATCTCCGGCGTGGGCTGGTGCGAGGCCTATCTGACAGAGGCGCTGACAAGGCTGCATCCGGAGCATCAATACCGTTTTGAATATTTCACGCTGCGTTCGCCGGAAGAAAAGGTCCGGCGGATGCAGCCCTTTGTACGGGAAAACACACCGCTGCATCCGGCAAGATTTTCGCCGCTGCTCTATCGGCTGATGACGAACTTCGTCCCGGTGCCGTACTGTGCATTTCAGGGAAAATGGGCAGATATCACGCACTTTTTCAATTATATCGTTCCGCCGTTTGTGCACGGAAAAACCGTCGTAACGGTGCACGATATGGTGCTGCATGCCTATCCGGAAACGATGCGCAGAAGAACAAGGCTCCTGCTGCAGACCGGTCTGCGGCGCTCGATGGCGCGTGCGGATCTGATCGTGACAGACAGCGAATTTTCCCGCACGGAAATTGCAAAATATTATCCGGACTTTGCAGACAAGGTTCGTGTTGTGCCCTGCGGCGTGGATCCCAAACGCTTTGCACCGGCATCTCCTGAGGAGATTGCCCGTGTCCGGGAAGCGCATCATCTGCCGGAGCAGTATTTCCTGTATCTCGGCACGCTGGAGCCGCGCAAGAATCTCGTGCGGCTGATCGAAGCCTATGCACTGCTGCGGGAGAAGCATCCGGATGCCCCGCCGCTGGTACTCGCCGGCGGAAAGGGCTGGCAGTATGAGTCGATTTTTGCCGCTGCGGACAGGGACGGTCTGCGGGAGCATATTCTGTTTCCGTCGTATATTCCCGCCGGAGATATGGCCGCACTCTATTCCGGTGCGCTGGCATTTTTATTTCCGTCGCTGTACGAGGGATTCGGAATGCCGCCGCTGGAGGCGATGGCCTGCGGCTGCCCCGTGCTGACCGCAAAGGCGGCGTCTCTGCCGGAAGCGGTCGGGGATGCTGCAATCCTCGTCAGCCCGAACAGTACCAAGGCAATCGCAGACGGCATGGAAATGCTGCTGACCGATCCTGCGCTGCGCTGCGGTCTGCGAAAATGCGGCCTGCGCCGTGCTGCGGAGATGAACTGGGACAGCGCAGCCGAAAAGCTGTATCAGGTCTATCGGGAACTTCTATAAAGGACTGTTTTGTATGCATCATAAGGGTACCGTTACGCTGGAAACGGAGCGCCTGATTCTGCGGCGCTTTGCCGTATCGGACGCTGCGGATATGTTTCGGAACTGGGCGTCCTCGGAGGAGGTCGCACGCTTCCTGACATGGGAGCCGCATCCCTCGGCAGAGGCGACCGCGGAACTGCTGCGGGAATGGGTCAGCGATTACGGAAAGCCGGATACCTATAACTGGGTGATCATGCTGAAAGCTGAGAACATGCCAATCGGCAATATCAGCGTAGTTAGGCAATATGATAATATTTCCTGTGCCGAGCTCGGCTGGTGTCTCGGTACAGAATGGTGGGGACAGGGCTATATGCCGGAGGCAGGAAACGCTGTTCTCAGATATCTGTTTGAGGAAGTCGGCTTCAGCCGCATCATGGCTGCGCATGATATCGGGAATCCGAAATCCGGCAGAGTCATGCAGAAAATCGGCATGACAAAGGAAGGCGTACTCCGGCAGCAGGGCTTTGCCCGGGGCAGAGTCTTTGACGAGGTGCGTTACGGCATCCTTGCAGATGAATGGAGAAGATCACATGCAGCAACCGAATGACCGTCCGCGCCTGCTGATTACGGGCAAGGCCTATGATCCGCATATCGGCGGCATCGAGACCGTGATGCAGCAGACCGCAGAATATATGCGCAGATACGCAAAAACAAAGGTGCTCTGCTGCCGTGACACAATCGGCCTGACCCGCAAGGACAAAATCGGAGGCGTTCCGGTAACCTATGCAGGCAGCTTCGGAACCATTGCGTCCTGTCCGATGTCGCTTTCCTATATCGGCACATTTCGCCGCAAGGTCATGACGGCGGATACCGTGGAGCTGCATCTGCCGTTTCCGCTTGCCGATCTGGCACTGCTGCTTTCGGGATACCGCGGGCGCGTCGTTGTCGCATGGCACAGCGACGTCGTGCGGCAGAAGCTGATGCTGCATTTTTATAAGCCGCTGATGAAATGGCTGCTGAAGCGTGCGGATGCGATTCTGGTCGCAACGCAGGCACATATCGACAGCTCGCCCTATCTGAAGCCGTTCCGCGAAAAATGCATCATTGTACCATACGGCATTGACCCCGCAGTCTATGCGGACCGGCCGCATCAGCAGCCGCTGACCGGAATGCTGCATGATAAAACTGCAAAAAAAATCCTGTTTACGGGCAGACTGGTGTATTATAAAGGCGCGGATGTGCTGCTGGAAGCCTTCTCGCGGCTGCAGGGAAACGCAGAGCTGTTCCTTGCAGGAACCGGCGTGCTCGAACCGGAACTGCGCGAGCGTGCAAAGGCGCTCGGTGCTGAACATCGCGTGCATTTTCTCGGCAGACGCATGACGTCCGATCTCCGGGATATGTTTGCAGACTGTGATTTCTTTGTATTGCCGTCCGTTGCCAACAGCGAGGCCTTCGGCATTGTACAGCTCGAAGCGATGGTTTACGGCAAGCCGGTCATCAACACCGCGCTCCCGACCGGCGTTCCGCTGGTCAGCCCGGACGGCGTGACCGGTCTGACGGTTCCGCCCTCCGACCCTGATGCACTCGCTGCGGCAATGGATCGGCTGATTGCGGACGACGCGCTGCGGGAGCAGTACGGCAAGGCAGCAAGAACACGGGTTCTGCAGGAATATTCGCTGCAGAAGGTTATGGAACAGACCCGAAAGGTGCTCCTGCCGGACGGATACCGGCTCGGCAGCAATTTTCAGCAAAAGAAACGGCGGTGAACCAATGAATGATCTGATTCTCGGCGCGGCGGGCTTCGTCGGCGCCTATGCCATCCGTCAGCTTGCAGGCAGCGGCGGAAACGTCCACGCAACCAAGCTGCCGTCTGAGCAGCTCGCACCGGACGCGGCCGCGCTTTGTACGGTGCACGATCTCGATCTGCTGGACGCAGATGCTGTCGCAGCGCTGCTGGAAACCGTGCAGCCGGACAGAATCCTGCATCTCGCAGCACAGAGCTCTGTGGCGCTCTCATGGAAAATGCCGCAGCTGACCGCGGATATCAACATCAAGGGCACGCTGAATCTGCTGGAGGCTGCGCGGAAGCTCGAAAAACAGCCGCGCATCCTGCTGATCGGTTCCGGCGAGGAATACGGCCCTTTGCAGCCGGAGCAGATTCCGGTCAAAGAGGATACGCCGCTGCATCCGGCCAATGTCTATGCTGCGACAAAGGCCGCAGCCGAGCAGCTTGCGGCGCTCTATGTCCGCGCCTACGGGATGCAGATTGTCTCGGTGCGCGCATTCAACCACATCGGGCCCGGACAGCGCGAAACCTTTGTCGCTGCGGATTTCTGTAAACAGGCCGCGGAGATCGAATGCGGCCTGCATGAACCGGTCATCCGCACCGGAAACCTCTCCGCACAGCGCGATTTCACCGATGTACGCGATATTGTCCGTGCCTACGCGCTTCTGATGGAGCGCGGACGGTCAGGCGAGGTTTACAATGTCGGCAGCGGAACCGCCGTTGCCGTCTCAGATATTCTGGCGCAGATCCGGTCGCTCTGCACGGTGCAGTTTGCCGTGGAGACCGACCCGCAAAAGCTGCGCCCGGTCGATGTGCCGGTTATCGCAGCGGATATCACGAAGCTGCAGGCCGATACCGGCTGGTCGCCGCAAATCCCGCTTGCGCAGACGCTCTCGGATATGCTGACAGCGCAGCGCAGGCTTCTGAAGGAGTAATTGCACGCATGATGCAAAAGCTGCATGAACTTTATCAATACCGCGAAATGATCGCAAGTCTGGTCCGCAAGGATCTGAAAGGACGATATAAAGGCAGTGTGCTCGGATTTCTGTGGACATTCCTGAATCCGCTGCTGCAGCTGCTTGTCTATACGATGGTATTTTCGGTGATCCTGAAAAGCGGCATCCCGAATTACTATCTGCATCTGTTTGTGGCACTGGTGCCGTGGATTTTCTTTGCATCCTCTCTGACAACCGGTGCAAAGCTGGTGCTCGATCAGAAAAACATGATCAAGAAGATCTATTTCCCCCGCGAGGTGCTGCCGGTCGCCTATACCGTCAGCAGCTTCTGCAATATGCTGTTTTCGTTCATCATCGTGTTTGCGGTGATCGGCGTGATGGGGCTGGGTATCAGCCTCACCGCTCTGCCGTGGCTGATTCCGGTGATGGCGATTCAGTTCCTGCTGGTGCTGGGCGTCAACCTGATTACCTCCTCCGTGACGGTCTATGTCCGCGATCTGGAGCATATCATGGGCGTGGTCAGCATGGCGTGGATGTATCTTTCGCCGGTTGTTTACGGCATTGATTTTGTACCGGAAAACTGGCAGGGATGGTATCTGTACAATCCGATGGCGCCGCTGATTCTTTCCTACCGCAATATCCTGTACTATCAGACTGCGCCGGAAATGAAGCATCTCGGAATTGCACTGGCGGTCAGTCTGGTGATTCTTGCAGTGGGTGCGATGACCTTTTCGCGCCTGCAGCGCCGCTTCGCAGAGGTGCTGTAATGGAAAAAACAATCCAAAAGCTCCGGAAATGCCTGCCGCTGCTGGCCTTCATCGCGGCGGCGCTCTGGCTGTTTTATCAACTCTACCCGATCGTTTTCGCAACGCATGACGATCTCCGGAATTATACACTTGCGCAGCGCGGCGTGCTTGCGGAAGACGCCCTCGGTTCTGCAAAATGCGGCAGAATCTCGCATCTGTGGAATCATTTTCTGCTCGGGTTTCCGTTTCTTTTGAACAAAGTCTGGTTTTATAAGCTGGTCTCCTACGGCACGCTGCTGTTTGACTTTTTTGCGATGCATCTGCTGCTGAAAAAGCATGTCAGCCGCCGCTTTGCAGACCTTTCCGCCGTTCTCAGCATGGCATGGCTCTGCATCAACGGCTCGCACAATCTGCTGATTGCATACGCACTCTGCCATCAGATCCCGATCGGGTTTCTGTTTCTTTCGCTTTATTTTTTCGGCAACCGGATGCGGGGCGGCAAAGTCCGGAACACCGTGTTCAGCTGCATCTTCCTGCTGGCCGCCTGCATGATCTACGAGGCGTTTACGGTCTCGCTGCTGCTGTTTGCAGTCTGGGCGCTTGCAGTGACACCGCAGGAAAAGGAACACGGATATTTTTCCTATCTGCGGAAGGCCGCCGGCAAAATTCTGCCGCAGGTCTGCACGGCCGGTGCATATATGATCGTGTATTTTGCATGGCAGCATTTCTACCCGCCGACCTATGACGGGACGGCGCTTGTCATCGGCGAGCCGTTTGTCAGCCTGTATGCTGCCGGTGTTTACGGCACCTCGATGTTCCCGCTCGCGGAAATGATGCGGCTCGCAAAGCAGGAGCCTGTCACGGCGATGCGCTTTTTCGGACATCTGCTGCATCCGGCGCCGTGGATCAGCGCATTTCTGACAGCCGCTGCATTTTACAGCCTGCTGCCGCAGATCCGCCTGCCGAAGCTGCGCGCGCATATCACAGCGCTACTTTCCGGCCTCGGCATTCTGGTGCCCTGCGTGCTGATCGGCTGCAGCGAAAAATATATCAAGTGGATCCGCCGCGGAACAACCGGCTATCTGCCTTCCTTTTACAGCTATCTGTTTCTGGTGACATTCCTGACGGTGATGACCGTGCGTCTTTACCGTTCTGCGACGGGCAAGCCGCAGCGGCAGACGATCCGCATCGTCACGACGCTCCTTGTGTGCGGGCTTTCGCTCTGCGCGAGCAGCCTCACCGATATGTGGAAGCCCGCTTATATGCAGCTGGTCGAAAAATACTACAATTTTGACCGTGCGGTCTCCTCGGCATCATTCACGGACTGCGACGAAAGCTGGCAGCTCTATGCGCCGGATTATGAGGGCATCCACCGCTTCGATCAATATACCGAGGATTATCTGCAGATTCACAACCCGGCACAAATCGAGTTTATCAACGCGGAAAAGGACATTCTGCCGGACAAGCGCATTCTCTGTATGCGCACAACAGCAGAACATGACTATATTCTGGCCGGAGAGACGGATGCGCAGTTCCATGCAGACACAGTCACGGCCTATTCGGCAGTCCGGGACGTATTTCAGGTCATTCTGAAGGATACAGCAGGCAACGACCTCGTTTTTGAGCAGGTGCATGACGGAGATATACTGAACGCGCCTGCGGGAACGCTCTTTGATATGAATGCAGGTGAAAAACTTGCGGAGGAAAACTGACGATGATGGAGAACGAAAGCTACAGCGTATTCAGCGCAGCGGACTATGAAGCCGGCATCCGGCAGACATATCCGTTCTTTGATGAATTTCACCGGCAGATTCTTGAGACCGTCCGCGTACACTATACAGAGCCGGTCAGCTGGCTCGACCTCGGCAGCGGGACGGGAACACTCGCAGCACGCGCATTCCGTACCCTGCCCGTCCGGTGCATGTACTGCTGTGAGCCCTCTGCAGAATTGCTGGAAACAGCACGGAAACGGCTCAACGCAGAGCAGACTGTTTTTCTGAATCAGGATTTTGCGGAGCTGCAGCTTTCCGAACGCTTTGACATCATCACGGCCGTTCAGGTTTTCCACTTCCTGAAGCCGGAGGAAAAGGTGCGCGCAATCCGCCGCTGCCGCGATATGCTGACAGCGAACGGCATGTTCTTCACCTTTGAAAACATCGCAAAAAACTCGCAGGAAGGCGAAGCCGTTTCCATGCAGCTCTGGCGGGAATACCAGAAGCGCATGGGCAAAACGGACGATATGCTCGCCCGGCACCTTGCCCGCTATCGCAGCAGCTGCTATCCGATGACCATTCAGGAGCATCTGACGATGCTGCAGCGCTGCGGCTTTGAACAGCCGGAGGTTCTCTGGGTATCCGGTCAGCAGGCGGGCTTTTACGGAATACGCAGGGGAAAATGAATCTGCAATATGATCTTCTGAAACGGAGGGCATCGGCTTGTATGCCATTGAGATACAAAATCTGACAAAAAAATTCCGGATCTATGCCGATCAGGGGCATTCGCTCAAAGAGAAAATGCTCTCAGGGAAACGGCGGAAATATGACGAGCGCACCGTGCTGGACGACTTTTCGCTGAACGTCAGGCAGGGCGAGGCCATCGGTCTGGTCGGCAAAAACGGCTGCGGCAAATCGACGCTGCTGAAGCTGATGAGCCGCATTCTCTATCCGGAAAGCGGAAGCGTCAAGCTCAAAGGGCGCGTTTCCTCGCTGATTGAGCTCGGTGCCGGCTTCCATCCGGACATGACCGGGCGCGAAAACATCTTCACGAACGCTTCGATCTTCGGGCTGACGCACAAGGAAATCGAAGCGCAGCTCGATGAAATCATCGCATTCTCCGAGATGGAGGAGTTCATCGACAACCCCGTCCGGACGTATTCCTCCGGCATGTATATGCGGCTTGCATTTTCCGTTGCGATTCATGTCGGCGCGGATATCCTGCTGATTGACGAGATTCTCGCAGTCGGTGACGCGGCGTTCCAGGCCAAGTGCTTCGAGCGGCTCATGGAGATCAAGGCTGCCGGCACGACAATCGTGATCGTGTCGCACAGCCTTGCACAGCTCGAACAGATCTGCGACCGCACTGTCTGGATCGAAAACGGCAAAATCCGCATGGAAGGGCCGCCGAATACCGTGCATCCGGAATATCTTGACTTTATGGGACAGCAGCGGCATCACAGCACACCCGCTGCAGCGGCGCCTGCAAAGGAAGCCGCGGAAAAGGAAGAAAAAACCGAAACGCCGGCACACTGGACGGACATCTGCCTGCTGAATCAGGCGGGCGAGCGCATCTCGACCTTCCGCACCGGCGACACCGTGACATTACAGCTGACCTACGAGGCAGACCCCGAAAATGCCGAGGAGGCGCTGATCGGACTGGCGCTCTACCGCGCAGACAACGCACTCTGCTACGGCACCAATACGCAGCGCGAACGCATGAAACCGCTGAAGCTGAAGAAGAAAGGCGTCATCCGCTGCGTGTTCTCCCCGATGAATCTGATTGCAGGCAGCTACTGGTTTGACGTGGCGCTGCGCAGGATGGATATGTTTGCATATGATTACGCCGCACATGCCGTGCGTTTCACCGTCTATAATACCATTGACGAAACCGGCGTTTCACGGCTCGTGCATGAATGGCAGATAGATGCGGAATGATGCCGCATCCCAAGACGGCGCGAAAGGATGAAGAAAATGGATCAGGAAGAAAGAGATAAACGCCTGCGGGCTGTCCAGAAGGCGCAGGTAACCTTTTCGGTCGTACCGGCACCTGCCGGAAAGTTCAAGCTGGTCAAACGGCTGGGCAGAAAGCTGACGTTCTGGTATGTGCAGCCGTTCGGCGGAAAACAAAATGCCTATAACGAAGCAGTGACCGATATGCTGGAAGCGCTGAACGAAAGCGTCGGGGCGCTGCAGTCCCATTTTTCGGCGCTGACCTCCATCACCGAAAAGCGTCTGACCGAGCTGCGGCAGTCACAGCGTTCCTCAATCGCAAGAACCCGTGCCGAGCAGCAGGAAGCGCTGCAGGCACTGGCCGACCGGATCGACAAAAGCCTGACGATCTCTGCACCGGAATGCAGAAGCGATGCCGGCCGCGAACCGCTCACGGAGCTGCCGGTCATCGGAACCGAAACGCTGTTTCAGGAGTTCCATTCCGTGCAGAATGCAGCCAACACTGACGGTACCGAAAAGGCACTGGAACAGCTCGGCGAAAATTACCGCAATATGCTCGCAGAGTCGGTGCAGAAGCTGACTGCACCGGAACTGACCAAGCCGATTGCACTGGTCTGCACCTCGTTCGGCAGCGGCGCCGGTATGGAGGCCATCCGCAACGAGGTCTGGGACCTCTACCGTCTGCTGCGGCGCGGCAGCCGCTATCCCGCGTGCATCGTCTCCGTGGAGCCGGACGGCTCCGCAGCAGGCCGCAGCGGAGATGTGCACTATGTACCGGATTCGCAGCTGGCCGCATGGATGCGGGAGCATGACCCCGCCCTGCTGATCTTCTGCGAAAGTACAACCGAAATTCTCACGGCAGGCAATCAGTGTATGCTGCTGCGGAACGCCATCGTCCGGACAAGCGGACAGAATCCCGCACAGACACTCGGCGGCAGTAAAATGCAGGAGCTGCTGCATCTTTGTGATGCCGGCATCCAGCATTACTGCACAGCGTCCCGTCATGCAGCCGATATTCTGGAAGGACACGGCTTCCGCCGCCCGACGGTCATTTATCCCTATATCGACACCGAAAAGCAGCTGTTCGCCCGCAAACCGCGTGCCTTTGATGCAGCGCATCTGACCGTCGGCTTTGCATCCTCGCCGATGCAGCCGGAACAGGCGGTTTCCCGCGGCATTCCGGTGCTCTGCGAGGTCGTCCGGCAGAATCCGGAGATGCATTTTGTTGTGCTCTGGCGCGATGAGACGTTTATTCAGGTTCCTGACGAGCTGCGCAGCGCGGAAAACTGCGAAATCCGCACCGGCAAGGTCGATATGGCAGATTTTTACAGCGAAATCGACTGCGTGCTGATTCCGTATACAGACGAAAACTATAATCACGCCTGCCCGCTCTCCGCGCTGGAGGGTATGCTGATGAATCTGCCGGTCGTCACGACGCCGGAATCCGGCATTTCGGAGCTCGTCAGTGCATGCGGCATCGGTCTGATTGCAGAGGGCACCGATGCAAATGCCCTCACGGCTGCACTGCGGAAGCTGCCCGCCTATTATCCTGCATTTCAGGAGGGCTGGCGCACGGATAAGCTACACGCACTGCTCTCCGGCCGTTCGTTTATCCGCTATGCAGAGGAATGCATTGCCGATGCAGTGCCGGACGGCGTACAGATGCTGCAGGACTGGGATCGCCAGCTGAAGCTCGAAAACAAGCATCTGGTCAAAGGCCATGCTGCACTGAAGGCTTACTATCAGCGGCAGGATGTTGCCGCAAATTATACCGAGGAACGCTTTGCGGTTTATCCGCAGAACTGCTTTGATCTGATGGAACGGAAAACGGTCTCCGTTCTGCTAGAGCACTTCCTCAATGGAAAACCCTTCGCTGAACTGCTCGACCTTGCAAGCGGAAACGGCCGGATTTTGCAGGAGCTGCTTCCGTTCGGCAGCTGCACTGCGGGCGATGCCTCTCCGGCGATGCTCAACGCACTGCGCGCAAGATTCAACGGCAAGGACATGAATATCCGCGAAATCGACCTGCTCTCCGGCGAGATTGACGGTACCTTCGACGCAATCACGCTCTTCCGGTTCATCCGGCATTATGAATACAGCGTCCGCCGCAAACTGTGGGGACGGCTCCGGCGCGCACTCCGCACGGACGGCGTGCTCCTGTTCGATGTGCCGAATGTCCGGTTTGAAGTGCCGCACCGTCAGAAGAACGGATGGGGAAAATATCATATCTATGATGTTTTCTGGACACGCAATGCGATCGAAAAGGAACTTGCGGACAACGGCTTCCGGCTGGCCGCGCTGGTACCGGTCGGACAGGGACTTTATTCCCTGCCCGCGGAATACCGCGCCGAGCCGATGACATGGACGGCCGCTGCAATTCCCGTTCCGGACTGAACAAAGCCAGCTGAGGAAGCAGATATGAAAAGAGAACTTGGGATTGCACGCTGCGGACTGGCCTGCTGCTTATGCTCTGAAAACAAAGAATGCAAGGGCTGCAAAAAGGACGGCTTTCTGGAGCTTTCCTGGTGCAAGGATGCACAATGGTGCGAAAACCGGAAATGCGTCATAGAAAAGAACCTCAGCGGCTGTTTTGAATGCGAACCTGCAAACTGCCGGAAGGGCTTGTATGCAGAAAAGATCAAGGCGCGCGCATTTGCAGAATTCGCAAAACGATACGGCATAGAAGAACTGCTCGACTGCCTCGGACGCAATGAACAGGCCGGCATCATCTATCACCGCGAAGGCATCATGGGCGACTACGACGACTTTGACGACATGGAATCGCTGATCTGTTTTATCAAAACCGGAAAACAATAAAAAAGGTATCGCTGCGCAATGATCTGTAATGAGGGCTTTGCCCTCAAACTCCGACTGGGGACGTATCCCCAGACCACATTTTGTATAAAAGGATGCAGTTACAAATATGTCATAAAAATGGGATTCCAAAGGGTTACGATCCTTTGGCGGGGATTGGGGCATCGCCCAATTATAGCTCCGCCGGCGGCACTTTTTCTACAGACTGAAAGGCGCTGATTGCAAGAATCAGCGCCTTTTTTTACTTATTCAGAATGTACCGTAATATACGTTTACTGCGCTCTTGCGCGGTATTTCAGAACGGCGCCGGTCACGGTATTGAGCGTAACCTCAAATTCATACTCCGGCGTCTCGAATTCCAGCTCGTAGACATATGCGCCGTTGCCGCGCTCGATCTTGGCCTTGGTGAATTCCGCAGGAACCGGCGCTTTCTGCACACCGGCCATTGCAAGGGCGCGTTCCTTCGCGGCAACCATGCCGATCGCACCGGTCACATCCGCAGAAACCGGAATCACATCCACCGTATTGACCGCCCCGGTTACAGCGTTCAGCTCGATCATGTACTGCGTTCCGTCATCGAGCGTGAATGCGATCAGATACACGCCGCTGTCCTGCTTCACCTTGGTAAAAATCACCTGTGACGGATCGGGATTGCCCGCACGCACCAGCGCAGCGTGCTTTGCCGCCTCCGGAGAGATCACCGCAGCAGAGGCCTCCTGTTCGGGTGTCTCCGCTTCATACTTCATCAGCATTCCGCTCACCGCATCAAACTGCATGTCGTAAATCACACCGTTTCCGTCCAGCAGCTCGTATTTATAGTAGCCGGAATCGCCGTCATCGCCGCATTTTTCCTTGAGGAACAGCGCATCCTTCAGCGCCGCACAGCGCAGGGCAGCCTCGCGCATCTCCTCCGCAGGCTTCCATGCAGCACAGTGCAGAACAAGCGATTTGTCGGTTTCCTTCTGCGAAAGCAGCCCGCCGGTTTTCGCATCCAGTACAAATTCACGCAGCAGCGCATCCCTGCCGAGCACAGTCAGCTCATAGCAAGGCGGTTCCGCATCGGGCTTGAGCTTGGTACTGACAAAGCGGATCTCCGATTCGGGCATTTCCGCATATTCCGCAGTCTTTTTCTGAATATCCGAAAGCGTGAGATACTCCTGAAACGGCCGGATCTCATCGGGTGCAAAATCAACATGCGCAGGGATTTCCTGCTCCTGCTCCGGACGCGCGGGTTTGCGGAGCGAGAAAAACACCAGTCCGCCGATCACCATCAGCAGGCAGATGCCGCCGCAGACAGCCCCCCACAGCGGAACCGTGACAGTTTTGTGCGCAGAATCCGCCCGCGTGATTTTCCGGATCTCGCCGGCAATCGGCTCCGATTCCGGTTCGGGCTGTGCTGCCTGAGCCTGCACAGCCTTCTCCAGCGACTCCGACCATGCCGGATTCCACGGAAGCCGCGCAGCAGCAGCAGTCATTTCTTCGAGAACCGGCGTATCACCTGCTGCAAGAAATATCAGCTGCCGAAGAGCTTTTTCTGTTTTCTGCGCATACTCATCCGCAGAAATTCCTCTTGCACGCGCAACATCCTCTGCAGATATTCCGCAAAGCTGCATCGCAAGATTGCACCGGCTCCCCGGCGGCAGCTTCAGCACGACCAGCAGCGATTCAAATGCATCATCGTCCGGGAAGCCTTCTCCGGCAGCACGTTCGGGTGCAGCAGCGCGGCAGATGCGCATCAGCTGACGCAGGAACTCGCTGTCAAAGTCATCCGGTGCCTTCCGGACAGCCGCCGCAGCAGCTTCGGCCAGTGCGGCAGCACCGTCTGAAAGCGAACCGAGATAGAGAGCCGCAAAGGGAAACAGCCGTCTGGCTTCTTCTGCACGCGCAGATTCCTGTGCTGTCATTCCGCACCCCTCCCCTTTTCACTGCCGCCGTTCAGGCATACAGATAAATTGCATTTTCCGGACCTCACTGTCCATTTTTATTATATCTGAAAACACTTTCATTGTCAAGCAAAAACGGAAAGAAAAAGCAATTTGTCCGGCTGCGGTATCCATCGGCTCATTCGCCTCACGAGATGTATGACAGACACGCTGCGCATCGCCCGTGCAGCCCTTCATGAAGCCTTCGGCAAAGCCGATTTTTCCGTGCTGAACTGTTTCTGACAGAATGGGATCTCCCGCCCGCTTTGCTGTGCGTTCGCAGGCAAACGCATCCAAGCCCCGTCAAAGTTTCGTAATCCTTTGAAATCCTGCAATATAGGAAAGTTTAGAAAATACATCACTTTTATCATAAAGGGATTCCAAAGGGGCACTGTCCCTTTGACAGATTTGGGCGGAGTCCATTATGAATCATCGCGCAGCGATATCTTTTCCGACAAGTTAAGGCGCTGACTGTTGCATCAGCGCCTTTTTGATTGCAGAAATCTTTTTACGCTTCCTCGCGGATCTGGATGTTTGCCTCACGCAGCTGCTGCTCCGTGACCTGCGACGGTGCGCCGAGCAGAAGATCCTGTGCATTGCCGTTCAGCGGGAACGCAATGACGTTGCGGATTGTCTCGGTATCGGCCAGCAGCATAATCATGCGGTCGATGCCGGGCGCCATACCGGCGTGCGGCGGTGCACCGTACTGGAATGCCGTATACAGCGCGGAGAACCGAGCTGCAAGCTCTTCCTCGGTGTAGCCCGCAAGCGCAAAGGCCTTCTTCATGATATCGACGCTGTGGTTTCTGACAGCACCGGAAGCAAGCTCAATGCCGTTGCAGACAAGGTCATACTGATATGCGAGAATTTCCAGCGGATCCTGGTTTTCCAGCGCATCCAGACCGCCCTGCGGCATCGAGAACGGATTGTGCGTGAAGTCCAGCTTGTGCGTTTCCTCGTTGATTTCGTACATCGGGAAGTCAACAACAAAGCAGAAGCGGAATGCATTCTTTTCGAGCAGGTCAAGACGCTCGCCGAGCCAGTTGCGGATCTGTCCCGCGTACAGATCGACGGTGCCCTTCTTGTCGGAGATGAAGAACACGGTCTCGCCGTCCTTGATGCCGGACAGCTTGCGGATCTCATCGCGCTGTTCATCGGAGAGGAACTTGTCGATCGGGCCCTTGAAGTTCGCCTGACCCTCGACAGCAGTCAGATAGCCCAGACCCTTCATGCCGATGGACGTTGCAAACTTCAGCGAATCCTCAAAGAACTTCTTGGAGCAGGCTGCGCAGTCCGCGACGATGCCGCGCACCGGCTTGCCCTTGAAGATCGGGAAGTCAACATTGGCAAAGAAGTCCGTGAGGTCGATGATTTCGAGCGGGTTGCGGAGATCCGGCTTGTCAGAGCCGTATTTCAGCATTGCATCGCGGTAGGTAATGCGCTCGAACGGTGCATCGGAGATGACGGCATCCGGCTTGAATTCCTTGAAGGTCTCGGAGATGACCTTTTCGCAGACGGCGAGGACTTCATCCTGCGTTGCAAAGGCCATTTCAAAGTCCAGCTGATAGAACTCGCCGGGCGATCTGTCCTGACGGGCATCCTCATCACGGAAGCACGGTGCAATCTGATAATACTTGTTGAAGCCGGAGACCATCAGCAGCTGCTTGAACTGCTGCGGCGCCTGCGGCAGTGCATAGAACTTGCCCTTGTGCTTTCTGCTCGGAACAAGGAAGTCACGCGCACCCTCCGGAGAAGAAGCGGTCAAAATCGGCGTCTGGATATCGAGGAAGCCGAGATCCTCCATCTTGCGGCGCAGATAGGTAATAACCTTCGAGCGCAGGATGATGTTCTCGTGGATCTTCGGGTTTCTCAGGTCGAGATAGCGGTACTTGAGACGCACCTCTTCACGGGTGTCCATCGACTCCGCCGGAATGAACGGCAGCATGGACTTGGACGGTCCGAGCAGCTCCATCTGCTCAACCAGAACCTCGACATAGCCGGTTTCCAGCTTGGGGTCAACGGTCTCGGCGTCACGCTCCACAACCTTGCCGGTGACAGAGATGACGCACTCACGGCCGATGCCTTTGAGCATGGAATCATCGTGGAAAACGACCTGCGTAATGCCGGTCTCATCGCGGAGCGCAAGGAACAGAACGCCGCCGTGGTCGCGGATGGTATCCACCCAGCCGGCAAGGGAAACGGTCTGACCGATGTTCTCTTTGCGCAGCGCATTGCACATAACTGTACGGTACATATAATTTCCTCCTCAAAAATTATGTCTCTCCTGCGGCGGAGAGCAAGGAAAACAAAAACGCCCCAAAGCAATCCGACATGCAGATTACTTCGGGACGAGCATTTCATACTGAAAACCCGCGGTGCCACCCGATTTAACCGCGCCTTGCGCACGGTTCACTTTTTATGGGGCATTTCGGTGCACATTAAGTGCCATATATCCGCTGACAGCGCATATATGCGAGTGTTGCCGGTGCCGGTACTCTCCGTGACGGCGCTTTCAGCCAGCGGCAGCCGTCTCTCTGACCGGATTTCTGTGGGGCATCGGGTCTCTGCATTTTATTGTATTCGATTTTCCGCGATTTGTCAAGCGCAGCGCCGCCGCTTCGGTAATTTTTCCGATTTTCACAAAAACGATATTGACATTCTTTCGATTATTAGGTATAATAAAAGGCAGGATGTTGTACTGGATAACATCTGTATTTCTGACGCCGAAACAAGGAGGTTATAGCAATGGAACTGAAAGGATCCAGAACGGAAGCGAATCTGCAGGCAGCATTTGCAGGCGAATCGCAGGCAAGAAATAAGTACACGTATTTTGCATCAAAGGCACGCAAGGAAGGCTATGTGCAGATTGCGGAAATCTTTGAGGAGACCGCTAATAACGAAAAGGAACACGCAAAGCTGTGGTTCAAGGAGCTGCACGGCGGTGATATTCCGGATACGGTTGAAAACCTGAAGGCTGCTGCCGACGGCGAAAACTTCGAGTGGACGGATATGTACGCGGAATTTGCGAAGGTCGCAAAGGAAGAGGGCTTCACCCGCATTGCCGCACTGTTTGAGATGGTCGGCAAGATCGAGAAGGCACACGAGGAGCGCTACCGCAAGCTGATTGCCAATATCGAGGGCGGTCTGGTGTTCTCCCGCGACGGCGATATGATCTGGGAATGCATCAACTGCGGTCATATCGTGATCGGCAAGAATGCGCCGAAGGTATGTCCGGTCTGCGCACATCCGCAGTCGTTCTTCAAGCTCCGTGCAGAAAACTATTGATGATCTGCGGAAAGCAGCAGGCTTCCGGAAAAGATCCTGCTGCTTTTCTTTTTTTGCATTGCTGCAAGGTGATACAAAAAACTGCAAGTGCCTGCTTGAAGCATGAGGATGCCGGCCCTTGTCCGTCCGGTAAAACTGTAAGGAGAAATACATAATGGATCAGATCTGGAAAGAAATGTATGAAGCGGCAAAGGCCGTGCTGCATGCGCGCAGAGTTTCGGAATATGTGACCTGCGGCGAGGTGGCGGCAGCGGTCCGTTCCAAATCCGGACGGATTTATACGGGAATCTGCATTGATACCTGCTCGACGCTCGGCATCTGCGCTGAACGCAATGCAATCTTCAATATGCTGACAAACGGCGAGCAGGAGATCGACAAGGTGCTCAGCATTCTGCCGGACGGCTCCTCCGGTGCGCCATGCGGTGCGTGCCGCGAGCTGATGGTGCAGCTGATGCCGGGAAAATATCACGATATTGAGATTTTGCTTGATTATGCCGAGGGCCGGACAATCCGCCTCGGTGAAATCACCCCGGAGTGGTGGATCAAGTAATTTCGCCGCAGGAGCGGCGGCAGTCGCTGCCCAAATCCGGCAACGATAATGAACTGAAAGGCGCCGGTATCCAAACCGGCGCCTTTCATTCGTTTTACGCTGCTTCCTTACACGCGGATATACTTATAGTTCTTTTCGTTCAGTGTGACCGCATTGGACTGATACTTCTGTTTGAATGCGGAAAGCTCCTGATTATACAGGTCATTGCGGACGGAATTTTTCCAGCCGCTTTCGGTATTGCCGCCCTCAAAATAAGCAAGCAGAACAGCGCCTGTACGCTGCACAATCGTCATGTCGCCGGACTGGCGTTCACGGTCAAATGCCCATGCGGAGATTTCGTCGCCGTAGGTAGTGCGCTGTGCGGAGTAACCGTTGATGAGGCCGCCGTTCGGATAGGTTGCGGCGTCCTCGGAATACTCATAGGCGAGCTCTGCGAAGGTGCCGGACGGATTCTCAGATTCCGCGACCTGATCGCGGAGCTCCTCTGCAAAGGCGGCCGCCTTGTCGCTGCCGTCATAGTCTGCCGCGGACAGATACAGCACGCGGATATCAACGGTCTTGGAGTCGTCCGGTGCAGGCTCCTCACGCAGCATATAAACCTGTGCATTGCACTGATCTTCGTGCAGCAGCATGGTACACTCACCCGGCTTTGCGCCGCCGCAGATCCATTCCTGCAGCTCCTCCGGATATTCCCGGATGAGCTTGGAGATGACCAGATCACCGGCAATCTGTTCGGCATCGCTGCGCTCGGCATCTTTTTTTTCGGTCATGTATCTGAACACGAATTCGGAATACTCCTGCTGCGATTTGCAGGCAGCGAGCTCGTTTGCAGCCGCAACTGCCGCATCGTGTTCAGCAAGATCGCCTTCGACAATGCCCTTCTGATCCCACTGGAACGTGAAACCGAGCGTGCTGACATTGAGATACTCCTCCTGATGCGCGTCGTAATACGACTGAATCTGCTCGTCAGTAATCAGAATGTTATTCCGGACGGATTGCTGATAGTTATCTGCGAGAATATTCAGTTCAGTTGCCGCCTCAAGATCCTCCCGCGTGACGCCCTTCGGATAGTTTTCAATCTCGGCCTGCTGCGCGATCGTGCGGCAGCGTTCCTTTTCGGCCTCATCCAGCGAATAGCCGGCCTGATAGGCAGCCTCGCAAAGCTGCAGGTTGTTCTGCATGGATTTGACCGTATTGTTCATGAACATGTCAAACCATGTGGTTCCTTCCTTGTATTCCTGATCCCGCAGCGAAATATTTTTATCAAAGACTGCAATCTCGCTGTCTCCGGCGGCATAAGCGAGATAGCTGTCGCTGCACTGCTGGAAGTAGCAGGCAAGCATGGCGGCAGTCACCTGAAAATGCTCTGTTTCCGCAACGACCTTTTTCCGCATGGCGCTGCCGCTGTTCAATGTCAGCAGGCGGATGCCGAAAAAGCCGAGCACCAGTACCGCTGCCGCTCCGCCGCACATGGCAGCGAGACGCAGCTTTTTCTTTTTAGCTTCCTTTTTGCGGGCAGCCTCCTGCGCTTTCTTCTCAGCATCCCGCGCTTTGATCTCAGCATATTGATTCTGCTTGGCAGTATTCTGTTTTTTTTGCGAACTCTTGCTCATATTCTGAATATAATCCTTTCCCTTTGTTCCGGTTTATGATTCCTGCGTAATCTGTTCCGGTACGGCCAGCATCGTGGCAAGGCCGTCCTCTGCTATGACGGTATCTGCACCGCAGAGAATCAGGATCTGCGAATAAGTGCCGTTTGTCATGCTGCGCCAGTCAATATCGCCTGCAAGCTCCAGATTGACGGTATCGACAATATGATAATGCTGCAGCAGAAACGGAATCATGGCAGCGCCGAAATCATCGCAGAGCAGCAGCAGATCCTTGCTGTTCTGATATGCAGTCTCGATGCGGAGAACCGGCTCTGACGCTGCAAAATAGACATTTTCCGGATGCTTGGCAGCATCCGCGGCATCTGTGCGGTAGTAGGAATCGAACTGCTCTCTCCCATCCGGACGCCGCACGGTCACGGTGATCTCCTGCGGGCCGTCGCTGCATGTATACAGATCAACCAGATCCGGCTGCGTTTCGTAATAACAGATCTCATCGGCGAGTCTGCCGTAATAATCCGATGAAAAATGCGTCACGGAAAACCGGTCATAGCCGACTGCCGTGAACCCCAGCTTCCGGATTGCGGACCGGTACGCGCAGTAGGCGCCGAAGCTGGTCCAGCAGGGATCCGTGCGGTAATAGATGTACTGATCCTTTTCCGAGGCAAGCCAGCTTTCCGCCTCAATCCAGTGCACCTGATCGCTGAGCAGATTGGCAAGTCCCTCTGCGCCCTGCAAAAATGTGTGCTCATTGACGAGCGGCGCCGATTCCGGCAGCGTGTCGCTGTAAATGCCGGCCGAGGTCGGAACAGCCAGCAGATAAACAGGGACATCTGTCTGTGCGGCAAATGTATTGATCGCCTGGGCAGCTTTCGATGCTGCATCCTGCGCGGGCTGCGGCAGAATCTGCAGCAGTCTTTCCTTGGTAATGCAGACATCCCCGATCCGGTTCTGGCCGAGTGCAAGCAGAAAACGGTCATGCGCCTGCAGAACCGGCTGCCAGAGCGGATTTCCGGCAGCATGTACGCCGGCTGCGCCCGCAAAGGAGCCGAGTATCACCAGTGCGGTCAGAGAGAACAAAATGACCGCGGAAGCGATCCGTTTCCGGGGCTTTTGCGGTTCAGCCATGCCGCAGTCCCTCAACATCGGAGAGATCGAGCACGAACAGATCGTCAAACCACTCGCTTCTCCGCAGATGAATCCCGGCCGCAAAGCCCTGTGCTTCTTCCGTATCCGGAACAGCGCCCGCAATGAACCACAGCTTCCGTTCGACGGCTTCTCCGGCGGCCAGCGCCATCAGCATCCGGCCGAGACCGTGCCGCCGCAGCTCCGGCAGAATCAGAACGCGGTTCACTTTTGCACAGGCAGGACGGCTTTCCGTCGGGTTCGCGTCCATTTCCAGCATTCCGACCGGCTTTTCGCCGTCAAAAATGACAAAGAGTGCAGCGCCCGCATCCAACGCATCCGCCCAGTATGAGGGGGCAGGAAGCAGCGCTGTCAGAGCAGCGTGTTCCCAGTCTGTCTCAGCAAGATCGTTTTTTTTCAGTTTCCGAAATCTCAGCATATTGTTCCTCCGCTGACAGGTCAGAGCCCGGAATCTTCCGCAGCAGTACACTGCGGTTCTGTCCCGGAAGCTCCGGAATTGCATTCCTCTTTATCATACCACAAATCCGCCGGTTTGTAAAGTCTTTCTATGCAGGAAATCTTGCAGATTCTGCTTGACAAACAGCAGTCTGCGTGCTATAATATTTTTATAACAAAATATGGTGCACAGTACCATGCCGAAGGCATGGCTCCTGAGAGAAGTGCGGTGCAAATCCGCCGCAGCTGCCACTACCGTTACAGTCGGATCGCTCACTGTGCACAGTACGGACGGAGCATGCGCAAATCAGCGCAGATGCTCACATTTTTGGGTAAGAAAAGTGCGGCCGTCAAAACGCCCCGGCAGATGCTCTGCCAGCGGGTGCATTGATGCTGCGCTTGACCGGATCCGGAAAAGCGCATTTTTCATGCACGCCGGATCCGAAAAATAATGCCGGAGGTAGAAAAAATGAAAAAACTCGGAGCGATCATTCTCACAGCAGCTGTTGCAGTACAGGCTGCGGCATTCTCCGCATTTGCAGCGGACGATGAAATCACGGTGCACATCACGATCGGTGCGGCCGGCGAGCTTGCCGTTCCATGTGAGGATGTTGCCGTCAAGGACCGCGACGGCGACGGCGTCTTTACCATTGACGAGGCGCTCTACGCCGTACACGATCTGTACTATGAGGGCGGTGCGGCTGCAGGCTACACCTCTGCGGAAAGCGACTGGGGTCTGAGCATCAAGAAGCTCTGGGGTCTGACCAATAACGGCAGCTTCGGCTATACAGTCAACGATGAGTTTGCGATGGGACTTTCCGACCCGGTGAAGAACGGCGATTATCTCAGCGCATATGCTATGAAGGATGCAGCCGGCTATTCGGATGCCTATTGCTATTTTGATGTCAAAGCCGTACCGGACGCAAAGCAGGGTGATACGCTGACGCTGAATCTCAAAAAGCTCCAGTATGTCGGCGCGCAGATCGAGACTTCTGCGGTTCCGGATGCGGTCATCACCGTAGACGGTGAGGAGACCGCCTTCAAGACCGATGCAAACGGCTCGGTGCAGGTCACGCTGGACCGCAGCGGTGATATGATTCTCGGCATCAAGTCGGAGCAGAATCTGGTACCGCTTGCGTTGCGTGTCCATGCAGCACCGGCTGAGACTACGGTAACCGTTCCTGCAGCGACCACAACAACGGCTGCTGATACAACTGTTACGACGGCAGCAACAACGGCTTCCAATACCACAGCCGCTGCAACGACAACCAAGGCGCAGACAACTGCTTCCGGCAACAAGGACAGTGCGCCGAAAACCGGTGATACCGGCGCAATGCCTGCCGTCATCATCGCAGCGCTGACAGCCTGCGGTACGGCCTTTGCGTTCCGCCGCCGCAGAGAAGAATGAGTAAAAATCTGAAACGGATGCTTGCAGCCGGATGCTGTGCTCTGGTTTTGTGCCTGAGCGGCCTCCGGCTGCTTTTGCCGCTGTGTGCATCCGGCTATGACGGACGCTGCGGAGATTATGCAGCGGAGATTCTCAATGCAGTGAGCGGCGGAGATCCGGGCGGCTGGGCACAGAATACACTGCCGGCAGAGGTCGGGCGAAGCGCATCTGACTGGTATACGATGGCGCTTTCTGCGCATTACGGCTATGACATGTCCGCCTACGGCGCGGCACTGCAGCAGTATCTTGCCGCAAATGACGAACCCTCTCCTGTTTCACGCGAACGGCTCGCGCTCACGCTGACGGCCTGTACACCGGAGCCGCCTGCAGTCTGCACGGAGATCCTTGACAGCAGTGCGGAAGGGCTGGGCATCATGAGCCGGATCTTTGCACTGCATCTGCTCAATAACGGCGTTCCGTCCGGAACGTACAGCCGCTCGGATCTCGTGACAGCGCTTGTCTCCCTGCAGGCACCGGACGGCGGCTGGTCGCTGACCGGCGAATTCGGTGACCCGGACGTAACGGCCATGACGCTGCAGGCGCTTGCCCCGTACCGCGATGACAGCACCGCTGCGGATGCAGTCGCGCGCGGCGTGGATTATCTTTCGGCGCAGCAGCTCCCAAGCGGCGCATATCAGAGCTTCGGCACGGAGAATCCGGAGAGCACGGCACAGGTCTGGATCGCGCTCTGCGCACTGGGGACGGATCCGCTTGCGGACAGCCGCTTCATCCGGGACGGCCATTCACTGCTGGACGGCATTCTGCAGTTCCGCGTATCGGAGGGCGCTTATTCCCATACGGCGGGCGGCGGTGCCAATCAGATTGCAGCGATGCAGGTCTTTCTGGCGCTGACAGCCGCGGAGATGCAGCACAACGGAGAAGGCGCACTGCTGCAGTTCCGGGACTTTGCATCAGAGCCGCTGCAGCCGGCTGTAAATCCGGAAACACCGCAGCAAACCGCAGCGCCGGCACAGAAGCAGCCTGCCGAAACAACGCAGACGGTCTCCGGAACCGCATCCGCAGTGACGCAGACAACTGCGGCAACTGTTTCAGGCCATACCACAACTGCTGTTTCCGGCACTGCATCGGAATCTGCTGCCGCATCTGCTGTCACACAGACAACGGCGCTGCAGGAGACGGTTCCGGAGGTCATTCTGACAACGGCGCCGCCTGCCGATCTGCGGAGCGATGCCGAAAAATATCCTTACCGGCTTCCGCTGATAATCGCTGCGATTGCGATATTCGGTGCGGCCGCAGTGATCTGTCTGCTGCGGAAAAAGCGCAGCCCTAAGACATATCTGACACTCGGCGGCGGGCTGCTGATCGTCACGGCGCTGATCTGGTTTGTGAAGATCGAATCGCCGGCGCAGTATTATCAGAGCGAAATGAAAACCGGCGGCGGAACTGTCACAATGGAAATCCGCTGCGATGTGATTCTCGGCATGGAGGGCAGTGAAAAATATCCTGCCGACGGTGTTCTGATGCCGCTGACTGAATTTTCAATCGCGCCGGAGGAAACCGCGCTCGATCTGCTCTATGATGCAGTAAAGGTCTATACGCTGCAAACAGAGGTGGACGGCAGCGGCGAAACGGCGTATGTACGCGGAATTGAATCACTCTATGAATTTGATTTCGGCGATTTGTCCGGCTGGACCTATACCGTCAACGGCGAACGGCCGTCGGTCGGCTGCGGCGGCTTTCCGCTGCATGACGGCGACCGCGTGGTCTGGGCGTATACGGTCAGCCTGTAATCGGAACGGAAGGAGGGGCGGCAGATGCGCGCTTTTGACGCAATGAACCCTGCGGCGGTTACGGCACAGATTTTGCTGACGGCCTGCATCACGGTTTTCTGTCTGGAACCGGTGCTGTTGCTGATCTCGCTGCTCTGCGCAATGGCATTTTTTATAATGCGCAGCGGCAGAAAGCACATCGGCTTTCATATTGCAGCAATCGGGCTTCCGCTGCTGTTCGCGCTGCTGAATCCCCTCTGGAATCAGCACGGCACGACGGTTTTGTTCGTCATCAATCAGCGGGCGTATACGGAAGAAGCGCTCTTTTACGGTGCCGTGACCGGTCTGCGGCTTGCGGCTGTGCTTTACTGGTTCCGCAATTTCTCCGATCTGATGACGAGTGAAAAGCTGTTTTATCTGTTCCGCGGGTTTTCCCCGAAGCTGGCGCTGATTTTCTGTATGGCGGTGCGCAATCTGACGCTGTTCCGCGAGCAGATGCACCGAATCCAGACGGCGCAGCGCGGACTCGGACTCTACCGCGAGGGGCATCTGCTTGACGATGTGCGCGGCGGCCTGCGGGTCTTTTCGATTCTGGTAACATGGGCGCTGGAAAACGGCATCATCACCGCAAACAGTATGGCCGCACGCGGATACGGAACGGGAAAGCGCAGCAGCTTCACGTATTTCCGATTCGGAAAGGCGGATGCAATACTGGTCGGAGCGGTACTGCTTCTGACCGCGCTGACGGTCTGCGGGATCATGTCCGGCAGACTTGACTGGCAGTATTATCCGCAGCGGATTGCACCGGCGTTCAGTCTGCCGTATGCGGGTACGGCGGCAGCCTATGCGCTGCTGGCGCTGCTGCCGGTGCTTTGTGAGGGAAAGGAGGCGCTGACATGGCATTGCTTGCGGCAGAGCATCTGACGGTGCGGTTCCCGGAATGCAGTACGCCGGTTTTGTCGGATGTTTCCTTTTCGCTGGAGCCGGGTGATTTTGCGGTGATCTGCGGCGCGACCGGCTGCGGCAAAACGACGCTTTTGCGGATGTGCAAGCGCGAGCTGATTCCGCGCTGCACGCAGAGCGGCAGTGTGCTGTTCGACGGCAGACTGCTTGCGGATTACGATGACCGCACGGCGGCCTCACAGATCGGCTTTGTGATGCAGCATCCGGAGCAGCAGATCGTGACCGACCGCGTCTGGCATGAGCTGGCGTTCGGGCTCGAAAACCTCGGCACACCGCCGGAGATCATGCGGCGGCGCATTGCGGAAATCGCATCCTACTTCGGGATGGAGGAATGGCTCGACCGTGACCCCGCTTCGCTTTCCGGCGGACAGAAGCAGCTGCTCAATCTGGCAAGCGTGATGATTATGCAGCCGCGGCTGCTGCTGCTCGATGAGCCGACGGCGCAGCTCGACCCGATCGCTGCTGCGGATTTTCTGACGACGCTGCAGCGGCTCAACCGGGATTTTTCCATCACAATTCTGCTGGCCGAGCACCGGCTTGAGGATGTGATTCCGGTCTGTACGCAGCTGCTGCTCATGGAACGCGGCAAAGTCGTCATGCAGGATGCGCCGCGCAGACTGCTCCGGCAGCTTCCGGCGGATTCACCCGTGACGGCCGGTATGCCCGCAGCGGTGCGGCTGTATCATGCGCTGGGAATGCAGGGCGAATGTCCGCTTTCGGTCAGCGATGCGCGGAATGATCTGATGCCGCGGCTGCCGGTAAATATCCGTTCGCTGCCGGAGCCGGAGCCGCGTCCGCAGACGTCCCCTGCCCTGACGGTCAGGGATGCATTTTTCCGCTACGAACGCAGCGGCCGGGATATTCTGAACGGTCTGAGCTTTTCCGTGCAGACCGGCGAATTCTACTGCATGATCGGCGGAAACGGCGCTGGCAAATCGACCATGCTTGCGGTGCTTTCGGGCATCCGGAAGTGCTATGCGGGCAAAATCGAGATCTTCGGCAAGCCGATCCGGGATTATAAGCAGCGCAGTCTGCATCAGCAGTGCGTGACGCTTCTGCCGCAGGATGTCCAGACGGTGTTTCTGTGCAATACCGCTGCAGAGGAGCTTGCGGAGATCGACCGGAACTATGAGACCGCGCTCGCGGATTTCCCGTTTGATCTGAGCCCGCTGTACGGGCAGCATCCCTATGATCTCAGCGGCGGTGAGCAGCAGCTTCTGGCGCTTGCAAAAGTCATGCTGACGCGGCCAAGGCTGCTGCTGCTCGATGAGCCGACCAAGGGTCTGGACGCGCAGTCGAAGCTGCGGCTTGCAGAGGTGCTGCACGGACTTCAGGCGCAGGGCGTGACGGTGCTCATGGTCACGCATGACATTGAATTTGCCGCCTGTCATGCGGATCGCTGCGGATTTTTGTCCCGCGGGGCGCTGATCTCGGCGGATGTACCGCAGCGTTTTTTTGCGGAGAATGCGTTTTATACGACTGCCGCGAGCCGCATTTCCCGCGGATTTTATCAGCAGACTGTAACCGTCGGGCAGATCGTCCGGCTGGTGCAGGAGAACGGAGGCTTGCATGAAGTTGCTTGTGATTGATGTCCAGACGGCGATCTATACGCCGGAGCTTTTTCATTACCATGTATTCACCGAAACGCTGAAGATACTTCTGGAGACAGCGCGTCAAACCGGTACGGAGGTGCTGTATCTGCGGCACAATGACGGAACCGGAGCGCCGCTTTCGCCCGGACATCCCGGCTTTGCAATCGCTGCACCGTTTGCGCCGGAAAAGGGCGAACGGGTCTTTGATAAAACGGTCAACAGCCCGTTCCGGTCGTCCGGCCTGCTGCAATATCTGCGGACATGCGGGGAAACAGAGCTGATTGTCACCGGCCTTCAAACGGAATACTGTGTGGATGCGGCGGTCAAATGCGGCTTTGAGCACGGATTCCGGATGATCGTTCCGGCCTATGCCAATACAACGCTGGATAATCCGCATCTGACGGCGGAACAAACCTACCGTTACTACAACGAATTCATCTGGAACCGCCGGTATGCCGAATGCATTCCGGCAGGAGAAACGGTCGTGCGAATGGAACAGACCTGACGAAGGGAGGGCTTGCGGTGCTTGTCATCAAATCGGAGAAAATCCGCAGAATTCTGCGCATCGCGCTGCCCTTTGCGATCATGCCGGCGATTGTTCTGCTGATGCCGAAGCGTGCACAGTCGCAGTATTATGCGCTTGTCAGCTTTGCGATGACGCTGATGGCGCTGCTGCTGTTTCTTGCAGGATTTGAGCGTCGGGAGCTCGGCACGCGGCGCATGATTCTGGTCTCGGTTATGACGGCACTTTCGGTACTCGGACGAATGCTGCCGCTGATGAAGCCGATCACGGCGATCACGGTGCTTTCGGCGATGTATCTCGGGCCGGAATCGGGCTTTCTGGTCGGAGCGCTCTCTGCGGTGCTCTCGAATTTTATCATGGGACAGGGGCCGTGGACGCCGTTTCAGATGCTTGCGTGGGGGCTGATCGGCCTGTTTGCGGGATTGTTCGCAAAGCCGCTGCGGGGCTCACGGCTGCTGCTGTATGGATACGGGCTGATTTCGGGGCTTGGTTATTCGATGCTGCTGGACATCTGGACGACGGTCTGGACATACGGCGAATTCACGGCAGCGCAGTATCTGGCAGCGGTTGTCAGCTCCATGCCGTATCCGGTGATTTATGCGCTGTCGAATCTGATTTTTCTGATGCTGCTTGCCAAACCGATCGGCGACAAGCTCGCCCGAATCGAAAAAAAATACGGTCTCTAGGCGGGCAGTGCCCGCTTCCATTTTCCTTCGGGCGGGGAGCCCCCGCGGGCATTTTCCTTCGGGCGCCGGCAGCGGAGCTCCCCCAATCTGGCAATCACACGCCGCTGTCGCGGCTTCTGTGACGTAACTTCTCCCCATGCTAAAGCCCGCCACAAACTAAAGTTTTTGGTCCAGCTTTTTCCAAAAAGCTGGCAGGTCAAGGGCAGCGCCCTTGTCGCTCTCCGCAGAGAGCGAAATACCCTTATCGTCAGGCGCACCGCAAGGGGGAATTCCCCAAACGATCCGGGGGATCGTTTGGAGAAGGGGGGAGCCCTGTAAGAGAGGGCGCCCCCAAGCGGATTGCAGAGCAATCCGCAGCGCGCAGAAAGCACAGCGCCGACGAAGTCGCCGCGTAGCTTTCTGCGCCTCCGGGTTCACAGGGCGGAAGCCCTGTGCGATCGTTCAAGCAGGTTCTAAAGGGGGGCAGCCCCTTTGGATTCCGCGCAGTATCACACCAAAAAAAGCACAACCAAAACGAACCGGCGCTGATTTCAAAATCAGCGCCGGTTTCGGTATCATATCGGAAAACTTAATCCAGCCGGAACAATTCCCTTGTCTGCGGATCAAAAATTCCCCTGCAGTCAATCAGATCAATGATGATCTTTCCGTGATCCATTCCGATCATATTGTCAAGGACTGCAGCCGCATCTATCGTCAGGAGCCGCTCGGTTGAACCGGTTTCAAAATCAATCCGGTTGATGCAGGCCATCTTTCTTCCGCCGTCGAACTTCTCCACTGACATGCAGTAAAAATATTTGTCTTCGCTGAGGCCGCCTCCGAGATCAATATCAATGCCCTTCTGTTTGAGCGTTGCCGCATCCATCAGAACTTTTTCTTCACTGCTCACCGGATCATAGCAAACGTAATTTCCGTCTTTATCGCTATAATAGACCTTATCATCATAGCACCGGCAACTCCAGGTAAATTCCAGATTCGGGAGCGAAATTTTCATTTCGGATTCGTCACCGGAATCCGGAGGCGTCAGCCACAAATTGGTTCCGCTTTCATACGAGAAATAATAGACACTTGTGCATGTATCGCCCGAATAGCTGCCGAAGAACTGTCCGATATACGGCATATTCGTCTGACCGCCGAGGTATTTGCCGTCACGGTCTGTCCAGACATAGAATGAATAGATATCCCAGTGATCCGGATTCGGATCCTCCTTCACAGTCTCACTGCCGCAGAAGCAGTATGCATCGCCGATATGGAACACACTCGAAACCCTCCGGTTTCTGTTCAGGCCGACATCCTCAAGCTGGAAGATCGGGGTCAGCTCACCGCTGCTGTCGATCAGATTGATCGCGCCGTTCTGCTGCACGTAAAGACGCTCGCCGTCATTCATGATCCGGCCGACAACATACTGCTCCTTCGCGTTGATCGGTTCCTCCACGTATGTCGGAATCAGATTTTCTTCCTGATTGCCGCTGCGCGGGAAATAGCTGCTGCCGAGATAGTAATTGTCATCGTCAAACCAATACAATTCACTGCCGTTTTTCGGAATATGCAGCGAACCGGTTCCGCCGAGGAAGTTTGTGCCGGTAAAGCCGGGATCAAGCACTGTATAGCGGCTTTCATCGACACTCAGCGATGCAGCTTCCGTCACGTTCTCTTCCGGAACGGAACGCACCAGGAAATACTGCACATTACCGGTTTCGCGGTCTAAGAGTGCGAACTGATTGCCGCCGATCTGCATCATGAAATAGTGGTCGTCCGCTGAAATGTTCCCGATTGATATCATACTGTAAGAATGCTCGAGTCGTTTGCGGACATCTTCCGGATACTGCGCCTCCGGATCCAGCATAAACACCGGATCCTGCAGGTTCAGATCAGCATCCGCGCGATAAATACCGCAGCGGGCAGTTTCTTTCTCTTCTTCGGTAAGGGCAAGATAGCTTTGCTTCAGAACGAACATTTCATCACCGACACAGAAGCATGACTGCATGTTCTCCTGCTCATTTACGACATTGCTCTGTAGGATGCGGAGATCCTTGCTTTGCAGATCCAGTGCACTGAGATCAGTCTGCATATCGTATTCGCCCTTGTCATACTGCAGGCAAATATACAGCGTTTCACCATTCAGTTCCCAGTCTAAGACACTGTTCCGCGGGCCGTCAAAATGCGTACACTCTTCCTGCTCATGTGAGCCGTCCGGCCAGATGCGGATGATGCTGTCATCGCTAGTCGTGCCGTCTGCGTTCGTCGCCGTATGGATTGCCAGGAAGCTGCCGTCACCGCAGGGCAGGAACTTGCGGCCGTTGCTCTCATCTATCGGATCTGTTTTTCCGCTGTCCGCATAGTAAATATAGCTGTAGACCGTTCTGTAATACATCCACTGCGCATAAGCCCGAACAGGCGTATTCTGCTCTTCTCCCCGCTGCACTGAAATGATAAACGTGTTATCATCGAGCTTCAGGATTCTGCTGAAACACAGTTTATCCTCTGTCAGCTGCTCCGGAAGCAGAGCGGTGTCCATAGTGAAGAACGGTGTCTCAGAACGGCTGCCGTCCTGCTCAAGCTGATAAATCTGCATGCCGTCTGCAACATAGAATCTGCTGCCGTCGTGAAGCAGGTTTTCCGCGATCGCACCCGCTTCAGCGGAGACCGGATAATATTCGCTGACCTCAGCATCACTGCGGTCCGCATATTTGGTACCGTTCTGGAAATACCAGCGGGTATCGTCACAGAGGATCATCTTTCTGAAGTTGTCCGAGTAGTTGTTCAGTACGCGGATCTCACCCTGTCCGCCGAGGAAGTTTGTCGCTGCGATCTGCGGTTCGGTTTCGCTGTCCTCCACAATTTCAGAGACGATTTCAGAGGAATTCTCCTCGGCCTTTTGCTGCTCAAGCTGGTTCAGTACGTACCAGCCGCCGCCTACACAAACTGCACATGCTGCAACTGCCGCAGCACCTGCTGTCATACGCTGTATCAAAGAATGCTTTTTCATGAAGCTGCCCTTTCCATTTCTGCTGTCCGCAGATTTTCTGCCGTGCATCACAATCTCCTGCGATGCATGACCCTCTGCGGAGAAGCGCTTTTCGGTTTGGGATTCCGCTGCATCATCGGAAAACGGCTTCGCTTCAGCAATATAATCCTGTGATATTTTTTCCATTGCATCCAGCAGATCGTCCGGTCTCATAAGAATCCCTCCTCTTCCAGATAATTCCGAAGTTTTTTTCTGGTCCGCATCAGCGTGACCGTCACCTTTGACCGTGTAAGACCGAGATTCTCTGCGATCTCATCCACGGGACAGAAATACCAGTACCGCTGCAGAAAAATCTTTCGGTGATCCGGCTTCAGTGTGCCGAGAAAACCGTCGAGAGTCTCTGCAAGCTCATTCCGGTCGATTTGCTGCTCCACGGTGTCAGGGCCCGTGCAGTCGCGCAGCTCATCAAGAACGAGCGTCGTTTCTCCGCCGCCGCGCTTGAGCGCCCGTTCGGATTCCCGGCGGTTCCGCGCAAGATTGCGTGTCACAGTCGCTATGAATCCGTAAAGATTATCGGGTTTTGACGGCGGAATACGGTTCCAGAGCCGAATCAGCACATCGTTGACGCATTCTTCAGCATCCTCACGGTTTCCGAGAATATTGTGTGCGATCTTGAAACAGTATCCTCCGAACCGCCGGTAGGTTTCTGCTGAAGCCTTCTCATCCCGCGCAAAATAAAGCGCGATCAGATTCTGATCGTCCATGTGCGATCCCTCCCTCCGGTTTCTGTTTTGAAGCGCTTCACTAAGACAGACAGGGTTCATCTGCCCATGATTACATTCTCCGAAAAAAAATTATACCACATCTTCTGCCGGAATGCAATACCCTGCGGAAACGGTTGCTTTTTCGTGCTCTGCGTGATATAATATAATAAATGTATATGATTCCAAAAAGGGGGGCTTCTATGCTGCATATGATTACAGGCGGTGCGGGCTGCGGAAAATCCGAAGCGCTGATTGCGGAGATTCGCGCTGCCGCTGCATCCGGCGCAGATGTGCTGACACTCGTTCCGGAACCGTTTTCCTATACATATGACAAGCGGCTCTATGACCGGATGGGCGCCGCTGATTTCAACCGCATCCGGACAGGCAGCTTCCGCAGTCTGACCGCAGAAATCCTCAGTGAGATTGCCGCTGCGCCGCGTGACGCCGCCGATGACGTCGCAAAAACGGTCATTCTGCACCGGCTTCTGCGAAAGCTCTCCAAAGCAAAGGCTCTGCGCTTCTACGGCAGACAGGCCGAAAAGCCCGCCTTTCTCCCGGAAATGCAGGCGCAGCTGACCGAACTGATTCAGTCCGGCCATACGCCGGAACAGCTGATGCAGACCGCTGCCGATACCGCGGCGCAGAACGGCGTGCTCTCAGAGAAGCTATTTGATATTGCACGCATTTACGCAGATTATCTTTCCGAGCTGGAAGCGCTCGGCCTGCGCGATGTACTCAGCGACCTGACCGCAGCCGCAGCCGCCGCGGACGGCACTGCCTGTCTGCGCGGAATGCATATCTTTCTGGATGAATTTGAATCGTTTACCGGCGACCAGTACCGGATGCTCGAAATCATGCTGCGCGACGCAGCAGAGGTCTGGATCGCTTTGCGCACAGACTGCATCGACGCGCCGGATTATACCCGCTTCGACGCCGTCAACGAAACGGCACGCAGACTCCGCAGACTTGCCGCCGAACAGAACACCGCTGCGGATATCCGGCTGCTGGAAACGCAGTACCGCTTCAAGGACGCATCGCTTGCGCATCTCAGCCGTTATCTGTTCGATACGGAGGCACCGGCCTTCGGGGGCGCCCCGGCCGTCACAATCTGCGAGGCCGGCGACCAGACACTCGAAGCCGAATACACGGCAGCACAGATCCGTCAGCTGCTGATGCGCGGCGAGGTGCGCTGCGCGGATATCATGGTCGTCATGCACGATCTTTCCGCCTACGGTTCGCTGCTGGAGGCCGCATTTCAGCGCTATCAGATCCCGTATTTCATGGATCTGCGGCGCAGCGTTCTGCATACAGCCGTCATGAAGCTGCCGGAGGCGCTGCTCGGTCTTATGCACCGCACCACGACAGATCAGATTTTGCTGCTGCTGAAAACACAGCTCAGCCCGCTGCATCCGGCGGAGGCTGCTGATCTTGAAAACTACGCATATACATGGGATATCGAAGGATTCCAGTGGGAAAAGCCATTCCGGCCGGAGGACGACCGCGACGGCCGCTGCGAAACTGCGCGGCAAAAGCTGATTCCGCCGATCCTGAAAATGCGCCGCGCCGCGAAGAACAAAGACGGTGAACCGGCATCCGGCGCCGTGCTCTGCGAGGCGCTCTACCGCTGCATGGACGAAATGGAGATTCCGAACCGTGTCGGCGGTCTGGCCGCGCATATGTATCAGGACGGCAATGTCGAAGGCGGACGCGCACTGCGCCGGCTCTGGAACCGCTTTACGGAGCTGCTGGACGCGATGCACGATGCACTGGCGGATACGCCGGTCACACCGCAGCAGCTTTCGGAGCTGCTGACGGCCGTTCTGCGGAACAATCAGATTCCGGTTCCACCGCAGACGCTCGATGCCGTGACTGTGCAGAGCGCCGCGGCTGCGCGCTACGATGCGCCGAAGGTCGTATTTGTGCTCGGCGTCACAGAGGGCGAATTCCCGGCAGATATTCAGGCCGGCGGCTTCTTCTCCGAGCAAGAGCGCGCTTTGCTGAAAACCCATGACGTTGAGCTCTCCCGTTCCGTGCGCGACCTCTGCGCTGATGAGCGGCTGATTGTCTATAAAACACTCTCCGCAGCTTCGGAAAGGCTCTGGCTCTGCTATCCGACTGCCGCCGAAAACGGAAGCCGGAAGGTCCCCTCCGCGCTGCTGGAGGAGGTGCGCAAGCTGCTCCCGGCCGTACAGATTCCGCCGTATTTTCAGCGGGCAGACGAGATGGGCGCTGCATTTTATGTTTCCACAAAGGCGGCTGCATACTACAGCTTTGTGCAGGATTACCGCATATCGCCCGCCGAACGCGAAACTGTCCGCACGCTGCTTGCCGAAATGCCTGACGAGGCCGCAAGACTCGAACGGCTGCGGCGGACATCCGATCCGGACCGGCTGCGCGTCCGCGACCGCAGACTGATGCAGAAGCTGACCGGAAAAGAGCTCCGCGCCTCCGCCACACAAATCGAGAATACGATCAAGTGCCCGTTCATGGGCTTCTGCGCAAACGGCCTGAAGCTCTATCAGCGGCAGAAGAACAATCTGAACCCGCTTTCCGCCGGCAATCTGGTGCATTACTGCATGGAGCGGCTGTTCAAGGAGCATCCGGAACGCGACGATTTTCTCGCCATGACTGCGCAGGATTTACAGAACCATGCGATACGCTGCGCTGCGGATTTTCTCTCGGAACAGCTCGGCGGCAGAGAGGGCAAATCCAGCCGCGTCATGCAGCAGTACGACCGGATGACTCGCCGGATTGTTGCACTGCTGCTCCATACACAGGAGGAAATGCGGCAGTCGCAGTTTGTTCCGGATGCCTGCGAGCTGGTTATCGGCACCGTGCAGGACGAGAGCGGCACTGCGCCGTTCCGTCTCGAACTGCCGGACGGCACCGTGCTCTGCCTGAACGGCAAAATCGACCGCGTGGACATCACGGAGCAGGACGGCCGCCGCTATCTGCGCATCGTGGATTATAAAACAGGCAAAAAGAAGTTTTTCCTCGGAGATATTTATTACGGCCTGAATCTGCAGATGCTGCTGTATTTGTTCGCGCTGCTGGACGATCCGCAGGAATATCCGGATGCACAGCCCGCCGGTGTGCTCTATATGCCCTCCGGAACACCGGGCGTACAGGACCGTGCCGATCTGAAGCCGGTCGCAGAATATTTCAGCAATTATTTCCGCATGAGCGGTACTGTGCTGCTCGACCGCGGCATTCTGACTAAAATGGAAGAGAATCTTGCGGGTGTGTATATCCCCGTCAAGGCGGCCGACGAGGACGACGGAACCGGCGCGCCGAAGCTGACCAAGGAATCACAGGTCTTTACCGGCGAGCAGCTGCAGCGGCTGCGGCAGTATGTGGAGGACGTCGTGCGGGACTGCGCCATGCAGTATGCAGAGGGCAATGTCGCGCCGCATCCCATGCGCGGCGGCAGCAGCGAATACTACGCCGATGCCTGCGCCTACTGCGGCTACCGGAGCATCTGCGGCGTTACCGATGCCGATACCGAACGGATGCGCAAGGCAATCCCGAAAAAGCAGGCTGAATCGGCCATGCTCGCAGTTATGAACGGAGAGGAGGCGGAGGCGAATGAGCAGATGGACACCTGAACAGGAGGCTGCGATCATCGCGCGCGGCGCATCCGTCGTCGTCAGTGCGGCAGCGGGCAGCGGCAAGACCTCCGTGCTGACGGAGCGTGTCGCGGAGCTGCTGGCCGACCGGGATTATCCCGCCGAAAAAATGGTCGTCGTGACCTTTACAAATGACGCCGCCGGCGAGGTGCGGACGCGCCTCAACCGCAAGCTGAGCGAGCGCATCCTCTCGGACCCGGAAAACGAATGGCTGCGGCGGCAGTATACCATGCTGCAAAGTGCGCACATCTCGACAATTCACAGCTTTTGCTTTGCGCTGATGCGCGAGCAGTTCGCGGCATTGGATATCTCCGCGGGCTTCCGGCTGATGGATGAGACCGAGGAGCCCGATCTGCGGGCGGCGGCGGTCTCGGCGGTGCTGGAGGATTTCAGCAGCCGCGCCGAACAGGATGATACCGTGAAAGCCGAGCAGAAGCTGCTGTTCGATGCCTTCTGCTCCGGTGACGACAAGCCGCTCGAACAGCTGATTCTCTCGCTCTATGAGCTGACGGACAACACGCCGTTCGGAGAATATCTGCTGGAGGATGCGGCGGCGGCATACGAATCGGATACCGTCCGGCAGCAGGCCTGCGCGGCGCTTTCGGAATCCCTTGCGGAGATTCTCATGCTCTACGGCAAGGCGGCGGAATATGCCGCAGAGATTGACTCTGAGAAAACCGTCATCACGCTGCAGGACGAGATCACGCAGATCGAACGGGTGCGCGATGCCGTTCCGTCCGGCGATTTTGCCGCGGTCAGCAAGCTCCTGACTGCATTCAAGGGCGGTGCGCTGCGCAGTCTGCCGCGAAAAGATCACCAGCAGGAGGTCGCCTGCATCAAGGCACTCCGTGCCCGCGGAAAGGAATTGTTCGATCATCTGCGGGATACATGGGCGATACCGCTGCAGTATGCGCCGGAGGATCTGCCGCGTCATGCACAGATTCTGCGGACGCTTTCCGGCCTTGTCCGGGCATTTTCTGCGGAACTGCGCGCACGCAAGCGGGAACGCAATGCGCTCGGCTTCGGGGACGCGATGACCATGACGCTCTCACTGCTCGCCGAGCGGAAGCCGGACGGCAGTATCGTCAAAACGCCGCTGGCAGAGCAGCTCTCGCAGCAGTACGCCTGCATCATGATCGACGAATTTCAGGATTCGGACAACCAGCAGGATCTGATCTTCCGGATGCTCTCCCGCGGCGGAGATGCGTCAAAATACGGCGACAATCTGTTCCTTGTCGGCGACAGCAAGCAGTGCATTTACCGCTTCCGCAATGCAAACCCCGAAAACTTTTATCACGCCATGCGCGCCGGCGCGCCCTACCGCACCCCGCAGCTGACCGAAAACACCTGCATTCACCTGAACCGCAATTTCCGCAGCGCGCAGGAGGTCGTCGATGTCGTCAACCATGTGTTCGGTATGCTGATGACCGAACAGGTCGGCGAGATCCGCTACGACGATACGCAGAAGCTCGTGCGCGGCGCGGAATATCCCGATGCGCGGCGTCCGGCGGAAATCCTGCTGATCCCGCAGAACGATCTCGAAGCGCCGGATGAAGCGGCTGCTGTCGCGGAAAGAATCCGGCAGCATCTTGCGATGAAAACCCCTGTCCGCGGCACAGACGGTGAACTGCGTCCGTGCGAGCCGAAGGATTTTCTGATCCTCATGCGTGCTTCGACACACTTTGCAGACTATGCAGCAGCGCTGACCGCAGCAGGCATCCCGGTCTGCTCGCTGGAGCAGACCGGCTATCTGCAGTCTCCGGAAATCATGCTGCTGCTGGATATTCTGCGTGCAGTAGACAATCCCCTGCTCGAAATCCCGGTCGCAGCGGCCATGCTCTCCCCGATGATCGGCTTTACGCTCGACGAGCTTGTCGAAATCCGCCTCAACGAGCGCAAGGGCAATCTGTTCCGCACCATGAACGCGATGCGGAAGGCCGCCGAATCCGGCGAGGCCGATGCCGATACGCCGCTCATGCAGAAAATCTGCGCGTTCCTTGATTTTCTGGAATCCATGCGGCTGTATTCGGCGATGGACACGCCGGAACAGCTGATCCGCCGCATTTATCTGCAAACCGATTTTCTCGGTCTGATGCAGATGACTGAGGGCGGCGCCCGGAAAAAAGCGAATCTGCGTGCACTGATTACCTATGCGCACAGCTTCGAGGAAAACCGCGGCGGCGGGCTCTCCGCATTCCTGCGCTATCTCGACGCAATCACAGAGCGCGGCGGCGACCTCAAGGGCGGCGGCATTCCCGCGGGCACTGAAAATGTCGTGCGGCTGATGACCGTACACGGCTCCAAGGGACTGGAAGCGCCGTTTGTCATTCTGGCGGACAGCGCACACCGCTTCTCCTCTGAGGATGCCAAAAGGCTGTATCAGCATCACAGCGGAACTGGCATCGGCTTCCAGCTGCATGACCCGGAAACACACAGCGCGGGCAAATCGCTGCCGTGGGTGCTGATCTATGAGCAGAACCGCAGAGAAACGCGCAGCGAGGAGCTCCGGCTGCTCTATGTCGCACTGACACGCGCACGGGAATATCTGATTCTGCCGCTGCCATATAACAATAAAACCGGCGCGAATCTGACGGCAATCGCCGCAGAGCAGACCGCATTCGGCGGGCAGACAGACAGTCTGACCCGGACTGCAAACAGCTTCTCTGCATGGCTGTTCATGACAACCGTGCGCAATCCGGCCTGCGAGCAGCTGCGGCGCACGCTCGGCGTGGAATGCAGCAGCGACCCCAAGCAGATCTTTCTGCCTGCGGTCATTCTGGATGCGCCGTCTGCGGAACCGGGCGCGGCTGCCGATCCCGGACATGACAGCACCCGCGACACAGCTGACCCGCAGCTTCTTGCGGCGCTGCAGCAGCAGTGCACATGGGAATATCAAAGCAGACTGGCCGGGCTCACCGCAAAATACGGCGTTTCTGAGCTTGCAAAGGCGGAGGATTTCTCCGCACCGCTGCGCAGACCGCTGTTCGTCCGCGAGCAGCACGGTCTTTCCGGCGCGGAACGCGGTACCGCCGTGCATACGTTCATGCAGTATGCAGACTTTGAAAAGGCCGCGGCCGATGTTTCCGCAGAGGCAGACCGCCTTGAAACGCTCGGCAGACTGACCGCCCGGCAGGCGCAGGCCGTCCGGAAAAGCACGATCGGCCGCTTCTTCACATCGGAGCTCTATGCACAGATCCGGCAGGCAAAGCAAGTCTGGCGCGAACAGAAATTCACAGTCCGGCTGAGCGATCTGGAGCTTGCCGGCCCGCTGAAAGCACTCGGCGACGCTTATGCCGGCACAGACGGTATGCTCATCGGCATCATGGATCTCGTGTTTGAAACTGCAGACGGCATCGTGCTGGTAGACTACAAAACAGACCGCGTCCCGAATGCGGAAGCATTGCTCGAACAGTATACAGAGCAGATCCGGCTCTATGCAGAAGCGCTGCATCTGCTGAAGGAAAAGCCGGTCACCGCCTGTTATCTGTATTCCGTTACGCTCAATAAGACCGTTCCGGTCACATTGTAATCAAAGGAGGTTTTATCCATGACAGCAACCATCGAACAGCTGCGCGAAGCAGTCGAAAAGGCAAAGACCATCGTGTTTTTCGGCGGCGCAGGCGTCTCCACCGAAAGCGGCATCCCCGATTTCCGGAGTGTGGACGGCCTGTACAATCAGAAGTATGACTACCCGCCGGAAACCATTCTGAGCCACACATTCTTCATGCGGCATCCGGAGGAGTTCTACCGCTTCTACCGCGACAAAATGCTCTGCCACGATGCAAAGCCGAATGCCGCGCATCTCAAGCTGGCGGAATGGGAACAGCAGGGCAAGCTGAACGCCGTCGTCACGCAGAACATTGACGGCCTGCATCAGGCAGCGGGCAGCAAAAAAGTGCTGGAGCTGCACGGCAGCGTTCTGCGCAATCACTGCATGAAGTGCGGCAGATTTGCCGATGTTTCCGTCATCCGGAATTCAGAAGGCGTTCCGCGCTGCCCCGACTGCGGCGGTATGCTCAAGCCCGATGTCGTGCTCTATGAGGAAGCGCTGGACGACAATGTCATGGAAGAAGCCGTCCGCTGCATCCGCGAGGCGGATATGATGATTATCGGCGGAACCTCTCTGGCCGTTTATCCCGCGGCAGGCCTGATTCACTACTTCCGCGGCGATACGCTGGCGCTCGTCAACCGGGATGCGACCCCGCTGGACGCGCGTGCAGACCTCGTTCTGCATGAGAAAATCGGCGCGGTATTCTCAGCGCTCTGAGCCGTTTTCCGCGCGGCCGAAATCCTGTTACATTCCTGATACCGGACTGTCACCAGAATTTCACTTGACTTTTTTCACGAAATTGTGTATAATGAGATGCAGAACGGGTAGAATACCGTGTCTATGGAAGGATTGGATAAAATCACAGAAATGTTCTGAAAGGAGCCGAAGGCTATGAACAGCATGAAAAAGCTGACTGCAGTTCTGCTTGCAGCAATGGTTACGCTGCCTGCATTTGCATGCGGTCAGAAGATCGAGAACAGCGGAAACGATCAGTCCGTTGCCGATCTGAATACCGGTAATCAGGAGGGAGATCCGACATCCGAGGATGCAGCCCCGGACAACCCCGGACAGGCTGACGTCAATCCGGACGGTTATGTCGAGGAGAGCAAGGAAGAGGCTTCTCTGGTTGACCAGAATGTCGTCATCGACGAGAACGGTCAGCGCAACCAGAAGCTGACATTCAGCTCTGACTTCAACGACAATACGCCGGTCGTCGCACCGTTCCGCGGTCAGGACGGTCAGTATTATGTGCCCAAGACCGATATCAACGGCAAAACGGCTGTTGACAACAACGGTCAGACACAGACCGAGGTCTACAAGGATCCGGGCAAGAGAGATTATCCGCTCAACTACACGCCGGAAATCCGCAGCTATCAGGCATTCTGGCTCGATATTTCCCAGCGCAAGGACTATGTCTTTGACGGCAACCTGCTGGAATTCGAGGTCAAGATCGCTGACGATGCTCCGGACGGCGTTTATCCGGTTGAAGTCTATCACGCAGACTTCTCCAATTATGACGCAGTTTCCATCAAGGACGCTGTGATGAACACCGGTTATATCTGCATCAACAAGACTCAGCCGGCAGAGGAGAAGAAAGGCACCAAGTTTGCGCTGACGCCGGAGACTGTCTCCGCAGCGCCCGGCGATACCGTCCGCATGAATCTGAAGATCGACAACAACCCCGGTATCGTTGCATTCGTCATCCGTATGCACTATGACAGCAAGATTATGAGCATCGTGGATGCTGCAGCCGGCGAGGAGCTCGGCGATCTCGCACAGCTGACCACCAACACCCTTGACGATGACTGATCTGTAAATCGTAAACAGAACCCCGCGCACGGATTCAATCGGTGCGCGGGGTTGATTTTTTATGAGTTTATAAGGCTGCCGGAATCACCGCAGAAAAGGGCTGCCGCCCTTTGGAACCTGCTTGAACGATCACACAGGGCTCCCGCCCTGTGAACCCGGATTCGTAGAAAGCTACGCGGCGACTTCGTCGGCGCTGCGCTTTCTGCGCGCTGCGGATCGTTTTTGAAATTCCCCCTTGCGGTGCGCCTGACGCTAAGGAGTTTCGCACTCTGCGGAGCGCGACGTAGGGCTCTGCCCTAAGAACCCGCGACCTTTTTGAAAAAAGGTCGATCAAAAACTTTAGTTTGGGGCGATTGAGCGTTCTTGCGGCGGACTTTAGCAGCGGGCAATACCCTCATCACAGATCATCGCGCCGCGATACCTACTATGAAGCTCACTTTGCAAGAAATTCACGCAGAGCGGGGAGAATCTGCATACCGGTCTGCCGGCCGATTGCATAAACCTCACGCAGCACATCCGGATCATGCGACATATGGCTGACCGGCAGCTTTTCGGGCGGCCGGATCACAAATGCTGTCCCCTTCTGCTCCGCCTCGGCAATATAGTCGAGCCGCTTGTTATAGACCAGATGCCGCCGCTCCATCGCACGAATCAGATTCGGGTAGCGCCAATACATCGTCCGTACCAGCGGCATTGTGGGATTCGGCTCCTTGCGGTAACCCGCAGGCTGTGTCAGAATCACAATGTTCCGCTGATAGCCCTTGTACTCAAAATATTTCAGCGGGACGGAATCCGCCACACCGCCGTCCAGCAGCTCATAGCCGCCTGCCCGCACGATCTGCGAAACAAGCGGCATGGAAGCGCCTGCACGCATCCACTCCAGCTCATCCGGGCTGCAAAGATCGCGGCACTGATGGTAAACCGCTTTGCCCGTGTTAACATCCGTGCAGACAATGTAAAACGGCACGCCGCCCTTGATATAGGCGTCGTTGTCGATCGGGTCGAGCTTCTCCGGAATCGTGTGATAGCAGAACTGTGCACCGTACATATCGCCGGTCAGCAGCAGCGAGGGAATGCTGCAAAAACGCGGGTCCCGGCAGAACCGGATACAGTAGCGCAGCGGTCTGCCCTTTTGCTTTGTCAGAAAATTGCAGCCGAATGTAGACCCGGCCGACACGCCGATTGCACCGTCCGTGCGGATATCGTTTTCCAGAAAAACGTCAATCACGCCGGAAGTGAACAGTCCGCGCATTGCACCGCCTTCCATAACAAGTCCTGTTTTCCGATTCATATTTTGACCTCCGTTTGATATTGCATTGTCTGCGTCCGGTGCTGCATCCTTGCTTCCGTTCATTATTTTTTCCATGTTGCCGGCGAGAACAGCAGAACGATTGGGAAAAGCTCCAGTCTACCCGCCAGCATATTGAAGATCAGCATACATTTCGATGCTGTCGAATAAACATCAAAATTCGAGGTCGGCCCGACCATGTTCAGACCCGGGCCGATATTATTGAGTGTCGCAACCGTTGCCGTAAAGTTGGTCGTCAGGTCAAGCTGATCGAACGAGAGCACCAGCATATTCACCGCATAGATCAGGAAGAAACACGCAAGATAGACATTGACCGAGCGGATGATCTCCTGATCGACCGGATGGCCGTCCATTTTCAGCGTTTTCACCTGCCGCGGGTGCGTCATGATCCGCAGCTCGTTGTGCATGTTCTTGAACAGAATGATAATGCGGGAAACCTTGATGCCGCCGCCCGTACTGCCCGCGCAGGCGCCGACGAACATCAGCATGACAAGCAGCGTCCGCGAATACTCCGGCCACTGGTTGAAATCGACCGTTGCAAAGCCCGTTGAGGACAGCAGCGAGCCGATCGTAAAGGAGCTGTGCATCAGCGCCTCGCCCGTTCCGCGGAACATCGGCAGATGCCGGACATTCAGCGTAATCGTGATGATTGCAAACGCAATGATGCCGAGGTACACCTTCAATTCCGCCGTAAAGGATTCCTTGAACCGGCGGTGCAGCATCAGATAGTAGCAGGAGAAATTGACGCCGAACAGGAACATGAACACCGTAATCACATTGATGCAGAACGGCGAATACGGCATACCTGCCGGATTGCAGGAAAAGCCGCCCGTTCCGGCAGTTGCAACCGCAATGTTGATTGCATCAAACAGCGGCATCCCGCCAATCAGCAGCAAAACCAGCTCTGCGACCGTCATCACAAAGTAGATGACATAGAGCAGCATCGCGGTCTTTTTGACACGCGGCACCAACTTGCTGACCGAAGGGCCGGGGCTTTCCGCCTTCATCAGATACATATTCTGACCGCCTGCAACCGGCAGCAGCGCCATGATGAACACCAGCACGCCCATACCGCCGACCCAGTGCGTAAAGCTGCGCCACATCAGCATACACTTCGGCATGCCCTCCAGCGTGTGCAGAATACTCGCACCCGTTGTCGTAAAGCCGGAGACCGATTCAAACAGCGCATCCACAAAGCGCGGAATGCAGCCGGAAATCCAGAACGGCAGTGCACCGACAACACTCAGAACAATCCAGCTCAGTGCAACAATGAAGAAGCCGTCGCGTGCAAAGAGCGTTTTATTCTGCGGCTTGAAGCGCGTAATCAGAAAGCCTGCCAGCAGACAGAGCAGCGCCGTCAGCGCAAACAGGAATAACTGCGGCTCCCGGTAAATTGCGGCTGTCAGCGTCGGCACTGCCATGAACGCGCCCTCAAATGCGAGCAGCAGGCCGATGATATATCCCGTCATACGTAAATTCATGATCCGAGTCCCCCGTCACTGCAGCAGGTCATGCATGTCACGCAATCCCAGATGATTCGTGACAACCACAACAGAATCGCCGATCTGGAGCTGGTCACTGCCGCGCGGGATCAGCACCCGGCCTTCACGGAACACCGCCGCGACCAGCACGCCGTCCTTGAGCCGCAGCTGCATCAGCGGCGCAGCCGTCAGTGCCGATTCATCGGTCACAATGAATTCAGCCGCCTCGACCTTGCCCTTGATAACCTGATAAAGTGTCTCAAGTCCCGTGCCGATGGTCTTTGTCATGGCACGGACATAGCGGACAATGTGATCCGAGGTCAGATTTTTCGGATAGACAACGGTATCCAGATCCAGATGCTCAATCACACTGTCAAAGTCGATCCGATTGATCTTTGTAACAATCTTGCCGTCGCTGACTGATTTTGCAAAAAGAGAAAGCAGAATATTCTCCTCATCGAGATTCGTCAGCGAAACAAAGGCTTCCACCTTCTCAATATGCTCCTGCATCAGAACATCCTGGTCGATTGCATCGGCGGAAATCACATTGACCGTTTTCAGCGAATCGGCCAGCATGACAGAGCGCTCCGCGTCCTTTTCAATCACCGTGACGGCAATGCCGGATTTATCAAGCAGCTCACAGAGATAATGTGTAATATCGCCGCCGCCGGCAATGAGCACATCCTTGACAGGCTTGGCCTTATAGTGAATTTTCCGGAAGAATACATAAGCAGTTTTCGGTTCTGCAATGATCGAGATGATATCCTTTGCTTCAAAGCGGAAATCACCGGAAGCAATATAAGCCTCATCGCCGCGCTCGATCGTGCAGACCAGCAAATCACAGTGCAGCGATGCACCGATTTCGCGGACCGTCATGCCGCAAAGCGGAGAATCCTCCGGCAGCTTGAACTTCAGCAGCTCGATCTTGCCCTTGACGAAGGTATCTATTTTGATTGCAGACGGGAACCGCAGCACGCGCGCGATTTCCTCGGCCGCCGCAAGCTCCGGATTGATCACCATTGCAAGGCCGAGCTCCTCCTTCAGATAGGGCGCCTCGGCATTGTACTGCGGACTGCGGACACGGGCGATGGTCTGACATTTGACGCCCGCTTTTTTTGCAATCAGGCAGCAAAGCAGATTGCGCTCGTCCGAGCCCGTCACGGCAATCAGAAGATCCGCTTTTCCGATACCGGCCTCCTGCAGAACAGCATGTGTCGCACCGTTTCCGATCACGCCCATGACATCATAATGATCGGTCACCTCTGCAACTCTTGCGCCGTTGATATCGACAACCGTGATATTGTTATCCGCCTCATTCAGCTGCTCGGCCAGCACCCTGCCGACCTTGCCGCAGCCAACAATGATAATATTCAATGCTTATATTCCCTCCAAACACCGCATGGTTCCGCGGTACTGTTCAGTCATGCCGCTGTTCTGCCTGCGCCCATGTTTCGCAGAAGCGGCCGGAAAAGGAAGGCTCTCTTCCTCCTGCAAGCAAATGACCGGTATCCCCGAATGTATTGATCCGGAACGATGCGATACCCGCACGCCGCTCCTCTGTCGTCACGACCGTCATTGCAGTCGGCGCAGCACAGAAGCCATGCCAGTAAACCATCGGGGAAGCACCTGTCAGATGCGCAAGCATCAGTGCCTCGACACCGAAATGACAGAAAAACAGCAGCGTATCGGTATTCGCACGGGTGACGCGGTAGAACATGCCGTCACGGACATAGCCGTGCCGTTCCAGCAGTGCATCCAGCCCCTGCTGCACGCGCTTAGCCTCCTCACCGACACGGTATTCCTGCATCACATCGGAATCGGCCCAGTGATCCTTATCATAATAGCGCGGATCCGTGGTCCACACAGCCGGAAGCCAGTCCCACGGCACGCGCACATCTCCGGTATCGGGATGCAGAATCGGCGCATGGAATTCCCGCAGCCACGGCATCGTTTCTGCCGTCATGCCGCAGGCCTCCAGCGTATACCGCGCCGTATCCTGTGCCCTGCCGAGCGGGGACACATAGCAGGCTGCAAAGTCATAGGCCTTCAGGCGTTCCGCCGCGAGCTTCGCCTCAATACGGCCGGTCTCCGTGAGCGTATCATGCTCATAATCCGGATCGCCGTGACGCACAAAAATCAATTTCATACTATATTCCTCTCAGCGGTGATCTGCTGTCAGATCGGATTCAGATGCATGAAATGCATAATCCGTATCTTATATCATACCATAAACAGCCTGAAAAGTCAACTGCTGCCCAAATCAGGGAGCTATATAAAGAGGTATCGCTGCACGGATGCTGTAAGGAATGGTTGTCTCTCATCACCAATCCCGCGGACACCTGAAGGCGGGAGAATTTCGCGCTCTGAAATCCCGCGAATCAGCCGCTTCGGAAAATCAGAAAAAGCATTTCCGCCTTGACTTTCATTTCATAATATGATATGATAAAAAGTAGCTTCCGATCTGCACGGAAGCATCCGAAATACGCCCGAAAGGAGCCGCATCATGCAGATTCTTGAAATCGGTATCCGATCCGTTCTGATGCTGGATTCGGCCTTTTCGCTCCCGGACGGCCCGGAGGGACATCTGCTCCTGCTGCCCGACGCACCGATGCGCATCACCCTCGGCCGGACACAACTGCTCGCGGAACCGAATGACGCTGCTGTCATCGCGCCGGAAACCCCGCTTTCGTTTGCGCCCGCAGAGCGTGACCTGTTCTATCACTGGGTCATGTTCCGCAGCGGCGGCGACCGCAGCTTTTATCAGTCGCTGCAGATCCCGGAAAACACGCTCCTGCGATTCGGGGATACCGGTTTTCTCCGAGTGCTGCTGGAACAGCTCTGTGCGGAATATTACGCTGCCAATGCCAAACGCAGCGACATGATCGACTATCTGCTCAAGGCACTGCTGATCCGCATGGCCGAGACCGGCGGCCCCGTGGCGAGCCATACTGCCGCAGAACACTCCGATCCGCACTACGCTGCACTCGTTCGTCTGCGCGAGAAAATCTACGCGAATCCGCAGGAAAAATGGACAGTTGAAATGCTCTGCTCCGAGGTCAGCATGAGCCGCAGCTACTTCCAGCTGGTCTACCGCGAAACCTTCGGGATGACCTGCATCGCAGATGTCATCAACTGCAAAATGAACCTTGCCCGCGATCTGCTCACCTCCACAAGCTACACCGTCTCGCATATCGCACAGCTGTGCGGCTATGAAAACGAGGAGCACTTCATGCGGCAGTTCAAAAAGAACAACGGCGTCACGCCGACGGCCTTCCGGCGTCTGCACGGCAGCTGACACACCGTTCAGAAAAGATATGCTCAGGTGAAAAAATGAATAACGCACAAAGAAAAAAACTGATCCCGAAAATCATTCTGGTTCTGCTCTGCCTGATTGCCGCCGCTTTATTCGCACAGCATCTGCACAGACAGGGGAAGCCCGCAGCGCTGGTATTCTGCGGCGCAATCTGGATCGTCCTCGCCTATTATCTCTGCATCATCATTCATGAGACGGGGCATCTTGTCACGGGGCTGCTCTCCGGCTATGAGTTTCTCTCCTTCCGCATCGGTTCAGCCGCATGGGTCAAAACGGACAACGGCATCGAACGGAAAAAACTGGAGCTCGCAGGCTCCGGCGGACAGTGCATCATGATGCCGCCGGAAACCGATACACCGGAAAACAATCCGTTTTTGCTTTATTTTGCAGGCGGCGGTCTGTTCAATCTCCTGACAGCGCTGATCTGCCTGCCGCTGGCCGCATGCATAAAAAACAGCTATGCCGCGCAGCCGTTTCTGATTACCGGACTCATCTCGCTGTATCTGGCCATTTTCAATCTGGTTCCGATGAATCTGCAGCTGCCGAATGACGGTTACAATATGATGATGTTCCGGCGCAGCCGCGAGCAGCGCATCACGCTCTATCAGAATCTCAGAGTCAACGGCCTTTTATACCGCGGCCTGACGCTCTCAGAGATGCCGGAAACGCTGTTTACGATCGGGGACGGAACCGGCTTCGGGGATATGATACATGCCTCGCTGCTCATAGAGCAGCATGATTTCCCTGCTGCTGAGGCACTCCTCGAGGCTGCCGCACAAAGCGGCAGGCTGCCCGGCTATTACGAAAACGAATGCATGTGTGAAATCCTGTTCTGCAAGATCATGAACCGCGCATCGGAGGACGAAATCCGTTCCGTCTACGGCAAAACACTACAGGATTTCATCGCAGGTGCGGAGAAAACACAGATTTCCAAACGGCGTCTGATGTATGCCTATTACCTGATATTCAAACGGAATCCCGAAGCCGCACAAAAGGAATATCATGCGGCACAGGCCATGAAGCATACCTATCCGAGTGCCGGAGAGCTGAAATCTGAATACGCACTGATCGAATATATCCGGCAGTGCGGCACCGCCGAAACTGCATAAAAAACGAACCGGAGCACAGCATCTGCTGCGCTCCGGTTTTACTGATTTTATGCACTGATCTTTCTCTTGAGGCTTGCCACATCTCTTGCATCGAGAATGCGGTTGCCGTCCAGATCATACTTTGCTGCGTACTGCTCCGTCAGTGTACCCTTCTTCATCAGATAGTTCACGAGGCGCTGTACATCAGCCTTGGAAAGCGTATCGCCGGGCTGCGGCTGATCGGAAATCGGCTTGCCGTTCAGATAGGTTTCCATCTGCGATTTCGCAGTCTCAGCGCGGCTACTCCAGAACGTGCTGATCGTATTGATCTCCTTGGTGTAAAGTTCGTTGTAATCCGTCGGTCCGGTTTCCTGCTGACCGGGCATCTGCCACTGACCCGGATCGCCCTGGCCGGGCATCTGCCACTGGCCGGGATCGCCCTGACCGGGCATCTGCCACTGTCCCGGATCACCCTGACCGGGATCACCCTGACCCGGCATCTGCCATTGACCGGGATCCCAGTCGCCGATGTTGAAGCCGCCCATATCAGCGGTCATAGAGAAGCGCTCCAGTGTTGCAACCATCGAGGCTTTGTATGCGGATTCCAGCTGGCTCAGGCGGGAGGTGACCGTCGAGGCCTTGTAGTTGTTGTCGCACTGCTCGTTATAGCAGGTCGTGAACAGCGTGCGGAACTCTGCGTTGTTGTCCAGCAGACCGAAGAACAGCTTGGTCAGCCATGTATTCTTCTGACGCAGTGCATTGATCGCGTTGGTATTGGCATTGCTCTGACCGTAAAGGCCTGCGCCGTATTCCGTATCAAACAGGATGAAGCGCCACTTGCCGTCTGCATACTGCTTATCCGGATCCACGACCTCTGTTTTCCAGAGTGCGTAGTTGTTGTTGCCGAAGTCGGAGTTGCCGACGATCAGCTCTGTTGCCATGTAGTCTGCAAAGCTCTGCATATCAATCAGATCGCTGAACTGAGCATAGACGCTAGGGTCGGTATAATTTGCGGACTGTGCAAGCTGCTTCAGCTGCTCGTAATCCGCCTTGCCCTGATCGGTGCCGTCAGAGAGCTCGTCGGTCTTGATCATGCAGACGCTGCCCTTCTTGACCTTGTAATGATCGGAGATGTACTCCTTGCCGATCTTCTCAACGATGTTGTAGGTGCCCCAGAACTCGCCGTCCAGGAACACGACGCACTCGGTCTGCGCCTGTGTGCCGTATGCACGGTTCTGCACCATTTCCTGATTCAGACGGTCACGGATCTTGGTTTTTTCATCGTTTCCGCCGTTGCGGAGCGTGATCTTGTCAAAGGAATCAATGACCTTGTCGTTGACATTCTTCAACTGGCCGTTGAAGAAATCGTATTCCAGCTTGGATGTGCCGTAATCTGCACGCGCATAGAGGTTAAAGCTCTTCTGTGCCGCAGAGCGCGTCCACGCACCGTGCATCCGGATGCCGACGCCTGCAGAATAGGTTGCCTTGCCCTTTTCAAACACGGTGATGTGTGCGGGACGCTCCCACTCGCGGCCTTCCTGCGTATAGTTGGCCGGGTGTACGCCGCCCATCATGGCCATGCCGCCGCCGTTTTCTCTGTAGATCTTGCCCTTGACGTAAATGCCCTTCTCGTCGTCAAAGAGGTTGTCCGGATCGGAAACCAGTGAAATCACGCGCATATTCATCGCATAATCGCCCTGCGTATAGCCGATGAAATAGGTCTTTGTGGCGATGCTGCTGACATTACCGCTGCCGTCCACGGCGATTGCACGGACGATCATGGCCTTGTCAACCGGATTGGCCGGTGCCTTATAGTTGTCTGCGATATCCGTAATCGCGGAGTAGACATTCTCCTCGGAGGATTTGTCGTAGACGCGGATCGGGCCGGAATAGCGCTCGGAGCTTGTGGACGGATCGCTGCCGTCCAGCGTGTAGTAGATTGTTGCGCCGCTCTGGCCGCTCAGCGAAAGCTGGAAGCCGTCGGAATAGAAGCCGCTCTCCTGGGAGAATGCAGGCTCCGGCACCACGATCTTGTCGATCGCGCCAGCAGAATTGCTGCTGCCCGGCGTCAGTGCGTTCAGGATCGCAGTGGTCTCGCTGCCGTCCGGGACGCGGCCGAATGCGGTATCATCCGCAAGCGCCGGAACATCCATGGATTCCACCAGAGAACCGGATGCATTGGAAAGCAGGATGGTCTCACCGCTCTTGGAAAGACCGAAATCTGCGCCCTGGACACCGCTCTCCTCGGAAATGCCGCAGTAAATGACCAGATAGCCGTTTGCCGGGACAGAAGTGCCCGCCGGAATCGTGTAGCGCATCGGCTGTGCGCTGTCATCGGAAAGGCCGAAGCCGCCGACCGAGACAGCCGATCCGGTCGGATTGTACAGCTCGACGTAGTCATAGAACTGACCGTCCGATGCAGCCTTTGTCGTGTTCTTGGTGCAGACCTCGTTGATCACCAGATTACCCGCCGCCAGAACGGAAACGGACGGAAGTGCTGCGAGACTGCCGGCCGCAAGCAGAAGGCTGATTCCTGCTGCCGCAGCGCGATGAATGTGTTTGCTTTGCATTTTCGGATACCCCCTCGTAATACATTCAGACATTACTTAACATTGCTGTATTATGTCCTTTCCTGTAGCTTAATCATGACACAGCAACCTTAAACGTAACTGAAAGATAAATAAACAAATTATCAAATGCTGTTAACCGATTCTCTCTTTTCCTGTTTTCCGTCGTATTATCTTGATTTTCATTCGCTCCCCAACGAATAAAAATCATCCGGCAAAGCTGCTGCCCTGCCGGATGCGCAATGTGCTTATTTTGCCGCACGCTGCTTTTCCAGCAAAGCCTGAATCTTGTCGTGCGGATTGATGACTGTCGTAATGGACACATCATGGTTAATCGCTGCAATGAAATATGCTGCATATTTGGAAACATCGACCTCATGGAACCACGGACGCTCCAGAAGCGCCGGCATCCGGTAGGTCAGATTGGTACCGAAGACCGCATCGAGCACACCGTTTTCATATGCCTCATCAAATTTCTCAAGGCCGTGTGTGAACAGGCCGTAGGTTGCATAGGCAATGGTGCGGGATGCGCCGCGGTTTTTGAGATTCTCCGCGAGATCGAGCATTGAGCCGCCGGATGCGATGATGTCATCCGCAACAAAGACGGTCTTGCCGTCCACCGGATTGCCGAGATACTCATGTGCGACGATCGGGTTTTTGCCGTCCACCACGCGGGAATAATCTCTGCGCTTATAGAACATGCCGAGGTTGACGCCCAGCATGGTGGCATAGTACATGTTTCTGCCGAGTGCGCCCTCGTCCGGGCTGATGACCATGAACTTTTCCGGCGACATATCCAGATCCGGGAAGGTCTTGAGCATGGTCTTGAGCACCTGATAGGACGGAATCACGTTGTCGATGCCCATGAGCGGAACCGCGTTGTTGACACGCGGGTCATGTGCATCAAAGGTGATGATGTTATCGACGCCCATTGCCTGCAGCTCCTGCAGAGCACATGCGCAGTCGAGTGATTCACGGTAATTTCTGCGGTGCTGTCTGCCGCCGTAAAGCAGCGGCATAATGATATTCAGGCGGTGCGCCTTGCCGGATGCAGCCTGAATGATACGCTTGAGGTCCTGATAATGGTCATCGGGAGACATGCAGTTGACCTTGTCAAACATCTTGTACTGAATGCTGTAATTGCCCACATCAATGACAATGAACAGATCCAGACCGCGGATCGTGGACTTGATGAGTCCCTTTCCGTCGCCGGATGCAAAGCGGGGGCATTCACATTCAATCAGATAGCTTTTGTCCGGGAAACCGTTTTCGTTCGCCCATCCGACAAGGTAGCTGTTCACCTTTTCGGCGAGCTGTTCCGCGCCGGGCATCGCAATGATACCGAGCGGCGCAACGCTCTTTTTGTTGTGGTAAAGCTCATCAGTAGCAGCAGCAGCAGACATAATCCGTTACTTCCTTTCCCATTCCATTATTTCACAGCCGACCCGGTCCGGCGGCTGTTTACAACCTCAAATCACTTGCAGAAGCATTCCACGTAGCGGTCAATATCCGCACGGATGATCTCCCGTGCCGCATCGGCGTCACCGAACTCGTCCACGGCTGTGGATTTGTGCTCCAGTTCCTTGTAAACCGAGAAGAAATGCACCATTTCCTCAACAATATGCTTGGGGAGCTCTGCAATATCGCGGTATGTGTTATACATCGGATCTTCAAACGGAATCGCAATAATCTTATCGTCCCTGTGCCCCTGGTCAAGCATACGAATGACGCCGATCGGATAACAGCGAACCAGCGTCATAGGAAAGAGCGTCTCGGAGCACAGCACGAGCACATCCAGCGGGTCGTTGTCATCCGCATAGGTACGCGGAATCAGCCCGTAATTCGCGGGATAATGCGTCGAGGTATATAAAATGCGGTCCAGCTGAAGCAGACCTGTCTCCTTGTCCAGCTCATATTTATTTTTACTGCCCTTTGGGATTTCGACAACTGCAACAAAGTCGTCCGGAGTAATGCGTTTCGGGTTAATTTTGTGCCATATATTCATAAAATCAACCTTTCCCTCATGATTTCGGCGATTGAGATGCACTTGACATTTTCAGTATATCATAAATCCATCTGAAAGTCAATCAGCATTCTGATTTTTGTAACATTGCATGAAATCTTTTCCGGGTTCACGAATCGCATTTGATAGTAAAAATCCGACTCCGGAAACAGACCGCAGCCGGATTTCTCCGGATATTCCGTCCAAATGCGCCCGTGTCAGGCATACCGAACCGCGCAGTGCATCCGCAGCAAAAGCGACCTTTCCGCTTGCTTTCGGACAGACAAAAGGCGGGCAGTGCCCGCCTCCATTGATCTAAAGCATTCCGGAAGCGCTGTGCACAGTTTTCAGCGTATTTGTTTCCGTCAGCTTATTGCGATCAATCTGAATTTATCAGCCGGCTATTTGAGCTTTGGCAGGTTCCTTTGCAGTATCGCTTACTTCTATAGAATGGCCGCTGAACGCTTCTTTGTTTTTTTGAACTTCACGCTTTTTCCTGCATCATCTGCTCTGAGATGCGGACGGCGCTTTCTATCATCTTCGGACAGACCGATGCGAACAGCCCCTCCTCGCGCGCCTTCTGCCGCTCTTCGTCGCTTGCAAGATTGCGTTTCAGCAGATCGCGGCAGAGATAGGAGCCGTTCTGTCTTGCAAATTCGTCGAGAAAGCGTCTTGCATATCCGTCCGCAATCTGCTGGTTTTCCGTATCACCGACCTCGGACATACCGAATTTCATGCCGAGTGCCATCAGCGCACCGGTGCATGCGCCGCAGACCTCGCCCTTCCGCATGCCGCCGCCGAAGCAGGAGCCAAATTTCAGCGCCGTTTCCTCCGTAATGCCGAGCACATCCGCAAAGGAGGCAAGCACCGCCTGCGAGCAGTGACACTTCTGTGTAAAATAATTCTTGGCAATCTCTGTACGTTCCATTTTTTCACCTTCAATTTTCTGCATTGTATTTTATCATCCGGTTGATCATTTCTTACATTGCATAGTTTTTTGATTGCGGTCGCCGTGACAGCTCCCGTGCATGGCGCAGTTCCGGCAGCATCCCCCGCAGGATGATCTGCCGCTGCGCTTTTCCCGGATCAGATACGCGATAATTGCAGCAATGATTGCTGCAAGCACCGCCAGAACAATCAGTGTTCCGAGATTCTCCCGGAGCCATGTCAGCATACCGTTCTCCCCTTTCCGTCCTCAGCCGGAAGCGCCGTTTTTTTTCGGCGTCCGGTTTGTATTCGGGTCTTTTCGGAACAGCATACAGCACGCGAACACGAGGATCACCGCAGCCACAGCAAGACCCGCGGCACTGACAGACGCATCCGCGGTCAGCAGCGTGCCGATCTGTCGGATGACAAATGCGGTCAGATACGCAAAGCCGCACTGATATGCGATTGCAAACCATGTCCATTTGGCACTGTTCATCTCGCGGCGGATCGCGCCGATCGCGGCAAAGCACGGTGCGCAGAGCAGATTGAACGCGAGGAACGAATAGCCCTCAGCCGCGCCGAACACACCGCCGAGCGCCGAATAGACCGAACCGTCTCCGCCGCCGTACAGCACGCCCATTGTGCTGACGATGTTCTCCTTTGCGACGAGTCCCGTCAGCGATGCGACAGCCGCCTGCCATGTTCCCCAGCCGAGCGGCGCAAACATCCATGCAATAGCCTTGCCGACCGCAGCCAGAACCGAGCGATCCATCTGGTTTTCCGAAAGCAGAGTGAACGAACCGCTGACCGTTCCGAAGTGCGACAGGAACCAGAGAATAACCGTGCAGAGCAGAATGATCGTGCCGGCCTTTTTGATAAACGACCAGCCGCGGTCCCAGACAATCCGGAGCAGATTGCTCAGCGTCGGCATATGGTAAGCCGGCAGCTCCATGACAAACGGTGCCGGATCGCCGGCAAACAGCTTCGTCTTTTTCAGAATGACGCCGGAAATGACAATCGCCGCCATGCCGAGGAAATATGCAGAGGTTGTAACCCATGCGGAGCCGCCGAATACCGCGCCCGCAATCATGGCAATCAGCGGAACCTTGGCGCCGCAGGGAATAAAGGTCGTCGTCATGACCGTCATGCGGCGGTCGCGCACATTCTCGATTGTCCGCGAGGCCATAATGCCCGGTACGCCGCAGCCCGTTCCGACCAGAATCGGAATGAACGATTTGCCGGAAAGGCCGATCTTGCGGAACAGCCGGTCCATGACAAACGCAATGCGGGACATATAGCCGCAGGCCTCCAGAAACGACAGCATAAAGAACAGCACGAACATCTGCGGGACAAAGCCCAGAACCGCGCCGACGCCGCTGACAATGCCGTCCAGAATCAGACCGCGGAGCCATTCCGCACAGCCGGCTTTGTCGAGCAGCCTGCCGATCAGCACCGGAATGCCCGGCACCCATCTGCCGTATTGCGCGGGATCCACACCGCCGTCGTATTTTTCATACAGCGTCACGGCACTGCGGAAATCGCCGACCGTTGCTGTTTTCTCAGAGACAGCAAGTGTCTCCGCGTTTTCAATTTCATATGAGAAAGCCGTGCCTTCATCCGGGTACTGTGCGGCGATTTCGTTCAGCGCCCGCACCGCAGCACTGCTGCCGGTCGAATCGGATGCCGCATCAAGCGCAGTCTCCGCCGCAGCCGTGTCGATACCGTCCGCAGCGGCTTTTGCAAGCATTCCGCGAATGATTGCGTCGGTATCGCCGTATTCCGCTTCGGCCTCTTCGGTCTGCGCGGAACCGACACCGAACAGGTGAAAGCCCTCGCCGAACAGGCCGTTGTTCGCCCATTCCGTTGCCGAGGCGCCGACCGTCACCATGGAGACATAATACACAAGAAACATAATCAGCACAAAAACCGGCAGTCCGAGCCAGCGGCTTGTGACCACACTGTCAATCCGGTCAGATACGGAAGGAGCGCCTGCATTTTTTCTGATATAGGCGGACGCAATCACCTGCGTAATGCGGTTATAGCGTTCATTTGTAATGACGGCTTCCGCTTCGTCGTCCATCTCGCGTTCCGCCGCCTGAATATCCTTCTCAATATGCGCGAGAACATCCTCAGAAAGCCCAAGCTGCTTGATGACCTTTTCGTCGCGCTCAAACACCTTGATCGCATACCAGCGCTGCTGCTCCTCCGGCAGATCGTGCACGGCCGCCTCTTCAATGTGCGCGATTGCGTGCTCGACCGGGCCGCTGAAGGAGTGCATCGGGACGGTTTTACCCGCCTTTGCCGCTTCGATTGCGGCCTCTGCGGCTTCCTCGATGCCGTCGCTTTTCAGCGCGGAAATCTCGACAATCCGGCAGCCGAGCGCCTTGGCGAGCTGCGGAATGTGGATCTCATCGCCCTTTTTCCGCACAATATCCATCATATTGATTGCCACGACGACCGGAATGCCCAGCTCAATCAGCTGCGTGGTGAGATAAAGATTGCGCTCCAGATTCGTGCCGTCCACGATATTGAGGATGACGTCCGGACGCTCGCCGATCAGATAATTCCGCGCGACGACCTCCTCCAGCGTATACGGCGAAAGCGAATAAATGCCCGGCAGATCCGTCACGGTCACACCGTCATGCTTTTTCAGCTTGCCCTCTTTTTTTTCGACTGTCACGCCCGGCCAGTTTCCGACATACTGATTGGAACCGGTCAGCACATTGAACAGCGTCGTCTTTCCGCTGTTCGGATTGCCCGCGAGGGCAATGCGCAGATCTGCCATTGTCAAACGGTCCTTTCCTGCTGTCCGCGGCCATGCGTCCGCCGCGGTTTATCATACGCTGTACAATGCGACGTAAGATATAAAAACCTGTTATTCGACCTCGATCATTTCCGCATCCGCCTTGCGCAGGCTCAGCTCGTAGCCGCGCAGCGTCAGCTCCAGCGGATCTCCGAGCGGTGCAACCTTTCTCACGGTCACCGCAGTGCCCTTTGTCACGCCCATATCCATGATTCTGCGCTTGATCGCGCCTTCGCCGTGCAGCTTCTTCACCTTAACCGTTGCGCCGATCGGCGTATCCTTCAGTGTTCGCATCATAACCATCCTCCGCCCTCTGCCCGGATGTCTGCTGACACCGGAGCTGTGCACGTTTCGTATCCGGACAGCATGCCAGCTGCTCCGAATGCAATAAGTTAGAATTTGCTAACCTATATACCAAATACAAAGGCCGGTCATTTTCGACCCGTCCTGTTCTGCATCGGGTTAGTTTCACCTAACCTCATCTTTATTATAGCCTGCAGCATATCATTTGTCAAGACGCCCTCCGAAAATTTGACAGAACGCCAAAATCAAAAAAAGAGCCGTCAAACAGTTTGTACGTTTTACCGAACCGCAAAAAACGCTTCTCCGGCTCGGTGCCGAAGAAGCGCACAGTCTGTCAATTTTAAGAAGTATCTCCGATGAATTTATAATGAGGTCTCTCGCCCGCTTCGCAGTCAGTTTGCGAGCAAGCGCAACCAAGTCACGCCAGAGGAATAGAATTCTTTGAAAATCCTGCTTTGATGAAATATTTGTAGCTGCGTTGTTTTACAAAAAAAAATTCCGGGGATACATCCTCATCTACAGATCATCAGATCACTGCGCAGCGATACCTTTTTGCGTAATATATGTCAGTCCTGACCGAAGCGGTTGAACCATGCGCGCTCCGCGAACGGCCGCTTTTTCGCTGTTTTCAGCGGTTCCGCCGCCTTGCCGAGCGGCAGCACGCAGACCAGCTGATATTCTTCCGGCACACCGAGCAGCGCCGCGATCCGCTTTCCCTGCTCATCGGCATCGGTGACATGCCCTTCGAGCCAGCAGCTCTGATAGCCGAGCGAGACTGCTTCGAGCAGCATGTTCTCGATCGCCGCCGCATAATCCTGCACGCCGTACCAGCGTTCTTTGCCCCAGCCGTCGCGGTAGGCCACGATGCGCTTTGTCAGCACGCAGATCACCGCGGGCGCCGATTTGCAGAACGAAAGCTCCATAATTGCAAAAATCTCCGCCAGCAGCGCAGGGTCGTCCACGGCAATCAGCGAGGTCGTCTGCTTGTTGCAGCCGGAAGGCGCCGCAAGGCCTGCCTCCATAATCTTCGTCAGGTCGGCACGCGGAACAGGCTCCGGCAGATAAGCGCCGCGGTAGCTGTGCCGCTCAAAAATCTCATTCATAGGAACACCTCATTCAATCCGATGATCCGGTCAGACCGGTCAGCTTTATTATAGCCGCACCGGTCTGCTTTTGTCAAGCGGCACAGCGCGCATGACGAAATCATGCGGCAAATTTTTATTCCGTAAGGATTTTCAGCGCACCGGTCGGACAGGCAATCGCACATTTTTTGCATGTTCTGCAAATCTCAACCGCAGCGGGATTCTGAAATTCCGGCTTGACTGCCGTTTCAAAGCCGCGGCCGACAAGACCGAGAATGCCCTGCTTTGCAGCCTCATCGCAGATGCGCACGCAGAGCCCGCAGAGGATACATTTGCCGTTGTCGCGTTCAATACAGACGAGTCTGCGTTCTTTTTCGGACGGATTCTTCACACCGTCCAGTCGCTCCGGATGAATCTCCTGCTGCTGCGCATAGCGGATCAGCCTGCATTCCGCATAATCATGGCAGCCGCATTCGAGGCAGCGCTTCGCCTCCCGCACCGCTGTTTCATCGGTGATACCGGGACTGACCGGCGCAAAATCCTGACGCCGTTCCGCCGCCGGACGCACCGGCATCTGACAGCGCGGCTGCTTTTCACGGTCGGCAAGATCCTCCGCCGTGACCTGCTTCCGGGAATAGAACGGCGCACGGTAAGGCTGCATCTCTCCGCGCAGTGCCGAATCGACGACAGCCGCACAGCGTCCCGCCTCGCCGATCGCCTCAACCGCAATGGATGCGCCGCGGTTCGTTGCATCACCGATTGCATACACATCCGGCAGATTTGTCAGGAAGGTTGATTCATCCGCTTCGACAGTACCTTTTTTCGTCAGCTGAATGCCGTCCAGACCGGCAGCATCCGGCTTCTGGCCGATAGCCATAATAACAAGATCGACGTCCAGATATTCAAATTTGCCCTCGACCGGCACCGGCGAACGCCGTCCGGACGCATCGGGTTCGCCGAGCTCCATGATTTGCAGTTTAAGCTGCTTCACATGCCCGTTTTCTCCGATGATTTCCGCGGGATTCGTCAGGAATTGATAGATCACGCCCTCTTCCGCGGCTTCCGCAATCTCGATTTCCTCCGCGGGCATCTCGCTGCGCGTTCTGCGGTAGATCACATAGACCTTGTCCGCACCGCAGCGAACCGCCGTCCGGCAGGCATCCATTGCCGTATTGCCGCCGCCGCAGACCGCGACCCGCTTGCCGGTCAGATCGGGCACAGCGCCCTCTCCGGAGCTGATATCATGCAAAAACTGAATGCCGCCGGTTACGCCGTCAAGCGTCTCGCCCGGCACGCGCATATTCATGCTGCTCCATGCGCCGGTCGCAAGAATCACCGCGTCATATTCCTGCCGCAGCTGCTCCAGCGTGATATCGCTGCCGAGCCGGACATTGTTTTTCATGGTGATGCCGAGCCGCTCGATCTCTGCAATCTCGCGGTCGAGCAGGTCTTTCGGCAGACGGTAGGCCGGAATGCCATAGCGCAGCATACCGCCCATTTTCGCAGCGGCATCGTAAACCGTGACGCCGTGCCCCTTCTGTCTCAGATAATAAGCTGCCGTCAGACCCGCAGGGCCGCCGCCGATCACCGCGACCCGCTTGCCGGTATCCGCAGCCGGGACGGGACGGTAGGTGTCGCCTGCAAGATCACGGTCGGCCGCATGTGCTTTCAGGAGCGCAATCGAAAGCGGCGCCTCGACCATGCCCCTGCGGCAGTTCTGTTCACAGGGATGCGGACACACTCTGCCGATCGAAGCAGGCAGCGGAATCTTCTCCTTGATGATCTCCACAGCGCCGCGGAAATCGCCCTGTGCAATTTTCTTCACATAGCCCTGACAGTCGGTGCCTGCCGGACAGTGCAGCTGACACGGGCCGCGGCAGTCGCCGGTATGATCGCTCATCAGCAGCTCCAGCGCAATTCTGCGCGCCTGATTGACACGTTCGGTATCAAACCGCACGGCATAGCCTTCCATCGCCTTGGCCGAGCACGCCCGCAGCAGCTTCGGCACCGGACGGCCTCTGCCGTCATCCAGCACCTCGACCGCACACAGACCGCAGGCGCCGTATACACGCACGCTCTCATCATTGCAGAGGTTCGGAATCCCGATGCCGTTCAGCTTGGCTGCCTGCAGAATCGACGTTCCCGCCTCGCAGACGCAGGGCTTGCCGTTGATTGTAAAATGTATCTGACTCATGGAAATCCCCCCTCACAGCTTTCTGACCGCGCCGAATTTGCATACCGCATAGCAGGCGCCGCAGCGGACGCAGATGTCCGGGTCGATGCGGTGCGCGTTCTTCGCGGTGCCGGAAATCGCGGAAACTGGACATTTCTTCGCGCAGAGCGTACAGCCCCTGCATGTGTCCGCGTCGATTCCGTAACGCAGCAGCGCGGTGCAGCTATGAGCGGGACATTGCTTATCACGAATATGCGCCTCGAATTCGTCCCGGAAATACCGCAGCGTCGAAAGCACCGGATTCGGCGCCGTCTGGCCGAGGCCGCAGAGCGCACCGTCGCGCACGGCAAGGCAGAGCTCTTCCAGCAGCTCGATATCGCCCGCACGGCCGTTTCCTTCGACAATCCGCGTCAGAATCTCCTGCAGACGCTTTGTGCCGATGCGGCAGTGCACGCATTTTCCGCAGGATTCCTTTGCTGTGAAATCGAGGAAGAATTTCGCCATGCTGACCATGCAGGTGTCCGCATCCATGACGACCATGCCGCCGGAGCCCATGATCGCACCGGTCGCCGCGAGCTTTTTATAGTCAATCACAGTGTCAAGCAGCTCCGCGGGAATACAGCCGCCGGACGGGCCGCCCATCTGCACGGCCTTGAACGCCTTGCCGTCCCGGATGCCGCCGCCGATGTCAAAAATCACCTGCCGCAGCGTCATGCCCATCGGGATTTCAACCAGTCCGCCGCGCCGGATTTTTCCGGTCAGCGCAAAAACCTTTGTACCCTTGGAATCCGCAGTGCCCATGGCCGCAAACGCCTCGCCGCCGTTGTTGATAATCCATGCAACATTGGCAAAGGTCTCCACATTGTTGATGTTGGACGGCTGATTCCAGTAGCCCGCTTCCGCCGGAAACGGCGGCTTCAGACGCGGCATGCCGCGCTGTCCCTGCAGCGATTCGATCAGCGCCGTCTCCTCACCGCAGACGAACGCACCTGCGCCCGCCTTGATGCGGAATTCGCAGGAGAAATCCGAGCCCATGATGTTTTTGCCGATATAACCGGCGGCACGCGCTTCTTCGATCGCGTGTTCCAGCCGTCTGATTGCCAGCGGATATTCCGCACGGACATAGACGATCGCTTCCTGCGCACCGATCGCGTAGGCGCCGATCAGCATACCTTCAATCAGCGTATGCGGGTCGGATTCGATGACCGCTCTGTCCATGAATGCGCCGGGGTCGCCCTCGTCCGCATTGCAGATCAGATATTTCTCATTTCCGGGCGACTGCCGCGCAGCGTTCCACTTGAACCATGTCGGAAAGCCCGCGCCGCCTCTGCCCGCAAGGCCGGATACTTTGATGCATTCAATCACTTCTTCCGGGGTCATGCCGCTGTCGGCAGAAAGAATCCTTCCGACAGCAGAATAACCGCCGGCTGCCAATGCACTTTCAATCGACTCCGGATCAATCAAACCGCAGTTGCGCAGTGCGATGCGCGTCTGCTGTGTGAGGAACTGCGCATCGTCTTTCCCGATTATCAGATCCATGATATTGAAATCTTCCCCGTCCTGCGTCCATTTGAGAATGCGCGCCGCATCCTCCGGTCTGACACGCACCAGACGGTGCAGCAGCGTATTGTCATCGTCATAAATATCCACGATCGGTTCCAGCCAGCACATGCCGATGCAGCCGACTGTTCCGAGCTTTACGTTCGGCGGAAGCTGCTCCTGCAGCGCCGCACAGACCTTTGCTGCTCCGGCTGCGATGCCGCAGCTTCCCTGTCCGACTGCAATTCTCATGCCTGTGCCGCCTCCTTTGCCTGAATATCCTTCATAATCGCCAGCGCCGACTGCGGCGTCAGGGAACCGTAGGTATCTTCATTGACCATCATGACCGGTGAGAGCGAGCAGCAGCCGAGACATGCAACAATGCTGAGCGAAAACAGACCGTCCGCGGTGGTGCCGCCGTTTTCCACATGCAGATATTCCCGCAGGGCAGCGGCAATCGCAGCGCTGCCGTTGACATGGCAGGCCGTTCCGTCACAGAGCATAATCAGATACTTGCCGACCGGCTGAAACCGGAACTGCGTATAAAAAGTTGCAACGCCGAGCACGCGGGCAGGCGTTGTACCGGTCTGCTCCGCGATGTGATAGATCACATCAACAGGCAGCCAGCCGTAAATTTCCTGCGCCTTCTGCAAAATCGTAATCAGACTCCCCCGGACGGAAGCATATTCCGCAAGCACAGGCGCCAGCAGCGAGAGATCGCTTTTTTGCTTTGTGCACGCACATTCCATGTGATACTCCTTTTCCGCACTGCAGCCAGTGCGCCGCCCTTCCGGCGGGCGGATGCCGAAAAATCCCATCATAATCCGTAATATTCCGTATAAATCTACGCAATATTACGGTATGGATTCATTATACCACAGGGCCGGCGGCATTGTCAAGCAAAACAAAAAGCGCCGCCGCACAGATCTTCTCTGCACGGCGGCGCCGGTTTGCCGGTCTTATTCTTCCTCCGGTTTCTTTCCGGTTTTGATATCCTCCCATGTGACACTCAGCTTGGAGACACTGTTATACGTGTAGTATTTCAGGATCATGCGGACGTCCTTCAGCGTGATTTTGCTGTCGCCGTCGATATCCGCAGCCTTTTTCTGCGATTCGTTCAGGATGCTTGGCAAATCAATGAAGGTATAGGTGTACTCCTTCAGCGCCTCGCGGACGTCCCGGAGATTGACTTTGTCGTCGCCTGTGAGGTCGCCGGTTTCAAGTGGCTGGTCTGCGGGAACGGCTGTGGTTGTGACGATCGCGGTCTCAGTCGCACGGGCGGTTGTCCGGATTTGTGTTCCGGTTGTTGTCGCTTTTGTCGCGGAGACTTTTGCCGTGGTACCGGTCTTTGTGCTGACAGCCTGTGTGGCAGTTGTTGTCACTTTTGTCGCGGAGACCTTTGCCGTGGTGCCGGTTTTCGTGCTGACAGCCTGTGTGGCAGTCGTTGTCAATCTGGTCGCGGAGACTTTTGCCGTGGTGCCGGTTTTCGTGCTGACAGCCTGTGTGGCGGTTGTTGTCAATCTGGTCGCGGAAACCTTTGCCGTGGTGCCGGTTTTCGTGCTGACGGCCTGCGTGGCGGTTGTTGTCACTCTGGATGCGGAGACCTTTGCAGCTGACGTTGTCGGCAGAGCGGTGGTCTGCGTGGTGACAGTCGTTGCGGGGACGGCAGTCGTTGTCACCTTGGCCGTGGTTGTTGCGGCAGAGGCCGGACCGAGCGATTCAAATTCATAGGTGCTGTATTTGTTTGCGAATTCTTCTGCGGTCGAACCGTCATAACCGCAGATGACGCCGTTATAATAACAATAATTGTTCAGAATATAGTTGCAGATTGCATTTGCAGTACACAAAGCAAAACTACACCGAGGGTTCAAAAACGAGATCTTTTCCAGACGTTCACAGTTCTTAAACGCCCCTGCTCCTAAAGAATTCATGGTTGAAGGAATAACAACCTCTTTTATATTTGTACACCCCTGAAAAGCAGAACTGCCGATTGAAGTAACTCCTTCCGGAATTCCGATTTCCTTCAGGCTCTTACAACCCCAAAACGCCTCCATTCCAATACTTTTCAAATTGTCCGGAAATGAAATGCTTGTCAGACTGGTACAACCGGAAAACGAATAGTTTGAAATTGAAGTGACTTTCTCCGGCACCTTGAATAATTCCAGTGAATTGCAATTATGAAAAGCATATGTTTCAATCGCCGAAACCGTTTTCGGAACCTGAATCTCATCTAAACTTTTGCATCCATCAAAGCAGTACGCCGGAATAGATTGCAGTTTTTTCGGCAGCTGTATCTTTTCCAACGATGAACAGCCGCTGAAAGCATAGCTTTTGATAACAGTAGCAGACTCCGGAATCACAATAGATTTCAGCGAAGTACACCCGTTAAATGCTGCACTTCCGATATTCAACAGTGAATCCGGCAGAGAAACAGAAGTTATTTTTGCTTTCAGTGAAGAAGCAAACATAGAAGCGTCAGAAGAATAAATTGAACAATCACAAATACTCAGCACCGGCAGCCCGTCGATCGTACCCGGAATCGTCACTTCGGTCTCTTCGCCGTTGTACTTTACGATCTCCACATAGGTCTCATACTTCCGGATTGTAAAGTCCCCTGCCTTTTCCTCACTGTAGGCAGATGCCGTAATCGAAAGCTCCGGCGCCGCAGGGAGCAGCGTCGCTCCGCCGGTCGCCAGCAGACAGGCAGCCTGTAATACAGCCAGTTTTCGTAGTTTCTTCATCATGATTACTTCCTTTCAGATATGAATGTGCTGCCGTGCAGTGTAGCGTATTTATTATAACACATAACGAACAAAATTGCAAGAAAAAATCCCGGCTCGCCGAAGCAAACCGGGACTATATTACAGCATCTTCAATCCGGGTGTGTGCATCCGTTCCAGTGCCGCCGCAACCACCGCATACACAATGCCGGAGGCCGCCGCCTGAATGCAGTTGCCGGGCACCGTCTCAATGAACTGCGCCTGCCATCCGCCGTAGAGGATGACCGCTGTAATCCAGTATCCGACGACAGAAACAAGCCCGCACAAAAGCAATGCAGCCACGCATTTTCTGTCAATTCTCCGCGTGCCGCCCGCCGCCGAGAACGTCAGCGCCAGCAGCCCCTTGATGATAAATGTCGGCAGCGCGTAGGCCGGATAGCCGGAGAGCAGATCGGCCAGCATTCCGCCGACCGCCGCCGAACCGGCTGCATAGGGCAGCGGCAGCACCGCCGCCGCAAGAAAGATCACCGCATCGCCGCAGTGAATATAGCCGTTCCCGACCGGAATATGCAGCGCCGCCGTCAGCAGCGCGGTCAGTGCGGCAAACAGCCCTGCAAATACGATATGCAGCAGCTTTTCATTTTCCTTGTTCGGTGCCAAATCGCATTCCTCCCAGACGGTAAAGCAGCGGTTCCAGCAGGATTCCCTCCGCTGCCGGCGTGTTCTGCCGCAGCGTATCCTGCGTAACCTCGGATAAAAACGCACCCGCCGCAGAGACGGCCTCCGCAAGCGCTGCGCCGTTCGCCAGCGCACCGCAGAGCACGGATGCAAACAGGTCGCCCGTTCCGGAGAACAGGCATTCCGTCCGGTGCACGGCAGAGTACTGCACCGCACCGTTCTGACAGGTCAGGTTGCCGATCTGATTCTCCTGCACAATGCCGGTCAGGACAACCGCACCGCAGCCCAGCGCCGTCAGACTGCGCGCAAGCTGCTCAGCCTCCGCCGCGGTCAGGCATTCGCCGCGGTATTCGGTTCCGGTCAGCAGGCAGGCTTCGGTAATGTTCGGCGTGATGATATCCGCCTCCGAAACAAGCTCCTTCATGGCATTGCAGAGCGCCTCGGTATAAGTGCTGTAGCGCTTGCCGTCGTCGCCCATGACGGGATCAAGCAGAATCCGGCAGCCGGGATTCTTCGCCTTCTGCGCCCGGAAAAACTGCTTCACAATCCTGATCTGCCCCAGCGAGCCGAGAAAGCCGCTGTAGATCCAGTCGAAATCAAGGTCCGACCAGCTTTCAAAATAGGCCGGCAGCGTATCGGTCAGATCGGTAAATGTATACTGCGGAAATCCGGTGTGCTTGGAGAGCACTGCTGTCGGCGCGGGACAGGCCTGCACGCCCATCACGGAGAGCACGGGCAGCGCCGTCGTCAGGGAGCACCTGCCGAATCCGGACAAATCATTGATACAGGCAACGCGCGGTACTGTTCGCATTGGCTGCATTCCTCCTTTTCGGGGTTTCGGTTTCTCTCAGCATTATACCACGATTCCGGAAGAATTGCAAGCGCCCGTATAAAGGATTGCGCCCATACAGCAGTTTTCAGCCGGCGGATCTCTGATGCACGGCCAGAAGTATTATGAAGTATATGGGCAATGCACCGGCGTTTTTATCTGTATCGTGACTATAGATCCGGAAACCGCTGAGGCAATACAATGCCCCGACGCGCTTTTGAACGCTTCGGGGCAAAACTGTTATATGCCGTCCGGTTATTCGGTTCGCAGTGCGATGACCGGATCCTTCTTTGCGGCGAGCCTTGCGGGAATGATGCCCGCGATCAGCGTCAGCAGCACGGAGATTGCCACAAGAATCGCTGCATAGACCGGGCGCAGAAATGCGACATGTGCCGCACCGGCAGCCTTTTCAATCACCATATTGATCGGGATATCCAGCAGCACGGTGGCTGCAACGCCGATCAGACCGGCGACCAGTCCGACGATAAATGTCTCTGCATTGAACACATGGCTGACATCCCGCTTGGAGGCGCCGATCGAACGGAGAATACCGATTTCCTTGGTGCGCTCCAGCACGGAGATATAGGTGATGATGCCGATCATGATCGAGGAAACGACCAGCGAGATCGAGACAAAGCCGATCAGCACGTAGGAGACCATATTGATGATCTTTGTGACGGACGAGAGCAGAATGCCGATATAATCCGTATATTCGATGGCAGCATCCTCATTGCCGTCCGCCTTCTGCATATCGTTGTAGCGCGTGACGAAATCCTCAAACTGCTCCTTCGCCTCGAAGCTCTCGGAGTAGATCTGAATCGAAAACGGATTTTCGGGATCGCGCAGGCCGAGCTTCTGCAGATTGCCGTCATAGGTGTTGTCCGTGGACTGCGCAAGAATCTGCTCCTTAAAGACCTTGAGCAGCATATCCTCGTCCATCGTCTTGAGAGCGGCCTTCATGCTTTCACGATCCTTGGCCGGGTTGAGGGACTGTGCCAGTGCGCTGACCTCATCCTCGCTCATGGCACCGATCTTTTTGCGGATATCGTCCGCGGTGATCTGCGACTGCATCATGCCGGTATAGAGCTGCAGCAGCGTTTCGTCGTCGAGCGCCTTCAGCTGTGCAGGATCGGGCTGTGTGCCGGTCTGCTCTGCGAGTACGGCAGCAAGAGCCGCTTTGCCCTGATCGGTCGCGGCGAACAGCTTTGCGTCCTCGGCCGTCACGTTTTCGAGCATACCGGGCGCAACGGCTGCAACAAGCTCGTCATCGCTCATGGAATTCAGGCTGGCAATGACGTCCTCCGGTTTGATGGAATTGCCGTACATATTGGAGAACATCATCTGGAGCTGTGCGAATTCCGCATCGCTCATTTTGTCAAGATAGTCATACACATCGTCGATGGTCACATCCTCGTGATCCTCGAACTCGTAGCCGGTAAAGACGTCAATTTCCGGATCGTCCTGCTGTGCCCTGACGATCTCCGCCTCTGCATTCTGATCCATCAGATAATCGACAAGCTCCTGCGTATAGCAGATTGTGCCGGGCATCAGGGCACCGGCGACGGAGCCTTCCTTTTTCCGCACAATGCCGGAGATATGCACCAGCAGGCCGTCATCGACCTTTTTCGCCATATATTCGTCATTGCGGCTGCGGTCCTTCCAGCAGTTTTCCGTCTTGTCGAACTCATAGGAATCGGTATTGAGGATGACGCTGAACTGCATGTTCATCAGCTCGTCATAGGAGAAGCTGTCGCTGTCCACCTCAATCGCTTCGCCGGCCATGAGCTTTTCAAACATTTCGGAGATGCCCGAAGCATCGCGCAGGCCGAGGCCGTACATCGTCATGCCGTTGATCTCGTTGTGCTCATCGACAACGAGGACGACTTCATTCATGTTTTCCGGCCAGTGACCGCTGACGACATCATACTGATTGTCAAGCAGCTCGCGGTCGCCGTAGAGCAGCGTCCAGATATCCATGGAGCCGGTGCTCATCTGCATCATCTGGGAATAATTGGAGGACATGCCGTTCATATCGTAGCCGAGCATGGAATAATACGCATCGACGAGCGGATTCGGGTTGACCTCCGTAACCTTGTCAGCGGTATCTGCAAGGAACACATGCGGCTGCAGATTATAATTGTATGAAATGGTGTAGGCATCGAGCTCATCGGCGTGATCTTCCAGATAATGCTTGAATTCCTTCATGTCGTTCTGCTTGACCTCGGAAACCATCGCATTGAGCATTTCGGCCTCCTGTCCGCTGGCATAGACCTTGTCAAGCGGATGCTCGCTGCGGCTTTCGGCCTGCCCGGTGAGGTTTTCCACAATGCTGGAAAGATCAACAGACTGCGAAAGAATCGTGAGCGGATACGAGGAGAGCGTGTTCTCCTGTACCTCATTGATATAGGTCTGGAAGCCGTCCGAAAGCGAGAGAATCAGCGAGATGCCGATGATGCCGATGCTGCCCGCAAATGCGGTCAGGATCGTGCGGCCTTTTTTCGTCAGCAGATTGTTCAGCGAAAGGGAAAAGGCCGTCACCGTGCTCATGGAAACCTTTTTGCCCTTTTTCGGCTTTTCCGCGTCAGCCTTTTCCTTCTGTTCAAGGACGGCCTTGCGGTCGGCAGCGGCCTGCTCCTCGGAGTACGGCATGGTATCGCTCTGCACCTTGCCGTCGAGCAGGCGGATGATGCGCGTGGCATACTGCTCCGCGAGATCGGGATTGTGCGTGACCATAATGACCAGCCGGTCCTTTGCAATCTCCTTGAGCAGCTCCATGATCTGCACGCTGGTTTCGGTATCCAGCGCGCCGGTCGGTTCGTCGGCCAGCAGAATCTCCGGATCGTTGATGAGTGCACGCGCAATGGCGACGCGCTGCATCTGACCGCCGGACATCTGGTTCGGCTTTTTGTGCAGCTGATCGCCGAGGCCGACCCGTTCAAGCATTTTTTTGGCGCGCTCGCGGCGTTCGGACTTGGAGATGCCGGAGAGCGTCAGTGCCAGCTCGACATTGGAAAGCACCGTCTGGTGCGGAATGAGATTGTAGGTCTGGAACACAAAACCGATCGTGTGATTGCGGTAATGATCCCAGTCCCTGTCCTTGTATTCCTTGGTGGATTTGTCTGCGATTGTCAGATCGCCCTCTGTGTACCTGTCCAGTCCGCCGACGATGTTGAGCAGTGTGGTCTTGCCGCAGCCGGACGGACCGAGCACCGCCACAAACTCATTCTGCCGGAACTGGATGTCAATGCCGCGGAGTGCGTGTACCTCAGAATCACCGGAGAGGTAATTCTTGGTGATGCCTTTCAGTCCGAGCAAAGAATCACAACCTTTCTAACAGTATCCTTCCGGGATACCCGTAAATCCCGGATTATGGGCGAGTATACCATAAATCTGTGAACTTTTTGTGAAAGAAAACCAATTTCGGCGTTTTGTGCATCTGCACAATCGGGGGGGCTGCTTTTTAGTAAAAACACCGAATCTGTTTGGGTAATCTTGACAAACAGATTCGGATGCGATATAATAACAAGCATTATATAACATTTGTTATGAAAGAAGGGATTTTATGCCGCCGAAGGCGAAAATCACAGCGGAAATGATTGCACAGGCCGGTACGGAGCTGATCCGCGCAGAGGGTCTGCAGGCGCTCAATGTCCGCAATACCGCAAAGCAGCTCGGCTGTTCCACGCAGCCGGTTATGTATCATTATCCGACGGTTGCGGCACTGAAGGAAGCGGTTTATGCACAGGCCGACGCGCTGCATACAGCCTATCTGATGCAGCCGGAGGCGGAGAACCCGCTGCTGAGCATCGGTCTGCGGTATATCCGCTTTGCCTCGGAGGAACGCAATCTGTTCCGGTTTCTGTTTCAGTCCGGCATGATGCGGGATACGCCGCTCCGGCTTGTGACCGCCTCGCCGGATACGGCGCCGTTCATTGCGGCGGTCGCGGCGGAAACCGGTCTGACGGAACAGCAGGCACAGGATGTCTTTACGCTGCTGTTCATGACTGTCCACGGCTGCGCGAGTCTGCTGGCCAATCAGGCAATGGAATATGACGCGGCCTACTGTGAAAAGCTGCTGGCACGGAGCCTTTCCGGAGCGGCTGCAGCTGTGAAGGGAGAAGCTGATGAAAAAACTTTTTGAGAAGAAGCCTGTTCTGTTCGCGGTGATCTGGATTGTGATTTATGTTGTCGGATTCGGGTCGGCCGGCATCCAGACGGAAAATGCCGCGCTCAATTATGCTTTGCAGACAGCTGCCGGGCTGATCATCTGCGGCGTGCTGCTGGGGTTTATCCGGAAGAACGGACTCGCTGAACATTTCGGGCTGTGCAGGTTCCGCGGGGAACCGAAGCGGTTTCTGTATCTGCTGCCGCCGCTGCTTGCCGCCGCGGTAAATATCTGGAGCGGCTTCGGAATGCGGGAACGGACCGCTGCGGCGAATCTGCTCGGAGTTCTGGCGATCGGTGTGCTGGGACCGTTCCTTGAGGAGCTGATTCTCCGGAGTATCCTGTTCCGTGCCGTCGCCCGGACGAATACGCGGCGCGGCTTCTGGATTGCTGCACTGAGCTTCGGAATCGGGCACCTGGTGAACATTGCCTACGGTGCTTCGGTTCCGGATACGCTGATACAGGTCGGATTTGCCTGCTGCTTCGGAATTTGCACGGGTGCCCTGCTCTATACCGGAAAAAGCCTGCTCCCCGGCGTTCTGCTTCATATCATGCACAATTCGCTGGGCTTTATCGGTGCAACGGAGAAAGAGCAGGTCTGGTATTATCTTCCGGTATGCGTGATTGATCTGGCATACGGTGCATATCTGCTCCATGCGCACCGGGAGACCTGTCCGCTGACGTCTGCGCCGTATCCGGACGAAGAAGGCGGCACCGCCCGCAGGGATTGATCTGAAGCATTCCGATGAGAAAGCAGCAGAGTTTATTCCGCAAACATGCAATTCCGCTTTCCCCTGTCCCCTTTGGTTGTCACCCCCGTTCCGATTTATGTCAGCAACAATATGCAGCACGGCATTATATAGTATCAATCAAAAGAAACGCCGTCGTATTTCTGACCTGCAAGCAGAAATACGGCGGCGCATTATTTCTTCTATATGCATATCACACGCATCGCCGCACTGTCAAATCAAACCAAACAAAGTGCCAAATCGGGGGGAATTTACGCCGAAATGTGAATTTTGAAAAAATCCAGAAAAACACTTGCAATCTGTATGGGATTTATGATATAATGTGTAGTTGAAGTGAGGTGTTCGCAATATGCCAAAAAGAAATGATATCAACAAAGTGATGATAATCGGATCCGGTCCGATCATCATCGGTCAAGCATGCGAGTTCGACTATTCC
>JAFRTG010000032.1 GCA_017427265.1 Oscillospiraceae bacterium | reverse complement strand
AGACAAGCAAAGGAGAAAGTTCGCTATGAATAATAAAGATAATATTGCCGTAGAAAATACGGCAACAGAAACTGTGTCCGAGTACAAGATCGGACATACGCTGTATACGGTCAAGACCGTATTCACCCCTGCTTCAATGGAAAGCCTTTCAGATATTCTGAAACGGCTCATAATCCGTGAGTGTGAGGATTTCCTCGGTGAATCCGGACAAGAACCCGAGAAGCAGGCTGTGTAACTTTGGAATATCGGCGCATTGTATTTATTTTCGGTGCGCGCTATAATGATAATATAGCTTGCTGTATCTGTCGGAAAGGAAGGTTAATATGACAGACAAGATCACAGCATTATATTGTCGTCTTTCACAGGACGATATGTTACAGGGTGAGAGCAACAGCATCACCAATCAGAAGGCTATCCTCAAGAAGTACGCAGAGGATAATGGTTTCAGAAACCCCGTGTTTTATGTGGACGATGGTGTGAGTGGAACTACGTTTGAGCGTGACGGCTTCAAGTCTATGATGGCAGATGTAGAAGCCGGAAAGGTTGGAACTGTTATCACTAAGGATTTGAGCCGCCTCGGTCGTGATTATTTGAAAACCGGCGAATACATCGAGATCATATTTCCCGATTATGATGTCCGCTATATCGCTATCAATGATGGCGTGGATACCTTAAAGTCTGAAAATGAGCTGATGGCTTTCAAAAATATTTTTAATGACTGGTACGCCCGTGATACGAGTAAGAAGATCAGAGCCGTTTTCAAGGCTAAGGGGCAGTCGGGTAAGCCTTTATCTCTCCCGATTTACGGTTATAAAAAGTCCGAAGCTGACAAAAATTTGTGGCTCGTTGACGATGAAGCTGCTGAGGTTGTCCGAAGGATATTCAAGCTCTGCATTGAGGGCTACGGTCCGGTGCAGATTGCCCGCATTCTCACGCAGGAAGGTATCCCGACTCCTACAGCCTACGCTCTGTCACAGGGGAGGGATAACGGTCACAAGAACGCTAAGCTGCACCGCTGGAGCGGAAAAACTATCAGCCACATTCTTGATCGACCCGAATACATCGGGCATACAGTCAATTTCAGAACACACAAGAAGTCCTACAAGAACAAGAAAACCGTGAGAAATCCGCAGGAAGAATGGCTCATCTTTGAGAACACTCATGAGCCGATCGTAACTCAGCAGGAGTTTGAATTGGTGCAGGAGCTTCGCAAGAACAAGCGCCGTCCCACCAAACATGAGGAAGTCAATCCATTTTCGGGTATGGTCTACTGTGCGGACTGCGGAAACAAAATGTATCTGTGCCGAGCGACAAGTCTGACCGCCGATCAGGAGCATTTGAAGTGTTCCACATATTCCTCAGACAAGGACGCTTGTTCCGCGCACTTCATCAGAACTGTTGTATTGAATGAGATCGTGTTGAACGAGCTGAACAAACTGCTTGCCCGGGTTAAAGAGCATGAGGACGAGTTTGTGAAGGCGGCTATGGACAATTCCGTTCAGAAGCAGTCCTCGGAACTTACAAAAGCAAAGAAAGCCCTGAAACAGGCTGAAAAGCGTATCAGTGAGCTTGACAGACTGTTTACAAGGCTTTATGAGGACAACGTATCAGGAAAAATTTCCGATGAGCGATTTACAGTGATGTCAGCAGGATATGAGGACGAGCAGAAGAAACTAAAGGCAAGTGTTACAGAGCTTACTGCTTATATCGAAACCGCCGAACAGAAGTTCGCCGATGTGACCGCATTCATCAGCGTGGTTCAGAAATATGAGCATATCACGGAGCTTACCCCAGAGATCATGCACGAACTTATCGAGAAGATCGTTGTTCATGCTCCCGACAAGAGCAGCGGTCATCGCACACAGCAGATCGACATTTATTATCGCTTCGATGTCGCAGTATCGACTGCGGTCGCTGACAGTATGAAGTACGACAAAAAGAGAAAGGTTGCGTAACCAAGGCAGTTACGCAACCTCATCTTAAAATCTTAAATACTTCTTTATCGGCGCTCCTCTAAAGTCAGCGCCTTGTTTTTTATGCAGAGATGCAACTTACCCGCGAAAAAATACAGCTTACCCGCCCTATTTTGCAGCTTACTGAAATTCTGTTGACTTCCTGTGCAAGATGATTGTATAATAACGGACAGAACAGTTCCCCTTACATCATTTCTTTCCGGAAGCGCGCTGTTCGCCTGCAAAGGATGCGCCGGAAATTCAAAAACATTCTCAGGAGGATAATTGCATGAAACACAGCAAGCTCATCACATGGCTGTCTGTCGGACTGCTCGGTCTGGCTGCAGCAGCGTTTTCGCCGGGGATGACGGCGGAGGCCGCAATCGAAAACGGATTCGAGTACACCGTGGATCCCCAGACGAATGAAGCGACGATTAAAGAGTATAAAGGCTCTGCGACGAATTTGCAGATTCCTACGTCGCTCGGCGGGCATCGGGTTACGACAATCGGTCAACGTGCATTTGCCGGCGAATCGCTGACAAAACTGGTTGTTCCTTCATGCGTGAAGGAAATTGAGATGTATGCGTTCGATCGCTGCACTTCTATGACGGATCTGACGATTCAGGGAAATACAAAATTGCGCAAGATGGCATTTTATGGATGTACTTCGTTGGAAAGGGTGAACCTTTCCGCAGGTTCTGAATCAGCTGACAGATGGAATTACTGCTTTATGAACTGTCCTTCGCTCAAAACAGTCAACGGTGAACAAGCTGTGCTGTATCAAAAAGACAGCAACGGCCGAACATATCCGGTCATCAATCCTGCCATCAGAACTGCGGTTCTCAATCATTTCTGCAGAAGCAGAGCTGTCGGATTTGTGGATGAATACTGTCAGAAAATCTGTGAGTATATTGTTGCGACCGAGACAGATCCGTGGATGAATGACGCGCTGAAAGCACGGCAGCTGCATGACTGGATCCTGCGCCACTGTAAGTATGAGGACTGCGAGAACGGAGAATCCCTCAAAGATTCAGAAAATCATGCCGGCTCCTCGGTTTTTCTCAGCTATGCAGTGAATGTCCGGGGAGAAGGCGTCGGAGAGTCGGTTTGTCAGGGGTACTCACTTGCATATAAAATGCTGCTTGCAGAGGCGGGTATTGAGGCGCATGTGCTTTATTGTCCGGGGCATCAATGGAATCTTGTCAAGATCGACGGGATATATTATCAGGCTGATCTGTCATGGGAATCGCTTAAGTATCAAAACGATTTCAATCAAAATCCGTATTCCACTCTGTACCGGTACTTCCTTCTGAGCGATGAGAAAATGCAGGAAGAGCATAAAACGGATGAAAGTGTATTACAGTACTATGACGTTACACCGCAAGCAGCACTTATTGGTTTATATGAGCATCCGCTGCTCAGCAAATACAGCGCTTCCAACGACGAAATCGCTGCTCTGGCTGCCCGCTGCATGAAATCGTATCGGGACAAAAATAAGGACGGCATCCAGGAATACGACTTTGATCTGGACGGCATTTATCAGGATTGCGTTTTCAAGGATCAGTATGACAATCCGACAGAACAGGAAATGGTCGTTTCTATGCTGCGTTTTTCATACGGAAAGGCATATACCAAGGAACAGATGAATCAAAAGCTGCCGGAAATTCTCAGTCATCTCCATGAAATTCATAAGAGCCCTTATGAGTATGTTCGCAATGCTTATTTTCCCATTACCTTAGGCCCTGTATCGGTATACCGCGGCGGAGTTGCAAAATTCAAATGTGATGTTTTCGGTGAAGGTCTGACCTATCAGTGGAAGTGCTGTAACTCCTCATCAGGACAATATGAAAATGTAAACCTTCCGGGCAGCAAAACCGCAGCTTTGCAGTTCAGAGCCGGCCTTGAATTAAACGGAAAGTGGTTCAAATGCTTTGTTACCAATCGGGATGGAGAGGTATTAGACGGTTGGGGCGGACAACTTCTGACAGTTTGCGACTACTAATAAATGAAGCGCGTTTCAAGTGCTATGTTGCAGATGAAAGATGCCCCCGATACCATTGCGGTATCGGGGGCATTCTGCGTTGCAGGGATTATTTCTGATATGCAGCGAATGCGTTCTCGACGGTTTCCTTCTCGCAGGGCTTGGTGAACGCGGAGATGACCGGCACCAGAACGATCGAGAGGATCATCAGCAGGGCACCCGCATTGATCGGGGATGCGAGGTTCAGCGGCAGGCTTGCGGCAGCCTTGATGAGATCGCCGAAGCTGTCCTTGAAGAACGTGAAGATGCACATATGCGCAACCGTGGAGATGACGCCGAATGCAAAGCTGATCCAGACAGCGGTTTTGGTGGTCTTCTTGCTGAACAGTCCCCACAGGAACGGACCGAGGAAGGAGCCGGAAAGCGCGCCCCAGGAGTAGCTCATCAGCGTGGTAATCGCAGCATTCTTGTTCATTGCGATGATAACGGAGAGCAGCAGGAAGAACAGAATCAGCACACGCATGGTGACGAATTCCTTCTTGTCGTCCATCTTGCCCCTGGAGGCCGGGCGGATGAGGTCGTGCGTGAGGGTGGTCGAGGAGGTCAGCACCAGTGCGGAGAGCGTCGAGAGCGATGCACTCAGGACGAGCACCACGACCAGACCGATCAGGATCGGCGGGAGTGCGGTCTGGAGCATGTTCGGAACCATTGCGTCAAATTCCAGCTTGCCGTTGGAGAGCTTCTGAATCATGTTGGTGCCGAGACCTTCGCCGGCTTCGGTGTTGTTGAACAGTCTGGTGAAGCCGCCGAGCAGATAACATCCGCCGGAAACGATCAGACAGAATACAGTCGAAATAATCAGGCCGCGCTTGATATCCTTTTCATCGCGGATTGCGTAGAACTTGTGGGTCATCTGCGGCAGACCCCATGTGCCGAGCGACGTCAGCACGACGACGCCGAACAGGTTGATCGGATCCGGGCCGAAGAGCGCTGCGAGCTTGCCGTCCGGCACAGCCTCGATCGTCCGCAGCATGTCAACAGAGGAACCGAGACCGCCGTTATACTTGAGAATGCTGACTACAACAGCGGAGATGCCGACGAGCATGATCATACCCTGAATAAAGTCGTTGACGGCCGTTGCAGAATAACCGCCGAGAACAACGTAGATCGCGCTGAGCACAGCCATTGCGATCATGACGTACTGATACGCATTTGCAGACTGCAGATTGAACGCCATTGCAAACAGGCGGGACAGTCCGTTATAAACAGAAGCCGTGTACGGAATCATGAACAGGAAAACAATAATTGCGGCAGCGGTTTTGAGCGAGGTGCTGCCGTAGCGTTTCATGAAGAAATCGGGCATGGTTTTTGCGTCGAGGTGCTTGGTCATCAGACGGGTGCGCTTTCCGAGCACCGCCCATGCGAGTGTTGCACCGATCAGCGCATTGCCCACGCCGATCCATGCTGCGGAAACGCCGTATCCCCAGCCGAACTGGCCGGCATAGCCGATGAACACGACCGCAGAAAAATAAGCCGTGCCGAATGCAAATGCAGTCATCCACGGGCCGATTTTGTTGCCGCCGAACACGAAGTCATTGACGCTTTTGGTTTTCCTTGAGGTGATGACGCCGATCGTGATCATCACCGCAGCGTATACGATGACGACGATCAGCGTGATAATCTGTGATGCCGACATAAAAGCCTCCTGAATTATATAATAGTATACGCTGACGGGTTTTGCGTCCGGCAGCGGTTGCACTTTTACGCTTTACAGCTTTTAGACTGTACAGCTTTAACGCAGCAAAGTAATTATAGCATATTTCGGCATTGTTGTCAAGCATTCTGCGAGATTCGGTATGAAATACAAAAATATTATAAAATTCGGCTCATTTTGCGCATTTTATACAGATAATCAAAACTATCTGTATAACGCAAATGGGAATATACGAAACAGAAGTGCATTCTGACAGGTTTTCTAACGATTTCGACCGCAAGATTTAAGAAGTCAAAAATTGAGCGCAATGCACAAAAAGATGCAGGCGTTTTCTACATTTCCGCCAAAGTTTCAAAAACCTCTTTACAAGAAACCAAACTTGTATTATAATGTAATCAGTGAGAAATTGCGCTATGCGAGGCGGAATTTCTCAGAATGAATTTACAGAGTGTATAACGAGAGCAGGACGCACCGGATTCCGCCGGAACGGGCTTCGCAGTTGCACGGGCAGCAGGAAACGCGGACGGCTGAGAGCAGTGCGGTTTGCGGGGGTACATCTGTAATCCGAACGTATTGCCGGATGCAGTACCGCAGCCGGTAATGCACCATCATTAAACGGGAGGGTATTTAATGCACAAGAAAACAACGAAGATCGTTACAGCGCTGATGGCTGCTGCAATGGTCGCACCGATGGCTGTCTCCATGGCACCCATGGTTGCATCCGCTGGTCAGATTTGCGGTGAATCCAAGTTCACGCATAAGGCACTGCCGTGGCATACTTGTGAGTCCAGCCCCGCAAAGCAGGACTTCAAGATCGAGGACGGCACATTCCACATTAAGATCATTACCGCAGCTGGTGTTGATAACCAGTGGGATCTGCAGTTCCGTCACAGAAAGCTCGACTTCTATTCCGGTCATACCTACACGGTCAGCTTCAGAGCAAAGGCAAGCAGAAACGGCCTGAAGATCAACTCCAAGATCGGTGACACCGGCGAGCCTTATCATGAGTACTGTGACCTGACGAAGGACGGCTTCGTGAATGGTCCGCACATGGATAACGGCAAGTGGGGCGAGGCTGTTGAGCTGAGCACCGAGTGGAAGGAGTTCAAAGGTACCTTTAAGTGCTCTGAGGATCTGAAGGCAAAAGAGTGGGCATTCCACTATGCTGCCGGTGAAAAGGGCAACGCAGAGGACGGCGACGAGATCTGGTTTGATGACATGAGCATCATCGACGAGACGAGTGATGACCACGATCCGGATCCGCTGGAAGGCTATGGTGCAGTCAACCGTTTCTACGCAGGTTATGAGACTGAGTACGATAACATTTACATTTCCGCAAACCAGATTGGTTACTATACCAACCGCGAGAAGATCGCAACGCTCGGTGACAACGCCGGTGATATCATTTATCACGGTGACGAAGAGCCGGAGAAGCTCAGCCTGAGCGGCACCTACACCTTTGAGCTGGTTAACAAGTCCGGCGATGTCAAGTACACCGGCACGACCTCGGCTCCGAAGATGGACCCGGATTCCAAGGATAACTGCTGCACCATCGACTTCACCGAGTTCAATACGCCCGGTGAGTATTATCTGCGCATCAAGGGCAAGGAATGGAGATCCTTCCCGTTCTATATCGGCGATAACATCTATTCCGATGATACGCACGATATGCTGACCAACGCGATGAACTACTTCTATCAGAACCGTTCCGGTCTGAATATTGAAGAAGCGTACATCACGTCCGGCGACAAGTCCACGCTGGCACATAAGGGCGGCCATACGAAGGATCAGGCTGCTGTCCAGAAGATCTGGAAGAATGAGTACAAGGACGAGTCTGAGGCAACCGGCACCTATGCTTCCTCAACGATCGAGGCAGACGGCGGCTGGTACGATGCCGGTGACCACGGTAAGTACGTTGTTAACGGCGGTATCTCTGTCTGGACGCTGCAGAACATGTATGAGCGTGCAATCCAGACCGAAGCCGGCAAGAAGAAGTTTGCTGATAAGTCCGGTACAGTTGTGATTCCGGAAGCAGGCAACGGCACGCCGGACGTCCTCGATGAGTGCGCATACGAAATTGACTTCATGAGCCAGATGGTCGTTGACAAGAGCGAGCCGACATGGGGCAAGTATGCAGGCATGGTTTACCACAAGCTGCATGACCACAAGTGGACCGGCCTTGCAACCAGACCGTGGGACTACGAGAAGGAATGGAAGACCACCCGTATTGTCAAGCCGCCTACATTCGCAGCAACGCTGAACTATGCAGCTTGCGCAGCACAGGCAGCAAGACTCTGGAAGGACTATGATGCAACCAAGTCCGCCAAGTACCTCGAAGAGGCAAAGAAGTCCTATAAGGCAGCACAGGATAACTACTATCCGGCTGACATGAAGGAAGTTAAGCACGATACACTTGATACCACTTGCCCGGCTGAGGAGCTCAATGAGAAGTCTCTGTATGCACCGATGTGGCATGCAAAGGGCGGCGGCCCGTACGGCGACAACGAGGTCAGAGATGACTTCTACTGGGCAGCCTGCGAGCTGTTCATCTCCGCAAGCGAGCTCGGCGATTCTGATGCTGCCACCTACCTGAGCGATCTCTCCGATTACAAGGTTTCTGACGGCCACGAGGCATTCAAGGTTACCACCAGAATCACCGGCGGTGAGAACGCTTCCGGTGAAGGTTCCTTCACTTCGTTCAACTGGGGCAACACTGCTTCTGCAGGTTCCCTGGCACTGTATCTCCACAGAGATCTGCTGACCGATGCACAGAAGAAGACCCTGGAAGATTCCATTAAGGCTGCTGCTCAGGACTACATCGATGAAGAGGCAAAGCAGGGCTACGGTATCCCGTACACCTATGACGGACCGGGCTACAATGATCCGAACAACCTTGATCCGAGCATCATCATCAAGGGCTATGAGTGGGGCTCCAACTCCATGGTCATCAACAACCTGATTGTTATGGCTTATGCATACGATCTGACCGGCGATGGCAAGTACATGGACGGCGTTCTGACCGGTATGGACTACCTGCTCGGCCGCAACCCGCTGGCATTCTCCTACATCACCGGTTATGGTACTTACCACGAAAAGAATCCGCACCACAGATATTGGTCCTATGAACTGGATGACACCCTGCCGATGGCACCGGACGGCGTTCTGTCCGGCGGTCCGAACGCAGGCCTCCAGGATCCGTATGTCCGTGCACTGGGCTTCGTTCCGGGTGAAGACGATAACCCGTCTCAGAGATGCTACGTTGACTCCATCGAAGCATGGTCTACCAACGAGGTTACCATTAACTGGAATGCTCCGCTTGCTTGGATCGTTTCCTTCCTGCAGGATGAGGCAGCAAGCACGAAGCCTGTGACCACGACGACTGAGCCCAAGCCCACCACCACAACCACCACCACAGTTACCACCACCACTCTTCCTGGTGATGCCGACTGGGGTAACGTCAACTGCTCCGAGGGCTCTACCCCCGAAGCTCGTGTGGATGTTTCCGATGCTGTTCTGCTTGCTAAGTTCCTCGGCAGCGATTCTTCGGCGAAGATTACTGACCAGGGTAAGAAGAACGGTAACGTCATCAAGGGCGACCTCGACGACAACGACCTCACTGCGATCCTGAAGTTCATCGCAAAGCTGATCAAGTACGATCAGTTCCCGCTCGACAAGCTGCCGAGCTAATCGCACAGCTTGATTCAGGCAAATAACTGCAAGCCGATCCCCGAAAGGGGGTCGGCTTTTTGCATAGCAATTATGGACAAAATCTTAATTTTTCGCAATATATCAAAAATCTCTTTACATTCCAGTTAACTTGTAGTATAATATGATTGATATATTCTATGCTTTTCTCTGCGGAATATCCTTTCTGTAATATACGATTCGTATATTCAAAATGCAATCATCTGCACGATTCCGGCATTTCATTTGGGTTATCAGGGATCTGTACCGATCCTTGAAATATATTTTTTACGGGAGGGTATCAAATATGAACAAGCACATCACCAGAGTCACTGCAGCGCTGCTCGCAGCTGCAATGACCGTGCCGCTTACGATCAACGCTGCGACGCTGACGGACCCGGCACCGGCAAAAACAACCGTTGAACTGTGCGGGGAGTCAGAATTCACGTACAAATCCGCACCGTGGCAGGCCTGTGCGACCAGCCCCGCAAAGCAGAACTTCAGGATCGAGGACGGCGAATTCCACATTCAGATTCTGACTGCAAGGGGTACCGACGACTATTGGGATCTTCAGTTCCGCCACGGAAAGCTGAATTTCAAAAAAGACCACACCTATAAGGTCAGCTTCCGTGCAAAGGCCAGCAGAAACGGCCTGAAGATGAACTCCCATATCGGCGATATCGGTCAGCCTTATCATGAGTACTGTACCCTGACGAACGACGGCTTCGTGAACGGTCCGCATATGGATAACGGCAAGTGGGGAGAACCGGTCGAGCTGACAACTGAATGGCAGACGTTTGAGGGTTCCTTTGAATGCACGGAGGATTTGCACGGCAAAGAATGGACCTTCCAGTATGCTGCCGGTGAAAAGGGCAACGCCCAGGACGGCGACGAGATCTGGTTTGATGACATGCACATCAACTGTCTGACCTGCGAGGAACTCGGCACGAACGATTGCGGTTATACCAGCCCGCCGTTCTACCTGACGGAACGTGCAGCAAGTGGCCTTTACGGTAATTACATTTCAGTCAACCAGATCGGCTATCCGGCCGCTTACGAAAAGATTGCTGTGCTCGGCGATAATGCAGGCATTCATAATCCTTACGGCGGCAAGCTCGAACTGACAAAGGATATCTATGAATATGAGCTGGTGGAGGAATCCACGGGTAAGGTCGCTTATACCGGAAAGACCGGCAAAAAGATGAGTGACCCGGATTCCGGCGATGCGGTCTGCAAGATTGATTTCACCGCCTTCAAGACCCCCGGCAGATACTATCTGCGCATTAAGGGTGAGGAGTGGCGCTCCTTTGCATTTGACATCGGCAATGATATTTATTCTGACAGTGGTCACGATCTGCTGACCAATGCGGTCAACTATTTCTATCAGAACCGTTCCGGTCAGGATATTCTGGAGGACTGCATTACCTCCGGCGATAAGAGCGGACTTGCACATGCGGGCAGCGATGCAGATACCACGGCCATTGTTCAGAAGATCTGGAAGGATGAGTATCAGACCCCGTCTGAGGCAAGCAGCACCTACGCTTCCTCGAAGATCAAGGCAAACGGCGGCTGGTACGAGGCTGCTGACCACAGCAAGAGTGTTGTCAGCGGCGGCATGGCGCTCTGGACACTGCAGAATATGTATGAGCGTGCAGCCACAAAGGCGACCGGCAAACAGAAATTTGCAGACAAGTCCGGTACTGTCGTCGTTCCGGAATCCGGAAACAAGGTGCCGGATGTCCTCGATGAATGCGCATATGAGCTTGCCTTCATGGAAAAGATGGTCGTGCAGGAGGATGAGCCGACATGGGGTCAGTACGCAGGTCTTGTTTACAGCAAGGTGCAGGATCAGAAGCGGACCGGTCTTGCTGTCCGTGCATGGGACTATGTGGAACAATGGGATACGGTCCGGATTGTCAAGCCGCCGACATTTGCTGCAACGCTGAACTACGCGGCATGTGCGGCACAGGCTGCAAGACTCTGGAAGGATTATGACGCCAAAAAGGCTGCCGGTTATCTCGACGCAGCAAAGAAGGCTTATGCTGCATTCAAGAAATATTACTATGAGGCGGATCTCAAAATAATAAGGCATCCGTATTTAGATGTTAGCTGTCCGGCAGAGGAGATCAACGAAGTGTCTCTGTACGCGCCGATGTGGCAGGCAAAGACCAGTGACCCCTACGGCGATTTTGATGTCACGGATGATGCCTACTGGGCAGCCTGTGAGCTTTATCTCTCCGCAGCAGAACTGGAGGATGCCGATGCTGCGAAATATCTGAAGGATCTTTCGGATTACGACAAAGCATTTACGGTTCCGGATAAGATCAACGGCGGCGAGAATTTAGACGGCGAGGGTTCCTATACTGCATTCAACTGGGGCAACACGGCTGCTGCGGGTTCGCTTGATCTGATGCTGCATGCGGAGCGTCTGACCGCCGAGCAGCGGAAAAAGCTGAATGATTCTGTCATTCAGACTGCTGATTCGTATGCAGAAACGGCGCAAAAGCAGGGATACGGTGTTCCGTACCGCAATGACGACAAAGGCTACAATGATCCGATGGACGGATTCCTCTACATTCACGGCTATGAATACGGCTCCAACGGCAGCGCGATGAATAATATGATCGTGATGGCCTATGCCTATGGCCTGACAGGCGAAGCCAAGTATCTGAACGGCGTGCAGAGCGGTATGAACTACCTGCTCGGCTGCAATCCGCTTTCCTTCTCCTTTATCAGCGGCTACGGTTCCTATAAGCTCCGGAATCCGAATCACAAATATTGGGCATACGAAATGGACAGCTATTTCCCGATGGCACCGGACGGCGTAATCGCCGGCGGTCCGAGTGTGTATTGTCTGGGTGATCCGACAATGCTTTCACTCGGCTTTGATCCGCAGGTAAAAGACAATCCGTCGCAGAGATTCTATGTTGATGATGTCGAGGCATGGTCTACCAACGCGGTCTCGCTTGACTGGAATGCATCGCTTGCATGGCTGGCGGACTTCATGCAGGATCCCGGTACGCCTGTTCCGCCTCCTGTGACCACCACAACAACGGCTGAAACGCAGACGACCACAACACAGACGACCGTACTGACAACGGGAACGCAGACGACAACAACACTGGTGACGACGACCGGGATGCGGCCGCCAACTGATTGGGGCAATGTGGACGGTTCTGACGGCAGCACGCCGGAGGCACGTATTGATGTTTCCGATGCTGTTCTGCTTGCACGGTTCCTCAGCGGCGATTCCAGCGCGAAGATCACGGATTCGGGCAAGGAGAACGCGAATGTCATCAAGGGCGAACTCGATGAGAACGATCTGACTGCAATTCTGATGTTTATTGTGAAGAAGATTTCGTTTGATCAGTTCCCACTCGACAAACTTCCGTCATGATTGGAAAGAGAAAAGATAGAATCTGATATTTCAAAACCACCCGTTCAGCGGGTGGTTTTGATTTTGACGGACAAAAACAGAAAAATTTTTTGGAAAAATGCATTTTTGTGTTATAATGATTCCTGAGAAGCTGTCATTATTGACAGAGAGGAGGGGAGGCGGCGTGGACGACGCGGAAATTCTTGGTCTGTACCGTCAGCGGAGCGAACTGGCTTTGCTGGAAACCAAAGAAAAATACGTGGCGCTGGGCATGACGATCGCGTATAATATGCTCGGCAGCCGCGAGGACGCAGAGGAATGCATGAATGATGTACTGCTGCGTCTTATCTGCAAAAGAATGCGGCAGGTGAGACCGTCAAATCGCTGGGCTTTTCGCACGATGTATATTGCGCTTCGTTTATTCCCGATGAGGACAGAGAGGCGGTATCCTGCATGTATGCGCTGTTCGATCAGCCGGTTGACCTTTCGGAAGGCACGCTGGTTTTGGCTGACGGTGAATAAAACACCGAAACAATGCTTGTTTATCAGAAAACAGAGCCGATCTCCGGTATGCGGAGGTCGGCTCTGTCGGCGAAAAGGCTGTCAGCGGGTTCAGCTGCCGGTTTCCTGCGCTGCTTCGGCCGGCGCTGCGGTTTCAGCAGCGGATACTTCCGGTGCAGTGAGCGGGGTATATGCCGAGAAACGAATCTTCAGCGGCTGGCTCGGAATCTCAACAGCAGCCGGTTCACCGGCTTCCGAGAAGGTCAGTGTGCAGGCGCCTGATTCCGTCTCCACGGAGCAGGAAAAGCTGCCGTCATCCTGCTGTGTATACGAAAGCGGCGGGGCAGCTGCGGCTGTATCCAGTGCGTCCGTCGCCTGCACGAGCATGTTTTTGGCCGGGAGTGCGGATTTCGGGACCGAAAACGCCAGCCCCTTATAGCTTGCACTCACCGTGCTGCCGTCAAAGGCGAGCACGACGCCGGCAAGCGATTCCGGCTCAGAGAAGGCTGCTTCCCATACGCCTTTGTCATAGCGCGTGACAGTCAGCACCGCGGATTGTCCGCTGCCGTATTCCATATCCGCCTCAACGGAATATGTTCCGTCCAGTTTCGGCGAGAATTCTGCCGCTGACTGCGGCCTGCTGCATCCGCTCAGTAAGAAGCACGCAGGTACGCATACAAACAGGGCGTTTCTCAGAAAAGTCATCGGTCTCATTCAGAAGCCTCCTAAAAAGATTTGCTTTTGACGACCGTTGATTTTCAGGGAAACGCCCTGTGTCTGTTTATTCGTATTCTCCAAAGACGAGCGGCAGCTGCCGGAGCATATCGCTCGGAAGCATGGCTCTGCTCGAATATTCGGCCGCGGCGCAGTCACCGGCAAGTCCGTGCACAAAGACGCCGATTTTTGCAGCATCCTCAGGCGGAATATTCTGTGCGGTCAGTCCGCCGATGATGCCGGCCAGAATATCACCGCTTCCGCCCTTGCTCATGCCGGAGTTTCCGGTGGTGCTGATCGAAGCGTGATCCGCCGCTGCAATCACAGTGCCGGCACCCTTCAGGACGACGACAATATTCGGATAACGCGAGGCCAGCCGCTTGGCGGCGCCGATGCGGTCCTTCTGGACATCTGCGACAGAGCAGCGCAGCAGTTTTGCCATTTCGCCGGGATGCGGCGTCAGCACGACCGTAGCCTTGGCCTTTCGTAATATATCTATGCCGGAGGCAATCAGATTTAGACCGTCTGCATCCAGAATGATCGGGCATTCAAGCTGCGTCAGCAGGGAATTGACCGCCTGCCGGAGCGAATCGGACTGTCCGAGTCCGCAGCCGAGCATGACAGCGGTTGCAGTTTTGGCCTGTTCGAGGATCAGCGGAACAGCCTGTGCGGTGATTCTGCCGTTCTGATCGGTCGGCAGGGGGAACATGGTTGCTTCCGGCGTCTGGCTGACGAGCATTCTGCAGGCGCCCTCCTCGGAAGCGAGACAGCAAAGGCCGACGCCGCTGCGCAGTGCCGCCTGTGCTGCGAGCATCGCTGCACCGGGCATCTGGCGGGAGCCTGCCACGCAGAGCAGCTTTCCGAACATGCCCTTATGTGCACTCAGCGGACGGGAAGGCAGCAGCTCATGGACGGTTTCGCCGTTGACATGGTGAATCGGATAGGAGAGCTCAGCAAAGGCGTCGTCCGGAATGTCGATTCCGACGAGAAAGACCGCGCCGCAGTATTCGGCAAGCGGCGGGATAAACTGGCCGATCTTGGCCGCTCCGAACGTAATGGTCATATTACAGTGCGGAGTGCCCTCTGCGACGCTGCCGTTCAGGCCGCTGCCGCCGCTCGGAATATCGACGGCAATGCAGATTTTCTCACGCGATTTGCCGATCATGCCGAACAGTTCGCGGACAAATACAGGCAGCTCACCCCGGAAGCCGATGCCGAACACGCCGTCCACAACGATCGGCGCATCCTGAACGGCTTTCCGGATATCGTCCTGTGCGGTCAGGATGCTGATATCCTTCAGCATTTTGTATTTGGTGAAAGCTGTGCGGGTTTTGGGTATTCCGGCGAGCAGACAGACCGTGACGGAAAATTGCTTTGCAAGCCGGTCGGCCGCGACAAAGCAGTCTCCGGCATTGTTGCCGTTTCCGCACAGGAACAGCACAGACTGCTGATCCTGTTCGACAAGAATACGCGCAATGTGTCCGGCAAGCCCTTCGCCTGCCAGCTCCATCATCTGATCGTAGCTTACGCCGGATTTGTTGGTCAGATCCTCCAGCTTCATCATTTCAAGTGGTGTAACTAAACGCATAAAGATGAAACCTCCGATTTTTGGTGCGACAGTCCGGAAATGCGCTGTCGGCGCCCGGCTTTATTCAGCGGAATCTGCTTCAGCGGGAGCCTCATAGTGAAATCTGAGGCTGCGCGGCAGAACTTTTACAAGATAGAGCAGAATATCATCATTCGGTGTCCAGAGCAGCCGTGTCCGGCCGTACTGCGGATGGTCAAAGTCCGCGCTGTAGGCGGTATCGTCCTGCGCGGTGCAGGCCAGCACCAGCGTCTGTCCGGAAGAAAGCGGTTCGGCATCCTGCAGCTTGCAGAATGCAGTCACTTTGTCGAGCGGAACCGTCAGCATGGGCTTGCGCTTGCTTTCCGAAAGAATTTTCGTGACGGTGAGCTCATCGCCGGAAATGATATATTCGTATTCGATGCGGTTGGTGAAAAAGAGATACCATGTGAGAAATCCGCAGGCCGCCGCTGCAATCAGCAGCAGACGATAGCCTGTGGTGAATGACAGAATCAGAATGAGAACAGTCAGGGCAATCCCGCCGGCCAGCATCGCTGTACGTTTCGCGGCATTGTCGGTTTTGGGAACAATCAGCTCCCGGTAGTCGGATCCGAGCATAGGGGTGATACCTTTTCTTTCTTGGATTATTTTGCGGCAGTGCTGCCGGCTTCGGTTTGCTGCTGGGCGGCAAGCCGTTCCCGTTCATGAAATGCCTTTTTCCGGGCATACATGACCTGATCGGCACGGTCGAACAGGGCGACGGAGTTTTCCAGCCCGTTGAATTCCGCACTGCCGAAACTGAAGGTGATCGGCGAATTCATAAATTCAAAGCGCATTGCGGAAAACGCCGTCAGTGCCTCCTGCATGATCTCCTCGGAGCGGCGCATTCCGCAGTGGAAGATCACTGCAAACTCCTCGCCGCCGTAGCGGAACACATCGCCGTCAGCGCTGCAGACGGACTGCAGCAGCTCTGCAAGGGCAATCAGGATAATATCGCCGTTTGCGTGGCCGTAGTTGTCGTTGATCTGTTTGAAGCTGTCGATATCCGCGATGGAGACGCTCAGCGGCGTGTGCTTCTGGTTGGATTCCGCCATGGCATCGTCCAGCATCGGATAGAAGGTTGCATGATTGAGCAGGCCTGTCATGGCATCGCGGTTCAGGCGTGCGCGGATCTCCGTGATATCGTCGAACGTCAGCAGCTTGCCGTGCTGTCCTTCGCTGTTTGTCCATTCTGTAATTTTCCGCTGATAGCTTGCAGTGCCGATCTGAATGGAGGCAAACTCCGCCGCGCAGAGGTAGGCGAGATCTGCTTTCTGGGAGCGGACAACCGGTGTTATGAGCTCCGGAAGGATCTGTGCAGCCTTTCGGTTTGCGTAGATCAGCCTGTAATCGCCGTCCAGAAAGATCAGGCCGGTGGCCATATTCTGGAGCATTTCCTCTTTGTTCAGCAAGCCGTACCGCAGCACGGAGATTGTAATCAGCAGTGCACCGATCATGACGCCGACCGATGTGACGTCATAGGCTCTGGTCTGGCCGGAAAGATAAAGCAGCAGCGAAAAGAACGGAATCAGGCAGGCCAGAATCAGAATGGTATTGTTGATTCTGGCACGGCCGTGCGTGCTGGCCCGCTGATAGAGACAGAAGCTGAGGAACAGCATTGCAAGTGCCGTGTTATATGCCATATAGATGACATAGAACGGGCCGGGGATGATTCTCAGCAAGCCGTTCGGCGTGAGCGCAATTTCTTTATAATAGAGTGTGTTTCTTCCGCAGGTGAATACAAAATAAAGTGTGAGGACAGGTATGACGAACAGCAGCCCCTGCCACAGCTTTCCGACCTTGGCACTGTAATAGCGCAGAGCAAGCATCAGAAGAACGGGGTTGACAAAAACTTTGCCGATGTAGCCGAATTTGAGCGCTTCAATTTTGGCGGCAAATCCCGGCGTATTGAGTTCGACGTAGTAGGAGAGCAGCATCAGCATGGAACAGAACAAACCGAGCACGGCAAATTCCCGCAGAGAGGACTCGTGCTGATCCATCAGAATCAAAATCACCGACGCACTGGTCGTAATCAGCCCCGCTATCAGGATTCCCGACATGATCGCGGTTGTCAAAAGCCGCTCCTCCTTTCCTGAAAAGTGATTGTGGAAACATATATCATTTCATTTATATCATACCATAAAAATGCGGAAAAGTCAACGAAACAACACGGAATTTCCCGCGCAATTTCTATGAATTTTTTATGAACTATTGCAGGATGACCGCGGGGATGCCGCCGGAATTGCGAATGCTGCGGCAGGTGACAATGCAACATAGACTGAGCGGAATTGCTGATTGTTTTTTTGAGCCGGATGGAGTATAATGAAACTGCGGTATCATGTGCGGATGCCGCGTGAAAGAAAAAGGGGGAAATCACAATGAAATACGCGAAAAAACTGACTGCGGTGCTGATGAGTGCCGTGCTGCTGGCCGGAAGCAGCCAGGCGCTTCCGCCGCAGTTTTCCGGCAGCGTGCAGCCGTATCTGACGGCCTCCGCGGCTGAGGAGGATTACCCTTGGTCGGATTATCTGAAAAAATCGGCAGACTGGTTTGGCTCGCAGGAAGCGATTACCGTTGCAGACGCCTGCATTCAGTATCAGGTTGCGAATGAGGGCGGCTGGCAGAAGGGCATGGCCACTGCGCATACCGGCGACTGGGCACATTCGACAATCGACAACGATGCGACCACTTCGCAGATTCGCTTTCTGATGCGCACCTATGCGCAGACAAAGCAGCAGAAATATCTGGACTGCGCGATGCGCGGCGTGGACTGCCTGTTCAAAATGCAGTACAGCAACGGCGGCTTCATGCAATGCCTCAATACGCCCGGCACGTATCATGCGCACATCACGCTGAATGACGGCGCCTATCTGCATGTCATGAGCATTCTGAAGGAAATGAGCCGGAAATCCGGCGACTTCACGGCGGTCAGCGATGCCTATGCGCAGAAGGCTTCTGCCGCGCTGGAAAAGGGCGTTCAGTGTCTGCTGAATATGCAGATTGTCAACAACGGTGTAAAGACCGCATGGTGTCAGCAGCATGATGAGAATACGCTTGCACCGGCGCCGGCGCGTGCTTACGAGCTGCCCTCGACCTGTTCGAGCGAGAGTGCCGGTGTGGTGCAGTTCCTCTATCAGATGGCAAAGGAAACCGGCCGGAACGACCTGATTGAGAGCGTCAATGCGGCGATTACATGGTTCAAAAAGGTGCAGCTGAACGGCATTGCGTTTGTCAAACAGGGCGATGACAAGGTCGTCGTGCAGGATGCGAATGCCTCGCCGCTCTGGGCGCGGTTCTATGAACTCGGAACAGAGCGCCCGCTCTTTTCCGACCGTGACAGCTCCGTGCACTACGATGTCTCGGAGATCAGCAAGGAGCGCCGCACCGGCTATGCGTGGTATGGCAACTGGGGCAAGAATGTTACCGGCCTTGCGCTGCTGGAGCCCGGCACCGACCCCGGGACGGTCACGGAGCCGGAATATTCCGGCACGCTGATCTCGAAGCTGGTCGTGCACGATATCAGTCACGGGGACAAGTGGAGCATTCAGCGCAAGCTCAATGTCGGCAGCAAGATTTACGGCGACCGCGATTTTACAGTCGTGACAACGACCGCGGAGATTCTCAACGCGGAATATGTGCAGCCGGCCTGCGATTCCAAAACCTACAGCGGCGATCTTGCGGAGCTGACTGCCGCGCAGGATATCACGGTTTACGTTCTGCTGGATATGCGCCTGCCGATCGAGCAGGGCATCAACCCGCCGTGGCTCAAGGGCTGGACACAGCTCGACAGAATGGTCAACAGCTCCAATACCGTTTCCTATATCCCGTATGCAAAGGAGCTGAATGCCGGCGAGACTGTCACGCTCGGCAGCAACATGACCGGGCAGAATGCCGTCAACTATTTTGTTGCGGTTATGCCGCGGGAATCGGAAACCGAGCCGCCGGTGACCACAACGACGACAACTGTCACGACAACAACTACTACCACCGCGACAACGACAACGACCACAACCGTCACAACGGCGACAACGCCGGTTCTGCCGGAAAAGGTTAGCGGCGATGCGGACTGCAGCAGCACGGTTGACGTTTCGGACGCGGTGCTGATCCTGAAGTTTCTCAGCGGCGATTCCAGTGCGAAAATCACCGATGCCGGTCTGCGCAACGCGGACTGTGACGGCAAACAGGGCGTCACGGAGGAGGATGTAACCGTCATTTTACGGTATATTGCAAAACTCATCCGTGAATTTCCTGCGTGACGCTGTGCAGAATCACGAAAAGGCGGCATGACGCTTGACTTTCCTGTGCGAATCGTGTAAAATAATACAGGATTGCAAGCGGAACATGCTGTTCTCACCGCCAGCGAAAGCGAAACGGTAATCTGATTCATGCACCGAACCCGTATGATATACGGTGAATATGTCCATGAGCAGAGAGTACGGCTGAACGCTGCACTCTCTGCTATTTGTTTTTACGATCAATGAATGGAGGTGCTTGGCAATTAGCAAGCAGGAACTGCAGATCAATGAGGAGATCCGTGACCGTGAGGTGCTCGTGATTGACGCGGACGGCGAGAAAAAAGGCGTTATGTCCGCCAGGGACGCACAGAAGCTCGCGTATGACCAGAATCTCGATCTGGTGAAGATTGCGCCGCAGGCAACACCGCCTGTCTGCCGTGTGATGGATTACGGCAAATACTGCTTTGAGCAGCAGAAGCGCGAAAAGGAAGCACGGAAGAATCAGCGCGTTGTGGAAATCAAGGAGATCAGAATGTTCTCGGCGATTGACACACACGATTTTGAGACCAAGGTCGCACAGGGCAAGAAATTTCTGCAGGGCGGCGACAAGGTCAAGGTTTCAGTACGGTTCCGCAAGCGTGCCATTGCACATCCGCATCTGGGTGAGGAACTGCTGGAGCGTTACCGCGATGAGATCGGCGATGTGGCTGTCGTCGATAAGCCGCCGAAAATGGAGGGCAGAGCCATCGTGATGTTTATGTCTCCGAAGCAGAACAAGCCGGAAAAGGGCGACAAGGGCGCCAAGAAGCAGAAGCCGCAGACCCAACCGCAGGAGGCTCCCGCAGCGGAGACCCCGGAAGAGGAACCGGCTGAAGCATAAGGAACAGGATATGCAGCGTCATGCAGAACGCATCGGCCGCAGCGCCGTTTGACGCGATCATATACAACGAATTTTCAAGGAGGACGAATCCATGGCAGCCGTTAAGGTTAAGAAGATTAAGGTTAAGACCCACTCCGGTGCAAAGAAGCGTTTTCAGGTTACCGGCAGCGGAAAGGTGAAGTTCCAGCACGCTTATAAGCGTCATCGCCTTGTTTCCAAGGACAAGAAGGTTAAGCGTATTGCGAGAAATGCCGGTGTTGCAAGCACTGCAAATGCACCGACAATCCGCGAGATGGTTCCGTACAAATAATCCGGAACTGCTGAACACGAACTGAACCGATTTGCCGCACAGCGTTGCGGCGGACTGATTGATTACGGAGGAGAAAGAACATGGCTCGTATTAAGGGCGCAATGATGACGCGCAAAAGAAGAAATAAGGTCCTGAAGCTCGCAAAGGGCTACTGGGGCAGCAAATCCAAGCACTTCAAGATGGCAAAGCAGGCCGTCATGAAGTCCGGCCAGTATGCCTACATCGGCAGAAAGCAGAATAAGCGCTTCTTCCGCAGACTGTGGATCACCCGTATTTCTGCTGCATGCAAGCTCAACGGCATGAACTATTCCACATTTATGAACGGCTGCACGAAGGCAGGTATCACCCTGAACCGCAAGATGCTCTCCGAGATTGCGATTCACGACCCTGCCGGCTTTACCGCGATTGTCGAAAAGGCAAAGGCAGCTCTGTAATGCATGATATCAAACACGCTCTCTCGGAAAACGTCAGAGCGTGTTTGTGTTTGTTATGAGTATAGGAAGGGAGCGGATCCGAATGCCGCAGACGGATATGATCCTGCAGCCCGGCACGAATAACAAGACCGTGAAGCTGTTCGCAAACCTCAACCGCAGCCGGACATTCCGTGAGAAAAACAGCGCATTCGCAATGGAAGGCTACCGTCTTGTCTCCGATGCGCTCCGCTCCGGCGTGAAGCTCCGTGCACTGCTGCTGACCGAAAAGGCCGATGCGCAGTACGGCGCGCAGCTGCGGCAGGAAGCGGGTTCGGCACATGTGCTGCTGCTCTCTGCACAGCTTGCCGGTGAGATCGCCGATACCGAAACGGCACAGGGCGTTTTTGCAATCGCGGAGATGCTGCCGGAAACGGATGCCATGCCGCAGACCGGAAGCAAATCTATGCTGCTGTACTGCGTGCAGGATCCCAATAATCTCGGCGCGATCCTGCGGACGGCAGAGGCGCTCGGCACGGACGGCCTGTATCTCTTTCAGTGCTGCGATCTGTACAATCCGAAGGTGATCCGCGGCAGCATGGGCGCGCTGTTCCGTGCGCCGGTACACAGGCTCCGCGATATGGATGCTTTCTTTGCACACTGCCGGACAAACGGGATTCCGACCTGTGCCGCCGTGGTGGACAGGGATGCGGAGCTGCTCGGCAGCTGCAGCTTTTCCGGCGGCGCCGTCGTGCTGATCGGCAACGAGGGCAACGGCCTTCCGTGCGAGGTCAGCGAACAGTGTACCCGGAAGCTGACCATCCCGATGGCACCGGCTTCCAATTCGCTCAATGCGGCGATGGCCGCAGGGCTTTTTCTCTGGGAAATGGCAAAATAAACGCAGATACGGCGAACGGGGGTGCTCGATATGGCAGAACGGACGCAGGACGACATGCTGCGTTACTGGGTGTGGCTTTCACTGGTATTCGGCGCGGGGAGCCTGAAGCTGCTGAGTTATCTGCAGCGGCTCGGTTCACCGGAGGATGTTTATGAGGCGATGCAGAAGGGTCTGCTGCCTGACCTTCCGCCGCAGGTGCAGAAGGCGATGACCGCGCATAAGCTCGGAGAAGCAGACAGCATTGTCTATTTCTGCAATACACACGGCATCATGCTGCTGCCGATTGACAGCGAGGATTATCCGCCGCTGCTGCGGAATATCGGTTCGCCGCCCGTACTGCTGACCGCACAGGGCAATAAAGAGCTGCTGCACAATCCGCTGAGCCTTTCGGTTGTCGGTACGCGGCATCCTTCTCCGTATACGGAAAAGGTGACGGCGGCCATGCTGACGGAGCTGAGCAAAAGCGGCTTTGTGATCGTCAGCGGCTTTGCGCGGGGCGTCGATGCGCTTGCGCATAAAACGGCGCTGGATTCCGGCGGCGCGACGATCGGCGTGCTCGGCTGCGGCATCAATGTCAATTACCCGCGGGAGAATCAGGTGTTCCGCGAGCGGATGCTCACCGGCGGAAAGGGACTGCTGATCTCTGAGTTTATGCCCGGAACACAGCCGTTTCCGGCCAATTTTCCCAAGCGGAACCGCATTCTCAGCGGCCTCGGCTATGCGACGGCCGTCATGGAGGCGGCAGCGCGCAGCGGTTCGCTTGTGACGGCACAGTGTGCCGTCGATCAGGGCAGATATCTTTACTGTGTGCCGCCTGCGGATCTGTTTGATCCGCGCTATGCGGGCGTCATTCCGCTGCTGCGGGACGGCGCGATTCCGCTGATGAGCCACGAGGATATTCTGATGTCATATTACAGCCATTATCCGCAGTATCTTGTGATGCAGGAAAACGGCGTGAAGCCCTCTGCAAGGCTGGTCTTTTCTGACGACAGCGAGCCGAAGGGCGTTTCCGGCGCAGTTCCGGTTACGCAGGCCCTGATACAGCCGACCGGCTCCTTCAGCGAGGAGGTGCAGGCGGCCGCACAGTCATATCTGGCTGAAAAGAATGCGCAGCAGAAAGCAGAACCGCCTGCTGCGGAAGGCCCGCTGCCCGATGATGCAGAGGGTCGTGCGATTGTGCAGTTCCTGCGTGAAAACGGCAATACCTATGCGGACGATATTGCCGCGGCGCTGGATCTGGATCTTTCCGCACTGCTCAGTGCGCTGACCGTTCTGGAACTGGACGGCTATGTGGAATCGCTGTTCGGCAAGCATTACCGGGCAGTTTGAGCGATGAACTTTTTTGGGACCGTGCGGGCAGGTGCCCGCAGGAAGGATAGAAGGATAGAAACATGTCAGAACTTGTGATCGTTGAGTCGCCGGCCAAGGCGAAAACCATTCAGAAATATCTCGGCGCAGGCTTTGAAGTCGTTGCTTCGATGGGTCATGTGCGCGATCTGCCGAAGTCCAAGCTCAGTGTGGACATCGACCATGATTTTACCCCGACCTATATCGAAATGAAGGGCAAAGAGGATGTCATCAAGGATCTCAAATCGCGTGCAAAGAAAAGTGACCGCGTCTGGCTCGCAACGGACCCGGACCGCGAGGGAGAAGCCATTTCCTGGCATCTGGCACAGCTGCTCGGACTCGATACGGAGCAGAACAACCGCGTGGAATTCAATGAGATCACAAAAACCGGCGTTCAGGCAGGCATGTCGCATCCGCACAAGATTGATCTGGATCTGGTCAATGCGCAGCAGGCACGCCGGATCCTCGACCGCATCGTCGGCTATCAGCTCAGCCCGTTTCTGTGGCGGAAGATCCGCCGCGGACTGTCGGCCGGCAGAGTGCAGTCCGTTGCAGTGCGGCTCGTCGTGGACAGAGAAAACGAGATCCGGGCGTTTCGTCCGCGGGAATACTGGTCGATCGACGCAAAGCTGACGGCCAAATCCTCCCGGAAGGTGTTTGCGGCGCATCTTGCGGAGGTGGGCGGCAAGAAGGCCGAGCTTGCGACCGGTGCAGAGGCGGATGCAATCCTCAAATCGCTGGAAAACGCAGAATTCACCGTGAAATCCGTGAAGAAGCGCGTGACCAGCCGTCAGCCTGCACCGCCGTTCATTACCTCGACGCTGCAGCAGGAGGCATCCCGCCGCATGGGCTTCCAGGCGCGCCGTACCATGAAGGCCGCGCAGGAGCTCTATGAAGGCGTGGAGATTCCGGAGCTCGGCGCCGTCGGTCTGATTACCTATATGCGTACCGACAGCCTGCGCATCTCCGATGAGGCAAAGGCTGCTGCGGCGGATTATATCCGCGGGGCATACGGCAAGCAGTATCTGCCGGCTTCGCCGCGTAATTTCAAGACGAAAAAAGGCGCGCAGGATGCGCACGAGGCGATCCGTCCGTCCATGCCGAATGTGACGCCGGATCAGGTCAAGGACAGCCTGACGACCGATCAGTACAAGCTGTATAAGCTGATCTGGGAGCGCTTCATCGCAAGCCAGATGGCGAACTGCCAGCTCGATACCGTTTCTGCGGAGATCACCGCAAACGACTGCCTGTTCCGGGCGTCCGGCTACAGCGTCAAGTTTGACGGCTTCACGAAGCTCTATGTCGAGGCCAAGGACGGCGCGCAGAATGATGAAGATAACAAAGAGCTGCCGCCGCTGACAGAGGGCGATCCGCTCAAGGTCAAGGCGCTGGACGGCAACCAGCACTTCACACAGCCGCCCTCCCGCTATACCGAAGCAACGCTCATCAAGGCGCTGGAGGAAAACGGCATCGGCCGTCCGAGCACCTATGCGGCAACCGTCAGCACGATTCTTTCCAGAATGTATGTTGAGCGCGACGGCAAGCAGCTGAAGCCGACCTCGCTCGGTGAGGTTACGACCGAGCTGATGAAGGATCAGTTCAAGCAGATTGTCGATGTCAAGTTCACTGCCGATATGGAGAGCGATCTCGACGGCGTGGAGCAGGGCAAGACCGACTGGGTTGAGTCGCTGCGCAGATTCTACGATAATTTTGAGAAAACACTCGAAAGTGCCGAAAAGGCCATGGACGGCAAGCGTCTGCGTGTGCCGGACGAGGAAACCGACGAGGTCTGCGAGGTCTGCGGCAAGCCGATGGTCATCAAGATCGGCCGGTTCGGCAAATTCCTTGCGTGCTCCGGCTTCCCGGACTGCCGCAATACCAAGAAGATCGTGACGCCGACAAAGGGCTTCTGCCCGCTCTGCGGCAAGAAGATCATTCTGAAGAAATCCAAGAAGGGCCGCAGCTTCTACGGCTGCGAGGGCTATCCGGAGTGCAACTTCATGACATGGAGCACGCCGGTCGAGGACCGCTGCCCGAAGTGCCAGAACACGCTGTTCAAAAAGGGCGGCAGAGCCGGCAAGCTGGTCTGTGAAAAACCGGATTGCGGCTACGAGAGACCGCTGTGAGGCCGGTCACGGTCGTCGGCGCGGGCATGGCAGGCTGCGAGGTTGCATGGGCGGTCGCGCAGGCAGGCATTCCTGTTTCGCTCTATGAAATGAAGCCGGTGCGGTTTTCGCCGGCACACCGTTCGGAGAACTTTGCCGAGCTGGTCTGCTCCAATTCGCTGAAGGCTTCGCGGATTGATTCCGCGGCCGGACTGCTGAAGGAGGAGATGCGGCGGCTTGGTTCGCTGCTGGTGCCGTGTGCGGAAGCCTGTGCGGTGGAAGCGGGCGGCGCGCTTGCGGTGGACAGAGATCAGTTTTCCGCGACGGTGACGGAAAAAATCTGCTCGCACCCGCAGATCACGGTGTATCATGAGGAGATTGCGGAGATTCCGGAGGGCGATGTCATCATCGCTACGGGGCCGCTGACCTCCGACGCGCTGCATGAACCGATCGCGGCGCTGACCGGCAAATCGCTGTATTTTTACGATGCAGCCGCGCCGATCGTCACCGGTGAGAGCATTTCGATGGAGCGGGCGTTTTACGCCTCGCGTTACGGCAAGGGGACGGCAGATTATCTCAACTGCCCGATGACGAAGGATGAATACCTTGCCTTTTATGATGCCTTGATTCACGCGGAATCTGCGCCGCTGCACGATTTTGAGCAGGAGGCGCTCCGCGTTTACGAGGGCTGTATGCCGGTCGAAGTGCTCGCCAAGCGCGGCGAGGACGCGATCCGCTACGGCATGATGAAGCCCGTCGGACTGACCGATCCGCACACGAACACGCGGCCCTATGCCGTGGTGCAGCTGCGGAAGGAAAACCGGGAAGGCACGCTATGGAATCTGGTGGGATTCCAGACAAATCTCAGGTGGGGAGAGCAAAAGCGTGTCTTTTCGATGATTCCGGGGCTGGAGCACGCGGAGTTTGTGCGCTACGGCGTCATGCACCGCAACAGCTTTCTGGATTCGCCGAAGCTGCTCGATCCGACCTATGCGCTCCGAAAGGAGCCGCGGATCCGCTTTGCCGGACAGATGACCGGCGTCGAGGGCTATATGGAATCCGCAGGCAGCGGCATTCTCGCAGGACTGAATACGGTGCGGGCGCTCAGTGGGGAGCCTCCGCTCATTCTGCCGCGGGAGACGATGCTCGGTGCGCTGACCGCGTATATCACGGATCCGTATCAGGAGAATCTGCAGCCGATGGGTGCCAATATGGGCATTCTGCCGCCGCCTGACGGAAAATTCCGCGGGAAGGACGGCAAGCAGCGGAAATATCAGGCATATGCCGACAGGGCACTTGCCGCACTGGATGCTGCACTTGCGCAGTAACAGCGCAGAACATTTGAGGGATGGATACTTTTTCTGCGGTACGGAACGGGGAACCGTACTGCATTCGCAACAAGGATGAAAAAATTTTTTAATACGATGTTTGGACAGGTAGGGAAAGAAAATGAATAAGATGAGAAAGCTGGTTTTTGTATTCTGGATTTTGTTTACTGTTCTGACAGTTGCGGGCGCGCTGTATGTCGTTCGCAAGGGCGGCGCCGTCAGTGCAGGGTTTGCAGTCGTACCGATGATCTTTTCGCTGTTTTTCGGCAGCGTCTACAGAATGCTGATTACCAGAAAGCTCCGGCAGAATATGAAAAACGACCGCTGAGTCTGCTGCCGGCGAAGAAATGTCCGGAATCCGGATACCGATGAAAAGAGGCTGACAATTATGCGTATTATTTTGGATGCGATGGGCGGCGACAATGCACCGCTCGCACCGCTTGAGGGCGCGGCAAGAGCCGTAAAGGAACTGGGCGTCGAGGTGACGCTCAGCGGTGACGAGAACAAGATCAAAGCGCTGGCGGAGGAGCACAGCATTCTGCTCAGCGGCATCCGTCTGCTTCATACCGAAGAGGTCATAACAATGGAGGATCAGCCGACGGAGGTTGTCAAATCCAAGAAAAACTGCTCGATGGCGATCGGTATGCAGGCGCTGGCAGACGGCGAAGGCGACGCATTTGTCTCGGCAGGCAATTCCGGTGCGCTGCTTGTCGGTGCAACGATGATTCCGCGGCGGATCAAGGGCATCAAGCGTGCTGCCATGGCGCCTGTGCTCCCGACCGCAAAGGGTCACGCCATTCTGATGGACGGCGGTGCCAATACCGAGTGCCGTCCTGAGATGCTGGAGCAGTTCGGCATCATGGGTGCGGTGTATATGGAAAAGGTCATGGGCATTCCGTCGCCGAAGGTCGCGCTCATCAACAACGGCGCCGAGGAATGCAAGGGCCGTGAACTGGATGTGGAGGCCTATCAGCTGATGAAGGCCGCCGATATCAATTTTGTCGGCAATATTGAAGGCCGCGATGTACCTTCCGGCAATGCGGATGTGCTGGTCACGGACGGCTTCACCGGCAATATTGTGCTGAAGCTCTATGAAGGCCTCGGCAAATTCTTTGCAGGCAAGATCAAGGAAATGTTCACTGGTGCCGGCAAGATCGGTGCACTGTTTATGATGGATAAGCTGAGCGGCCTCAAGGATTCGTTCGACTATAAGAAGGTCGGCGGCGCTGTGCTGCTCGGAATCTCGAAGCCTGTGATTAAGGCGCACGGCAGCTCGGACGGCGAGGCATTCTTCCACGCGATCCGCCAGGCGAAAAACTGCGTGGAGGGCAGAGTCTGTGAGACAATCGCTGAAGCGATGGCTGCCCGGAAGGCACAGGCAAAGGATGCCGAATAACTGCAGCTTGGGAGAATCAGGAAATGAAAACAAAACCGCAATCAGAATTTGAAGCGCGGATCGGATATCAGTTCCGGGATTCTGCGCTGCTCACGGAAGCACTCTGTCATTCGTCCTATGCGAATGAAAAGCGCGGTGCGCTCCGCTGCAACGAACGGCTGGAGTTCCTCGGCGACAGCGTGCTTTCCATTGTTGTATCAAACCATCTGTTCCGGAACTGTACCCATCTGCCGGAGGGCGAACTGACCAAGATCCGTGCGTCGCTCGTCTGCGAAAAATCGCTGTTCGAGTGGGCAAAGATCATCGGGCTCGGTGACTATCTGCTGCTCGGTCACGGCGAGGAGCAGTCCGGCGGCAGAGAGCGTCCGTCCATTCTTTCGGACGCATTTGAGGCTGTGATCGCGGCCATGTTTCTTGACGGCGGCATGGAGGTCGTGACGCCCTATATCCTGCAGTTTCTGCCGGAGCAGTTTGACCGTCCGTCAGAGGTGTTCCGGGATTATAAAACCGTCCTGCAGGAGGTCATTCAGCAGAATCCGGAGGAGCGTGTGGAATATGTGCTCGTCGGAGAGGAAGGCCCGGATCATGCAAAGCAGTTCCGGATGGAGGTGCGCCTCAATTCCAATGTGATCGGAAGAGGTACCGGAAAATCCAAGAAGATCGCTGAGCAGATGGCTGCCAGAGAGGCACTCATCCTGATGGGCGAGATTACGCAGTAAGCATGTCTGAACGGTGACGCGGATGAAAAAACGTCTTTTGATCGGGCTGGGGATATTGCTCGGCGCGCTGCTGCTTACGGCCGGCGTGATCGCGGTATTCTTTCCGGGAATTGTCGCATGCCGTGCGGTTTCGGTGCTTTATCCGAATATGGACCGCACGATTCCGGTATTCGGCATGAGCGACGAGGTGCCGGACAATTATGTCTGGCATGATGCAGACGGTCTTTATATCGCTGTCCCCGCCGACCTGCGGATGAAGGAGAACGGCCACGGCTTCCAGAGCGCAGACGGCAAGGAAACGCCGGTGTTCATGCTGGTCTCAGATCCGAAGGCGCTCGCGCAGTATCTGCCCGACATGTGGGAGGATCACAGCTATGACAGAGCGGACTATGAGCACTTTTTCCGGACGGCCGGTGTGCCGTGCCCGGAAACCTCTGATGATCTGCTGTGGTACTGCAAGGGCTCTCTGATGCCGGAGACGGTGCTTGGTATGCGCGGACGCGACAAGAAAATCTTTCTGGAATTCGCATTCGATAAGCAGCAGATGTGGGAGACAGAGAATACATGGGAGCTGCCGCTTGAAGGCGGCAAGGCCTATGTCTGCCAGGGAATTTCGCCGATGATGCAGAAAACGGCACCGTGGTCACTGCTGATCTTCCCGGAGGAGGGCAAAAATTATCATCTGATCTTCCGCGGTCTGGACGATCAGACGGTCAGGCAGATTATCAGCTCCGTGACGCTTGCAGCGTAACAGCAGAAGCCGGGGCGACAGAACGGAACAGGAGCGGATATGGAAGAAATCAGACCGGCAGAAGCACGTGACGCTTTCCGCATAGCGGAAATCTATGTGATGAATTACCGCATCAATTTCTATCCTTTTTTTCTCAATGATGCATATTATTTCGGCGAGCTGAATGTTCCGGACGCCGCTGCGGAATATGCAGAAGGCTCAGAGGCGCTTGCGCAGACCTTTGTATACGATGACGGCGTCATCAAGGGCTTTGTCCGCATCCGCGGCACGGAGATCGAAAAGCTGTTCGTGGAGCCCGCTTTGCAGAGCAGGGGCATCGGCGCCGGGCTGCTTCGGTTTGCACGGAAGCACGGCGCGGATCATCTCTGGGCACTGGAATACAACAAGCGCGGCATTGCGTTTTATCAGCGGAACGGCTTTCGGCTGACCGGTGAGAAAATGACCGAGGATGAATGCGTGCCGCTCGTGAAAATGCAGTATGCAGCGGCGGGCAGTGTTCCGCAGGAGGATCAACCATAAATGTATTTGAAATCACTGGAGCTGCAGGGCTTCAAATCATTTCCGGATAAGATCACGCTGACCTTTGACGAAGGCCTGACTGCGGTTGTCGGGCCGAACGGCAGCGGCAAGAGCAACATCGGCGACGCGGTGCGCTGGGTGCTCGGCGAGCAGTCCACAAAGGAACTGCGCGGCAAGAGCATGGAGGACGTCATTTTCTCCGGCACGAAAACACGCAAGCCGATGGGCTTTGCGGCCGTTACGCTGACCATCGACAACAGCGACCGCGCACTTTCCGATCCGGAGCCGGAGGTTGCCATCACGCGAAGGCTTTACCGCTCCGGCGACAGCGAATATCTGATCAACGGAAAAAATGTCCGCCTGAAGGACGTCAATGAGCTGTTCATGGATACCGGTCTCGGCAGAGACGGCTATGCCATCATCGGGCAGGGCCGCATCGCGGAGATTGTCGGTGCAAAATCCAATGAGCGGCGCGATATTTTTGAGGAGGCCGCGGGTGTCTCCAAGTTCCGCTACCGCAAGCAGGAGGCGGAGCGCAAGCTGGCCGCAGCACAGGAAAATCTGCTGCGCCTGACCGATATCACCAATGAACTGGAAAGCCGCCTGGGGCCGCTGAAAACGCAGGCCGAAAAGGCGGAAAAATATCTCGTGCTGGCTGCGGAGCGGAAAACGCTGGAGGTCTCTTTCTGGGTCTACCGGCTCGGCAGACAGACCGAGCAGCTGCAGACGCTCTCGGATACCTATCTGAAGCTGACTGCGGAATACGAAAATCTGCAGAACGATATTCAGCGCGAGGAAGAAAAGCTGCAGCTGGCATTTCAGGATATGCAGCAGGCGACGGTGGATATCGAAACGCTGCAGAACAAGATCGTTGCGTCGGAGCAGGAAAATGCAAATGTGACTGCGGGCATTGCGGTCTGCAGCAATGAGATTGACCACAGCAACGAGAAAATTGACAACTATACAAAGCAGCTCGCCGAACTGACCGCTTCCGGCGAAACATGGGAGCAGAAGCTCGCCGATCAGGATGCCTATCTGAAAACGCTCGCTGACCGCCAGCATGTGCTGGAGGAGGAGATCACGGCGCAGACGCAGGAGCTGGAAGCACTCAGCCGCCGCGGTGCCGCGCAGAATGAAACGGTCTCCGGGCAGGATGCCGCCGTGCGTGCGCTCTATCTCAAGCAGAGCGAGCAGCGTGTCCGGATGCAGGGCATCGTGCATGAGCGTGAGGAGACAGAGGAAATCATCCGCCGGGCAGAGGCGGACGGCGCATCTGTGACCGAGCGGCTTTCGGAATATGAAAAAACTGAGCAGAAACTGAAAAAACAGGCGGATTCGATCACGCAGAAGCAGCAGGAGCAGCAGAACCGCCTCGCCGGATACCGGCAGCTTGCAGGCATCCGGGAGCAGAAATATCAGCAGGCGCTCAGCGAACTGAACGGCTGCACTTCGGAATTGACGCAGGTACAGCAGAAGCAGCGCATTCTGCGCGATCTGGAACAGAATATGGAAGGCTATGCCGGCAGTGTCCGGCAGATCCTGAAGGTTGCGGGCAGCGGACGGCTCGGCGGTGTGCACGGAACCGTTGCGCAGCGCATTACGGTCGCACCGCAGTACGGTACTGCGATCGAGACCGCGCTCGGCGGCGCCCTGCAAAACCTCATTGTCGAGAACGAGGAGACGGCCAAGCGCTGTATCCGCTATCTGAAAGAGATTCGCGGCGGCAGAGCGACATTTCTGCCGCTGACAACAATCAAGGGCGGCAGACTGCGGGAGCAGCTCGACGGCATTGACGGCTTTGTCGCGCTGGCCTGCGATCTGGTCGGATTTGATTCCGTGTACCGCAATGTCATGGAAAATCTGCTCGGCCGCATTGCCGTTGCAGAGGATATTGACGCAGCATCGCGGATTGCAAGGCAGTTCCAGTACCGTTTCCGGATCGTCACGCTGGACGGTCAGGTGATTCATTCGGGCGGCTCCTATTCGGGCGGTTCGGCGGCGCGTTCTGCGGGTGTCATCACCCGGACGCATGAACTGGAGGAAACCGCAGAGAAGCTCCGCGAGCTGAAAACAGAGCAGGAACGTCTACAGGCAGAAACCGCAAAGCGCAAGGCGGAATGGGCAAAGCTCCTGACCGATATCGAGGGCGCACAGGCGCAGATTGCTGAATTGCAGACGCAGCAGAGCGATGTGCAGCAGCAGCTTTCTGCATTGCAGGTGCGCGCAGCCTCAGACCGCGCATGGCAGCAGAATGAGGCAGAGCAGCGTGTGCGCCTGACGGAAAAAATCGCGCAGCTGCGGGATGCCGAAGCCGCCGCAAAAACAGATCTGGATGCGCTGGATGCAGAAATCAGCACGGCGGAGGCACAGCTGCGGCTGGATTCCGAAGCGCAGATCAAGCTGCACAGTGAGCAGGAAATGCTGACACAGCAGATCGCCGGGCGGAAGATTACGCAGGCAGAGCTTGCAAAGGATCTCGAAAACGAACGGCACCGCCGTATCAGCATGGCGCAGTCCATGGAGCAGGCCGCTGAACGGATCGCCGGACTGGAAGCATCCGTCCGGGCGGAAAAAGCCAATATTACGGCAAAGCAAAAGGAAATCACGCAGCTGAAGGAAGGGCAGGATGCCCGCCGTGCATCCATCTCTGAGATGCAGACGGAAATCGGGAAGCTGCGCAGAATCCATGAGGAAAAGGAACGCCATACCCGCGAGATTCAGGACGGCATGGGCGCTTTGCGCGACGCACGCGAGAAGCAGTCGGCGGAGCGAACCAGAGCCGAGGAGCGGAAGGCCAATGTCGAGCGCGAGATCGACGACCTTGTGTTCCGTTTGCAGGATTCCTACGAGCTGACGCGCTCGGAGGCTGAGGAACAGGCAGAGCCAATCGAAAATGTCAAGGAAGCGGAAACGCATCTGAGCTCGCTGAAAAACCGCATCCGCGCACTGGGCTCCGTCAATGTGGCCGCGGTGGACGAATACAAGGAGGTCTCGGAGCGCTACAGCTTCATGACCGGCCAGATCAATGATATCAATACATCCAAGCAGGAGCTGGAAGATCTGATCGAAAAGCTGACTGCGGATATGTGCGTGATCTTCCGGGAGAGCTTCAACAAGATCAACAAATATTTCAGTGAGATTTTTGTTGAGCTGTTCGGCGGCGGCAGTGCCTCGCTGGAACTGACTGACCCGGATCACATTCTCGAATCCGGCATTGAGATCAAGGTCGCACCGCCCGGTAAGGTTATCAAGAACCTGATTGCCCTCTCCGGCGGCGAGCAGTCTTTTGTTGCGATTTGTATTTATTTTGCGATTCTGAAGCTGCGGCCGGCCCCGTTCTGTATTCTGGACGAGATCGACGCGGCGCTTGACGAGGTCAATGTCCGCAAATATGCACAGTATCTCAAGCATTTCTTCGGGCAGGTACAGTTTGTCGTCGTCACGCACAGACGCTCGGCGATGGACGAAGCAAACGTCCTTTACGGCGTTACGATGCAGGAGGACGGTGTTTCCAGACTTTTGCGGCTTGACCAGAGCGGTGAGGCAATTACGGACTAAAGCAGGGATAGCATATGAAAATTGTTATCATTCACGGGCAAAGCCACACCGGCAGTACATGCAAGATCGCAAGGATGCTTGCGGAGCAGCTGCACGGCGAAACAACGGAATTCTTTGTCCCGCGGGATTTTGACGAATTCTGCTGCGGATGTACGGCCTGTATCGTGAAAAGCGAGACAAACTGTCCGCATTATCAGAAGCTCAAGCCGATCACCGACGCGATGGACGAAGCCGATGTGATCGTGCTGGCAAGCCCCGTCTATGTGTACCATGTGACCGGCTCCATGAAGGCGCTGCTCGATCATTACGGCTACCGCTGGATGGCGCACCGTCCGGACGAGAGAATGTTCCGCAAGCAGGCAGTCTGCGTGACAACGGCTGCGGGCGCCGGCATGAAAACAACGCTGCGCGACATGACGGACAGTGCTTTTTACTGGGGCTGCGCGCATATTTACCGTCTGGGCATGGCCGTCGCGGCGACTTCGTGGGACGGCGTCAGCGATCAGAAAAAGCGGCAGATCGAACGGAAAACCGCTGCGATCGCCGGAAAAATCAGCAAACGCTGCGGGCATGTCAGACCGGGACTGAAAACAAAGCTGTTTTTCGGTGTCATGCGGATGCTGCAGAAAAACGGCTGGAATCCGGCTGACAAGACCTACTGGCATGAGAAGGGCTGGATCGGAAAAAAACGTCCCTGGTGAGTGATTCGGCACACCGGGCTTTACTGCCGCCGCGGCTGATCTATGCCGGGTGATTTCGGAAGGAGACAGGCAATGGGTATTTTTTCAAAGATTCGGGACGGGCTTAAAAAGACCCGCGACAGTGTCATCAAGGGACTGCGCAAGGCGCTCGGTTCGTTTACGAAAATTGACGAGGAGCTGTTCGAGCAGCTCGAAGAGACCATGATTATGGGTGATATGGGCGCGGAGACTGCCGTGCAGATCTGCGACCAGCTGCGCAGCCGTGTCAAGGAACGCGGCATCACAGACCCGAATGATATCATGGGGCTGATTCAGGAAATCACCGCGGAGATGATGGGCGAGGACGAAGGGCTTGATCTTTCCACAACGCCCTCTGTCATTCTCGTGATCGGCGTCAACGGCGCCGGCAAGACAACGACGATCGGCAAGCTGTGCCATCAGTTCAAAAACGGCGGCAAGCGCGTGCTTGTTGCGGCTGCGGATACCTTCCGTGCAGCTGCGATCGACCAGCTGGCTGTCTGGACGGAGCGCTCCGGCGTGGAGCTGGTTCGCCATGCCGAGGGCAGTGATCCGGCGGCAGTTGTGTTCGATGCGATTACGGCGGCGAAGGCGCGCGGCTGTGATGTCGTCATCTGCGACACCGCAGGCAGACTGCATAACAAGAAAAATCTGATGCAGGAGCTCGCCAAAATCAACCGCATCATTGACCGCGAGGCCGAGGGCTGCGCAAAGGAATGCCTGCTCGTGCTCGATGCAACGACCGGTCAGAATGCGGTCAGTCAGGCAAGACTGTTTCAGGAGGTTGCGCCGATCACCGGCATTGTACTGACGAAGCTCGACGGCACAGCCAAGGGCGGCATTGTCATTTCGATCAAGCATGAGCTCGGCATTCCGGTCAAGCTGATCGGCGTGGGCGAGGGCATTGACGATCTGCAGCCGTTCGATTCCAAGAGCTTTATTGATGCGCTGTTTGACCGTGAGCCGGATGAGGATTCCGATGCGGAGAAATCTTCCGAAGCGGATACGGCTGCAGATGCTGCGGCTGAGCCGGAGGAGACAGAACCGGTGACGGAGGAAGCTGTCATGCCGGAACCGCTTCCGGAGACTGCAGCGTCCTTCACGGAACCGGAAGCAGCATTTGCAGAGCCGGTACAGGAGTTTGCAGAAGCAATCGCGGAGCCGGTTCAGACCGTTACAGAGCAGGCAGAAGCGCTGCCTGAGACTGCTGCTGTCATCGCAGAGGAGACTGTGCAGCAGGCTGCTGGGACAACAGAGGAAACATTCCGGCAGATTGCGGATACCGCGGAGGATGCTGTGCAGCAGACCGCGGAGACTGCCGAAGCGGCTGCTGAGGAGACTGTCGGGGAAGCGCCGAAGAAGAAAGGATTCTTCAGCTTCTTCCGGCGGAAAAAGTAAGCGGAGGTGTGCCGCATGACAAAACTGATACTTGCTACGAATAATAAAAACAAGCTGCGCGAGATCCGCGAAATGCTTGCAGGTACGGAAATTCATGTGATATCGCAGCGTGAAGCGGGCATTGATCTGGATGCAGAGGAAACCGGCACGACCTTTGCGGAGAACGCTGCCATCAAGGCGCAGGCGATCCGCACAGTCATGCAGGAACGCGGCGAAAGCTGCTATATCCTTGCGGATGACAGCGGTCTTTCGGTGGATGCGCTGGACGGTGCGCCGGGTGTTTATTCTGCACGCTGGGCAGGCGAGGACGCGACCGATGCAGACCGCATCGAAAAGCTGCTGACCGAAATGCGTGATGTTCCGGACGGACAGCGCGGTGCGCATTTTGCCTGTGTGATGTGTCTCATCACGCCGGACGGAGAGCAGCTGCTCTTTACCGGTACGGTGGAGGGCACAATCATGCGCGAGCCCCGCGGCGAAAACGGCTTCGGCTATGACCCGGTTTTTGCGTATGAGGGGTGCAGCTTTGCGGAGATTCCTGCTGCGCGGAAAAATACGGTCTCGCACCGGCACAATGCACTGGCGCAGGTCGAAGATTGGTTCCGGAAGCATGTGCTTGACTGATCCGGGAGGAAAAAAATCATGATGTACAGAAGAATCTGCCCGAAATGCGGCTGCAACGATATTGTGATCGTGGACGGTTCTGCCGGCCCTTACGGCTCCGGCAACAATATTATGACCGGCGGCACGATCTTTTCTGCGGTCAAGGTTGACCGCTATATCTGTGTTGCCTGCGGCTTTACCGAGGAATGGATCCGCAGGGAAGAGCTGGACAAGCTCGGGAAGTCCAAAAAATGGCATCGCTGACACGAAAGGAAGTGTTGATATGCTGACAAGCAAACAGCGCGCACAGCTGCGCGGCATGGCCTCGACACTGGAGAGCATCCTCACCGTCGGAAAGGGCGGCATGAGTGAGCAGCTCGTCAAGCAGGCAGCCGATGCGCTGCTCAAGCGCGAGCTCATCAAGGGCAATGTGCTCGAAACCTGCGAATATTCTGCGCGAGAAGCCGCAGAGCTGCTCGCCGGAGAAACCGGGGCAGAGGTCGTCTGCTCGATCGGCAACCGCTTTGTGCTTTATAAAGCACACCCGAAAAAGCCGGTCATTCAGCTCGTTGACAGCAGGAAAAAGAAATGAAGCGCCGGATGGGACTGTTCGGCGGCAGCTTCAATCCCATTCACAACGGTCATCTTCATCTGGTAAAGGCCGTGAAGAAGGCACTGAAGCTCGACGGTGTGCTGCTGATGCCGGCCGGCGAGGCGCCGCACAAAAGCTCCGCTGAATATGCACCGGCCGCGGACAGGCTCGAAATGTGCCGCCTTGCTGCAAAAAAATATCCGTGGCTGCAGGTTTCGGATTATGAAACACGCAAAACAGGGAAAAGCTATACCGTGGAAACGCTGCGTGCGCTTGCTGCGGACATGCCCGATACCGAATGGACGCTGATGATCGGCAGCGACATGCTGCTCTCGTTCGATACGTGGTACTGCTGGCAGGAGATTCTGCAGCGGGCAAGTCTCTGCGCCGTTTCCAGACAGCCCGGCGATCTGCCCGAGCTGAACCGGAAGGCCGATCGGCTGATGCAGGAATGTCCGGATGCGGAAATTCTTGTGCTGTCCGTACAGGCTGTTCCGTTATCGTCAACGGAAATCCGTTTGAATCTGCAAAAGAATGCAGATTGCTCTTGCCTTTTGCCGGAAAATGTAGTACAATATATAAGTAAAAAACATCTTTACGGGAATTGCGAAAATCAAACATGGGGTGAGGGATTTGAGCAAGGAAAGTCAGAATGAGCAGGTGCGTACTCTGACTGCGCTGCTGAAGGCGCGTCTTTCCAAAAAACGGTTTACACATTCTGTGAATGTCGCACGGGCGGCGTTTGCCCTTGCAGAGCGCTGGGGCGCCGATCCGCAGCGTGCCTATCTGGCAGGCCTGCTGCATGACTGCTGCAAGGAACTGCCTTTTGAAGAACAGCAGGAACTGATGCGGCAGGGGCCGTTTGTGGTATCGGATACCGAATGGCAGTGCAAGCCTGTCTGGCACGGCATTGCGGCCGCATCCTATATGCATACGGAGCTCGGCATCGAGGATGCAGAGATTCTCAGCGCGGCGCGCTGGCATACCGTCGGCAAGGCGAATATGACTAGGCTGGAGGAGATCGTCTATATGGCCGATCTGATCTCGGCGGAGCGTACCTACCGCGATGTGGACAGGTTCCGGAAAATGGCGCAGAATGATCTGGATAAAGCGATGCTCTGCGCGTTTGAATACGCAATCGACAGCGTCATGAAAAAACAGGCGCCGCTGCCGGTTTCCACAGTGGAAGCGTATAATTACTACCTTGCGCGGATGAATGCGCGCACGGATGAAAAATCCAAATCCGCAGAACGAAGAAAGATGACTTGACGAAGGAGTTATATGCTGAATGAGCATGCATGAAACAGAAAAATCGGTGCACTATGCCTCTGCGCACGGCCACGCAGGAACGCATGAGCAGGAAGCGGTGCGCCATACGGGAAAGCATAAGAAAAAGCGCCGGAAGATGAACGGCAAGGAACGGGTCGGCATTGTGTTTGCAGTTGCCGCAGCCGTGTTTCTATGTCTGATGATGTTTGTGAATATGAAGATATTCCCGACGGAGACGCTCGACCAGAACGGCAGCCCGATGCGTATTTCCCTGATGGAGAAATTCCGCGGCTGGCAGCCCTTTGTCGAGATTGAGGGCGAGCTGGAATCCAAGGAATATTCGATGGAGCCGAAAAAGGATGCCGAGGGCGTTCCGCACGGCGGCATGGTCGATGACGGTCTGGATCTTGACCAGATTCAGGAGGGTCAGTTCTGTGTGCTGTTCCTCGGCACGGACGAATCCCGTTCCAATACGGACGTCATCATGCTGGTCATGTTTGATATCCGCGACAACCAGATTCACATTCTGCAGATTCCGCGCGATACCTTTGTCCCCGGCTATACGTCCTTTGAGGCGGGCAAGCTGAACAGCGTCTATACACTCGGCAACCCGAACAAGGCGCCGGTGCAGCGCGTGGTTGACTGCCTCGAAACCGTATTCAAGGTGCCGATCGACCGCTATATCACGACAAGCTGCTCGGATATCGGTCAGATCGTCGATATTGTCGGCGGCGTGCCGATCAATATGCCCTATAAGATCACCTATGAAGCGGACAAGATCATCGAAAAGGGCGAGCAGGTTCTGAACGGTCAGAAGGCCGAATGGATGGTTCGCTTCCGGCACGATTATTCCGAGGGCGACATCGGCCGCATGAAGGCGCAGCGTATCTTTATGGCTGCTGCCATGGCGCGTGCAGCCGATATCGGCAGCATCGAAATGCTCGGCTATATCAACAAGATCGTGGACAAAAAGCTGGTCGGCTCCAACCTGACCGTGGATGAGATGAGCAAGCTCTCCGACTTTGCGACCTCGATCGGCATGGACAAGATCACCATGCACATGCTGCCGGGCGAAGGCTATAACTATGAGCCGCCCAACCCGCAGACGGAGATTACGTCCTATTCGATCTGGATGATGCACAAGGAACCGACGATCCGGATGCTTAACGATTTCTTCCGGCCGTTCTTTGAGGACGAAAAGGATCTCCCGATCGTGGAGCTGCTCAGACCGGACGAATACCGCAGCACAACCTATGATGAAGATATGGCGGATTTCCAGGCCATTCAGGACGGAGATACGTTTGAAGGAAAATAGCGTCTGATTCACAGAAAAAAGGAGGATGTCATGACGACACAGGAAAAGCTCGAAAAAATCGTAAAGATTCTGGACAGCAAAAAGGCTGAGAATATCCAGGTCATCGGCATTACGAATCTGACAATTATCGCAGATTACTTTGTCATTGCAACCGGTACCAGCACCACGCAGGTCAAGTCGCTGGCGGACGAAGTGGACTTCCAGCTCGGACAGCTCGGCGTGGAGGCACGCGGCATTGAGGGCGTGCGCGCTGCAAACTGGATCGTACTGGATTATGATGATATTGTCGTGCATGTGTTCTACCGCGATACCAGAGCGGAGTATCAGCTGGAGCGCCTCTGGGCAGACGGTGAACAGGTCGATATTTCCGGTCTGCTGATTGATGCCCCCGGCGCCGAAAAATAAGCCGGACGGCAGCCCGAAATCTGATGTTTGTATCATATATTCAAATCTGAAAGCGAGGGTTCCTTAAAATGCAGGAATACAATTTTTCCGCAGTAGAGAAGAAATGGCAGGATTACTGGGATGCACACCAGACCTTCCGTGCAGAGAACGGCAGCACCAAGCCGAAGTTCTATGCACTGGTCGAGTTCCCGTATCCTTCCGGTCACGGTATGCATGTCGGCCACATCAAGGCCTATTCCGGACTGGAGGTCGTCAGCAGAAAGCGCCGGCTTCAGGGCTATAATGTCCTGTTCCCGATCGGCTTTGACGCTTACGGTCTGCCGACTGAAAACACTGCGGTCAAGACCGGCGTGCATCCGCGTGTCGTCACCGACCAGAATATCAAGAAGTTCACCGGACAGCTCAAGCGTGTCGGCTTCTCGTTTGACTGGTCGCGTGTGGTCGATACCACAGAGGAAGGCTACTACAAATGGACGCAGTGGATCTTCCTCAAGATGTTTGAAAACGGTCTCGTATTCCGCGACAAGACACTCGTCAATTACTGCCCGTCCTGCAAGGTTGTACTCTCCAATGAGGATTCCCAGGGCGGCAAGTGCGATATCTGCCACAGCGAAATCGTGCAGAAGACCAAGGAGGTCTGGTATCTCCGCATCACCGAGTATGCAGACAAGCTGCTGCAGGGTCTCGAAACAGTCGATTATCTGCCGAATATCAAGCTGCAGCAGGAGAACTGGATCGGCAAATCCACCGGTGCGTTCGTCAACTTCCGGATTCAGGAGCAGGACGAGCAGCTGCGGATTTATACGACCCGTCCGGATACGCTCTACGGCGTGACGTTCATGGTCATGGCGCCGGAGCACCCGCTGATTGAGAAATACCGCGACCAGATCGCCAATATTGCGGAGCTCGATGCCTATAAGGCCGAGTGCGCCAAGAAAACCGAATTCGAGCGGACGCAACTCGTCAAGGACAAGACCGGCGTGAAGATCGACGGCCTGACCGCTGTCAACCCGCTGACCGGCAAGGCGATTCCGATCTATATTTCCGACTATGTCATGATGGGCTACGGCACCGGCGCGATTATGGCCGTTCCGGCACACGATACCCGTGACTATGAATTTGCAAAGAAGTTCGGCATTGATATCATTGAGGTCATCAAGGGCGGCGATATCTCCAAGGAAGCCTATACCGGCGACGGCGAGATGGTCAATTCCGGCGAGCTCAACGGCATCACGAACAAGAAGGATGCCATTGCAAAGGTGCTGACCGTTCTGGCTGCAAAGGGCTGCGGCGAGGCCGGCGTGCAGTACAAAATGAAGGACTGGGCGTTCAACCGCCAGAGATACTGGGGTGAGCCGATTCCGCTCGTACACTGCCCGCAGTGCGGCATTGTGGCCGTTCCCTACGAGGAGCTGCCGCTCAGACTGCCGCCGCTCGAAAACTTTGAGCCCGGCACGGACGGCGAATCGCCGCTTGCCAAGCTCGATTCCTTCGTCAACTGCAAGTGCCCGAAGTGCGGCGGCGCTGCCAAGCGCGAGACCGATACCATGCCGCAGTGGGCAGGCTCTTCGTGGTACTTCCTGCGCTACTGCGATCCGCACAACGACAAGTGCCTCGCAGATATGGACGCGCTCAAATACTGGCTGCCGGTTGACTGGTACAACGGCGGCATGGAGCATGTCACCCGCCATATGATCTATTCCCGCTTCTGGCACAAGTTCCTTTACGATATCGGCGTTGTTCCGACGGAGGAGCCCTATGCCAAGCGTACTGCGCAGGGTCTGATTCTCGGCTCTGACGGTGTGAAGATGTCCAAATCCCGCGGCAACGTCATTGATCCGAATGATGTCGTCGATCAGTACGGCGCAGATGTCCTGCGTGTCTACGTGCTGTTCATGGGCGCATACGAGCTTGCTGCACCGTGGAGCGATGACAGCGTCAAGGGCTGCAAGCGCTTCCTCGACCGCATCTGGGCGATGCAGGATATCGTCACGGACGGTGACGGCTACAGCGATGCACTGCGCTCTGCCATGCACAAGACCATCCGCAAGGTCAGCGAGGATATCGAGTCGCTCGGCTTCAATACGGCGATTGCAGCGATGATGAAGCTCGTCAACCAGATCTATGCGAACGGCAGCCTGACCCGCGGTGAATACAGCACGCTGCTGCTGCTGCTGAATCCGTTTGCACCGCACATGACCGAGGAGCTGTTTGAGATCTTCGGCTTCGGCGTGCTGAACGAGCAGTCCTGGCCGGAGTTTGACCCGGCGCTCTGCGTGGATGAGCAGGTTGAGATTGTCGTGCAGATCTGCGGAAAAATCAAGTCCAAGCTGATGATTCCGACCGGCGCCGATGAGGCGACTGCAGTCGAGATGGCATTGGCAGACGAAAAGGTTCAGGAAGACCTTGCCGGAAAAACCATCCGAAAGCAGATTTATGTACAAAATAAGCTGGTAAATTTTGTAGCAAATTAACGAATTATATCCGGAACCGGAATCTCATGCAAAATTTGCTTGACAAACGGTATAAACTATGATACAATATACGTGTATTCAAATTTAGCTTATAAGGAGTATCGTGAACGGATACCTCTTTATAGATAGCCTCTGTCGTAGGACAAAGGGAGGGAAAAATTCGTGGCAGAAGTACGCGTTGGAAAGAACGAGTCCTTGGATACTGCTCTCAAGCGTTTCAAGCGTTCTTGCGCAAAAGACGGCGTCATCGCAGAAGTTCGCAAGCGCGAGCATTATGAGAAGCCTTCCGTAAAGCGTAAGAAGAAGTCGGAAGCAGCTCGTAAGCGCAAGTTCTGATCTCGTCCGGAGTCGTTCGCAATGCCGCTGCGCACACAGTCATGATTTGCTGCATCAGGCAGAAACGAAATGACGAATTGAAATGAAAACGGAGTACCGTATAAACGGTGCTCCGTTTTTTGTCTCAAAAAAATGCAGGGACGCTGCGCAAGGCAGGTCCCTGTCCTTTTTTGTTGTTTGTTTTTCTTATTGCTGCAGCAATCCGAGCCGCTGCTTCCATGCGAGGATTCGTAAAACGGAAGCATTGATCTGCTCGATGTCAATTTCACCGTTCTCAACGGCTTCCACAATGGCTGAGACAGAAGGTCCCAGATCCGCATAGCAGAGCATGTCGTTGCCGGCCTTGACGGCAGCTACGGCAGGATTCTGACCGCCCGTGAACTGCGTGATCGCATTCATGGCGAGGTCATCCGAGATGATGACACCGCGGAATCCGAGTGTCTCGCGGAGAATCCGGTGCACCTCCGGCGAGAGTGAGGCGGGCAGCTGGTCATCCATGCACTGCACAATGTTGTGGCTGACCATGACCGAATCTGCGCCGGTCTCAATGCCGGCAGCGAACGGCAGAAAATCGTTTTCCTCAAACGCGCTGAATTCGCGTTCATCGTAAGCCATGTTCAGGTGTGTATCGGCACTGCCGCCGTAACCCGGAAAATGCTTGAGCGTACAGCCGATGCCTTTCTTTGTCATGATGCTGACAACCGTTGCAACATATTGCGCAGTTTCCTCCGCATCGGTGCTGAAGCAGCGCGGATAGATGAAGTCATTTTCGGTCAGCGGGACGTCACTGACAGGCGCCAGATTGACATTGATGCCCAGATCCAGCAGGAATTCTGCTTTTTCTGCGGTATCCTCGCGGATCAGATCCATGCCGCCCTGCTCAAACAAATAGCGCGGGCTGAAGAAGATGTTCGGGCGCAGCTGCGGGTTCAGGCTGATCCGGTTGACCGTTCCGCCCTCCTCGTCCACCGCAAGCAGAAGCGGAACCGGTGCGACCGACTGCAGTTCGGCAGTCATACTCTGCACCTGCTCTGTATTCTTTCCTTCAAACGGCTGTGCGAACATGCACAGTCCGCCTGCGCCCTGACTGGCGGCAGCTTTTCCGACCATCTCATTGTTGCAGCCAACCAGCATCATCTGCGCGGCCTTTTCCTCGACCGTCATGGTATTCAGCATTGAGACGAGTGCAGGATCATCAGGCGGCGTATAGACATTTGTTGTGGTGACGGTTGTGGATACCGCCGTGGTGAGCAGACCGTTCGGATACTCGATTTCTCTGGAGTCCTCCTCCCGCTCAATCGGGACAGTCAGCGCACAGCTGCACAGAAGCAGCGCTGTCAGGGCCGGAAGAATCGCGGCCGCATATTGAAAAACCTGTTTCAGTTTGCACTTTTTCATATCCATACCATTTTATTCGGCATTGCACGCAGACTGTGAAAGCAATCTCTGCGCAGAAGCCGCTGCGTCAATCAGTTTTTGAGGCTCTGCATCGGAGCCGGAATGCGTCCGCCGCGGGCGATGAATTTCTCTGCACTTTCGCCTCTGACCGGCATGACAGGGCCGACGCCGAACAGGCCGCCGAAATCGAGCATTTCGCCCTCCTGCTTGCCGATGGCCGGGATGACACGGACAGCCGTTGTCTTGCTGTTGACCATGCCGATTGCGGCTTCGTCCGCGATGATGGCGGAGATTGTCGAGGCGGGGGTGTCGCCCGGAATCACGATCATGTCCAGACCGACCGAGCAGACGGCGGTCATAGCTTCGAGCTTTTCGATCGAGAGCACGCCGGAGACGGCTGCGTCGATCATGCCGGCATCCTCAGAGACCGGGATAAATGCGCCGGAAAGGCCGCCGACACTGGAGGATGCCATGACGCCGCCCTTCTTGACTGCGTCGTTGAGGAGCGCCAGCGCAGCCGTTGTGCCGTGCATTCCGCAGACGGAAAGACCCATGCCCTCCAGAATATGCGCGACAGAGTCACCGACAGCGGGCGTCGGCGCAAGCGAAAGATCAACAATGCCGAACGGAACGCCGAGCATACCGGAAGCGCGTGTGCCGACCAGCTGACCCATACGGGTAATTTTGAAGGCGGTGCGCTTGATGATGTTTGCAAGCTCGTCGATGGATGCGTCCGGATATTTCTCGATGGCGGAACGGACAACGCCGGGGCCGGATACGCCGACATGCACCTCACAGTCCGGCTCTCCGACGCCGTGGAAGGCGCCTGCCATAAAGGGGTTGTCCTCCGGCGCATTGCAGAGCACGACCAGCTTTGCAGGGCCGAAGCACTGGTTATCGGCAGTCAGAACGGCAGCCTCGCGGACGATCTCGCCCATCAGCCGGACAGCGTCCATATTGATGCCGGCCTTGGTGGAGCCGACATTGACAGATGCGCAGAGATTCGTGGTCTCAGCAAGCGCCTGCGGGATTGCACGGATCAGCGCCTCATCGCCCGCAGAGAAGCCCTTGTGCACGAGCGCGGAGAATCCGCCGATGAAGTTGACGCCGGTAGCTTCGGCAGCGCGCTGCAGCGTGTGTGCGAGCTTGACCGGATCGCCGCCGCGGGTTGCGGAAACGAGCATCGCGGCCGGCGTAATGGAAATCCGCTTGTTGATGATCGGGATGCCGTATTCGGTTTCGATCTGCTCGCCGGTTGCAACGAGCTTCTCAGCCTTTTTCGTAATCTTGTCATAGACGCGGTCGCAGACCGTGTTCATATCTTCCGCACAGCAGTCCAGCAGCGAAATGCCCATCGTAATGGTACGAATATCGAGGCATTCGTCCTGAATCATTCGGATTGTTTCCAGAATATCAGAGGTATTGAGCATAGCGTCCTCCTGTCTCAAATGCGGTGCATGGAGTTGAAAATATCTTCATGCATCACATGAATGGAAAGACCGAGCTCCTTGCCCAGTGCAGTGAGCGATTCGGAAAGCTCGGAGAAATCGCAGCTCAGCCTGCAGATATCAACGAGCATAAACATGGCGAACAGATCCTGCAGGACGCTTTGCGTCACCTCGATGACGTTTGCGTTTTTTTCAGCGCAGATTCCGCTGACCTTATGCAGAATGCCGACGGTATCGTGACCGATGACGGTAATGACTGCTTTCATGGCAAATGCCTCCTTCATAATTCGATTTGCTTTTGATTGGGATTACACTCTATTATACCATATAATACATGAAAAAGCAAGTTGAGAGAAGTAACTTTTATCCGGCATCAGACCGGCGCGGGCGGACTCTGTGTCCTGCCGGCAGAAGCAGAAAAATCCGGGGAAAGCATTCTGTACGGTCTGCTTTCCCCGGATCGTGTTGGGAATGTCATTTTTTTTCGGAAATTCTTGCGCGTTTTTTCTGCTTCTTGATTTCGTACATCCGCTCGTCAGCCTGCTTGATGATGCTGTAAAGCGTATCGCCTTCCTCTGCAATCAGAATGACGCTGCCGAGACTTGCCGAAACCGTATACGGCTTGCGTATGAGATCGTTGACGCCCTGCAGCGCATCTGCAAACCGTCTGGCGAGCACCTCGTCCTCATTGCATTCGACATTTGCGCTCAGAATCAGGAATTCGTCACCGCCGAAGCGGGCGCAGATGCTGTTCTTTCCGCAGCAGTTCTGCACGACGCCGGAAAGCCGCTGAATCGCAAAATCGCCCTCGTGGTGGCCGTAATTGTCGTTGATATACTTCAGGCCGTCCATATCAATGAAGCTGAGCATGACTCTGCTGCGCCTGTCGATGCAGTCGCGGAACATGTCGTCCGCAATATTGAAGAAGCCGTTCCGGTTATAGATATTGCAGAGCGGGTCGATGATATACAGCCGGTTCAGCTCGTCCATGGCCTTGTTGATGTGGAACAGCTTGCGGATGTTTTCAATGGAGTTGCTGAGATTCATTGTCAGGGTATGGCAGAGCAGGCTGTAGATCGGGAAATCACCGTTTGTGATGATATAGTAGCCGAGGCAGCGCTCGCCGAAGTGCAGCGGCAGGAAGTAGCTGATATTGCCGCCCGATTCGATCGGCTCCGGGAACATGTTGCTGCTCGGAAAGATTGCGACGCTTCTGCGCACACCGTTGTTCCAGACGATCGGCGCCGTCATGAGTTCGGAATAGTAGGACGGATCCGGAAGCGGCGTGCCTGTGGCAAAAGCGTCCGTCCAGTCCTTTGTCAGACAGAGCGAGAACCGTTCGCAGCCGAGATCCTTGATGACATGCTCAATGACGTCGAAGCATTCGTCTGCCGTTTCCGCTTCCGCGAGGCCTGCGGTCAGCCGGTTCAGCATATGGATGTTGGTGTTGGTAAGCTCCATGCGGCGGTATGTGCGCTTTTTGTATTCGTTGAGGTCATCGGAATGATTTGCGGTGCAGCCGCAGCTTTCGGAAAAGACCGGCTTCGCTTCCAGCACGGTACTGGTCGGAATGTCACGGCCGTCCATGATGCCGATGAGCAGTTCGACTGCCTTGTATCCCGCATCGAACAGCGGTCTGCTGACGGTGGTCAGGGCAGGGAAGGAGTTGCGTGCGTTGAAGGTATTGTCAAAGCCGGTGACAATGACGTCCTCCGGGACGCGGTAGCCGAGCTTTTCCAGCGACGAAACCACGGTGAGTGCCATGCTGTCATTGGAGCAGATGATGGCATCAGGCATCGGCAGGCCGGAGGAAACAAAATCCTCGACTGCGCGGATGCCGTCATAGCTGCGGAAGCTGCCGGGGTAAATGCGCGCTTCCTCAATGGGCAGATTGTTTTCGCGCATGGCGCTGAGAAATGCGTTGTACCGCGCACGGCCCTCCGGGTTGGCAAGCGGACCGGATACGAAGTTCAGAACCTTCGCTCCGTGCTTGTGTATGACATGATTGACAAGCTCCTTCATCACGGAGAAGTTGTCGATACTGATATCATGAAAATCAGGATAATCCTTCGTCTCAAACACAACGCCGGGGATTCCCGCCTCGCGGACACGGTCTATGATTCTGCCGCGGATTTTTGCGTCACCGAAGGTACTGGTCATGACAAGCGCCCCGTCGAATTTGGAGAAATCCGTCAGGTTATATATGCTGTATTCGCCGATATCAAAGCGGCGGCTTTCGACAAGTCCGCCGAATGCAGCAAAGTACGAAACATTGATTTTTCGTTCTTTTGCATACTGGTTAATGCCGCGGATGACGTTATACTGATACTCCTCATCCAGGCCGGATACGACCACGGCAATATTCCTGATGTCCATACAATCCCCTCACAGAATGGTATTTAGATATATTCTATTATATTATAGCATATTTATGCAGAAAATGGAAGCGCAAAGAATTGTTTTTGGAGATATTCACATAGATTTGACACTGCAATTGTGCAGAAGTGTAAAAATCAAATTTAATCACATACAAGTTTGAGCCGAAAAACGGGATTCAATTAAAAATTGTACGGATAAATGCCGGAAAATTCTCCTGCAGGCTGTACAGAAAACCGAAAAACCGGAAGGAAGCAGAACGCTCCCTTCCGGAAATCAGGTTCAGATCAGGCGTGCGTACCCTTGCAGCGGGCAATCAGTGAGAACAGGAAAAAGGCCGCCATATCTGCGGCGACGATTGTGGCGCCGACCGGCGTGGAAAACAGAATCGAGAGAATAATGCCGGATGCGGCGCAGATCACCGAAATGACCGCAGAGCAGATGATAACACTGCGGAAGCTGCGGAACAGCCGCATCGCCGAAAGCGCCGGGAAGATAATCAGCGCGGAGATCAGCAGCGAGCCGACCAGATTCATCGCCAGCACGATAATCATTGCAGTGATGACTGCAATCAGAAGATTGTAGGTGTTTGCGCGGATACCGGTGGCCTGCGCAAAGCTCTCGTCAAATGTGACGGCGAAGATCTTGTGATAAAACAAAAGGAAGGTCAGAAGGACAATGATCGCCATGACGACGCAGAGTGCAACGTCTGAGGATTTCAGCGTCAGGATGGACACGGAGCCGAACAGTGTGCTGCAGACATCGCCGGAGATGTTGGAGGAGGACGGGAACAGATTCATCAGCATATAGCCGATTGCCAGTGCACCGACGGATATCATGGCAATGGCGGCATCGCCTTTGATTTTTGTATTTTGTCCTGTCCGGAGCAGCAGTACCGCAGCGAGCATTGTAACCGGCAGAATGATTGCCATGCGGTTGGTCAGACCGGTGATTGCAGCGACCGCCATTGCGCCGAATGCAACATGCGACAGGCCGTCTCCGATGAACGAGAACCGTTTGAGCACCAGTGTGACACCGAGCAGCGAGGCACACAGTGCGATCAGCAGACCGACGATGAACGCATACCGCACAAACGGATATTTTATAAAATAGTCTGCCAGAACCTGCAGCTTATTCAAGATCCGCACCTCCTGCCTCAAGAAATGTCTGTCCGATTTTGCTGTTCCTGTAATCTGCGGTCGTGCCGAAGAACAGCTGCTTCTTTTTGCCGATCTGCAGAATGTGCGAAGCATATCTGACAGCAGCGGTCACATCGTGCGAGACCATGATGACCGTTGTGCCGGCGCGGTTGAGCGCTGCGATCTGCTCATACAGCTCCTGCTGAGCACGCGGATCAAGACCGGTAACGGGCTCATCCAGCAGCAGCATGTTTTTCGCAGCGCAGAGTGCCCTTGCCAGCAGAACGCGCTGCTGCTGGCCGCCGGAAAGATCACGGTAGCAGCGCTTTTCCAGCTCCTTGATGCCGAGCTGCTGCATCATTTTGTCGGCAAGCGTCTTTTCTTCTTTGGTATAAAACGGGCGCAGACCGGTTTTGCCGAGACAGCCGGAGCGGACAATCTCCCGCACTGAAGCGGGGAAATCCCGTTGAATCACGGTCTGCTGCGGCAGATAGCCGATGCCCTGATGGTCACAGAGAATCTCGCCGCTGATCTGTGGCTTGAGGCCGAGCAGCGCTTTGATGAGCGTACTTTTGCCGGAGCCGTTCTCGCCCAGAATGCAGAGATAGTCGCCGGCACTGACTGTAAAATTCAGTTTTTCCGCCACAATCCGGTTTTCATAGCCGAGTGCGGCGTTTTTGCAGGTGATCTGGACTGACATGATCCGCGGCCTCCTCTGATATTTGTTTATTTCAGATGCGCTTTCAGAACATCATAGTTTTCCTGCATCAGCGAAAGATATGTTGTTCCGTTCTGAATCTGCGCCTCTGTCACGGACTGCATGGAATTCAGAACAGCGATCTGCTGATTTTTCTCTTTGGTGTTGTCAATGATCGTCTGCGCGATTCTGCCGTCAGATTGGTCTATGGTATAGACGGTATCGAGTCCGAGCTCGTCAACCTTTTCTGCAAGGAATACAACGGTCTCGAAGCCGGCTTCCGTTTCTGCGGAGCAGCCCGGAAATGCTGCATAGTAGTCAAAGCCGTAATCATCCACGAAATACCGGAACGGGAAGCGGTCGCCGAACAGCAGGGTTTTCTGCTTTGCACTGCCTGCGAGCTCCGCAAATGAATTGTCGAGCGCATCGAGCTTTTGGTTATAGGCTTCGGCATTGGCCTGATAATCCTCCGCATTGGCCGGATCCAGAAGCCCCAGCTGCGATGCCGCTGCAAGACAGAAGGCATGTGCTCTCGGCAGAGAAAGCCATGCATGTTCGTCGTATTCCGGCGCTTCGTCGGATTCCGCTTCCTCTGCTTCCATGCCATCCTTGTGCTCCTCGGTCTTGACGGTGCTGCCGAGGGTGTCCAGCAGGCTCAGATACTTCATCTCCGGGTTGATCGCATCGGCAACGGCGTCTCTTGCCCAGCTGTCCGATTCCCCGCCGATGAACAGGAACAGATCACAGTCGGAGATCTGTGCGATATCCGTAGCCGAAGGCTGGAAATTATGCGGATCGGTTCCGTTTTTCTGCAGAAGCACCAGCTCAGCCGCATCTGCATGACTGCCGAGAATTTCCCGCATCCAGTCATACTGCGGAAAATCCGCGCAGACGATTTTCAGTTTGTCAGCCTGCCCTTCGGAAAGAACGGGCTTGGATTCCGTGCTGCAGCCGGTCAGCAGGGAAGCAGTCATAAGCGAAGCAAGCAAAAAGCCTGTGATTGGTTTCATATCAGCCCTCCGGAAAAATCTGTAATCTGAAAATGATAATCATTCTCATTTATTATACTCTTTTTCCCGGATTTGTCAAGAGGCAGGCGGCAGCTTCTCAGAAATAACCAAGAACCCTGTTGAGAGAGGCGCATCATTTAGATAAATATCAAAGCAAAGCCGCCGCGAATTGCTTCGCAGCGGCTTGAAACGGATTCAGTTGCGGGTGTCCGGTGCATCAGAGCTTTCCGTTGATGACATCATCCCATGTGCAGTCGATATGGGAAACGACCGTGTAGGTGTAGTATTTCAGGAGCAGACGAGTGTCTCTCAGATCAATCTTGCCGTTTTCGTTGATGTCGGCAATCTTCCGCTGTGCTTCGTCCAGAACACTTTCTGCACCGACCATCTGATAGGTATATTCCTTCAGAACAAGGCGGGTATCGCTGATGTCAATTTTGCCGTTGCGGTTGATATCGCCGCGCAGACCGACATTGACAGCGCAGGTATAGGGCTTGCCGTTGTTGGTTGCGGTGATGGTCGCGGAGCCGAGGCCGGTAGCCTTGACAAAGCCGTTCTTGTCAACGGTTGCGACGCTCGGATCAGAGCTCGTCCACTCGACGGCGCCGGTCGTGTTGAACAGCGTCAGATTGGAGGTCTGGCCGATTGCGGAGAAGGAGACTGCATTGCGGTTGAGTGCCGGTTCCTTGTCGGAGAGGACGGTCACAGAGCCGCCGTAGAATTCAACATCAAGCGGATCCGTATCATAGTCAACAACCTTGATGACGGAATTATCTGCGCCCTTCAGGCAGAAGTCGATGTCATAGGTCTTTCCGGCCTCTGCATCCTCCGGAATCTGAACCGACAGATAAATCACAACGCTGCCGTTCTTTGCAACCGTTCCCTTATCGGAAGCAAAAACGAAGATTGCCGGATCAGCATCGGGATTGAACTGCGTGTTTGTGATGATGTACGCAGAATTGTTCAGATCCTCGTCCCAGTCTGTGAGCTTGAGGCCGTCGCTGAGCTTGAAGAACAGCTGCATACCTGCCGTGCCCTTGTCATTGTAGACGTAAATCGGCACATCGACGTTTTCGCCGGGCTTGCCGCAGACATCACCGATGATGAGGTAATGGCCTTCGCCTTCGATGTCGTAGGAATCCTTCCAGTCCTCTTCCGCGGTGGCATTGACCTTGACATTGAGCGGAACAGAGCGGAAGCTGACATCCTGGACGCTCTTCTCTTCGTCATCCGCGATCGCGGTGCACTTGGAAGCGCTCTTGGCCTTGCCGTCGCTCAGCCCGTTGATGTATGCATCCTTCAGGATATCGAGCGTGTAGTCACCTGCCGGGGTGCCCTTCGGAATGACGAGATTTGCCTTTGCAAATGCATTCTGATAAGCCCAGTCCACGGTGGAATCCCATGCATAGGTTTTTGCTTCTGCAGCAGCATCGGCATTGGTGTCTGCATTCTGTGAATAGGTCCAGATGAGGTTCATCTTATCCGTATTAAAATGCGGATAGAAGCATTTGTTCGGATCGCCGTTCGAGGCGCTGTCAAAGCAGTACGGCTTTGCAAATTCGCCGTCTGTCAGCTTCAGACCGTAGTTGTCGGAGGCACCGTCATTGACCTGCAGCTTCAGGTTGATGCCTGCCACGCCGGGATTGGACGGGATGAAAATATCAACCGGAACGGTGACGTCGCCCTCCTTGAGCTGATCGGCGGAGAGGACGATCTCGTTCTTGCCTTCCGAGCGAATGTCAAAAACAAGCTGCGGTGCTTCAGCTGCCAGCGACGGAAAAGACGCTGTGCCGCACAGTGCAGAAGCCGTCAGGCAGAGGCTCAGCACTGCAGAAAGTGTTTTTCTCATGTGCATAATACTGTTCCTTTCAATTCAGATTTGTATCAGACGACGGGGGATGCTTATGGTGCTTCCGCAGCATCTGCTGCGGGGGGATCCGGGATATCGTGGCCGAGTCCGTAGGTGAGAGTCAGCAGACTGTCCGCAAGGTGTACGTTTTCAACAAGAATCGCGGGGTCGTCAAATTGGAGATCACCGTGACTGAAATTCCAGAAAGCGCGGACACCGAGTGAAACCAGCTTTTTTGCAAGCTCAGGCGCGGCGTTTTCCGGCACGCACAGAACCGCAAGCTCCGGGTGCTCCTGATGGCAGAAGCCGGAGAGCGTATCCGTGTGATGCACCGGCATACCGTCAAGATCTCTGCCCGCGACAAACGGATTGGAATCGAACAGCCCGATCAGCTCACAGCCGCACTGCGAAAAAATCACATGTGCAGCAATCGCACGGCCGAGATTGCCGAGGCCAATCAGAATGGTTCTCCTGTGTGCAGAGACTCCGAGAATCTGCCCGATCTCATCATACAGTGCGCGGACATTGTAGCCGTATCCCTGCTGTCCGAAGCCGCCGAAGCAGTTCAGATCCTGCCGGATCTGCGAGGCGGTCATTCCCATCTGACGGGAAAGCTCCTTGGAGGAAATCCGGACGGTGCCTTTTTCGGCCAGTTCACCGAGAAACCGGTGATAGCGCGGCAGCCGCCGGATGACGGACGGGGAGATCTCCTGCTTTGACATGTCTGATGCCGCCTCCTCTTACTGCAGCTTGGCAGCAAGGCGTGCGCCGATCTCTTCCAGGAAGGTCTTGGAATTGACCTTCTTCTTGTTTTCCAGCGAAGAAAGCAGATAGAGATCACCGGTCATGATGCCGTCCTCAATGGTCTGGATGGTTGCAGCCTCAAGCTTGTCTGCAAAATCGCAGAGAGCCGGAATGCTGTCCAGCTCGCCGCGCTTGCGGAGCGCGCCGCTCCATGCGAAGATGGTCGCAACGGAGTTTGTGGAGGTTTCCTCGCCCTTCAGGTGCTTGTAGTAGTGGCGCTGCACGGTGCCGTGCGCAGCCTCGTACTCATAGACGCCGGCAGGGGAGACGAGCACGGAGGTCATCATGGCGAGCGAGCCGTAAGCCGTGGAGACCATGTCAGACATGACGTCGCCGTCATAGTTCTTGCAGGCCCAGATGTAGCCGCCGTTCGAGCGGATGACACGGGCAACCGCGTCGTCGATCAGCGTGTAGAAGTATTCAATGCCAGCGGCCTCAAACTTCTCACGGTATTCATTTTCGTATATTTCGCTGAAAATATCCTTAAATCTGTGGTCGTACTGCTTGGAGATGGTATCCTTGGTTGCGAACCAGAGATCCTGCTTCAGATCGAGCGCGTAGTTGAAGCACGATCTTGCAAAGCCCGAAATCGAGTTGTCGCGGTTGTGGAGACCCTGGATGATGCCGTCGTCAGTGAATTCGTGAATCAGCTGACGGGTCTCGTTGCCGTTCTTGTCCGTCCAGACGAGTTCGGCCTTGCCGCCGCCCTTGACCTGCATCTCGGTGTTCTTGTAAACATCGCCGTATGCGTGACGGGCAATGGTGATCGGCTTTGTCCATGTCGGGATATAGGGTGTGATGCCCTTGACAAGAATCGGCGTGCGGAACACGGTGCCGTCGAGAATTGCACGGATCGTGCCGTTCGGCGATTTCCACATTTCGGAAAGGCCGTATTCCTCGACGCGGGCAGCGTTCGGGGTGATGGTCGCGCACTTGACGGCGACGCCGTACTTCTTGGTGGCCTCTGCGCTGTCAACCGTGATCTGATCCTTGGTCTCCTCACGCTTTTTCAGGCCGAGGTCGTAGTATTCGGTCTTGAGATCGACATACGGGCAAATGAGGATTTCCTTAATCCACTGCCAGAGAATGCGCGTCATTTCGTCGCCGTCCATTTCGACGAGCGGCGTTGTCATTTTGATCTTGTCCATCGGAAAGACCTCCTTATTATTTGTTAGTCAACATCCGGAAAGATGATACTGAACAGAATCAGCATCAGCACGCCGATAATCAGTGCTGCAAACCGGATTGTTTTCCGGCTCCAGTCCGGCTTCAGTTTCGGCAGGAGCCAGTAAACCAGTCCGACTGCTGCGAAAGCAATGATTGCATGAACCGGATGTTCTAAAACAGTTCTGAAGCCTCTCATTTACTGAGTGTTTGATTATTTCAGCGCTTCGCGGGTGAAGTCGAGCAGACCGCCGGCGAGCATGATATCCTTGGTACGGCCGGTCAGCTCACAGAGCACCGGAATCTCCGCGCCGTTTGTCTTGTCGATGACAGTCAGTTCCGTTCTGCCCTCCTCGACGGCCTTGCGGACGCCCGCGAGCTCCAGCTGATCGCCCTGTGCGATCTTGTCGTAGTCTGCCTCGTTGACGAAGGTCAGCGGCAGAATGCCTGCGTTGATGAGGTTTGCACGGTGAATACGCGCAAAGGACTTGACCAGCACGGCCTTGACGCCGAGATAGAGCGGGGCGAGCGCAGCATGCTCACGGGAAGAACCCTGACCGTAGTTTGCGCCGCCGACGATGATGCTCTGTCCGAGTGCCTTGGCACGCTTCGGGAATTCCTCGTCGCAGACTGCAAAGCAGTGCTCGGAGATCTTCGGAATATTGGAACGCAGCGGCAGAATCTTTGCGCCTGCCGGCATGATGTGGTCTGTGGTGATGTTGTCGCCGACCTTGAGCGAGACCGGTGCGTCGATGGTCTCAAGCAGCGGATGGGTTTCCGGATACGGCTTGATGTTCGGGCCGAGCTTGATCTCGACGCTGTCCATATCCTTCTCCTCAGCCGGGAGCGTGACCATGTTGTCGTTGACGGTAAAGACATCCGGCAGCTTGAATTCCGGCATTTCACCGAGCGTGCGCGGGTCGGTCAGGTAACCGGTCAGTGCGGAAGCCGCAGCGGTTTCCGGGGAAACCAGATAGATCTGACCGTCCTTTGTGCCGGAGCGGCCTTCAAAGTTGCGGTTGAAGGTTCTCAGGGAGATACCTGCGGAGTTCGGCGACTGTCCCATGCCGATGCACGGACCGCAGGCGGATTCCAGAATACGGGCGCCTGCGTCGATCATGTCGCCGAGCGCGCCGTTTGCAGCGATCATATTGAGCACCTGCTTGGAGCCCGGTGCGATGGCGAGCGAAACATCCGGATGGACGGTCTTGCCCTTGAGGATGTAGGCGACCTTCATCATGTCGAGCAGCGAGGAATTCGTGCAGGAGCCGATGCAGACCTGGTCGATTTTCAGCTTGCCGATTTCGCTCATGGACTTGACATTGTCCGGGGAGTGCGGGCAGGCTGCGAGCGGTTCGAGCTTCGAGAGGTCGATCTCGATGACCTCGTCGTAAACGGCATCGGGATCGGCTGCGAGCGGAACCCATACCTCCTCGCGCTGCTGTGCCTTCAGGAAGGCCTTTGTCATCTCGTCAGACGGGAATACGGAGGTCGTTGCGCCGAGCTCTGCGCCCATGTTGGTGATGGTTGCACGCTCCGGAACGGTCAGTGTCTTGACGCCCTCGCCGGTATATTCGATGACCTTGCCGACGCCGCCCTTGACGGACATTCTGCGCAGCACCTCAAGGATGACGTCCTTTGCAGCGACCCACGGGCTGAGCTTGCCGGAGAGCTTCACGTTGACAACCTTCGGACATGTAATATAGTATGCGCCGCCGCCCATTGCGACAGCAACATCCAGGCCGCCTGCACCGATGGCCAGCATACCGAGGCCGCCGCCGGTCGGAGTATGGGAATCGGAACCGATCAGGGTCTTGCCGGGAATGCCGAAGCGCTCCAGGTGCACCTGATGGCAGATGCCGTTGCCCGGACGGGAGAAAAAGAGGCCGTGCTTCTTCGCGCAGCTGCCGATAAAGCGATGGTCGTCGGCGTTTTCAAAGCCGTTCTGGAGCGTATTGTGGTCGATGTATGCGACGGAACGCTCGGTGCGGACGCGCGGCACACCCATTGCTTCAAATTCAAGATACGCCATGGTGCCGGTCGCATCCTGCGTCAGTGTCTGGTCAATGCGGATGCCGATCTCGGTGCCGCGGACAAGCTCGCCCTCCACAAGATGTGCAGAGAGGATTTTTTCTGTCATGGTAAGACCCATTTTAGATTCCTGCCTTTCGGATATAATTATACATATCTATTGTACAACAAAACAGTGATAATGTCAAGCAGAAATTCTGCGGATACGGCAAAAAGCCCCTGCCGCCGGAGCAGCAGGGGTTTCGGGGGATATCAGATATTGCCGGCGGATAATCCGTCAGCAGAGAAGGTGTTCCTGTTCAGTCGCCGCGCACCGCATACTCGTAGCAGCCGTATGCGGGCTGATCCGGATCGCCGTATTCGCATGTGAAGGTAAAGAATCCGTAGAGCTGTCCGCCGATATTCGCACAGTATCCGTAAGATTCCTCTTCGGATATGCGGATGAAATCGGGTGAAAGTTCACGCTGGCATCTTGCGCACAGCTCTGCCGCACTGTTATGAAGCGTATCCGAAGCAGAAGGGTCTGCGATGTCGGCGTATTCAATGCTGAACGATTCGAGCGTTCCGTCTGCCTTGAGATCAACATACGCTTTGTCTGAAATATACTCTGCATAGGAACGGCTGGCCGAGACCGAGCACGGGACAAAGATGCTGGTGCCTTCGTACTGATACAGGATTTTCTCTTCCCGGTCTGTGAACAGTTCGAAGTCCGGCACGACAGCGTTCAGAATGCTGTATGCGGTATCTCTGTATTCCTGTTCAGGGCGCAGCTGCGACTCGTCGAGCCGCACCGATCTGAGAAATCCGCCGTTCCCGTCGCTTTCCTCGTATTTGATAAGGTATGAATCCAGATCGGATCCGGACGGCAGTGTTCCCTGAAATGATGAATAATATGTGCCTGAGTCTTCCGGCTCTTCCGGATGTTCGGGTTCGTAATTCCATGAAGTTTGTACACGGTCGCTGTAGCCGCGGAGACGGCCGTACCCGTCAAAGAACAGTCTGTCGCCGCGTTCATTTTTATAAACGGTAAACTGTTCGGACGGCAGGTCGCCGCTGAACTCCCGTTCAGAGTGCTCGCCGTATGTCCGGATCTCCGGCTCATCGCAGCGCGTGAAGGCGCCGGTGTCGATGCCGAATGCGGAAAGATCGGGCAGCATAATCTCAGCGGATTCCGGCACTGCCGCTGCGGCGGGCTCTGCTGCATCCGCCTGCTCCGGAACGGATTCTGCAATCTGCGGTTCCGTATCATACAGCCCTTCATTTCCGGTTATGCTGCAGGCTGTCAGGAGCAGCGCAGCAGCACAGGTCATCAAAAATACATTCTGTTTCATTGTGATACCTCGTTGTTGTTTTGTAAGGAAAGGATTGACAAAAACCTTTATTTGCATTATACTGTAATCAGCAGGGGAAGTCAATGCGGTGCGGCGGATTGTCATTCGATTGTATCCGGACTGTAAAACCCTGCCTGCATTTTATGACAGAATATTACAGTTCACGAAATGTTCATAATTTATTCATAGACAAAACGTGCAGAATATGTTATAATAAATAGACCGTTTACGCGGATTCGGGAGTATGCCTGCCGTTTGCAGGAGGTTTTCACCTTCCCCCACCTGCGTTTACCGGATTGATAATACAGAAAGAGGTGAAACACATGCTTCGTAAGGAAGAGAAGACAGAGGTCATCCTTGCAAATGCTACCCATGAGGGCGATACCGGTTCTCCTGAGGTGCAGATCGCAATTCTGACCCGTCGGATCAACGACCTGAACGCGCATCTGAAAGAGCACAAGCACGACCACCACTCCTACCGTGGTCTGCTCAAGATGGTCGGACGCCGCCGCAACCTGCTCGCATACCTGAAGAAGAAGGATATCGAGCGTTACAGAGCGACGATTGAGCGCCTTGGCCTGCGTAAGTAAGACGCAAAGCAACGGAGGGAGGGGGGCAACCTTCTCCCTCTGTCTCTGTTTACGGACATTTTGTGCGGTTTCTGCTGTTCTGCCGCCGGTTTAGCATGAAATCATGGGCTGCAGCCCTTTATGCAGACTATGATTTTATGCTAACAGATGACGGATGAACAAAAGAAATACACACAGAAAAATAAATATTCAAGGAGGCTTTTTCCTATGTTCGAGAATCATAAGATTTTCAAGACGACCTTCTGCGGCCGTGAGCTTTCCGTGGAAACAGGCAAGACCTGCGAGCTTTCCAACGGCTCCTGCTGGGTTCGCTACGGCGATACAGTCGTGATGGCGAATGTCACAGCCAGCGAAAAGCCGCGTGACGGCATTGACTTCTTCCCGCTTTCCGTCGATTACGAGGAGCGGCTCTATTCCGTCGGCAGAATCCCCGGCAGCTTCATGAAGCGCGAGGGCAAGCCCACCGAGCACGCAATCCTCACGTCCCGCTGTGTGGACAGACCGATCCGTCCGCTGTTCCCGAAGGACATGCGCAATGATGTTGCAGTCGTGATGACCGTTCTGGCGGTCGATCAGGACGCAATGCCGGAAATCCTCGGCATGATCGGTACCTCGGTTGCAATTTCGATTTCCGACATCCCGTGGAACGGCCCGATCGGCGGCGTGGAGGTCGCACTGGTTGACGGTGAGATCATTCTGATGCCGACCAAGGAGCAGAGAGCTGTCTCCGATCTGAAGCTGACCGTTGCTGCAACTGCACAGAAGATTGTCATGATCGAGGCAGGCGCCAACGAGGTTCCGGATGACCTGATGCTCGAATGCATCCTCAAGGCACATGAGGAAATCAAAAAGCTCGTTGCCTTCATCTCCGATATCCAGAAGGAAATCGGCAAGCCGAAGTTCACCTTCGAGTCGATGGAGGTCGATCACGAGCTGTTCGACGCCATTATGGCATTTGCACGCAAGGACGTTGAGTTCGCACTCGATACAAACGACAAGAACGTCCGCGAGGCAAGACTGCTTCCGATTAAGAACGCAATTCACGAAAAGTTCGATCCGGAGAATGAAGAGCGCATCGGCATGATTGACGAGTGCATCTACAAGCTCCAGAAAACCATCGTCCGCGACTGGCTCTATCAGGGCAAGCGCGTGGACGGCAGAAAGATCGACGAGATCCGCCCGCTGGCTGCGGAAGTCGGCGTTCTCCCGCGTGTTCACGGCTCCGGCCTGTTCACCCGCGGCCAGACACAGGTTCTGACGATCGCAACCCTCGGCCCGGTCTCCGATGCACAGCGCATCGACGGCCTCGATGAGAACGAGGAATCCAAGCGCTACATGCACCAGTACAACTTCCCGTCCTACTCCGTCGGCGAGACCAAGCCCTCCAGAGGACCGGGACGCCGCGAGATCGGCCACGGTGCACTGGCAGAAAAGGCTCTGGTTCCGGTTCTGCCTTCCGTTGACGAATTCCCGTATGCAATGCGCCTTGTTTCTGAGGTGCTTTCCTCCAACGGTTCGACCTCGCAGGGCTCCATCTGCGGCTCAACGCTCGCACTGATGGATGCCGGCGTGCCGATCAAGGCACCGGTTGCAGGTATCTCCTGCGGTCTGATTACGAAGCCGGATTCCGACGAGTTCATGACGATGGTCGATATTCAGGGCCTTGAGGACTTCTTCGGCGATATGGACTTCAAGGTCGGCGGTACGCACAAGGGTATCACCGCAATTCAGGTCGATATCAAGGTTGACGGCCTGACCCCGGCAATCATCAAGGAAGCATTTGAAAAGACCCGCAAGGCAAGACTTTATATTCTCGACGAGATCATGCTGAAGGCAATCCCGACACCGCGTGATACGGTTTCCGATTACGCACCGAAGATGCTTCAGACCCGCGTTCCGGTCGATAAGATCCGCGAGGTCATCGGTTCGGGCGGCAAGGTCATTCAGAAGATCTCTGCTGAGTGCGATGTCAAGATCGACATCAATGAAGACGGCAGCGTCTTTGTTTCCGGCATCGACCTTGCAAATGCAAGAAAGGCGATCCAGATCGTCGATACCATTGCAAACGGTCCGGAAATCGGCGCAATCTACAAGGGCAAGGTTACCGGTATCCAGACCTTCGGCGCGTTTGTCGAGATCGTTCCGGGCAAGGAGGGACTTGTACATATCTCCAAGCTGGACAAGCAGCGCGTTGAGAAGACCGAAGACGTCGTTTCTCTCGGTGATGAGATCGTCGTCAAGGTCATGGAGATTGACGATGTCAAGGGCAAGATCTCTCTTTCCAGAAAGGATGCACTTGCTGAGCTGGAGGCCAGAAAACAGCTCGTTCAGGATTGACACGGATGAGAGCAGATCGGAGCTTTTGCTTCGGTCTGCTTTTGCACTTTTCAGTTTCTCTCATGACAAATCTTTCCGGCCGGAGCGGCTCCGGCATCGGCACAAAACGGATCTGCGGCATTTTCACGATACTATATAATAATAAGAGAATTGAAGGTGAATCTTATGAAGAGGATGCGATATCTTTCGGCTGCTGCAGCACTTTCCCTGCTGCTTTGCGGCTGCGGCGATTCAACGGCGAACTCCGGGCAGACAGAGAAACCTGTTCCTGCCATACAGACAACTGCTGCGGAGGAACCTCAGGCGGATCCTGTTGAGACCCGTCCGGTGCAGCTGAGTCCCGAAGAGATTGCTGCGCTCGGCAATTATACATGGTACCGTGAGCCGTTCCTGGAGGCGGATGATATCAATCCCTTCAATGCTGCACCGGGTGCCTATAACTACGGCGATATCCTGACAGAGGGCTATTCTGTGATGACACGCGGCGGGAAAATCGGTCTGATCGACAGCAACGGCAATATTCTTGTCGAACCGGAATTCTGCTGCACGCATAACTGGATGCCGGAGGGGGAGCGCGCACACTTCCTGTTTACCGACAGCACCTCGAAGGAAGCGGAGGGTCTGTGCTTCTGCACGGCCGGAAAAACTGCGGTGCGGACAAACGGTCTGTACTGCCCGGTCTGCGGCTCACCGATCCGGGAAGAGCCGGCGGGTATGGACTGCATCTGCGATCCGGAATACAGCGTGCCGGGCGGAATGGAAATGTCGCTGGTGCGAAAAACGGAAGCCGGTGTGGAGCTGCAGCTGCTGCACCGTCTGACGATGCTTCCGTCAGATATGCCGGATACGGTTACGGCGCGGAACATGTCGATTCCGCGGAATTATACGGAGACAGATAAAAATGCAGTCGGCAAGATGGGCGAGGGTTATGGTGTCGTCCGCGGTATGCAGATTGTAGCCGGACTCAACTATGAAAACGGCACGGACTTCAAGGATGGCATTGCGGCGTTCCTGCGGGACGGCCGGTGGGGCTATCTCAACGAAGCAGGCAGAATGGTGCTGCCGTTTGCCTATGACGGCGATATGGTTTATGATTACGGCGAATCCCGCTGCAGAGAGGATGACCCCGACACATCTATGGATGTGACGCTGCCGTATATGCCGACCGAGGGCTATCTGGCGCTGAACACCGGCAGCCAGGGCGGATACTATAATATGGAGGCATCCAGTGTTGTGGTGCCGGTCGGAACCTTTGCGAATGCGCGTCCGGTTGTGGGCGGGCTTGCATGGGTACAGGATCCGGACAGCCTTCTCTGGGGCATCATCGCATTCGGCGGCAGCCACGGCACGCCGAAGATCGTCGGCGAGACGCCGCAGATTGTTGAGGCGAACGGCAACGACTGGAGCTATGCCTATGCGGCTGTGCTGCGGCAGTATGACAACAGAGAGAATGTGCGCTTCACGCTCTGCGACATCAACGCGGACAATGTTCCGGAGCTGGTGCTGCATTGGTTTGAGGATTACGGATTTGAGCCGGATAACAATGAGGTTGAGATGTTCACATATATTGACGGTGCGGCGTTCAACCTCGGCAATGTGTGCTGCGACGGCTACGGCACATGCAAATATTTCCCGCAGCACAATCTGCTGCTGTTCGGCGGCGCGATCGGCGAGACCGTAGCGTATGAGTTCCGGAGACTTGAAGGCAATACCTTTGTCGGTGTGCGTTCCTTCGGCATGACCGTTGTGAACGGCGAGGCATCCTATGTGCTGGACGGCAATCCCTGCAGCAAGGATGAATATATCCGGCTGTGGCAGGAGCTCTATACGGACGATGTGATCTATGACGCCGGTACCTATACCTGTACCGAAGAAAATATCTCGACGGTGCTCAATGTTCCGCGGAACGATCAGGCCGGATAATACTATGGCAATAGTGACCAAATATCGTTTGTAATATTCAGCAAAGTTCTACAGCAGGAATTGCGATTCACACTTGCAATTCCTGCTGCTTTGTGTTATAATGATAAGGCTGATGCACAAGATATGCTAAGAAACACGAGGTTGCGGCTGTGGCCGGGAATTCGTGCGGAGCATGTCCGCTTAGACGGGCGAATTGAGATAATGCACTGTGTGTGTGAAAAGCTGCGAAACCGCATGCTTCGGTTGAAGGCGTCGGTCTGGCCGTCTTACAGGTCTGACTGTACAGGAAAACCGTTGCGTGCAGGTCGGAAGTCTTTTTGCGTACAAACGGCAGAGACACTCTCTGCGTATCTCATTCCGGAAGCCCGGTGCAAGAGAACTTGCAGCGGGGTTTTTTATGGACTTCGGTTCAGGAAACACGCGGCGCAGTTGTAAGAGCTGCGGCGGGGAACATTCCGGCAATGACACATAGGCGCTCACTTCATGCCCCCAAGGCAAACAAAAAATCTGAAGGAGGCTAAATCAAGTGGCAGGCAGCGAAAAACTGAGAATTCGGATCAAGGGCTATGAGCATGCGACGGTTGATGCCGCAGCAGCCAAAATCGTGGACACCGCAAAGCGCGGCGGCGCACAGAAGGTTTCGGGACCGATCCCGCTTCCGACTGACAAGGAGATCGTAACGATCCTCCGCGCAGTTCACAAGTACAAGGACAGCCGTGAGCAGTTTGAAATGCGCACGCACAAGCGCCTGATCGACGTCCTGCGCCCGACCAAGGCAACTATGGACGCTCTCACAAGACTGGAAATTCCCGCTGGCGTTGAGATCAGCATGGAGATGAAATAATCTCCCCAAGGGATTTTCGCTATTGGCGGCTGCTTCTTCAAGCCGCCGGTCAAGTTGGCGCGGAAGCGTCAACCAATAACCAAAGGAGGATACCAACATGAAGAAAGCCATTCTTGGCAGGAAGATCGGCATGACGCAGATCTTCGACGAAGCCGGCAAGGTCGTGCCGGTCACAGTTGTCGAGGCGGGTCCCTGCTTCGTCGTCCAGAAGAAGACTGTGGAAAATGACGGCTACAATGCAATTCAGGTCGGTTTTGGCGCAGCCAAGGCGGACAAGGTCAACAAGCCGCTGAAGGGTCACTTCGACAAGGCAAACACCGGTGCACTGCGCACCCTGCGTGAGTTCCGCCTTGAGGACTGTGACGCTTACAATGTCGGCGACGCCATCCAGCCCGATATCTTCGCGGCAGGCGATATTGTTGACGTGCAGGGCACCAGCAAGGGTAAGGGCTATGCAGGTCCGATCAAGCGCTACGGCCAGCACAGACTGAAGGAAACCCACGGTACCGGTCCGGTTCACCGTCAGGCGGGTTCCATGGGCGCCTGCTCCTCTCCGTCCCGTATCTACAAGGGCAAGGGTCTGGCAGGTCATATGGGTGCTGAGACAGTCACCGTTCAGAACCTCCGCATCGTCTCCGTTGACGCTGAGAATCACCTCATCGCAGTCCGCGGCGCGATTCCGGGTCCGAAGGGCAGCCTCGTCACCATTACCAACAGCGTGAAAAAGGGTTAAGGAAGGAGGAAATCAGAAATGGCAAATGTTCCGGTTTATGATATGAACGGCAAGAAGGTTTCCGAAACCGAGCTCAATGACGCTGTGTTCGGCATTACCCCGAACGAAGCAGTTATGCACGCTTGCGTCGTGAACTATCTCGCAAATCAGCGCCAGGGCACACAGTCCACTCTGACCCGTACCGAGGTCGCGGGCGGCGGCAGAAAGCCGTACCGTCAGAAGGGCACCGGTCATGCACGTCAGGGTTCGATCCGTGCGCCGCAGTGGTATCACGGCGGTGTGGCACTCGGCCCGAAGCCGAGAAGCTACCGTTACAGCCTCAACAAGAAGGTTCGCCGTCTGGCAATGCTTTCTGCATTCTCCCAGAAGGTTCTCGATCAGAACCTCATGGTTATTGATAACCTCGCAGTCGAGGGCTTCAAGACCAAGACGATCGTCAATATGCTGAAGGGCCTGGAGGTCACCGGCAAGGCACTGATCGTAACGCAGGAGGCTGACAAGCACGTTTATAAGAGTGCTGCAAACATCCCCGGCGTCAAGACTGCAGCGGTCAACACGCTGAATGTTTATGACATTCTCAACTATGATAAGTTCATCGTCAGCAAGGGCGCTGTTGCAAAAATCGAGGAGGTGTATGCAAAATGAAGGCACCGCAGGATATTATTCTGAAGCCCGTCATCACCGAGCAGACCACCGATATTCTGCCGGAGGGCAAGTACACCTTCAAGGTTGCGAAAGACGCAAATAAGCTTGAAATTGCCGATGCAGTCGAAAAGCTCTTTAACGTCGAAGTTACAAAGGTCAACACCGTGAACGTCCGCGGCCGCGCAAAGCGTGTCGGCAGATACCTCGGCAAGACCGCAAGCTGGAAAAAGGCAGTTGTCACTGTCAATCCGGAGCCGTCCGCTGATGCACAGGGCAAAAAGCGCAACGGCACCATCGAGTTCTTCGACGGTATGTTCTGATCGGTTTCCGGTCAGAAACCCGCTGCTGAGATCAGCAGCCTGTTGTATGGGAGTCATGCTCCCGATAAGTAAGCATTGAAATTAAGGAGTGAAATCAAATGGCAATTAAGGCTTATAAGCCGACAACTCCGGGCCGCCGCGGTATGACCGTGACCGACTACTCGAGCCTTTCCAAGAACGGCCCTGAGAAGTCTCTCTGCATTACGCTGAAGAAAAAGTCCGGCCGCAACAACTACGGCAGAATCACTGTTCGCCATCACGGCGGCGGTACGCGCCCGAAGTACAGAATCATTGACTTCAAGCGCAACAAGGACGGCATCAATGCATCCGTCATTTCTCTTGAGTACGATCCGAACAGAAGCGCATTCATCGCGCTGGTTCAGTATGAGGACGGCGAAAAGCGCTACATCCTCGCACCGCACGGCCTCAAGGTCGGCGATACCGTCCGCAGCGGCTCTGACTGCGACATCAAGCCGGGCAACGCCCTGCCGCTCGCAGATATCCCGGTCGGTACGTTCATTCACAACATTGAGCTTTATCCGGGCAAAGGCGGCCAGCTCGTCCGCTCTGCCGGAAACCAGGCTCAGCTGATGTCCAAGGAAGGTGCTTATGCACTGGTTCGTCTGCCTTCCGGCGAGATGAGAAAGGTTCCGGTCATCGGCAAAGCGACCATCGGTCAGGTCTCCAACATTGACCACGAAAATGTCCACATCGGTAAAGCAGGCCGTACCCGTCACATGGGTATCCGCCCGACTGTCCGCGGTTCTGTTATGAACCCGAATGACCACCCGCACGGCGGTGGTGAGGGCAAGTCCCCGATCGGACGTCCGGGTCCTGTTACCCCGTGGGGTAAGCCGGCACTCGGTTATAAGACCCGTAAGCATCACAAGCCTTCCGATAAGCTCATCGTGAAGCGCCGCAACGGTAAATAAGAAAGGAGGCTGACTCATGAGCAGAAGTGTTAAGAAGGGTCCTTACGTTCAGGAAGCCCTTTACAAGCGCGTTGTCGCTATGAATGAAACCGGAGAGAAGAAGGTTCTCAAGACATGGAGCCGCTCTTCCACGATTTTCCCGGAATTTGTCGGCCACACCTTTGCGGTTCACGACGGACGCAAGCACATTCCGGTTTTCGTTACTGAGGAAATGATCGGCCACAAACTCGGCGAGTTTGCTCCGACCAGAACCTTTAAGGGCCATGCCGGTTCCAAAACGTCCAACAACGGCAAGAAGTAATCGGAAGGAGGAAATTTCGCATGGCGAAGAATGAATTCAACTACGAGCCGGAAGCGAAGGCAATCCTTCGCGGCGAGCGCATCTCCCCCAGAAAAGTGCAGATCGTGCTCGACCTGATCCGTAATCAGCCCGTAGAGAAAGCAATCGCAGCTCTGGATCTGACCCCGAAGGCAGCTTGCCCGATCGTCAAGAAGCTCCTCAATTCCGCGATTGCAAATGCTGATAACAATCATTCCATGAATAAGGATCAGCTTTATGTTGCTGCATGCTATGTCGGTCCGGGCCCGATCCTCAAGCGGATCCAGCCGCGTGCACAGGGCAGAGCATTCCGCATCAACAAGCGCACCTCGAATATCACAATTATTCTGAAGGAAAGGGAGGCATAAAATCCTATGGGACAAAAAGTGAATCCGCACGGCCTGAGAGTCGGCGTTATCAAGGACTGGGATTCCCGCTGGTTCGCTGATAAAAAGCACTTCGGTGACACCCTCGTCGAGGATTATAACCTCCGCGAGTTCATTAAGAAGTCTCTGTATGCAGCAGGCATCGCACGCATTGAGATTGAACGCCTTCCTGAAAAGGTTCGCATTCACATCCACTGCGCAAAGCCGGGTCTGATCATCGGCAGAGGCGGCACGGAGATTGATAAGCTCCGCGCAACGATTGAGAAGCGCATCGGCAAGTCCGTTGCCATCAACATCATCGAGATCAAGAACATGGATCTTTCCGCACAGCTCGTTGCTGAAAAGATCGCTTCTGACCTGGAAAACCGTGTATCCTTCCGCCGTGCCATGAAGGGCTCCATCGGCAGAACCATGAAGTCCGGCGCAAAGGGCATCAAGATCAAGTGCGGCGGCCGTCTCGGCGGCGCTGAAATCGCACGTTCTGAGTGCTATCACGAGGGTACCATTCCGCTGCAGACCATCCGTGCTGACATTGACTACGGCTTTGCTGAGGCAAACACCACCTACGGCAGAATCGGCATCAAGGTCTGGATCTACAAGGGTGAGATTCTGAAGGGTGACGCTGCAAAGGCTGCTGCCAACAAGGAGCGCTATGAGCGCAAGAACGATCGTCCGCGCGACAACAGACGCCGCAGAGATGACCGCAACGGCGGCAACGGCGACCGCAGACCGCGCCGCGATTTCAACAACAACGGCGACCGCAGACCGCGCGGTGACCGTCCGCAGGGTCAGAACAGAAGAGAAGGAGGTTCCGCAAATGCTGCTTCCAAAGAGAGTTAAGTACCGCCGCGTGCACAGAGGTCGTCTGACCGGTAAGGCATACCGCGGCAACCGCGTTGTGTACGGCGATTTCGGTCTCGTCGCACTGGAGCCGTCCTGGATCACTTCCAATCAGATCGAGGCAGCCCGTGTCGCCATGACCCGTCGTATCAAGAGAGGCGGTAAGGTTTGGATCAAGATTTTCCCGGATAAGCCGATCACCGAGAAGCCGGCCGAGACCCGAATGGGTTCCGGTAAGGGTTCTCCGGAGTACTGGGTCGCAGTTGTCAAGCCGGGCAGAGTGATGTTCGAGATCGGTGCCGATAAGGATAAGCCGATTTCTCAGGAGGATCTGAAGGAAGCTCTGCGTCTGGCAATGCACAAGCTGCCCGTTAAGTGCAAGATCGTTGCAAAGAATGAGCAGGACGGAGGTGCACAGGCATGAAGGCATCTGATATCAGAGAAATGAGCTACGAAGAAATGGCTGCGCAGCTTCAGAGCCTGAAGGAGGAGCTTTTCAACCTCCGCTTCCAGCTTGCTGCAAACCAGCTTGAGAACACTGCAAGACTCAAGGCAGTGAAAAAGGATATCGCCCGTGTCAAGACTTGCATGCGCGCCGCTCAGACTGCGGCGAATGCATGAGGAAGGAGGACATGTCATGAGTGAGACTACCGCAAGAAACCTGAGAAAAACTCGTACCGGCAAGGTTGTCAGCGATAAGATGGATAAGACCATCGTTGTCGCAATCGCAGACAATGTCCAGCATCCGCTGTACAAGAAGATCGTCAAGCGTACTGTTAAGATCAAGGCGCATGATGAGAATAACGAGTGCAGAATCGGTGACCGCGTTCTCGTGATGGAGACCCGTCCGCTTTCCAAGGATAAGAGATGGCGCGTCGTTGAGATCATCGAAAAAGCAAAGTAATTCCGCTTTCAAACAAAACGTGCGCAGCAGCCGCAAATCCATACGGCAAAATCCGTGCGGAGCGGCAGCGCAATTCAGATAGGAGGAATCTGCTGTGATTCAAATGCAGTCTTACTTAAAGGTTGCAGACAACACCGGCGCGAAAGAGCTTATGTGCATCCGCGTGCTGGGCGGCACCCGCAGACGTTATGCAAACGTCGGTGACGTGGTTGTGGCTTCCGTTAAGAAAGCAACACCCGGCGGCGTTGTGAAAAAAGGCGATGTTGTGAAGGCAGTCATCGTCCGTTCCGCGAAGGGTCTCCGCAGAGATGACGGAACCTACATTCGCTTCGATGAGAACGCTGCTGTCATCATCAAGGAAGACAAGACCCCTCGCGGGACCCGTATTTTTGGACCGGTCGCAAGAGAGCTGAGAGAGCATGACTATGTCAAGATCCTCTCCCTCGCACCGGAAGTCCTGTAATTGGAGGTGCCCCGATGAGTAATGTTCACGTAAAGAAGGGCGACACCGTTCGCCTGCTGGTCGGTGATCCTGCTGATAAGTACACCGACGTCGAAAAGAAGAAGATCAAGACCGGTAAGGTCCTGGAAGTCAGCCCGAAGGAGGGCAAGGTCATCGTTGAAGGCATCAACATGATCACCAAGCATGTCAAGCCGACCAGAGTCGGTCAGCAGGGCGGCATCGTCAAGGCTGAGTCCCCGATCTATGCCTGCAAGGTTCAGCTGATCTGCCCGAAGTGCGGCAAGCCCACCAGAGTCGGTCATACCGTCGAGGAAAAGGGCGACAAGAAGATCAAGCTCCGCGTCTGCAAGAAGTGCGGCGCGACATTTGAGTAAAGGAGTACGATGATGGCTAGACTGAGAGATTATTATGTCAGCACCGTCGCTCCGGCGCTGATGAGCAAGTTCGGTTACAAGAACGTCATGCAGATCCCGCGCCTTGACAAGGTCGTTGTCAACGTCGGCGCAGGCGAAGCAAAAGAAAATGCCAAGGCAATCGACGCGATCATGGGAGACCTCTCTCTCATCACCGGTCAGCGTCCGGTTATCTGCCGTGCAAAGAAGTCCGTCGCAAACTTCAAGCTCCGTGAGGGCATGCCGATCGGCGTCAAGGTGACGCTGCGCGGTGAGAAGATGTGGGACTTTGTGGATAAGCTCTTCAATGTTGCTTTCCCGCGTGTCCGTGACTTCCGCGGCATCAATCCCAATTCCTTTGACGGTAAGGGCAACTACTCTACCGGTATCAAGGAACAGCTCATTTTCCCGGAAATTGAGTACGACAAAATTGATAAGGTCCGCGGTATGGATATCAACTTCATCACTACCGCTTCTACCGACGAAGAAGCCAAAGAGCTGCTGACGCTGCTCGGCGCTCCGTTCGCAAAGTAATCGGGAGGGTTATATGGCAAAGAAATCTATGATCCTGAAGCAGCAGAGAGCACCGAAGTACTCGACGCGCGCTTATAACAGATGCAAAATCTGCGGCAGACCCCATGCCTATCTCAGAAAGTTCGGTATTTGCCGAATTTGCTTCCGAGAGCTTGCACACGACGGTCAGATTCCCGGTGTCAAGAAGGCTAGCTGGTAAACCGGACGATAGAAAAGGAGGTCATTTGGTATGCAAATTTCCGATACCATTGCGGATCTGTTGACCAGAATCCGTAACGCTGCTACCGCAAAGCACGCGACCGTTGACGTTCCTGCTTCCAACGTGAAAAAGGCCATCACCCAGATTCTGACCGACGAAGGCTATGTCAAGAGCTTCCAGGTCATCGAAGATGGCAAGCAGGGCATCATCCGCATCACCCTGAAATATGACGATAACAGAGCATCCGTAATCAGCGGCCTGCGCCGCATTTCCAAGCCGGGTCTGAGAATTTACAGCTCCTGCGCGGATATGCCGAAGGTTCGTAAGGGTCTCGGTATCGTGATTGTATCTACTTCTAAGGGTATCATGACCGACAAGAAGGCAAGAGAGCTCAATGTCGGCGGCGAGGTTCTCGCTTACGTTTGGTAATAAAGGAGGAAACGCATTATGTCTAGAATCGGAAGAATGCCGATTGCGATTCCTGCCGGCGTCACCGTTACGGTTGACGATACCAATCTGGTCACTGTCAAGGGACCGAAGGGCGAGAATTCGTATCGCGCAAATACTGCTATGCAGGTCAAGGTTGAGGACGGCAGCGTCACTGTTACCCGTCCCAACGATAACAAAGAGAACCGCGCACTGCACGGTCTCACCAGAACGCTCATCGCAAACATGATCTTCGGTGTCAACACCGGCTTCAGCAAGACCCTCGTCATCGAAGGCGTCGGCTACCGTGCCAAGAAGGACGGCAAGAAGCTCGTCATGAACCTCGGCTACTCGCATGAGGTTGTGATGCCCGAGATCGACGGCATTACCGTTGATGTGCCGAATGCAAACACGATCGTCGTGAATGGCTACGACAAGCAGAAGGTCGGTCAGTTTGCAGCAGAAGTCCGTGAGAAGCGTCCGCCGGAACCCTATAAGGGCAAGGGCATCCGCTACGACGGCGAGCACATCATCCGTAAGGAAGGTAAGGCCGGTAAGGGCAAGAAGTAAGGAGAAAGGTGCATTGTTATGGTAAAGAAAATTGACAGCAACAAAGCCCGTCTCAAGAGACACCGCAGAGTTCGTGCGAAGATCTCCGGTACCGCTGCTCGTCCGAGACTGAGCGTTTACCGCTCCACCAAGCACATCTATGCACAGCTCATTGATGATGTTGCAGGCATTACGCTGGCAGCCGCATCCAGCCAGGATAAGGATTTCGGCGGCAACGGCGGCAACAAGGAAGGTGCCCGCCTCGTCGGTGCAGCCATCGCAAAGAAGGCTGCTGACAAGGGTATTACGGAAGTTGTATTCGACCGCGGCGGTTATCTCTACCACGGCAGAGTGCAGGAGCTTGCAGACGGCGCCCGTGAAAATGGGCTGAAGTTCTAATAAAGGAGGGACTTTGATTGGCACTGATTGATGCAACAAACATGGAGCTGATGGAGAGAGTTGTCTCCATTAACCGTGTCAGCAAGACCGTTAAGGGCGGCCGTATCATGAAGTTTTCGGCACTGGTTGTTGTCGGTAACGGAAACGGTATCGTCGGCTTCGGTCTCGGTAAGTCCGGCGAAGTTCCGGATGCTATCCGCAAGGGCATTGAGGATGCGAAGAAGAATCTTGTCCGCATCAACCTTCGCGGAACCACCATCCCCCACGAGGTTATCGGTAAGTTCGGTGCAGGCCGTGTTCTGATGATGCCCGCTGCTCCCGGTACCGGCGTGATCGCCGGCGGTCCGGTCCGTGCGGTCATCGAAATGGCAGGCATTCAGGATATCCGTACCAAGAGCCAGCGTTCCAATAACCCGTGCAACGTCGTTCGTGCAACGATCGCAGGTCTCTGCGAGTGCACCGACGCCAAGAGCGTTGCAGCAAAGCGCGGCAAGACCACTGCTGAAATCTTCGGCAAATAATCGAGTTAGGAGTGAGCTCAGATGGCTAAAAAAGTAGAGCTTGTAAAGAGCCTGATCGGCAGAAAGCAGGATCAGATCGCAACCGCTCATTCGCTCGGTCTCCGCAAGATCGGTGATGCTACCACGCAGCCTGATAACGCGGCGACGCAGGGCAAGATCAATAAGATTATCCACCTCGTAAAGGTGACGGAAGCTTAACGGCAAGGAGGTGCGAACCATTGAAGCTTCATGAATTAACACCCGCAGCTGATTCTAACCGTCCCGTCAAGCGCATTGGCAGAGGCCACGGCTCCGGAAACGGCAAGACTGCAGGCAAGGGCCACAAGGGTCAGAATGCACGTTCCGGCGGCGGCGTCAGAATCGGTTTTGAAGGCGGCCAGATGCCGCTCGCAAGACGTATCCCGAAGCGCGGCTTCAACAACATTTTTGCAACACGTTATGCTACCGTCAATGTCGGTGATCTGAACCGCTTTGTTGAGGGCACTGTCGTAAACGCAGAGCTGCTCAAGGCAGCCGGCCTCATCTCCAAGATTGAGAACGGCGGCGTGAAGATCCTCGGCGAAGGCGACCTGAATGTCAAGCTGACTGTTCAGGCTGCAAAATTCTCTGCTTCCGCAGCAGAAAAAATTGAAAAGGCAGGCGGGAAGGCTGAGGTGATGTAAGGTGTTCAAAACGCTCAAGACAGCTTGGGGCATTCCCGAGATCCGGAAGAAGATTTTGTTCACTCTCTTCATCATTGCAGTGTTCCGTCTGGGCTGCGTTATTACGGTACCGTTCCTCAATACGGAGATCGTCACTCAGTGGATGACGGAAAAGGCAAGCAACGGTAACTTCCTTGAGTACCTTGATATCCTCTCCGGCGGTGCGCTTTCCAAGGCGACCATGTTCTGCCTCGGCGTTACGCCGTATATCAACGCAAGCATTATTATCCAGCTCCTGACTTACGCACTTCCGCCGCTGGAACGTCTCCAGCAGGAAGGCGAGGACGGCAGAAAGAAGCTCAACGCGATTACATCGTTTGTTGCGCTCGGCCTTTCGGCATTCATGGCAGTTGCGTATTACCTCGCACTGAAGCATATCAATTCCGACGGCCTCTCTGCTGTTACACATACGACCGGTGCGGCCGGCATCTTTGCGATGTTCGTCATCATCCTGTCCTTTATGGCCGGTTCTTCTCTGGTCATCTGGATGGGCAACCGCATCAATGAAAAAGGTATCGGCAACGGCGTTTCCATGATCCTCTTTGCAGGTATCGTTGCAAGAATCCCGACCGATATCGGTCAGCTCATTGGCCTGATCAGCACGAAGCAGGGCGCAAATGCCAACTTCATCAAGATCATCATTTACCTGCTGATCTTCGTTCTGATGGTCGTCGGAATCGTCTTTATGAACGAGGCCGAGCGCCGCATTCCTGTCCAGTACGCTAAGCGTGTTGTCGGCAGAAAGCAGTACGGCGGCCAGAGCACCCACATTCCGATCAAGGTTTGTATGTCCGGTGTTATGCCGATCATCTTCGCAATGAGCTTTATGTCGCTTCCTTCGATGTTTACCATCTTCAAGGAGCCGCTGAAGGATCTCACCAATGCTTCCGCATTTGAGAAGTTCTATGCCGGTATGGTCAGTTTCTTCAGCACAAGAAGTTATTCCTACGCTGTCGTTTACTTCATCCTGATTATCCTGTTCAACTACTTCTATGTAGCAATTCAGTACAATCCGGTTGAAATGGCGAACAACCTTCGTCAGTCCAACGGCGGTATCCCCGGCATTCGTCCCGGCAAGCCAACCTCCGATTACATCCACAGAGTTCTGTCCAAGATCTCTCTGGTCGGTGCGGTGTTCCTCGGTATTGTCGCTGTCTTCCCGATCATCTTCCTGAATGTGGCTCAGATTGACGTTTCGTCGATGGGCGGTACTTCGATCCTGATCGTCGTCAGCGTCGCAATCGAGACAGTCCGGACGCTGGAATCTCAGCTGATGATGCGTCATCACAAGGGATTCCTTGGCTGATCTGAAACAAAGGAGGATGCGATCAAATGAACCTTATTTTGTTAGGTGCACCGGGTGCCGGTAAGGGTACCCAGGCAGAAGCAATCTCCAATAAGCTTGGCATTCCGCAGATCTCTACAGGCAATATGCTCCGTGAAGCCGTGAAAAACGGTACGGAGCTGGGCCTGAAGGCCAAGGCTGCAATGGACAGCGGTGCGCTGGTCTCCGACGATATCGTTATCGGTATCCTCAAGGACCGCATCGCTGAGCCCGATGCCAAAAACGGTTATATCCTCGACGGATTCCCCCGCACAGTCGCTCAGGCACAGGCGCTCGATGAGATGGGCGTGACCATCGACAAGGTGCTGGAAATCCATGTCGCAAATGAGCGCATTATCGCAAGAATGTCCGGCAGACGGGTCTGCGAGCAGTGCGGCGCTTCTTACCACATCGAGTACAAGCCGACCACCGAGCCCGGCATCTGCGATGCCTGCGGCGGCAAGGTCGTTCAGCGTGCCGATGATGCGCCGGAGACGGTTCTTTCGAGACTGGATGTCTACGAAGAAAAGACCGCTCCGCTGAAGGATTATTACTGGGAGACCGGCAAGCTCGTGACCGTTGAAGGTCAGGAGGAAGTTGCCGATACGACCAAGCTCGTGTATGAAGCACTCGGTATTCAGGATTGATGAGGCCGAAAATGATCTCTGTCAAAAGCAAATCTGAAATCGAGAAAATGCTCGAAGCCGGAAAGATCGCAGCAGAAGCGCTCAACGTCGTTGAGACAAAGCTGCGTGCCGGCATGACAACAAAGGATGTTGACAAAATTGTTCATCAGGTAATCACCTCACACGGCGCAACTCCGAATTTCCTCGGACTGTACGGATTTCCGGCCAGCGCCTGTGTATCGGTCAATGAGGAAGTCATCCACGGCATTCCCGGTACCAGAAGAATCAATGAGGGCGATATCGTCAGCGTTGATCTGGGTGCCTGCTACAAGGGCTGGAACAGCGATACCTGCTTCACATTCCCCGTCGGGGAAGTCAAGCCGGAGATTCGCAGGCTGCTGGATGACACCAATGCTTCTCTTTATGCTGCCATTGAACAGGCAGTGCCCGGTGCCCGCATCGGCGATGTCTCCCATACCGTTGAGGCTTACTGCCGCGAACGGGGCTACGGCATCGTGCAGAATTACTGCGGCCACGGCATCGGAAAAGAAGTGCATGAGGATCCGGAGATTCCCAATCACGGCAGAGCAGGCCACGGTCTGCGGCTCGTGGAGGGTATGACGATCTGCATTGAACCGATGATCAATCTGCAGGGAGACGGCGTGCATGTAATGCCGAACAAGTGGACGGTTGTCACAGACAGCGGCTCTGCTTCGGCACACTTTGAGCACATGGTTCTCATCACTGCAAACGGTCCTGTGATTATGACGAAGCGGTGACGGCGATGCAGAGAATGATCTGTAAGCCCGGCATGATTGTGCTGGCAACCGCAGGCAGAGATGCCGGCAGGTTTTTCCTCGTCACTGGGCTGGACGGTGCGGAGCTTCTGCTCGCTGACGGCAAAACAAGGCCGCTCGGCAGACCGAAGCGGAAAAATCCCGCGCATGTTCAGGCAACAAAGCAGACGCTTTCGCTTGAAAGCCTCACGGATAAGGCGCTGAGAGCAGCGCTCCATCCGCTCAATGAAGCGGCGAAACGTCCGCTGTCAAAACAAAATCAAATCCGCAAGGAGGTCATCGACGATGTCGAAACAGGATGTAATTGAAGTGGAAGGCGTGGTTGTTGATGCCCTGCCGAATGCCATGTTCAAGGTGGAGCTGAGCAACAGCCATGTGATCCTTGCACATATTTCCGGCAAGCTGAGAACGAACTATATCCGAATCGTCCCCGGTGACCACGTTACAGTCGAGATGTCGCCCTACGATCTGACAAAGGGCAGAATCACTTGGCGCTCGAAATAAGCATTCAGCGCCGGAGACAAGGAGGTATTTCCAATGAAAGTCAGACCTTCCGTCAAGCCCATCTGCGAAAAGTGCAAGGTCATTAAGCGCAAGGGCAAAGTCATGATTATTTGTGAAAACCCGAAGCATAAGCAGCGTCAGGGCTGATCCCTGACCATTTGGAGGTGTAATAAGGAATATGGCTAGAATCGCTGGTGTTGACCTCCCGAAGAATAAGCGCGTGGAAATCGGTCTCACGTATATCTTCGGTATCGGTCGTACGACGGCAACCAAGATTCTGAAGGAAACCGGTATCAATCCGGATACCAGAGTCAAGGATCTTACCGAGAACGATGTCGCAGCGCTTCGTGCGTACATTGACGCGAACTGCCTCGTGGAAGGCGATAAGCGCCGCCAGGTGGCAATGGATATCAAGCGTCTCGTCGATATCGGCTGCTACCGCGGTGTCCGTCACCGTAAGGGTCTGCCTGTCAGAGGACAGCGCACAAAGACCAATGCAAGAACGCGCAAGGGCCCGGCAAAGACCATTGCGAACAAGAAGAAGTAAGGAGGGACTGTATCTTGGCACAGCAAAAGAAAAAGGTAACCACGATCAGACGCCGCAGAGAGCGTAAGAACATCGAAAACGGCGCGGTGCATATTCAGTCCACGTTCAACAACACCATCGTGACGATCACCGATACACAGGGCAACGCGATCTCCTGGGCATCCGCCGGTGAGCTCGGATTCCGCGGCTCGAAGAAGTCTACCCCGTTTGCTGCACAGAGCGCTGCAGAAACTGCTGCAAGAGCAGCAATGGAGCACGGCCTCAAGAGCGTTGAAGTTTATGTCAACGGTCCCGGCTCCGGCAGAGAGGCTGCAATCCGTGCACTGCAGACCGTCGGTCTTGAAGTCCGCATGATTAAGGACGTCACACCGATCCCGCACAACGGCTGCCGTCCTCCGAAGAGAAGACGCGTATAATTAGTGGAGGTGAATGAAGATGGCAGTACAGAAAGAACCGATTCTGAAGAAGTGCAGAACGCTTGGTATCAGCCCGGGAGTCATGGGCGTTTCCAAGAAGGAATCTATCCGCTTCAAGAATGCAAACAACCGCAAAAAGGTTTCTGAGTATGGTCTCCAGCTGAAGGAGAAGCAGAAGCTGAAGTTTATCTACGGCATGCTCGAAAAGCAGTTCAGACACTACTTTGAGCTTGCAAATAAGATGGAAGGCAAGACCGGTGATAACCTCATCACCTGCCTCGAATCCAGACTGGACAATGTCGTTTTCCGTATGGGTCTCGCGCTCACCAGACGTGAGGCAAGACAGCTTGTCGCACATGCACACTACACCGTCAACGGCCAGAAGGTCAACATTCCTTCCTACCGTGTTAAGGTCGGCGATGTGATCGCACTGCGCGAGAAGGACAGAACTTCCGAGAAGTTCAAGGCCACCGTTGAAGCGACCGCTGACAGAGTAACTCCGCTCTGGCTCGAAGCCAAGAAGGATGACTTCTCTGCAACTGTCGTGCGCATGCCTTCTGCTGACGATATCGAGTACGAAGCACAAACGCACCTCATCGTTGAGTTGTACTCCAAGTAATCTCGGGCATATACCGAGCGGCTGTTTGGTGTTGTTCCTTCAGCCGCACCACACAACTGATTACACAACAGGAGGGTATTTATGCTGAAAATGGAAAAGCCGGAAATTGAGACGAAAGAACTGCACGGCGACGGAAAGTACGGCAAGTTCGAGATCCGACCGCTGCCGCGTGGTTACGGCATTACGATCGGTAACAGTCTCAGAAGGATTCTGCTCTCCTCTCTGCCCGGTGTGGCAGTTTATGCCGTCAAGATCGATGGTGTTCATCACGAGCTCTCAACCATCCCCGGTGTCAAGGAGGATGTCACTGAAATTATCCTTGCGATCAAAGGTCTGACCGCAAAGCTCCACGGAGACGGTCCCAAGACCATCTATATTGACGCCCAGGGTGAATGTGAGGTCACCGCTGCTGATATCCGCACGGATTCTGAGGTCGAGATCCTGCCGCCGTTCCCGCATATTGCGACGATCGGCAAGGGCGCAAAGCTCGATATGCAGATTATGCTCGACCGCGGCAGAGGTTATGTCTCCGCAGAGCGCAACAAGCAGACCAGACAGAATCTTCCGCTGGATGTGATTGCGGTTGACAGTATTTACACCCCGGTTCTGAAGGTGAATTACAAAGTCGAGGATACGCGCCTCGGTCAGGAAACAGACCTTGATAAGCTGACGATTGAGGTTTGGACAGACGGTACGGTCGGTGCAAACGATGCACTTTCCCAGGCTGCAAGCCTGCTTGCTGAGTACCTGCAGCTGTTCGTCAACCTCTCGGATGAAAAGGTTTCGGAGCCTGTTCTTCAGGATACCACTGACGGCGGTCAGGAGAAGAAGCTCGAAACCACCATCGAGGAACTGGATCTGTCGGTTCGTTCGTTCAACTGTCTGAAGCGTGCCGGCATCAATACCGTTGCTGATCTGATCAGCCGGTCTGAAGACGAGATGATGAAGGTTCGGAATCTCGGCAGAAAATCGTTTGATGAGGTCAAGGAGAAGCTGCAGTCTCTGGGCTTTGACCTTTCCTCGGATGACAATGACTAATTCCCGATCCGGCAAAGCATTCCAGATGCCGGAGATTTAACAAAGGAGTGAAACACAATGGCGGGTTCCAGAAAGCTCGGCAGAGCCACGGATCACAGAAAGGCTATGCTTCGCGGCATGGTGACCTATCTGCTTGAAAACGGCCAGATCGAAACGACCGAAACCAGAGCGAAGGAAGTTCGTTCGATGGCAGAGAAGATGATCACCATTGCGAAGGGGATCTCCAGTGAGAATACCGCTGCAGATCTTCACCTGAAGCGTCAGGTCTTTGCTTATGTTACAAAGGAGAGCGTCGCAAAGAAACTCTTTGACGAAATTGCTCCGAAGTACGCAGAGCGCAACGGCGGCTACACAAAGATGGTCAAGATTGGCCCGCGCCGCGGTGACGCTGCTGAAATGGCAATCATTCAGCTGGTATAATTCTTACCGTTGACTGAGATCTTACAAAAATCACCCTGCTTTTGCGGGGTGATTTTTTTATCAATCCGTTGCTCTTATTCACGAAATGTAACAAAACTGCTGCGTCAGCCTGTGCAGATTCATGAACTTTCAGCGGCGGGCTTGCATTTTCACCGGCAAAACGCATATAATAAAAAAAGTGTGAAATGAAAGGAGAGTTCCGATGCGGCCGTCATTTTTGACAGCGCTGCCGGCAGCATCAGGCCGATGCGGCAAGGCAGCACTTCGTTTTCTGCTGAAAATTCTGATTCTGCTGGTGCGCGGTATTCTGAAACTGACCGCACAGATCTGCAGGCTGATTGCGGTGCTGATCGGGCAGGGGATTGCTGTGCTCCGGCGCTTTTTCGCAGACCGTTCCGACTCGGTGCGTGCTGCGCAGCATGCCTACCGTGCTGCCGTTTGCAGCGGTTCATCCGGGGCGGCAGCCTTTCTTCGTGCTGCCGGAACGCTCCTGTTCGGGAGAGGCGGTATTCTGCGTGTTCTGTTTCGCTATGCTGTTCCGGCAACATGCTGCCTGATTCTTTGGGCAGCAGTGAGCCGCGGTCTGCATCAGCAGTACGGCGTATCTGTTGCGGTGAACGGCCATGCACTCGGCATGGTTTCCGCAGAGTCGGATTATCTCGAAGCCGCGGAGATCGTCCGCAAACGACTTTCGTATACCGGCGGAGAGGTTGCCGTCCCGCTGAAGCACGCGCTGCAGCTGGAGCGCTGCGAGGGGAATATGCAATGGCTGACGCCCGAAACGCTTGCCGACCAGATTCTGCAGAATGCGGATGTATCGCTGTTCAACGGCTGGGGCGTGTATGTCAATGACGAATTTGTCGGGGCGGTTGATGACACGCATCCGATCGAGGCTGCGCTGACGCGGGAGCTCAGCTATTTCAGCGACCGGTTCGGCGGCGAGCTTGACGATGTGTTTTTTGCCGATTCCGTGACATATCAGAAGGGCAGCTATCTGACGGAAAGTCAGGTGCCCGCGCAGGAGCTTGCAAACAGACTGACCGCCGCGGAGCATACCGTGCGAACCTATACGGCGGGCGCTGATGAAACGGTTTATTCCGTTGCGCTGCGGTTTTCCGTTACGCCGGATGAGATCCGGCGGCTGAATCCGGAGATTCCGGATGTGCTGCCGGCGGGCAAAAAGCTGACGGTTCCGATTATCAAGCGCCGCTTGCCCATCGTCAGCACAAAAACGGTTGAGGAAACTGCCTTCCTTGATTATGAGACAAAGATTGTTGAGACGACCGAGCTGCGGCAGGGAGAAGAAGATGTGCTCCGCCGCGGCGTCAAGGGCGAAAAGCAGCAGACCGTGCAGATCATCTATACGAACGGCGAGGAAACCGGCCGGAAGGTGTTGAAATCCGTCCTGAAAAAACGCCCGGTCGATAAAGAAATCGGCATCGGCACCTTTACGGCGCAGCCTTACAGCTACGATACCGTGATTGACGGAAACGGTCGTTTTGCATGGCCGGTAGACGGCGGAAAGATCACGAGCCTGTTCGGCGGCGAGCGCGACCACGGCGGACTGGATATCGGCGCTGCGGAGTATTCCGAGATCTATGCGGGTGACGGCGGCACGGTCGAGCTTTCCACATGGGATGACAGCTACGGCTATTTCGTGCTGATTGACCACGGCAACGGCTGGGAGACGCTCTATGCGCACTGCGTCGAACTGATTGCGCAGCCCGGACAAAAGGTGCGCCGCGGACAGCCGATCGCGCTGATCGGGACAACCGGCGATTCGACCGGTCCGCATCTGCATTTTGAGGTGCGGCTGAACGGCGTGCGGCAGAATCCTTCCATGTATCTGCGTGTCAATGCGGACTGAATTTGCGGTTTTGTATCCTGCGTGTATATACGCAGACGGCGAAAAAGCGGATCATCACAATTTGGAAATAGTATGTTTACATTTTTTTAACACTTTGGACGGCAATGGGATGCTATACTATACATATAGTTTCCTGCCTGTATGTTCTTACAATAAAACGCGGGCAGGGTTGAGAAAGGATGTTTATTGGAATGAAAGCACGTTTCCATTTGCCCGATTTCGTCGCAAAGTATAGATTTAACCTCGTATTTGCGGAGTTTCTGAAAAACTGTCCGCAGTATTTCCGGGACGGTGTGGAGATCGCATCGGTTTACGGTGCATTTCCGCAGTCAACCTGGAACGGCGGCCGGACGCAGGACGGCTTCTGTCAGAAGCCGTTTATCAAGTCCGTGATTAAGGCTTATAATGACAGAGGAATTCCGCTGCGTTTTACGTTCACGAATCCGATGATTGAAGAAAAGCATCTGCACGATGAGTTCTGCAATATGGTTCTGCAGCTTGCGGATAACGGCTTCAATGAGGTAATTGTGTTCTCGCCGCTGCTGGAGGAGTACATTCGCAAAAACTACCCGAATTATCCGATCACCAGCTCCACCTGCAAGCGTATCACAGACGCCGATACGCTGATTCAGGAGGTTCAGAAGGACTATCACATTGTTGTCATTGACTATGACTTCAACCATAATTATGAGGTGCTGGAAAAAATTCCGGATAAGAAAAAGTGCGAGCTGCTTGTCAATGCCTGCTGCCAGCCGAATTGTCCGTCGCGTGCACAGCATTACCGTTCAGTCGGCATCCAGCAGATCGCCTATGCCGAACATGTGAGAAAGTACGGCGGAAGCAAGGCGTTCGACAACGAAAAGCTGAAGGAAGAACACCCGGAGATTACGCGCTTCAATGCATGTCCTTGGCCGAATAAAAAGCTCTTTGAGGTTACCGGCCTGAAGAATCACATCACGCCGGATGAAATCTGGGGAAAGCTCATCCCGATGGGCTTTGAACAGTTCAAGATCGAGGGACGCACATTTGATATGTTCAATCTGATTGAGCACTATATGTACTACATGGTAAGACCGGAGTGCAAGGATCAGGCACGAATGGAATTTCTGCTTTGGCTGCAGGAAAACGAAGTCATTGAGGTCAGAGCGTGACAGCGGATCGCTGTGCGATGATCTGACATGCGGTGCTGCTTTCCGAAATGCAGACCATAAACATACGGTATCCGCTTTACGCCGATGGTATACGGAGAATAGGAGCAGCACATGAAAGCATTTGCTATCGCCGCAGCCGCCGTGCTGTGGATGACCGCGCTGCCGGTGCCTGCAACTGCGGCAGATGACGTTTTTTTTGACGATTTCAGCGGGACACAGCTTGACAGCAGCAAGTGGCTCATCGCAGAGAAGAACTGGGGCGGCATTGTCGCCGACGAAGACGGCATGCCCGTTGACTATAACGGCGGTGTGCGCGCGCAGAATGTGTCCCTGTCGGACGGCAGGCTGATTCTGACCGGTTACGGAAACCTCTATGAGGGCAATGTGCGCGGGATCAACAGGGACGGCACAGAGCGTGCAGATGGCAAGCGATGCGGCGCAGCCATTGCAACGCGGGATTACTTCGGCTCCGGCAGCTACGAGATCCGCGCAAAAATAGCCCCGGAGATCGGCTGCTGTTCCGCCATGTGGACATTTGAATACGAGTACAACTACAGGGACGGAAATCTGAGCGAGGTCAATCATGAGATCGACATTGAGTTTCCCGGCCGCGATCAGTATGACAAACCAAGTCTGAATGACGCATACTGCACCACATGGGTCACGGAGCATGACTACAGAACCCACTCTGTAAACTGCGGTGCGCAAGCGGACGGACAGTTCCACAACTACCGCTTTGACTGGCACACAGGCAGCGACACTGAGAAGCCGCGTGTTGACTTCTATTTTGACGATGAGCTGCTTTACACCAACGAGGCATTTATTCCGACGAATGAAAGCCGCTTCTGGCTTGGGCTCTGGTTCCCGAACGGGTGGGCAGGCAGACCGGATTTCGATACTGCGGTGTTCGAGATCGACTGGGCAAAAATCACGCCGTTCCACGAACCCGGCGACACGCCGCAGCATGAAACGCATGCCTCCGATGGCTGGAATGTTCCGCCGGATCTGCCGCATGGCTGGCTGCTCTGGCACAGCTACAGCAACTATGCAGCGATGGACAGCAGCCTGTTTCTGCGCGCACCGGACGGCACAGTACAGGAGATTGGCGGCGATTTCATCCACGCAATGAACGGCAGCTTCGGCCGCAGCCCAAATGAGATCGTGTTCATGGCGATTGACCGGGCGGCAGACGAATGGGACATTTTCCGCCGGCAAAACGGGAAGATCACCAATCTGACGCAGAACAGCGGATTCCGGAACGAGGATCCGAAATGGTCGCCGGACGGCAGGCAAATCGTGTTCAAACGCGGACGCTGGGACAGCACAGCCGATGATTTCCGGTACGATCTTGCTTTGCTGGATCCTGATACCGGGACTGTTACCATGCTGACGGATGACGCCGCGGAGCAGGCAATGCCCTGCTTCTCTCCGGACGGCAAATCCGTTTTCTACACAGAATATTCCGGCGGAATCGGCTCCGTTCAGCGCATGAATCTGAGCACGCGCAAGGCAGAAACGATTTACAGCGAAACCGGTGTCAATGCGTATTATCCGATCGCATCCGGAAACCTGCTCTATTTCACGGCATGGCACAGTGCTGAGAACCGCTGCGACCGGATTCTGCAGTATGACGGACAGCGCGTCACGGAAATGCCGTTTAATGCCCCGGATTACGACTGCTCGGATGCCGGCCCTGCAGAAGACGGCATGTTCTTCAGCAGCACGAAGAACGGCTCCTATGATTTGTACTATTTTGACGGCAAAAAGGTCGGTTCGCTGCAGGAAATCAACAGCTCAAAAAATGAACTCGGCGCATGCTATATGCCGCCCGTGCCGGGCGATGTCAATGCAGACGGCATATGCAGCGACGCAGATGTTCAGGTACTCACAGACTGGCTGCTCGGCAAAAAGAATACAGTTCTCCGCGATGCTGTTGCTGCGAACATCAACGACGACAGTTTCGTCGATGTATCTGATCTCTCGCGCGTGAAAGCGATATCTCTGCGCGATGATTGATAACGCACTTAAAAAGGCGCTGATGCGAAATCAGCGCCTTTTTTCTATCTGGAAAAGCGATTGTGAATCATTGTGCTGCAATCCTGCGTTTCAGCAGCGAAAGGTCCACTGCATTCAGCACGCCGTCCCTGTTGAGGTCAGCAGCGGATATACTGCGGACGCATGCTTCCCGGTACATAGCGGATGCGAGGATGCGGGATTCGGCTTGGTCTTGGAACAGCCATTTCCCGAGTGCCTGCACATCTTCCGTGCTGCAAACGCCGTCAAGATTGACGTCGTATTCCACTGCAGGAAAAAAGCATGTGCCGATTTCGTTGATCTCCGTGTTCAAAGCTGTCAGAGGAGCAGTCTGCGTACCGTCAAAATAGTACAAATCATAGGAGCCGTTCTTCGTGCTGCTGAAGACTATGCCGTCTTTGGCAGGGCCGGCATACGAACAGTCATAATCCGGGGAATTAAACGGCATTTCCGTGATGTTCTCGCCGTCACACTGCATAATACGGTCGTGATGATTTTCTGCGCTGTGCCATGCGGTGAAATACAGCATGTTTCCGGAAACGATCGGATCATACGCATTTACGCCGGGTTCACTGTAGATTGTCTCTGTTTTGCGGGTACTCAGATCCATTCGGCAGATGGCGCCGATGCCGTCGGAATATTCTGTATAGTAGACGGAATTCCCGTCTGCCGAAAAGCACGGCATTGCCTGCTCTGCGGCGTCATCCGTCAGCATGGTAACAGTCCCGGTATCAGGATCGAGCAGCGCAAGATCGTACTGAAAATCATCCTTCTCATCATCCCGGCGTCCGCGCTGAAAGACGATCTGTTTGCAGTCCGGCGACCATTTCGGCTCCTTGTTCCGGAATCCGCTGTTCTGCGTCAGATTGGTGATCTCCCCGTTTTGCCGGCGGAAAATGTCCCATTCGTCTGTCGCCCGGTCGATTGCCGTGAACACGATCTCATTGGGGCTGCGGCCGAAGCTGCCGTTTTTGGCTTGGTAAAAATCGCCGTCGATCAGCTTCGTTTTTCCGTCCGGCGCACGCAGGAACAGCCGGCTTTCGATAGAATCACTGCTTTGCCACAGCAGCCAGCCGTCCGGCAGATTGGATGGTGGCAATGCCCAGCCGCGATCCGGATATGTTTCGGCTTGCGGTTTATCGCCGGGGCGATGGCACGGCGTGATTCTGATCCAGTCAATTTCAAACGTCGTGGTATCAAAATCTGCATTCTTCGCACAGTCTCCGGAAAAATAAAGCGCGAGCCAGAATCGTCCTGCTTTCTTTGGAACCAAGTTATGGGATTCGGCCTTGTACACCAGATTGTCGTCCACAAAGTACTCAATATATTCATTGAGTAAATTACTTGTATACCAGTCGAAGCGATAGGTATGGAATTCGCCGTCTGCCTGATTCGGGCAATCCGGGAAGTGCGCGGGGATTGAATCATCTTGGGATAATGCAGCACCGCCGCCGCATGTCACCGAATGAAAGGCATCTCCCCGCGGGGCGGGCAATTCCATCATGACGGAATCCATAGTGATTTCTCGTTGTCCGAGCGTATTATAGTTCTCTTCTGCTTCCAGCGTAAACATTGATGAAAAGATGCCGGCTTCCGGTGCTGCTTTTGCACGGATTTCGTATCTGCCGGAGTTGAAGTATTGTCTTGTTGCAATCGCTGCACCGCTGCGTTTCCCGTCTTCGCGGCGGTTTCCGTTGCGGTCGATGCCGCGGACATCGCCTTCATAACGGTTACCGTGTCCCGCCAGAATCAGTTTGCCGTCTGCGACAGAAACATTTTCCGGTATGACACCGCCGTTGTATTCTTTGGCATAGGATCCCGCGCCGACGCCTTCCCATGTTGTCTCCGCAATCAGCCACTTGGCCGGATCCAGTTCCGGATCGTCGAAATCCTCAAAAAACACGGCAGGATTTTCCGGCTCAGCCGGCTCATCCAGCGCGGATGCATGGAACGGAAGCGAGGTCAGAAAAATCAGGCCTGCTGTGAGATAGATTTGTAATTTCATGTAATGCTCCTTTCAGAATGAAAATGTCAGATTGGTTTATGTTCGGTAGCACATCGGTGTGAAGCGAATACCGTCTGCGAGCTGTTCCTGATCTGCTGCAGGAAAGCCGGGATGCCGGCAGACCTCTATCGCGAACAAAGAAACCGCATATCCGCTTGAAATATGATCGGATATGCGGCGTTTAGTTTTCGATTTCGTTGATATCGAGAATGACTTCCCACAGCATATTTGCGCCGTAGGAAAGCAGACCGGAGCGTGCCGGCCGGCGCAGAACACGGCTGAAGCCGGCACGCTTTGCGGTGCGGACGGCTCTGTCCATGTGATAATTGCTCGTAATCAGAACAACAGGCGTTCCCGGTGCGAGCATTCCGACTGTGTTGCGGAAGTTGTCCTTTGTCGTTTCCGCCTGATCCTCCGGACGCATCTGCTCCGGTTTGACACCGCGTTCCAGCAGAAGCGCCTGCATGACCGCGGCCTCTGTCTGCCCGGATGCATCGGGGTTTCCGCCGGTCAGAATCAGCACGGCGTCCGGATGCGCTGCTGCATAGGCCGCGGCAGAATCGAGGCGCAGCAACAGATCGCCGACCGGCCTGCCGTTTTCGAGCGCAAGCCCCGGCACAATCACATGATTCGCCGTCTCCCGTGACCGGATTACGCTGCCCGCGGCGACTCTGCCGCAGAAGTACAGGATCACTGCCGTCAGCAGATCCACACCGATGCGCAGAATCATGCCGATGACATTTGCTGCCTTCCGCGGCATTCCCGTCAGAAACCCGAAGCGGACATCAAACGCAAATACAAGCAAAATTGCACACAGAATCATCTGACAGCAGAAAACCTTGCGGTAGTTCTGCTTTAATACGACCGTGCGGATTTTGCGCGGCATCACCAGCAGAACATCGGCTGTCAGCAATCCGGCTGCGGCAATCAGAAGATCGCCTGCAATTCTGCGGATGGGTTCATCTGTCATCATATTCCGCGCGGTCAGTCCGGTTCCAGTGAGTACTGGTAGCGCTGATATTTATCCGCGAGTGCGTCCAGCCGGATGCGGAGATCGCTGACGATCTCATAGAGCTCGGTCAGGCTTTCGCCGTTTTTCTGAACCCAGCCGACCAGCGACTGCCCGCAGGATTCCGGGTTCAGGCAGTCGAGCGAGGCGGAAGCACGGCTGCAAAGCCCTGCGACATCGTGCTTGAGCTTGCCGGAGAAGAATTTTTTCTGATTCAGTTCAAATTTCAGCCAGCGCACGGCTGATTCCCATTCGTTTTTGCAGCCGTATTTTTCCGGCATATACTTGGCTTTTTCGCTCATGGCCGCATCAATCAGGCAGGCATAGAGCCAGATGCGGTCAACCAGATTGGTGCTGTTTTTTTTCGTTTCTGTTACATATTCCTGTTTGTAGGATGTGATAAACAGGTCTTCCATCTTCTGAACCAGACTTTTTTGCCTGACGTCCTGTGCAAGCTCGGTCTGAATCAGTTCCTTGATGCCGGGAATCTGAAAAAGAGTCATATTCTCTCCTTTCTGCGTAAAAAGGTACATGCTGCATCGCTGTTTGTGCTGCCGGGATGCCGTGACCGGGCGAAGCTGTTTCTGTGAGAGAACTGCACGGCGGCTCTCACTTCTGCATTATATTATAGCACAAAAAAACAGAAATTTCAATATATTTGAAAAATGTTTTATGAAATATTGGCTGAACAGGGGATGCAAAAGTGCTTTTTGACTTGAATCTTTTGCGTACCTGTGCTATAATATTATAAAAGTGTCCTTTGAAGCGCAATCCGTGAACAGGAGGTGCCCATGCCGTTTCAGATCATCCGGAACGATATCACAAAGGTCAGCGCCGATGTGATCGTCAACACTGCAAACCCCAGACCGGTTTTCGGCAGCGGAACAGACAGCGCAGTCTATGCAGCCGCAGGCGCAGAGGCGCTGCTTGCAGAACGCAGAAAGATCGGGGACATCGCACCGGGACAGGCAGCGGTCACGCCTGCGTTCAATCTGTCTGCAAAATACATCATTCACACAGTCGGCCCTGCGTGGCTGGACGGGCTGCACGGCGAAAAGGATATTCTGCGTGCCTGCTACGAAAACACGCTGGCGCTCGCAGCGGAGCTCCGGGCAGAGAGCATTGCCTTTCCGCTGATTGCAACCGGTGTTTATGGCTTTCCGAAGGACGAAGCGCTGAACATTGCGCTCTCGGAAATCGGCAAATTTCTGCTGACGCATGAAATGAACGTGATTCTGGTCGTGCTCGGCACAGAGGCGTTTGCCCTCTCGGAAAAGCTGGTCGGCTCGATTGACGCCTATCTCGACGAGCATCAGGTTCGGGCGATTGAAAATGCAGAATATGCAGACAGCCGGGTACTGAGCGAATACCGCAGACGCCGCGCTGCGCGGCTGTCTCAGGCCGGAAACATGTCATTTCACAGCCCGGCCGGTACCGCTGCAAAGCCGCTCGATCAGGTGCTCAGCGATGCGGGCGATACCTTTCAGCAGCGCCTGTTCAAGCTGATCGACGCGAGCGGCATGGACGATGTGACCGTGTATAAAAAGGCGAACATCGACCGCAAGGTATTCTCACGCATCCGCTGCAAGGCTGACTATCAGCCGACCAAGAAAACCGCTGTTGCGCTGGCCGTCGCACTCCGGCTGCCGATGCAGGAGATACTCGGTTTGCTGGCATGTGCGGGGCTCACATTCTCGCCGAGTGATAAATTTGATCTGATTATCACATACTGCGTGCAGAACGGCATCTATGATATTTTTGAGATCAATGCCGTGCTGTTTCAGTACGGGCAGCCGCTTCTGGGCGCCTGATTCCGGGCTTATCAAAATAAACATGAAGGGGAGCACCAATGAAAAAAGCAGGATTGTTTGTTTTACTGACCTCTGTCATGATGCTGTGCACCGTTTGTCTGACCTGTTCAGCGTTCTCTGCATCGGAGCCTTATTGTACCGCGATTGCAGTTGCGAATGAGCGGAACGGCATCCTCACGCTTGAAAACGGACAGAAATGGTATAAGGTCAGACGCTTTGAGAACGGCATGGATTATATTCTGACCGTGAAAAACGGCGCAGGGGAGCAGCAGATGCTCGCTGCGACCGACAGCGGAAATACGCAGTATATCTGGCGTTTTACGGACTACACCATGACAAACAGTGTTGCGCCGCGGACGGAATATCTTTCAACCGAACGCTTCACGCTCGCGCGAAACGGCAGTCATCTGGAGACGTATTATCCCGGCAACGAGACCGGCGATATCATCTGGTATCATGACGACACGGCGCTCTGCTTTAACGGCAGCGGCAACATATCGTATCTGAAATATGACGCGGGAAGCGATGAGCCTTTTTCACTGACAACAGATCGGGCAGAGGCCGCAGAGGTCATCATTTATTCCTGCGGCGATACGCTGGAGCGCTGCATTACAAGACAGCCTGCCGCGGAATCCTATGTCATTGAGGGCAGCGGTTATCCGGCGCCGGTGTTTTCCGTCGGCCTTTCGGACGTGACCGTTGACAGCATCCGCTGGTATGCGGACGGTGCCGAACAGCCCGGCAATGATGTGAAGTTCACAGCAGAATCGCTGAAAGGTTTGCCTGCAGGCGTACACAGCGTTTACTGTCAGATCACGGCGCATGACAGCGACAATGTGTTCTACCGCGAACGCTCTGCCGATGCGGCATTTGTGATTGCAAAGGGCGTTGTGCCGGATTCGATTATGACGTTTTCTGATATCCATGAGGAATACGAGCTGATTGATACTGCGATTGCTGCAATCATGGAGAAAACCGGCGGATATATCCCGGCGCTTGTGATCTGCAGCGGCGATTTTGTAAACGGCAAGACAGCTGAAAAGGAGAAGGAGCTGAAACGCTTTTTCCCGCAGATGGTTTCGCATCTCGGCGGGCTGGATGCGGTTTTTGTCGGTGGCAATCACGATTCCGCGGAGGCCTCTGCGATCATGTCGGCGGCGGCTGAGCTCGGTGCCGCGAAGGCGCTTCCGGCAGCAGGCGGACCGATCTTTCTCGGCGAATCGGATGCAGTTGCCAAAAACGGAAAAAACAGCCGGTATGCAAAAAGCATCCTTGTCTACGGCCTCAATTACGGCGGACTCGTCAAAGAAGAAAACGGCACCGTCCGCTATTCCTATGAGGATGTGATCGGCGATGTGGACAGCTTCCTGAAAAAAACGGCAGAGAACTATCACGGCGAGCTGGTCGTAATCTCTGCGCATTCCGGACTGCATGTAATCGGGCTGCAGCCGGAGTCTGTCAATCCTTCCCTGTCACGGCTCTACAGCTGGTCGGGCGAAAACATGTACAATGTTGATATGTCGTATGAGCTTGCCGAAATCATCAACCGCTATGCAGAGCAATATCAGATGGACATTTTCTATCTGTTCGGACACGATCATTCGAGAAATGAAACAGAGATGTTCATGACAGACGGCGATATGCTGACAGCGACAAAGCGTTACGCCGACCTCAGCAGCGATTCTCTGACGCTGCATTTCACATATGCGCATTCCGGCTATCTTTCTCATGTGATTGGCTGTGCGAACAGGCAGTTCTCCTTTCTTTACCGCGACGGCGACATATTCAGCATCGACCTGATGCATGCTGAGGGCGGCATTGTGCGGCATGCTGAGATCCCGCTGAAGCATCCGTATGAAGCGCCGCCTGAGACAACGGCCGTGACCGCTTTACAGAATACAACGCAGACAACCGCACAGACTACGGCATCCGAGGCAAAAACTGCTGCGCCGTCCACCGGCGATGATCTGCGCATTCTGCTGCTTGCGGTTCCGGCAGCTGCGGTTCTGCTGCTGTGCAGGAAACGGAAAAAAGCGGCCTGAACAATTTGCAGCGCGCTGTGAAGAATAACGGTTCCAAAGTGGTCATTTGTCGCTTGGCAAACGACCACTTTTCGTTTGATCTGTGATATACTGGAATCATCAAAGAAAAGGAGGGATCCGATATGATCGGAGCAATGTTAGGCGATATGATCGGCGCGCCCTATGAGTTTGACCGGGGCGACAAGACGAAGGATTTCCCGCTGTTCAGCAAAAAGAGCAAATTCACGGACGATTCTGTGATGACGGCCGCAGTCGCGGAGGCTCTGCTGGATGCCCGCGGCCAATCTGATGACGAGATCAGAGCGGCGCTCATCCGTTCCATGCAGAAGTGGGGCAGACGCTATCCGCGTGCGGGTTACGGCGGCATGTTTATCCGCTGGCTGCTGTTTACGGAGAACCCGAAGCCTTACGGCAGCTTCGGCAACGGCTCTGCGATGCGTGCATCTGCGGCGGGCTGGCTCTTTGACGACCTTGATACCACGCGGCATATGGCGGCGCTGACGGCAGAGGTTTCGCACAATCATCCTGAGGGCATCAAAGGTGCAGAGGCGACTGCTGCGGCAATCTATCTTGCAAGAACCGGCAGCAGCATGGCGGAGATCAGGGCCTATACCGAGCAGGAATTCGGCTATGATCTTTCCCGGACCTGTGCGGAGCTGCGTGCAAAGAACCGTCATGACGAGACCTGTCAGGTGACGATGCCGCTGGTCTTTGCTGCATTCCTTGAAAGCACGGACTTTGAGGACGCAATCCGGAACGCAGTCTCGCTCGGCGGCGATACAGACACAATTGCCTGCATCACCGGCAGTATTGCAGAGGCATTTTACGGCGTGCCGGAGGCGATCGCGGAGGAGGGCAGAAAGCGTCTGCCGGCGGATCTGCTTGCCGTGCTGGAACGGTTTGATGCTGCCGGGGGACATTGTGAATGACCGCGCAGTGATATCTTTTTGACAAAAAAACACTCTGTTCAGGTTGCGCTGAACAGAGTGTTTTTGCTTAGTTGAACCGCTCGTCGATGACGCGGGCGGTCTTTTTCATGCTGCGCGGCAGAACGCCGATCTCAACCACCTTGACAATGGGTGTAAAGCCGATGCGGCTCTTGACCTCCTCAGCGATGCGTTTTGCGAGATCTGCAAAATCGACACTGCCGTTGGTCTCCACATAGATGCGCATGGTATCCTTGCCGTCCAGATGGGAAATGCGGATCTGGTACTCACTGGAAATCTCCGGGAATTTCGCCAGAACCTCCTCAATCTGCTTCGGGAACACATTGACGCCCTTAATCTTCATCATGTCGTCGGTGCGGCCTGCAATGACATCAATGCGCGGATAGTGCCGTCCGCAGGGGCACTCGCCCGGAATGATGCGGGAGAGGTCGTGCGTGCGGTAACGGATCAGCGGCGCGCCCTCCTTGCACAGCGTGGTGATGACGATTTCGCCGGTTTCGCCGTCCGGAACAGGCAGACCGGTGTTGGGGTCGATGATTTCCAGATAGAGGAAATCGTCCCAGATGTGCATACCGGTATTGTGCTCGCAGTTGATGCCGATGCCGGGACCGTAAATTTCGGTCAGACCGTAGATATCATACAGCTCAATGCCCAGACCTTCTGCGATGCGCTCGCGCATTTTGGCGCTCCAGCGCTCGGAACCGATCACGCCTTTTTTCAGGCGGATCTTGTCTTTGATGCCGCGCTTCTCAATTTCCTCCGTGAGCAGAAGCGCATAGCTGCTGGTGGAGCAGATGACCGTTGTTTCGAGATCCTGCATCATCTGGAGCTGCTTTTCGGTGTTGCCGGGACCCATCGGGACAGCCATTGCACCGAGCTTCTCGCAGCCGAGCTGGAATCCGATGCCGGCAGTCCAGAGGCCGTAGCCGGGTGTGATCTGGATGCGGTCCTTGTTGGTGATGCCGGCTGTTTCATAGCACCGCGCGAACATGGTCGCCCAGTCGTCAACGTCCTTCTGGGTATAGGGAATGATGACCGGTGTGCCGGTGGTGCCGGAAGAAGAATGAATGCGCACGATCTTTTCCTCCGGACAGGCCATGAGTCCGAGCGGATATGCCTCACGGAGATCGGCTTTTTCGGAGAACGGCAGCTTCAGAAAGTCATCGGCGGTCTTGACCTCGGTGATGCCGGCCTGTTCGAGCTTTTTGCCGTAAAAGCTGTTGCTTGCAATGAGCGCCTTGATGCGGTCATTCACCTGTGCGAGCTGTACTTCGGTAATTTTCATGGTATTGTGTTCCTTTCATAGATTGCTGTTACCAGCTGAAATAACGGTATCGTTTCGCCGGCAGCGCGCAGCGCTTACTCATAGCGCAGCGCCCTGGCGTTCATTTCAGCAAACTGCGGCTTTACGGTTTTCCGCATGACATCTTCGATCTCATCCGTGGTGAACGGCAGAACCTCTGCGCGGATTGCCGCACCGAGCATAATCATGTTGAGCACCTTGGGCGAGCCGAGTTCTTTGCATGCAGCATCGGCATCCAGCGCGGTCAGTGCGGGAACCTGCTGTTTCAGGTAATCCAGCATTTCCGTTCCGGTGTAATCGCTGCCGGAGAGCGCTGCGGTGACGGGCATGATCGCGTGTGTATTGACGATGACCTTGCCGCCTTCCTTCAGATAGGGCAGCATCCGGACAGCTTCGGCCGGCTCAAAGCCGATCAGCAGGTCGGCACTGGCAGGCGGGAACATCGGACAGTGCAGATCATCGCCCAGCCGCAGGAAAGTGAATACACTGCCGCCCTTTTGTGCCATGCCGATCGTCTCGGCACTCATGACGGGGATGCCCCGTGCCATTGCAGCGGCGGAAATGAGCTTTCCGGTCAGGACAATGCCCTGCCCGCCTACGCCGCAAATCAGGATGTTTCTCTGCATGATGCACCTCCGATCGCCTCAAACGGACATACCTGTGCACAAAGTCCGCAGCCGGTACAAAGAGCCTGTTCAATATGGACGCGGCCGTCCTTCAGCACCAGACCGGGGCAGCCAAGCTGTTTGATACAGCGGCGGCAGTTGGTACATTTGTCCGTATCAATCACGGCCGGGCTCTCCGGCTTGATGAGCACGGCACACGGCGACTTGAAAATGATCGCCTTGACGCCGTCCTCTGCGGAAACGCGCTTTACCGTTTCGATGGCTTTTTCCAGCTCCAGCGGGTTCACCGTTTCCACGGTTTTCACGCCTACGCCGTGCAGAACAGCTTCGATGCTGACCTTGTCCACGATCTGCCCCATCATCGTCCGGCCTGTACCGGGATGCGGCTGGTGTCCGGTCATGGCCGTTGTGGAGTTGTCCAGCACCACAAGCGTCATGTTTGCCTGATTGTATACCGCATTGACCGCGCCGGTAATTGCGCTGGCAAAGAACGTGGAATCGCCCACAAAGGCAAAGCATACGGTATCCGGTTCAATTTTGCCGATGCCCTGCGTGATGTTGACGCCCGCACCCATGCAGAGGCAGGTGTCTACCATATCGAGCGGCATGGCATTGCCCAGCGTATAGCATCCGATATCTCCGCAGAAAACAGCCTTCTGCCCTTTCATAGCCTGCTTGACCGCGTAGAAGGAAGCACGGTGGGGACATCCTGCACAAAGAACCGGAGGACGTACCGGCAGGGCAGGCGGTTCGGGGCGCTTGGCAGTTTCCGGCAGGGCAGCGCCCATGAATTTCGCCAGCGCCGCTGCCACGGAAGCACAGGTATTTTCACCCGAAGCCGGCATATCGCCGGAGAGCTTGCCGCGGATATTGACGGAAAGGTGATACTTTCCGCATACAAAGATCAGTGCACGTTCAATGACGGGGTCAAGCTCCTCGATGCAGAGCACCTCGTCCACAGAGCGCAGGAATTCCAACGCTTTCTGTTCCGGGAACGGGAACGGCGTTGCAATTTTCAGAACAGCGGGTTTTTCCGTGAGATTCTGCAGCGCCTCGGCGGTGTATGCATAGTTGATGCCGTGTGCCGCAACACCCTTCCGGATGCCGGTTCCGGCAGGCTGGATTTCGTTCCGCGTATAACCGGAAAACACTTCGGAGAGTTTGGCGTTGCGCTGTTCAATGTCAGCATGTGCCCGGAACGAAAGCCGCGGGAAAATAACCCATTTGGAGGAATCCTTCACAAAGCCTTCCGGCGTATTGACGAGATATTCGTCCTCATCCTTGACCGTGACGGAGGCATATCCGTGACAGATGCGCGTAGTCGGGCGGAAGAGCACCGGCGTATGATATGCTTCGGAATAGGCAAAGGCCTCCTGAATCATGTCATAGGCCTCCTGCACGGAGGAAGGGTCGAAGCAGGGCAGTTTGGAATATGCAGCAAATGTGCGGGTATCCTGCTCTGTCTGTGAGGAAATGGGGCCGGGGTCATCGGCCACCAGAATGACCGTGCCGCCCTTTACACCGATGTATGCGAGCGACATGAGCGGATCAGAGGCAACATTCAGGCCGACCTGCTTCATCGTGACCATTGCCCGTGCGCCGCAGTAGGCCGCACCTGCGCCAAGCTCAAGAGCAGCCTTTTCGTTCACAGACCACTCCACGTACAGGTTTCCCCTGTTGCATTTTGCGGCGGTCTCAAGTACCTCGGTGGAGGGCGTGCCGGGATAGCCGCAGACCACATTCAGTCCGGCGGCAATGGCACCGCGTGCAATCGCGGCATTGCCCATTAAAAACTCACTGTGCAAATTGTTTCACTCCTTTAATGCGGTGATAGGTTCATTATATCACACTTTGTCACAAATTGCAATCTTTTTTTCAGAGAGAGCAAGATCGGAACAGTTCCGATGGATTCATTATGCGGCGCTGTCCCAAACCCTGCCGGAGGGTCGTAATCCTTTGCAGCCTCAATTTGATGAAATGCTTGTAACTGCATCCTTTTTCTGCAAGCTGAAAACAGCTCCCGCGAGGGAGCTGTTTTTGTCATAAAATCCGGGCATGTTATGCGTTTGTATTTGCAGCCAAAGCACGCTTCATCCCGGAAAGATCAGCTGCATCCAGGCGATTGTTTCCGTCATAATCCGCCGATGCAGGATTGTTCAGTTTGACATCGGGTTTGCCGAGCAGCCAGTCCTGAAGCAGAATAATGTCCTTTTTGTCAAAGCTGCCGTCGCCGTTGATATCGTTGGCAGGCTTCGGCGGTTCCGGCTCAGATGCATCATCAATGCAGCGGAATTCGCCGTTCAGGAACGAATAGCTCCAAACCGTGTTGTCTGTCCGGATGAAGTATGCATAGATATCGCCGGTCAGGGTATCGCCGGTTGCCGCAAAATACTTGCTGACATTTGTGATTGCAGCATATTTGCCTTCATATTGCAGCGTGAGAACATTGTCGTCCGTGATATGATAATTGGCGCAGGGGAACAGCGCTTCATAGCTCCACGCGCCGCCTTTGCCGTTGATACGGAATACATTTTCATTGAGATAATAAAGATCGTCGAGCGGTTCTTCCGTTTCAAAGTCCAGCGTGACAGGGGAACCGTTTTCAACCTGATATGCGTTTCCGTCGGCTTTGATATACACACAGCCGTAGGTGTTTTGATTGTAATGCCGGTAGCCGACATAGGTGACATCAGCGGTTTTCTTTTTGACGCTCGGTGCGCCGGCGCCTCTGCGGTCAACATACCACAGAACGCCGTTTTCATCCACAAAATAGTCGTTGTTGCAGCAGATGATATTCATGATTCCGGTCGGGTACTCTGCGTACTGTATTTCCGTGCTGTCATTTGTCTTTTTGGAAATACTGCGGATCAGGATAATCTCGCCGTCCTCAGAGGTCACATAAATCGAATTATCCTCCGGACAGGATGCGATTCCGCTGCAAACGTAGTCCAGAACGGTCTTTCCCTGTCCGTCACGCAGATAGAACAGTCGTCCGTCCTCCGCGATGCAGAATTTATAGTTGATCTGCTTGAATTTGATGTCTTTTGCATCCTCCGGCACTTCGCCGTTTATGAAGAGTGTGCCGTCCTTGTGCAGTGTGATATCCGCACCGCGGTATTTGCCGGCATCGTCATAGAATCCCGCTGAGGATACTGAAACAACATCCTGTTCCAGAACAGTCAGTCCGCCGTTTTCCGGCTTGCTGAGTGTCCCGTTTTTCAGCACGAGCGGCTGATCCTGCGTATAGTAGCTTGAGGCAACGAGCTCCGGTGCAGTGATATCGCTTTTCAGCGCGGGGTCAGACTGCTGACGCGCCTTGACCTTGATCGTTCCGGTGTGAATGACCGCATCCTTGTAATAGACAGAGTAGGTTGTCTCGCCCTCCTTCAGGCCGTAGACCGGCGCGGCGGAATACGGGCTTTCATCCGGTTTTCCGCTTTGCAGCTCGGAGCAGGCAATCTCCGCATCGTCGATCTTCAGGGAAACCTCCTGTGTTGCCAGCATGGCATTGGGCAGCCCGCCGATGACCGCAGAAAAGCCGGTTTCAATTTCCGCATCCTGAAACCGGATGACGTCCAGCATTTGTTCATCGGTAATCTGATTCAGATTGAGATAAAATGTCGTTAGATTCATGTCCTTTACAAAGGAAATGTCATTCACATTCGGCAGATTCTGCAGGCCGAGCGTGACAAGGCCGCTGCATTCCTGAATGGCGGAAAGATCGCTGATGCTGCCGTTCGTGAGCCACAGGGCTTTCAGCGCGGGCATTTTTCTGAGGAAATCAAGGGAGGTGACGTTTTCCATGTCCAGCGAGAGCACATCAATTTGCTGCAATTCTTCTTCTGTTACAACGCCGTCTGCGCCGTCGTTGTATTCCTCCTGTTTCAGGAGCTGCTCGTAGACCGCATCCTCCAGATCGGCTTTTTTCGGTTCTCCGGCTGCCGCTGTCCGGAGCGGACACGCTGTCAGCAGCAGGGAAACTGCAAGCGCGGCACTGATAAGTTTATTCATATGACCGTTCCTTTCTGATGATACTGTGATGAGGCTTCAAAAACGAAGCCGCTTTGATGTTTGTATTTTAACATAAAATCAGAAAAAAAGCAAGTCATTTGCTGCTTTGGTGCGTTTCGCGCGGTGAAACACTGTGAATCAGATGCGCCGCTGCATTTGCGCGCCGCCCCTCCTTGTGATGCGCACGATAATAATATGAAATCAAAAAAGAAATTGTCCAAAAAGATGAAAAACAGAATCGGAGAATGAAATGCTATTGACATTTTGGAAATCCTGTGATACAATATGAGCGAAATGACAGGATTGTACTGGAAAGGGAAACGGCCGCGGGCTGTGTTTTTTTGCCTGCGGAGTTAGCCTATGATAACTGCCGGAAATCATTCCGATTTTGTGCTGACTGATGCGTGATACCTGATCTGTACATCCGTCTGCATTTTTTTGTGCACCGGTTAGACAATGCTAACTCAGACGGAGGGAAGGGGGTGTGAATGAGATAAATTGAAATTGGCGCTGATACTTATTCTATGTGTTGCTGCGTTCATCTGGGACCGGTTTCCGGCGGCGTCTGTTTCGGTGGCTGCGTGTATTGCGATGGTTGTCTGCGGCGTATGCTCTCCGTCTGAAATGATGGCAGGCTTTACCAATGACATCGTTCTGATCGTATTCGGTACGGAGATTTTCGGGATTGCGTTTCAGGAAAGCGGATTATCCGCAAAGACGTCGGAGCTGATTGTACGCCTTTCCGGGCGGAATGAACGCTCTGTGATTATAATTGCCGGTCTGACGGCGGCACTGCTTTCTGCATTTCTGAATAATCAGGTGATATGTGCATTGATGATGATTATTTGCATTCATATCGCCGGCTCTGCGCCGAAGATTGCAGTGAAAAACATCACGCTTCCGGTCATTTACTGTGCTGTGATGGGCGGGCAGTGTACGCTTGTCGGTGCGCCTGCGACCCTGATTGCATCATCTATGGCTTCGGATGCGCTCGGCAGCGGCATTTCCATGTTTGAGATGCTGCCGATGGGGCTGATTCTTCTGCTGGCTGGAATGCTGTGGATTTTCTTTGTGCTGAGCAAGCGCAGCGCTTCCTTCTGGAGTGAAGCTGCACCGTCATCCTGCGATACGGAAACGGATCAGCCTGATTTTGCACCGAACCGCCGCAAAATCACAGTCACATTGATTTCCGGCGCGGTGATGCTGTTTTTGTTTGTGACGGGCTTTGTGACAGTCGGTGTCGCATCTGTGATCGGCGCGCTGATCTGTATGTTCGGCGGAGCTGTTCAGCAGAAGAATGCGTTTTCCAAAATAGACTGGAACATACTGATCTGGCTGGGCTGCAGTGTGAGCATGGCGTCAGAGCTGAACCGGAGCGGGCATATTCAAAGTATCTGCGAATGGCTGATGCAGCATATCCCGCAGAACATGAGTCCGCTGCTGCTGCTTGCGGCATTCACGCTGCTGGCTGTTGTTATCAGCAATTTTATTGCAAATACGACGACGGTTATTATCGTTCTGCCGTTTGCACTGAAATTCGCGGAGCTGTATGCGCTGAACCCGAAATCATTTCTGATTGCAGTAACAATGGGCGCCGGGCTGGCAGTCCTGACACCGCTTTCGAGCGGCTTCATCGGCATGACGGTGCGTGTCGGGTACCGCTTCCGTGATTATGTGCGGTACGGCTTCGGTATTCAGGCACTTCTGACGGCGCTGACAGTGCTGCTGACCGGCATATTTTTCCCGGTTTCCTGATCCGGGATATAGAGGGAACAGGAGGGTGTAAGAGATAAAATGGAATACCGGAATATATTCTGCATTGAAGGAAGAAATGTCATTGTAACCGGTGCCACGAGCGGAATCGGTGCGGATGTGAGCCGCGGCTTTGCTGAAGCCGGTGCGAATGTCTTTCTCATCGGCAGACGCGGGGAGCGCCTTTCCGGATTGACGGAAGAGCTGAAAGCATACGGCGTCAAAACGGGGTATGCTGTCTGCGATGTCAGCGACAGGGCACAGACGGCATCGGCTGTCAAAGCGGCTGCCGAACTGTTTGAGGGCACAATCGAAGTGCTGGTCAACTGCGCCGGCGTGACCGGCAAGGTCAAGGTCGGTGAGATGGATGCAGCGGAATGGCAGAAGGAGATCGCGGTGAATCTGACGGGAACGGCCAATATGTGCGACGCAGTTTTGCCGTTTATGACGGTGCGCCGGATGGGACGCATTATCAATGTTGCATCTATCAATGCATTTGTTGCGTCACAGACTGTTCCGCGCCACGCTTACAATGCTTCCAAGGCGGCTGTCTGCGGCCTGACAACCGGGCTTGCTGTGACTTATATGCGCGAAGGCATTACGGTGAATGCGGTGTGTCCGGGACTCTTTGAAAGCGAAATGACCTCGGATATATTTGATAATAAGATCGTGTTAGCCACATATAACCGTCAGGCTCCTGCCGGCAGACCGGGTATGCGCGGGGAGATGAACGGCGTGATCCTGTTTCTCGCAGGAGATGCCGCATCGTATATCACGGGGCAGGCAATCGCAGTGGACGGCGGTTATCTGAATGCAAGCTATCTGTAAAGCATTTCAGAGGCGTATCAGAAAGGAAAACTACAAGAATGGTGAAACTGTTTTGTGTGCCGGGCGGTGCTGCTTCGGCACTGGCGTATCTGCCGTGGGCAAAGCTGCTTGATCCGCAGATCAAGCTCTGCTTGCTTGAGATTGCGGGGCGCGGGCTGCGCCGGAAGGAGCAGCCCTTCCGGACAATGGATGAGGTTGCGGACGATCTTTACCGCAATCTGCTGACACAGCTGAAGCCGGATGACGATTACATGATTATGGGGTATTGCTTCGGTTCGGTGGCGAGCTATGAGCTGTACCGCCGCATTATTCAGAACAATCTGAAGCGGCCGTTTCATGTGTTCTACTGCGCCAGTGATCCGCCGGACGGCAATACCTATGCAACCTCGCTGTTCTCTGATGTCAGACGGCAGCCGGAGATGATCGAGGTGCTGGAACGCTATTTCCCGGAGCATGTTTTTGAGGACCGCGGAATGATTGAAGCATTCTGCAAAAAGTATACCGAACAGTGCTTCCGGAATTATGCGGAAAACGGCAAATATGTTCCGGTTCGCCCGGAGCAGATTTATTCCGATGAGGAAATGGAAAGCGCGGATATTGTCAATCAGCTGAAATCCTTTGAATTTGCCAATCATACCATGTCGTTGTTTGATGTTGACCAGACGATCGTATCCAGCTATCAGAACAATCCGCGCGAATATTTCAAAGTGGATACGGATGTCACGGTTCTGGCAGGCGACCGCGATACCATGACACCGCTGGAGGATATGCGCTGCTGGGAACATGTTGCGGGCAAGGACTTCCGGATCGAGGTAATCGACGGCGGGCATTTGATTATGGTAGATGGCTATAAAAACTGCGTGCCGATTGTGAACAGGGTCGCGCAGGAATTTATGGCCGGAAACGGAGCGTAAAACATGAAGCTGATCTGCTTTCCGCATGCGGGCGGTCTTTCCTTTTATTACACATTTCTGAAAAAGGCCGGCTTTGAGGGCGTAGATGAGGTCGTTCTGTACGAGTATCCGCTGCGTGCAACAAAGTCTAAGATTCCGCATTACAAATCGTTCGCAGACGCTGCCGACAGCATCGCAGAGGAACTGCAGCACGGCATTCTGCGGGACGGCGCCGAGGACTACATGTTCTTCGGCCACAGCTTCGGTGCGTTTGTAGCGTATGAAACGGCCGTGCTGCTTCAGGAGCGCTGGCAGAATCCGCCGAAGCTGCTGATGATTTCGGGACAGAAGCCGCCGTGCAAGGTCGATCCGGAGCATTACAGATGCTGCGAAGAAGAGGGCGTCGCGTTTCTGAAAAAGCTGGGCGGACTGCCGGAGCATATGTGGGAACATCCGGAAGCGCTGCGCTATTTCACGGATCTCTGCATCGCGGATCTTCGCGTGCTGCAAACATACGATCCGGGGCATGAGCCGCCTGTGCACAGGCTGCCTGCCGGCGTGGTTCTGTACGGAAAAGACGACATTGAATTTGCATCGGAGGATCTTGTCTGGTGGCGGGACTGTTTCGACATCTGCTACGGGATCAGAGAATTTGAGGGCGGACATTTTTATCTGAATGAAAAGAAGGATGAGCTGATTGCATATCTGCGCAGCTGCATCCGAAAAGCACTGCACAAGGCAGCCGGGACTGCTGCCTGACACTGTCCGGAAGGGAAAATATATGAGTATTTACAGCAAAATTGCCGGCATCGGAATGTATCTGCCGGAGAAGGTTTATACCAGTGAGGAAATCGAGGAGATGGCGGGCTATTCCCGGTTCGGCGTAAAGCCGGGACTGGTGCGTATGCTGACCGGCTGCGAACGCCGCCATTATGCAGCGGAAAATGAGCATTGTTCGGATATTGCCGCAAAGGCCGGCATGAAGGCACTGGAACATGCCGGTATGCAGCCGCAGGATATTGATGCGGTTCTGTTCTGCTCCATTACGCAGGATTTTGCAGAACCGGCGACTGTCAATGTCGTGATGGATAAAATGAATATCCGCAATGCATATTCATTTGATATTAAAAATGCCTGCAATGCTTTTATGAGCGGCGTGGATGTCGCGGACAGTCTGATCGCGTCCGGCAAGGCTGAAAATGTGCTGGTTGTTGCCGGCGAGGCACTCTCCCGGTGGACGAAATTTGACTACGATAATAAAGAGGAGCTTCTGCAAAGAGGTACTGCTGCGCTTTCGGTCGGTGACGGCGGCGGCGCATTCATCCTCACGAAGGCGGAGCCGGGCGGCACACAGGGAATCGTTGCGTCCCGCTTTCAGACAGTTCCGGCCATGTGGAACAACAATGTGATCTGGGGAGGCGGCGTCATTTATCCGGCGGATCAGTCGAAAATGTATATTCCCGGAACGACAAAAAAGCTGATCGACATGCATCAGGATGTGACCAGAAACTTTATTCCGGCTGTCATGGAAAAAAGCGGCTGGGTCAGCAGCGATATTGACTGCGTTCTGGTCAGTCAGGTCGCAAAATGGATCACAAAGAATATCCGCAATATCATCGGGATCAGCTTTGAAAAACTGCCGGAGATCGTGCAGGAAACAGGCAATGTCGGTTCGGCTAATATTCCGATCATGGCTTGCTGGGCGGCTGAAAAAGGTGTTCTGCAGCGCGGCGGGAAACTGCTGATGCTCGGCGGCGCGGTCGGCGCCAATATGGGCGTTGTATCGGCCGTATTTTAAGAAAATCAATATTAGAAAGCGAGTAGATTCATGCAGTACGACAGAAACAATGTAAAACATACCTTTGAGGAGCTTTACGCACATTCGATTCTCGGATTCCCGAATGATTATCCGATTGCCGAATGCTATGAGAACAACGAAAAACGCATCTTCAGCCGTGATGAATATATCGCAAAGATCGAGGCTATTGCGGCAGCGTTGGAAAAAGAGCTTGCGGGAATCGAAAAGGGCAGATGGATCGCGCTGCGCCACAGAACACATGTATACTGGCTTCCGGTTTTTCTGGCGCTGGAAATGATCGGCTACAAGGTCATGAGCGTGGATGAGAACATTGCCGGAAACGGTCTGAAGCGTGTGATGGAAATGGGCAATCTTGCTGCAATCATCAGCTATGCGCCGCTTGAAACGGAAGGACTGCGGGATATTTCCTTTGCGGATGTGACCGCTGCCGAAACCGGCAAGCCGGAACATGTTTGCTGGGAAACGCAGATGTGTGTCTGCACATCCGGTACATCGAGTGCGGCCAAAACGATCGTGTTCAATGCGGAAATCATCCTGCAGATTCAGAAGAACATCAAGAATTTCACGTTTGCATCTCCGGAGGTTGTGCAGTCGCTGTGGAACATTCCGACGCATGAGACGCGCGTGCTGGTGACGCTTCCGATGCGGCATATCTTCGGCTTTGAGGTTCCGATGATCTTCTGGGGACAGGGCTGCACGATGGTATTCCCGAAAAACAACGGCGTTCTGGAACTGACGGAAGCGATCAAACGCGAACGGATCTGGTTTACCTACGGTGTTCCTGCGCTCTGGAAGGCGATCTTCCGCATTTATCAGAACAAGTACGGCGCAGTCTCTCCGGAAACATTCCGGGAATTCTTCGGTGAGCAGTTCACGCACGGTATGATCGGCGGTGCGCGGATTGATGCCGACTTCAAAAATACAGTCAATTCTACCGGCTTCTGCCTCTCCAATGCTTACGGCGGAACCGAGATCGGCGGCTGTGTCAGCATCGGGTATTTCAATACGGAGCCTGATATGGGAATCCCCGGCGAGTATTCCGGTGCGGCGATGAACGGCCACATCACAAAGATTGTTCAGGAGGACGGCTCGATCACGGATGAAGGCACGGGCGAGCTTGCTGTTCTGGGCAACAAGTGCATTTACAGCGGCATTCTGGAGCACGGAGAATTTGTTCCGCGTATCGAACGGTTCGGCGAGATGTACCGCACGGGCGATGTCTTTACGATCAAGGACGGCATCCTGTTTTATCAGGGCAGATGCAGCAATATGATCGTAAACGATTCCGGCGAGAACATCTATCCGGAGGAGCTGGAGGAGGATTTCTCCCTGCTGGAAACCATGACCGATCAGTTCTGCTTTATCGGCATTGACGACGAGCCGGTTCTGGTGCTGTATACGGCGAACAGCTATGAGAACTTTGAGGAGTCTGAGCTGTTCCGGGCGATTCAGAAGCGAAACGGAGAGTTGCCGCATTACAAGCGCCTTGCCGCTGTGATGGTGTTCCGCGATCCGCTGCCGAAAACGCTGAAGGGTGAGGTCTCCAAGAAGGATATGCTCAATGAAATCGAATCCCGCAGCAAACTTGAGGATGCGATGCGCGAGATTACAATGAAAGGAAAACGGAAATCGTAATGGCTGCAAGAGAAGAAATCAAAACAAAAATCAAGGATCTGCTGCATGAGCTGATGGGACTGGAGCAGAGTGAGATTGATGAGGATGCGCTGCTCTATGAGGATCTCGGCGCGGACAGCATCATTATCGTACAGCTTTACCTTTCCTGCCAGGATTATTTTCAGGTGACGCTGGCAGATGAGGTCAATCTGGCTGAGCCTGTCTCTGTCAATTCGATGACGGAGACAATCGTGCGCAAAATGCAGCAGTGATATGGGAACTGCGAATCTGACACTGGATGCAGCGCTCCGGGAATGGAGCGGGCGGTATCAGGAGCATATCGCGGTAACGGACGGTCAGACTGCATGGAGCTACCGGCAGTTATACAAAAAAGCGCTGACGCTGGCGGACATGTTCCGGAAACGGGGCATTGTCCGCGGCTGCCGCGTTATCATGCAAATGACCAACACCGTCTGGTTTCCGGCGGTTTTCTTTGCGTTGTCGCGCATCGGCGCTGTTCCGATTTTGTGCCTGCCTGCGCATAAGGAAATTGTGATCGGCGGAATCTGCCGGAATGCAGAGCCTGCCGCGATGATCTTCACACGGCGCTATCTGAAATACAGCTATGAAGAAAATGCCCGTCAGCTTGCAGAGCAGTACGGCTGCACGGACCGTCTGTTTTTTGAGGACGAATTGGAAGCCCTGATCTCTGAAAAAGATGACGCTGCATCGGAACGCGAACAAGCCGCAACGGAACTTCCGTCTGCGGATGACCTTGCGTTTCTTTCGCTGTCCGGCGGTACGACCGGCATTCCGAAGCTGATTCCGCGCACGCACCGTGATTATCTCTACAATGCATATGTGACGGCTTTGCGTGCGGATCTTTCGGAGAAAAGCGTGATGCTGAATATTCTGCCGGCGGCGCATAACTTTGCGCTCGGCACGCCGGGAATCATCGGGACGCTGATGTGCGGCGGAACGGTTGTAATGCAGAAATATCCGGATATGACAGAGTTTTTCTCGAATGTTGAGCGTTACGGCGCAACGATTACCAGTCTTGTTCCGGCGCTGGTGAATATGTGTATCCGTTACCGGAATCTGTTCGCTGACGATGATGTATCGTCGCTGCGGTATGTGATGGTCGGCGGTGCGATGTTCAGGCCGGAGGAGGCTGCTGCGGCAGAGCGGCTGATGGGCTGCACGGTGATACAGGTATTCGGCATGAGCGAAGGCATGACCTTCATGACAGACCGTGATGCACCGGAAGCGGTGCGCTGGCACGATCAGGGGACACCTTCCGCGCCGGAGGATACGTACCGGATTGTCGATGCTGACGGCAATGATGTTCCGGACGGTACTGCGGGTGAGATTATTGTGCGCGGGCCGTATACGATTACCGGATACTATGAGAATCCGGAGGCGAACCGCCGCTCCTTCAACAGCGAGGGTTATTACCTCACCGGTGACCGTGCTCTGCGTACACCTGCGGGCAATATCCGGATACTCGGCCGGGTGCGCGAGCAGATCAACCGCGCCGGTGAAAAGATTATGCCGGCTGCACTGGAGGAGTGGATCTGCCGCTCCGACGATGTGCTGGAGTGTGCCGTGATCGGTGTTCCGGATGCGGAGCTGGGACAGAAAATCTGTGTCTGGGCGGTGACGGAGAAGCCGCTGACACTGCAGGAGCTGCACGCATTTCTGAAAAGTGAGCAGGTTTCGGATTTTTATCTGCCGGACATGCTTCGGCTGACGGATGCGCTGCCGCTTACACCGGTCGGAAAGGTTGATAAAAACGAGCTGCTGCGAATGCTCGGACGGGAGGAACAATCATGAAACTGACGGCTGTGCAGGAAGCCTATCTGATCGGACGCGAAAAACAGTCGCATCTCGGCGGAACAGCATGTCATGTATATCTGGAATTTGACGGCGCTGAAATTGACTGCGGTATCCTTCAGGAAGCATGGTCGGATGTCGTGCAGCATGAGCCGGCGATGCGGCAGCGTATCCGGAATGACGGCACCGCTGAGCTTGCGGATACCCCGCTGACGGATCGCGTGCTGTATTTTGATTTTTCAGGGAAAACTGCGGATTTTGCCGAAGCGGAGACTGAAAAAATCCGGCAGAGCTTTTCGCATCGGAAAATGCGGGCAGAGGAAGGTCATCTCTGCGGGCTGATGCTTGTGCAGATGCCTGACCGCCGAGCAAAGCTCATTTTCGATCTGGATCTGCTGATGTGCGATGTTTACGGCTTTCAGGTCATTCTTGACCGGCTGGCACAGGCTTACGCAGCAAGGACACTGACCTATCCGAATCCGTCGTATCTGCACAATCCGGCGGAGATGTCCGGGTGCCGGTACAAGGCGCTGACGGCTGAGATTTCTGCACCGGAGCTGCGGCGGATCAGGGAAAAGAGCCTGCAGGACGGCACCGGTATATTTGCAGCACTGCTGACACTGTTCGGTGAGGCGGTGAGCAGAATGTCGGAGCAAAAGCATTTTGTGCTGAATGTACCGCTGTTCCGCATTGCAGACAGAGCCGGCAAGGTCACGGATGCGACCGGGCTGCTGTTTGTGCCGCTGTTTTATGATACGGGTGCTGATATCCGGACGCTGATGCACAATACGCAAAGACAGCTCACGGCGCTGCAGAACGGGGAACAGATGAACAGCAAGCCGTCCGGCGATCTGCCTGCGTTTGTGTTTTCGTATACAGAGAATGTGCCGCTTGTTCCGGTGATGTTTGAGAGTCTGCTCGGCGGCGTATCCTATATGATCTCGCAGACACCGGAGGTTGCGGTGGACTGTCAGATTTTTGAAACGATTCATGGTCTGCGCGCGGACTGGGTTTATCCTGACGGATTGTTTGATGAGGCTGTCCTTCGGGAGCAGTTCGCGCATTATATCAAGAGGATAACTGAGGTGTGGGAAAATGAGTAAAAGCGAAGCATCTGAAAGAATCAGAGATATCTTTACCGGCATTTTGCGGGATTTGCCGGAATCCTTCGGTGAGGAGCAGCCCTTTACGGAGCTCGGCGGCACATCTATGGATGCGATGAAGCTGCAGATGGAACTGCGCCGGACATTCGGAAGGAAAATCAGTCTGGCAGAGCTTTATGAGCTCGGCTCGGTATCGGGCATTGCGGAAAGGATGACAGAATGAACGTGTTCCCGCTGACTGCGCTGCAAAAAGCGTATGTCTCCGGAAGAACAGTGAACGGTGACGGTACGCGGATGCGCGAGAAAGAATCCTATGAGCTTCGCTGCACCGGCTTTGATCCCGAACGGTTTGAGGCAGCCGTGCAGAAGCTCTATGCGGCGCATCCGATGCTGCGTGCGGTCTGCTCGTCTGCATATACGTGGGAGCAGCGGGAGAGGACGGCGTCTGCTGTCACGTTGATCCGTGCGGCGGATGCTGCAGAGCTCCGAGGGCTTGCAGACGAACAGCGGAATGCGTTTTTTGCAGAGGCGCCCTGTCAGCCGGAGACGCTGCCGGTGACATTCACGGTGATTGCCGATCCTGAGCGGAATGCCGTGATCTTTACGCACACAGACGGCCTTTACTTTGACGGAGAGAGTCAGGGCATCCTGCTGCGTGATCTTGAAGCAGCGTATTCGGGCGAGGCACTTCCGGAAGATGCAGGCTTTGCCGTTTACCGGGATGCATGGGAACCCTTTGCGGCGGAGAATACTGCGGAGGCGGATGCCTTCTGGCAGACACATGCTGCCGCTTTGCCGGATGCGCCTGTCCTGCCGCATGAATCTGCTCCCGCAGGAACGTATTATACGGCGGAACGGCTGCTCCCTGCGGCACTTCCGGCCCGGCTTTCGGAGATTGCGAAGTCTGTTTGCCTGACACCGTTTTCACTGCTTCTGGCGATCTACTGCAAAACGCTCGAACGCTATGCGGAATCGAAGGATTTCGCGCTGAATCTGCCTGTCAGCCACAGGCCGTTCTGGGAAGCGGAATCGCAGAATCTGATCGGTCTGTTTGCGGATTTTACCGTGATCGGCCATTTCCACGAGCATGGGCAGACTGTGCGCAGTCTCGCGGAGCAGCTGCTCCGGGAGCTGAATATCCGCATGGAGCAGGCGCCGTATTCCGGCGTGGAGATTCTGCGTCATGCAAGCAGACTGCAAGGCACAAATGTACAGGTTCCGTATACCTTCACAAGTCTGACGGATACGGTGCAGGACGGCAATACCGTTTTTGTGAAGAAGGGATTCCGTGCGCTGACCGGCGGCATGCATCTTGAGACGATTCTGCAGCCGATGGCAGACGGCGTCCTGCTGACAATGACCGGAGATGCCTGCTGTGTTTCGCGGCAAGCCGCAGAAGGCATTGCGGATATGTTTGCGCAGACCTGTATGCAGCTCATGCAGGATGCGTCGGTACTGGAATGCTCCGTGCTGCCGCTCCCCGAACAGGATGCAGCATTGCTCCGGCAGGCGAATGATACCCCGGTGCATGATGTGCCGCAGACCCTTTCCGGACTGCTTCACAGCAGCTTAACACAGCGCAGCGATGCCGCTGCAGCGTTTGTAAACGGAAAAACGTACAGCTATGCTGATCTGATGCAAGGTGCAGCCGGGATCCAGCAGGCAATCCGCTGTGCGGCGCCGGACGGCGGAAGGGTCGGCCTGCTGCTGCAGAAAGGAATCCGGCCGCTCATCGCGGAGCTTACCTGTGCCTGCGGCGGATATGTTTTTTTCCCGATCGAAACAGAACAGCCGCCGGAAGCAATCGCTTACTGCATCCGTTGTGCGGAAATCCGTGTGCTGGTGACGGAGCAGGCGTTTGCCGATATTCTGCCGCAGCTGCCGGCTGATAAAATTGTTCTGGCAGAGGATGCAGCGCAGATCAACGGTGCAGAGCTGATCTTTCGTGAGCTGAAACCGGATGATGAAGCATTTCTGATTCACACATCCGGTTCCACCGGCAGACCGAAAAGCATCGTGCTGCGGCAGGAGGGCTTGATAAACTGCCTGCTGCACACCGCAGAGCTGTTCGGCATTTCCGACGCAGATACCTGCATTGCAGTCACAAACTACTGCCATGATATGTCTCTGTTTGACATGATCTTTATGCCTGCATATCACGGCAGGGTGGTCATACCGGATACGGTTTCGGAAAAAGATCCGCACAGGTGGATTGAAATGATGCTGGAACACGGCGTGACAGTGTGGAATTCTGTTCCGGCGTTTATGGAAATGCTGCTGGCCTCGGAGGACAAGCGGCTGGCTGAAGCGGTCGGGCATCTGAGGTGCATCATGCTGGGCGGAGACTGGATCAGACCGGCAATGCTCAGACAGATCCGCGAAATGAACCCGGCTGTCCGCATGTTCAGCGTGGGCGGTCCTTCTGAGACGACTGTCTGGAATATCTATCACGAAGTGACGGCAGCAGATCTGGAAGGCAGCTTCATTCCCTACGGCAAACCTTTTCCGAACACAGCCTATTATATTCTTGACAGCGATTTCGAGCCTTGCCCGGTCGGTGTGCGCGGGGGCATGTTTGTGGCAGGAAAGGGCGTGGCGAAGGAATATGCCGGTCTGCCGGAGGAAACGGCAAGACGTTTTCTCTCAGTGAACGGCATCCGGATGTACCGCACGGGAGATATGGGCATGTATCTGCCGGACGGCAGCATCCGCATCCTCGGCAGAGAGGATTTTCAGGTCAAGATCAACGGAAAGCGGATTGAGCTTGCCGGGATAGAATCGGCAGTCAAGCAGGTTCCGGGCGTACAGCTCTGCGTGGTTGTGCAGGCGGCTGAATCCAAGGTGCTGGCTGCGTATTTCACCGCGGACCGGTGCATCGGTGCACAGGAGCTGCAGGCCGTACTGCGGGCGTCACTGCCGCCGTATATGATCCCTGCACATCTGATTCAGCTGGAGGAAATGCCGCTGACGCGCAATGCAAAGCCTGACCGGAAAAAGCTCGCAGCGATGCCGGTGCAGCATACAGAGAAGGCGGCTGAAATTCAGTTTGAAAGTGAAATCAAGCGAAAGCTCTATGAGATGTGCTGTTCGATTCTTGAGGATCCTGCGCTGTCTCCGGATGACAATTTTTATTACATGGGCGGAGATTCGATCAGCGCGATGAAGCTGACCGCCGCAATCCGGAAGGAATTCGGCGTCACGCCGGAGGTCTATGATATTCTGAATCATCCGACGCTGGATGAATGGACGGACATGATCGCAGAAGCGAAGAAGCAGCTCTCAGATGATTCCGGAGAGACGGAAATGCAGCTGCTGGATATCTGCAGAATGCTGTTTCCGGGTACGGAGCTCTCCATGGCTGACAGTCTGTTTTCGGTCGGCGGCAGCGAGCGTTCTGCACGGATGCTTGCTGCTTCGATCCGTTCCGGCTTCGGTGCCGAGATTGATTTATACGAGATTTTGAGCAGACCCTTCTTCAAAGACTGGGCTGCAATGATAAAGGAGCGCACAAACGTATGATTTGCAGATATGATTTTTCCAATGAGACGGACAGCGACTTTGCTGTGATTTCCGATATGCTTTCCTATATTTCACCGGATATCCAGAAAATCGAGGTCAGCGGCAGAGAGATCGGCGTCAGCTGCTTTGACGAAAAAGAGCAGGACGTCCGCAGCAAAATCGACCGGCTGCTTGAGATGATTCACGGCGGAAAGATTACCGACCGGGAATCGAACATCAAAACGCTGGTCGATCATACAGACAGAACGCCGCTCAATACGGAAACCGTTTTTCCGGAGCTGGTCAGCCGCGGTGATGTGATGGAGATCTGCAAGGGCGTTTATGCCTACAGCGGGCTGTTCCTCAAGGTGTTCCGCTACTTCGACAAAAAGATCCGCGAATTTGCGTTTCAGAATTTTGAAGATGTGCGTGAATATGAATTCCCCGTGCTTTATCCGATTGACAATTTTGAAAAGGGCAGATATTTCGAGACATTCCCGCATTACATCATGTTCCAGACTGTGATGAAAAACGATCTGGATGTGCTGGATCGCTTTGCTGCTTTCGGTACGAAAGCGGACGGCATCTTCTCGGAGATGAAGCAGCCGGTGAATGTCCTGCGCAATGCCGCCTGTGTTCCTGTCTATTCGATTTTTGAGAATACCATCGTTGATGAGAAAAAGCCGCTGTGTTTCATGATCGCCGGCAAATGCTTCCGCAATGAGGGCGACAATGTGCTGGAGCTGGCACGGCTGAATGAGTTTTACATGCTGGAATATGTATTCCTCGGAACGCCGCAGCAATGCTCGGAGCGGATTGAAAGCAGCAGAGCACTCTGGCAATTCTGGGCGGACACATTTCAGGTCAATGTCAAGCTCGATACGGCGAATGATTCGTTTTTTGCGAGCAACTACAAAAAACTCAGGCTCTTTCAGATGCTCGGCGATTCCAAGCGCGAATTCAAATGGAAGATTCCTGCGCGTGATCTGTACATCGCCTGTGCATCTGCCAATCTGCACAGAACGCACTTCTCCAAACCCTATGCAATCAAATCTTCAAACGGTGCGTTCTGCTACACAGCCTGCTTTGCGTTCGGCATTGAGCGGCTGACCTATGCGCTGCTTTCACAGAAGGGGCTGGATGTCTCAAAATGGGATCAGCAGACCCGCGATGAGATTGCATCCTACGTTGATTTGTGAAATCCGGGGGAGAACAGGATGAACTATAATGTTGAAAGAAAACGCTGCAAATGCTGCGTGCTGCCTGAAACAGAAGGTTATATTCCGCTGAATGAAAACGGGCTTTGTCCGATCTGCACAAAGCACCGGCAGCTTGAGGAAAAGGGCGGCGGCATCGACGGCCTTTCGCCGGAAGCACGGCTTGATCTGCTGAAGAAGAAGGTCGCACGCTTTACGAAGGACGCCGGAAAATATGACTGTGCCGTCAGCGTTTCCGGCGGCAAGGACAGTATCATGACGCTGTACATTGCAAAGGAGATTCTGCATCTGAAGCCGCTGGCCGTTTTCATTGACAACGGCTTTGCACTGGAGGAGATGTATCACAATGTGCGGAATGCGACAGATGTGCTCGGCGTTGATCTGGTTGTATTCAAGACGGCGGATGTGCTGGACATTTTTCAGAAGTGCCTGCAATCCGGAAAGAAAATCTATTATTGCAGAGTGTGCCATGCACTGATCGACAAGGCAGTGCGGGATGTGTGCCGGCAGAACGGCATCCGGCTTGTGCTGGGCGGTTACACGAAGGGACAGCAGTATATCCGGAATTTTGAACTGTTCTGGATCTATGAGGAATCTGACCGGAATATCATTGATATTCTTTCTCAGGATGACAAATATGCTGAGCTGACAGAAATGTACAGCAATCAGCCAAAATATTTCCGTGAGCATTACGGCGATATCGTTCAGCTTTCGCCGTTCAAATACATTGAATGGAATGAAGGCGAGATTCTCAGTCTCATCACGGAAAAGCTCGGCTTTACGCTTCCGAAGCGGAGCTGGCCGGACAAATCCTCGAACTGCTCCTTCAATTATGTTGCACAGTATCTGGCGATGAAGCAGTTCGGATATGCACAGCATGAGACAGAGCTGAGCGATATGGTGCGTGCCGGCGAGCTCTCGCGGCAGCGCGCACTGGAAATCATCAGTACGCCGATTGAGGATACCGATCTGATTCCGCCGCTTGCCAAAATGGGATATTCGCTCAGCGATATTCTCAAATAAAAACTGAAAGGAGTTGACAGGGAATGAACAGGCAGGAAATCGAAGCGAAGGTCGCAGAGCTGATCCGCACAAACATCGACGGTGCGGAAAGCATCGAGCTCACAGAAGACACAATGCTCATTACCGGCGGATATATTGATTCGTTTGATATTGTTTCGTTGATCTCTGTGTTTGAAGCAGAATTCGGAATCACGCTCCCGTTCGACGATCTGGAGCTTGAGAATTTCGATACCGTTTCCTCGATTGCAGATGTGATCTTTTCCAGAATGTAAGGGGGCTGTTATGGAGCAGATACGAATCAGAGACGCACAGCCGGAGGACATGCAGGCCTGCGGCGATATGCTGGCTGAGAGCCGTCTCGGAACAGTTTACTACCCGAACCGGCATATGATTGCAGATGCACTGGAAAAGGCTGTTGTGCAGGACAGCTTTCTGGTAGCTGCCGATCAGGCAGATCAGCCTGTCGGATTTATCTGGTTTCAGGCACGCGGAATGTTCCGTTCTTTCCCGTATCTGCATATGATCGTTGTGCGAAGCGATCAGCAGCATACCGGAATCGGCAGAAAGCTGCTACAGGCGTTTGAACAGGACTGCCTGCGGCTGCTGGGAGCACTGCGCACAAGAGCCTATCTGCTGGTTGCAGATTTCAATGACCGTGCATTTGAGATTTACCGCAAAAACGGTTATGAGGTAGTCAATCACTTCGACGGATTATTTCGCCGGAATGTCAATGAATGTCTGATGGTGAAGGTCATCACGAAGCAGACAAATACACCGTGATATTGGAGGACGAAATGGCGAGTAAAAAGGAAACACCGGAAAAGCCGTATAAAACAGGCCTGCCGCGTTTGATGGAGCTGACGAAAATCAGAAAGGGACTATGTCTGATCTCTGTCATTCTCTCGGCGGCAGCTGCACTGGCCGGCTTTATTCCATACTATTCGATCTACAAAATTCTTGCACTTATTATTCAGTACTATCCGGACATCCGCGATACGGATCTGATGCTTCGCTACGGACTGCTGGCGCTGGGCGGCACATTTCTGAACATTGTGCTGTATTTCGGGGCGCTGGCGGTCTCCCATGTTGCAGCATACGGAACCCTGTATCAGCTGAAACTCGATTTCGCTTCGCACATTGTCAAGCTGCCGATCGGTTTTCATATCCGGGAAGGCAGCGGCAAGCTGCGAAAGATCATGGATGAAAACATTGAACAGCTTGAGGGCTTCATTGCACACGATCTTCCCGACATGGTCGCGGCAATGGTTGCACCGGTCACTGCGATTATCATTCTGTTTGCTGTAGACTGGCGCTTCGGACTGGTCACATTTGCGGCGATTGTTGTATCGTTTGAATTGCAGGGAATTGCAAACGGCGGTCAGAAAACCTCCGAGCTCCTGAATGTATATCAGGATGCACTGGAGGATATGAGCAATGCATCCGTGGAATATGTCCGCGGTATTTCGGTTGTCAAGGCCTTTAATCAGACGGTGTTCTCGTTCAGACGGCTGCATGATTCCATTCAGAAGTATACCGACTCGGTGATCCCGTATACACTGAGCAATGAGAATGCCATGGCGGTTCTGACATCGGCTCTGAACAATATGTACCTGTTCCTGATTCCGATGGGCATTTATGTCGGAAAGCGTGCGGCGGATTACCGCGGCTTTCTCACGGATTTTCTGTTCTATCTGCTGTTTGTGCCGGCAATCGCAGCGATTCTGATGAAGGTCGTATACGTGATGGTCAACAGCATGAACACAGCCAACGGCATTGAGCGCATGGACAAGGTACTGGCGGAAAAGCCGCTGACAGAAGAATCCGGCTGTGCGGTACCGCATGACTATGAGATCCGCTTTGAGAATGTGACCTTCTCCTATGAGAAGGATATCAAGGCACTGGACGGCATCAGCTTTACGATTCCTGCCGGACAGGTCACGGCGATTGTCGGCCCTTCGGGCGGCGGCAAGAGCACGGTTGCAAACATGATCCCTCGTTTTTACGATGTCGATGGCGGCAGCATTACGATCGGCGGGACGGATATCCGCAGGATTGCAACAAAGGATCTGATGAACATGGTCAGCTTTGTGTTCCAGGACAACTATTTATTCAAGCAGAGCATTCTTGAGAATATCCGTATGGGCAGACCGGATGCGACAGAGGATGAGGTAATTGCTGCGGCCAAAGCGGCGCAGTGTCATGAATTCATCATGAGTCTGCCTGACGGCTACCGTACTGTTTTCGGGCAGAGCGGCGTAAAATTTTCCGGCGGAGAGATTCAGCGTGTTGCAATCGCGCGGGCGATCCTGAAGGATTCTCCGATTCTTGTACTGGACGAGGCGACTGCATTTGCCGATCCTGAAAACGAATTCCTGATTCAGAAGGCGCTAAGCCGCCTGATGGCAGGCAAGACCGTCATCATGATCGCGCACAGACTCTCGACGGTCACCGATGCCGACCGGATCCTTGTCGTGGAAAACGGCAGGATCGCGGAGCAGGGCAGGCATGAGGAGCTGCTCGCGAAAAACGGGAAATACAGTGAACTGTGGGCACGCTATACGCAGGCGCTGAGCTGGAAAATGAAAAGAGGAAATGCTTGATATGCTGAATCTGAAGAAAATGTTTCATCTGTCTGACAGAGGATACCGGGAGCTGAAAAAAGGCATTGCAGCCTGCACGCTGACCAATATTACCATGATGATCCCGGTGTTCATCTCCGTGCAGATCTTTGTCGAGCTGATAAAGCCTCTGACAAGTGAAGAGGTCTCATGGAAAAAAATCTGGATTCTTGCCGCAATCGGTCTTGCGGGTACTGTCGGAATCTTTTTTGCGAGCAAGAATGATTACCGGAAAACATACGTGAATTCCTATCTGGAAGCATCTGATATGCGCATCCGCATCGCGGAGATCATTCGTGAGCTTCCGATGAAGGTGTTCAATTCCAAGAATCTGACAGAGCTGACTGCGAATATGATGTCGGACTGTGCTGTCATTGAGCATACGCTGAGCCATGTGCTGCCGCCGCTCGTTGCAAATATCATTTCTGTTACACTGATCTGCATCGGGTTTGCATTCTTTGACTGGCGCATGGCGCTTGCACTGTTTATCACGCTGCCGGTTTCGGTGCTGATTATTCTGCTCAGCCGCCGCAGACAGGACAGAATGAGCCGTGAGAAGGTCAATGCGAAGCTGCGTGCCTCCGAGCAGACACAGGAATACATTGCGGGCATTAAGATCATCAAGTCCTGTTTTCTGAATGCAGACCGGTTCAGTGCGCTGAAAAACGCGCTGGATGAAATGCGCCGTGTTTCTGTTAAAATGGAGCTCGGTGCAGGCGTATTGCTTTCCGGCGCACAGTTTGTGCTGCAGGCCGGCATTGCACTGACGGTATATGCCGGTGTGACGCTCTTTTCCGGCGGTACGCTCGTGCTTTCGACGCTGGTCATTTCGCTGATGATCGCGGTGCGTGTCTACGGCCCGATCATCACGACGCTGACACTGATGCCGGAGATTTTCCATATGCAGGTTTGCAGTGAGCGTGTCATGGAGCTGTCCAATATTGAAAAAATGGAAGGCAGCAAGGATACCGCGCTGGATCGCTTTGACATTGATTTTGATCATGTCAGCTTTGGCTATCAGCAGGAAACAGAGGTGCTGCACGATGTGAACTTCCGGATTCCGGAGGGGAAGATCACGGCGCTGGTCGGGCCGAGCGGCAGCGGAAAAAGTACGGTTGCAAAGCTCATTTCGCGCTTCTGGGATGTCACGGACGGTTCAATCCGCATCGGCGGAACGGATCTGCGTTCCATTGATCCGGAGCATCTGACAGATTATGTCACGGTCGTATTTCAGGATGTCATTCTGTTCAATGACACGGTATTCAATAACATCAAAATCGGCAACATGAACGCGACGGATGAAGAAGTCATGCGTGCGGCAAAGCTCGCCTGCTGCGACGAGTTCGTCAGCAGAATGCCGGATGGCTATCAGACGCTGCTCGGCGAAAACGGCAATACGGTTTCCGGCGGCGAGCGGCAGCGCATTTCAATCGCGCGTGCGCTTCTGAAAAATGCACCGATCGTGATTCTGGATGAGGCCACGGCCTCACTCGATCCGGAAAATGAAGTGCTGATTCAGGATGCAATCTCCGGTCTGACGCAGAACAAGACGGTTCTTGTGATTGCGCACAGACTCCGGACAGTTACGAATGTCGATCAGATTATCGTGATGGAGAACGGCAGAGTTGCCGAATCCGGAACGCACGATTCCCTGACGGCATCTCACGGGCTTTACGACAAGCTCTTCAGTATTCAGCAGCAGACAGCCGGCTGGAATATCGGCCGGCAGACGATTTGACAGGGGAGTGTTTGAAAATGGCTGAAATGAAACATATTGACAGGCAGGAAGGAAAAAAATCCAAGCGTTTTATCACGGCGGGTATTTTCATCTCAATTTATTTTGTGATCTTTGTGATCTTTGGCTCAATCTGTATGCCGGTTCCGGTACTGTATCTGCTGATGCCGGTTCTGATTGCATTCTTCAGCGCGCCGGTGTTCATGCTGATGGTTGCGAAAACACAGATCACAGGACCGATCATGATTGCGGGCATTCTGCCGGGCGCATTTCTTCTGGCAATGGGCAACATCTGGATTGTGATTGTCGTTGCGATCATCGCGGCGGTGCTTGCCGAGATTTTTGCCGCACTCGGACGCTACAGGAGCTGGGGTGCCAATACGCTCAGCTATCTGGCGTTTTCGCAGAATCTGCTCGGCGGTTTCCTGCCGATCTGGATTATGCGCGAGGCATATTTCAAAAGCAATCTTGACCGCGGCATGAGCGCGGAATTCTGTGACCGAGTCCGGGCCATGACACCCGGCTGGGTGCTGATCGCCATGATCGCTGCCACGGCAGCAGCCGCGCTTCTCGGCGTCCTGTTCAGCAGAAAGCTGTTCCGGAAGCACTTCGAGAAGGCGAATATTCTGTAAGTGCGTTCAGCGGCAGGCAAACACGCTGCCATGTGAAATGAAATCAGAATACAGACCGCAACCGGTCAGTGCGATGATGTGCTGACCGGGCGTATCTGTTTTCAGAAATGAGAGGTATGGACATGAAGGAAACGGTACATTTTGATGTGCGCACAAAACTGTTTCTTCTTCTGATGATGAATATTCTGCTGTTTGCAGGAAGCGGCATTCCTTACGAGTCTGTTCCGGTCGGCTTCTGCGGTCTGCTGCTGGCGCTTTCCGGAAAGCCGAAAACCGCACTGAAATTTGTGCTGCTGTTTGCCGCGATGGCAGCGGCAGATATCCTGATCTCCGGCATTTCCGGCGGATTCTGGATCTCACTGGTACGGTTTCTGGTTGTGATTCTGCGGCGGTTTCTGCCTGTTTTTATGGCCGGAAGCCTTGTGTTTTCCACAAAGGTCAGCGAGTTTGTAGCCTGTATGTGGAAGCTGCATCTGCCGAAGCATCTGATTATTTCCGTATCGGTTGTGTTTCGCTTTTTTCCGACGGTCAGGGAGGAATGGCAGGCGATTCTTTCCTCTATGCAGATGCGCGGAATCGGTGTCAGCTTCCGGAATCTTGTCCTGCATCCGCTGATGACGGCGGAGTATCTGCTGGTGCCGCTGCTTCTGAACGCGGTCAAAATCAGCGAGGAACTGGCAGAGGCGGCGCTTTGCCGCGGTCTGGACTGTGACAATCAGCATACCTCGCTGACCGCGGTGAAGATGCGGACAGGCGATCTTGCGGTCTGTATCATTCCGCTGATCGGTTTGATCCTGAAAAAAGCGATCGGTTGAACGGACGGGGGAAGAGCATGATTCAAATATCAAATGTATCCTATCAGTATGACGGTGCAGAGCGGAAATGTCTGGATGATGTCAGTCTGACGGTACAGGACGGCGAATTTGTGCTGCTCTGCGGCATGAGCGGCTGCGGCAAGACAACGCTGACCAAGATGGTCAACGGGGTGCTGCTGAATTTGCACAGCGGCATGTTCTGCGGTGAGGTCACGGTCAACGGCATGAATATCGCAGAATCCTCAATGAGTGATATCTGCCGCAAGGTCGGTTCTGTATTTCAGAACCCGCGTACACAGTTTTATACGCTGGACACAACCAGTGAAATTGCATTCGGATGTGAAAACCTCGGAATGCCCCGTGAGGAAATTGCGCAGCGTGTCAGTCAGACGGTAGAGCGGTTCGGTCTTGAGAAACTCGCCGGACGCGATATTTTCGGAATGTCCGGCGGCGAGAAGCAGCGCATTGCCTTGGCAAGCATTGATGCAATGGATCCTGAGATCTATGTACTGGATGAGCCGTCCGCAAATCTGGATACCCATGCGGTTGAGGAGCTGCGGAAAATCCTGAAAACGCTGAAAGCGCAGGGGAAAACAATTCTGATTGCGGAGCACCGTATTTACTATCTGGCAGATTTGATTGACCGTGCGGTCTATATGAAGGATGGCAGGATTGTGCGGGAGTACAGCCGGCAGGAGCTCATTGACATGCCGGATTCCGAGCGTCTGGAGACCGGTTTGCGAAACGGAGATCTGCGCCGGTTTGTACCGGAGCGCTGTGCATCGGCATGGGGCGATCAGCGCATTGTGATGTCAAATGTAACATTTGCCTACCGAAAGGAGCGGATACTGGATATCCGCTCGCTTCGTGTACAGAACGGCGGCGTCGTTGCAATCGTCGGCGAAAACGGTGCAGGCAAATCGACATTTGTTTCAGTTCTCGCCGGTCTGCGGCGCGGTGCCAAAGGAATGTTCCTGCTGAATTCGCAGCCGGTCAGCCGGAAAAAACGTCTGCGGCAGAGCTTCATGATCCTGCAGGAGGTCAATCATCAGCTCTTTACGAACAGTGTGCAAAGTGAAATCACACTGGGCTGCAAGGATTATTCCGAAGATGACCTGAGGGACATCATGGCGAAGATGCATCTGACCGATTTTGCGGAGATGCACCCTGCGACACTTTCCGGCGGACAGAAACAGCGCGTGGTGCTGTGTTCCGCTTTTTTCTGCGGAAAGAAGATTCTGTTTTTTGATGAACCGACGAGCGGACTGGACTATTATCATATGATGAAAACAGTGCAGATTCTGAACAATCTGAAGCAGCAGGGGTATTTTATCTTTCTCATTACACACGATTATGAGCTGCTGCTTTCGGTCTGTGACAGAGTGCTGATTCTTGAGCACGGCAGGATCACCGATGATTATGAACTGACTGCTGCGACCATGCCGCGGCCGCACAGATTTTTGTTCCCGTTTGCAGCGGAATACGGAAATCAGGACGGTTCTGAGGCATGCTGAAAAGATCGCTGTGTGAGCATTGAAACGGCATTGTCCGTGTATATTCCTGCACGGACAGAAAAACAAATTGTCCCTGAACAGTATCCAAAAGAGGCGGCGATGCGCGTTTGCTGCTGCTGCCGTGTTCCGTCATAAAGCCTTCGCTCCGGCCAGAGCATCCGTCAGTCGGCTGACATGACAGCAGATTATATTATAGCCAGAAAAAAGATGAAAATGTCATGTAGTCTTGGCGGACTTTCTCCTTGTATTTTGAGTTAGCATATGCTATAATATATCCGTTGGTTTGCATAGGCTAACTTCGAGAGGCATAAGGAGGAACGAAAATGTCAGCAGTCGAATTGAAAGATGTTGTGAAGATTTACGGTAAGGGGGACGGGCAGCAGATTGCGGTCGATCATGTGAGCTTTACCATTGAGAAGGGAGAATTTGTGGTTATCCTCGGGCAATCGGGCGCGGGAAAATCAACGGTGCTGAATATGCTCGGCGGCATGGATGTGCCGACAGAAGGAAAGGTCATTGTGGACGGGAAGGAAATCTCCGGTTATAACGACCGGCAGCTTTCGGAATATCGTGCGGACACAATCGGCTTCATTTTCCAGTTTTATAATCTTCTGCCGGGACTGACTGCATATGAGAATGTCGCGCTGGTTCGGGATATTAAGAAAACCGCCCTCAGTGCGGATGAAATGCTGGAGCGCGTCGGGCTTTCCGACCAGAAGAACAAATTCCCGACGCAGATGTCCGGCGGTCAGCAGCAGCGTGTGTCGATTGCGAGAGCGCTTGCGAAGAATCCGAAGATTATTCTCGGCGATGAACCGACCGGTGCACTCGATTCTGAAACCGGAAAGATCGTCATTGACCTGCTGCAAAAGCTGTCAACGGAGCACGGAAACACGGTCATTCTGGTGACGCATAACGCGGATATTGCCAAGTGTGCGAATCGGATTATTCATATGCGGAACGGCAAGATCAAGTCCGTCAAGACAAACGAAAAGCCGCTTTCTGTCAACGACATCGAATGGTGAGGTGACAGAAATGCTCAGAAGGAAAATGCTTCGTGATATACGGGCGAATTTCGCACAGTTTTTCTCGATTCTGCTGCTTTCGCTGATTGCCATGTGGTGCTATACGGGGTTTCAGGCCAATGTCATCGGCGGCAGCAAAGCGCGGAATGAGTTTGAAAACAGCGCCAATTTTGCAGACGGCTGGATCTACGGCGCGGATTTCAGCAAGGAACAGGCGGACAAAATCGCTGCAATCAAGGGCATCAAAGCGCTGCAGCGCCGGACTGAGGTGCTCGGCAAGGCGGATGAGAAATACAATACAGCAGAGGTGTACTGCTACTTTCAGGAAAACACGGAAGTGACGGTTCCGCGCACGGTTGAAGGCGCAGCTTTTGATGCAGACGATGCGGACGGGCTCTGGCTGTTCAGCCGGTTTGCCGAAGCATGGGACATTCATGTCGGCGATTCATTCATCGTTCATGTGATGGGGCTGGACATTGAAAAGAAGGTCAAGGGTCTGATCGTCACACCGGAATATGAATTTGCGTGCGCTTCGACGGATACCGATACCGATTTTCACAATATCGGCTTTGCGTATCTGTCAGAAAAAATTCTGCCCGAAGAAATGCAGATTCATAATGAAATCATTTTCACCTGTGACGGCAAGGCGCTCAGCTATGAGGACAATATTTCAAAGGCGCTTGACGGTAACTACGCCTATCTCGCTGACAGAAACAGCATTCGCGGCTGGTATCAGCTCTCCGATGAACTGGCGCAGCATGACAGCTTTTCTTATATCTTCTCTTTTGTGTTCGTTTCGATTGCGCTGCTTGTCATCATCACGACAATGAAGCGCATGATTACGCAGCAGAGAACGCAGATCGGCACGCTGAATGCACTCGGCATGAAAAAGCGGAAGATCATGCTGCATTATTTGAGCTTCAGCTTTGTGCTGTCCGTGATCGGCAGCGCACTCGGCATTGTGCTGGGCGTCCTGACATTCGGCAGAATGATGGTCAATATGTTCAGTCAGTTCTATACGCTTCCGGAATGGCAGCCCGGCTTTAATTACAAAAGCTTTGTGGTTGCGGCGGCATTGGTTATGATCTGCACCGGTACCTCGTATCTGAGCTGCAGGAAGATTCTGAAGATCCATCCGTCCGAAGCGCTGAGACCTGCTGCGGCGAAAACCGCAAAATCCTGCATCTTTGAAAAGCTGCCGTTCTGGCATAAACTCAGCTTCAATGTCCTGTATAATCTCCGGGATATTTCAAGATCAAAGATGCGTGCGTTCATGGGCGTGTTCGGCACCTGCATGGGCATGATGATTATGGAGCTCGGACTCGGCGCCTATGATACGGTCGATTATGTCCGCGACTGGTATTTCCGCGATATTCAGAATTATGAATATCAGGTCATTCTGAATGACAGCTGCACGCCGGAACAGGCTGAGGAGCTGAAACAGGAAACAGACGGCGAGCTTGTGGCCATGAATGCGATTTCGATTGCGGCTAAAAAGCACCCGACTTCGGACGACATTATTTCCTGCAAGCTGGCTGTTACCGAGGGAGAACAGCTCTACTGCGTATCTGACCGGGAATTGAACACGAAACCGATTCCGGAGGGCACGGTCGCTCTGACGATGAAGCAGGCGAAAAAGCTCGGTCTTTCCGAGGGTGACAGGGTTTACTGGAAAACGGCAACCGGCAGCGAATGGAATGAAAGCAAAATCGGTTTGGTTTCGCGGCATCCGAATATCACGGGTATCACCATGCTGCGCGAGGATTATGAAGCGGCCGGGATGACCTTCCGCCCGGTCATGCTCGTATCCGAAAAAGACTGCGGAGCGCTTGCTGACAGGGATTGCGTTTCCGCTGTGCACAGCATGACCGACCTGATTGCAGCTTTTGACAAGATGATGGAGATTATGAATCTGCTTGTGTATTTCATGGTGACCTTTTCGGTTTTGCTGATTGTCATTGTGCTGTATAATTCCGGCAACCTGTCATTCAATGAGCGTGAAAAGGAATTTGCAACGCTGAAGGTGCTCGGCTTCAAAAGCAGCGCGATCCGCCGGCTGCTTTCCACACAGAATCTCTGGCTGTCCGTGCTCGGTGTGATCTGCGGACTGCCGCTCGGCCGTGTACCGCTGCAGGCGATGATGGATTCCAACGGTGACGCGGTAGACTGGCCGTGCAGTATTGCGCCGTCCACATACATCATTGCTGCGGTATTTGTTATGACGGTATCTGTGCTTGTCAGCTTTTTGTTTGCAAGGAGAATCCGGCGGATTGACATGGTTGAAGTGCTGAAAGGCATGGAATAATAAAAAAGGAGTGTGAATGATGAATCTGAAATTGGGTGATGTCCAGACCACTGCGCTGATTCCGCTTGCAGTCAAAGCAAATGAGACGCTGCGGAAACATGCAAGAATCCGGGATCAGAAGGCTGTTGAGATTATCCGGGCATTAAGAATTGACACAAAACAGTATGATAAATTTATGTCTCACGAAGGCGTGATTGCAAGAACCATTATGCTTGACCGGCAGCTGAAGGGAATCATTCAGAAGAATCCGGATACCGTTGTGGTGAATGTCGGTGCAGGCTTTGACGACCGTTTTTCCAGGATGGATAACGGCAGGATTCTGTGGTTTGACCTTGATCTGCCGGATGCGATTGCCGCTAGAAGAAAAGCATTCCCGGAGCGTGACCGTGTTACCATGATTGCAGGAAATGCACTGGAAGATAAATGGTGCAAACCGGTACAGGAAGCGCTTGCAGGCAGAAAAGCCAAGCCTGTTTTTATCGCGGAGGGTTTGTTTATGTACCTGACGCTCGATCAGATCCGCACGTTTCTGGAGATACTGAAAAACAATTTTCCGGGCGGCGGCATTCTGATTGCAGAGCAGAACTGCAAGATGATGCAGAAGAACGAAAAGCACCATGATACTGTAAAAAATACCAATGCACATTTTATGTCCGGCACGGATTCGGGGCAGGAAATTGCAGATCTGACAGACGGCTTCCGGCTGGTGGAAGAACACAGCTTCAATGAGGAAATGAAAAAATACAGTATCCGCGCAAAGATCTTTGCACTGCTGCTGCCGAAACTGAATGACCGCTGGGCAACCTTTCAGTGGTGATAATTTTCAGATGATGATACCGGATGCGTTCTCCGGGCCGGAAATGAAGTTGAAAGGAGCTTCACGATGACAAGCAAGGAATACAAGGACTTATCCGTTCGGGAATTCACGAAAGCGGCTGAGATCTATGAATCCGATCATGCCGGCGTGTATAATATGTGCAAAAAGGATTATCCGGACATACTGGCGGAACTGGAAAAAGAGCCGTTCACGGATCTGCTTGACTGCGGCTGCGGAACTGCGCCGATGCTGTCACTGCTGCATCAAAAATATCCTGACAAGCATTATACCGGCATTGACCTGACACCGAAAATGATCGAGGTTGCAAGGGCGAAGAACATAAAAGGCGCGGTGTTTGTGGTCGGGGACTGCGAGAACCTTCCGTTTGCTGACAACGCCTTTGACGCTGTAATCTGCTCCGAGAGCTTTCACCATTATCCGAATCCGCAGGATTTTTTCGACAGCATATACCGCGTTCTCCGGCCGAACGGCAGACTGATTCTGCGCGATATGACAATGAATTCTGCTGCTGTCCGCTGGTTCTGCAACCACATTGAAATGCCGCTTGTGCACCTGGCCGGCAAGGGAGATGTGCGCATCTACGGCAAAAACGATATCCTAAAGCTGTGCAGGCACGCCGGGCTGCGGATGGAATCCTTTGAGAAACGCGGGTTCTGCCGGATGCACTGTGTTATCAGAAAAGTCAGAAAAGGCAGATCTGTATGATGAACGTTCTTCTGAGAATCTGCATGTTCCTGCAACAAAAAGGCACTTCCCTGCGGAAGTGCCTTTTCGTTTGAAAGCGCGGCTGTTCGTCACGCTGACTGTCAATTACTTTTTGATATGAAATGCGTCCATGCCCGGATAGCAGGCGCTGCCGCCGAGTTCCTCCTCAATGCGGAGAAGCTGGTTATACTTTGCAACACGCTCTGAGCGGGACGGTGCGCCTGTCTTGATCTGGCAGGTGTTCAGTGCGACGGCAAGGTCTGCAATGGTTGTATCGGCAGTTTCGCCGGAACGGTGAGAGGAAATTGCGGTGTAACCGGCAGCGTGTGCCATTTTGATCGCTTCCAGTGTTTCAGAGACAGAACCGATCTGATTCAGCTTAATCAGAATGGAATTACCTGCACCAAGCGAAATGCCCTTGGAAAGACGCTCTGTATTCGTGACAAAGAGATCATCACCGACAAGCTGCACCTTTTTGCCGATTTTCGCCGTCATGCGCTGCCAGCCTTCCCAGTCCTCCTCGTCCAGACCGTCCTCAATGGAAATGATCGGATATTTGTCAACGAGCGATTCCCAGTGCGCGATCAGCTCATCGGAGGTGAATTCCTTGCCGGATTTCGGCTGCTTGTAGAAGCCCTTGCCTTTTTCAGACTTCCATTCCGAAGAAGCTGCATCCATTGCAATCATGAAATCCTTGCCCGGCTCAAAGCCTGCTGCCTTGATTGCTTCCAGAATCTTCTCGATTGCTTCCTCATCGGAAGTCAGCTTATTCGGCGCAAAGCCGCCTTCGTCGCCGACTGCGGTGACATCGCCCATATCTTTGATGAGCTTTTTCAGCGTGTGGAACACCTCTGCACACCAGCGGAGCGCCTCCTTGAAAGACGGTGCGCCGACCGGCATAATCATAAATTCCTGCGTATCAACAGCACTGTCAGCATGTGCGCCGCCGTTGAGAATGTTCATCATCGGAACAGGCAGCTTTGTGCCCTGAATGCCGCCGAGAAAACGGTAAAGCGGAAGGCCGAGTGCCGTTGCTGCGGCTCTGGCTGCGGCGATTGAAACCGCAAGGATTGCATTTGCGCCGAGCTTCGACTTATCTTTCGTACCGTCTGCCGCAATCATCGCCTTGTCGATCGCGTAGATATCAGAAGCATCCATGCCGGTCAGCGTTTCATTGATTGTGGTATTGATGTTTTCAACAGCCTTCTGCACACCCTTGCCGAGATAACGGGAACTGTCCCCGTCGCGCAGCTCCAGTGCCTCAAATTCGCCGGTTGAAGCACCGCTCGGTGCTGTACCTCTGCCTACGGTTCCGTCCATGAGATAAACTTCGGCTTCCACAGTCGGATTTCCGCGGGAATCCAGAATCTCTCTGCCGATAACTTTTTCGATCGTCAAGTATTCCATAAATTCGCTCCTTTTCTGCCGGGATACGGCATGATTTATGATATACATGAATGCTCATGTTATACCCGGGTGCAGACTCACAGGACGAAAAGCTCGCGCTTCTTTCCGTCCTGCTGAAAGGAGTCTGCTGATCTATTCTACGTTAGCAATTGCTAACTATATTATTATAGCATATACATTATGATTTGTCAAGGAGGTTCGCTATGGCTACCCGCTCTTTCGGACAGCCAGAGGATGAAAATTTATTCAAACAAAAGCATCAGCAATCTATCTCATTTGACGATCCGGGAACCGGGTTTTCTTCCTGACGCCCTGAATAGCTCTTTGCAGTACAGGAAAGAAAACAGGCTGCGTTACCGTCATAACGCAGCCTGTGTGAATGTTCTCTGTATGCAGTTAAACTTCCGGAAGCTCATAGCCCTGTTCGTTCATATATCCTTTTAATCGCAGATAAGTTTCCTCACTGATAATATGTTCAACCTTGCAGGCGTCCTTTTCGGCAGTCACCGGATTGACACCCAGGAGCTCTGCAAAGAATTGCGTAATCAGCGTATGCCGTTCATAGACAGCAGCAGCGTGTCGCATCCCGGCTTTCGTCAGCTTCAGAGCACCGTCATCCGAGACGGTAATCATGCCTTCCTCACGCAGAATCTTCATCGCACGGGAAACACTCGGCTTACTGAAGCCCAGTTCATTTGCGACATCAATACTCCGTACATAGGGGCTTTTTTTCGACAGTAAATAGATTGTTTCCAGATAGTCTTCTCCGGACTCATGCAGTGCCATAAATCATGCTCCTTTCAGTGTGCGAGTATATGATATTATAGCATAGATTATTTGTTTTTGTCAACCGTGACAGAAGGCACTGTTTTCCGTACCGGCGCGGAATCACTGCGCAGCCGGAAAAAATACTGACGGCAGGACGACCCTGACAATGCGGAAAAGTGTCCTTTGTTCCGCCGGACACACAGCGGAGCGGTCCGTCCCGTTTGGGATTTCATGCGGGAAATTACCAAAAAGGCATTCGGATGACTGCGCTTGCGCTCTGCGGCGCACTATAATTCCTCCGCCGGCGATACCTCTTTGAGTGCAGCAGATAATTCCGGAATGAATTACTCCGTCACAAGTTCCCGTACATTGACCTGCGCGATACGGCGTGATGCGAACCATGCAGTCACAAAGAAGCAAAGGCAGAGCATCACAGAGGGCAGAATGAACATCGCGGATGTATAGTCGGTTGTAAAATCAGTCAGCCCGGCAACGCGCATAATGCCGGTGAGCATTTTGCGGGACCAGAGCATTCCGGCTGCACAGCCTGCCGCTGAACCGATCAGCGCAATCAGCGCAAAGCGCAGGGCAAACTGTAACCGCAGCCCGCCGACTGTAAAGCCTGTTGCTTTGAAAATACCGATGTCTGTCCGTTCGCGGATAAATGTCCGCTTGCAGACTGCTGCAACAATGACGGCTGCAAAGGTCAGGAGCACTGCATAGATTGCATAGGAGATTGAATTCATCAGGACATTTGTGATCGTTTTGATGTTTGTGATATAGCCGCTTTCTTTGAAGGCTTCCGCTTTCAGTCTGCCGGCATATTTCTCATTCAGCATGTCAATGATCTGCTGCTGCTTTGCAGGATCGGATACTTTCACAAAAGCGCCTTCGATTTCGCTGTTGCCGAGCCGCTGCATACCGTCCGGCGTCACGACGGTCACCAGACCGTAATCCCAGATGCACTGAAAATTGCCGGTCACGATGAATTCCTGTTCCTGCCCCTGATAGGAAACGGTCACGCTGTCTCCGATCTGCTTGCCGAGCTCCTCGGAAACGCCTTCCGTCAGCATAATCTCATTGTCATAGCGCGGTGCACGCCCCTTCAGCGGTTTGAATACGTCCTCCGGGGAACGGTAGGCATGAACGGCAAACAGTTCCCCGTCAACAAGCATCCGGTGATAGCTTTCTGTCAGCAGATCTGCACCGCTGTCGATCTGCCGGATCGCAGCATCCGCTTCCTCTGCATCGGTCAGACGGAACCCGCTGGTATCGCTCATGCTGATTTCTCCGGTGATATCCGTGAACAGCTGATCGCCGTCAAGCCCCTTGGTCAGAATCCTGATGCTGATGATAAAAAACGTCAGCAGAATTACGATGAATGCCGTGCCAAGGTAGCTTTTTCTGCGGGAATTGAGCTGCCGGATTGCTAAGAAAAACGCCAGCGGCTTTTTCCGGATGCGGACATTGAGACGGCTGTCAAAATACACTTCGCCTTTTGCGCCGGAAATCGCACATACCGGAGAAATCCGTCTGATCTTTGTTGTTGCTGCAAAAATGAATAACGCACAGATCAGAATGATGCCGATGCTCATGGCAGTACATTTGAGAAACGAAACGCCGGTTTCCGAGCGGATGCCGGTCAGAATCTTCCACATGGAAATCAGATAGCGGCAGGCAGGTACGGATACCGCGATGCCGAGCACCGCGCCGATGAATAATGCAAGCGTATATTGCAGGATATAGACCAGACTGATCTGTCCGGCGGTGAAGCCCTGCGATTTCAGAATACCGAGCTCCGCCTGATCCATTTCAATGGAGGAACGGATGCTGTTGAACATCATAATCAGGACAACTGTCAGCAGCAGTGCGACAAAAATAACAATAATGCGGATGCCGATTTGCGAGAACATCTCAATACTGTTTGAAAGCATTTCGCGTGTGAAGGCACTGTTCGCCGTGCTGATGAGCGCAGTGTTTTGGCTGAGTTCCCGCCGCAGCTCTGCCTGACTGAGCGCGCCCGTGCCGTCAATGTACAGCCGCATGACTGAGAGTACATTCCGGTCGTTTCCGAAGAATGAATCAGTCTTTTCCGCAGCAATCCGTTCAAAATCATGCTGTGTAATGATGCAGTTATAGCCAGAAAATGTAACGGATCCGCTGATGACATCCTCATAAAAGCCCTTGACCGTAAAGGATTCGTCATAGCCTTTGTTCGTTTGCAGCGTGATCTTTGCGCCCTTCGCAAAGCCGTCATTCAGCCGCATTTTGGAGGGGAGATATATTTCGCCGTCCGCAAGGGTATTGTCCGCTGCATAATCGCGGAAATCGTCGTCAAACACGCGGATGCCGCTTTCAAGGGCATTGAGTGTCAGGCGGACATCGGTCTCTTTGTCATCGGCCAGCGGCGCGTGGACAAACAGGAGACTCTGCTTTGTCTCAACCGACCGGACATTCGGATTCTCGCGGACTTCATGCAGCATGTCCGCAGTCAGCAGATCGTCATAGATCCAGACCAGCAGATCGGGAACGCTTGCCTCGGCAAACCGTTCCGTGCGGACCTCGCGCAGACGGTCATCGTTGCTGACCGTGCCGGAAAATGAAAATGTCAGGAGCATCATCAGAAGTATCATGCTTTTGAAAGCGCCTTTGCCGTTCCGGATATTGGCGAGCGTCAGTTTCAGTATGCTTCTCATGGCGCACCTCACCATTCCATCGCGGCGAGCCACGCATTGATCTGCGTTTCGCGGCTTTTTTCTTCTGCTTCCGTATAGGGCGGCAGCTCCAGTTCCCCGACAACTTTTCCGTCCTCAATGTAGATCAGTCTGGAGGCACGGCAGGCTGCACGCGCATCGTGTGTGACCATCAGAATACTCTGCCCGTCACGGTTGAGTGCTGTCAGCAGATTCAGCACCTCTGTGGTATTTTTCCTGTTCAGCGCGCCGGTCGGCTCGTCTGCAAAGAGCATATCCGGCGAATGGATGACTGCACGGGCGATTGCGCAGCGCTGCTGTTCACCGCCGGAGCACTGTGCCGGCAGATGTGTCCTGATTTTTGCGATGTCCATCTGCTCCATCAGCTGTTCTGCACGCCGGTCAATTTCGGCAGCGGAGCGTGTCTGATTCAGATATCCGGGAACAGTGATGTTTTCAAACAGCGAGAGATTGCTGACCAGGTGCATCTGCTGGAAAATAAAACCGAATTTTCCCCGCCGCAGTGCCGCGAGCTTTTTTTCACGCATCTTGACAATGTCCTCGCCCTGAAAAAGCACCTGTCCGCCGGTTGCCCTGTCCATGCCGGAGAGCGCATAGAGCATCGTCGATTTGCCGGAGCCGGAGGCGCCCATGATGACTGTGAAATCCCCCTCGTAGATGTCGAGGTCAAGCCCCGTCAGAATGTGTACCTGTCCGCCGTTGTGTGCAAAGCTCTTGCAGACGCCTCTGGCGGAAATGATCACATTTTTCATACAGATCCCCCCTTCGTCCGCTGTGCGTTTCTTTCAGACAGCAGCATGCCTCTGATTCCGAAAAAGGCAAGCGCCGTCAGAACCGCAAATGTCTGCATCATCGGAAAACCGCTGACAAACATCTTAATCCACGGCTCCGCATCGCGGAAGATCGTATCCGTCTCACCGAGCTCATAATAAAGATGCGCTGCAATGAACGCAAGGAGCGCAGTCAGCAGCCCGTACAGGAGCAGAATCCCTGCTGCAATCCATGTTTTTTTCATATTGTATACCTCCCATGTGATCTGAACTGCATATGTTTTGCACTGTAGAGATTTTAGCATGGGAACGATTAAGAAATCCTTAAGAGCTCTTTGCAGCAGGCAGGCTCACCGTCACTTCCAGTCCGGGGGCGCAGTTTTTCAGGCTGACGCTGCCGCCGGACTGCTCTGCAATATACCTGACGATATACAGGCCGAGGCCGGCGCCTTTCTCCTCTTTTGCGTTGCTTCCGCGATAGAATTTACCGAACACAAACGGCAGTTCGCTGTCCGGAATGCCGGTGCCGTAATCCCGCACCCGCAAAGATACAGTGTCCGCATCCTGTGTCAGTGTGACGCGGATATCTGTTTGGGCATATTTGCGGGCATTGTTCACAAGATTGCCGGTCAGCTGCTCGATGCGGCTTCTGTCCGCAACAATCAGAACCGGTTCGGACGGCTTTTCGTAATGCAGATCGTTTGCACCTGCCGAGAGATCGGGCAGTGTGCTGCCCAGCACTTCACCGAGGTCAAACTGCTCTGCCTCCATGTGCAGCCGGTTCAGTTCGGTGAGCGCGTGCGTCAGCATATCGTCTGTCAGCTGCGAGATATCGTCGCATTTGCGCAGAATCGTGCCGATGTACTGCGCGCGCTTTTCGGGATTGCCGTCCATGCCGAGCTCCAGCGCTTCCGCATAGGCGCGGACGGATGCGACCGGTGTTTTGATGTCATGAGACAGCGAGGCAATGACGGTTTTGTTGTTTTCGATTGCTTCCTGTTCGCAGGCTCTTGCTCTGCGGATTTCCTGCCGCATGCTGTCGAGGCCCCATGTGAATCTGCCGAACAGATCGTTTCGTCTGTACTGCAGCGGCGTATCGAGATCACCGCAGGCCACGCGCTCCGCAAAGCCGGACAGCCGGCGGAAAGGCACAAAGACCGTGCAGCCGAAATACAGGGCGGAGCCGCCCAGAAACAGCAGGCAGACGCCGCACATCAGCCAGACCGTGCGGTCATTGTTCTCCGTTTCCGCAGACTGGAGATCCTTGCGCAGTTCTGCTGCACAACGGGCAGCTTCGGTATTGTTTCCCTGTGCCGCAAGCTGCTCGATCTCATTGAGACGGACAGCATATTCTCCGGTTCTGCCGGCAGTGCGGTGCTCCCGCAGAACAGCGGTACCGGTTATCACGAGCAGCAGCACTGCAAAAAGCAGTGCCGCTGAGATCAGCTTTTTCATGTTTCATCTCCCAGCATGTAACCGAGCTTCCAGACTGTTTTGATGTATCTGGGTGCGGCAGGATCGTCCTCCAGTTTTTCGCGCAGCCAGCGGATGTGGACAGTCAGCGTGGACGGCTCGACCTCTGAAAACGCTCCCCAGACCTCAGTCAGCAGCTTTTCCTTTGAGACAGCAGCATTCTTGTTGCGGCAGAGGCAGAGCAGCAAATCGTATTCCCGCTGTGCCAGTGCAACCGGCTTGCCGCTTTTGGTGACCGTGCGGCTTGCTGTGTTGACGGTCACATCCCCGAAGGTCAGGCACTGTTCATCCGTACTGTCACCGTATGCACGGCGCATCAGCGCATTGACACGGGAAAGCAGTTCCTTCATGGAGTAGGGCTTTTGCAGATAATCGTCTCCGCCGATATCAAAGCTGCTGATACGGTCGTCCTCGGTTTTGCGGGCGCTTGCAAAAATAACCGGCACGCCGGAAACCCGCCGCAGCTCCTTGCAGATTTCAAATCCGGTGCTGTCCGGCAGATTGATGTCCAGTATGACAAGATGATAGCTTTTCTTTCCGAGCATGTCATATGCTTCTGCGGCACAGTCGGCCGGATCTGCAAAGTATCCGCAGCCGCGGAGCATTTCTGCCATGATTTCGGCAAGTTCTGTTTCATCATCTACAATCAGAATGCGTTTTTTCTCCATTGTATTGTCACTTCCTTCCGGTATCTATTATAACATATACCTGTATGGAATGCAATGTATGCCCGAAAAATACAGCACGCGAAACAGGCGCACCTTTCCTATATAAAAGAAAAAATGAAAGCATCTGCTGTAAGTCAATGGCACTGATATTGCATCGGTGCCATTTCAGTTGCACCCGGCAGCACAATCCTTCATGCGACGGTACCGGACGGCAGTACCGCCGAAATTCCGGTCACGGTTCTTCCGAATCAGTTCCGCTTTGTGTCTGCGGAATACGAATGCTTCCCCGGTAATGGCCATTCTCTGAGTGTCAAGGGCGGCGACGCAGTATTCTCGGTTGGGAATGACGGCATCATTCAGGTCGTCAGCACTGACAGCAGAACGCTGGAATTCAATGCGCTGGCTCCGGGCAAAACCACTGTTACCGCAACCTGCGGCGATGAGACAATCACCGCACGCATCATTGTGATTGATCCGGCCACGACCACAACCACGGCAATTCAGACAACGATGGCTTACGATTGGCTTGGAACCGGAACCTACACAACTGCCGCTGTTACCAACGATACAAGTCAGGCTGAGACGGCGAATGAAACCGGCTGCACAACAACGCGCGCAGCAGAAAACACCACCGTCACAGAGACGACCGTCACGACCGCTCCGACAGGCAAACTGCCGCAGACCGGCAATAATGATGTGACCGGCCTCCTTGTAATCATCGGTGCATTTACACTGACCGGTACCGGCATTACAATTCTGAAGCGCGCCGGCATTCTTGACTGCACGGAACAATCTGAATAACACATTTCGGCGGATTCAGAACGGGGACTCCGACCCCGAAGCCCGCTGAATGAGAAATCAAAGCTGCGCACAAAATGAAAGAATCCCCGCATCACTGAAATTACCGGTGATGCGGGGATTCCTGCTTCTCTGACCGTATTCCGATCAGGCTTGCGGAATGCTCGTTTGAATCGGGAGCGCACTTTTTGCAATCTATCTGTCCGCCGGAACCGCTGCAGCCAGTGCGGTACAGCCGTGTCAGCTATCGGAATAATCAATAACCCTTTATCAATTATGCGTATTGGACGCTCAGCCATGTTCATGATATAATATAAGCATACTAATTTAGTAGACATTCTATTTTCAAAGGAGCATGATGAAATTGAAACAGGATTCCGGACAACTGCTGAACCGCAGTTTGGAATTGAAAGATAACATGCGGAAAGCGATATTCATGAAACGCAATATCGGCATTTGCGGTTTGCTTGCCATGTGTCTGCTGACAGGATGTTCCAAGGCAGAGGCTCTGGCACCGGAACAGTTTTCCGCCGCAGAAACAACGACAGCTTCAACTGCGGCAGTACAGCCGGGCACAACCGTTTCCGCGCTCACGACAGCAGCGGCAACAGCTGCCGTCACGGACGAACCGGAACCTGTAACATCCGCTGCTGTAACCGAAGCCGCTGCAGAGCAGCCGGAGACAGTGCCGCCCGCAGCAGAACCGGAGCCGGAACAGGCGCCTCCGGTTCCTGACACGGAGACGTTCACAGGCATTCTGATGGACGAATGCTGCAGTGATGTTGATGATCCGTCCGCGCATGATCTGCCGTGTATGCTGATGGATACCTGCCGTGCCAGCGGCTACGGTCTGGATATACAGCAGCCGGACGGTTCCTGGCGTTTTGTTCCGTTTGATGAAAACGGGCAGAATCTGGCATGGGAGTATCTCCACCATACGACGCGAATGGATAACCTCTTTGTGACGGTCAAGGGTACGCTGACCGATGGCGTCATCTCCGTTTTTGATCTTGAGAAAGTGCCGTAAATACGTGATTATATATAGGAGTTAGCTTTATGAATATATTACAGAAACTTTTGACTGCCGGAGCACTTGCAGCCGGACTTGCAGGTCTGTCTGCCGGGAGCATAGCGATTACCGCAGCGGCAGAGACTGCACAGGAAACTGCCGCGCAGCCTGAAACGGAACCGACAGTGCAGAAGGTCATTACCGATTACAGTGAGCTTTGGACAGGGACGGTCACGTTCCGGACAGGCGTTCCGGTGCAGTGGATTGTCCGTGTTCCGGAGGGCACCGAGCCGAAGGGCTGCGGCGCAACCGTCAAGATTCCCGGTCTCGGATGGGGGACTGATACCCGCAATAAGGAAGAGGGACATCTGACACTTGTGCAGGGTGACAATCCGGTTTACGAATTTACGCCGGAATCGGCAGGGGATTATCTGTTCACCTGCTGGATGGGCTCCGGCTGCCATGCCAATTATATTCATGTCACCGATGACGGCAATTATCACGCTGAAAAGCCCGCCGATCCGACCAATATTGCAGCTGCATTGGACGGCAGCAATGTAACTGTCAGCTTCACAGCACCCGCTGCGCCGGAAGGTGCAGACATTACGGGCTACAAGGCTTTTGCGACGGATTCAGACGGCAAGCGAAAAAAGGCGGCCGGAACAGAAAGCCCCCTCACGTTTGAAGGACTTGATCCCGGCAAGACTTATACTATTACCGTCACGACACTTGCAACGTCCGGTCAGAGTGCAGGTGCGCAGTCGGTTCTCCTCGAAGCCGCCTCTGCTCCGGCTGATGCAGAACCTTCTGAGACAACTGCACCCGTATCCGAACCCGCCGCAGAATCGACGACAACAATCACTGCGGAGTCTGAAGATACGCAGCTCATCATCACAGACTATGCCGACCTCTGGACAGGCAACATCACCGTGAAGCGCGGTGTGCCGGTGAAATGGTATGTCCGTGTACCGGAAGGAACGGAGCCGAAGGGCTGCGGCGCAACTGTCAAGATTCCGGGGCTCGGATGGGGCACTGATACCCGCAGCAAGGATGAAGGACATCTGACACTTGTACAGGGTGACAATCTGGTTTATGCGTTTACGCCGCAGGAAACGGGTGATTTCCTGTTTACCTGCTGGATGGGTTCAGCATGCCACTATAATTACATCCATGTTACTGCTGACGGTATTCCGGACAGCAATGCCGTAAAGGGCGGCCGGGGCGGCGGGATGACAGCTGCACACACCGGAACGACCGCAGGCACCGTATCCGGGACAACAACGGCAACGGCCACTGTGACGACGGCGGCTTCCACAACTGCGGCAGCGGCTTCGGCGGGCACCTCCGCTCCGAAAACCGGCGAACGCAGCCATGCAGGTGTGCTCGCACTTCTGCTCAGCTCTCTGGGAATTGTGCTTGTAACCGGCAGGCGCAGATTACACAATCATTGAAAAAAGCGGGTCTGTACATGCAGACCCGCTTCGTTTGCAGAAAAAGGGATTGCTTATGATGAGGGGGCTGCCCTCAGCTTCCGCCGGGAACGGATCCCCGGAATCAATCCGTCGGAGATACCTCTGTTTCAATTACAGCATCCCTGAGCTGCACATAAGCACCTGTATTATCCTCGTAGGTATTGAAAACACCGTGAATGACAATCTCAGAGCCGGGTTCCGGATAATCGTCCGGATAGGTATGCTCCCCTGCCAGCACAAACTCAATGCCCTGCGCACAGCAGGCTGCAGCATCCGAAATCAGCACGGCAAAGTATTCCTGATTCGTCTGCGAATCGAGATAATAGTCAAATGTGCCCTTTGCCCGCACCAGTTTTCCACTATAGTCTGTTTCTCCGAACGCCATATCATAAACCTGTGCATAGACCATATTGCTGTCCAGCTCGGTCAGGTCAATATTGTATTCGCCGTTTGACGCATCCGGAACAGGCACAACCGGCTCCGGGACAGATGAATCGGGTGCCGCTGCAGCAGGCGTCTCCTGTGCTGCAATCAGATCGTCAATTTTTTGTGTATTGCCGCAGCCGGTCAGCAGCAGCACGGCGATGAGTGCCAAAGAGCCATACCGTTTCATATCATCAACCTCTTTTCAATACAGCGGAAAGCCCGCAGAACAGCAGAAATACGGCAATGTCAGCTGCAACGATTGTGGAACCGGCCGGCGTGGAGAACAGAATCGAAAGCACAATGCCGGCTGCCGCGCAGATCACGGAAATAACAGCAGAGCAGAGAATGACGCTCCGGAAGCTGCGGAACACCCGCATCGCAGAAAGCGCCGGAAAGATAATCAGCGCGGAAATCAGCAGCGAGCCGACCAGATTCATCGCCAGAACAATAATCGCCGCGGTAATCATTGCAATGACGAGATTATACGCATTTGCGTTGATGCCGGATGCCTTGCAGAAATTCTCGTCAAAGGTTACGGCAAAGATCTTGTTGTAAAACAGCAGAAATACTGCGATCACGATGACTGCCATGATGACACAGATTGTGACATCGGACTTTTTCAGCGTCAGAATAGACATTGAACCAAACAGGGTGCTGCACACATCGCCCGTCACATTTGCCGACGACGGAAACACACTCATCAGCATATAGCCGATTGCGAGCGCGCCGACTGAAATCATCGCAACCGCGGCATCGCCCTTGATCTTTGTATGTTGTCCTGTTCTCAGCAGCAGCACCGCAGAAAGCAGCGTGACCGGCAGAATGATAATCATTTTGTTGGTCAGCCCGGTAATTGTTGCGACGGCCATCGCACCGAACGCAACATGCGAAAGCCCGTCACCGATGAACGAAAAGCGTTTCAGAACGAGCGTCACGCCGAGCAGCGAGGCGCAGAGTGCAATCAGTAAGCCGACCGCAAATGCATACCGCACAAACGGATACGTCACAAAATAATCGACCAGCTTCTGCAGTTCAATCATCACTCGCACCTCCTGCCGCCAGAAATGTCTGACCGATTTCACTTTCCCGGTAGGCTTCCGCCGTACCGAAGAAAAGCTGCTTTTTTGCGCCGATCTGCAAAATATGGGATGCATACTGCACCGCCGCACGGACATCGTGCGAAACCATAATGATCGTGATGCCGTCGCGGTTCAGTCCGGCAATCAGCTCGTAGAGATCAATCTGTGCTTTCGGATCAAGCCCCGTGACGGGTTCGTCGAGCAGCAGCATCGAATCTGCTGCACAAAGTGCCCTTGCGAGCAATACGCGCTGCTGCTGTCCGCCGGACAGCGACCGGTAACAGCGCCGCGAAAGATCTGCGATGCCGAGCCGCTGCATATTCTGTTCGGCAAGGCCGCGCTCCGCTTTCGTATAAAACGGGCGGAATCCGGATTTTGCAAGACAGCCGGAACGCACAATCTCCCGCACCGAGGCCGGAAAATCGCGCTGCACGACCGTTTGCTGCGGCAGATAACCGATTCCGGAAATATTCCGCGTGATCTTGCCGGCCGAAGCAGGATGCAGTCCCAGCAGCGTTTTCACAAGTGTACTTTTGCCGGAACCGTTTTCACCCAGAATGCAGAGATAATCGCCGCGGCTGACCGTAAAATCAAGCGCCTCCGCAACGATTCCGGTTTCATATCCGAGCGAAACTTTTTCGCAGATGATCTCTGCACACATCATGACTGCCCCCTCTTTTCCGCGGGAAACTCCGGATGCAGTCAGGATGCATCCGGAGTTCCGCACATTTCAGTTACACATCAAGACAACCCGCAAGCTGCCCGACAATTTCCGATTTTTCGTATCCTTTTCCGATGAACACCAGCTGATTGATGCGGTCGCCGTAGGTTTTGTCCCAGTCGTCCTGAATCTCCGGAAACTCCGAGAGAATCAGGTCGAGGTCCTCCTTCGGCGTCGCAGCCATCCATTCAGAAAGCTCCGTGATGCTGGCATTTCGTCCTGCCTGTTCAAACAGCTGAATGTGCCTGTCGTCATCAGAGAACCATACATAGCCCTTTGTGCGAATCAGTGCTTCCGGATAATGCTCAATGAGATCGGTGAACCGTTCGCGGTTGAACGGGCGGCGTTCCTCATATACAAACGAGGTAATGCCGTATTCATCCATGCAGGCTTCCTTGGCTTCCGGCTCATTGGTATTCAGCGCCCTCTGCACCGAAGAGGAAGCAAGCACTTCGTCATAATCAAAGGCTTCGCCGTCCAGAATCACTGCGGGATCAATTTCGCCGTGCACACACGGAATCATCTCCGCATGGCTCTGGAAATCGCGCAGTGCCGTTTTGACTTCTGCAAGCTGTGCTTCTGTCAGCAGATCGCTCTTGTTCAGCAGAATCAGATTGCAGAATTCGATCTGGTCAATAATCAGGTTGATGACATCGCCGTCCTCTGCTTCTTCATCCGATTGCAGATCATGCAGAAATTCGCGGTAAATGCGGTCTGCATCGACAACCGAAACGATTGAGCTGAGATAGACATTCGTTTCCGGCTTTTCATCCTCATAATCCAGGAACGACGCTGCGATTGCAGACGGCTCGCTGATGCCGGAGGCTTCGACAAATACCGCTTCAATATCCGGTTCGTTGGAGATGCGTTCGATTTCCGCAATGAATTCTTCGCGCAGCGTGCAGCAGATGCAGCCGTTCTGCAGTTCCACCATTTCGACCTGTGCGACCTTGTTTCCGGTTTTGCCGAGCAGTCCGGCATCAATATTGATGCTGCCCATATCATTGACAATCAGCGCGATTTTCCGCTGCTCCTGTGAAAGCAGATGCTGCATCAGCGTTGTTTTGCCGGAGCCGAGATAACCGGTAATCAGAATGACCGGCTTTTTTCCTTCTCTCCAATCCGTGCTCACTGCAAAGCTCCTTTCAGCGTATCGTAGTTTGCCTGCATCAGGGAGAGATATGTCACGCCGCTGTCAAGCTGGTCTTTCGTGACGGACTGCAGCGAATTCATTTCTGCAATCTTCTGATTTTTTGCTTCGGTATTGTCGATGATCGTCTGTGCGATCTTACGGTCAGAATGTTCGATCGTGAAGATTGTGCCGCAGCCGAGCTCGTCCATTTTTTCTGCAAGGAACACAACGGTCTCAAAGCTGGCTTCGGTCTCCGCAGAGCAGCCGACGAATGCGGCATAGTAATCCAGACCGTAGTCATCGACAAAATAACGGAACGGGAAGCGGTCGCCGAATACCAGCGTTTTCTGCTTTGCGCCGTCCGTCAGCGTTTTGAATTCGCCGTCAAGCGTATCCAGCTGTGCGGTATACGCATCGAGATTTGCCTTGTAATCGTCTTTGTTCGCGCTGTCCAGAATGCTCAGCTTGTCTGCAATTTCCGTGCAGAACGTCTTTGCATTTTTCAGCGAGAGCCAGACGTGCTCGTCATATTCGACTTCGCCTTCTTCGTGCTCGTGCTCTTCCGTTTTGCTGTGATTATGCCCTTCCAGCAACTCCACAGCTTCTTCACCGTTCAGACCATCGGGAATGAAGTACGGCGTATATTTGAAGTCTTTTTTCGTTGTCTCAAAGTCAGTACCGTCACCGTAGAAAATATGGAAGTGTTCCGCTTTCGACGGCTCAAATCCGTGATCGTTGAACATGACATATTTCGGGCTTTCTCCGGATTCTCTTTCGTACTGATACAGGACTGCTTTGATATCACCGTCATCGGCAAGAACCGGTGAATAGCCCGCATATTTGTATTCGCCGCTTTTTTTCGTACCGTCCGCATAAGTGAAGTCAATCTTTGCGCCGTCAATGCTGATTGCTGTGACGTCACAGCCCCACTTTTCAGCCAGTTCCTCCTGAACTTCATCTGCAGGCTCATCATGTTCTTCCGCATGATGCTCCACATATTCTGCAAGATCTCCGGCTTCCAGAAGCGGATACAGGGACTGCCAGTTTCCGGCAAAATCGGTCAGCTCGCGGTCTTGGATATCATCTTCTTCGATTTCAGCGTGCTCATGTTCATGATCGTGGTCATGCTCCATGCCCTCTTTGACTTCTTCCTCTTTTGCGGCATCGCCCATGACTTCCATCAGGTTGATGACCTGCATATCCGGATTGACTGCGTCTGCGAGTGCATCTTCAACCCATTCATCCGATTCGCCGCCGACATAGACAAAGAGATCGCATTCCGCGATTTTGGCCATATCGAGCGCAGTCGGCTGATAGCTGTGCAGATCGACACCGGAATCCAGCAGATAGGTGATTTCCGCGTGCTCAGCATGGTCGCCGAGGATTTGCTTCACCCAGTCATACTCCGGAAAGATCGTGCAGACAATGCTGAGTTCTTTGTCATCCGCAATTTCCGTCTGACTTGCCTCTGCATCGGATGAAGCGATGTTTGCAGCTGCATAATCTTTTTCTGCCATGCTGTTTCCGCAGGCGGTCAGGCCGGATGCGGCAATGGCTGCACAGAGCAAAATGCTCATACTCTTCTGATAATTCATCATTCAAAATTCCTCCGTAAACTGTATTTTTCTTGGAATGGTCTGCATACCGGATACACCGTGCATTGCTGCACGGTGCCGCCGATACGCATGGAAAAGTGGAGGAAATTTTAATTTAACATCTCGACTTTCAAAGACACCAGCGTTTCGCATGACGCTTCGCGGGTTTCCGCACTTGTCAGGAATGCAGCTGCCATAGAACAGAACAGCAGCAAAAGCGCCGCTGAACCGGCAGCCGCTGCACTGCGCAAACGCCGGTTACACTGCACAAGAACGGCACAGACAGAGCAGTGTTCGTCCGTGCAGTGATGATGTGCATGAATCGCAAGAAAGGAAACAGAACATAAGAAAGAGAGGCAAAATATCACTGCCGCTGCAACTGTCACAAAACTGCCTGCTCTTTTCATGTGCGTTCCGCTCCTTTCTATTTGCAGTCTCCGCAAATGCCTGTAATCGTAATCTCATGATCTGCCGAAAAGGATTCATTTTTCAGCAGATCGCCAAGTAATTTATGACTGCAGTCATGATGCAGTTCAATGATTTTGCCGCAGATTTTACATCGCATTCGTACCTTGCAGTGACAGGCTTCCCCGTCTGCAAGCTGATAAATATACTGGCGGCTTCGGACATCGACACGGCGTGTCAGCACACCCTCATCTGCCAGTCTCTTTACAAGCCGGTAAATCGTACTTTCGCCGGGTACGTAATCCGTTTCCTCACAGATCATCTTTTCATAAATCTGCGGGACGGTCATCGCTGTATGACAGTGATCATGAAAGAACGACAGCAGGGATTCACGCTGGATTGTATTGTATGTTGCCATATGACCGCCTCCCGAATATGAAAATGTGAATCATTTTCAGTTTTGGTTATCATTATACTGACTCCTGCTTATTTGTCAAGATTTAGAGACGCGATTCTGCATTTTGCACATATCCGACGCAAAATATTCGCACGGTTTGGATTGTTTGCCACGGCCGCTGCATCGGTACCGGAACTGAAAATGAGAATCAATAGAAAGCGGCGACCGGTTTTTCCGGCATTTCGGCTTCTGTCATGGCCAGTATCTCCAGTTCCGGCGTCTTTTTCTGCCGGAACGGCTGCTGTTTGATTTTGATTTTCGCTATGATAACAGCCCACTGTTGTTTCTCCCGGAAAACTGTTTCTGTATGTGCTGCCATGCAGCAAAACTGAATGTCTGCTTCGCAGCAGGTCATGACATGTCTTCCGACAGCGACCGTATTGGGCGGCAGCCGGCTGTCCTGTACAACAAGTGCACGGAGTGTAACCGTTTTCCCGTCATACCGGTCCGGATCATCTGAAACATCCCGAAACCAGATCGCGTAATCCCGGTCCTGTACGACAAAGCGTTCGGATTCAATATCATACGGAAGCGGGTCTTCCAGATTGTCATAAGCGATGCTTCCGTCCGTATATTCAAAATAGATCAGTGTGCGGCGGTTCAGCGCACGGACGAGCCGGTGAAATTCTTCCGCGTCGTATTTTGACTCAAAACGATTGAAATAAATCAGATCGGAAAGGCTCATTTTATCTGCGATATAGCTGCGCATATTTGTGTTGTACATCAGAAACGTCGCGGAATCAATAACCGTGACGGTCTGAAATAAAAACCATTCTTCCGGTGTGTCTGTAAAGAGCTGATTCAGTTCCCACATTCCGTTATATTCAATCAGAATGCGTTCCGGCTGTACGGTGGCAGTCAGCTTTTCCAGTTTTTCCTTGTTGATTTCGTCTTTTTTACCGATGATCTGCATTGTGATTTCCGGATGACCTGACAGATCATATTCCTCAAAGCCTTCCTCGCAGACCAAAAGCAGAATTCGTTCTCCTTCATGGAATTTCGGATCGTCGATGGACCCCTGAATAAATTTTGTCTTTCCGGCTTCCAGAAAGCCTAAAAACAGATAAACCGGAATGATATTTTCCTGATTGTGTGCCATGATATCTCGCGTCCTTTCTTTGCACAGGCAGTGTACCATGTATCATAACATACAATATCCCGGAAAGCAATCATTTTTCTGAATGTGAGAAAGAATATCAGTTTAAGGGGGCTGTTATGAAACAGAGAGAATGCAGTATAATGACAGCGAAATGCCCGGCACTGCCGGGCATTTTGTTTTCCGATATTTGAAATGAATTTCCGTATTCGGAAAGCGCGAATAGAGAATTATCCGGGTACATCTGAAAGCATTGTAAATTTGTATTTTCTTCTGCGCTGTTTTCGCGGCATGTGCAGTGAATGATACGATTCTGCAGCTCTTTCATAAGTTTTTCTTACCCGTATCTGCAATGATTCCGGATGGATGAAACAGTTCGTACCGCTGCTGTATGGACTTGCATTTCCACAGTAATTGTTGTATAATAAAAGCATACCCGAAGGTATGCTTTTGAGGGTATGAAACCTGCCGGCGGAGTTGAACCGCCGTCCATCCCATACGTGGGAGCGTCCTCGCGTTGAACGATGCAGGCATGCCGGACGGTCAGACCGCAGCCCCTTCGGACAGAAGGAGCGCTTTTTCAGCAACCGGCAAATCTATTGTAACATAAAGCCTGTTTTTTGTCAAGGCGCATCGAATAAGGATGATCGGATCAAGGAGAAATGAGGTGTCAAATGGATTTCGGTTTCTTTTTTTTTCTGGAAGCCTTTTCAGATTTTCTGAACAGTTTGAATGGTACACCGCCCGTGCAGCAGCCGCCGCCCGTATCCCCGGAACAGAATGTACAGCAGCCCAAACCCGCTGCACCCACGCCCGTACCACAACCGGCATCTCCGCAGCAGGATTTGCAGCAGCCGAAACCCAAGAAGCTGAAGTATGTGCTGAAAAAACAGAAGACAAAGGAGCAAAAACTGGCGGCTAAGGCTGCGGCTGCGGCTCCGCCCCCGCCGCCCGCACCCCCGAAGTGGAAGACAGAAAAGCCTGTAAGGCCGCCGAAACCGCCGCTTACGCCGGATAATGTCTCGCTCAAACGGGAGGATATTTATATGTTTCCGAGTCTGCCGGACGGCGGCTGGCAGGATCCCGAACCGGTCGGGCGCATCACACTGACAAGGGAAGAAGCACTCGCGCAGGGCTGGCGTTTCCGCGTCAAAACGAAAAAGCGTGCAAAGATCACGCACTACCGCGGAAATGAAAAGGATATCGTCATTCCGGCAAAGATCGGGTCGCATATCATCAACGAGATCAGCGCCGGTGCATTTGAAAAAGCAAATATTTGCAGCGTAAGGATTCCGGAGACTGTCCGCAAACTCGGCGAGCGCTGTTTTGCCGGCAGTACGGTGAAAAAGCTCGTGATCGCCGGCGCGGCAGATGAGATCCCGGCGGAATTTGCCGCGTGCTGCCGGAAGCTGTCTACAGTGCAGCATCACTATGAAACCCGAATCATCGGGCGCTGCGCGTTTGAACACTGCGTCAGCCTAAAGCAGTTCAGCATCTGTCCGGAGCGCCAGGCCATCGTCGAAGAGGGCGCGTTCCGCGGGAGCGGCTTGCAGGCGTTTTCATGCAACGCGCGCGGTGATCTTTGCGGTTCTGCATTTGAGGATACACCGCTTTGGAAACAATATAAGCTGCTCATGCAGCTGACATTCAGCAAAACCTACTATAGAGTCGTGCTGGTCGGCAGGAATGCAGGTTCACTCAGGCTGCCGGGCGTCAACATAGAATTTGCAAAGCAGTCGGTTCCCGATCGGAAAGGCGGAGTCAATATGCTGGACTGCGCGCTGTGTACCGGTGTCAAAGTTGACAATTATGCGATCGTTTATCACCGCGGCGCGCAATACGGCACCCGCAGCAGAGAGCCGCTGTGTATCTCGGTTCCGGCGGATACACAGCGCTTTTTCTTCGCAGGTCAGACAGAAGTGTGGGATGCATGCGGTAAACCGTTCACGCCGTTTCTGACCGAAATCAGCGAGGATGACAGCGAAGCGGTGTATGAGGTGTTCGGTGAAGATCTGCCGGCCTGTACGCTGCCGCCGGAGAAAAAAAGCATCCGCCTGAAAGGAACAACGATTTACCATTATGGCTGGCGCGATTACCGGCTCTGCTATGAAAAAGAAGCTGTGCAGAGCCGCGAGCTGGAGCGCATCACCTTTGAAATGCCGCTGAGCGGAGAAGAACCGCTGTTTGCAGCGGAATGCCGCAGCCTGCATTTTGTGAGCTGGCTGCAGGCGCGGAAACAGGTGCAGGTTTATCTGCCCTCTGCCGATGTGATCGGTGAATGGGTACACTGGTATCTGCTGAAAGCGTTTCACGCATATTATGCGCCGTTTGAACAATATTTTGCGCGTTGGGAGAAGCACCTGTTCCGGAGCGAGATCTTTGACCGGGCGTTCCGGCGGCAGGATAATACCTGCGGTTCGCGGGGTGCCATTCCGGCGGGTTATCCTTATTCTCCGGGGCTGTACAGAAAAAGCGGTGTTCCTGTCCTGAAACAGCGGCAGAAGATCATCCTTGCTGCGGATGTCCTGCGCAGCACGCCGGAGCTGTTCCCGAATCGGGACATGTACCTGCAATATCTGCTGACACACAGGCGCTATGCGCTGAAGCTCTGCGAAACGCTGCCGCAGGAATATGCGGACTTTCTGCGGAAATTTTATAAGAAAATGAAATGATAACAATGCAGACAAAACACTGTCGATTATCTATAATGTTCATATGCAAAAGGCGGCTTCCTTCGGTTGCTGCCTTTTTGTAATTAGAACCCTTGGCGGGGGGATGTTATTTTGAATATATTGCCGTTCATCGGCAGGGAATTACTCGCAGCGGATATCACTGGCCTTGCAGATGCGGCAGCCCTCCGGCGTGTTGATGACATCAAAGGAATGTGTAAACAGATCATCGCCCATGAAACTATACTGTCCGGTCACCGTGAAGCCTTCTGCGGTTACATTTGTAAACTTGAGGCCGTCCCAGTGCTGTAAGTGCGATCATCGTCTTTTTCATTTGAATGTTTTCGGATTCCCGGTGGGCTTACCGGTTGTTTACAATCGCATTATAGCATAATTCCGGCAGGTTGTGTGCAGAATTACAAACTTGTAATTGCAGGGTGAAAAAACGGAGGAGCATTGCGCTCCTCCGTTTTTTCTGGGATTTTTTGAAAGAAAAGCAGAATCTTACTGGTTTTCAAGATCGTATCCGACGATTTTTTCCCAGCTGTAATCTTGCGGATCGAGCTTCGAGACATATCTGTAGGTATAGTACTTCAGAAGTGCTCTCTGGTCTGCCAGTGCAATCTTCTGGGTCTCACTGACCGGGGAATCCGCAGTCTTTCCGTCACGGTAAACGACATTGAGCAGATAGTAGATCAGACCGTCCTCGCCGTCGAGCTCCGGATCCGCACTCAGGGCACCAACCAGTTCTTCCGGTTCCAGTCTGGAAACAGTCGACCATGTGTAGTACTTCAGAGTACCCTGGAGATCGCGCAGATCAACCTTGTTGTTGAGATTGAAGTCGCCCTTTACGCCGATGAACACTCTGATTTCGCCGATTTCGACAGGTTCTTCGCTGATTCTGCATGCGGGATTCTCAGACTTCGACGGGTCAAAGTACAGCTTCACATTGTATTTATTCGCGTGATTTGTGCTGATGTCCTGCTTTGCTGCTGCGTCAAAATTCGTATCCCAGGATTGATAATCGTCGCCGAACTGCGCTTTTCGCTCGGACTCCCAGATCTTTGCAGCCGTGGAGAATTGTTCCTCCGGAGCAATCTGACCTGCAATGTCCGATTCCTGAACGTCGAATGCCGCTGTTTCATCAGCAGCGATCGGCTGACCTTCCGTATAGAGAAGCGGATTGCCTTCGCTGTCACTCAGAACTGCGCCGTTTGCATCGACAAACTGATTGCTTTTGTTAACATAGAACTTATAAAGCGTCAGCGATGCAGTCAGATCCTTCAGGCCGCGGCAGTTCATAATGCTGCTGCTGTCGTTCGAGCAGAAATTCAGCTTGGTGTCCGGGATCTCGATTTTGTATTTTACGGAAGTCACGATCGTCATGCCGGATTCAGTCGTGAACGTGGTCGTTGTTGCAGCGGTCACGTCCTTCGTCGTCGTAGTCGTAGCCTTTGTCGTTGTGGTCGTGGCCTTTGTTGTTGTGGTCGTGGCCTTTGTCGTCGTGGTCGTAGCCTTTGTCGTCGTGGTCGTAGCCTTTGTCGTCGTGGTCATAGTCTTTGTTGTCGTGGTCGTAGTCTTTGTTGTCGTGGTCGTAGTCTTTGTTGTCGTGGTCGTAGCCTTTGTTGTCGTGGTCGTGGCCTTTGTTGTCGTGGTCGTAGCCTTTGCCGTCGTGGTCGTGACCTTTGCCGTCGTGGTCGTGGCCTTTGTTGTTGTAGTCGTAGCCTTTTTTGTCGTGGTCGTGGCCTTTGCTGTTGTGGTCGTAGCCTTTGTCGTGGATGTTGTTGTGGCGGTCGTAGTTGTTGTGGTGATGGTCGTCGTCGTAGTTACGATCGGCAGCTTTTCGATGGCTCTGTTTTCCGTTTCGCCGCAGACATCGCACACACGCACTTCCTCACCCTCAGCGGTCTGAGTTGCTTCCTTCACAACCGTCCACGCGCTCCAGCTGTGACCGAATGCCGGTGTGACCAGATCTTCCTTTTTCAGCAGTTCTTTGCCTTCGCTGTCGGCGCTGAACTTGCCGCAGTTCTTGCACTCCCAATGCTCGGAGACGCCGTCCGTGTCACAGGTTGCAGCCTTGCTGAACACCTGTACCCACTCATGGGCGGTTTTCGGAACTATCAGATCAGCGTCATGCAGCAGGAATTTTGCGGTTTCATCTGCAAAGCGTTCGCCGCAGGTACTGCATTCCCAGTATTCGATGACGCCTGCCGCGCCACAGGTTGCGTCCTTTGCCGCATGATGCGTCAGCTTGTGGCCGAGTGCCGGAATTACCAGATCTGCTTCTGCGAGCGGCTTGGTGCCCTCTGCATCCGCATAGCATTCGCCGCAGTGCGTGCATTCCCAGTAAGCGGGAGCGCCCGCCTGGTCACAGGTGGCAGACTTTGCCTCATGCTTCACAAGCACATGCTCTTCCGCTTCCGCGGTGAAGGTTTCTTCGCTGATGTGTCCGCAGTCGCAGGAGAGATGATAGAGGCAGCCCTTGTCGCAGGTGCCGGATTCGTAGCTTTCAGCCGATGCAGCCTTGTTCACATCATGATGCTGCGGGGTAATGGTCAGATAAGGATTTGTAATGACATCTGCCAGTTCGCTTTCGCTGATTTCCGCAATTTCTTCCTCTGTTTTACCGGCATCAACGGTGAGGTCATGCACACTGCTTGTAAATTTGATGCTGTCTTTGTGACTCTCGCTGACCAGACTGCCTGTCGGATAATAATTGACGTTGTTCGCAGTAACCAGTTTCGGAATGAACTCAATGCTGCCGTTGGTGTATTCAATGATACCCTTATCTGCTGTCACGTCTCCGCCCTTTGCAACCGTCAGATTGCCGTTCCCCTCGATTGTCAGTGATTTCTCAGCATAAACAGCGGATGAAGTCGAATCACCGAGATTTTCGATTTCATTGTCACCGATCAGTCTGACCGTCAGCTCATCCTGTGCGCTGATGACTGCGTTAATGGAATATGCTGCTCCTGCATATTCCATAACTTTGGCAACTGCACCCTTGTCCTTGATGCTGAAATTCTTGAGCGTCAGTACCTTTTTGTCCGGATCGTATGTCCAGCCGTCCTGTTCCAGATCACCGAGGTTTTCGTCCGTGACAGGCCGGCGTCCGATATACACGCCGTAATCCTGCTTTGCTGTATGGAAATTCTTTGCGTAGAGCGTGCCGTCAGCATTTTGTCTGTAATAAAGTGTGTAATCGGTATCCGGTATCAGTCCTGTGATATGGTCGCCTGCATAGAAATGCTCTCCGTCAACCGAAATCTGAATGCCGCTGATATCGTTTCCATCCTGATTTTTGATAAAGCCGTAGACAGTATCTGCGCCTGCATAGACCTCGAACTCATCTGCGGAAACGGTCTTGACGGTATAGCGCATTCCGTTCTCAAAGAAATACGGATCAACTGCTTTATTACCGGAATCAAATGTTCCGGCAAGGAAAGCATTTTTGACCTCCGGAATGTTTTTGCCGGCACGGATCGGATAATCCGCCTTGCCTGCTTCCGTACCGTCCGGATTCAGCAAAGTGACTCTTGCAGTTCCGCAGTCCGTCACCTTTTTCCCCTCCGGAATTTCAGAATCATCTGCATAGATCTTCGGGAAATAAAGATAACTTGAACGTTCGTACTCCGGTTTTCCGTCTTTGTCTGCATCAAAGCTGACGATATAGTTCATGGAAAAACCGTCCCAATATTTCTGAATCGGCGTGATTGTGTTTTCATCCGGATCATACGTCAGATAGTCATCCGGATTGTCAAGATATTGGTAATCACGGATTCTGATGCTGACTCTCGGATCATCGCAGACCAGAAGATCGTTGATGTTGATGGTTTCTCCGACCACTGCATTTGCGCCCTTTACGGTGTAACCCGGCATTGCTTCCGGTGCTGCATTGCCTGTGACTTTCAGGGTATCCGATGCGGCAATCAGGACTTTGCCGCTCTCATAATAGCCGAATGTCTTTGATTCTTCGCCGTTGATATAAACGGTGATTTTATCCGCAAACACATCGCCCAGTTCCTTCAATTCATCCGGAATTCTGATTTCTGCACCAATTCCGTTCTGAATGCCCTTGACAAAGCGGAACACAGTCACTTTCTGGGTATCAAGGCCGTATCCGAGCGCGGAAGCAATGCTTTCAGCATCCGGACCGAAGGTCTGTCTGATGTCAAAGGTAAATCCCTCGTCATAGCCGTTCGTGTAGATATGGACATTCTTCACCCAGTCGTTCCAGTAGGTGCCCTCCTCGACTTCGGTCGGGAAGTCGATATGGATTTCGTCGATCACGCTTGCTGCATGATCCGACTGTGCCGGGAAGGTGTACTGAATCGTATAGGACGGGAGATACAGATGATTCTCGTAGTCGAAAGCCTGCTCAACCCAGTCGGGGCTGACGATGTCCACGGTACCGTCCGGCTTGGTGACTCTGAGCTGATAGGATACATCCGAGGCAGGCTCGCTGTATTCTTTCGGTTCCACCGTCACACCGACCGTGTAGGAATTGAAGTATTCAGCAACAGCATCTGCGCCGACTTCCTCGTTCAGTCTGCTGCCCTTATACCACTTGATTTCCTTGATGCGATACGGCGCGTTCTCCGGAACCTTGATGGATTCAGTGTCAAACTTCTCGCCGATCACAGGCGCCTGAATACCGCTGATGTCAACGCTGTCATAATCATTGACGACTCTGACGGTCTTGGTGACGGTTGTGCCGTCCGGGCTCTGCATCGAGAATGTCGCCTCACCCGGTTCGCCGGTGAGTTTGATTTTTGTCCGGTAGCTGAAATTCGGATCCGTCACCAGCGATGCGACCTTGTCGTTTGTCACGGTGCAGTCGCCGAAATCGTAGCCGATTGTAGCATTTCCCGGCCATACATGGAAGGCGTCGATGCCGTTGTCGTACTTTCCGCTCTGAATATCCGAGAGCTTGATTTCCTCGGTCTCATTACCGCAGCGCTCAATCTTCTCCGCCTTGACCACATACCGGAACTCTTCAAAATTCTCCGGATAGAATGTGTATTCGCGGATCGGACTGTCTGCACTTGTCACTTTGACAGGTTTTTTCGCATGAGCGCTTTGCAGGATGTAAGACTTATCTTTGCCTGTTTGGCTGTTTTCAGTTGTTTCCTGCTTCAGGCTTTTTCGTTCAATGGTAACGGTTGCACCGAACGTGGCCTTCTTTGCGTAGCCGTGATCCAGACTGTTCTTACTCAGGAAATCGTCCGGATATGTTGCGGAAGGCAGACCGTCTGCAAACAGCTCCGGGTTATCCGCCTTGGTGAAGGTCACGCTGCTGGTGCTGCCGACGAGCTGGTAGCAGATCGCAGTGACTTCCTCATTGTATGCAAGTCCGGTAAAATTCTCGAGGGACAGCTTTGCCGGATGATCGTATGTCGCATAGCTCATGTCTTCATCATAGGTGATTTGAGCAGTGCCTTTCAGAATCGGATACTGTTCATTGAAATATACAGTTCTGAAGTGCTCGCTGCCTTTGCTTGTTGTGACCTTGACCCAGACGTCACCTTTATCCTTTGCAATCACTTTGTTCAAGTGGCTTGCATTGGTAAAGCCAACCGGGTATCTTGCATTCGGCAGATCCTTCAGATCGTAAATGCTCAGGTCGGAAAAGACCTTCTGTTTGCCGAACGCATAGTAAGTGACACCGCTGATCGTTTCGCCGGCGTTCAGTCCGTTCAGACTGGTGATGGAGAACGTAGCCGACTGTTCCTCATCCAGCTTGTTCGGATCATAGTCCTTGCCGGGCGTGATCGTGAACCAGCCGCCGATCTTCGGCGCGGGTTTCAGTACCGCATATTTTACGTCCATGTCGGGCACGTAATAATCCCCTCTGACTTGCTCCAGAATGATATCCTCTGTCAGTCCGATTGCGACAAAAGCGCCGTCGTAATCATGATAGTCTTCATAGAAGTCCGTCCATAACCCAGGTTCATGTTCTGTCATATCGGTAAAGTCTTTCGGGTACCTGACAGGCGGCAGCGCGGCAATATTGGTTTCAACTTTATCTCTGCTGAATGTGAACGTCTTGTATTTGCCGTATGCCACATACGTGACAGAAGAAATCTTGCTGCCGTCATAGAAATCTCTCAGCTTCTCGATCGAGAATGTTGCCGGGACGTCTTCGCCGAATTCCTCATTCTCATCTGTCTTGATAGTGAGATAACCCTCCGGGCTGTTCGGATCGCAAATCTCCATCGTGTGCGACCAGCCGTTTGCGTTGAGGTTTTCGCGTGTCAGCGGATCGACCTGATATACCTTGTAGGTGAAATATTTCATGTTTGTGCGGACGGTTTTGTATGTCACTTTATTCATGCTGGTAACAACCAAAGAAGAAGCAGAAGAAATAATATCGCTCCAGTTATCATCGTCCAGAAGATTCCTGTCATACAGATGATAGGCACCGCCGCTTTTGGACGTCAAGTTGTACTGAGAGGTTCCGACTACTTTTTTGAGACCGGACTCACTTGCAAACATGGTCAGCTGTGAATAGCCGTAATCCACATCGCCGATCTGATGGCCGTTTTTGTCCAGCGGAGCCGGATAATACCAGACCTCAGAGGACGCAACATTTTCTCCGTAAACATCCCACTCATTCTTATTCAGAACTTTGGGGTCGTTTTCATCGGTTTGCCGGACGCGGAAATTCGGTTTCACGGAATAGGCTGATCTGTGATTCGTATCGTCGATCTGGAAATCAAAATAGCTTTCCATCTGACGGTACGGCGAACGGATATTGTCTCCGTTTGCGTCATCCTTGAAAAGATCGTTCGTCCGGGTGCCTGCACCGTAGTAGGTGGCAAGCTGCATGGAATAAGAGGAATTGGTCTGCGCGTCATTGTTCGGCGTGACCCGCAGATATGCTTTTGTACGCAGCTCATTGTCTCCGCAGAACAGACGGTAGTGATACAGTCCGTTGTAGCCCTCTTCCTGATCGTCCATCAGAACGAGACAGCCGTCGGAATTATCCTCGATCTGGATTCTGCCGTCACGGATGAGGTCTGCGCCGAAGGAATCCACGCCGAGGTTCACCGCGCCGGAGGTGCCGGGGAACTTGCGGAAATGCGGTTCACTCGTATAATCTTCATCCAATTCGGGTGAGCCCGCTTCCAGCTTTGCCATATTCATCACATCATAATGGCAGTGGAACGTGCCGCCGCGCACCTGAATGTTGGCAGTCGTGATCGGCTGCGGCACGATTTCCTTGCCGTTTGCGTCATAGATCTTGCCGTCGTCTTTGAGCGTGCCCTTATCCAGAGCGTCCTGATTGCTGTAAAAGAGCTCCTCCACGCCGTAATGCTCGTCATAGGTGATCGGAACTAACTGTTTTGTAGCGGTGTTTCCGCGATAATGAACGGAAGTAAACTCTTCATCGCCTTTATCGCGGCAGATGTTGAATACATTCGCACCGCCGCCCGCATAAAAATCGCCGTCATAGATATAGGCTCTTCCGCCGTTCCGTTTGCTGTGATCATGCGGCCATGCCGTCAAAGGATTGACCAGCACTTCAACGACTGCATTCCGGGTATCCGGTGTACTGCCGTAGCCGTAGTACTTACCGCCGTAACTTGCAAAGGTGCCGGCCTTTCCGACACGGACAGCCGTTCCCATGATCGTGTTGGAGATCGGCGGATACGACGTCGTACCGCACATATCCACGATCTGATTCACGAGCGAAAAACCGCTTTGAACCATGCCGGAAATGTCATCCTTATCAATGACCTGATTGACGATCTCGTTTTTTGCATTCGCAACTTTTGTGTTTGAGTCGTTCTTGGCCTTGCCGTCGCTGTCGGTTTTGTTTTCGCCTTCCGGTGTTCCGGTCTTATTGCCCGCAGCGATCTGGGCATCCTTGCTTGCGGCTTTTTCGCTGACAGACTGGTTTCTGCCGCTTGTTTTGCCGTCCGGCTGACTTTTCTGTGCTTCTCCTGGTTTCGGTTCTGACGGATTCGCCTTGCCTGATTCCATATCCGCCACATCCTTCAGCACATCCTTATATGCGGCATCGGCAGTTGAGATGCCCGTTGCATACTTTGCAATATTGACACCGAGCTCAACAGCTGTACCAATGGCCGTCTGCAGCTTCTCCCATGTGAAATTCGATACCTCTTTTGTCTGCACTTTGGTCAAGCCGGCATCGTAAATACCGCCGTAGATGATCAGGTTGCCGTTTTTGACATGGAACAGATCACGGTGACCGTACCACTTGTAATCATAGGAAAAATGGTCGCACCAGTCTGCCTTAAAACTGATCATGCCGTTGCTTCCGCTTGCGCGCCATTCATTGGAATCGATGATCGTCAGCGTCGCACCGTCCTCGATTTCAAACATCGTCTGATAGTGCGCTTCTTTCCACCTGTATTCCTGGCTTGGCTGATCATCGCTGTGATTGATGTTCGCGTCATAGTCCACCCGAATCTGTCTTCCGCTCAGGTCCAGCACCTTATCCTTGGTAATTTTAATCGGTTCCCATTTATGTCCTTTCCAATAATCCTGTGAAATCGTTGCGTTTTTGGCAAGAACAACATATTTATCATTGGGGTCTGTGGATTCGAGCAGGGCACGAACCGAATCGTCAGTATCAGTACCCGCGTTGCATGAGATTCCCGATGCATGCCGCCACGGGAATTTCCGGTACATTTCTTCGGCCTTGTTCGTACTGGTGACACTTCTTCCCTTTGCGGCGAGATCCCGCAGGGCATCATCCGCATTCATGATATTGTGCGTGTTCGCATAGTCGAAGTCAATGGTCGGGTCTGTGTCCGGTGTGTAATCGGACGCAGGCGGATCATCCGCCCGCGCGGGAATCGGAAGCTGCGTCAGATACGACGGCAGCAGCGACGCTGTCATCATGACGGACAGCGTCAGGGAAAGCGCGCGTTTTCGTGTTCGTTTCATTTCTTTACCTCACCTTCAAGTTTTTTTCCTGTGCAAGCCTGTTTACTTTTCGGATCCCTCCATTCGTTCCTTGTCGCTTACGACTACCCCAAGCCGTGAAGCCTTCGCAACCAGAGAAATCCGTGAGTGGATGCCTGTTTTCCGCATCAGTTCATCCAGATGCGTTTTGACCGTGCTCTGACTGATATACATTTTCTCACCGATTTCCCGGTTGGAAAGCCCGTCGATCATCAGCCGCAGCAGATTCCGCTGCTGCGGTGTCAGTTCATTGGCCGGCAGATCGCCCAGCATGACAGAGGGCGCATCCTCAGGATAAACTGATTCGCCTGCCATGGTTTTCTCCATGATATCTGTCAGTGACAGTTTGGAGGAGGTTTTGAACCAGAAGCTCTCGATCCCGGTATCCCTTGCCTTGTCCAGAAATGCCGTATCGACCATGGATGTTGCAAGAATGACCTTTGTCTGCGGATATTTCTGTTTTAACTGCGCCGCAGCCGTCAGTCCGTCGATGCCCTTTTCCATCATCACATCCATGATAATGAGGTCAGGGGGCTGATGCTCCTCACACCAGAGCATCACATCCTTTGCATAGGGAAGCGCTGCTGCAAGCTCATAGTCCAGCAGCGGCTTGATGAGCATCTCCATAAACCCGCGGGAGATCAGTTCATCGTCTACTAAAATCACTTTGGAAATCTTACTCAATTCTGCATCACCTGCCGCATGATGATAAGCTCAACTCCTTTCATGAGAGCACAAAGAACCTCAAATACATGTTTATTATATCATAAGACAAATTGAATTGTCACTCCCCCAACTGGCCATTTTTTCCTAAAATGGAAAAGAACAGCGGCAATCCTGACACAATCTGCATCAGGATGCCGCTTTATGATTCATGTTTTCGGGATGAAAAACTTCAGCAGGAACACCGGTTCACTCCGGACTGTCACCGTGCCGCCGACTTCTTCGGCAGCTTTCCGGAGATACCACAGCCCGCCGGTCTCACTGATCGGTCCTTCCGGCGGCTTGCCGTTATTGCGGAACTCCGCAATATACTGTGAATCTGTTTCACGCAGCGTGACCGTCAAAAGGTCGCCGTCTGCGTGGCGCACGGTATTGGCTGCACACTGCTCAACTGCCTGCGCAAGAACATCGCGGACAGCCTGCTGCTCCGGCAGCGTTCCCTCAATCTGCACCGTGACGCCGATCCGTTTGGCGGTGCGCATCGCATCATCCAGTTTGTCTGTCCGGTACTCCCGCTGCTGTGCCTCGACAAGCTGAAAGAAGTTGTCATATTCAAACAGGTGCAGCAGTTCTTCTTCCCCGATTCGTTCCGGATGATCCAGATAATGCTTGCCGCAGAGCAGCACACTGTTCATCTGATTATGGACTGCCGTACGCGCCTTGATCACTTCTCTTGCCGTAATCAGACTGTGCTCGTAGGCAGCAACCGCTTTTATATGATACTGCACCTCTTTCAGATGCTTGTTCTTTGCAGAAAGCTCATCTGTAATATTGCAGACCTCTGTCATATCAACAGCAAAGATCTGTTCATACTGCATCTCCTGCCCGTTCTCATGCACCAGCATCGGCTTTTTCGTAAACAACCAGGCCTTGCCGTTCTCCATCCGCAGCAGACAGCCGTGATCCTGTGCCGTACCCTGTGCAGTGACCTGCTTCCAAAACGCTGCTGAATCAAACAGATGCTTATTTGTCAGGCTTTGCGAAAGCGCATTGATCCTGAGATTGGAGAGCAGCACAGTGCCCTGCATATCACTGATACAAACACCGACAGGCAGCCAGTCCAGCGTTTCTTTTACAGCACTCGGCGTCAGATGCGTTTTGCTGTATATGAAAAGATGCCGTATCTGTAAAAACAGCAGCAGCGCCGCAAACAAATCCCACGCTGCAAACACACCCCATGGAACCGAAAAAATGCGGTCAGGCAGACTGCCCGGCACGAGCACCTCGCCGGGATCCAGATTTTTATATGCCTGTGCAGCAATCAGCATCAGCCCGATGACAAGAAAGCTGACAATAAAAAACAGAACGGCACTGAAAAGGCTCTTTTTGCTGCGCTTCTCATGCAGGGAATGCAGCAGAACGGCGAACTGCAGCAGTACAAGGATCAGTGCCGTTTCATAGATCAGCAAGCCCGGTACAGACGGGAAAACATCAAGCATCGGCTTCATTGTTCATCACCGCCGATCTGCACACGAATGACAGTCTGACCGTCATCACAGCTGCAGGACACCGGCAGCGGCAGTTCGGGCAGTTCCGGTACCTGCGCTGCATCTGTCAGCAGCAGCAATTCCCGTTCCGTCAGACGCATCCACAATTCCCGGATATTTCCGCAGAGCGCTTCTGCCGCAGCTTCAAAGCAATCATAGACCGCTGCTGCCGTCCCGAAAGAATAATCCTTTGCCACTGTAATACGCAGATCTGTTTCGATTCCGCAATAGTTCAGAAAACGGAGGGATTCTTTGAGTGCAACGGCCATCTCCTCCGGGATGATGCTGCCGTGATCTGCATTCAGCATGACAAAGTTCGCCTTGCGCTTCACATAGGCCGTTATGAACAACACCCGTGCCATATCCTGACGAAATGAAACTGTACCGGGCTTCATTTGCTTCAAAAGTGCTGCAATCCGTTTCTGAGCCGGATAGACGGCAGCCGCTGCTTCATCGTACAGACGGTTTCGCTCCTCGATCGAGGCTTTTTCCGCAAGCAGTTCCTGCTCGTGCGCAAGCAGCTCATTTTCCATTGAAAGAATATCATTGGCATTTTCCAGTTCATCATTCAGCCGGTGCTGATTGCTTTCATCGGATGCAAAGAAAGCCAGTCCGGCCTGCAGCTCCATTCCGGAAAGCCGTGTGTCCGGCTCCGGATAAACATGCCCGCCGACCGCCTGACGCATCTGCTCTTTGTCCGCATGAACGGGTACCGCAGTATGATAGACAGGCGTTATGTCACAATCTGTAATGATGACCGGCAGTTCCAGCTGCGAAAAGTATGAATCATAGTTGATATTATGCGGCAGCAGCCTGTTCCGAATACAGCATTCCTGCACACCGATCATGCAGAAGATCATGATTTCCGTCATCTGAAACGGCTCAGGCAGGTGCGCAGCAACCAGAATTTTATTGACGGAAGTCAGCAGCGGAATCAGCAGCAGACAGAGAAAAGGGGAGATTGCTTTTTTCCAGTCCCTCATTTTATAGGAAACGGCAATCAGATGCAGGATACCGGCTGCGCACATGCTGCCTGCCCATGTATATGCGGCGTAATACAGGACGCCGTGCGCATATGTTCCGTTTTGTCCGATAAATCTGACCGTATCCGGATTCGGTATGAACGCAAGATGATGCAGATCGTTTGTCAGAACACCGATCGCAAGCGCAAATCCGGGAATCAGCGGATAGCGCTTGAGCCGGCTGTGCTGTTCGGGACGATTCCCGAAATAAAAGCTGCTCATCAGAAAGAGCGTCGGCACAAGAAGAATCGGTACATAATAAAGATACCAGCAATGACGCTTGATCGGCGTTGACCAATGCACAAGGCGGTGACTCGATGTCCGGAGCAAAAGAAAAAATTCCATCAGCATTCCGGAAGCGATCATATAGGTTCTTGCGGGAGAAGGCAGCAGTCGCCGCCGGACGGACTGCACAAAGTGCAGGATCAGACCGGAATAGATCATCAGATCAATGCAGAACAGCCATGTGCTGATAATAAAATTGTAATCCTCGGCTACGATACTGTCCATGACATGACAGACTCCGCCGAAAAACAGCACACACATAAATATGATCGTGCCTTTTATTTTTTTATTCATCTGTGTTCTCCCATCGTTCAGATTGTGACACATCGGCAGCAAAGCTGCTATTTTATAGTATAGCATATTATTCCGGTGATTTCAACCTGCAATGGCATCTCATCCGAAATACCCTGTATTTCCTTGCAAATCCGATCGGTGTAGCCATAGTGCAAATAATCAGAGCTTCATTTGAGGTACCCTATAGCAGATGCCGGTAAGCGAGCCAAGAAAAAGCCTGTACTCCGCAGCGGGGTACAGGCTTTTGACATACAAAAAAGAACTGCTTGGAAAACTCTTTCAATCCAAGTACAGCAGAATGGCCGCAGATTCCGTGCGATCTCGTGTACATTGCTCCTAAGACCGTTGCGACATTTTTTCAGCTTACTGGAATGGATCAAAGCGGGATTGATTAGTCCCATTTTTGTTTGATGGCGATGCCATCTTGTGATAAGATGTAGCTGACAGCACAGATTGCTGTGAAACAAAGGGGGTATAAAAATGAAGGCAACATCTATTCAGTTAACAGATCATTCCAGAAGCAGAGCCAAGGAACGCCTTGGAATCCGGACAGCAGACAAACTTGAGCGTTATGCACTTCTTGCATGGGAGCGCGGAATGACCGCTGATCGTGCAGATTCAGCATGGCAGCGGAAATATATCTCAGTTCGGGAAACAGAGCATATTGAATTCCGCCTCTACTGTGATACAGTTTTCATTTTCAGCACAGAAACGGCAATTCCGGTTTTGATTACGGTATACATGATTTCGCATCAAAGAGCCAATTATCTGCGATTTCAAGGGAAAACAAGATGCAATGCGAAAAGATATACCCGATATCATCCGGAACTGCATCATGCAAGCTGAATTGCTGGGACTGATTCGTCCCGGTTTGGGTTGATTTTTGCAGCCGATCGTGGTATGATGGAGTCAGCAAAGCAAACAAACTGAATGCAAGGGGGATGGCCGTGAACAGTTACAGCAGTAAAAACGGTGCAACATTCAGCCAGGAAGATATCTATCCGGAAACAACATCCGGTGATGAGAAACCATTTTCTTCCTTTGCTGAATTATTCCGCGAGAAGCAAAAAGTGCTTGGCGAAGCATACGGGAGAAAAATCACAAAGGAAGAAATCGGACTGATGCTTGGCTTTGACTATGAGTCTTTCCGCAAGATTGTCAATAAGCACAAGGAAAAGCAGACAAAAAAACGGGACTGCATCATTGCAATCTGCGCCGTGCTTGGGTGTGATGCGTCAGAGACAAACGAAGCGCTGAGGCTGTACGGTTTCCCGGAGCTGGATCAGTATCACCTGAGAGATGAGATCATCTGGGATAAACTTGTTGAACAGTCTGATTCACCTGTATCCGTTGACGAGATCAATGAAGCTCTTACTGCGGCGTGCTTTACGCCGCTGGATATCAGCAATCACAGAAATCAATCACAGCCGAAAATCAAAAGCTGTCCGTATAAACTGGTCAGGCGGCATTTTCAATGTACGATTGAAGGAGTCGGTCGATGCAGAGAGCCGGATTGTTTTCTTGATTTACGCTATGATGTGGATTGCTTCTATAATATGAGAACCTGCATGGAGTATCTCGGACAGGACAGGCGGTTTGAGATCTGCATCCGATATGAGGAATCACGCAAGAATGAGCCGGATAATATCTATCAGACCGGTATCCGGAGAAGGATCAGCCCGAAACGCAAACGATACATTGTATACACCTATCCGACAGAAGAATGCGAATCGGAACTGCATGAATACGATCGGATTGATGAGACCGGTGAATTCCGCGATTGCTTCCTCGAAATCGAAAAAGCAGAACAGAAAGAGAAGAAGCGTCTCTGCGATACGGTCAATGATACACGGAATTACGGCAGCCGCATTTCGGCCAAGGTCATTGACAGCGAGCTGCACATCTTCTGTGAAACATATAACTGTGATATCCCTGAGCTTTCTGAGTATTTTCTCATGGATTTCTGCGGCGGTGACTATACGCTTTATATCCTGAATCAGAGTTGTTTTATGCAGATGTATCTGAGTGAAGAACAGTACGAGCAGGCATACGGCAGCCCGCCTGCCTTCCGGATCCTGCATCTCCGCAGGACATGGGATGATGCATGGGGATCGAAAGCCGGAAAGCTCAATGATCCTGTGTCAGATCAGTATTCCTGCGAAGAAGAAATCGAGGACTCTGCCTATGAAGCCCGGGACATCGGCATATTTGAGACATACGGCGAAAATGTGATAACAGAAGTGCGTTTGAAAGCATACAAGGCGATGAAACAGCAAATAGATCATTTGACCGGCAGGCTGAGAACCGGAAAAGCACATATTTGCAGCCGCGAACTGCTGGGTGATGCGGCAGACAGCCTGATCGCCGCATATTTTGGATTACCGGAATTGGATGACATTGCATATACATTTTCTGACGGTACACAGCTTATGCTTTCCGCAGAGAATATCCGCGATGCGTTCGAGTTGGGAATGCACACTGTTGATGAGGCTGCTGCATTTCAGCAAGTGCACGGAAGTCTGAAAATCAACGAGATCTTACCGTAATTCCGCCTGTAAGGAGAGATGTGAAATGTATGAGATTCTCAGCAGAAAAGATTGCCGGATGATTTTTGATCCGCTGCGGTTTGCGCGGCCGGAGCATAATCTTGCTCTGCTGTATGAACCGGACACCATCCGGTTTGAGCAGGCTGAGATCGAGCTGAATGATGAGGGCCAAAATAAAAGACTGTCTGTCCTCCGTGCAGAGGATTCTGGACGGACATATTACAATGCCGGATTTCCGCACTTTGATTCCCGGCAGAAATCACGCGCCAAATCATATTATCTCTTTGCGTCCGCTCATGCCGAACCGCAATTTTTTGCACCGGAGCAAAAATGCAAATATCATGAACTGTTTTCAGAGATGGATGCAGCCGAGGAATCCGTGCGGAACAGAATCTACAGCCATCTGCTTGACAGCAGGAACTACGGCAAACGGCTTTCAGCGCGCATCATTGATAACAAGCCGCATATCTTCATGGAAACATATAATTACGATGATCCTGAATCCGGTGAGTATTATCAGATGGATTACTGCGGCGGGTTTTATACATTTACGGTATCAGACCGCAGCCGGTTCATGGAAATGTATCTGCCGCGCAGACGGTATGCGCAGATCTTCGGGGGCTGCAATGCAACGGTGACGGAGCGTTATTCTTCTGCGTCTGATATCACAGATGCGATCGCACGGATCAGGCAAAACGGATCGTATGAGGACAGAAGAATGCTCCCGCGTATGGCGCACCGGATACAGGCGTTTCACCGGATGCAGGCTGATATTCAGATGATGCAGCGGAAACTGAAAAACGGAAAAGCACATATCCGCAGCAGAGAACAGTTCTGTTCCTGCGATGCAGGTGCGAAATATGTGGCAGCCATGGAAATCATGATGCTCTATCATGCAGAAAAAGCATTTCACTGTGAAAACCTGAATCATTTTGACTGGCAGGAAAAGTGTGTCGAATTCTATCGCAGATCACAAAAAAGGCTGTTTTTCGGCTTTGTGACGGGAGAACAGTCCGGCTCAGCAGAAAAGATCTGGTAAAAGGGTATGAGCTCGGTCTGAACACGATCGAGGAAATCGGACAGTTTCTGCTGACCTACGGCGGACTGAGTATTCGCGCCTGCCTCAGATTAGAAGGAGAAAAATCATGAAAACAAATGAGGAAAAGATCGAAGCACTGCGCCAAGCAATCGAAAAGGCTGAAAACATGGTGTTTTTCGGCGGGGCAGGGGTATCAACAGAGAGCGGACTTCCTGATTTTCGCGGGGAACAGGGGCTTTACCGGAAGAAATACGGTCTGCCGCCGGAATCCTATTTCAGTATCCGGCTGCTGAAATACAACCCTGAGGAATTCTTCCGGTTTCAGCGAAAACGGGTTCTGGGCTATCAGGCAAAACCGAATGCGGCACATCTGAAGCTCGCAGAATGGGAAAAACAAGGGAAGCTGCGTGCAGTCATCACGCAGAATATTGACGGGCTGCATCAGGCGGCAGGCAGCAAAAAGGTCATTGAACTGCACGGCAATACAATGAAGTGCCACTGCATGATCTGTCATAAACCCTATGATATCTCCGCTGTAATGGAGACTGAGGGCGTACCGCGCTGTAAGATTTGTCACGGTATCATTAAGCCCGATACCGTACTCTACGGCGAAAAGCTGGATAAACGCCTGATTGAGAAAGCGACAGATCATATCAAAAAGGCGGATCTGCTGATTGTCGGGGGAACCTCGCTCACAGTCAATCCGGCGGTCAGTCTGGTTCACGAATGCAGAGAAAAACCGCTTGTGATTATCAATCTCGGCTTGACGCCGCTGGATGACCGTGCGGATATTCGGATCTATGATAAGATAGGCAAGGTGTTTTCGGCGTTATCATAACAGGAGAGATTCTATTGTAGATCGAACGATTTCCGGGTGATGAATCATCCGGAAGCGTAACAGCAAATGATAAATGCAGCAAGAGAATCAGCCGCCCGAAAAAGAGACTCCAAAAGAAGTATTTATAGCCGCAGGCTGCGTAATTCAGTTACGCAGCCTGCTTTCCGTTTTGATAGCCTTTTCGAGAAATAACCGCTGAAGCTGCGGCTGCCCTGAATACTTCATTTGCCAAGCGGACAGTTTCCCGCAGCGCAGCCGTTTTCAAGTATCAGCATTCTGTCTGCAGGTTCACGCAAAAAAACAGCCAATCGGGATAAATCCGATACAAGCGACTGCGAATGTGATCGCAAAATACAGTGCGGTAAAAATACCCACTGTAATAAGGTTTTTGACCTCGATTTTCTTTTCCATAAAAATACTCCTTCAAATTTAATTCTTCCAGCCCGTGCTGACTGCACGTTTTGTGACCATGTTATAATAGATACCGCCCAAATCCATAAGGCTCTGATGAGTGCCCGATTCGGCTATCTCTCCGTCCTTGATGACCATGATGTTATCGGCATGGGCGATCGTATTGAGCCTGTGAGCGATTACCAGTAATGTTTTACCTTTGCAAAGCTCTGAAATCGCCTGCTGAATATAACTTTCATTGTCGGCATCAACGCTTGCGGTGGCTTCATCGAGAATGACAATGGGCGAATCCTTCAGAATGCACCTTGCAATCGAAAGCCGCTGTGCCTGCCCGCCCGAAAGGCTTGCACCGCCCTCTCCAATGACCGTATCAAAGCCGTCCGGCAGCTCCATAATAAAGTCATAGCAGCGAGCCTTTTTCGCCGCTTCCATAACTTCTTCCCGGCTCGCATCCGGTCTGCCGAGTGCGATATTGTTGTACACCGTATCCTGAAACAGATACACCCTCTGGAACACCATACTGATATTATCCATAAGTGTTGTAAGCGGTATCTTTCGTATATCCGTACCGCGCAGAAGAATCTCGCCGCTTTTGACGTCCCAGAAACGTGCCAGCAGACTTGCAATGGTGGATTTGCCGCCGCCCGACGGTCCAACAAGAGCGGTCATTGTACCTTTGCCTGATTTGAATGATACATCCTTCAGCACGTCCTTTTCGCCGTAGGCAAATGCGACATTGCGGTATTCTATTTCGGGAGCGTTGCTGTCTTTCAGCATTTCTGCTCCGTTGCCAGAAAGTTCCTTTTCCGCAAAGAGAGATTCGATTCTGTCCATGCAGGCGTTCATAACTGTCAGCCTTGCAATCTGCCCGTAGAAGGACTTCATCGGAACAAACAGATCAAACAGGAACAGCAGCATTCCGATATAGAAATTCAGCGGCATAGCTCCCGTGACATAAAAATACGAAGATACTGCAAGAACGAGAACCGTTCCGAACGTATAGATCAGATTGACGCCTGTCTGCCACGGTGCATGGTCGAATTCAAAGTCGAGGTTGACCTTGCAGTTCAGCTCAAAGCTGTCGGTCAGCTCTTTGGATTTGTCGCCCATGAGATTGTATGTTTTGATGATGCCGATGCCTTCTGTGAAGTCAAGCACCGACTCTGTAAGCGTTTCCGAAGCCTCCTGACGCTCGTCCGAATGGTGCAGGGTACTCTTTTTCATGGCAAATCCGAGGACGAGCATTCCTGCCGTAACTATCAGGGAGATAAGTCCCAATCTCCAATCGAAAAAGAACATGAACAGCACCATGATCGCCTGCGAGAACAGATAGCTCATGACAAGCACTGTTTTGCCCTTGATTATTTCAGCAATCGCGGCGTTCATTTTTTCCTCGTTTTCGGGATCAATAAAGGCGGTTGCTTCGTCAAGCACGATGACAGGCGCATTTTTCAGGATTGCCCTTGCAAGGGATATGCGCTGACGTTCACCGCCCGACAGCATCTTGCCGCCGTCGCCTGCCATTGTGTCGATGCCTTTCGGCAGACGTTCCAGAAACTCGCCGCACTGTGCTTTTTCTGCGGATGACAATACTTCTTCACGGCTCGCATCGGGCTTGCCGATCAGGATATTCTCATACAGCGTTGTGTTGAACAAAAACTGCTCCTGCGAAAAGCCAATTATCAATAATCCGTTTATCATTGTGGCATATGCTAACTGCAATGTCAATAGTTTCGTTCAGTGATTTGTAGATACAAGCAAAAAACAGCGATGCGCCCATCTGATTTTGAACGCATCGCCGTGTTCTTTTCCGATTTTATATACAAATAAACATTCTGCTGCTTCCTTTATGATTTCCGATTATTGAAAATATTTTCGGATTGTGTGCTGAGAAATTGTCGCAGGTTCGCGCTTTTGCGATGCCGGTTTCAAGGTACGTGCTGCTTTATCAGAAACCGGAAGGAGCTTCCCTGTGATATTATTCCATGCTTTCGATTTCCCTCAGCCAGACATTTGCCGAAGCATCGCTCGGCATACGCCAGTCGCCGCGCGGCGAGAGCGTCACCGTTCCGACCTTCGGACCTTCCGGCAGACACGACCGCTTGAACTGCTGTGCAAAGAAGCGGCGATAGAATGTTTTCAGCCATTTCAGGATGACTTCTTTCGGGTACGCATCCGCAAAAAAAATGCACGCAATGCGGAAAATCTTGGACGGCGCAAACCCGTAACGCAGCATATAGTACATGAAGAAGTCGTGCAGTTCATACGGTCCGACAATATCCTCTGTTTTCTGCGAAATCGCACCGTTTTGTTCCGGCGGGAGCAGCTCCGGACTGACCGGCGTATCCAGAATATCCGACAGCACGTTTTTCAGTTCGCCTTCCGATATTTCTGCTTCATAATTCACCAGCCAGCGCACCAGCGTTTTCGGAATGGATGCGTTCACCGCGTACATCGACATGTGGTCGCCGTTGTAGGTCGCCCAGCCGAGTGCCAGTTCCGACAGATCACCCGTGCCGATCACGATGCCGCCGAGCTGATTGGCCTTTGCCGATTACCTCATCGCTCGCGGACAGATTGAAGATCACAACAGCGCCGGATGCAGCGAGTTTTTCGGCTGGCGGCGAGCATACCCACATATCCTCGCAGATTTCAATGCCGAAGGTCAGATCCGGCAGCTCTTTGCAGACAAAGACAGTATCCTCAAGATGTACGGCGTATTCTTCATCCAGCGGCACATCGGCACAGAGAACGTCAGCGGCTGCGGTAAAATGCCGGACCTCGTAAAACTCGCTGTAATTCGGGATGTTCTTTTTCGCAGCGGCGCCGACCACTTTTCCTTTGTTTACAACCACGCCGCAGTTATACAGCTTTCCGCAAACAGCAAGCGGCATACCGATGATTGCTACAATATCCAGTGTTTCCGTTTCCCGGATAATTCGGACAAGCTCTTGTTTTGCCGCACTGAGCAGCGCATCCTGCAAAAACAGATCGCCGCAGGAGTAGCCGGTCAAAGACAGCTCCGGAAAGCAAATCATTTTGACGCCCTTCTTGTATGCTTCCGTAATCAGTTCTATGATTCTGTCCGCATTGTAGGGGCAGTCCGCGACTTTGAGATCAGGCGTCGCACAGGCAATTTTGATAAAACCGTCTTTCATAATCATCCTCATTCCGCAAAAAGACAAAAAGACGCCCCGAATCATCGAAGCGCCCTTGCTTGTTGAGATTATTATACATCAAAACCGCAGAATTGTCAAGCAAGACCTTTTCAGCATCGCAGGGATTGACAAACGGCGTATTTCACGAACAATTCTTTCCGTTTGATCCGTTCCCGCCCGGTGAATGCATCTATTACGACGAAGCACTGGAACGCTTAACAAAATTGCAGACGCTTTCGCTTGCGGATATTCATGTCAATATGTTCAAAGCGTTCAACAATCATCTCATCAATGACGGCTGCGGTCTGTTCCGCGGGCGTCAGATTCTGCCGTTTGAGCATCTTTCCAGATTCCAGAATGATATGATAGACTGAAACAGAACAGGAGATAAAAAGCACCTGCTTTTCAGCAAGTGCTTAGTGAGTCTATCCGTTTTACGTGCAATTAAAGTGCAATTATCCTGTTTTCGTTCCTGAGCAGATAATCATAAAGCCAATGACACAGCCAATCATCGTGTTCCTTAATCCAGGCATCTATTTCTTCTGATTCGGTGATCCATTCTTCGGGGTACTCGAAATCCTCTGCATATTGGGGATTCTGATAATCGTGTATTCCTTTTCCAATCACAGCAGCGAGTTCTGTTTCTCCTGATTGTATGAGATTCCTTTGCCGAATTCGCTGAACCACCAGAAGATATAGACCACGCTCAGCATCCCCAGTAGGCAGCTGACTGCAAGAACGGTCTGCATGATCTGTCCGCCGGATGAAAAGCCGCAGAACAGCGTGCTGATCACTGCGATCATACCGATCACTGCTGCGCCTGCCTTCATCTTTTTATCGTATGTAATGATTGCTTCCCTGACTCCCCAGAGTGCCAAAAGCAGAGCAGCAAGGCACAGAACCGCAATGATGACCGCTGGGATCATATAACCGCTGCGAATGCACCACAAGCCAAGCACAGGAGCCAGATTCAGGGCTGCTGCGTAAAGCAGTATATCAAGGCTGCCAAGATTGAAGAAGAGCGCAATGAATATCAGTGCCAGCGAAAGCACATACGGTATCCATAGATGTGATAACAGAAAGAGCATTCATTTTCCTCCGTTTTCTGATAACAGGACCTGCATATCCGGAGAATAAATTAGCCTTCTGTTTCTGAAAACATTTTCTCTGAATTATTATTCAGAAACCGCTAATACTCTCTTCCTTCACTTGCATATACAGATCCCTAAATGAACAAAAGTAAAACCAGCCTCCTGATTCTTTACTGGATCAGGGGGTAATTTACCAATGCTGAATAATTCTGCGGATCCGCCTGTCTATATCAATCCGTGTCTGTTTGCATTCTTTTGGATGATCTTTCAGTGTCCTGAATGCAAACCGCAGCAGGAACGACGAACCGACCGGAAGCACGATCTCCAGCATTGACTGCGGAAATACAAAATGCGATCCGTATTGATAGGTCATCTTTGCAACACGGCATGCATGCGGTGTGACTTTGAGCCGTTCGATCATTCTGTCGATATAGCGGCAGGTGTCCCACAGGGAATCGTCCTGTGCTCCGACCAGTACCAGTTTTCCTTTGATCCGCTCCACTTTAATCATCATATCTTCTGCCAATGGGCATTTCTGTTCCGACAGATCAAACATATCCCTTGCCGCCGCAATATCTCCTCTGCGCTTTGCTTCTTCACTGAGCTTCTGCCAGTATTCGGGGTGGCGGTAAGCAAAGGGGAGATACGGCAGTCTTTTCCCTTTGTATGAAAGCGTGGACTCGTGGTTTCCGGGGCGTTCTTTCGCACCGTCCAGCCCGTCACGGTAGAACCCCTCCATGATGAAATCAGAGGGAGAAAGTGCAATTGTCAGGGTAAGATCAGGAATGTACGATGCGGCCGCAAGCGCCATCATCGCCGTTGTTGACGCGCCTATGATGCCAAACTTTATATTTCCCTTTGCTTTCAGTACTGCGATTGCCTTTTCAAAGCTTTCGATCGGATAATCATGGTACGCATAATCCCTTGTATCCGATGCCATGGTCATCACATTACAGCCGTTCCTGTGCAGCCATCTGACACCCGTTTTAACCATCAGATCGTCGATTCTGTCACCGAGCATCAGTATCACGCCCTTGCTGCATTGCTTCGGATTCCCGAAGTATGCACCGTAAAAGCCGTCTTTATCCGTCTGATAATAATCACGTATCACTGCATTCTGCTCCTTTCAGAATACTCATTACCGCATTCACTGTCAGTTCACGCATCACACCGGCATCAAGGCCATAAAGCGCATTGTTCATCATCATGTGGCAATGCTGTTCCATGATGCCGATTGATGCATATGTTTTTTCCCGGATATTGGTATCATTATTCAGAAATGCCGAAAGCCGTGATGTCACATCTTTCATCTTTTCATCGGTGATTTCGCTGTACAGCTTTCGGACGTCTTCATCTGTATGCTGCAAGCCCTCAAGTTCTTCGTGAACATCGCGGTATCGGATATGAAACGCCTCAAAGCTTTTTAAGACAGCTTCCAGATACTGCCTGATATCCGTGATCTCAACCGGAATATCAGCATTGTCGATCTCTGCTATCCTTTCGATGTTTTCAGCGCCGTATGATATGACTGACAGAAACATATCTTTCTTGTTTCTGAAATATCTGTAAGCAATACCCGTAGATACGCCTGCTTCTGCCGCTATATCATCGACAGTTGTTTTATGGTAGCCTTTCTTCTCATACATGGAAAGGGCGGCTTTCAGCAGGTTTTCCCTTGTTTTCTGTGATCTTGCCTGCACGGGCCTTGTGGTTTTCTCCATGATTATCTCCTTTTCTTCAGCACCGCAAATCTGAAAAGATCGTATCCGAGTACCTTTGCGCCGGAATGATCTGCCGCTTCTTCCAGATGGCGTATTTCACCTGCTGTGAGTTTTATCCCGACTGCTTCGGCCAGCTCTCTGACCTGTTTAGGCTTACGACAGCCGCAGACCGGTACAACGCCCTTGTTTGCACAATAAGCCTCCGCCACCTGCGGAACGGTAAAATTGTGACGTTTCGCAACTGCTATCATCATACGATACAGCTCGTGCATTTTTCTTTTCTGGCGGTTCATAAAGAATTTCAAAAGTGAAAACTTCGTCTTGATGCGCGGATCGGTGAGCATTCCTTCTTCAAGCACTGCCCACGCCCAGAAGGATACGCCGTTTTCTTTGCACCAGTCAAGTAAACCGTTCTTTTCCCATTCGCGGGAAATCAGACTGTAATGGTTCTGAACGCCGTAAAGCGATATTCCTGATTTGTCGAGTATACGCTTTGCGTGTTTGCATTCGTCAAGGGTAAAGTTGGATACGCCGATATTCCTGATCTTTCCTTCGTGATAAAGCCCGATGATCTCAGCAAGATGTTCTTCAATATCCGTAGGAAGATGCAGCCAATATATATCAATATAGCTGCGTTTGAAATCCGCAAGGTCCTTTTCAAGCGATTTACGGACGCAGTTTTTCTTGTAATGGGTAAAGGGTGTATATTTTGCTGAGATGATAATTCCCTGGCTGCCGGTCTCCTCCATGAATTTTCCGAACATCTTCTGTGCCCTACCGAAGCCGTAATCACGGGCGTGATCGTAAATCATAAGCCCGCATTTTTCAGCTTCACGCATTGCCTCTTTAATGATGTCGTCCTCTACATAGCTGCCGCGGACAGCTTTTCCATACGCCTTGCTGCCCCATGAATTCGTTCCAATAACCGCTTTCGCCTCGATTTTGTTCATAATACGACCACCTTTCCAAAATAAAGTGAGGGAATTCTCATATTTAATATATCACAAAATCCATCGCTTGTCAATAGAATGTGAGAGGTTTCTCACATTCTTTTCATGAATGCATATTAAGGCGTGAAGTAATGCTACTTGATGAGGGGGATTATATCACAGTCAGGACTCTTTTTCTTTTCTGCCAATTGACCTTTCAGTTTTCATATGATATAATAAACCTATATTCTGCATTGCTTGGAAGTGATACGATATGGCGGTCTACATCGTGTTCGACGTTGAAACGCCCAATCGGGCAAATGACCGTATGAGTGCGATAGGCATATCTGCGATCAAAGACAATAAGATCGCAACCAACTTCTTTTCGCTTGTTGATCCTGAAGCCCACTTTGACTACTTCAACACACAGCTCACCGGAATCGATGCGGATAAGGTCAAGGGTGCTCCGAACTTTGCGGAGCTTTGGAAGAAAATTGAGCCTGTCATGAGCAAAGGTATCCTTGTTGCCCATAACGCCGTATTCGATATGAGTGTACTCCGCGCGTGTCTGCAGGATTACGGTATCTCATGGAAACCGACTGCGGAATACCTTTGTACGGTTCAGATTGGCAGGCGTATTCTGCCTGATGTGAAGCATAACCTCAATGTGATGTGCAGCTACTACGGCATCGCCCTCAACCATCATCAGGCTGACAGTGACAGCCGTGCTTGTGCGGAGATACTGCTGAGATATATGGAAAGCGGTGTTGATGTCAGCAAGTATGTAAAGAAATACAGGCTGATCTGATCGTTTTGCATATCAGCCACATGAGCGCGAAAGGAATCCTTGACATATGAAAGAGTTTGAGAACAAAGTTGCCGTCATCACCGGCGGTGCACACGGTATCGGCAAATGTATTGCAGAGGAATTCCGCCAAAACGGCGCATCTGTCTGCGTCATAGACAAAGTCCGAGGCGACCATTTTGTCGGAGATATAGCAGAGAAAGCAGTACTGGAAGCCTTTGCGGACAGCGTGATTGCCAAGCACGAGCATATTGATTACCTCATAAACAATGCTCTGCCGCTGATGAAGGGCATTGACGAATGCAGTTACGAGGAGTTTCAGTACGCCCTGTCAGTCGGTGTGACTGCTCCGTTTTACCTGTCAAAGCTGTTGGCACCGTATTTCAATCACGGCGGCAGCATTATCAATATCTCATCATCCCGTGATCGGATGAGCCAACCCCAGACCGAGAGTTACACAGCCGCAAAGGGCGGCATCGCTGCGCTCACACATGCTCTTGCAGTCAGCTTAGCGGGCAAAGTGCGCGTGAACTCTATCTCACCGGGATGGATCGACGCAAGCTACAGGATCTATGACGGAGCAGATGCAAAGCAGCAACCGGCCGGAAGAGTCGGCAATCCGCTTGATATCGCCAACATGGTGCTGTTTCTTTGCTCCGACAAGGCAGAATTCATAACAGGTGAGAACATCTGCATTGACGGCGGCATGACCAGACAGATGATTTATCACGGTGATAACGGCTGGAGTTATTTGCCGGAAATTACCATTGAATAGGCATCGTCCACCGGAAGCAATCTGGGGGTATGATCTTCTGACGAGTGCCTACAGTGAAGAGCCGACGGAATCATGGCAGCGGATATTTGACCATGTAAAGGATCTGTATCCGGACAGTCAGGAGAAAAATTTAGTCGAGCTGATCGGGAAGAAGCCCGTCGATTACGAATAATAGGATATCGGAAGTATTTCAATGTCACCAATTATCATTCAGGGCATAGGCTTTATCGCAGTTGCTGCGTTTATCCTGTCCTATCAGATCAAATCGAATCGCTGGCTGTTTCTGCTCCAGCTTATAGGTTCGGCACTGTTCTGCCTGCAATTCTTCTTACTGGATGCATTCAGCGGCTGTCTGAGCCTTGCAGTCAATATCCTGCGCAATGCACTGATGATGAAATACAATGACTGGAAATGGGTACGGTGGAAAGGCTGCCCTGTCATCATTGCAGTCCTGTTTACAATCATCCTGTTCGTTACATGGAACGGACCGGTCAGCCTGCTTGCGTTTATTGCATCGGTATTCAGCACCTTTGTGTACTGGACGAACAGCCCCCGGAATATCCGTCTTGTAAACCTCACCTGCGCATCGCCCTGCTGGCTGATCTACGATATTATCGTAAATTCATGGGGCGGACTGGTGAGTGAATCAATCACGATTCTGTCTATCCTGATATCAGTTATACGGTTCGGTTGGAAGGGGCTGGAGAAGGATACGGTGAAATGACCACCGGACGGAGAAGCGTACAGGTCTGATTTGTTCCCAAGAACTGTGAAAATCCGCTCAACTTATTTTGCACCATTCATACATATGAGAAAAACACGGCCCACCGCCAGTGATAGCAACTTCACCGGCGGTGGGCCTTATTTCTGAGATTCAATCGATCAGCATCTCCACATCGTGCATGAGGAAGAAAAAAGGCTCAGAGAGTGTTCTCCGAGCCGGGTGTTCAAATCAATATTGTTACAGCAAAGACAGTATCATTCAGTTCTGCTCCGACAGACCAGCCGAGCCTGTCACATAACAGCTTCACGACATACAACCCCAGTCCGCTGCCGCCTGCCGTCCGTGCATCCATACGGTAGAACGGCTCGAACACTCTGTCAACATCGAGTGATGTGCTGTCCGCAATGCTATTGGATACACATAATACCACACAATCACCGTCCTGTTTCAGCTTAACGCCGAAGCTGTCAGAGGTGTATTTCTGTGCATTGGACATGAGATTATTCAGTATCCTTGTCAGACAATGCACATCAGCCTGAATCATGATACCGTCGGAAATTTCAAAATCCGTTGCGATATTTTTATCCGCTATCCATGAATGCTGTTCAAGTACCGTTTCGGTCAGGAGATAGCTGAGATTGACTGCATCAAGGTCTAATTCTTCTTTGCCGTTTTCGATCTTCGTCAGCTCGAAAAATTCATCGGAAAGCGCTTTGAGATATTGATTCTTCTGCATGGCGATTGCAAGATACTCTGCATTCTTATCGGACAGCTCACCGCTTTTCTCGATCATTTGCAGATAGCCGAGTGATGCCGTCAGCGGTGTTCGGAAGTCGTGGGAGATACCGGAAATGACAGTACCAAGCTGTTTTCTGCTATTCTCATATTCCACGCCGAGCTGCCGCTGAATATCGGTATGCTCATTGACCTTGACGGCGAGTTCAACTAAATCCTTATCAAAATCCGTGACCTTTATAGTCTGTCTGTAATCGCTGTCTTTCAGCTTTTCAAGCTCCTGCGAGAAGTGACGGATATTGCGTTTCAGCGAGATATATTTCCACAGCAGTACACACAGAATCACAAGGAGGCACACGCAGACCGTTCCGAGCAGAATTTCCATCGCGTGTGCCTCCTTTCTTTATGTGAGCTGATGCGGTTCAAGGTTAATTTTCTTTTTCAGCGTGAAATAGCCAATGAGATAGTATATTGCACAGGAAACAACTGCCGAGACAATGACCCTTATCACAAAGCCTTCGGTGATGTCACGAACAAGCAGCGCACACTGCCCGAAGCAGAGCAGAGACAGCGGAGAACGTGCCAGTGCTCCCATGTCAGAGCCATTCACCATAAGCAGCATCACGCTAAATAACGGAGCGAATGTACCTATCTTTAGCAGTGGACTGAGAAAGACGATACAAAGCGTTGCCCTGACGCATAGGATACAATAGAGCAAAAGCCGTTCCACTGTCTGCGGACTGTTGTCATTGATAAGGCTTATGATCGCTGATGCTGCAAGAAAAGCGAAAAGCGGTGGCAGTATCACAAGAGTTTTTCCGAGAATGATCTGGTGCGGTCGGAAACCTGCCATAACTTCATACATTTGTATTCTTTCAGAATAAGAATAGGATATTACCATGCCGGGAATACACATGACAATGAACATCGCCATAGATCCCGGCTGTGAAAAGGCTTCTCCCGGATTCGGGTCAAGCAAAAATCCTGATGCTATTACCACAACAGCGGCTATGAATATGACGGTCAGCGAAACGATCTTCTGCTTCATGATAAACATTTGTGACTTGATGATATTATTCATTTCTGCCACCTGCCTTTTCGAGATAATAGTCCTCTAAGTTCTGACCTTCCTCATTCAGCTTTGTGATGACAAGCCCCGAATCGGTCAGCGTTTTTGAGATGTGCAGAATCTCGCCGAGTCGCTCAAAAATATGGATTTCCTCGCCGTGAATGACCTTGTAATCGGCAATTTGCAGCTTATCTTCAAGTATCGCCGCCGTCTTGTTGATGTCGTCCGTCCGCAGGGCAATGTGATTTCTGCACCTGATAAGCAGTTCCTCACGGCTGAGATTTTCAATCAGTTCGCCGTGACTGATAATCGAGAAATCGGTGCAAAGCTCGGAAAGCTCCGACAGTAGGTGGCTGGAAATCAGAACCGTCACGCCCCATTCCTCCTGCATACGCTTGATGAGTTGACGGACTTCCACAATACCCTCCGGATCAAGCCCGTTCACAGGCTCGTCCAGCACCATGATCTCGGGCTTTGGTAGAAGTGCCATACCGATACCGAGGCGTTGTTTCATGCCAAGAGAGAATTTATTAGCGCGCTTTTTTCCTGTGTTTGCAAGCCCGACAAGATCCAGTATCTCATCAATGCGCTTTTCATCGGGATACCCCCGAAGATAGCGGATATATTCAAGATTCTGACGGGCTGTCATTGAGCCTGCAATGATCGGCTGTTCGATCATAAAGCTCATTCTGGCACGGGAATCGTCAAGGTGATCGGGACTGCCGTACAGTTCCAGCTCGCCCCTTGACGGAAAGAAAAATCCCGCCAGTATCTTCATGATCGTGGTCTTGCCTGCGCCGTTCGGCCCGATCAGCCCGCAGATATGCCCGCGTTCCAAGTTCAGACTGAAATCGTGCAGGACTTCCTGCTTTTTGTAGGACTTGCAAAGTCCCCGCATGGTTATCACGCTATTTCCCATAGCGCCGCCCCCTTTCGTTTTACTACATCCATTCTAACAACCAAAGGTAAAGAAAAGGTTAAGCGAATAGTAAAGAAAAGGTTAAGTTACAAGACGATAGCCCATACCCCAGACCGTTTCGATATACTCATTGTCGGGATCGAGCTTTTTGAGCTTGGAACGGATATTGCTCATGTGGACTTTTACGGTGTTATCATCGGTGATATAATTCTCTCCCCACACGCTCTCGAAGAGGTTCGCCTTCGACCACAGTTTTGTGGGAGTTTTGAGCATCAGCTCCAGAATCGCAAATTCCTTACTTGTCAGAATGAGTGTTTTGCCGCAGACGGCTGCATTTCCTGCCGTGATGTCAAGTGATAGATTTTTATAGATCAGTGTTTTTGCTTCATCTTGCTTATGGGGATTTCCCTCGTATCTCCGCAGAACTGCTTCCACACGCACAAGCAGCTCGTCAAGGTCAAATGGCTTTGTGATGTAATCATCAGCACCCATTCTTATCAGGTCTATCTTTGAGCGTGTCTCACTTTTTGCCGACACCACGATCACTGGAATATCGGAAAATTCCCGTATCTTCTGCAAAACCATATCACCGCTCTGAAACGGCAGCATCAGGTCAAGTATCAGGAGCGACAAGTCACTCTGTTCCCGGACGATACGGACGGCATCAAGTCCGTTCAGTGCCGACAGCGTTTCATAGTTCTGCGAGGACAGGTATTCACATATAAGGTGGTTTATCTCCCTGTCGTCCTCGGCAGTCAGTATCTTTTTCATGGCACACCTCCCGAATGAATGTGTTTGTTGTAATAATTATAGCATAGTTCTGAGCAAAGGTCAATCGGCAGAAAAGATAAAGAGCTGTTCTTCGGCTTGAGAACAGCTCTTACATAGCAAAATCGTCTGTTTATCGCATTTTTTTATGGTTCGTAAGGTGTTCGGGTAGGTTCATCAGCGTACACCCTACCGCCGCTGTTTGCTCGGACGGCGATTTGGTTCACATTGTTTGAAATGCTCCTTGCAAGTTTGAGAAGCTCGTTCATCTTGTCCTCGCTGAACTGCACGATGTAGCCCTCAAAGATCATTGCCCTGACAAATTCGCTCCGTGACTTCATTCCGCTGTTACGAAATTTGCGGTCAATGGCTTCAAGCTCCTCACGGTTCACTCGGATTTTCAAGTAGAGATCACGGCGGTTCTTGTTTTCTGTTTCGTTCATATTGGTGTCAACCTTTCTTTTTATATTTCTGTGGACGGGGTTCAAGGGGTGTCCCTCTTGCAAGCGGTGCGAATTGGGGGTGTCACGAATGTGCGCCCACGATTTGCCGAGCTTGCGATTTGTGTTAGCCCCTGCGGGGCTATTTTGCATATGAGCCTGTCGGCTCTGCTGTTTTCCTCACTTCCGTGTGAGGAATCGGAGCGCCAGCGACTGTTTTTCTCTGTGTCGGATCGCTCCGTCGCCGTCCCTATGATAAATATACTGGATAAATCTCAAAAAGTCAATGAATCGAAAATCGGGTATTCGTCAAAATGACAGTTGCGGGTTTCTATGCTCTCAGGGTATCGTAACCCCCTCATAACTGCACATTTCTGAAAATTCGATTGCTCCGATTTCTGGCATTGTTGAGAAAAGTTTGTCTGGTATGCGAATAGATTTTTAATGGTATTGCGCGCTATAATTGGAGTATGAAAAGGAGAAATCAGAGCTTCGGCTCATGGAACAGAAATAAAAATAATAAAGAGAGAGCGAGGTGATTATGAATGGGTATCTATGCAGAGAAGCGTGATAAGCTCGTTGCTCGGATCGAGGAACTGACGAAACGCATCGCCACTGATACTGCCAAGAAGCAGGAGCTTGAGGAGAAGCTGAAAGAAGCGAACCGTCTTGCGATGGCGGAGCAGTTCAACTGCAAGCCCCGTGAGCTTGATGACATCATCAATGCGGAGCATTCCCTTTTGCAGAAACTCCGTGCAAGCGGTCTGTCGGATTCCGAGTTGCTTGAAATGGTCGGTATCCCTACTGACGATAGCGGCAAGGACGGTGACAGCAAGAATAAGGACAGCTCGGATAGTGATACTTCCGAGGGCACTACAGAGGACGATGACGAGATCAAGTTCTATGGTGAAGCGCTGACCGACTGATTCAAAAATGCCTGAACGGTCAAAAGGCATTTCCCCGTAATAATACGGGAACGATTTTTTAGGATTATGACAGCAGGAAGTGTGAAAGTGGATCGAGCTGTCGGAAAGGATAGTGTAGAACGAGCAATAACTCAACTGTCGCAGAGAGAGAAAAGGCAGATAAGGTTATTACAACTGCAAAGGGTACGAAGATTTACATCTCCTACCCTGATAATGTTTCAGATGTGGTAAGACAGGAAAAGATCAACCACATTTATGACATTCTCACTCAGCATAAATCGGAATAATTTGCAAAAACCTATTGCAATGACAGCCGATTTGCGCTATGATCATAGTATAGCAAGATCGGCTGTCGATTGCATAAATCGGAGGTCGATAAACATGAAAAAGAAAGTAACAAACAACGGCGGAGTGACTGCGATCTATGTCCGCCGTTCCGTAGCGGACAGGGACAATAATTCGCTGTCCATCGAATCGCAGAAGGAGGATTGCATCAGATATGTAGGCGAGGACTGTGTTTACCGCCTGTATTGCGATAACGGATTTTCGGGAAAAGATACCGAACACCGTCCTGCATTTCAGCAGATGATGAGTGATGCCCGTGAAGGTCTTATCAGTCGAATCGTTGTAAAGAAGTATGACCGTTTCAGCAGAAATCTGCGTGACTATCTGAATGTTTCTGAGGAACTGGACAAGCTCGGCGTGACGGTTTACTCGCTCTCCGAGCCTTTCAATACGGAGACTAAGGAAGGGCGTATGATGCGAAACAATCTCCTGAACTTTGCGGAGTCTGAGCGTGAGACAATTGCAGGCAGAGTGGCAGATGCGTATGATACCAGAGGGCGTGAAACAGGTTTCTATCAGGGCGGCACAATGAGCTTCGGTTATACCACTCAGCGTATGACCGTGAACGGTAAGAAAGGCTCGGTGCTTGTCCCCTCAGAACAGGCTGATGCACTTCGTCTTGCATATCAGATGTATGCTGAACCGTCAACTTCGCTCCGTGATATTCTCAGGTATTTTAGTGAGCATGAAGAAAGCGTACATTATCTCCGCACAGATGAATACGGTGGCAAAAATGACAGTCACAGCGGCAAGTTGAATGTCAGCTCACTGTCATCAATCTTGAAAAATCCGCTTTATGTTCGTGCTGATAAGGCGGTCTACGCATACTTCCAAGCGCAGGGCTATGAGATCATTGACGATGTAGATGCTTATGATGGCGTTCACGGAGTATTTCTGCACAATAACGCTGATGGTGGGAAATTCGCAAAGATCGGCTATCACGAAGGTTTGGTTGACAGCTCAGTATGGCTCACTGTTCAGGACAAAAAGCAGCACAGCAGGTCATTCCATACAAATAGGAAGGCTAATAATTCATGGCTCGTTGGTTTGTTGAAATGCAAGGAATGTGGACTGGCTGTTGTGATAAATGTTCAGCAGAAGAAGCCGGAGAAGGTATACAAATACCTCTTTGACAGCGGTATGCAGACGGTCAGTGGGTGCGTAAGCAGGAATTATAGTGTTAAGCTTGATGATGTTGAGGAGATCATTTACTCTGCTATGTGTGAACGAATGAAAAGTCTTGAAATATCTCACAAGCAGAAAGATGCTCCCGATATGGAAACCGAGAGCATCAAGAGTGATATTCTGAAACTGGATACCGAGATTCGTTCCTTAATGGACAGAATGGCAGAAGCGGATGATGTGGTGTTCGCCTACATTCAGCAGAGGATCAAAGAGCTGCACTCCAGGAAATCGGAGCTTGAACGCAAGTTGCAGACCAAGTCTCGTAAGCGCAAAGCGATCAACACGAAACCGCTGACGGAACCGCTTGCCATGTGGGATACCCTGACGGTGCAGGAAAAACATGATGTTGCCGCTGAGATGATAGAGGTCGTTTACATCTCACATCACAGCGAAGACATCGAAATCAGATTCGGCATTTGAATATGCCGTAAAATAGGTGTTTTTATGAAATCGTAAAGTGCGCGAGAAGCAGATCTTTCTGATATTTGCATAGGAACACATGATCAGTCATTTTCCGACTTTTGAAGGAATAATCCGTTCTAAGATTTTTCACTGCACACGAAATCGCACACGCCGCAAAGTCGCATCCGTGAAAAGCGCGTTTTTACGATATTTTTGTATCGCACTAAAGGGTTTTCGAATCGTTCTCTTTTCCGATTTTCGGAAATTCATTTCAAATATCGGAAAAATATGGAAAGCGAAATGCCCGGCAGTGCCGGGCATTTCATTCTGTCGACAAACTAAAAGCCCTGTCCCCCCAGTTAAGACTTTGATAAGAAATATATAGGAATCCGGTAAAGACTCCGCAGCCGTTTTCGTGTATAATAAAATCATACCAAACACGAAGGAGTGATCGCAATGCGTTCTGTTCTGCATACCGAAAAGCTCTGCAAGAGCTTTTCCAACGGCGGCGTTCAGCAGCATATCATCAAAAATCTCGATCTGGAAATCCGTGAAAAGGAATTTACAGTCATCATGGGCGCGTCCGGCTCCGGCAAATCGACGCTTCTCTATGCGCTCTCCGGT